>QHWB01000030.1 GCA_003222395.1 Acidobacteriota bacterium
CAGCGCGCCACCCTGAACGAGGAACACGTCGAGGTCGCCGTCGTTGTCGTAGTCGAAGAGCGCGACGCCGGCGCCCATCATCTCCGGCAGGTAGTAGTTGCCGGTCGCGCCGTTGACATGCGTGAAGGCGAGACCGGTCGCGGCCGCAGACTCGATGAAGATCGGATCGTCGGCTGCAGGCAAATGCGGCCTCGCCACGAGCGCATAGCCCGCGAACCCCACGAAAAGACAAAACACACGAAAACTCATTTCCAATGCTCGCTCGGGCCCAGGCGCTTCATTTTCCTATGCTCGCGGGGAGCATTTTTTCAGTCGCGTGGGGCCCCACCCCCACGTGGGCTCAAGGCTGCCCCCGCTCGCTCTCACTCGGCGCCGCGGCTTCGCCGCGGTCCCCTCCGGCGGGCCACCCCAACGCGCAAAGCCCGCGCGTTGGGGACCCCGGCGCCTCGCTCGGGCCGCAGGCGCTTCATTTCAATCGCGCGAGATCGCGCTCGATGGCAGCTGCGAGCTCGCTCTGCCCGTACTGCAGCGCAAGCTGCCGGGCATCGGTCGCCCACTTGATCCCCTCGTCGCGGTGGCCCGCTCTCACGTGCGCCGTCGCGAGCGCGAACAGGTATCGCGGCGCCTCGGCGTCGCGCGGTTCGGTCAGCTTCGCGAGCTCGCCAATCGCTTCGTCATTGCGTTCCAGTGCGATGAGCATCCGTCCCAGGTTGAATCGGGCGAGCCGGAACGTCGGTTGACTGTCGAAGGCCTGGCGATACGCGGCAGCCGCTTCTTCGAAGCGGCGCTCGCGCTCGAGGATTTGCCCGAGGTTGTTGTGGGCCTGCGCGTGACGCGGGTTGATCGCAATCGCCTGCCGGTAAGCGTCGGCAGCGTCCGCCCATCTCTCCTGCAGGCCGAGCAGCACGCCGTAGTCGTAATGCGCGTCGCCGAGATTGAAGCCGAGCGCCACGACCGCGCGATAGTGCTCTTCGGCCTTCGCCCAGTTGCCTTGCCTGCCATAGAGCGAGATGAGGTTCGCATGCGCCTGAGCGATCGTCGGATCGATGGCCAGCGCCGCTTCGTGCGCGGCGATTGCGCCGGCGGCATCGCCAGCCTCCGCGAGCCTGAGTCCCTGCTCGAGCCGCGTCTGCGCATCGTCGCGCAGCGCGCTGACGCTGCGAAGCACCGGATCGTCGATTGCCGGCCAGCGCGATCCGTATTGCTGATGACGCTCGAGCGCTCGCTTTGCTTCGTCCTGGTGTCCGAGCGCTCGATACGACAGCGCAAGGACGTAGTACGCGGCGCCCCATTCCGGAAAGAGCGCCACCGCGCGCTCGAGATGCCGCACCGCCGCGTCATGCTGGTTTCTCGCCGCGGCGATCCTGGCCAGACCAAATTCCGCAGCTGGCTCGGACGCCGGCTCGTGCCGCAGCGCCTCGAACAGCGGCTGTGCGCGATCGAAATCGCCGACGTCGAGGAGCGACTCGGCGAGCTTCACGCGCGCCGGGAGATAGTTTGGCGACACTCGAAGCGCCTGCTCCAGACGCCGCACCGCTTCGTCGTTTCGAGCGAGACGCTGCAGCACGACCGCATCGAGATACAGCCACTCGAACGCGCCCGGCGCGAGCGCCTGCGCGCGGATGTACGTCTCGTGGGCGGCGCCCCACTGCTCCCATGCCTGCAGCGTTTGCGCGAGCTTACTTACGGCATCGGCGTCTCCCGGTCGCGCGTTCGCGACTTCGTACACGGGCGACACCGCCTGGCGCGTGGGAGTTGGGTAGGAATCGAGGGAGAGATGGGGCAGCGGCGGCAGCGTTGTCTGCGCCGCCGCAGACAACGCCACCGCCAGGCCCACGAAGAACACGCTAGAAGCTGAAACGCAGCCCGAGGCGAACCTGACGTTCCGGATAGAAGGCTACTCCGTTGTTGTTTCTGACGGCCGTAATCTGTCCGAACGTGCCGGAGGTCACGTCATTTTGCGGGTTCTGGAATACGCCGCTGTTGAACAGGTTCCCGATTTCGACGCGCGCTTCCAGCCGCCGCTGGGCGCCCATCGGGAAGATGCGGAACACGGACAGATCGAGGTCGTTGCCGCCGGGCCCGTAGAACTGGTTCCGGCCGGTGTTGCCGAACCGAACGCCCGTCGGCTGGACGAACGCGCTTGTGTCGAAGAACGTTCCGTTCGGCGCGGCATCGCCGCGAACCGTGTACGAGCCGACCAGATCGGCCGTCTGCTGATTGCTCGGCGTGTTGACCGACGCACCGTTGTTGGCCGTCATCGTAAAAGGTTCGCCACTAAATGCCGCGAACATCCCGTTGAACTGCCAGTCGCTGGCCAGCGCCCTCGCGATGCTGCCGTAGCCATTGCCTTTCCCCTGCCACGGCAGCGCGTATACGAATCCGACCTGCAGGTTGTGTCTCCGATCGAACCCCGCGGGCGCCCAATTGCGATCGAGCTGGCTCGGCGTGTTGAACGAAAGCGTGGCTCTGCCATCGTTGTCGCTTTCGTTCATGGCCTTCGCCAGCGTGTAAGCGCCTTTGAGCAGGAACCCGTGCGTGAACGGTTTGTTGACCGCGACCTGCAGCGAGTCGTAACGCGTCCGCAGACGCTGACCCCACGAGTCGAGCCTGATGATGCGTCCCAGCGACGCGTACGGCCGGCTCGCATCGCCGCCGCCGAGGGTCAGCGGAGCATTGATGTCCAGGGCCGCGTATCCGCCGACACCTTTGGCGCCGACGTAGCCGACGTCAACGGTCGTGCTGAACGCCAGAAGCCGCTGGAACGCGATATTCCAGGTATGGACGTAACCGCGGTCGATGTTGTTGATCTCGGGCGTGTACTCCGCGGCGGAACGATCGAGCGGCACGCGCCCCGAGCTGAGATCGGGCCCGACGATTTTCGGGATGCCCTGCTGGAGTGTCGCGTAGGACGCGAACGACTCGGCGTTCTGGAAGGTCGACGCGATCGTGATCGGGTAGTCGTTGTCGCCGCGGACGGCCCGCGCCCAGGCCTGCGCGTTGTAGGTGATGCCGTAGCCGGTGCGGAATACGGTGCTGTCGTTGATCCGGTAGGTGCCGCCCATGCGCGGCGCGAAATTATTCAGACCAGCCTTCATGCCGTTCGTCTGCGGGTTTCCTCCTCGCCCGGCGACGATGACGTCGAGCTGGCGCGCGAAGTCAGGGTTCGACAGATCGAGCCGGTCGAGCCCCCGCCCGTCTGCGCGATGCATGATCGGGTACACCTCCCACCGGAGCCCGAGGTCCAGCGTCAGCTTCGTGGTCGGCGTCCATCGGTCGCGGAAGTACAGGGCGTGCTGCCACTCGCGCGACGTCATCAGCTCGTTCTGCACGCTCTTTTGGACTCTGCCGACCTCCCCAAGGAGAAACGAGGCGTACGCGTTGTAGAAGTTGGCGGTCTGGCCGCCGCGCAGCCCGGTCGTGTTCGCGTTGAAAAGGAATTGTCCGCGGGGGTTGCCGGTTTCCGGCTGCCAGTGATCGAGATACAGGAAATTCAGGAAGTACCCGCCGCGGAAGTCGTGCTGCCCCGCAACCTTGGTGAGGTTGGTGGCAATCGAGTACGTCCGCTCGTCGCGGAAGATCGGGTTCCAGCCGTCGCGGTTGCCCAGTTGGCTGAAGAAGCCTGACGTCGTGCCGCCGAACTGGAACTCGGGATATCCCGCGTAGCGCTGGTCGCCGATGCCCTGGTCGTTGGTGCCGGGAATCCCAAGGACGTCGAGGCCGAAGTTGCCGGCATTGAAATCGGGCCCGAGCACGTCCTGCTTCTGGCGCGAGAACCCGAACGTCTGGTCCATCAACACCGTCGGGCTCAGCGTCCACGTCTGACCGGCCGTGACCTGGTAGACCTTCGTGTTCCCGCCGCTGCCTTTCACAGTAGGAACGCCGAGATAGTTCGACAGGTCGTCGACGACGGCATGCATGTGGCTGAACTTGGCCCAGATCTGGTGCGCCGACGTCCGGTTCCAGTTCACCTTCCCGTCGTAATTCTCGCGGTCCACCGCGCGATCTTCCGGGCGTTGATAATTGTTCGTCAGTCCGCCGGCACCGATGCCTTGAATGTTTGGCAGCGGGAACAGATTCAGAATCTTCAGAGCGATCGGGTTCATCATGCCGAGCGGAATCTGATTGTTCGCGAACGCCTGTCGCCCGGTGCCGTCGGCATTGCCCGTGAGCGGGTTGTAGATCTGCTGCAGCGACCCGTTCGTGTTGAACGCTTTGCTGAAGTCTCCGGCCCGGAGCGCGGCGTCCGGCACGGTGAAGAACGTGAACAGGCTCTGCCGCCTCTTGTAGCCTTCGAACGATCCGAAGAAGAAGACGCTATTGCGCTTGATCGGCCCGCCGAGCGTGGCGCCGTAGTTATTGGTCTTGACCGGCAGCTTGTCGGGCGCCGGGCCGACGCCGAAGAAGTAGGGCTTGGCGTTCAGTTTCTCGTTGTTGAAGTACTCGATCGCCGAGCCCTTGAAATTATTCGTGCCCGACTTGGTGATGACCGTCACCGCGGCGCCGCCCGCCATCCCCTGCTCCGCATCGAAGCTGCTGGTCGACACGTCGACCGTATCGACCGTCTCGGCCGGCGACACGTACATGAGATGGTTCGGCAGCCAGATGTTCATGTTCGTCGCGCCGTCGGTGCGCGTCGAGTTCTGCGTGTTCGGCTGCCCGTTCACGTTCGTCGCCAGCGACCGCGCGGGCGTGTCGGTTTCCGCGTTGCCGAATGCCATCGGCGTCGTGCCGGGCGCCAGATTGAGAAGCGCCTGATAGTTCCGGTACCGATTGAGCGGCATCTGAGTGATCGCGTCGGACTTCAGCTGTGTGTGCACGTCCGACTTGTCGGTCTGCAGAATCGGCGACTCGCCGACCACCATGACCGTCTCGGAAACGGCGCCGACCTCCATCGTGACGTCGACGCGGGCGATCTCGTTGATCGTCACCGGCACGTTGTTCCGGGCCACGTCGCGGAACCCCGCCAGCGTCACCTTCACGTCGTACGGACCCGGCAGCACGTTGATGATGCTGTACGCGCCTTCCGAGTTGGTCGTCGTCTCGCGCGTGAGGTTGGTGTCCCTGTTGACGATCGTGACGGTGGCGCCGGGCATGACCGCTCCCGTCCCGTCGCGGACGACGCCGACGACGCTGCCGTAGAGGATTTGCGCTTCAGCGATGGTGGCCAGGCCGACGGCGAGAACCGACGCGGCGAGGATCCGCACACACAACCTGAGCGGAGACAGTCGAATGGGAACGCTCACAAATCCCTCCTCCTGATCTGCCTACGGTGTTGCAACAGCCGCGCGCCCGAGCGCGCACGAAGTGCGCACTTTAAAACATGGTCCGCGCTCCGATGTCAAGAGATGTAACGCGCTAAGTGCGAAAGATAGCGGCATTTCCCGCCAGTGCGAGCCAGTCGATCTGAAAAACTGGATCTTGATTTAACAAAATCCTTATCGTCACGACGCGCATGGAGGCACGCTCGTGACGCACGACCTGAACAGGCTCGATCGCCCGGCGACATCAGCGAATCAGGTGCTTGTCGTATCCGGCCGCGACCAGTTCTTCGTACGCCGTCCACACGTCGTCTGGAATTTCCTGATGGATCTGAAAGCCTTTGGCGGCGTACACGCGGATTCGCTGCAAGTCGCCAACCATGATGCTGATGATGTCGTCGGGTGTCAGCGCGGGGTGTGAGTAGCGCGTCAGATACTCGTTCATCGACAGCTGCGGCGACGTCACCAGAACTTCCTTCTCGGGCCAGACCTTTCTGAAGGTTGCGTAGCTGCGGCGCTCCATGTACGGCTTCTGCACGACGAGGAACGTGTGCGGGTCGAGCCCTCGTTCGGCCAGCAGCCGCTTCGTGAACAGAACGTTCTCGCCGGTGTTCGTCGATCGATTCTCGATGAGAATCTGCTGCGGCGGCACGCCCATCCCGATGGCGATGCGCGCGAACTGATCCGCCTCGGGTTCGCGCCACAGACGATGGGTGATCGATCCGAGGCCGCCGGCAAAAATGAGAAGCGGCGCGCTCTTCTGCAGGAAGAGCTCGGCTCCGCGCCTGGCGACGATCGTGTCGTGACTGCACAGGACGAGGATGGCGTCGGCGGGCGACAGTTCATGATTCAGATGGTGGTAGCGCCAGATCGTTTCGGCCAGCGCGTCGATTCGAGCGTTCGAAATGTGCGTCACCGCTCCGGCTTGAACGTTCTCGCGAGATACCGGAGCAGCACGGGCAAATCCTGCTCGGACAGCAGCGCGCCTTCGTTCAACATCGCGTCCAGAACCTCGAGCCATCCCTCCGCGCTTCGTCCCTGGCGCCGGACGCGCATCAGGTCGTGGCACTGCGTGCACGTGTTGAGGAGGATCTCCTTGCCCGGTCCGTCCGGTAGCGCCCCGTGCATGCGCGCCAGGTATTCGACGAGCACCGGGACGTCGTCCTTCGCGACCTCGGCGCCCTGCTCGATCATCGATTCCACTTCGCTCGTCCACCCTTTTTCGTCGAGCGCATGAGTATCGATCGGCCGCAGGTCGTGACACGTCCGGCAGCTCGCGTTCATGATCTGCTCGCCCTTCTCGGGCTGAGGCGAGTCCTGATAAGCGGCGGCCGCAACGACAAAGGTCAACGCAAAGATCGCAAAGACCGAAAACACAATCTCTAACCCCTAATCCCTAATCCCTCCCGCAAGCGGCGTCATGCCCGAGGCCAGCGTTCGGTTGAACGCGGGCACGTCCTGCTCCATCACCCGCTTGTATTCCGACCTGACTGCGGCGAGATCCTTGTCGATACCCTCCATGACCGAGACCGACGTGTCGGTCGGCGGAAAATCGGATCCGCCGGCGACGTCGCCCGCGCCCGGACCGACTTCGCCGTTCAGCCAGATCAGATTCATGTAGATGCGGTACGCCTGCTGAAAATACTTGTCGTCGCTCGTCATCTGCGCCGGCTCGAGGATCTTCGACTCGACGTCGAACAGCTTCTTGTCCATGTCGGCGATTTGTTTCAGCACCGCCGCCTTGTCCTTGTCACCGGTGAACGCCTTTCGCATGTCCTCGAGCTGCTTGCGCATCACTTCGATCGAGTTGACCATGTCGGCCGACGCGGTGATGTTGTCGCGCAGTCGAAGCTGCAGCTTGACCGACAGATCGAGATCGGCCTGCGACGACGCAACTTTTGGGTCCTTCAGGATTTCAATCGGCTGTGTGAGCGACTGTCCGTCGACCGTCAGCTTCACCGTGTACTTTCCCGGCGCGACGATCGGCCCCACCTGCGCCGGCTCCAGACCCCAATGCGTAACCGGACGCGTGTCCTGCCCGCGGAATCGCGGCTCCTCCCAGATGTGCGGATTGTCAGCCGGCGTCGTCCTGAGTTGCACCAGTCGCGGCGCGTCCCACCTCAAGTCCCAGCTCGCGCGGTTGAAGCCGGCGCGCGACTGCGTACGCAGGTCGCGGACGACCTTGCCGTCTGCGTCGACGATCTGCAGCTGCACGGGTTCCCGCGGCGCCGACTTCAGCGTGTAGTTGATGATGCCCCGGCCGCGCTGCGACCATCGATACGCCGTCCGCGGCGCGAACAGCTTCGTCTCGTCGGTCGTCGTTCGCAGCTCCTGCTCGAGCGGCGTGATGTCGTCGAGCACGTAGAGGCCGCGTCCGTACGTCGAGACGACCACGTCGTGGAACTGTTTCTGCACGACGATCCAGCTGACCGGCGCGTGCGGCAGCCCGGCCGACAGCTCAGTCCAGTGCGCTCCTTCATCCGTCGAGTAGAAGAACCCGTGGCCTGTGCCGGCGAACAGCATCCCGCGTTTGTTCGGGTTCTCCGCGACGGCTTTCACGTATGACAGCGGATGGCCGTCCGGCAGGTCGCCGTTGATTCGCGACCAGCTCGCGCCGTAATCGGCGGTCTTGAAAATGTACGGCTCGCGGCTGTCCATCAGATGGGCGTCGACGGCGACGTACGCGGTACCGGCCTCGAAGTGCGACGGCTCGATCTTCGACACGACGCCCCAGGCCGGCAGCGCGGCGACGTTCTTCGTCACGTCGCTCCATTTGGCGCCGCCGTCGCGCGTTATCCAGAGCTTGCCGTCGTTGGTTCCCGCCCACACGACGCCTTTCTGAACTTCGGAGAACGCGATCGCGAACACGACCTCCCCCGCGAACTGACCGAGGTTGTCGCCGACGATGCCGCCGGACGGCACGATGCGCGCGCGGTCCTGTGTGGAGAGATCGGGACTGATGATCTTCCAGCTCTGGCCCGCGTTGGTGGTCTGGAAGATCACGTTGCAGCCGTACAACACGCTGTTGTGATCGAAGGGATCGATGGCGAGCGGCGCCGACCAGTGACAACGGTATTTCGCGTCGGGCGGCGGCGAGTCGAGCGTAATCATCGACGGCGCCACCGAGCGCGCGGTCCTGGTCCGCGCGTCGTACCGCGTGACCTTGTTGCCGTAGCACGTCGCCCAGACGATGTTGGCATCCGCGGGATCGGGAACGGTGAAGCCCGACTCGCAGCCGCCGAGGCCGTGCTCCCACGTGTTGCCGAGCCCGTTGAAGCCGGCGCCCGCGCCTTCGGCCGCCCACGCCGCGCCGCGCATCGTGCCATCGTCCTGCATGTTGCTGTACACGAAGTACGGCACCTGCGTGTCGACCGCCACGTGATACATCTGCCCGATCGGCAGCGTGACGCGCTGAATGCTGCGGCCGTGCTGCTGTGTGATGCTGAGACCCGCATCGTGCGTGATCACGAAGCGCTCCGCGTTCTTCGGATCCCACCAGATGTCGTGGTTGTCGCCGCCCCAGTTGATCCGCTCCTCGAACGTGCGCCCGCCGTCGGTGGATTGCCAGAACGAGCTGTTCGAGACGAGCACTTCGTCCTCGTTCACGGGCGAAACGGCAAGATGGACGTAATAGCCGGCGCGGCCGATCAGCGCGCGCTGCCAGTTGACGACGCGCCACGTGCTGCCGCCGTCGTCCGAGCGCCACAACGATCCCTGGTCCGACGTCTGGATCAACGCATAGACGCGACTGGAATCGTTCGGCGCGACTGCGACGTCAATCTTTCCAAGCGGCGATCGCGGCAACCCTTCGACTCGCCGCTCATCCTCACCCCGCCCGCGAAGGGACTCGCTCAGGGCAGGTCCCAGTCGCACCCACGTCGTACCGCCGTCGGTGGACTTGTACACGCCGCTGCCTGGTCCTCCGCTCAGCTCGGCCCATGGATGCATCTCCACCTGCCACGTACCCGCGAACAGCGTCCGCGGATTTTTCGTGTCCATCGACAGACCCGAGCAGCCGGTGTTCTCGTCGACGAACAGCACGCGGTCCCAGTGCTGACCGCCGTCGGTGGTGCGGAATACGCCGCGCTCTGCCTGCCTGCCTGTCATGCGGCCGATCGCGCACGCGAAGACGATGTCGGGATTGGTGGGGTGAACGAGGATGCGGCCGATGCGGCCCGTCTCGTCGAGGCCCATGTGCGTCCAGGTGCGGCCAGCGTCGAGCGACTTATAAACACCGTCGCCGATGACGTCGCTGTCGCGGATCGCCCACGCCTCTCCAGTACCCGCCCAGACGATGCTCGAGTCGGACGGCGCGACGGCAAGCGCGCCGATGGCCGTGACGGCCAAGGCGTCCGACACCGGCGTCCATCGCACGCCGCCGTCGGTCGTCTTCCATACGCCGCCGGATGCGGCGCCGGCGTAGTACGTGAATGGATCGCCCGCCACGCCGGCGATCGAGGCGACGCGGTTGCCGACGGCAGGCCCGACGAAGCGGAATGCCAGACCGTCAGGGGTCGCGCCGCCGCCGCGACGCTGGGCGAGCGATACGGTTACGCTGAGCGACGCAATCGCGAGAATGGGCAGAATTCTCTTCATGTCACAGCCAACTTTTTTCACTCGCGTGGAGTCCCACCTTTATTTATTGCGGCGGGGACCCACCCCCGCCACTGTTGCTCGGCGCATATGCGCCTCGCAACGGCTCAAGGCTGTCACGCGCAGACGCGCGCGGGCCGTAGCCCGCGCGCGTATCTAGAACAGAACGTCGCCTCATCCGATTATGTTCTTCACCACAAACCAGATGTTCGCAGGACGCTCCGCGAGACGGCGCATATACCACGGGAACCAGTACTCGCCGTACGCGATCAGCACGCGCAGCGGACGTCCCGCTCGCACGAGCTGCTCCTGCAGCGGACGCTGAATGCCGTACAGCATCGCGTACTCGTATGCCGACTTCGGCACGAGGTGTTGATCGATGAACGACGCGAGTCTGTCGACGAGCACCGGGTCGTGCGTGGCGATGTGCAGCAGCGTGCCGGCCTGCAGCGCGTCGCCGCGCAGCATCCTGCACGAGAGCTTGTAGAAATTCTCGTCCACGTCCGCCTTCTTCGGGAAGGCGATCGTCGCCGGCTCCAGATACGCCCCCTTCACGAGACGGATGGCCGATCCGAGCGGCAGCAGATCCTCGATATCCTTTTCCGTGCGGTAAAGATACGCCTGCAGCGCGATGCCGACGAAGCGCGACCCAGCGCGCGCCCGCCGGAACAGCTCGAGCGTCGCGTCGACGTATGGCGAGCTCTCCATGTCGATCCAGACGAAGTTGCTGCGTGCCGCCGCGCGATCGACCAGCCGCTGCAGATTGCGGAAGCACAACTCCTTGTCGAGATCGAGCCCGAGCTGCGTCGGCTTCACGGAGATCTGTACGCGCAGTCCGGCGGCTTGCACCCTGTCCATGACATCGAGATAGTGGCGCGTCACTTCTTCGGCTTCGTCGAGCCGCGTCAGGTTCTCGCCGAGCTCCGTGAAGATCGTGCCGACGCCTTGCGCCTGCTGCGCCACGGCGGCGCGCATCGCGTCTTCGAGGTGCTCGCCCGGCATGAACCTCGACACCGATCGGCGGACGAACGCCGTCTTCGTCGCGCGCTCGCGCAGCCACCGGTTCGTCGACATCGCGAGCAATGCCTTGCGGGCTAGAGACATGAAGTTGCTGATTGACTGCGATCCCATTGGAGTTCGAATCTGCAACCAATCAAGAATCTGAAATCTGCAATCAGCGATCTCAGCATCAGAGAACACCCTTGATCAAACCCCCATCGACCTGCACCGACGCTCCGGTGATGTACGACGCGGCATCGGACAGCAAGAATGCCGCCGCCCGTCCGAAATCCACGGGCTGGCCGTATCGACCAATGGGAATGCTCGCGAGCGCGCGCGACTGCACCTCGCCGACGCTGATGCCGTTCTTCTTCGCGTTCACCTCGTCGAGCCACCGCACGCGATCGGTCTCGATGCGGCCGGGAATCAGCTGGTTGACGCGGATGCGGCTCGGAGCGAGCTCGAGCGACAGCGTCTTGGCGAGCGCCGACACCGAGGCCCGTAGCACGTTCGACAGCGCGAGATTCACGATCGGCTCCTTCACGGACGACGAGGTGCCGACGAGAATCGATCCGCCGCCGCGCGTCTGCATCGACGGCACGGCGAGCCGCACGAGCCGGACGACGCTCATCAGCAGTGATTCGAACGCCGCCTGCCACGCCGCATCGTCGAACGACACCGCGGCGCCGGCGGGCGGTCCGCCGGTGTTGCAGAACAGGAGATCGACGCCGCCGAACTCGCGCAGCGTCGTCGCGTGCCACTGGCCGATCGCGTCGCGGTTGCTGAGATCGGCCGCAACGGCGACCGCGCGCGAACCGGTCTCGCGCTGAATCGTTCCGGCCGCGCCGCGGATCGCGTCATGGTCGCGCGACGCCATCGAGACCGACGCGCCTTCCGCCGCCAGCGCGCGCGCCACCGCGTATCCGAGCCCTTTGCTCGCGCCGCCAACCATCGCGATTTTGTTCTTGAGACCGAGATCCATGGCTTCCTGTCACAAGTACGAAGTGTGAAGTACGAAGTGTGAAGTACGAAGTTCGAAGGTGCGTCGTGCTGGTGTACTTCACCGCTTCGACCTTCTTACTTCGAACTTCTTACTTCCTCCTGCGCGGAAGAGCGACACGACCTTCACCAGGGCCACCTCGCTCGTCACGCCGAGCGCGGTGAATCCGTCGACGCCGTCGGCGATGAAGAGATCGACGATCCGACGGAGGCTGTCGAGGTCGACGTCACCGGAAGCTGAGAAGGGCGTGGGCAGGACCGAGAAGACGCCGCCGAACGGCATGTCGCGATTAATGGTACACGAATTGAAGAGTCAGACCGTGTGGCCGTTCGAACGATCGCAACCGTCGTGCTCGCCGCATCGATGACCATCGTTGCCCTGCGCGAGAGCGCGCTCCTCGTGACGCCGATCCTCGTCAGCGTTCTGGCGGCGTACGCACTCGAGCCAGCCGTCGAGCTGTTCATGCGCGCGGGTCTTTCCCGGATCGCCGGCGCAGCTGTGGTGTATCTGCTGCTGGCCGTCGCCGCAGGAAGCCTCGCGCGAAGCACGGTCGATCAAATCGACGCCTTCCTCGCCGATCTGCCCGACGCGGTTCGCGAACTGCAACGCGCGATCACGGAGGATTTGCCGGGCGGCGCAGGTCCGTCGGTGTTCGATCACGTGCGTCGCGCCGCAGGGGAGCTCGCCACGGTAGCGTCAAAGCCGCCGCCAGGCGTCACCAGCGTCGAGCCGGTGAAGCGGCGCTTCGATCTCCGCGCCTACCTGATGAACGCTCCGTACGGAATCGCCTCGATCGGGGGGCGCATCGTCGTCGTCACGCTGCTCACGTTCCTGCTGCTCGCCGGCGGCGATTCGTACAAGCGCAAGCTGATCGCGCTTGGCGGCTCGCGGGCCGACGAGCGCACGGTGACGCTCGACGTGCTCCACACGATCGATCGTCAGATCGAGCGATACCTGCTCGCCCGCCTGCTGATCAGCGTCATCGTCGCGGGCGCCACCGCGGCCGGACTTTCGTACGTCGGCGTATCGCATGCTGTCGTGTGGGGCGCGCTCGCGGGCGCATTCAACGTGCTGCCCCTCATCGGACCGACGGCGGCGATCGTCCTCATCACACTCGCGGCCCTCCTGCAGTTTCGCGAGCTGGCGCCGACGGCGGCCGCGGGCGCAATCGCGACCGCTGTGGCCGTCATCGAAGGCAACCTGGTCACGCCGTGGCTGACCGGCCGCGCAGGCGAGCTCAACACGGTCGCAATATTCGTCTCGGTCCTGTTCTGGGGATGGCTCTGGGGGATCTGGGGACTGCTGCTTGCCGTTCCGATCATGGTCTCGATCAAGGCCGCAGCCGATCGCATCGAAGCCCTGCAGCCGCTCGGAGAATTGCTCGGACGGTAAGACGCACCCCCCTATCACAACGACGGGCCGGAGACGCGCGGCAAGTGGCAGCGCCGTTGCACCAGTATCGCCGAATCGCTCGCCCGCTCGAACGCGAGCCTCATGCGATGAACCGTTGATCTCCGGATGAGGGGTGCATATGCGACGCAGATTCAAAGGCGTGAGCGTGCGGATGTGGTTCAAATGAAGACGGCGACGATTCTCGTGTTGGCGGGCGCTCTGCTCGGAGTGGCCGTTGCGTCGCTCGTCGTTCCACCGGCGATGGCGTGGTACACGTCGCCTGGAGGGCTTCCGCAGGGAGCGCAGGTCCAGGCCATCGTCCAAATCCCGGAGGTGATCCGCTACGCGACGTCGCATCTGATCCGCGGTCAGATGATTGGCGGAGCGATCGGCGCTGCTCTCGGATTGATTCTGGGAATCTTCGTGAACGTCGATTCGCGACGACCGCATCGCGTGGCTGCCGCCGAATCGGCTGCGCCCGCACCGCCGCCGCGCCGGAAGGTCGGCGCGTAAGACACGTACACAGGATGACGGGCACGAGAGCATCGCGCAGCCCTGCCTCTGCGCGCCGCTCTGTGCCCTCTGTCTGTTGCGCTGTGCCCTTGGGCCTGGGCTTCGGCCTTGCCCCCCGGCCTCTAGTGTCCGCCCGCAACTTTTGACGTTTGTCTTATCCGTTCGCCGGCCGCACCGTCACGAAGATCTCGCTGCCTTTGCGGTTGATAAGGAGCAGCGTCGGTCGATCGGTCGTCTTGCGAATCGCTGCGCGCAGATCGTCCACCGTCTTCACCGGCTGGCGATTCACCGATTCGATGACGTCGCCCGATTGAATCCCGGCGTCGGCGGCACGGCTATCCGGAACGACATCCTTGACGACGAGCCCGTTCGCATCTTTCGAGATGCCGAGCTCGGACGCAACGTCGGGCGTGAGTGGCGCCACGGAGACGCCGAGCGCTGCCTTGTCATCGCTGGGGCTGTCGGATTCGCTGTCGCCGTTTCGGCGCGCCAGCTTGTCGGCGCTCAGCTCTTCGAGCTTTACCGTCACGTGACGCTCGGTGCCGTCGCGAACGATCGTCAGATCCGCGTTCGTGCCGGGTCCCGCGCTCGCGATGCGGTTGCGCAACGAGTTGAAGTCGTGCACCGCCTCGCCGTTGAGCGCCGTGATGACGTCGCCCTGCTTCACGCCGGCGCGATCCGCCGCGCTGCCAGCCGAGACCGACCCGACAATCACTCCGCCGGGGTGTTTGAGTCCGAGGTTCGCGGCCATGTCCGACGTGACGTTCTGCACCGAGACGCCGAGCTGCGCGCGCGTGACCTTGCCCTTCGTCCGCAGCTGCTCCATCACGTTCTTCGCCATGTTCGCCGGAATCGCGAAGCCGATCCCGATGTTGCCGTCGGAGTTGGACAGGATCTGCGAATTGATGCCGACGAGCTCGCCCTTCGTGTTGACGAGCGCGCCGCCCGAGTTGCCATGATTGATCGGCGCGTCGGTCTGCAGGAAGTCTTCGTAGCTGCCGTCGCCGGTGTTCGTCGACCGGCTCTTCGCGCTGATGATGCCCATCGTCACCGTCTGTCCGACGCCGAGCGGATTGCCCACGGCGAGCACGACGTCGCCCACTTTGACCGCATCGGAATTGCCGAGCGCGATCGCTTTCAAGTCGCTGGCGTTGATCTTGAGCAGCGCGAGGTCGCTCGGCTTGTCGGTGCCGATCACCTTGGCGCTCAGCGTGCGGCCGTCGGTCAGATCGACTTTGATTTCATCGGCGCCGTCGACGACGTGGTAATTCGTCAGGATGTAGCCGTCGGTCGTCACGATGACGCCCGATCCGAGCGCGCGCTGTTTGAAGCTGCGCGGCGTCGTGCCGCGGCGTCCCTGTCCGAACTGCCGGCCGAAGAACTGTCCGAAGAAGTCGTCGTCGGGCAACTGGAACTGCGTGGGGGAAACCTTTGCCTTCCCCTCTGCGTGAATCGTCACCACGGCCGGCGCGACCACGTCGACGACGTCGGCGTAGGAATCGCGTCCGCCAGCAACGGCGTGCGTGATAGGAGTCGTCACGGTCGCAACGTGCGCGGTGGTCTGGCCGTCGGCGGCAATCGTTCGCCAGGCGGCGCCGCCGATCAGGAGCCCTGATGCCAGCACCGCGATCGCCGTCCGCGCGACCCGTTTGCTGATGGAGTAGTTGTCGTTCATCGCTTTCCCTCTTTTCCTATGCTCGCGGGGCCCCACCCCGCTCGCCTTCACTCGGCGGCCCGGCTTCGCCGGGCTTCCCTCCGGCGCCTCGCTCAAGCCGCAGGCGCTTTTGTGCTCGCGGGGCTTCGCTCCGCTTTTGTTCTCTGTCTATTAGACGGGAGGCTTTCTGTCTGGCCGGTTACCGGAACATTACAAACGTGAAAGGGTGCAGGGCGATCCTTTATCCGAGCGGCAATAACACTGTAAACGTCGATCCCCGGCCGGGCTCGCTCGTCACGCCGACCGTTCCGCCATGGGCCTCGACAATCGCCTTGACAAGGCTCAGCCCGAGACCGAGGCCGCGTTCGGCGCGGCTCGTGTCGCCGCGAAACAGCCGGTCCCAGATGCGCGAGACCTCGTCGGGCGTAATGCCGGCGCCGGTGTCGCGGACTTCGAGCACCGCGCGATCGCCGTCGCGGCGGACGTGCACGTCAACGCGCCCGCCGGCAGGCGTGTACTTCACCGCGTTGTCGATCAGGTTGGCGGCGACCTGTTCCAGACGCGTCCGATCGCCGTCGACGACGACATCCTCCGGTGGAGTCCGGCTCGCGCCGGATGCCGCTGATGATGCCGGGGATGCTGCGGATGCCGGCGGTCGAGAGACGTGAAGCGAGACGCCCTTGGCTTCCGCCACCTCACGATAGAGATCGACGGCGCGATCGACGACTTCCGCGAGCCTCACAGGCTCGCGCTGCAGCTGCATTGCGCCGCTCTCGGCTTCTGAAATGTCCATCAGCGTGTTGAGCATCACCAGCACGCGATCCGCTTCTTCGACGCAGTCGGCCAGCGCCTCGCGGTACCGCTCGATGTCCGGGGGCGCCGCCAGCGCCATTTCCGCCGTACCGCGCAGCCGCGTCAGCGGAGTTCGCAGGTCGTGCGAGACGTTGTCGAGCGCGCCGCGCATCGCGGCCACCAGTCCCTCGATCTTGTCAAGCATCGCGTTGAACAAGGTCGTCAGCTCGTCGAGGGCGTCATTGCTGCCAGGTGTTCCGGCAACCGGCACGCGCTGATCGGTCCTGCCCGTACGAATGATCCGGCGGACCGCTTGAGTGAGCCGGCGGATCGGGTACGCCGCCGACTGCGTGGCCAACCAGCCTCCGCTCAGCGCGATGACGACCATCGTCAGCGTCACGATGCCGAGCACGGCGCGGAACCGGGCGAGCAGATCGTCGCGCGCGTCGCTGCTCTTCCCCACCTGGACCAGCGTGCCGTCCGGCAGCCGCAGCTGCGCCGTCTCGAGCGTCGAGGGATTCCAGCCGTCGGTGTTACTGAGGACGAGCGCTTCGGATCGGCGCGAGACGACGCGCACGAACAGCCGCTCGGGCGCCGTGCGTTGTTCGGCGCGGACCGTGTCGGCAAGGCCGTCGATGCCGCCGCGGGCGTACGCCGCGGTGTACTCGCCGAGCTTCGAGTCGAGAATCTGGCGGTCTCGCTGCTCGAGCGACATCGCGGTCAGGTAGTAGGTGAGCAGCACGATCGCGATCGAGCCGGCGACGAAGAGCGTCGCGTACCACAGCGCGATGCGCAGGCCGAATTTAGGCGCGGAGGACATAGCCGACTCCGCGCACGGTGTGCAGCAGCTTGGTCTCGAACGGCTTGTCGATCTTCTCGCGCAGCCGGCTGACGAGCACGTCGACGATGTTCGTCTGGGGATCGAAGTTGTACTCCCACACGTGCGAGAGGATCATCGTCTTCGAGACGACACGGCCGGCGTTGCGCATCAGGTATTCGAGGAGCGCGAACTCGCGCGGGCGGACGTCGATGACCTTGCCGGCGCGCGTCACGCGCCGCGACAGCAGATCGAGGACCAGGTCGGCGACGGTCAGCGTCGTCGGCTCCGGCGCGCGGGAGGCGCGGCGCACGAGCGCCTGCACGCGCGCGAGCAGCTCGGAGAACGCGAACGGCTTGGTGAGGTAATCGTCGCCGCCGGTCTGCAGGCCGCGGACGCGATCGTCGACCGAGCGCCGCGCGCTCAGAATGAGCACAGGGGTCGCCACGCCGCGCCGCCGCAGCTCTTCGATGAGCGACAGGCCGTCGCGCTTCGGCAGCATCAGGTCGACGATCGCGGTGTCGTACGGTTGATCGAGCGCCGCGATCAGGCCCGCTTCGCCATCCGCGAACTGGTCGACGGCGAACCCGGCTTCGCGCAGTCCGCGCGCGACGAACTCGGCGATGGTCGCGTCGTCCTCGACGAGCAAAGCACGCACGACCGCATCATACCGATGGCGCCTCTGTCCACGAAAATCTCGAAAGCACGAAAACGGTTGCTTCGTGGCCCCGACGGCGCGGCGCTATCGAGGTGGAGCGCCCTGTGGCGCCGCGCGCAGATACTGCGGAGGCCACGGCACCGTGTGCCCGAGCTCGCGGGCGGCGCGCAGCGGGAAGTACGGATCGCGCAGCAGCTCCCGCGCCATGAGCACGCAGTCGGCCTTGCCGCTCGCGACGATCGCGTGCGCCTGCGCCGCGTCTGTGATCAGACCCACCGCACCGGTCGGGATGCCGGCCTCGCGTCGAACGCGCTCGGCGAACGGCACCTGGTATCCGGGCCCGAGCGGAATCTTCGCATCGGCGACGCCGCCGCCCGACGAGCAATCGATGAGATCGGCGCCTCGCGCCTTCAGGCGCCGCGCGAGCTCGACGGTCTGCTCGATGTCCCATCCGCCTTCTTTCCAGTCGGTGCACGAGAGCCGTACGGAGAGCGGCAGCCGTTCCGGCCACACGGTGCGAACGGCGTCGACGACGTCGAGGCAGAACCGCACGCGGCCGTCGTACGGCCCGCCGTACTCATCGGTCCGCGTGTTGATGAGCGGCGAGAGAAATTCGTGGATCAGATATCCATGCGCCGCGTGGATTTCGACGACGTCGAACCCGGCGTGCAGCGCGCGAAGCGCCGCGGTGCGAAACGCGGCGACGACCGCGCCGATGTCCTTCGCCGACAGCAGGCACGGCACGGGATAGTTCGGCGCGAACGGCTCGTTCGTCGGCGCCACTGCTTCCCATCCGCCGTCCTCGCGCCGGACCTCACCCGGCGGTTCCCATGGACGTCTGGTGCTCGCCTTCCGTCCCGCATGCGCGAGTTGAATGCCGGCCAGCGTCTTCTGCGCGTGAATGAACCTGACGATGCGCGCGAGGCCGGCGACGTGTCCCTCGTCGTAGATGCCGAGATCCTGCGGGCTGATCCGTCCCGCAGCCGTCACCGCCGTCGCCTCGGTGAACACGAGCGCCGCGCCGCCCACGGCGCGGCTGCCCAGATGCACGAAGTGCCAGTCGGTCGAGAAGCCGTCCACGCTCGAGTACTGACACATGGGCGAGACGACGAGTCGATTCTGGAGCGTCAGCGAGCGCAGGACGAGCGGATCGAACAGGTGCGGCATACGTTAAATGCAACCACGAACCACGAAAACACGAAAGTACGAAACGCACGAACGATCGTTTGACGTCGGTCGTGCTTTCGCGTGTTTCGCGTTCGTGGGTTTTGCGCCTAGGACCGCGCGTCGGATGTGGTCAGTACCGGCTCGCCGGCGATCGGCAGCTCGATCGTGAACGTCGTCGTGCCGCGATCGCCCTTCGTCGTGAAGAACGGCTCGAAGGTGTGCCCCTGGATCGATTCGGGCATGCCGCAGCGGTATCGCTGACGACGAGGCACGGCATCGCATCGCCCGCGTTGAGGGCGAGACTCACGATCACCTGTTCGAGATGACGCGGGTCCACTCTGATCGGGAGCACTTCGGAATTGAACCATCGAACGTCGCCGTCGCCCTGCGCGTGTCGTCGTGGCTCGTGACCGCGCGGCCGACGTCGACGTTCGACGGATCGCAGAACGTGTCGGCACCGCGCGCCGGCAGCGCACGCGCTTGCACGGAGAGCGCAGGGAGGAGCCGGTGGCGCACGGTGCCGAGACACGTCATGGCTCGGCACCATTGCGAGCGCAGTGCCACGCGCGCCGCACGCACGCAGGTGGAACCGGTTTGCCGATGTTATCCGCCCGCGATCCGTACGAATGGAAACGCAGGTGGCTTTTCGGGCGCGCCCGTTCCACGCGACGGTCAGCGCGACGCGTTTGCCACGCCTTCGTCGTGTCGGGAAATCGGCCGGCGCCGACGACTTTTACACTGTGGATGGATTCGCGCGCTCGCCTGAAAGGCTCGCGCTACAGATAGCGCGGACAAGCACGGCGCAGCCGGCACGAACAACCGGGGCGTCGCCAGTACGAACAACCGGGGCGTAGCGCGAGGCTTTCAGCCGAGCGTCCTCAACCCAACAGACAAGATGTCGTCGCGTGAAACCAGCACGACGATGGCGGCCGCCGGAGCGGCGAGGTTCGCGGTTCCCCGATCTATGCCGTCACCGCTGGAATGCGTACGAGAGCTTGACGAAGAACTGGCGATCGAGCTTCTCGAGGCGATTCTGGTTCGACAACTGACGGTCATCGCCGTAGCCGACGAACATCACCGACTGCCAGTTGATCTTGTACGCGAAGAGCGCGGAGCCGCCGAAGTCGCCGGACCGCGCATCGACGGCGTCCAGAAACAGCGAGGGATCGCGGACCGTCGACACGTACTGGAAGATGATGCGGACGAACATGCGCGGCGTGAACATATAGATGCCTTTCACGCGCGACACCCGTTGCGTGAACAGATGACGGCTGACGGCGGCCGCGTCGTCCACGTTCAACAGCCGCGTGTTTTCGATGAGCGAGAGCTCGAGGGCGTCACTTGGCTGCAGCGTCGCGCTCAGGTTGACGGTCGCCCCGCGGCCGGGCCGTCCGTTCGCGAAGTCGATCTCCTGTCCCAGCGCGCCGTCGGCGCCAATCCGCTTGACGGCGCGCGACGGGCTGAAGTGTACGAAGTACGCGAACTGCTTCCGCTCGATGACCGCATCGCGCGCCCTCGCCCAGTCGTCGAAGAACCGGAACTGCATGAACCCGTTCCCTTTCGTGTCCATTCCCAGCCCGGGCTGGACGAAGCGCTCGACGACCGCGCCCGATCGGTCGACGATGTAGTCCATGTCGATGAACGTGCGCTGGCGCGAGAGAAAATTCTTCGGATGGACGGTCCAGCCGGTAACGCCGAACAGTTCCCGGACGCCGACCTGCGGAACGAACCCGGCGTCGGCGCGAAACCCGTCCGCGAGATCCTTGTACAGCGTGAACCAGTCGAGGTGCGTCGTATTGTGGCTCCAGTTCGTCATCAGCGCGTGACCCGTGAGCCGCTGCCCGTTCCATTGGTCAGCCACGTCGGGCCGGTTCGGCGTGCGGCTCTCGCTGAACAACAGCTGTCCGGTGACTGCGTCGTGGCCCGATGGCCGCCACTGAAAGTCCGGCCCGGCGACGCGGTTGTGGCCGTTGCCGCCATGGGCTTCGCGATCGGTCACGAGCGCTCCGATCGATGACAGTCCGATGTCGCGCTTCGCGCGCGCCAGGAGCACCGTCGAGGCGAAGTCCTGCGTGGCGAACGACGAGTCGTTCTCACCCGGCAGAATCGCGCTCCCGCCGCCGGCGTCCTCGGCCACCAGCGCGGTGTAGCGGACGCCCGCTTCTTTCCCGGTGAGGCGCCCGCCCCAGGTCGCCGACGCGATCGTCCGCGTGTAGACCGCCTGAATCGGCGTTTGAAAGAGGTCGACGCCTTCGAGAAAGAACGGACGCTTCTCCGGAAAGAAGAGCGCGAAGCGTTCGTTCGCCGAGATCTGCGCCGTGTCGGACTCGACCTGCGAGAAATCGGGCTTGAGGGCGAGATCGATCGCGTTGTCGGCATTCGGCGTGAACTTCAGGTCGAGGCCCACGCGCCCCTTCACCGCGCCGTTCACGAGCGGCGTGCCGAGCGCGTCGCTGGGCGCGTGTGCTCCTTCGCTCGCGCTCACGTACGGCGCCGTCACGAGGTGGCCGCCCGACGGCAAATGCTCGAGGCCGACGAGCCGGTTCTCACGGCACACGGCGCAGTTGCCGTCGCGCGGAAACCGCGTCGAGGTGATCTGGTACCGGTATTGGCGCGGGTAGTTGCGAAACAGGATGATGCCCCACGTCTGCGGGTCGATGCTCTTGTAGCGAAGCGACGAGAACGGGATGCGAATCTCCAGCGTCCAGCCATGCTCGGTGATGCGCGTGGCGGAGTCCCAGAAGAAATCGGGCGCCGGATTTTCGCCCGATCCGTCGTCGGTGACGGCATCGTACTGAACATTGTGCGCGTTCACGAAGAACTCGGTCGCCGTATGGAAGCTGCCGAGGCTGTCGAGGAAGAGGCCGCCGAAGTCGTCGCTCTGGCCGTTGAGGCTGTCGTGATCGCCGAGCGGCGCCCGAATGGCGGAAGGATTCGGATCGTCGAATTCGAACCCGACGTACAAGAACCGATCGTCGTAGGTCAGATAGCCGACGCTCCGGACTGGCGGGACGACGTTGTCGCCCGGATTGATCTCGTACCACTTCTCGACGCGCGTGGCGTTGCGCCATCCTTCGTCGGACAGATCGCCGTCGACGAGGATCGAGCCGGGCGCGCGTGAGATGCGAATCGTCTCGCCGGCCAGCGATGACTGCGCGTCGGCCGGCGCCGCTCCCAGGAGCGCCAGCCCCGCGATCGCCACCACGGCCGTGCTCTGCATTCGTAGTACTCTACTGAGTTGCGATGTCGACGAAAGGGCTTTCAGTGAAAGTTCCGTTGATCCTGTTCTTCATAACGGCAAGCGCGACCCTGAAGTTCCCGGCGCCCGTCTTCGGCCAGTCGGCGACGCCCGGAATGCTGCAGATGCCTTCGTCCGTGCAATCGTTCCTCGGCGGCGTGCCGGCGGGAGACCGGACCGCCGACGCGATCACGATTCCCGTCCTCGACGCGATCCGGCGTGCGCTGGACCACAACCTCGGCGTCCTGACGGCCGAGGACGATCTCGGCCGCGCGCAGGGGGCGCGGTGGCGCGCGCTCAGCGATCAGTTGCCGAACGTCGGCGCCCGCGTCTCTGAGACGCGCCAGAAGCTGAACCTTGCCGCCTTCGGCTTCGGCACCTTCGAGACCCCGACCGCGAACTTTCCCAACATCGTCGGGCCGTTCAACGTGTTCGACGCGCGCGTCAATCTTTCGCAGGCGATCTTCGATCTGCACGCGATCAACAACACGCGCGCCGAGAATCACAATGTCGAAGCGGCGCGGCTGGTGCGAAAGAGCGCGCGCGATCTGGTGATCAACGTGGCCGGAACCGTCTACGTACAGGCGCTGGCCGCCGCCGCGCGCGCCGATTCCGCGCGCGCGCAACGCGACACGGCACAGGCGCTCTACAACACGTCGGTGGATCTCAAGACCAACGGCCTCGTCGCCGGCATCGACGTGCTGCGCTCACAGGTCCAGCTCAGCACGGAGACGCAGCGTCTGACGGCCGCGTCGAACGACGCGGAGAAGGTGAAGCTGCAGCTCGCGAGAATCATCGGCCTGCCGCTCGGCCAGGCCTTTCAGCTCGATCCGCGACTGCCCGAGCTGCCCGACCCCACGATGGCGCTCGAGCAGGCGGTCGAACAGGCGTATCGCCAGCGAGCCGATTATCAGGCGGCGCTCGAGCGCGTGAAGGCTGCCGAGGCGGCGCGCCAGGCGATCGTCGGCGAAGCGCTGCCGTCGGTGCGCGTCAACGCCGATTACGGCGAGATCGGCCTCACCGCCGCCTCGGCGCAGGCGACGTACAGCGTCATCGGCGCCGTCAACATCCCGATCTTCCAGGGAGGACGGCTGCAGGGGCGGCTGCTCGAAGCCGACGCCGACATCCGCAGCCGGCGCGCGCAGGCCGAAGACATGAAAGCCTCGATTTATTACGAGGTGCGGGACGCGTTCCTCGATTTGCAGGCGACCGCCCTGCAACTGCAGACCGCGACGCAGGCGCGCGACCTCGCGGCGCAGCAGCTCACGCAGGCGCGCGACCGGTTCGCGGCCGGTGTGGCGAGCAACATCGAAGTCGTTCAGGCGCAGGAAGCGGTCGCGCTGGCCAACGAGCAGGCCATCAACGCCAGATTCGGGTACGACCTTGCGAAAGGCGCGCTAATCCGCGGCACCGGCACCACCGAAGAAATCCTGCGGCAGCTTGTCGGAGGCATCCGCTGATGGCGCGCGCTCGACTGCTCATCGCCGTCGTTATCGTCCTGTTGATTGGCGCCGGCGTCTGGTACTGGCTCACTCGCGGACGCGAATCGACCGACGACGCGCAGATCGATTCGCATGTGACGCAGGTATCCGCGCGCGTCGCGGGCACGCTCGTCAAGGTCGCGGTCGACGATAACCAGACGGTCGACGCCGGCGCGATGCTCGTCGAGCTCGATCCCCGCGACTACCAGGTGGCCGTCGACCGCGCGCGCGCGGAGCTCGCCGATGCGGAAGCGGCCGCACAGGCGGCGCAGACGAACGTGCCGATCACGTCGACGACGGCGTCGAGCAACATCTTGACGGCGCGCGGCGGCGTGGCCCAGGCGCAAAGCGGCATCGTCGCGGCCGAGCACGAAGTGGCGGCCGCGCGGGCGCGGCTGACGGCCGCACAAGCGAAGCTGCGCGAGGCTGAGGCGAACGCGACCAAGGCGACGCGCGACGTGGAGCGCCTGCGCGGTCTGCTGGCGAAGGACGAAGTGTCGCAGCAGCAGTTCGACGCAGCGGTCGCCGCAGCCGATGCACAGCGCGCCGCGGCGGATTCGTCAGGCTCGCAGGTCGCGGAAGCGGAGGCCGGCGTCCCGGCAGCCCAGAGCAAGCTGATGCAGGCGCGCGCGGCCGAGCAGCAGGCGCACGCCGAGCTGCAGTCGGCGCAGACGGCGCCGCAGCAGGTGCTGGCGACGAAGGCGCGCGCGTCGGCCGCCGAGGCGCACGTGCAGCAGGCGCGCGCGAACCTCGCGCAGGCGGAGCTGAACCTGCAGTACGCCACGGTAAAAGCGCCCATTCGCGGCGTCGTGTCGAGAAAAGGGATCAATGCGGGCCAGGTCGTGCAGGCCGGTCAGCCGCTGCTCGCGATTGTCGACGTCGATCACGTGTGGGTGACGGCGAACTTCAAGGAAACACAGCTGCGGAACATGCGCGCCGGTCAGAACGCGACTGTCGACGTCGACGCGTACGGCGGCCGCGAGTACAAGGGCAGGGTCGACAGCATCGCCGGCGCCACCGGCGCGCGCTTCAGCCTGCTGCCGCCGGAAAATGCGACCGGCAACTTCGTGAAGGTCGTCCAGCGTGTCCCGGTGAAAATCGCGTTAGATCCGGGTCAGGATCCTGAGCATCTGCTAAGGCCGGGGATGTCTGTGACACCGACGGTGTTCACAAGATGAGTCAGGCAGGAAGGGCGGGAGAGGCAGGAGTGGCGGCCGTTCCCGCCCTTCCCGCCTCTCCTGCCCCGCATCACCCCCACGTCAACCCCTGGATCATCGCTATATCCGTGATGTTCGCCACATTCATGGAGGTGCTCGACACCACGGTGGTCAACGTGTCGCTGCCGCACATCGCCGGCAGCCTTTCAGCGAGCATCGACGAGGCGACGTGGGTGCTGACGTCGTATCTGGTTGCGAACGCGATCATCCTGCCGATGACCGGATGGCTGGCGAGTGTCTTCGGGCGAAAGCGGCTGCTGATGGCGTCGGTGGTGGGCTTCACGGCGTCGTCCTTTCTCTGCGGGCTCGCGCCGAACCTCGGTTCGTTGATTGTTTTCAGGATCCTGCAGGGCGCAACCGGCGGCGCGCTCCAGCCGCTGTCTCAGGCCGTGCTGCTCGAAGCGTTCCCGCCGCACGAACGCGGCAAGGCGATGGGCTTCTGGGGGCAGGGCATCGTCGTCGCGCCGATTCTCGGACCGGTCCTCGGCGGCTGGCTCACGGACAACTACAGCTGGCGGTGGGTCTTCTACATCAACATTCCAGTCGGCATCGCCTCGATTGTGATGACGAAGCTCTTTGTATTCGATCCGCCGTACCTCCGCCGGGAGACGGGAAGAATCGATTATTGGGGCCTTGGGATGCTGGCAGTCGGCATTGGCGCGCTGCAATTCGTGCTCGACAAGGGACAAGAAGAAGATTGGTTTGCGTCGAACACCATTACCACGCTCGCGATTATCGCGGTCGTCACGCTCATTGCCCTCGTCTACCACGAGCTGACAACCGAGCATCCGGTCGTGGATCTGCGCGTGTTCAAAGAGCGCAGCTACGCGGTTGGCGTCTTCCTGATGACGGTGCTCGGCTTTGTGCTGTATGGCAGCCTCGTGCTGCTGCCAATCATGCTGCAGACGCTCCTCGGCTACCCCTCGCTTCAGGCCGGCATCGCCATGGCGCCGCGCGGCCTCGGCGCGTTACTGATGATGCAGGTCACCGGTCAGCTGACGGGCCGCATGGACGCGCGCAAGCTGCTCACAGCCGGTCTGCTGATCGGCGGGATGACGCTGCTCTGGCTAGCGCAGCTCAATCTGCAGGCTGGCTACTGGGACATCTTCTGGCCGCAGATCATTCAGGGCGCGGGGATGTCGCTCCTGTTCGTCCCGCTGACGACCGTGACGATGGATCCGATTCCGCGCGAGCGGATGGGCAACGCGACGAGCCTCTTCAATCTGATGCGCAACATCGGCGGCAGCATCGGCATCGCGACGACGGGCACGATGCTGTCGCGCCACGCGCAGTCGACGACCGCGCTCCTCGGCCGCAACGTCACGTCGTACGATCCGGCGGCGCAGACGATGCTCGCGCAGCTGAAAGGCGCGTTCATGGCCGCGGGCGCCGACGCGATGACGGCAACGCAGCGCGCGTACGCCGCGATGTTCGGGATGGTGCAGCGTCAGGCCACGATGGTGTCGTTCGTGGGGATTTTCCAACTGCTCGGCGTGCTGTTCATCGCGCTCGTGCCGCTGGTGCTGTTGATGAAGCGTCCGCGGCGCGCGCCGTCGCCGGAGGCCGCAGGCCACTGAACCTCCAGAATCGTGTAGCGCGAGACTTTAGCCGAGCGTCGGCCGCGGCGGCCCGCGCTCGCCTGAAAGGCTCGCGCTACACGTGCGAATCGCGCTAGCCCGCTTTCCGATGCTCGATTGCGCGATGCGCGCGGACGGTATCCTCGGCGAGCTTGTCCTTCAGCCAGATGCGTTCGACCGCCGGATACGCGGCGGCGAGCGGCAGCGCGATGAGCGCGCCGATGACGCCGGCGATCTCGGCGCCGACGGCGAACGCGAGGATGACGGCGAGATTCGACAGCTTCAATCGATCGCCGTACACGTACGGGCTGATCAAGTAATTCTCGACGGCGTGATACGCGACGTACAAAACTGCGACGAGGAACGCCGTCGAGCCCGAGACCGTCATCGCGAGCAGCACCGCCGGCACCGAAGAGCAGATGAAGCCGAGCACCGGAATGAAGTCGAACACGCCGGCAAGGAGCGCGAGCAGCAGCGCGGCCGGCACTTTCAGAACCGACAGCACGATCAGCGTGAACAGGGTCGCGAAGAGCGACGTCGCGACGTTGCCGGCGACGTAGCCGAAAATCACGCGCTCGCATTCATCGAGCGTCTCGCCGACCTTCTCGCGCTTCGCCACGGGCACGAACGCCACGAGCCAGTCGCGCGTGCGGCGCCCTTCGATGAGGAAATACACCGTCAGGATGAACCCGAGCGCGGCGACGATCACCGCCGACGCCGCCGAGCGGGCGACCCGCAGCGCGTACGGCGCGATCCGTGACTGAATCTCGCCGCCGCTCTTCGCGCCGGCCGACGCGCGCGACCACGACGGCAGCTTGTCGATGGTCTGCCGCTCGAAATCGGTGAGGTGCTGCCCCGCGTACTGCGCCTGATCGCTCAGCGACGACCACGTCATCCACAGAAAACCGCCGACGAGGCTGAGCAGGATGAGGCTGACTATCGCGGTCGCTCCCCACCGCGGCAGGCGGCGGCGCTCGAACCAGCGCACGATGGGGTTCAGCGTAACCGCGAGCAGAATCGCGACGAGGACGACGAGCACGATTTGATAGAGCTGGATCCACAGCCAGACCAGCGCAACCGCCGCGATCAACTTGATTAGCGTCTTCCAGCTGACCTCGACGATCGTGCGGCGACGGAGAGAATCTGGCATCTCGACTGCATTTGCGAGCATGGAGTATGCCGTCAGCCAGCGTCGACGCGGGTAGTCGACCGGTCGTCGCCGGCGTCGGCATCTCGCATCCCGACCGCGTGCTCTTTCCGGACCCGAAGACGACCAAGCTCGACCTTGCGCACTATTACGAATCGGTCGCCGACTGGATCCTCCCTCACGTGGTCGACCGTCCGCTGACGCTCGTCCGCTGTCCGACCGGCGTCGGCGCCGCCAGCGGCAAGCGCGGCGACGAGTGCTTCTTCATGAAGCACTCGAAGGTGTGGGCGCCGCCGGCGCTGCGCCGCGTCCGCATCCGCGAGAAAACGAAAGTCGGCGAATACCTCATCGCCGACTCGCTGGCCGCGCTGGTGGGCCTCGTGCAGATGGACGTCCTCGAAATTCATACGTGGAACTCGTGCTTCGCGCGCATCGAGCAGCCGGACCGCATCGTCATCGACCTCGATCCCGGCGAAGACGTGGAATGGCCTTCCGTCGTCGCCGCCGCGCGGCTCGTCCGTCAGCTGCTATCGGTCGTCGACCTCGAGAGCTTCGTGAAGACCACCGGCGGACGCGGGCTGCACGTCGTGGTGCCACTGACGCCATCAGCCGACTGGTCGCAGTGCCTCGACTTCGCGCGCGCGTTCGCGCAGTGGCTCGTGCGCCGTCAGCCCGAGATGTTCACCGAGCGATTCGGCAAGGCCGGACGTCAGGACAAGATTCTCGTCGACTACCTGCGTAACAACCGCACGAACACGTCGATTGCCGCGTACTCGACGCGCGCGCGCCCTCCGGCGCCGGTATCGGTGCCGCTCGCCTGGAGCGAGCTCTCCCCGACGCGTCTGCCGGCTCGCTTCACCATCCACACGGTGCCCGCACGACTTGAACGGCTGCGCACCGATCCGTGGAAGGCCTATCGGCGAACAAAGCAGCGCATTCGCGCATCCGCCATTCCGGCGATGGAAGGCATGTAGACTGATCGCGTGCGGTCCCCGCTGGTGGCGCGGCCCTCTCAGGGCCGCGATCGCGGGCCTAAAAGGCGCGCGCTACATCTGATTACCATCGTCGCGTTCGCGGCCGGCGTAGCCGCGCAAACCGACACACGGCCGTCGTTTTCCGAGTGGCTTGCCGGCGTCCGGACCGAAGCGTTGTCGCGCGGCATCCGGCAGGAGATCGTCGACGAGGCGCTGTCGAACATCGAGGAGCCGTTGCCGGTGGTCATCGAGCGCGATCGAACGCAGGCCGAGCGGATCCTGCCGCTCGAGACCTACGTCGCCCGCCGGCTCAAGCCGAAATTCATCCGGACTGCGCGTGAGAGATTCGAGAAGCATCGCGCCCTGCTGACCGAGGTCGGCGAGGCCTACGGCGTCTCGCCACGCATCATCGTCGCCATCTGGGGGCTGGAGACCAACTTCGGCGGCTTCAGCGGCGTCCGGCCGACGATTGTGGCGCTGGCGACGCTCGCGTGGGATCCGCGGCGGTCGACGTTCTTCCGGGGCGAGCTGTTCAACGCGCTCGAGATCGTCAACCGCGGCGACGTCGATCTCGCGCACCTTCGCGGATCGTGGGCCGGCGCGATGGGACAGGTGCAGTTCATGCCGTCGAGTTACCTGCAGTACGCGGAGGATTACGACGGCGACGGCCGGCGCGACATCTGGTCGACGCCCCCCGACATCTTCGCGTCGATCGCGAACTACCTGTCGGGCCACGGCTGGACGGCGGACGAACCCTGGGGTCGAGAGGTAAAGGTGACGCGCGAGGTTGCACGGAAGGTGGCAAACGACGTCGCGCGGCGCAACGGTTCGTGTCAGGCGACGCGCGACATGACCGTTGCGCTTCCGCTCGCGAAGTGGCAGGCGCTCGGCGTTCGCCTGCCGGGCGGCAACGCGCTGCCGAAAGGCGACCGAACCGCGTCGATGGTCCGCGGCGGCAAGCGCTCGTTCCTCGTGTACCGCAACTACGATGCGCTGCTCGACTACAATTGCGCGCATTCATACGCCATCAGTGTCGGGCTGCTGGCCGACAGCATCGGACGTCGGTGAATTGTCAAAGTACGAAGTACGAAGTACGAAGTACGAAGTGCGAAGTACGAAGTCTGAAGTACGAAGTAGTAATGATGTCGAGTCGCACGGCTTCGGACTTGGTACTTCGGACCTCGTACTTCAAACTTCGCACTGAGGGGAGCGCACCATGAGTTCCGAGATCGACGTGACCTCTGCTCAAATCGTGAATGCGCCCGACGTCCGCCAGTGGCGTGAAACGGCGAAAATCACGCGCGTGTCGTTCGACGGCGCGACGACGCGCATCGCCTTCGACAAGCAGGACGGTCCGAACCGCTGGCCTGACGTGCGTCCGGCCGGATGGGACGGAGATCTGCAATACACGATGTGGTTGTTCCTGCAGATCCACGACAAATGGGTTGGGTCGGGCTTCATCCAGATGTGGCATGGACGCGACGGTAGCGGCTCGGCCGCCGATCCCGACGTGCCGAGCACATATCACGACCACTGGTACTACGGAACGCGTTGGGCGCCGATGCATGAGCACGGAGCGATTAAGCCCGGCGAACTGATCGGGTTCATGGTGACGTCGGGCAACGCTCGTGACAGCGTCGGTCCGTTCGGTCCGAAAGAGCGCTCGAATATTGTCGTCGTGAAGGCCGCCGACAACGCCACGTACACGTTCGATCGGGAGCCGGCGCCGCAACCCGTTTCCGTTGCGCAACCGAATACCGGCGGCGTGTCGCCCGTGGTAACGGTCGACCTGCAGGCGGTGATGACCAAGCTCGCAACGATGGACGCCAAGCTCGACGAAATCGTGGCCGCGTCGGCGCGGCTGAGCGCGATCTTCAAGGACATCCAGCAGCATGGCCTACCGAGGTGAGGCGCGCGTGGGAAATGTACAATCAGATCCATGGCTACCGTGGATTTCGACGATCGCGGCATCGTCGTCGCCTGCCATAGCTGCGGGCAGAAGAATCGTCTGGTTTATGAGCGCATCGGCGAGACGGTGCGCTGTGCGAAATGCAAGGACGCGCTCGAGTCACCTCGTGAACCGATCGAGGTTCGTTCCACCGCCGATTTCGATCGTCTCGTCTCGCGCTCGTCGCTGCCGGTCGTCGTCGATTACTGGGCGCCGTGGTGCGGGCCGTGCCGGATGGTCGCTCCGGAGGTGCAGAAGGTCGCCGCGCGTCAGGCCAGACGCGTCGTGGTCGTGAAAGTGAACACAGACGAAGTGCCGGATCTCGGCGAGCGCTTCGGCATCCGCTCGATTCCAACGATCGCGGTGTTTGCCGGCGGGCGCGAGGTCACGCGGTCGGCAGGCGCGCGACCGGCGGAGCACATCGAAGCGATGATCGAAAAGGCCGTCGGCCATCATCCTTTCGCGGTCTTTGGCGATTTCGGCTTGGGCCAGTAGTACCGCGTGAGCCATCGGCTCAGTCCATCCAGCCCGGGAAACAGCACTCGCTCGTTGATGTTCGCCTGATCGAGCTTGTCGCGAATCTCCCATTTGAGCGCTGCGGGAATCAGGATCCGCTTCGCAAGCGCGGGATGGCGCGCCAGCCAGTCGTCGAGGCTCGCCTGCGGGCTCGACATCAGCGAGAACAGCGCGAATTGATTCACGATCCGCGGGTCGAGTGACGGCGGTTCGAGAAACACGACGAAGGGCGTGCGGGCGAGGCGATCGAAATCGCGCAGCTGCTGAAAGCGGCCCAGCATGTCAGTGGTCGCGGTGTCGGATCCTTCGGCGTCGAGGATGCGCTTCAGTCTCTGCGGCAGAAAGCGGTTCGCCGCGACGAAATCAATCGCCCACACCGACGCGTCGCGCTCCATGAGCGTGAGATTCGCCGTCGCGAAGTGCAGCGCGACCAACGGCGAGTAGGTCCAGTCGAGGAGCCGCGTCGGCAGACCGCGGTGCTGGCCGAGCGCCAGCCAGTGCCAGATCGTGTCGGCGCCCGTCTGTCCGTACGCGTATTTGCGAAAGTTGCGGAGCAGATGCAGCTCGAGCCGCGCGACGTTCGGCCGTCCGGCGGCGAGCCGCACGAGGCTGCTCGAGAGATCCTCGTCGACGCGCGGATGTCCTCGGAATGCGTATGGCAGCCGGTAACGTCCCAGCGACTCGTTCCACGCCGATGCGTACAGCGCCTCGATCAGCTCGCCCCACGTCGTCGGACGTACAGTAGCGATAGGCATTCAGCACTTAAGATCGACCAGCAAGCAGCAACCAGCAACCAGAATGATAAGCGCCCTGACGACCGACCTGTATCAGCTGACGATGGCCGCCGGTTATTGGCGTGCGGACCACGTCTGCCCTGCCACGTTCGAGCTGTTCGTCCGGCGTCTGCCGTCTCGGCGATCGTTCTTGGTGACCGCCGGCCTCGACCAGGCCCTCGACTATCTCGAGCATCTCAGGTTCACGGACGAGGAGCGCACGTGGCTGCGCGAACGGCCGCAGTTTGCGAAGGTGCCGGGCGAGTTCTTCGACGACTACCTGCAATCGTTCCGCTTTACCGGCGATGTGTGGGCGATGGCGGAAGGAACGCCGGTATTCGCGAACGAGCCGCTGCTGCGCGTGACGGCGTCGCTGCCCGAGGCGCAGCTGGTGGAGACCGCGCTCCTCGCGATCGTCAGCTTTCAGACGAGCGTGGCGAGCAAGGCCGCCCGGATCGTGCGCGCGGCACAGGGCCGCGCGGTCGTCGAATTCGGCGCGCGGCGCGCACACGGCGTCGATTCGGCGCTCGCGGCGGCGCGCGCGTCGTTCATCGGTGGCTGCCAGGGGACGTCGCTGGTCGAAGCCGCGCGTCGCTTTGGCGTGCCGGCGTCCGGCACGATGGCGCATTCGTGGGTGCAGGCGTTTCCGACGGAGCGCGACGCATTCATCGAGTTCAGTCGCAGCTTCTCCGAATCGGCGGTCTACCTGCTGGACACCTACGACACGCTGGCGGCAGCGCGATCGCTCGTGGCGTCCGGGCTGCGGCCGCCGATGGTGCGTCTGGACAGCGGCGATCTCGACGCGCTCAGCCGGGAGGTGCGGCGCATCCTCGATCAGAGCGGCCTCCGGTCGACGAAAATCTTCGCGACCGGCGACCTCGACGAGCATCGCATCGCGGCACTCGTCGCCGCCGGCGCGCCCATCGATGGCTTCGGCGTCGGCACGGCGCTGTCGACGGTAAGCGACGCGCCGGCGCTCTCGGCGGTCTACAAGCTCGTGGAGGTTCGCGGCCGCGGCGATCGCGACGCGACCGGCGTCGTGAAGCTCAGTCCCGGCAAGGAGACGTGGCCGGGCCAGAAGCAGGTTTGGCGATTCATGCGGAGCGGCCGCGCGGCGGGAGATGTCATCGGCGCCGCCGACGAACCCGCGCCAGAGGGAGGCGTCGCCCTGCTGAAGCCCGCGATGCGCGCGGGCAAGCGATTGATCCCGTCCGTGCCGCTGCCGGAGCTGTGCGCCGATTGCCGCAGATCGATCGACACGTTGCCCGAAGACGTGCGCGCGTTGGACGCTAGCAGCGACATCTATCCGGTTCGAATGAGCGATCGATTGCAAGACGCTCGGCTGAAAGCCTCGCGCCACAGGGATGCGTAGCGCACGCCTCAGGGGAGCGCGCGCAGGGATCCGTAGCGCGAGCCTTTCAGGCGAGCGCGCGCGTACCATGCCAGACCGATTCCCGCCGCGCCGATCGCAGTCGCGATGCCAATCTGCGCCGGCGAGACGCCGACGCGCGGCGGCACATGGACGACGCCGCGGTGGTCGGTGACGGCGGGAAATGGAATGTAGCGGCCCGACATCGGCATGACGTAATCGAAATCGTCGACGAGGTTCCGCAGCTCGAGGCGCATCAGCGCGCCGCGCATGGGATGGCCGTGTCCCGTCGCCAGGACCTCGGGATCGAGTGCGGCGATCGTTTCGACCGATCGCCGCGCCGCGGCCCAGTCGCACGTGTAGTACGCCGGCGGACGCCACACGATCTCGTGCTGCAGCATCACGTTGATCAGCGATTCCTGTCTCGTCGTAACGACCGCGTCGCCGGCGATCAGCGTGCGGTCGCGGTCGCGGAAGAACGAGACGTGTCCCGGCGCATGACCCGCGGTGAGCAGCCACTGCCACTCCGGCAGTCCGGGCACGACGCCGTCTTCGGGCAGTATGTGGACCGAATCGTCGAGCTCGATCGGGCCGCGCGGGAACAGCGGCGAGATCCACGACTGCGAGCCGCCGCCGACGGTCGGATCCGGCGGCGGATACGACGAACGGCCGGTCAGATACGGCAGCTCGAGCGGATGCGCGTAGACCGGGACGCCCCATCGGTTCGCCAGCCCGGGCAGTCCGCCGGTGTGATCGAAATGACCATGCGTCAACAGAATCGCGAGCGGAGGCGAATCGAAGAGCCGTTCGGCCTCGCGCCGAATCGCGCCGGAGTATCCGCGCATCCCGGTATCGACGAGTGCCCACGATCGCGACGCGGCTTCGACGAAATACACGTTCACCATGAGCGTGCACAGCCGGTACACACCGTCTGCAACTTGTTCAGCGCGCATGAACTTCGATCGAGCAAGTATCATTCCGCGCATGACCCGACCGATCCGAGTGCTCATCCTTGTCGCGTGCATCACCGGAACCGGCGCCGCTCTGCCGGCTCAGGCGCCGGCGCGCTTCGACCTCGAGGAAGCCACGATCGCCGATTTGCAGCAGCGCATGCAGTCGGGACGCGACACGGCGCGATCGCTCGTCGAGAAATACCTCGCGCGCATCGAGCAGATCGATCGAAACGGTCCGTCGCTGCACAGCGTGCTCGAGACGAATCCCGACGCGCTGACGATTGCCGACGCCCTCGACGCGGAGCGGCGGAGCCACGGACCGCGCGGTCCGCTGCACGGGATCCCCATCCTGATCAAGGACAACATCGCGACCGCCGATCGCATGATGACGACCGCCGGATCGCTCGCGCTCGCCGGATCGAAGCCGCCGAAGGATGCCTTCATCGTGCGGCGTCTCCGCGAGGCGGGCGCGATCATCCTCGGCAAGACGAACCTCAGCGAGTGGGCGAATTTCCGATCGACGCACTCGACGAGCGGCTGGAGCGGCCGCGGCGGGCTGACGAAGAATCCGTACGCGCTCGACCGCAATCCGTCCGGTTCGAGCTCCGGATCCGGCGCTGCGGCCGCCGCGAATCTCTGCGCCGCCGCGGTCGGCACCGAGACCGACGGATCGATCGTCTCGCCGTCGAACAACAATTCGCTCGTCGGCATCAAGCCGACGCTCGGACTCGTCAGCCGCAGCGGCATCGTGCCGATCGCGCACAGCCAGGACACGGCGGGGCCGATGGCGCGGACCGTCACCGATGCGATGGTGCTGCTCGCGGCTCTGATCGGGTCAGATCCGGACGATGCCGCAACGACCCGAGGCGGGGGCATCGGTGTGGGTCCTGCTGGAGCCGGTGGTTCGGGGCCGACGCGTTGGTCGGCGCCGACACTCGACCGGGATGCGCTGCGCGGCGCCCGCATCGGCGTCGTACGCAATCGTCTCTTCGGTTATAGCGCCGCGGCCGATGCGATCGCCGAAGCGGCCATCGCCGACATGAAGGCGCGCGGCGCGGTCATCGTCGATCCGGCGAACATCCCCACGCTCGGCAAGTTCGACGAATCGGAGTTCGACGTGCTCGTGTACGAGTTCAAGGCCGACGTGAACAAGTACCTCGCATGGCTCGGCGCCGCCTCGCCGGTGCATTCGCTGAAAGACGTGATCGCGTTCAACGACGCGCACAAGGATCAGGAGCTGCCGTACTTCGGTCAGGAGATCATGCTCCAGGCGGAGAAGAAAGGTCCGTTGACGGAGGCGAAGTACCGCACCGAGCTGGCGAGCAACCACCGGATGTCGCGCGCGCTCGGCATCGACGCGGTGATGACGAAGTACTCGCTTGACGCGCTGGTCGCGCCGACGGGCGGACCTGCGTGGCTGTCGGATCTCGTGAACGGCGACGGCGGCACCGCCACGGCGCCGGGTCCGTCGACCGTCACGTCGGTCGCCGGCTACCCGCACATCACGGTGCCGGCGGGCTACGCGCGCGCGCTGCCGGTCGGCATCTCATTTTTCGGCCGCGCGCGGAGCGAGCCGACGCTGATCAGGCTGGCGTACGCGTACGAACAGGCGACGAAGCACCGGAAGCCGCCGACGTTTGCGGCGACCGCCGATGTGAGGCAGCCCTGAAGGGCTGCGTTTCCGTCAATGATTGCCTACGGCGTACTTTGCCACAGTGCTCGACCGACGAAGAACGGACCGAGCCGCTCGAGATACAACGACGTCTGCTGCGTTTTCCTCATCATCTGGACGATCGCGGAGAGCGGATAGAGATCCTTTCCGATCAGCCCGACGACGAAGTCGTTGTCGTCCTTGTCGAGGCCGTGGCACGCGAGCCGGATATCGTGCGCGTAGTCGGCCACGCCGAACGACATCCCGATGGCGCCGTGTTCCGCGAGAATGACGCGCTGCTCTTCCGTCGGCAGCTGCGCGAACTTGCCCGCACGCCGCAGCGGGTACCAGACCGCCCACCTCCACTCCGGATTCAGAACCGTCCGCCGGGGACGATGGAGCAGGATGTCGATGAGGTCCGGCTCGTAGCCGAGCGAATATGTGCGTCCCAGCATCGTGTATTCGGGCTTCTGCACCAGGGGACGAAACGCCGGCCCGTTGAGGATCGGCCGGACGCGATCCAGAAAGAAGTTCGGATCCTCGCTGAGCGTCAGCAGCGCGACGCCGCGCGGATCGTTCACGTCTTCGTAGAGCACGCCGCTGATGCCGGCGTCGCCGACGGCGTCGACGAGCCGCTGGCTGTTTTCGCAGCCGCCGAACGCGAGGAACTGCATGAAGAGCCGCGCGTCGCTGCGCTGCGGCTGCCCGTCCTTCATCCCGCCCTTCTCGCTCAGGTCGGGAGGCTCGGGACCGCGGCGGGGCGTGTGCGTCGGGGTGTGCGCAGGTGATGACATGGATGCCAGTATAATCGCCGGCCCATGTCTGAAGAATACCGGGTGCGGCTGGCGACGCTGGCGGACGCCGACGCGCTCGTCGGCCAGCGAATCGCCATGTTCACCGACATGGGTGTTGCCCTCGACGCGTCCGCGCTCGACACCGCATTTCGCGTCTGGCTCGCCGAAACGATGACGTCAGGAGCCTACAAGGCATGGCTGATCGAGACGGGTGGCGGCGACATCGTCGGCGGCGGCGGGATGTCGATTCTGCCCTGGCCGCCCGGTCCGCGATACATGGGCAGCAAGCTCGCGTTCGTCTACAACGTCTACGTCGAGGCCGGCTATCGGCGGCGGGGGCTGGCGCGGCGGATCATGGACGCGATCCACGACTACTGCCGCGAGCACGGCATCGCGTCGATCGCGCTCAACGCGAGCCGCGACGGTCGGGAGTTGTACGACGCGCTCGGGTACATCGTCGCACCGAACCCGATGATGTTCTACGCAGTCACTCCCGCGACAGAATGAGCTGCGCGACCTGCTTCAGCTGCGCCTCGGTGAGCAGCCATCGAGCGGCGGCGTTTCGGTCGTCGCATCGGCGAGCGCCGTTGAAATCGGCGGGTCGCGGCGCAGCAGCCGCTCGGCGGCAAGATCTTCGACGCCGCGCGTTCCGGCGGGAAGCTCGAGTTTCTGAGGCCTGGGAAACTGACCGGCCGTCCCGCTGACGGCCGCCAACGTCGCCGGCCACCGCGAGGAAGCCTTGAACCCAACGACGAAATGGAATTATGCGATCGGGACGACCCTGGGAATCGATAGAGTATAATCCGCCGGTTTGGTTCAGGTAGGTCCGGCTGCTCGCCGAAGCGTCGCGAAGGCGGGATGCCAGACACGATATCATCGAGACGGAGACGCCTCAGCATGCCGTTCATCATCACCGACCCTTGCATTGAAACGAAAGACTCCGCCTGCGTGGACGTGTGTCCGGTCGACTGCATCCACCCGCGGAAGGACGAAGCGGAGTTCGCGCAGGCGACGATGCTCTATATCCATCCGGAAGAGTGCATCGACTGCGGCGCGTGCGTGCCGGCGTGCCCGGTGGCGGCGATTTACGAAAGCGTGGACGCGACGCCATCGCATCAGAAGGATCTCGTTGAAGCCAACGCGATCTACCGCCTCGGCGACGCCGACGCCATGGCGAAGGCTGAGGAAATCGTCCAAGCGCACATCGCGTCGCACCCCGACATCATGGCGGTCCCTGCCGCCGAGCGTCAGGCGGCCCACGCTCGCTTCTGACGATCGCGATTGCAGATTGCCGATTGCTGATTGATCGCTGACTGGTTGCAGAAGGAAGCCCTACCATCTGCAATCTGCAATGACAATCTGCAATCTGCAATCTGCAATCTGCAATGAAACTGGCCACCTGGAACGTCAACGGCATCCGGGCGCGTCAGGCTCAAGTCCAGGAATGGATCGAGCATGAGCGTCCGGACGTCGTCTGCCTCCAGGAGATCAAAGCCACTTCCGATCAGATCCCCATGTTCCTGTGTGAACTGGAGGGATATTGGTGCTATTGGCACGGCGGCAAGGGCTACTCAGGCGTCGCGCTGCACGTCAGCAAAGCCTTCGCGCCCGAACGTCCTCCGTTCGTTCATCCTGACTTCGACTACGAGCAGCGCATCGTCACCGTCGACGTCAGCTCGGCGCTCGGCCCGCTGACCGTCGCATCGGTGTACGTACCGAACGGCGGCAAGGATTTTCCGGCCAAGATGAACTTCCTCGAGGCGATGGACGCGTTCGCGGTGTCGCACGGGGCGGCCGGGAAGACGATCGTCATGATGGGCGACATGAACGTCGCGCGCACCGAGCGCGACGTGCACCCGAAAGAGCGGAAGCCGCGCGCGATCGGCCAGCTCCCCGAAGAACGCGCGATCGTCGAGCGAATCCTCAGCCGCGGTCTCGTCGACGTCGGCCGCGCGCTCGATCCCGACAACGATGGGCTCTTCACATGGTGGGCGCCGTGGCGCAACATGCGCCAGCGCAACATCGGGTGGCGGCTCGATTACGTGTTCGCGACCGAATCGCTCGCCAGACGCGCGACGGCGTGTCCGGTGCAGAAGGATGTGGGGACGAGCGACCATGCGCCGGTGATCGCGGTATTCTCCTAGTCACGAAACATACGAAATCACGAAACACACGAAATCAATTAGCCTTAGGCTTGGGCTACAAAAGAATTCTGTTTCGTGAGTGTCGTGCCTTCGTGTTCTTCGTGGTGGCTGTGATGTCAGTAACAGTGCAGAAATACGGCGGCTCGAGCGTCGCTGACGTCACCCGCATCAAGCGCGTCGCCGAGCGGGTGATGGAGACCAAGCGGCGGGGACACGATGTCGTCGTCGTCGTCTCGGCCATGGGCGACACCACCGACGATCTGCTGGCGCTCGCCAGGCAGGTTTCGGCCAATCCGGAGCGCCGAGAGCTCGACATGCTGCTCACGGCCGGCGAGCGGATCGCGATGGCGGTGCTGTCGATGGCGATTCGCGAGCTCGGCGGCGATGCCATCAGCTTCACCGGGAGCCAGTCGGGCATCATCACCAACGATCGTCACGTGGACGCGCGCATCATCGAGGTGCGTCCGTTCCGCGTGCAGGACGAGCTGGCGCGCGGCAAAATCGTCGTCATCGCCGGATATCAGGGCGTCTCGTACCGGCGGGAAGTGACGACGCTCGGGCGCGGCGGCAGCGACACGACGGCGGTCGCGATGGCGGCGGCGCTCGGAGCCGAGTACTGCGAGATTTGCTCGGACGTCGACGGCGTCTACACCGCCGACCCGCGCGTGGTGACGTCGGCGCGCCGGATCGGGACACTGTCGTACGAAGAAACGCAGGAGCTGGCGGAAGCCGGCGCGAGAGTGCTGAACGCGCAGGCGGTGGAATTCGCAAAGGAAAAAGGGATTGCGATCTACGCGCGCGCGACGGCATCGCCGCTTCCGGGTGCAGATCCGTCTGCTGACGGCACCGTGGTACGCCGCTTCCCGCCGCGGATGCCCGGCGTGGTCGTCGGCATCGCGAGCGAGAAGGACGTACTGGTGCTCACGGCCCGGGTGCCGCAGGTGGCGCGGGGCTTTGAGCCGAGCGATCTCCGCTCGCCTGAAAGGCTCGCGCTCCAGGTGATGGCCGTGCTCGACGAGCATCGCGTCGCCGGGAAGCAGCTCCACCTCGCCGACGGCCAGCTGACCGTCGTGGTGTCGCGCGAGAACCTGCACGAGGAAGCGCGTGTGCGCGCAGCACTTCACGCGCAGTTCGGCGACGCCGTCCGGATCACCGACGCGCTCGGCGCCGTGAGCGCGATCGGCGCCGGCATCAACGCGTCGTTCCACAACCTGCGGCGCGGATCGGACGCGCTCGCGTCGGCCGGCATTGCCGCGACCGGCATCGCGACGTCGTCGTTCCGCATCACGTGGACAATCGATCGCGGCAGACTGGACGACGCCGTGCGCCTGTTCCATCGTACGTTCATCGAAGAACGACAAACGCCCGTGCCGTGATCCGCTCGCCTGAAAGGCTCGCGCTACGGGAAAGCTCGCGCGACGATACGATGTAGGGCGAGGGTTTCAGCCGAGCCGCACGACAATGTCGAACGTTCTCGAACGTTTTCTTCGCTACGTCCGCTACGACACGCAATCGAACGAACAGTCGAAGACGTATCCCAGCACCGACAAACAGCTCGTGCTGCTGCGCGATCTGGCGGCGGAGCTGCGCGACGTCGGCCTGCACGACGCCGCAATCGACGACTATGGGTACGTGATGGCGACGGTGCCCGCGACGACCAGCCGCGACGTGGCCACGATTGGATTCATCGCCCACGTCGACACGTCGCCCGAAATGAGCGGCGCCGACGTCCGACCGATCGTGCACTCCGCCTACGACGGGCGCGATCTCGTCCTGCCCGACGACCCGACCGCCGTGCTGCGGCTCGCGAACGATCCGGCGCTCGGCGAGCAGATGGGACACGACATCGTCACCGCGTCCGGCGCGACGCTGCTCGGCGCCGACGACAAGGCAGGCGTCGCCGAAATCGTGACGGCGGCTGCGTACCTCGCGGCGCATCCGGAGATCGAGCACGGACCGATCCGCGTCGCCTTCACGCCGGACGAGGAAGTGGGACGCGGCACGCAGCATTTCGACGTGGCGCGATTCGGCGCCGTGTGCGCCTACACGATGGACGGAGGGGAGCGCGGCGAAATCGAGATGGAAAGCTTCTCGGCCGACGCGATGACGGTGACGTTCCACGGCTTCAACACGCATCCCGGCTACGCGAAGGGCCGGATGGTGAACGCCATCAAAGCCGCCGCTGCGTTCATCGATCGGCTGCCGCGCGACACCATGAACCCGGAGGCGACCGACGGCTACGACGGCTTCGTGCATCCGTACGTCGTCAACGCGAGCGTCGACAGGACGTCGGTGCGACTGATCGTCCGCGATTTCGTGACGAGCGGGCTGAGGGAAAAGGCAGCGCTCCTCGCGGAGCTCGCGCGCGAGGCCGCGCTGGTGTATCCAGGCACACGCGTCGAGCTCGCCATCGAGGAACAGTATCGGAACATGAAAGAGGTGCTCGAAAGGCATCCGGCGATCGTCGAGCACGCGCGCAGCGCCATCCGCGACGCCGGTCTCGAACCCCGCTCCCGTCCCATCCGCGGCGGCACCGACGGATCGCGTCTCTCGTTCATGGGTCTGCCGACGCCGAACCTGTTCGCCGGCGAGCACAACTTTCACTCGCGGCTCGAATGGGTCTCCGCGCAGGACATGGAGAAGGCGGTCGAGGTCATCGTGCACCTGTGTCGCAGGTGGGCGCGCCCCGGCGCTTGACGACCGCGGCGCGTCCGAAGCGCGCGACGACGTCGACGCTCGTGCGGATGTCGCGGGGCAATCGGTCGAAATCGTCGGCGATGGCGTAAGGCAGCCCGCTCGGATAGATCCACCGGATCAGCGCTTTCTGCGGGTCGAACGTGTCCGGATCTTCCATCCGCGCGGTCGGCCGCGGATTTCGCAGTACCGCGAGATGCAGCCAGTACGCCGTGTAGCCATTCGAAACGAGATAGTCGACGCACGCAGCCGGCGCGTGCTCGCGCGTCCAGATGCCCGCCCGCAGGATGGGCTTCGTGATGACCGGCGCCGCGCGCGGCGGATGCGTCGCGGCGAAAACCGAGAAGACGGCGATCAGTAATCCGGCGGAGGCCGGACGCCACCGGAAGCCCAGTTGACGTCCGGCCTGAATGAGAGCAGCAATCGCGACCGCGCCGCAAACGGCCAGCGGATAGATCGCGAGGTACATCATTTTCAGCGCAATGTACGGCGTGTCGGCGCCGCGACGCTTCGCGACGACGAACAGCGCGAACGCCTGGACGGCGATGGCGGCGAGGCACGCCACGAGCGCGCGATCGATCGTGCGCGCCGCGATGAGCGCAACGCCAGCGGCGCTCAGCAATAGAAACGTCCATCCGATTGCCGCTACCGACGGGCGCAGCACATATCCGCTCGTCGCCGCGTATCCGAGCCATTGCACGCGGCCGACGATGTGCACGGCCGCAACGAAGGCGATCGGCACGACGCCGATGACGAAGTGCCGAACGAGCTCGGGCAATGGCTGCGGACGCCGCCACAGCATCACCGCCGCGAGGGCGATCAGCGGCGGACCGATCCAGATCGGCCACGCCAGAAACGTCGCCATTCCGGCGAACGCGAACAGCACCAACGCGCCGATCCAGTGATCGTGTTCCCACACGACGAGCGCCCACAGCATCACGACGGCGAACAGCTCCGCGACGACCTGCGCGATGAACGAGTGCTCGGTGAACGATCCGAGAAAATACGCGCGCGGGAGGAGGAGGAGCAGCACCGCGCCGACGGCGATGGGCGTTCGAGGCAAGCCGGCCGGCAACAGCCGCAACGCGATCAGAAAGACGAAGCCCGCCTTCAGCGCAACGGTGAACGCCACGACCGGATACAGCGCGTGCAAACCATCCGTTCGCGTCCACGCGCCGGCGAGCGCGATCAGCAGATGACTTCCGGGCGTGTAATAGACCATGTCGCCGAGATACGGATCCGACACGACGTCGCGCGACAGCTGCCACTGGCGCTCGATGTAGTCGATGAGCACGAGATGATGCGTGATGTCGGGTCCGCCGCCGACCCACAGCAGCGTCGGCCACGCCAGCCACAGGAGCCACACGAATATCGCGCCCACGATTGCCGCGAACGCAATGAGTTCCTGCTGCCGATGGCTCGCCTGAAAAGCTCGCCCTACCGGACCGTTATCGTGTGACGCGACAAGATTGTTGTAGCGCGAGGCTCTCAGCCGAGCGCCCGAGGCGTGCCACAGCCAGCGGAACACCATGGCAGCGACGACGATTGCCAACAGCAGGATGACGAACGGCAGAACCGTGTAGCCGGATCGATAGACGAGATATGCGCTGACGATCGCGGCCGCCGGCAACGACATTGCCGACGCCGCGGCCGCTTCGGCGGGCGTCAGCCGGGAGCGAACATGCTGGTCTGCCCCTAGGGGCGACATTCCGGGCTGACGGAGCGCGGCTTCCGCTCGTTCCACTTCTCGACGACGCGCTTCAGCTCTGCGATCGGCTCGGGACTGTCGTCGACCTGCAGCCGCAGGATCGTGTCGTTGTGCAGCCACACGCCGCAGTTCTTCTTCACGATGACGAGCGCCGCCGACTGCTGACCGCGTTTGTCGCCGCCGCCGGCCTGCCCGCCTTCGAGCGCCGCGACGAGGCGCCGCGAAAGATGTCCTTTCGTGTTCTCGAACGCGTCGATCATGTTGGCGACGACCTGCGGTCCGGCGAGGATGTTTCCCTGCGCCGTGCAGAACTTTCCGCTCTTGTGGCCGGCCCACTCCGTCGCTTTCGGGCCGGTGAACGCGCCGCATACTCGCCTTTCGCATTCATCACGGCGAACTGGCGTCCCTGCTTCGTCCAGTTCTCCGGCAGCGGATCCGGATCGTCGTCCCACACCTGCCGGACGATCGCGGCCGGCGCAAGATTCTTTCGCAGCAGCTCCAGCGCCTTCGGGCCGTAGCCGACGTCGACGATCGCCTGCGTCGCGACGACGCCGACGTTCGCTTCGGCCCACAACACGCCGTTGCCGACCGAGAAGACGCGCGACTGCACCGCGCCGCCGACTTCGCCCGTGTCCGGATCGTAGCCGAGGATGGAGAAAGTCCCCGTCTCCCACAGCCCCCCGACGTCGCTCGCCGCCGAGGCCTTCGGCGAAGGCGGAAAGGCTCGCGCTACCGGCACGAGGCCGAGGACGATGACCGCAGCGACCAACGACCAACGACGAGTGGCCGACGACCAACGGCCAACGACCGACGACCAACGACCGACGACTAACATCCACCCCCCCATGCGTTGACCACAGCCTCGACCTGCTTAGGCTTGATCTCGACGACGACGAAGCGCTCGTGATCCCAGCCGGAATACTGCGCCAGCCAGTACACCTTGCCGTTCAGGCGCATGACGCCGAACGGCAGCATGTAGGTGGCGCCGTACTTGTCGCACGGCAGCACGTCCACTGTCATCTCGAGCGCCTTGAACGTCGCGCCGTCGCGGAGGAACCATCCCGTGCCGAACGCAATGGTGCAGTCGTTTCCGCCGATTTCCCGGTACGCGCGGATGCTCTCGACGTAGTAGACGCGCGGCTCGCTGCCGAACGCGTACGCCGCTTCGATTTCCGGTTCTCGCTGCTCGCGTACTTTTTCCCGAATGGGATGGCGGAAACGGCTCGCCGTCTCGCGCTCGGCGCGGTTGAACGTCTCGGTCAGAATCGCCTGCATCGGCGCCAGCTCCGCGCTCAGCGGCCCAACGATCTGGACGCGTTCGACATTCTGCGGCGGCGAAACCGCCAGACCGTCCTTGGGATACGGCTGCTCGAGCGGGGGCGGCGGCACTTCGGCCGGACGATAGTCGGTGCGCAGACCGATCTGCCGCGTGCAGTGGACGTCGACGACGTCCGGCTGCACGACCTTGAGCGGCGGCACCTGGCGCGGCTCGCCGACGATCCACGCCTGCCAGCTCTCGCGCGCGCCGGCAGGACCCCACCAGCGTCCGGGCACGCTGTTCAAGTTGATCGGCACGCTCTCATCGCGCGACGGCGGCGGCCAGCGGCTCACCCAGCGCTTGCCGTCGTACGCGGCGAACGGGATGACGACGCCGTCGCGCCGCAGCGCGCCGACGGTGAATGACGGCGCATCGGCCGCGAGCGAAACGGTCAGCAGCAGGATCGACGCGGCGATGCGCATTTGACGGCGGTTGTTGCGGGGCGCGGCCCCGCTCGGCGGAGTATACTCGCGTCCTCATTGATCAGGGCGAGGGACGCCATGACGCGAGCCGAGCTCCAGGCGGTCACCGATCGGTTGATCGAAGCGACGAACCGGCACGACCCGAAAGCCTTGACCGCGCTCTATGCCGCCGATGCGACAGTCGACAGTCCGATGTTCGCCACGCTGCACGGCCGCGCCGCGATCGAGGATTCGTTCCGCAACTTCTTCAAGATTTTCCCCGACGTCGTCATCACGATCGAAGACGTCCTGATCGATCCACCCGGCATGGCGGTGACGACGCGCAACACCGCGACGCAGCAGGGCGAGCTGTTCGGGCTGCCGCCGACGCAGCGGCACGTGGAGTTCGTCGTGACGCGCATCGTCACGTGTGCGGATGGGTTGATCGCGAGCGAGCGGAGGATTTACGACTTCACCGGCCTGCTCGTGCAGCTCGGCGTGCTGCGCGCGAGGCCGGCGAAGCCGGCGTAGAGAAATTATTGCTTTCCTTTGTCGCTCGTCGTCGTCTGCGTGTCGTTCACGGTGAACGTGAACGCCGTGAACTGCATCTCTTCCCACGTCTGATCGCCCCAGGTGACGTCGCTGGTCGGATCGGGATTCGACTTGTTCGCCGCCGAGTTGTCGTACCACGCCGACGTCCGGAGCTTCGTTCCCTTCGCGAGCCGCAGCGGCTCCCTGAAGACGTAGTCGGTCTGCCAGTTGAAGTCGTACTTCGGCACGCCGAGGATCGTCTTCGCCTCGCCGTCAGGCGATACGGTCGCGATCTCCCACCGCTTGCCCCGCACGTGCGTGTGCGGCAGCGCGCTCCACAGCGTGACGTCCTGCTGCAGCGTCATCTCGGCGTCGACGCGCGTATCCGCCACACCGGCCTTCAGCGTGAAGTTCTCGTTCTGCAGCGGGACGACCACCACCTCGCGCCTGGGCGGCTCTTTGGCGAAGACCAGCCCGACGCTCGTCCGATCCGTCGTCTCTTTGCCGTTAGCCGTGTAGTGCATCGACATGATCAGCACCGATCCCGCCGGCACGCGCAGCGCCGTTCCCGGCTGGTAGACGCGAACCCCCTGACCCGGAGCGAAGCCGCCGAGCCAGCCACCGAGCGCTCGCGGCGCCGGCCGATCGTTGAGATCGCGCTTTGCCTTGATTTGCTCCGGTGTCGGTGATTTGTTCATCCCCGGCCCGAACGAGAACGCGGTCAGGCGCGGCTGCGGCCGCGGCGATCGCATGTAGACGATGACGTGATGCACGACGGCGCGAGTGCCCGGCCGAACCTCGACGCCCTGGATGAATTTGTCCTCGGTGAAGTTCGTCGGCACCTCGAAGAACTTGTATTCGAGCGTCCCCGCCGCGGGAACGGGATAGTCCTCCTGCATCGCGAGAACAACGTCGGGCTGGCCGATCATCCAGCCTTCGGCATACTTCGGCTGCGGCGGCAGGTCCTTCGGATCGCCTTCGGGCGCGCCGTCGCTGACCCATTGGAGGATCGTCTCTTTGTCGCTCGCGGACAGCCGGCGATCGTTGAGGTACTCGCCGTGCGCCGGATCGGCGTGCCACGGCGGCATCGTGCCGTTGCTGACGCGTGTGGCGATGGACCTGGCCCACGGCCGCGCGTCCGCGTACGTCAGCAGCGACATCGGGCCGATCTCGCCCGTCCTGTGACAGTTCGTGCAGTTGTTATAAAGGATCGGGGCGACGTCTTTGCTGAACGTCGGACCGGCTTCGGCGCCGCTCGCGACGAGCGCGTACACGACAGCCGCGGCAGCAATCGTTCTGATCATGTTGCTCCTCTGGTTGACCCGTCATTATAGCCGAGGTCCGGACGCAATTCGGATAAGACGACGATCGAACCAGAGGAGTTGCAGGGAGTTACGACGATTTGCGCGAGCGCTTCCTGCCGCCCTTGCGCTTGCGCGATCCGCCGCGCTTGCGCGGCACTTTCCCGCCGGCGCGGCGCGCTTCGCTGAGACCGATCGCGATCGCCTGCTTGCGGCTCGTGACTCTCTTGCCCGAACGGCCCGAACGCAGCTTGCCGCGTTTGCGCTCGTGCATCGCCCGCTTCACCTTCTGCTGCGCCTTCTTGCCGTACTTCGCCATGCAGCTCCTCCGCGGAGGCTTCGCCTAGCAAGCGATGTGCCCTCAGCTGCGCGGACTGGCGCGCCGTGTTCCTCCGTCGACAGGATGATTGATGCCGGGCACCGTCTCCCATCCGATCTTCTACAACGCGGTCGCGTCGAAGCACGAAGAACGATCGAGAGAAGTCGACGAGGACGTTCGAGCGCTGCACGACCAGATCATGATCGACCGGACGCTCGAGCCGCTCGTGAAGGACGGCAAGTAAGCTCACGCCGGAAGGGCGAGAAAGGGCTTAGGGCGAAGACCCTTTGATTTCGTACGCTCAAGACGGCTAGTATTGGCGTACCAACCCGGCGCTTCGCGACAACAACAGGAACAGTCCATGGATCCGCGTCCCGCGCCGCTGACCTCTTCCGACCTCGGACGGTCGCCGCTCGCGCTGCTCGTCGATCGCGACGTCGACACGCGGAAGATGTACGCGGAGTACCTGCGCCTTTCCGTATGCGACATCGACGAGGCTGATGACGGCCGTGAAGCGCTGGCGATGGCCATCGCGCATCATCCGGATGTCATCATCACCGAGACGCGGCTACCCGGCATCAACGGCTTCGACCTCTGTCGACTGCTGCGAGAAGATGAGTCGACGCGCGGAATCCCGATTGTGTTCGTCACTGGCGATGCGTTCGCCACCGACGTCAAGCGCGCCGAAACGGCCGGTGCCGATTCCGTGCTCGTCAAACCGTGTTTGCCGGAGCGCCTCGCAAACGAAATCCGCCGGCTGCTGCACGACTCACGGCATCTGCGCGAGCAGGCACGCGCGGTTCGCGACAAGATCTCCGATCAAATGAGTCGATCCGAGGGAGTGCTCAATCACTCCCGGGGGAGATTTCGGCGGACCCTGCTCAACCGCGCGCACAACCGGCGCGACACGCTCGATCCTCCCGCGGCGCCGCCGGCGCTCACGTGTCCGGCGTGCGATCATCCGCTGACGTACGTTCGAAGCCACATCGGTGGCGTCAACGAACATCACGCCGAGCAATGGGATTATTACGACTGCGGCGCCGGGTGCGGCACCTTCCAGTACCGGCAGCGGACGCGCAAGCTGCGCCGAATCGCTGACCGCCCCGTCGACTAGCCGGACGCGCTCGAGATTGTGGATGATTGCCCCGCGTTCGGGTCTGTTCTAATGCCCTCGGCGAAGGGGATGCCGAGCAGTGGGACTAGCTTCGAATGCGGAGTGCGGCAGGTTTCACTATCGCGGGCGCACGCGCAAGTTACGGCGCGTGATGTAGCACGTCTACGAACGCGTCGACGAGCGCGCGGTCGCGCCACCCTTTTACCGCCTCATCGCTGAGAATCTGGACCGCTTCGTCCTCCGGCCGTGCTGTCCGGTACGGCCGCTGCGTCGTCAGCGCATCGAACACGTCGACAATGCTGACGATTTGGGCGAGCAACGGAACTTCGGTGTTCCTCAGGCCGTCGGGATAGCCGGTGCCGTCGAGGCGCTCGTGATGCGATCGGATGATCGGACGGACGTGCTGGAGCGAGCGCAGCCCCGCGCAGAGCGCGTCGCCGACGACCGGATGTTCCTGCATCACGCGCGATTCCGACGCGTCGAGCTTGCCGTCCTTCAGCAGTACGTGATCGGGAACGCGAATCTTGCCGATGTCGTGCAGGAAGCCGCCGCGCTCGAGCGCGCCGAGATCATCTTGCCCGAGACCCAGCGACTGGCCGAGCCGCGTCGCGTAGTTGGCGAGCCGCTGACAGTGGCCGCGCGTGTACGGATCGCGCGCCTCGATCGTTGCCCCGAGACCGAGAATGACGGCTTCGGCCGATTCGAGTTCGTCGGTCTGCCGCTTCAGGCGCACGAGCGATCGAATGCGCGCGTGGAGCTCGGCGTTGTCGAAGGGTTTGGCGAGGAAATCGTCGGCGCCGGCCTCGATGCCGTGCAGGCGCTGTTCGCGATCGGAATGCGACGTGACGATGACAATCGGCACGAAGCGCGTGTTCGGCTGCTGCTTCAGCCTCCGGCAGACGTCGAAGGCGCGTCCGCTCGGCGCCACGAGATCGAGGACGACGAGATCCGGCGGGTACGCGGCACAACTCCTCAGCGTCTCGTCGGGGCTGCGGGCGAGAGTTACTCGGTGACCCTCTCGTGTCAGCAGTCGTTTCAGAAGCAGCGCGCTCGTTTCGTCGTCATCAGCAACAAGAATGCTGGCTCCGAGAGTCACGCAGTATCCCCCGTGCAAAAGGAAGACCGCCAAGTCAGCTGTAACGTCTTTAGAAGAGATTGCCGTGGCATCCCCGTTCAGCGACAAATCCGCCGTCACGCAGATAGCGTGTAATCCCGAAATGTTAACGTCTTAGACTACCGTGAAGCGCCGCTCAACGCGGAGGTTGTCCGCATGTTCGCACTGATCGTTGCATTTGCCGTCCTGTCCTCTGATCTCTCAACGAGAGAAGCAAATCGCCTTCGTGAAGCGGCGACCGTTCTCGAGGAGATCCAGTCCGGTCCCGATAAGGATATCCCACAAGAGCTCTGGGATCGCGCCGAATGCGTCATCGTGGTTCCGGGGCTGAAGAAAGCCGCATTTGTCATTGGCGGCGAGTACGGCAAGGGCCTGATGAGCTGCAAACACGAAGCCGTCTGGTCGGCCCCGATTTTCATGCAGATCGGCAAAGGAAGCTGGGGACTCCAAATCGGCGCGCAATCGATTGATCTGGTCCTGCTGGTGATGAACAAGACGGGATTGGAGAAGATGCTGCGCAACAAGACATCGCTCGGCGCCGAAGCGTCGATTGCGGGCGGACCCGTCGGTCGCGACGCACGCGCCGCGACCGACGCGCAGCTGAAGGCCGAGATTCTCTCCTACTCGAGGACCCAGGGGTTGTTCGCCGGCGTGAATCTCTCCGGGGGCGTGGTGAGACCCGATCCGGAAGACAACACGGATCTGTACGGAAAGTCGATCGACGTCCGTGATGTGGTGATGAAAGGAACGGTTCCGCCGCCGGCCGTGGTGGAACCGTTCATGGAGGCGCTCAGGCGCCGGAAATAATCAGCGTCGGCCGGTCCGGTTGCGATCGGCGGCCGCGGGCCGGCGGGAGGCGCGCGCTCCGACGGTCCGTTTGCGCGGCTCTTCTTCCTCTTCGTCTTCAGCGGCCGCCTGATTGACGAAGCCTTCGGCGATTCCCGTCAACTTCTGATCCGTTTCCTTCTCTTCTTCGAGCGTGTCCTCGAGCATCGACGCGATCTCGCGGTGACCGAGCACGTTCGCCCACGTCCGCAGCGTGCCGTACGCCGCGATCTCGTAGTGCTCGACTTTCTGCGCCGCCGCGATCATGATCGCGTCGCGCGTCGCATCGTCGTCGGCATCGGCGATCATGTCGTTGCCTTCGGCAATCAGGTTCTTCATCCCCTTGCACGTCTTGCCCTTCACCGGCATGCCGAGCTGATCGAACACCTGCTCCAGACGTTCCATGTGCTGCTCGGTCTGCCGCAGATGCTCCTCGAAGGCGTCCTGGAGATCCGGCGTCGTCGCCTTCTTCGCGAGCTTGGGCAGCGCCTTGGTCAACTGTTTCTCGGCGTCGTACATGTCCTTGAGCTCTTCCTGCAGCAGTTCTTCGAGCGATTCCATATTTGCCATGAGTGTCTGCCTCCTGAAAGCGGCGAGTGTGTCGTGCAGCTGGTGTGAACCGTAATGACGAAGCAAGACTTGTGCGCAGCGATCTCGGCGCGCCAAATCTCGTTTCGCGCGTCCGGCGCTGTCGTGCTCGACTACAGATCGCGCTAACGGCTGCGGTGGATCGGTACACGACGTGCACCAGAACAGGTGCGTATAGAAGAAGAGAAAAGAGGAGGAAAGCTCATGCGTCTGGTGAAAGTCTTATGCGGTGCCGCGCTCATCGCGGCGTGTCTCGTGCCCGCGGCGCGAGCTGACGAGTGGAACAAGAAGACGTTTTTGACGTTTAGCAGTCCCGTGCAGATCCCTGGAGCCACACTTCAGGCCGGCACGTATATGTTTCAGCTCGCCGACCCCGACAACGCGCGGCACGTGGTGATGGTGTCGTCGAAGGAAGGCGACAAGACCTATGGAATGTTCATGACGATTCCCAACGAGCGCCTAAAGACGCCCGATGAGAACGTGATCATGTTCGCGGAATCGCCGGCCGGCACGCCGCAGGCGGTGCAGGCCTGGTTCTATCCTGGCGATCGGATCGGCGAAGAGTTCGTCTATCCGAAGGACCAGGCTTCGATGATCGCCAAGGCCAATCATCGCGAAGTGCTCGCGACGTCCGAGAACGTGAACTCGAAGGGTTCGGAGAGCGAGCGGATGGCGGCGATTCGCGGATCGAAGTACGGTCGCGTCGACGAGAGCGGCGCGATGAAGGGCGAGACGGCAAACACGAACGCGCAGTCGACGACGGCGCAGTCGCCAGCCCCGCAACCGACAACGGCACAGGCAAGCAGGCCGGCGGCCGAAGCGAACAAGCCGGCGACGACGACCACCGCCAACAGTGGCGCGGCGACGACGACGGCGCCAAGTGCCACGACGACGGCGCCGAGCGCGTCGACGACCGCGGGCAATCGTCCGGCTGCGACAACGGCACCGGCGAACACGGTCAACGGACGCGACAGTAACGCGTCGGCCCACTCGAACGCGGTCGGAACCACTGGTCAGGTGCCCGACACGGCGAACACCGATCGACCCGCGCGGCAAAACCGCGACAACCTGCCAGGCACGGCGAGCAGTCTCTCGCTCGTCGAATTGTTGAGCGGGCTGTCGATCGCCGGAGGTTTGACTCTGCGTGGCTTGAGGAGACGGACGGCCGAAGCCCGGTAGATCCCGGTAGATAATCTCTGCAGGGCAGGAAGCGTGGGATAGGCAGGAAAGGACAGCGAGCGATGGCGAAGATCGCTTTAGCACTTCTCACGCTCGTTTTCTTCTCCGCGCATCCTGCCCCTCCGGTCTATCCTGCCCTTCTTCATCCCGCACTGCCCGCCGGTCCTGCCCAGCAAGAACCAAGCTTCCGCAGCGCCTCGACGGAGCTCGTCGTCCTTCCAGTCGTCGTCTCAGAAAAGCACGGGTCGTACGTCTCGGACCTGCCGCGCGATCGCTTCGCCGTCTATGACAACGGACGGCGGATGTCGATCGAGTTCTTCAGCAACGAGGACAGTCCCGTCACGATCGGGTTGATCATCGACGCCAGCAGCAGCATGCGGACGAAGATCGGCGAAGTCGCCGCGGCCGCGATTGCCTTTGCGAGGTCGAGCAATCCCGACGACGAGCTGTTCGCGCTCCGGTTCAACGACGACGTGCGCAATGCGGTCGGGAAGGATGGGTTTCTGCGCGCAGGCGATCACGACGCGCTGAGCGGAGCGCTGTTGTCGATTCGACCCGAAGGGCGGACCGCGCTCTACGATGCGCTCCTCGCGGGGCTCGATCGGCTCGACGAAAGCGCGCGCGCGCGCAAGGCGCTCGTACTCATCAGCGACGGCGGCGACAACGCGAGCGCGGCGAAGCTCGACGTCGTGCTGCAGCGCGCGCGAAAGTCGAACGCCGCCATCTACACGATCGGATTGTTCGACGCCGACGATCCGGACCGCAATCCCGGCGCGCTGAAATCGCTGGCGCGCGACACGGGCGGCGAGCGCTTCCTGCCGCGCTCGGCCGGTCCGCTGATGACCGCGTGCCAGCACATCGCGCGCGACATTCGCGCCGGCTACACCATCGGCTACGCGCCGCCGGATCGCGACGGCCACTTCCATCGAGTGCGCGTGCAAATCGAGCCCGCGGATCCGCGTCACCTCGACATCCGGACGCGGCCCGGCTACTTCGCCGCGGGTCCATCGGCCTCGCGATGACACGAGACGCGCTGCTTGGTTGGATCGAACGCGGGCTGCTCGCGATCGGCCTCGTGCTCGGCGTCTGGTGCGCCTTCGTGTTGATCGAGGCGCGCCGCACGCAGTCGCAGCCGCTGCCCGCCGCGAGAGCCGCACACACGCTGCCGGGTGAAGACGAACGTGCGTCGCCCGCGCCGGCGGCCGGGACGCTGCTCGCGCGCCTCGAATCGCCCACGCTCGATTTGTCCACTGTCGTGCTCGAAGGCAGCGACGACCGGACGCTTCGCCGCGGCGCGGGACACATCGAAGATACGCCGCTCCCTGGTCAGCGCGGCAACGTCGGCATCGCCGGTCACCGGGACACGGTGTTCCGCGCCCTGCGCGGCGCAAAAGCCGGCGACGCGCTGAGCCTGACCATGCCGGATCGCGTTTATCAGTACCGCGTCACGAGAACGTTGATCGTGAAGCCCGAAGACGTGTACGTGCTCGACCCGACCGCCCGCCCGACGCTGACGCTCGTGACGTGCTATCCGTTCGAATTCATCGGCCACGCGCCGAAGCGATTCATCGTGCAGGCAGAGTTGGTGAACGAACGGTCGCGCGAGTCGAGTGCGTCGGGTGAGTCGGGTGAGTCTAGTGGGTCGGGTGATTCTGGTGCGTCGCGTGGGCCTGGTGGGTCGCGTAGGTAATGCATTCGACCTACCCGACCCATCAGACCTACCTGACCTGTCCTTATCGCTGCTTGTTGACGGCCACGGTGAAGTAACCGCTGTTGTCGCCCAGCTCGTTGTCGTTGACGCCGAGCATCAGACGGCCGTCGGCCGGCATCACGATCGGCTGTGTGTTCGAACCGATCGGAAATGGCGCCATGTTGCCGACCTTGGCGATCAATCCACCGACCGGCATCACCGGCACCGGATAGCTCGGTTGCTTCAGCTCACCGTTTCCGTCGGGACCCGCGGTCATCCCCGGCGACTGGCCGTACGAGATCTGACCGCTGGCGCGGAACGCCACGCGATCGCCCTTCTTCACCGTGACGCCCGTGTCGGTCCACGCCTGATTCGCGTCGACGCGGATTTCGCCGGGATTGAGCGGCACTCCCGCGGTTCCGGACGTGCCGACGGCGGTCGAGGCCGGCGCGTTGAACGCCACGCGCGCGCTCTGCGGATTCAGATACACACGCGCCACGTCGGTCACCGCGTACTGCTGCTGCTCACCGGATGCGTTCTTCCACAGCAGCGTGTTGCCGTGCGCGATGTTGACGAACTGACCGTTCTGCGACTGGCCGTTGCGCAGCACGAGGAAGTGGCCGCTCGCCGGAATGGTCTGCAGCTCGTTCGCGCTCGGCTGTCCGCCGGCGAAGTCGATCACCGCGACCTGGCTTTCCGGATACGACTGCTCTTTGCCGTCATCGGTCCCGAGATTGAAATTCGCGTCGATGAGGTTCGTATCGTTGCCGCCGTGGTGGACCAGCGTGCCGGTCTTCCGGTCGCCGTTGCTGAGAATGAAGGTCGCGCGTTCGTTGGCGGCCAGTGCGTAAATCCCCGCGCAACCGACGAGCGCGACAGTAGCGATGAGTCGCCGAACCATCGTGTGCCTCCTCTCTGATGTATTCGCGTCTACGAACACAGAGCAAGAGGCTGGCCAATCTAGAACTTGATGCCGATACCGACTTGCGCCCGCTGAGTTTTGTTCACGCTGGAGGCATCACCCGTCGCAAGCACGGCGCCGAAGCGGTAGCTGAGGTCGAGGAAGTAGCGCTTGGCGAAGCCGACCGTCGCGCCGCCGCCGATCATGATGATCGGCCGGTTCTGAGTGCCGTTGAGGTCGCTGCCGAACTGGACGAGGTCGCTGTTCGCACTCAGTGTCGTTTCGTTTTTCACGTGAGCCAGACCCACACCAAGCGCGACGTACGGATCGACGTTGACCGACGCAGGCCAGTGGTAGCGAAGTCCCGCGTCGACAAACGTGATCCTGGAGATTGACGTCGCCGTCGCGCCGACGTTCGCCGCGATTAGAGCGGCATCGTCGTCCATCTGCGACGTCGCCGCGTTGCCAATGTGCCCGCCTTCGACGAACACGTCGAAGTCCGGCGAGAGATGGAATCCGTATTCGCCGCCGATCGAGGTGTCGGACTTATGGCCGAGCGTCGCGGCGAAATCGAATTCAGCGTAGCTTGTGGTCGCGCCCGTCGCGGTCTGCGCCGTGGCGACCGCAGACGCGCAAAGCGTCAGCGCGAGCAATATTGGTACAACACGAGCGAATCGCATCATCTATACGTCCTCCGTCACGGGGGAATCTCCGGCTTCCTGGGTCGCGGAAAGGGCTGGGACCTACCGCTTTTTACGAGGAGAGGGCCGGAAGTATAGCACGCCGTGGTATTCTGGATGCGCATCAGCAACATGAGCGAAGACGTTACGCCACTGACGGTTCCAGAGTTTGCTGCGCCTCTCGACGTGGCGGTCGAGGTCCAGGCGCCGGCGGTCGTTCCGGCCGAGGCGGCGGCAGTGGCCGTGACCGAACCGCCCACCATCGACGCCATCGCGCCGTGGAAGAAAATGGGCAGCGAAATCCTCGCAGGGGTGCAGACGCTCGTGTCGGCCGCGGTGTACGCCACGCTCATCGTCACCTTCGGGTTTCAGGTGGCGCGCGTCGACGGCCTGAGCATGGCGCCGACGCTCGAGGATCACGATCGCCTCATCGTGAACAAGCTCGTGTACGAACTCGGCGAGCCGCGGCCTGGCGACATCGTGATGCTCTACTACCCGCTCAACCCCGAGAAGATGTTCGTCAAGCGGGTGATTGCGAAGGAAGGCGATACCGTCCGCATCGTCGACGGTCGCGTCTACGTGAACGACATCCCGCTCCACGACGACTACGTCCCCGCAGAGTTCCGCAGCCACGACGACTGGGGCCCGCAGGTCATCCAGCAGGGCTACTACTTCGTCATGGGCGATCACCGCAACAACAGCTCCGACAGCCGTCACTGGGGGCCCGTGCCGAAGAAGTACATCGTCGGCAAGGTGAAGGTCCGCTGGTGGCCGATCCAGGACGCGAAAATCTTCTAGCCGCGCCTAGTTACTACGGTAATCGACTATTCGAAACCGGACATCGCCTTACCACGATTTCGTCGATCGCTCGCCCGCCCCCACGCGATTAAGAATTCAGAAGCTGTTCATGCTCCTGTCGCAGCTTGTACTTCTGAATCTTCCCTGAGGCGGTCATCGGGAACTCGGTCACGAAGCGGACGTACTTGGGCACTTTGAACTTCGCGAGCATGTCGGCACAGAACGCGATCAGCTCCTCGGCGCTCACCTGTTTGTTCGCGCGCACGGCCGCCGCGACCGTTTCGCCGAAGAACGCGTCGGGCACGCCGTAGACGTACGCGTCGGCCACCGCGTGATGCTCGCGGAGCCGGTCTTCAATTTCCTTCGGCGCGATGTTCTCGCCGCCGCGGATGATCAGATCCTTGATGCGTCCCGTGATGCGGACGTAGCCCTCGGCGTCGATGCTCGCTTCGTCGCCGGTGTGCAGCCAGCCGTCCGCGTCGATCGCGGCGCGCGTCGCATCCGCGTCGTTGTAGTACCCCTTCATCACGTTGTAGCCGCGGCAGCACAGCTCGCCGCGCTCGCCCGCCGTGCGCTCGGCGCCGCTGGCCGGATCGACGATCTTCACTTCGAGCTCCGGCAGCACGACGCCGACGGTCTGCGACCGCCGGCCGATCGCGCAGTCGCGCGGCGTCATCGTGATGCCGGGCGACGACTCCGTCATCCCGTACGCGATGGTGATCTCCGGCATGTGCATCTCGGTCATCACGCGCCGCATCAGCGGCTCGGGACAGAGCGCGCCCGCCATCACGCCGGTGCGCAGCGACGTGAGGTCGTAGCGCGCGAAGTCCGGATGTTCGAGCTCGGCGATGAACATCGTCGGTACGCCGTAGAGCGCCGTGCACCGCTCGCGATCGATCGTCTCAAGCACGCGCCTGGGATCGAACGCCTCGACGGCGCAGAGACATGCGCCGTGCGTGTAGGCGCCGAGGACGCCGATCACGCAGCCGAAGCAATGGAACAGGGGGACGCAAAGGCACAAACGATCGGCCGGCGTGAAGGCGAGCTGTCGTCCGAGCGCCTCGCCGTTGTTGACGATGTTGCGGCTCGAGAGCATGACGCCTTTGGGGAAGCCGGTCGTCCCCGACGTGTACTGCATGTTGATGACATCGTCGACGCCGACCGACCGGCTCCGCGCATCGAGCCCGGCCTCGCTCACCTGCTCTGCGCGCGCGCAAACGTCGGAGAACGGAATCAGACCCGGCGGAGTGCTTTCCGCGCCTATATAGATGATGCGCTCGAGCGTCCCAATGCGGCCGGCGAAGGCGCCGGCTTTCTCGAGCTCCGCGATGTAGTCGATGTCGCGGAAGCCGCCAATCGTCACGAGCGTCGCCGCCTCGCTCTGCCGCAGCAGATAGTCGATTTCTTTCGATCGCAGCGACGTGTTGGCGGTGACGAGGATCGCGCCGATCTTCGCGAGCGCGAATTGCAGCACGATCCATTCGGGCACGTTCGTTGCCCACAGGACGACGCGCTCGCCCGAAGACACGCCAAGCGCCATCAATCCGCGCGCGGCGCGCCGCGATTCGTCTTCGAGCTCCGCAAATGTGTAACGCGGACCGTCGACGTACACCAGCGCATCGTTGCGCGGAAGTGCACGCGCCAAAAATGTAAGCAGATCACCGACTGTGACATCGCGATACGAGCCGGAAATCATGGCGCGGGGGATTGTATACTGGAGTCCTGTGACACGAACAGACACGATGACGCAGACGTGCACCGTGCTCGTGGGTGCGGCAGACCGGCTGCCGCATCTGAAGGCGCGCGTGAACCAACCCGACGGCGAACTGCTCGACTTCCTCGACGTCGACCCCTTACGCGCGCTCGAAGCCATCGTCAAGCGGCGGCCCAGGGTCATCGCGCTAGAGCGGCTGTTCGCGGCATCGCCGCGCGGAGCGGCCCTCATCAATCGGGTCAAGGGCGACAGGAATCTCGTCGACACCGAGATCCGCGTCCTGGCCCACGACAGCGAGTACATGCGCGTCGTGCCGCGCCCCTCGTCGTCGGCCGCGCAGGCCGTCGATCAGCGCGGGACGCGCCGCGCGCCGCGGTTCAAGATGGCGCCGAAGGTCATGGCGCTCGTCGACGGCAAGCACGCGACGCTCGTCGACCTGTCGACGATCGGCGCGCAGATCGTGTCGCCGGCCGCACTCAAGCCCAATCAGATGATCCCGATGACGCTCAGCGACGAGGTCGGCGTCGTGAAGTTCAGCGCCGAGGTTGCGTGGACGTCGTTCGAGATCCCACCCAACAGCGGCCCGCGCTACCGCGCCGGCGTCGAGTTCGTTGAAGCCGACGCGATGGCGGTCGAGGCGTACTGCACGAGACACAGGGCCTGACCGGACGCTCGGAGTAAGATCGCTCGTCGATGATTTTGCTCGACGGCTCCTCGCTCTCGCTCGAACAACTCCTGAACATCGCGGATGGCGCCGAACGGGTAGGTCTGACGCCCGAGGCGCGCACGCGCGTTCGGGCATCACGCGACGTCGTCGAGCGGCGCGCGCGCGGCGACGAGCCGGCCTACGGCATCAACACCGGATTTGGATCGTTCGCCGACGTCAAGATCGCGCTCGGCGCGCTCGAAACGCTGCAGCTGAACCTTCTTCGGAGCCACGCCGCAGGCGTCGGCGATCCGCTGCCGGTCCGCGCGGTGCGCGCGACGATGGCGCTTCGCGCCAACGTGCTGGCCAAGGGCTTCTCGGGAATCAGCATCGAGACGCTCGACGCGCTGATCGCGCTTGTTAATAATGATGTGCATCCGCGCGTGCCATCGCGGGGATCGGTCGGCGCCAGCGGCGATCTCGCGCCGCTCGCGCACCTGGCGCTGGTGCTGATTGGGGAAGGTGAGGCGGTTTTTGGTCGCTCGGCTGAAAGCCTCGCGCTCCACGATGTAGGGCGAGCCTTTCAGGCGAGCCAGACGATGCCGGGAGCAGATGCCCTACAGCGCGCCGGCCTGAAGCCGATCGTCCTCGGTGCCAAGGAGGGCCTCGCGCTGATCAACGGGACGCAGCCGTCGACCGCCGTTCTCGCGCTGGCGCTTGCGGCGGCCGAACAGCTCGCGCGAGCGGCCGACATCGCGGCGGCTCTTTCGATTGACGCCTTGCGCGGCTCCATTCACCCGTTCGAAGGCCGCGTCCACGCGGCCCGCCCCTTCCGCGGACAGCAGATCTCGGCGGCCAACATCGAGCGCCTGATGCACGGCAGCGGCATCAACGAGTCGCACGAGTTCTGCGGCAAGATCCAGGACGCCTACTCGATGCGGTGCGCGCCGCAGGTGCACGGCGCGGCCCGCGAAGCGCTCCGGTTCGTCCGAGAAACCGTCGCCATCGAGGCTAACAGCGCCACCGACAACCCGATGGTTTTCGCGGAAACCGGCGATATCGTGTCGTGCGGCAACTTTCATGGCGCGCCGATTGCCATCGCGGCCGATCTGCTGGCCGCCGCCATCGTCCCGATCGCCACCATCAGCGAGCGGCGGACCGATCGCCTCGTCAATCCGGCGCTGAGCGAGCTGCCGGCGTTCCTGACGCGCGAGGGCGGCGTCAATTCCGGCTTCATGCTGGCGCAGGTCACGGCCGCCGCCGTCGCGTCGGAGCTCAAGACGCTCGCGCATCCGGCCGGCGTCGACACGATCCCGACGTCGGCGAACAAGGAGGACCACGTCAGCATGAGCATGACGGCCGCATTGAAAGCCGACGCCGCGGTCGCGCGTGCGCGCGAGGTGGTGGCCATCGAAATTTTATGTGCATGTCAGGCGATCGACCTGCTCGCGCCGCTCGCAACGTCGCCGCTGTTGAAAAATGTTCACTCGCTCGTCCGATCGCGCGTGCCGACGCTCGCATCCGATCGCCAGCCGTCGCCCGACATCGTCGCGATCGCAGATCTGATTGCATCGAGCGCGCTAGAAAACGCATGCGACGGTGTAGTCAAGTGAAAAATATTTTCTTTTTGAATTGACAACCTCGGCTTCGCTTCTTAAGGTCTACTCTTCCGACCGCGTCATTCCATGAGCATCGCCACGCGCATCATTCGAGCGCCTCGCGGCACGTCGATCAGCTGCAAAGGGTGGCCGCAGGAAGCGGCGATGCGGATGCTGATGAACAATCTGGATCCGGACGTCGCCGAACGGCCCGACGAACTCATCGTGTACGGCGGGTCGGGCAAAGCGGCACGGAATTGGGAAGCGTTCGATGCGATCGTCCGTTCGCTGCGGTCGCTCGAGCACGACGAAACGCTGCTCGTCCAGTCCGGAAAGCCCGTCGGCGTCTTTCAGACGCATCCGGGCGCGCCGCGCGTGCTCATCGCCAACGCGATGATCGTGCCGGCGTGGGCGACGTGGGAGAATTTTCGCGACCTCGAGCATCGCGGCCTCACGATGTACGGCCAGATGACCGCGGGAAGCTGGATCTATATCGGCAGCCAGGGGATCGTGCAGGGAACGTACGAGACGCTCGCGGCGGTCGCGCGGCGAAATTTCGGCGGATCGCTCAGCGGTCGGCTCTTGGTCACCGCCGGACTCGGCGGCATGGGCGGCGCGCAGCCGCTCGCGGCCACGATGAACGGCGCGGCGGCCCTCGTCGTCGAGGTCGATCCGCGGCGCATCGAGCGAAGGCTGACTACTAAGTATCTAGATGAGGCGACCGACAGCCTCGACGACGCGATCGCGCGGGTCAGCCGATGGACACGCGACGGCACGGCGCGGTCGATCGCCGTGCGCGCAAACGCCGCCGATGTGTTGCCCGCGCTCGTCTCTCGAGGCGTGACGCCGGACGTGCTCACGGATCAGACGTCGGCGCATGATGCGCTGAACGGATACGTGCCCAACGGGATGAGCCTCGACGAAGCCGAGCGGCTCCGTGACCGAAATCCCTCCGACTATGTAAAAAGGTCAATGCACGCAATGGCCGATCAGGTGCGCGCGATGCTGACCCTTCAGCAGCGCGGTGCCGTGACGTTCGACTACGGCAACAACATTCGGGCGCAAGCTGCGCAGGCCGGCGTCGCGAACGCGTTCGACATCCGCGGCTTCGTGCCGGAGTACATACGGCCGCTGTTTTGCGAAGGGAGAGGTCCATTCCGATGGGCAGCGCTGTCGGGGGACCCCGAGGACATCCGCGTGAGCGACGACGCCGCACTGGAAATGTTTGGACACAACGATTCGCTCGCGCGCTGGATTCGGCTCGCGCGCGAGCGCGTCGCGTTCCAGGGGCTGCCCGCGCGCATCCTGTGGCTCGGGTACGGCGAGCGCGCGCGCTTCGGATTGCGACTGAACGAGCTCGTCCGCGAACGACGCATCAAGGCGCCGATCGTGATCGGCCGTGATCATCTCGACACCGGTTCGGTCGCATCACCGAACCGCGAAACGGAAGGCATGCGCGACGGCAGCGACGCCATCGCCGATTGGCCGATTCTGAACGCACTGTTGAACGCGTCGAGCGGCGCCACGTGGGTCTCGGTGCACCACGGCGGCGGCGTCGGCATCGGCTACTCGCTCCACGCCGGCATGGTGATCGTCGCCGACGGCACCAGCGACGCGGACGAGAAGCTCGAACGAGTCCTGACCTGCGACCCGGGAATCGGCGTCATCCGCCACGCGGATGCCGGTTATCCCGAAGCGATCGCCACTGCGGAGCGACAAGGTTTGCGGATCCCGTTGCGTGAGGACGGCGAATGTTGACCCCTCGTACTTCTCTGGCCCGGCGCGTCACCGCGGCGCTCGACGCGTCTCCATCCCGCGTCCCGGTTCTCCTCGGCGGGTGCGGCAGCGGACGAAGCACGCTGCTGCAGCAGCTGCGCGAGCGGACCGGCCGGATGTCGGCGCAGTGCATCGACATCGAGCGCACGGCGACGACGCCGGAGCGCTTCTACCGTGCGGCGATCGACCGGTCGCCCTTCCCGGTCACCGACGCGTCCGCGTCGGGCGCGCGCGCCGCGTTCGACGTGACGCTCGACTTCTTCTCGAACAGCCGGACCGGCGCCGGCGAGCCGGCGATGTTCCTGCTCGACGAGTTCCTGGAGCTGCGCACGTTCGAGAGCTTTCCCGGATTGCGGCGCGTCCTGTACGACTTCGTCGAGCGCATCGCCGCCAGCGGCAACCGGTTCGTGTTGACGAGCCGCTACGTCGCGCGTGCGCTGCGGCTGCTGCGCGACCACTCGGCGCGCTTCGAAGTCATCCAGATGCCGCCGCTGACGATCGAGGACACGCTTGACATCCTCGGCCCGACCGGCGGCAACCCCAAGGACGCGGAGTATCTGGCGCGAACGGTGCTCGCGCTCGCCGACGGGCGTCCGTCGTACGTCCGCGCGATCGCCGAAGAGCTGCAGACGCTGCGCGAGCACGGCGGCCCGGGCAGCGCCGACGCGATGAGCGCGCTCGCGGCGCTCCTCTCCATCGACGGCCGCATCGCGAAGCAGTGCTTCTTCTGCTACGAGCTGCGGCTGCATCGCGCGCGCGGCTACGGGGCGCTGAAGGCGATTCTCGAAATCCTCGGCGAAGACGAAGGGCTGACGCTCACCGAGATCTCGCACCGGCTGCAGCGAACCCCCGGGTCGACGAAAGACTATCTCTCGTGGCTGGAGGACGTCGATCTCGTCACGGCACGGCAGAAGCGCTACAGCTTCACCGATCCGCTGCTGCGCGTGTGGGTCCGCCTCCACTGCCGCGCGTCGGCGCCGAGCGAAGACGATCTCGCGCGCGAGGTGCATCGGTACGCGGTGCCGCGGCTGCCGCAGACGACCGAACCCGGCACGCCGCCGCCGACGCCGGCGCCGCAAAGCGAGCCCGCGTTCGCGATGGCCGGCTCTCCCTCGTCGGGGATCATCGAGATCGATTGACCGTGTGGCGCGGGCCGTTCAGGCCCGCGTAGGTCTGTGGCGCGGGCCTTCCGCCTTACGCGCGCAGCGCTTCGGCGGACCGCCGTAGCCCTGGCGGAGCCGGTCAGGCCGGCGTTTTTCGCGGACGCCCCGCCTTCACCGTAATGGCGCTTTCATCGTGTCGCGATTCGCGGATCAGACGGCACCGCTCGATTTCATCCGCCGTCTGCTTCGGCGTGATCATCACCGGCACAGCGGCCGGCATCAGCGGATCGGTTCGCTCCAGGCGGGCACGACGCTTCGATGTCATGACCACACCAGCGTAGCGCCGGGCTCTGCGACAAATCTGCGAAACGATTCGATTTGGCGATCTTTTTACGATTCGCGTGGGGCCGACCGCCCACGATGCGGGAGGCGTTGGGTAGTGGTGCGACGGCCCGTCAGCGCTGAGGCGTAGTCGCGGCCTTGGTGACGTTCTGTTCTGGCTACGCGCGAGCGGTTTACGCCGCGAGCGCGTCTACGCGTGGGGACCAGGTCGTTATTACGGTTCCTGACTATTCGAAATCGGACATAACCTTACACGATTTCGCGTCGCGCCTCCGCGTCGCGGTCGGCTGAAAGCCTCGCGCTACGGCGATTTCAGCTTTTCGAGCGCGGCGCGGGCCGCTTCCTGCTCCGCGTCCTTCTTGCTCGACCCGGTCGCGCGCGAGAGCGGCTCGCCGCGTACGACGACTTCCACCTCGAACAGCTTGCTGTGATCGGGCCCCAGCGTGTTGACGAGGCGGTACTCCGGCAGCGGCTGATCGCGCGACTGCAGCAGCTCCTGCAGCGCCGACTTGTAGTCCTCGCCGCCGACGCCGTGCCGCCGCACGTCGGCGATGAGATCGCGGAACTCGCGGGCGATGAACCCGCGCGCCGGCTCGATGCCGCCGTCGAGATAGATTGCCGCGAGCAGCGCCTCGTAGCCGTCGGCCAGCAGCGCCTGTTTCCGCCGCCCGCCGGTCTTCTCCTCGCCTTTGCCGAGCAGCAGATGCTCGCCGATGCGCAGACGCTCGGCCTGCCGCGCCAGCGACGCCGTCGACACCAGCGACGCCTTCGTCTTCGACTTCTCGCCTTCGTCGAACTCGGGGAACTCGTGAAAGAGCAGATCGGCGACGACGAATCCGAGCAGCGCGTCGCCCAGGAACTCCATCGACTCGTTGTCGACGACTCCGCCGCTGACGTCCTCGTTGGCGCGCGACGTGTGCGTCATCGCGTGCTCGAGCAGCCCGCGGTCCTTGAAGCGGTAGCCGATCGCCTGCTGCAGCGTCTCGAACTCGTCGCGGAGACGAATGACCTCGCCGTTCTTCAGCTCGGTCCGGTGGTCCTCGATGATCCGGAGCGCCTCGTCCGCCTCGCTGCTGTGGACGCCGATGCGCACGTCGTTGAGTCCCTCGACCGACAAGGGAAAGATGGAATGCGGGACCGCCGACGACAGCACCGACATGATGCCGTGCGCTTCGAGCAGCCCGCGGACGATCTGCGCTTCGATTTCGGAGTGCGTGCGGAAGACGATCTCGAAATCGGCCACGACTCGTTACGTATAAGTTCGAAGTGCGAAGTCCGAAGTACGAAGTTCGAAGTGCGAAGTTCGAGGCACGATGAAATCGGTGTCAGGTTGCGGGCGTGCGACCCCGTACTTCCGACTTCGTACTTCCGACGTCGTACTTCCGACTTCGTACTTCAGACTTACAGGTTTCACGCGACAGCCTCCACGACCTCGTCGACTTTCAGGAGAATCATCGTCATGTCGTCGTGCTGCGGCGCGTCGCCGACGAAGGCGGAGATCTCGCGCAGCACGCGCTCGCGCAGCTCGTCCGACGGCAGGTGCGCGTGCGTCTCGGCGAGCTGGCCGAGCCGGTTCTCGCCGAAGCAGTCATCGCGCGCGTTCATCGCCTCGCTGATGCCGTCGGTGAAGAACACGAACAGATCGCCGTCGTGCAGCAGGATCGTGTCCTCTTGCAGCAGCCGCTCGAACGTCTCGCCCTTGTCGATCTTCAGTCCCAGCACGAGTCCGTCGGGCGCGAGAATTTTCGCCCGGCGCGCTTCGAGGCCCGGTCCCGGGACGTAGATCAGCGGCGTGTGGCCGGCGCGCGCATACGTCATCGTACGCGTTCGCAGATCGAGGATCGCGTAGGTCATCGTGATGAAGCTGCGCGCGTCGAGATGCTCCGCGATGATGCGGTTCGCGTCGATCAGGAGGTCCCGCGGCGACGTGTGGATGCGGCTCAACGACAGCATGAGCCCCTTGAGCTCCGCCATGTACAGGGCAGCCGACGTCCCTTTGCCGGAGACGTCGGCAATCAGCACGCCGAGCCGGTGATCGTCGAGCGGGAGGAAATCGTAGTAGTCGCCGCCCACTTCCCGCGCCGGGACGCACACCGCCGTGACCGACAGGCCCGGCATCCGCAGCGGGCCCTGCGGCAGCAGCGACATCTGGATTTCATGCGCGATGCGAAGCTCCTCTTCGAGCCGCTTCTTCTCCGCGGCCTCGCGCAGCAGATCTTCGATGCTCGCGGTCATCTGGTTGAACGACCCCGCCAGCTCGCCGAGCTGATCTTCCGATCGCACCGCAATCTTGTGCGTGAAATCGCCTTGTCGCACGCGCTCGGTGCCCCTGAACAGCTCGTGCACCGATCCGGTGATCGATTTGGCGAGGGCGAAGCCGGCCAGCGCGGCAATCACTTCGATGATGAGGAACAGCGCGCCGATGACGAACAGCACCATCAGCAGTCCCTGGCCGAACGTTCTCGGCACGCCGCCCTCGGGCGCCGAGATCCGGTCGTAGAGATCCGGAATGCTGAGCGCGGTCGTGATCGCGAGAATGCCCGACTCGCCGCTCCGCCAATCGCGGTACTCCATGAGGCTCGGCATATTGCTCAGCATGCCCTTCGGCGCGAGCGACGGCCGATCGCGTTCGTGTCCGCCCTGACGGCCACTGAGCGGCTGTGCATCTCCGGCGACGCCGCTCGTCGAGACGCTTCGTACTTCGACGCCCGTGTCGTCCTTCAACCGCTGCCGCACCTGATCGTTGACCAGCAGGTCGACGACGACCGCGTAGCCCGGATGCGAAGCGTCGGGAAAGCCGACGGCCCGCACGACGAGGTGCGTGTCCTCGTCGGCGGTCTCGGCGGCCTTGCGATGCGAGTACGCCAGCACGCCCGAGAACCCGGAGCATGGAATCCATCCGGGAATCGCGCGCGGTGGATCGATGTGCCGCCACGGTCCGGCGGTGATCATCGCCGAATCGGACAGCGTCGCCTTGACATCCGCCGAACCGGCGCAGCTGCGATCGGCCGGCACGACCGCCATCGACAGCTCCGGGAGCTCCTCGGCCTGCGTCGACTGCCGGCGCGCGACGATGACCGGCACGTCGCGTCCGCCGGCGCGCTGGATTTCGAGCGCGGTGCTCTGCGCGATGAAGCGCGCGCGATCGGCCAGCGCGTGGAGGCGGCTCTGCACGAGGTACGAGCTGAAGTTGTAGAACAGCAGGAACCCGCACAGCAGGAAGAACGCCACGATGAGCAGCGCCGGCACGAAGCCGACGAAGATGTACGACAGAATCATCTTGCGGCGCACGCGCCACAGCAGCCGCCGCTTCGCGAGCACGATGAGGCGGAACGCGAAGTACGTGGCGCCCGCCGCGATCGCGAGGCCGGCGACGGTGTCGACGACGCTCAGAAACGCCGGCACGCCGCCGGAGATCGCGCGGACGAGCCACACGACGAACTTGATCGCGGCGCCGACGATGATCGCGCGGCCCGGCAGCGTGTGGAGTAGGTACTGACGCATTCGCAGATCGCTTCCACCACTTCTCGTCCTCCGCGTCCCGTGTCCTGGGTGGTGGAGAGCTTGACCATGCTATCGTAACTGGATCGTGAAGCTCACATCACGCGCACGGTTCAGCACGATCTGTCTGCATGCAGGGCAGGAGCCCGACCCGTCGACCGGCGCGATCATCACGCCGATTTATCAGACGTCGACGTACGTGCAGGAGGCGCTCGGCCGGCACAAGGGCTTCGAGTACGCGCGCACGCAGAATCCGACGCGCCTCGCCCTCGAGCGCAATCTGGCCGCGATGGAGAGCGGAAAAGCCGGCTTCGCGTTCGCCTCGGGCATGGCCGCGATCGGCGCCATCGCCACGCTGCTCAAGGCCGGCGATCACGTCGTCGTGTCCGACAACACGTACGGCGGGACGTTCCGTCTGTTCGACAAGGTCCTCACGCGCTATCAGCTGTCGTTCAGCTACGTCGACACGGCGGATCTCGCCGCGACCGAACGCGCGTTCACGCCGGCGACGAAAATGTTGTTCGTCGAGACGCCGACGAACCCGATCATGCGCATCACGGATCTGCGCGCGGCGGCCGAACTGGCGCATCGTCACCATGCCCGCCTCGTCGTCGACAACACGTTCGCCAGCCCGTTCATCCAGCGCCCGATCGAGCATGGCGCCGATCTGGTCACCCACAGCACGACGAAATACCTGAACGGCCACAGCGACAGCGTCGGCGGCATCGTCGTCGCGGTCCGCGACGACGACATCGAGTGGCTCGGATTCGTGCAGAACGCCGAAGGCGCGATTCTCGGCCCGATGGATTCGTGGCTCGTGCTGCGCGGCACCAAGACGCTGCCGCTGCGCATGCAGCAGCACAACGCGAACGGCCTCGCGCTCGCGGAGTTCGTCGCGAAGCATCCCAAGGTGAAGCAGGTGTACTATCCGGGCCTGCCGACGCACCCGCATTACGAGCTCGCCCGGCGTCAGATGAACGGCTTCGGCGGCATGCTCGCGTTCGATCTCGGATCGCTGGCAGCGGCGCGAACCGTGCTGAACGGCGTGAAGCTCCACGCGCTGGCCGAAAGCCTGGGCGGCGTCGAAACGCTCATCTCGCATCCGGCGACGATGACGCACGCATCCGTGCCGGCCGACCGCCGCGCGGCGCTTGGCATCACCGACGGCCTGGTCCGCATTTCCGCCGGCATCGAGGACATCGAGGACCTGAAGGAAGACCTGGCGCAGGCGCTGGATCTCAGCTAAGTGCTCGATTTCGTCCTTCACTTCGACAGGCATCTGCTGGAGTTCGTTCACACCTACGGCTCGTGGGTGTATGGACTTCTGTTCGCAATCATCTTCGCGGAGACCGGCTTCGTGGTGACGCCGTTTCTGCCGGGCGATTCGTTGCTGTTCGCGGCGGGCGCCTTGTGCGCCACCGGCGCGTTGAGCGCGCCGGCGACGTTCGTCTTCCTGGCCGTCGCGGCGTTCACGGGGAACGCGGTCAACTACACGGTGGGACGCCTCGTCGGACCGCGCGTGTTCAGTGCGAGCGATTCGAGCGGCATCTCGCATCGGTTGCTGAACCGCGATCACCTCGAACGCGCGCACGGCTTTTTCGACCAGTACGGCGGCAAGGCCGTCGTCCTGAGCCGCTTCATGCCGATCGTCCGGACGTTCTTGCCATTCGTCGCCGGCGCGGCCGCGATGCAGCCGGCGGCGTTCGCGCTCTACAACCTGATCGGCGCCGTCGGATGGGTTGGCTTGTGCCTTGGCGCCGGCTGGCTGTTCGGCAACGTGCCGATCATCAAGGAGAACTTCTCGCTGGTAACGATTGGCATCGTCATCGTGTCGTTACTGCCGATGGTCTTCGAATATCTGCGTCCACGAAGGCACAAGTCCGCCTGATGGCGGGCGGATGCCATCACTGCACGTCTTCGCCGAATCAGTACCGGCGGCTAGTTCTGGGCTGGTGCTGATTCAATGAAGGCAGTTCACCAGTCGGCGTGAAAGCGGATGGCACTACGCCGTCTCCGCCTTCACCCAATCCAGATACGCGTCGCTGCCGCCATCGATATCGATGACGACGAGCTCGGGAAGCTCGTACGGATGCAGTTCGTGGATCCGTTTCCTGAGCGCCTCGAGCCGGTCGCGCGTCGTCTTGATCACCACCTGACGCTCGGCGTCGCGCTCGACCCGACCCTTCCATCGGTACGTCGACGCCATCGGTCCGTGGACGTTGACGCAGGCGGCGAGTCGCTCGACGATCAACGTTCGCGCGAGCTCAGCTGTTGTCGAGTCGTCGTTCGGCAGTGTCGTGAGGACGAGAATCGCTGGCATGGAGAACCTCTTGTACTCGCGTCGCAAATCGTGTACTGTGTCTGACGCGTGCCGAAGGACGTCGCCACATCCGCACTCAAACGACGCGCTCCGCAACCGCAGCGTCCAGCCCGCGGCCGCCGCATCGTTCACTGGCTGCTGATGTTCGTCGCCTCGTTGATCGTTGTCGACGGCCTATTCGGCGAGCGCGGGCTGCTCGCGATGCTCCGCGCGCGGCAGGAGTACGACCAGCTCGCGACCACCCTCGCACGCCAGCGTGCCGAAAACGCGCGGCTGCGCGAGGATGTACGGCGCCTCAACGACGATCCGCGCGCGATCGAAGAAGTCGCACGCCGCGAGCTCGGCCTCATCAGGCGGGGTGAGAAGGTGTTCATCATCAAAGACGTGCCGCCTGCGAAGCCCTGAAGCGTCCCACCCGCAGAATCGCCGCCACCGCTAACGCCACTCCAGCGCTGCCGACGCTCAGCAGCGCCCCCAGCTTCGTCTCGTCGAGGTAACGCCCTGGCGGAAACGCCGCCGTCGCAAAGAACAGCGCCACGGTGAACCCGATCCCGGCGGCGCAGCCGACGACGACAATGTCGGACCAGCCGAGACGCTGAGGGAGTCGGAGTCCCGCGAGCGCCGCGCCGGCCACGGCAAGACCGATCCCGAGCGGCTTTCCAGTGGCGATTGCGACGAGCACCGCCCATGTTCCGGGTCCGATGGCCGTGATGACCACGCCGGCATTCACGAGCCCGAACAGGAACAACACGGCTTGCACCGGGTACTTGAAGCGATGCTCGAATTCGCTCAGAGGATCGTGTTCGCCTGCCGGTGCGTCGACGAAGAGGCCGGGGTCGCGCGTGGCATGCGGCACGAACGGCATGATCGGGACGAGCGCCAGCGCAGGATGGAATCCGCCCCAGAACAGCGCGGTCCACGACAAGGCGCCGCCGGCGGCCACGTACGGCCAGAACACGCGCGTCTGCCGTCGCCTGATCACGAAGACGGCGGCAAGCGCAGCGGACATGAGCAGCGCCGCCGCGATCACGTGAACGTTCCCGACCGGGTAGAACAGCGCGAGGATGACGAGGCCAAACGCATCGTCGGCGATCGCGAGGAGCAGCAGGAATGGAATGGCTGGATGGTCGCGGAAAATCACTTTCGCGACGAGATAGCTGAAGGCGACGTCGGTGGCGCAGGGAATCGCCCAGCCGCGAACGAGCGCGCGATGACCGGTCGTGAGCGCGAAAGCCGTGAAGATGGCGGCGGGCGCGGCCATGCCGCCAATCGCGGCGACGACCGGCAGCGCCGCCCGGCGCCACGTATGCAGCGCGCCGCCAGGACACGTGGCCTCGACGACCTCCTTCGCAGCCAGCGCGAAGAAGAACACCATGCCGATGTCGTTGACGGGAAAATCGAGCGCACGCGCGAACGACGTGTAGCTCGCCGCAGATGTATTCGCCCAGACGAGCGCGATTGCCACACCCGCGGGCAGCACGAGCGAATGGTCGACGGCGAACCGACCGGCGCGCCTCGCGGGCGCAGAGATCGAAGAGCGCGAGCGCATTGGCTCGGCCGTCACTATAATCCCCTCCGTGTTCACCAGACGCGAGTTCCTCGCAGGCCTCGGCGCCGCCTCGGCGATCGGCGCGCGTCGCGTCCGCGCCGCGCGATACGACGTGCTGATCAAGGGCGGCCGCGTCATCGACCCCGGACAACGTCTCGATCGCGTGACGGACGTCGCGATTCAGGGCGGCCGCATTCGAGCCGTTCAACCAGCCATCGCGATCGGCGAAGCAGCCGACGTTGTCGACGCGAGTGGCAAGCTGGTGACGCCGGGCTGGATCGATCTGCACGTGCACGTGGGCGCGCCGGACCTGACACCGGCGACGCTGCTCCACGACGGCGTGACGTCGATGGTCGACGGCGGATCGGCCGGCGCCGACAACATCGACGCGCTGGTCGGCGTGGCGCGAGCGGCGCCGAACCGCGTCCGCATTCTGCTCAATATCGCGCGCACCGGCGTCACCGGACCCGGTGAACTGAAGGACATGGCGGCGGCCGACGTGGACGCCGCGCGGCGCGCGATCGCGCGGCACCGCGAGTGGATCGTGGGCGTGAAGGTGCGACTCTCAGAGTCCGTGTGCGGCGATCAGGATCTTGAAGCGCTGCGTCGCGCACGGCAGGCTGCAGGGCCGCTGCCGGTGATGCTCCACGTCGGCCAGACGTTTTCGCCGCTGCAGAAAATTCTGGAACTGCTCGAGCCCGGCGACATCGTCACGCACCCGTATTCGCCGCCGCCGCACACCGTCCTCGACGACAATGGCCGCGTCCTGCCGGAGGTGCGGGCCGCCAGACGGCGCGGCATTCGATTCGACGTCGGAAACGGCCGGAACGGCCACATCACGTGGCCGATCGTCGACGCGGCCACGCGCGACGGCTTCTGGCCCGACACGATCTCGTCCGACATCACGGGACCGGGACGCACGTTCCGCGTGTTCGATCTCCCGACGGTCGTGTCGAAGTTCCTGATGCTCGGCATGCCGCTCGATCAGGCGATGGCGTCCGTGACGACGCACGCCGCGGCGGCCGTGCGGGCGTTCAAGGATCTCGGCACGCTGCGGCCCGGCGCGCCGGCGGACGTCGCGATTCTCGAGCTGAAGAACGGTGAGTTCGAATTCGTCGACAACGTCGACGCGAAGCGCACCGGCCGCGTGAAGCTCGCGACGACCGCGGTCGTGATGAACGGGAAGCGAATGTGAACCCCTACCCGGCCTACATGACCTACATGACCTACCCGACCTACCCGACCTACCCGACCTACCCGCCCTACCGGCCTACGCGCAAGCCGCAGGCGCTCACTTGTTCGCGTTCACGATCGCTTCCATGTATCGCTGGTGGCAGTTCGAGCACGCCTCGTACACGTCGCCGCCGATTGTGAACAGCTGATCGACGTTCTTGGCTTCGGCCGCCCTCCATGCCGCGCTGCCGACGTCGATCAACTCCTGCGATCGCTTCATCCACTCGCTGCCGTCCTTCGCGCGCGGCACCATCATCAACAGGTTGCCCGATTCGGTCAGCACGATCGCGGCGTTGCGAACCTGGGCCCATTCCTCGTCGTTCTTCGGGCGGCGCCGCGTCGTTCCCTCCAGAGTGATGATTTCGCCGGTCGCTTCCCAGAGGACATCGGCGCTCGGATCGATGGCGCCCTGCATCAACTGCTTGACGTCGGCGACCGGCCTGAACGGCGGCGGCTGCGGACCTCCGCTGCAGGCGAGCGAACAGACTATTCCGGCGAGGACGAGCGGCAACATCGTGCGCATCGCCCGAGATTATAGGATGCGCGCTATGCGATCAGTCATCGCCGTCGGTCTCGGAGTTTTCTCTCTCGCGCTGTCCGTCGGTTCGCTGGCGCAGTCGCGCGGCGCCGCTCGGGGCGATCCGGTTGCAGGCGAATGGCGCGGCACGCTCAAGCCGCCGCACGGGACCGAGACTCCAATCGTGATCACGCTCGTCAGGAAAGGCGAGCAGTACGATCGGCATCGATCCGGACACCTACGCTGTGGCCTACGTCGAGCGGCGGACCGATGGAAGCGAGATGTTGATACACGAAGCAGCCGTAACGACGGCGTTCAGAACCGTCCCTGGACGCCGATCAACTGCGCCGTCCCGAACCGGTCGAGAAGCCGCAGGTCTCCAGACAGGAACACGGGCAGTAACGAAGTACAGGCGAACTGCGGTTGGAACGTGAACACGCGGCGTCCGATGATCTGAGTCGATCCGAACATGGAGTTGAGCACGCCGCGGTCGATGGTGATGGGCGAGGTCCCGTGGCTCGAGCCGTCGATCAACCTGAACGCCACACGGTCCATGAAGAAAGTGCCGGTACCGATCGGCGCGATCACCAGATCGAATGCCGTCGAGAAGGTTCGACCCAGCGGACAGCCAAGCGGCGAAAACGTCAGCGGAAGGATCTGCGGCGAGATGTTGGCCGCAAACGCGGCGGACGGCTCCAGGGGAAACGGCGAAAACGAGACGATGTGACTGCCGGTGGGTTTGTCGTCGCATGACACGAGCAGGAACGCCGCGAACAAAACTGCAACTGACCTCATCTCGCACCTCATCACCGTAATGAGATAGGCCCGCATCTTCAACTCGTCAAGCTGAGCGACGCTGAGCGACCTCGAAAGGCGAAGCCCTGAGCGAAATCGAAGACACGAAGCCCCGCGAGCTGAGTCGAAGGGGCGAAGCCACAAGCGAAGTCGAAGGCCTCAGCGCATGCTGATCACAAAAACGTATGGAAGCTCGGTGGCGCCGGCGGCGAGCCGCACGACGTCGATGCGGTAGTCCCCATCGTCGGGGAGGCGGCCGATCCATGTCCTGACGCCGTCGCGGGCGCGCGCATCGACCGGCGCGCCGCTCTCGGCGCTCGCGATGCGCACGACGATGTCGCGGCCGCTCACGCCGGTGACGCGCAGCTCCAGCAGCTGGTTCTTTCGTGCCGATAGCACGTAGGTGTCGCGCTCGCCGCGGGCGAGCGTGCCTGCGCGTTGAATCCGGCCGACGTCGAGGAACAGCCGCTGCGGCTCGCGGGCGGCGGGCCGCCCCGCGCTCGCGGGCGGTCCCGGAGATGCCGCGCCAAGCGGCACGGTCATCCTCGTAATCTTGAGGGCGCCGCCCACCGGCTCGATCCGCAACACATTGAGATCGATTGCTGACGTCGCGTGCGCGATGGCGGTTTTCATCGCCGGCGTGAAGACGCCGTCGTAGTTCTGCAGCAGCGCGTCGGCGTCGCGAATCGGAATCCTGACGGCGCCCGCAAAGACCGTGAGCGGATACTGCACGAGCGCCGACAGCGCACGGCGATCGTCGCGCGCCACGTCGCGCTGCACCTCGCGCAGAAAAGCCGCCGCGGCACGCTCGTCAGCGACGGACTGCGGCGCCGTGACACCCGCCGCGACCACCAACCCTGCGGCGGCCCAGGCCGTCAACCCCACCATCATGAACGGTTGAATCGCCGATTGTTACTGGACGCCGAACGCCAGGAGGACGTTGCCCGGTCGTCCGCCGAGCGCGCCGTAGCCGGAATTGATGAAGACCATCCCGCCAGCGATGGTCGGTCCGGGTCCACTGATCGAGGCGCCTTTCGCCGGCACGCCGTTCACGGTCTCGAAGTCGCGGTTCGTGTCGTACTCCCACAGCAGAGAGCCATCTTTCGTCGAGTAGCCGCGGACGGCGCCGTCGTTCGATCCGGTGAACACGACACCCGGAATGACGCTGAGCGCGGCGAGAATCGCCGCATTGCAGCCGCGTCCGCTGCCGCACTTCGGCGGCGGCGGCGGCGTGAACCAGCTGCGCTCGCCGGTCGACAGCTTCACCGCGTGCAAACCTCCTGGAGGATTCGGACCGATCGTGTCGGACACGGCGAAGTACGCCTGATCGGCGTCGGCCGCGGATCCGAACTCCAGCCCGCCGAGCGCACTGCCCTTTCCGGCGCGGTACTGCCACAGCACCGCGCCGCGCTTGTCGGGATCGAACGCCCATCCGACGCCCGACTTCTGGCCCGCGACGATGATGTCGCGGCCGTCGCCAAGCGTCGCGAGGATCGGCGCGTTGCCGAAATCGAAGTCGGGACCGAGCTCCTCGGCCGGTGGACAGTTCGCCGCCGGCGCCGGAGGCGCGGCGAGACTGAAGGTGATGTTGCAGCCGACGACGAAGACGTCTTTCGCCGTTACCTGCGACGTCCATTTGATCGCGCCGCTGTCGAGATCGAACGCCATGATGGCGTCGCTCGTCGGCTGCTGCGGCTCGGTGTACATGTTGCCGGTCGCCGCGTACACGACGTGGCGCTTCGGATCGATCGCCGGCGACGACCAGATGCCCGCGCCCGACGGTCCCCACCGCGTCGTGCCGCTCGCGTTCTTGCCGACCGGCTTCGCCTCGGCGTTGATCGTGTACGTCTTCCACACGAGCGATCCCGTCGCCGCGTCGAGCGCCACGAGGCTGCCGCGGAAGGTGCAGCATTCGTACTTCGCGTTCAGCCCTTGTCCTTCTTCGCTCGACGCGATCGGCACGTACAGGCGCTGCTGATAGAGCGTCGGCGTGCCGGTGATGTTCGCGTTGCGGTGCTCTTCGAGGTTGCGCGTCCAGAGCTGCTCGCCCGTCGCGGCGTCGAGCGCGTAGGCGTTCGCGCGGCCGTCGCCGAAATATGCGGTCCATTTCCCGGCGCTGCCGCTTCGCGGTCCGATGACGATGCCGGTCCGCACGGGACCCTTCGCCTGGAACGTCCAGTGCGTGCAGCCGGTCTTCGCGTCGAGCGCGTACACGATGCCGCTCTGGCTGCCGACGAACACGCGTCCGCCGGCGACGGTCGGCAGTGCCCGCGCGGTGGTTGCATTGGGGAATCCGAACGCCCACTTCAGCGTGAGCTTCGGAACTTGATCGGCGGTGAGGCCGGCCTGCGCGGCGGGTTGAAACCGTGTGTTGCCGAGATCGTTGCTCCAGCCGGCCCACTTCGGTCCGGTGGATGGATCGAACGACGTCGCGGCGGTACAACGTCCACGCTCACTCGACGCCGCCGTTCCGGTCGCTCCAAGGAAGGACGCGACCGCACGCCGCTCCGCATCGGTGAGCTCCGCGCCCTGCTGCTGCATCTTGCCCGTCGCCAGCGCGGCGAGAATCTCGTCCGCCGTTTTCTGGCGCAACACCGACGCGGCCGGTGTCCGCGGATCGGATCCGTTGTGACACGCGGCGCAGTGATCATCGTACATCTTCGCGCCATCCGGCACTTGCATCGCGAGAGCGAAAGTTAACTCAATCAACATAGATACCCGCAGGGTAGGCGTCGCGGCGAGCGCGAGGAGGATAATCGTTACCAATCTATTCTCCCTCCCAGCTGAAGCCGTCTTCCCTGCACGATGATGCCCGGCGTGTAATAACTCGGGCCGATCGTTTCGTTCACCGTCAACACCGTCGAGAAGTTCGGCAGGTTGAAGATCTCGACGAACGGCTCCATTCGCATCCGCCCGTACCGGAACGTCCGCGCGATTCGGGCGTCCAGCGTCTTCACGTAATCGTAGTACTGCGTCGTCGGATCCACAACGCTTACCGTCAGGTTGCCGCCGCCGGTGAGCGCGACGCCCGCGATGGCGCTGTTGAAGGTATAGAACGACCCGACGCTGATTCCAGGCCGCGCCTGGAACGTCACGCTCAGGTTCAGGTCGTACGGGACCGTGTAGGCGCCCGATAACTTGTACAGCGTCTGGAACGGCGGCACCTGATTGCAGAAGCGATAGTTGTTCGGGTTCGACGGCGTCGCGTTCGCCGCCGTCGTCACAGGACCGTCACAGTTGTTCGCGGCGGTGCGTTCGGTCGTGATGCCGCCGAAGAGAAATCCGCGGCGCGCGAACCGCGCGGTGCCGCTCACCTCGATGCCGTTGTACGCGCGCGAGTTCGTATCCGACCACGTCAAGACGTTGTTCACGATGCCGAGCTTGTTCGCGTTCAGGTTGTACATCGTGATGGTCTGTCCGCCGCCGTCCGGGAGATTCGCGTGCTTCGGGATCGTGATCGTGAACGGCGTGTAATCGGTGTTCGGGTCCACGAGCGTGTTCTTCGTGTACTGCAGGTGCTGAAACGTGCGATGGTAGAAGCCGGCGCCGATCGAGACGTTCTGCATCAGCTCGTGCTGCACCGAGACCGTCTCCTCCCAGTTGATCGGCCGCGGCAGGTTCGGATCGAACTGGGTCGTGCCGATGCCCGGGATGCCGAAGTTGTTGTTGCGCGACGCGCCGATCTCGTTGAACTGCACGTTGCCGTTCGCGTCGAAGATCGTTCCGTTCCGATCGAGATCGGTCCACGCGCGCGCGTCCGTCTGGTTCCCCCCCGGATTCACCGACGTGGCGAGACCCAGCGCCTGCTGGCCGAGGAATTTGCCGATCGACGTCTTCAGCGCCGTCTTCCCCGTACCGAAGAGATCGTAGGAGGCGCCGAAGCGCACCGCCCAGTCATTCCAGCACGGCACGCACGATACCGCGGCGATCTTCGCCCGCGCGGCCTGCGCCGCCGCCGTCATGAATCGGCCGCCCGAATCGGTTTCTTCCGGCGTCGACGCGTTGAAGTAGTCGTAGCGCGCGCCGTAGGTGAGCGTCAGGCGCGGGAAGGTCCACCTGTCCTGCGCGAAGACGCCGAGGTTCGCGTTCAGGTTCTCGAACCGTTCGTACGGCGAGTTCGTCACCGTCACGGTGCTGGAGGTCGGCACGCCGTTCACGTTGACGTAGGTGAGCGCGGCGGTGTCGCCGTTGCGGATCACTTTGGTGCGCTCGTAGCCGGTGGAATTGTTGATGCCGACCTTGATGTTGTGCGAGCCGGTGACGTACGACAGGTTGGCGACCGTATTCCACGTCTGGCTGAAATAATCCTGCGGCGCCGTGCTCGAGGCCACGGTCCGCACGCTCGTCGTCGCATTGACGTGCTGGATGTCGAGCGCGCCGACCTCCGGCTGGTATCCGAATTTGTAGGTCGGCACCGCGAACGACTCGCCGATCTCGAGCAGCAAGCGGCCGGTGATCGGCGACGTCCATTTCACCTGCGAGGCGTACTGCAGCGGCGTCGGCAGCCAGTACGCGGCCTCGGGCGAAATGCACGACACGCTGTTGAAGCTCGTCGCGGTGCAGCCGACGTCGAACCGCTTCGTGCCGCCCTGCGACTTGTAGAAGGCCCAGACGATCTTGTTGCGCGGCGACGCCTGCCACGTCAGCCGGACCGTCGAATGCGGCGCCACCTGTCCGCCCGATTCGGACTGCCCGCCCTGCGCGAAGTACTGGGTCGGCAGAGGAATCAGGTTGTTGGTCTGCGACACGCGCTGCGCGAGGAGGAACCACAGCTTGTTCTGCCTGATCGGCCCGCCGAACACCGCGTTCATGTCGTAGGTGTAGTCGAGCGCGTTGCCCTGGCTGATGTACGGCCGCAGTTCGTCGGTGATGTTGTCGTTCTGGAGCGATCCGGTTCCGCCGAAGACGCGGAAGATTCCGGAATACGAGTTGCCCCCTTCGCGCGGAATGGAGTCCATGCGCACGCCGCCGACGGCGACTTCCGCCGACTGCGACCCGGCGTCGTACACCAATTCCTGCTGCGCCAGCTCGTTGACGCCCACGCCGTTGGCCTGCTGTCCGTTCTGTGTGAGGTTCTGGCCGATGTTCATGCCGTCGAAATAGATGTGCTGATCCTCGCGCAGCGATCCGTGGATCGACATGTTGCTGGTGAAGCCCTGGCTGTAGAAGCTCACGCCGGGCACGAGGCTCGCGCCGCCCTGCATCGTGCGCGCGGCCGGCAGCACGTCGAGCGCCTGGCGATTGATGACCGACTGGTTCTGCGTGCTCTGCAGATCGACGACGGGCGACGCCGCGGTGACCATCACCGTTTCTTCGACCTGTCCGACGCTCAGGCTCGCGTTGACGGTCGCCGCGAACGCGCCCTCGAGCACGATGCCGTCGCGCTTGTAGCTCTTGAAGCCCGGAAGCGAGAACGTCACCGTATACGTGCCCGGCCGAAGATCGATGATCGCGTAACGGCCCGACCCGTCGGTGACGCCGCTGCGCACGCGCTCGATCAGCGCCGCACTCGACGCTTCGACGGTGACACCCGGCAGCACCGCGCCCGACGAATCCTGGACGACGCCGACGATGCTCGCCCGCTCCTGAGCGAGCGCGCCCACCGCGCACAGCAGCGACGCGGTGAACACGAAGACGGCCATCACCGCTCGACGCATGAGCCCTCCTGAAATGCGTTGATACTCGGGGCACCTCCGGACGAAGTCAACAGATTCCTCGCGCCTTCGCTGGCCTTGAAAGGCTCGCGCGACGGGAATCCGAACCGAATGACGCTCGTAGCGCGAGGCTTTCAGCCGGGCGAGGCGTTCTTGACATTCGCGGTCAGTGCGCTGAGTATGTGCGCATGTCAAGGTTGAAAACCGTCATCGTCGCGCTCGTCGCCGCCGCGTGCGGAGCCCTCATCACGGCCGCGGCGATTCCCCTCGCCGGCCAGGGACAGACGGCAGCGTATCGCGCGCCGCGCACGCCCGACGGCAAACCCGACTTGAACGGTATGTGGCAGGCGCTCAACGAGGCGAACTACGACATCGAGATGCACATGGCGCGTCCGGCCATGGCGCTGCGCGCCGGTCCGTACGGTCCGGTGCCGGCAGCGCCGGTGCTCGCGCTCGGCGCGGTCGGCGCCGTCCCGCCGGGCATGGGCGTCGTCGAAGGCGGAGAGATTCCGTACAAGCCGGATGCGCTCACGAAGAAGAAAGACAACCAGGAGCATTGGCTCGAGCGCGATCCCGAGATCAAGTGCTATCTCCCGGGCGTGCCGCGCGCGACCTACATGCCCTATCCGTTCCAGATCTTTCAGAGTCCGACGGCGCTGTTCATCGCCTACGAATACGACGGCGCCGTCCGCAACATCTATTTGAAGGATCCGGGACCCGCGCCGATTGATTCGTGGATGGGCCAGTCGGTGGCCAAATGGGAAGGCGACACGCTCGTGATCGAGGCGAGCGGATTCAACGATTCGAGCTGGCTCGATCGCTCCGGCAACTTCCACAGCGATCAACTGAAGGTCGTCGAGCGCTACACGCGGACGGCCCCGGACGTCATCTCGTACGAGGCGACGCTCACCGATCCGGACGTCTACACGCGGCCGTGGAAGATCAGCATGCCGCTCTACCGCCGGCTCGAGAAGAACGCACAGCTGATGGACTTCAAGTGCGTCGAGTTCGTCGAAGAATTGATGTACGGAAAATGGCGCAAGAAGCCGCTGAGCCAGTAGCCGTGCGCAATCGATTTTTCTTTTTCGCCGCTGCGTTCGCGCTCGCCGCGGCGCTCGTGTCGGCCGCCTTCGCCCAGGCTCCGGCGCCCAAGGCGCAGACCGCGAAATCGACGTCCTTCCCGCGAACGCCGGACGGTCATCCCGATCTCACCGGCATCTACGACATCGCAACGCTCACGCCCGTCGAGCGTCCGAACGGCGCCTCGCCGATTTACACAGAAGCCGAGGCGAGAAAGCTCGAACAGCAGGTCGCGGCGCGGAAGGAGTATCAGGGACGCGCGATCGACGGCGACCGCGCGGCGCCGCCCAAGGGCGGCGACGGATCGGCCGGCGCGGCCGGCAACGTCGGCGGCTACAACAGCTTTTGGATCGACTCGGGATCGAGCTACACGATCGTCGACGGACAGAGGCGCGCGTCGATCGTCATCGATCCGCAGGACGGCCGCGTCCCCGAACTGACCGCTGAAGCGCGCCAGCGCGCCACGGCGTTCCGCAATCAGGCGCCGACCTCCGATCAGACGGCGCAGGAAAACGATCCGGGCTTCGAGAAGACGCCTGGCGCCTACGACGATCCCGAGCGTCGTCCCCTCGGCGAGCGCTGCCTGATCGGATTCGGATCCACTTCGGGTCCGCCCGCGCTGCCCAACTACTTCTACAACAACCTGCATCAGATCGTGCAGACGGCGGACTCGGTGATGATCCTCACCGAGATGGTGCACGATGCGCGCGTCGTCCGGATGAATCAGCCGCACCTGCCGCCGACGGTGCGCCGATGGATGGGCGATTCGATTGGACACTGGGAAGGCGACACGCTCGTCGTCGACACGACGAACTTCACCGACAAGACGCGCTTCCGTGGATCGTCGCCCGACCTCCACATCGTCGAACGCTTCACGCGCACCGGTCCGAAGACGCTGCTCTACCGGTTCACCGTCGAAGACCCGAAGACGTGGACGCGCGCATGGACGGGTGAATACACGTGGCCGGCGACCGACGAGCGGTTGTACGAGTACGCCTGCCACGAAGGGAACTACGCACTGGGCAACATTCTCCGCGGCGCCCGGCTGAAGGAAGCCGACGAAGCGAAGAAGAAATCGGATCAGAAACAGTGATTTCGACGCGTGCGGCCTGAGGTAACATTGAGGGCCCAAGCCTGAGGTTGAAAAGAAATATGCGAAGAGCAGTGACGTTGATGGCGTTCGTAGCGGCGGCAGCCATGCCGGTCGTGGCGCACCACGCGTTCGGCGGAGAATTCGATCCGAACCGGCCGGTCCTGCTGAAGGGAACGGTCACGAAGATCGAGTGGGTGAATCCGCACGCGTGGATCCACGTCGAGGTCGCGAAGCCCGACGGGACCAAGGAAGAGTGGATGGTCGAAGGCGGGACGCCGAACACGCTGCTCCGCCGCGGCATCACCAAGGACACGCTGAAGCCGGGCACCGAGATCGTCGTCGACGGCTATCAGGCGCGCGATCATTCGCAGCTGCGCGCCAACGGCCGCAACGTGACGTTCCCGGACGGCCGCAAGCTGTTTCTGGGATCGTCGGGCACCGGCGCGCCGGTGGACGGCGCCGATCCGACAGAGGGTGGCGCGAAGCCGCCGACCGGCCGCGGACGCGGCGGGCAGCACTGACGCGTTAACGGCGGCGTGCGGGGACGGACGCGACTCCGTCCCAGCTCCGTCCCCGTCCTCCACTCCGTCCCCGCCAACATCGCTGGCCCCGCAAGCGGCTACCGCGAAGGGAAAGTATATGAAGCTGTGGTCGAGGCCATCGATCAATGTGGTTGTCATGACGGTCGTGTGGATGATTGGCGTCGCGCTGGCTGCAAGCGGGCAGCAGGCCGCGTCGGGACAGAAACCGCAGATGGTCGAAGACGTCTTCAAGAACGTCCAGGTGCTCAAGGGCATTCCGGTCGACGAATTCATGGGGACGATGGGACTCTTTTCGGCCGCCCTGAGCATGTGCTGCGCCGAGTGTCATGACACTGCGAAGTGGGACGCCGATACACCTCGTAAGCGGATCGCTCGGAGGATGGTGGAGATGGTAAACGGCATCAACCGCACCTCCTTCGGAGGACGGCAAGTCGTGACATGCTGGACGTGTCACCGCGGCCGAGATCGCCCCGTGGTCACGCCGAATCTGGACATTGTGTACGGCGAACCGCTCCTGGAACCGGACGACATCCTGCCGGCCGTTCCGGGGCTGCCTCGGGCCGAGACGATCTTGGACAAATACATCCAGGCGATTGGCGGGGCCGCGCGATTGAGCAGTCTGACCAGTTATGTGGCCAGGGGCACCAGTGAAGGGTTCCTCGGAGCGTCGCGCGGACCGGTGGAAATCTATTCGAAAGCTCCGAGTCAGCGGACGATCATCGTCCACACGACGGACGGCGACTTGGTCCGTACATTCGATGGGCGGACGGGTTCGATCATGACGCCGCTCACACCGGTTGCGATTTACGACTTCACCGGAGGCGAGCTGGAAGGCGCCAGACTGGACGCGCAGCTGTCGTTTCCCGGTCGGATCAAGGAATTCCTCGGTAGCTGGCGCGTCAACAATTCAACCACCATCGCCGATCGCGACGTGCAAGTCGTTCAAGGCACAGGGGCCAACGGCCTCGTCGCCACGTTCTACTTCGACACGAAGTCGGGACTGCTCGTGCGCATGGTGCGCTACGCGAACTCCGCGGTCGGCCGCGTTCCCACGCAGATCGACTACGCGGATTATCGGCCGGTCGCCGGCGTGATGATTCCATATCGCTGGACGTTCACGTGGCTGGATGGGCGCGATAACATCGTGCTGACCGACGTGCAGCCGAATGTCTCGATCGAACCGGCGAAGTTCGCCAGACCGGTCCCCAAATAGCGGCACCTTGTGGGAGAGGGTGGATTCGACCATGAGAACGCTGACCTGGTCGCTGCTGCTTCTCGCATTTCAGCCGTCACATTCGCCGACCATGAGCGACCTCATGGTGAAGATCATCTATCCGGCGTCGGATTCGATCTTCTACATCACGACGCGCACGCCGGGGACCGACGGGGAGTGGGCCGCGCTGCAGAAGAACACCGAGGCGCTCGAGCAGGCCGCGCGCGAGCTGATCGAGCCGCGACGCGCGCGCGATCGCGAGCGCTGGCTCGCCGACGCGCAGCTGATGGTCGACGCCAGCGTGAAGGCCGTCGCCGCCGCGAAGACGCGCGACCTCAAAGGGCTGGAGGATCTCAACGACGCGCTCTACACGTCGTGCGTGCAGTGCCATCAGCATTACAGACCGAATTATGGAAGGGGGCTGGCCCAGCAACCAGCGTCCGGCAACCAGCATCCAGCCCCCTCGATCGAAGGCGTCTGGAATTTCTCCACGCTGACGCCGTTCGAGCGGTCACAGGAATTCTCCGGCAAACCGTACATGACGGATGCCGAAGCGGCCGCTTTCGAAGCTCGCACGATCGAGCAGGGCAATCGCGATCGCCGCGGCGCCTCGCCCGAGGCCGACGTGGGCGGCGCGTACAACGAGTTCTGGTTCGACCGCGGCCTGCGGCTCGCGACGATAAACGGCAGGCATCCGAGCTCGCTCGTGGTCGATCCGCCCGACGGTCGCGTTCCGCCGCTCACCGCCGCGGCGCAGCAGCGCGCAGCGACGCGCGCCGCCGAGCGGCGGCAGCACCCGGCCGACGGCCCCGAGGATCGCTCGCTCGGCGAGCGCTGCCTCACGTTCAACGCCGGGCCGCCGATGAATCCCGGTCCGTACAACAACTACGTGCAAATCTTCCAGAACGCCGGCCGGGTGATCATCTTCAACGAGATGATCCACGACGCGCGTGTCGTGCCGCTGGACGGCAGCCCGCATCCGCCGGCCCCGATTCGCCGGTGGCAGGGCGATTCACGCGGCCGGTGGGATGGCCAGACGCTCGTCGTCGACACGACGAATTTCACCGACAAGACCAACTTCCGCGGCGCCGATCAGAACCTTCACCTCGTGGAGCGCTTCACGCGGATCGACGCGAAGACGCTTCACTACGAGTACACCGTCGACGACCCGACGGCGTTCACGCGTTCGTGGACGGTGTCGCTGCCGATGACGAAGACCGACGATCGCGTGTTCGAGTACGCGTGTCACGAAGGCAACTACGCGCTCGAAAACATCCTGCGCGGGGCGCGCGCGGAAGAAAAAGAAAAACGATAACCGAGACGTGACCGATGCTCGCGTTCGATCGGCTCCTGCGCGCGTGGGTCGTGGCCCATCGCGTCGCGGCGCTCGACATGGTGATGTGGACGCTGAGCGTTGTCGGCCGCGGCGGCATGGTGTGGCTCGGCCTCGGCGCGGTCATCGCGATCCGGCGGCGGAAGCTGGCCGTCTTCACGTCAATGCTGCTCGCCGTCCTGCTGGCGAGCGCTCTGACCGACAACGTCTTCAAGCCACTGTTCCAGCGCGACCGGCCGTTCGTCGCCATGTCGGGCGACGTGATCGGCGCGCGTCCCGACGGCGCCTCGTTTCCATCCGGCCATAGTGCGAACGCCTTCGCCGGGGCATGGGTGCTGTCCCGGATCGCCGCGCCGGCCGCGCTTGTCTGGTGGACGCTGGCCGCCGCAATTGCGTACTCGCGGCTCTATCTCGGCGTACACTACCCGCTCGATGTCATCGTCGGCGCACTGGTCGGCATCGGCTGCGGCATCCTCGCCATGCGGCTAACCGGGAGGACGACATGAGCTTACCTCTCTCGCGGCGGAACTTTCTGCAGACGGCCGGAGCGGGCGGCATCACGATGTGGATTCCGAAACAGGCGCACGCGGCTGAAGAGTCGGTGATCGGCATGTCGAAATGGGATCTCGACACGCCGGCGCTCTGCGTCGATCTCGACAAGCTCGAACGGAATATCGCGACGATGCGGAAGAAGCTGGCGGCGACGGGGATCGCGAGCCGGCCGCACGCGAAGACCCACAAGTGTCCGGCAATCGCCAGGCTCCAGCTCGCCGGCGGCTCGATCGGTGTGTGCACGGCGAAGGTCAGCGAGGCCGAGGCGCTGTTCGCCGGCGGCATCGAGCCGATTCTCATGACGACGGCAAACGTCACGCCGAACAAGATTCGCCGGGCGATGAAGATCCGCAAGGCGAACCGTCAGTTCATTCAGGCCGTCGACTACCCGCAGAACGCGCGCGATCTCTCGGACGCCGCGAAAGAAGCCGGCGTCGTCGCCGACGTGGTCGTCGATGTGGCGGTCGGCACGAGGTCAGGCGTTCCGCCGGACGAACGGGCGCTCGCCCTGGCGCAGCTCGTCGACAAGCTGCCGAACCTGAAGCTGCGCGGCATGATCAGCTACGACGGCGGCGCGCAGCACATCAAGGGTTTCAGGAAGCGGCTCGACGAATCGCTGAAACGCTACGAGCCGTCGATGCAGACGTTCGAGGCGATGAAGCGATCGGGGCTGAACACCGAAATCTTCAGCGGCGGCGGCACTGGAACCTACAACATCATGACGAAGGTGCCCGGGTTCACCGATCTTCAGGTCGGCAGCTATATCTTCATGGACTGCCAGTACCTCGAGATCGGAGGCGAGGACAACGAACAGCAATACACCGACTTCGAGCCGTCGCTCACGGTGATGTCGACGGTGTTGAACGCGTATTTCCCGAAGCGCCTCACGACGGACGCCGGCGCGAAGGCGCTGACGCTGAACAAGCCCGGGCCGATCGTGATCGGCGAGAACGGATTCACGTACAACGCGGGTTCCGACGAATTCGGCGCGATCCAGTACGAGACGGCGAACAAGGAATACAAAGTCGGCGACCGGCTCGAGCTGATCGTCCCGCACTGCGATCCGGCCGTGAACGAATACGATCAGATCTGCGGCACGCGACAGGACCGCGTCGAGGTCGTGTGGCCGATCTCGGCGCGGGGACATTCACAGTAACGCTCGGAACGTCACCACCAGAACATCGCGGTGGCCGGGACGCGACGGATCCAGCGATGCGACGGGCGTCACGCCGTGCGCGACGCGGCGATCGTCGACGAGCGCGGCATCGAACGGTTCGGTGAGCGTGAAGCTGCCGAGCGGCCGCGCGTCGCGGTCGTACACCGTCGTCGTACCGCTGACGATGTTGTCGCGATTGACGAGGAGCACGAGCACGAAGTCGACGCCGTCGCGATGAACGCCCTCCGGCGTCGGTTCACCGGGCAGATCCGATCGCGCCTCGATCCGGAACTGATGCGTCTCGACGCGCCATGACGCCACGCCCGGCGCCAGCGATCCGAACAGGCGCGCGCAGAATCTGAGAATCGTCCTCATCGCCGGCCCGTCGCCGACGCTCGAATCGATCGGCGCGAACCAGCGCTCGACGCCGCCGAACAGGCGGTTGTAGTCGACGTCCTGATAATGGGGCTGATGCGGCTGCCGTTCGATCGCGCCGGTGGCATCGGCGCGATATACCGCAAAGCGCCGCCGCCGATACCGCGCGCGCTCGCCGAGGTACGTATCGACGTCCAGATGGTTCCAGCTCTCCGCGAATGTCGGCCAGTCCGACAGGGAACCGGACGCGGCCAGCGCGGCGCGCACGTCAGCGGCGCGGACGAACGCGTATCCGGCGTCTGCGATCTGCGCGTCGATGGCAAGCGCCATACCGACGTTGTACGTTCGCCGGCACGGCCGATGCCATACCAATCACGGCTTGGATCGTTAATCAGCTCGCCTTGCGCAGCTTGACGAACGCGCGCTGCTCGATCTGGCGGACGCGCTCGCGCGAGAGATTGAGGCGCCGCGCGATCTCGGCCAGCGTGTGCTCATGACTGTTGGTCAGCCCGAAGCGCAGGCGGAGCACTTCTTTTTCGCGATCGTCGAGCGAGCCGAGCGCGACCTCGAGCTGCTCCGCCATGCCGCGCCGCAGCGCTTCGTCCTCCGGCGAGACAATCGTGTCGTCGGCCATCAAATCGCCGAACGCGGTCCCTTCTTCGGCGTTCACCGGCGCGTCGATCGACATCGGCAGCTTCGCGGCGTTCCGCAGCAGCCGGACCTTCTCTTCGGCCATCTTCAGGGCGTCCGCGAGCTCGCGCTCCGACGGCTCGCGGCCGTTGCGATCGACGAACGCCTTGCGCGTCTTCTCCAGCTTGTTCATCGAATCGACGATGTGCACCGGCAGGCGGACGGTGCGGCCGTAGTCGGCGACGCCGCGCGCCACCGACTGCCGAATCCACCACGTGGCGTACGTCGAGAAGCGGAAGCCGCGCCGGAACTGGAACCGGTCGACCGCTTTCATCAGCCCGATGTTGCCTTCCTGGATCAGATCGAGCAGCGACAGGCCGCGTCCGAGATAACGCTTCGCGATCGATACGACCAGCCGCAGATTCGCCTCGATCAGCAGGCGCTTCGCCTCGGTGAGGCGCGCCTCGGCGGCGCGGACCTGAGGATCGTCGACCTTCTCGACGATCTCGTCGACGACCGACGGACGAATCGGTTGCCTGGCGAGTATCCACGCGATCGGCCGCTGGATACGCGGGCACATGCCCATGCGGCGTAGCCGATCGATGCGCGCGAACGCATGGAGCACCGGCGCCACGCGATCGGACTGCAGCTCGCCGCCGTCGGGCAGCAGGATCAATTCGGCCGCCGGCGACTTCCCCTCGCGCACGCAGCCGGCCAGGGCGACCAGCGATTGGAGCGCGTCCGGAACCGCCGCGAGCGACGCCTGCACGTCGGATCGCGCCGTCTCGATCTGGCGGCCGATCTCCTGCTCCTGCGCTGCCGTGAGCAGGCGAAAGCGGCCGATGTGCTTGAGATAGACGCGGACCGGATCGAGATCCGCGCGCGGAATTCCCGCCTCCGGCCGTTCGCGCGACAGCCGCTCGGTTTCGAACCCGTCGTCTTCCTCCTCGGGTACGTCCTGCGGCGCTGCCGCTTCGGGCTCTTCCTCCGCAATCAGCTTCTCGGGCGGCAGCGCGACCGGCGAATCGTCCGCTTCACCTGCGTCCAACGGGACGAGATGCCAGTGTCTGGCGCGCCGATGCCAGTCGAGCGCTTCGATCTGCGGTGCGGTCTCCTCCCAGTTCACGACAGCCATGGCATCCCATATATACCGATGTGTCCGTTATTGATGAGAACCAAGAATGATATGCGACGGTATTCCGCGGACGCGTCGCGCAGCAGCCCCTGCGCGTACGCCCGAAACTTACGCGCAAAAAGACCGATCGCGACCGACACCAACAGTACCGGCCGATTCCGCATGCGAGGCTCCCGCCAGCTCGACGCGATCGCATTACGCAATCTCGACGCCAATGGGAATCGGCGTTGACAATCGAGAACACGAGGCTCGCCGCGGCGGCTGCGCACCGTCCGGCGATACGGCAGTGCTATCCTGAATCGCGCATGCCCGCGTCGATCGACGATCCGATTGACATCTTCAAAGAGCTCCTCGAGCGCGCGGCTCAGACCTCCGTCGAGCCCGACGCGATGGTCCTGTCGACGGTCGACGAGAATGGCCGCGCCTCCGGCCGGTACGTGCTGCTCAAAGGCGTCGACACGCGAGGCTTCGTGTTCTATACCAACCTGGAGAGCCGCAAGGCGCGTGCGCTCAGCGCGAATCCGTCAGCGGCGCTGTGCTTTTATTGGCCGTCGATCGAGAAGCAGGTTCGCGTCGAGGGGACCGTCGAGCGCGTGTCGGATGCGGACGCCGACGCCTACTTCGCGACGCGGTCGCGCGAATCGCAGCTCGGCGCGTGGGCGTCGCGCCAGAGCGCGAGCCTCGAATCGCGCGATGCGCTCGATCGCCGCGTCAGCGAGGCGCGCGCACGGTTCGAAGGCCGCGTCGTGCCGCGTCCGCCGTTCTGGTCTGGATTCAGAGTGGTTCCGCGATCGATAGAGTTCTGGACGCGCGATCCGGCGCGGCTGCACGTGCGCGACCACTACGAGCGCGACGGCGACCGCTGGATCCGCACCCTGCTCTATCCCTGATGGGGCACGGCGGGGACGCCGTGTCCGTTCCGCGGCGGCGGATCAAATCACGACGCACAAGTGTGCGCGACGGTACGATCCATCGTCGGCGTGCATCAGGAATCGCTCGCGTTCGAGGTCGGTGAGGATCGTGACGGCGTGATCCAGCCGGATGCCGAGCAACCGTGCCGTCTGCGCCGGCGTCACCTTCAACCCAGGCAACGCGAGGAATTCACCACGGAGGCGAAGCGCATCGAGATCGGTGGGTTCGGCGAGCGTGATCATGGGCAGACCTCATTTCCCCGCCTGCATTTCCCCGCCTGCCGGAATAATGCGTCGAACATCGTAGCACCAGGGCTGAGCGAACGCCGCCGCGGTATAAAGAAAAAATCCTGAATATGACAGGAAGCAACTCGAGCGGATTGTAGAGACGGCTCTCAAGGCTCCCGCAGCGCGACGAGCGGATCCAGCCCGGCCGCGCTTCTGGCGGGCATCCAGCACGCCACCGCCGCCAGGGCGAGCAGAACCTCCGGCACGCCCGCAAACACCGACCAGAAAACCGGTCCGCGCACGAGGTGAAGGTTGACGACGAACGCAATCAGCCATCCGACCATCGCGCCGGGCGGCTATCACTCGCAGGCTTTCGCCGACGATCTGCACGACGACGCGCTCCGCGGTGGCGCCCAGCGCGAGGCGAACGCCGATCTCGGTCGTGCGATGCGACACGGTGTATGCGACGACCGCGTAGATGCCGATTGACGCGAGCACGAGCAGCAGCGGTCCGAGGACGACGAACATTCGCGCCGGGATGCGGCGAAGGAACAGATTTTTCTCGACGTGATCGGTCAGCGTCCGGATGTCGTACACCGGCTATCAGCTATCAGCTATCAGCTATCAGCTATCAGCTATCAGCTATCGGCTGATAGCTGAAAGCTGAAAGCCGAGAGCTTGGAACAATGCGAATTCTCGTCGTCGAGAATGAAGCGCGTCTTGCGCAGCAGTTGGCCACGGCGCTCGGCGACGCCGGATATGCCGTGGACTGCGCCGCTGACGGCGAGCGCGCCGATTTCTTCGGGCAGACCGAAGAATATGATGCCGTGGTGCTCGATCTCGGATTGCCGAAGACCGACGGGCTGACGGTGCTCCGGCGCTCGCGCGAAGCGGGCATCCCGGTGCCGGTGCTCGTGCTGACGGCGCGCGGCAGCTGGCACGAGAAAGTGCACGGAATCGACGAAGGCGCCGACGATTACGTGTCGAAGCCGTTCCGCATGGAAGAACTGCTCGCGCGCCTGCGCGCGCTGATCCGGCGCGCCAGCGGTCAGGTGACGCCGGCGCTGCGCTGCGGCGCCGTCGCGCTCGATCCGCGCGGGGCGCGCGTCACGGTCAACGGCGTCGCGGTCCGGCTCACCAGCCACGAGTTCCGAGTGCTCTCCTATCTGATGCATCATCGCGGCCGCGTCGTGTCGCAGAGCGAGCTCACGGAGCACATCTACGCGCGGAGCGCCGACCGCGACTCGAACACGGTCGAAGTGTTCATCGCGCGCCTGCGCCGCAAGATCGGATCGTCGTTCATCGAAACCATTCGGGGGCTCGGCTACCGCATCGCCGACGCGGACGCGTGATGGCCGGTCCTTCCCTTCGCTCCCGCTTCGTCGTCGGTACGGTGCTCTTGACGGCGGGGCTCCTCATGATCGGGCACATGATTTCGCTGGCAGCGATCTCGCGCGTGCCGGCGCTCCGCGGCGCTCATCAGACGTTCACCGGCGCCTTCATCACGCTCGCCTTGATGGCGATTGGGCTCTCGCAGGTACGCAACGGCTTGTCGTCGGTGAATCATCTGCGCGAGCGCCTCGCGCGCCTCCGCGACGGTCGCGATCGCCGCATCGACGGCGATTATCCGGCCGAAGTGCAGCCGCTCGTCGACGATCTCAACGCGCTGCTCGAGCACCGCGAGCAGACCGTCGGGCGCGCGCTGGCCAAGGCCGGCGACCTCGCTCACGGTCTCAAGACGCCGCTCGCGGTGTTGTCGCAGGAAGCCGATCGTACCGACGCCGAGGGGCATCACGAGCTCGCCGCGACGATCGGCCAGCAGATCGAGCGGATGCGCCGGCAGATCGACTATCACCTCGCGCACGCGCGCGCGGCGGCGTCGGGCGCGACGCTCGGCGCCCGCTGCGGCGTCCTCGCGTCGGCGGAGGGGCTGTCGCGGACGCTGCAGAGGTTGCACGCGGGGCGCGGGCTCGTCATCGATCTGCATGTCGACACGGAGCACGCCGTCCGCGCGCAGCGCGAAGATCTCGACGAGATGCTCGGCAACCTCCTCGACAACGCCTGCAAGTGGACCAGCTCACGCGTCGTTGTCTCGTCCGACGCGGACGCCGGCTCGGTCGAGATCGTCGTCGACGACGACGGGCCGGGGCTCGCGGCGTCGATGCGCGACGCCGTCCTGCAGCGCGGCGTCAGGGCGGACCAGGCCGCTCCCGGCTCCGGTCTCGGCCTCGCGATCGTGCGCAATCTCGCGGAGGTCTACGGCGGAGCGATTGCGCTCGACCGATCGCCGATGGGCGGACTGCGGGCGAGGCTGCGCCTGCCGTCGTCCGAGGTCCGGTCCGGGACGGCCTGAAGGCCGTCCCCTACTGCTGCTGCGGCCGCGCCGGTTTGCTCAAGTACGCCTTCGAAGCGGCTTCGTCGCGTACCGGCGTTACCTTGTCGGGATCGATGCGGATCATGAGATAGGTGATGTGATCGTCGATCTTGGTGAACCAGTGGCCGGTGCCGGCCGGGATGACGATGACGTCGCCGACCTTCAATTCATGCGTCACGCCGTTGCGAATCGACGTCGAGTTGTTGCCGGGTCCGTTGAACAGCCGCACCGTTTCGAGCGTCGCCGGACGGCGCTTCTTACCGACCAGATCGGGACCGGTGACGAGCGTCGCCGATCCTTCGATGACGTGGTAGACCTCGCTGACGAAATCGTGCTCGGCCACTGATTCCGGCGCCGGCTGCGCCAGCTTGCCGCGATGCACGACGCCGACGGCCACGTTGCTCTTGCCGATGTCGATGTCGCGGACCTGTTGATCGGTGAGCTTCTCGGCAATGGCCTTCTTCACGTACGCCTGAATCTCGTCGTTGGGAATGTAGCTCGCCGGACACATCCTGCACGTCGGCTGCGGATCGGGATCCTGCGCGAGCACGCCGGCAAGCGGCAGCGCCGCCATCGCCGCAATCAACACGGTCTTACCCATGCTTCCTCCTTACAAATCGTTGCCAGAGTATGACTGGTTGAACGACTTATTGCAGAGGGGAAAATCGGGAACGATGTTGCCGGTCAGCGCGCGCGAGAGCGCGGGCCAGTTGAAGAACGACGGATCGACGATCTTGACGCGGTGCAGCGTGCCGTGATGGTCGGCCATCACCCAGTGAACGATGCGGCCCCGCCACCCTTCGACGATCCCGAACGCGGCGGCAAACGGGTCGATCCGTCCGAGCTCGATCCGGAACGGACCGCCCTTCAATCCTGCGAGCGCATCGCACGCCTGCCGGACGAGCGACGCCGACTCACGCGCCTCCTCGACGCGGACCCGCGTCCTCGCGCGCACGTCGCCGGCGGTGTGCACCGGAACCGCGAACCGCAGCTGATCATAGGCCGCGAACGGATGATCGCGCCGTGCGTCGATGTCGACGCCGGAGGCGCGCGCGACGTAGCCGACGACGCCGTACTCGCGCGCAAGCTCCGCGCTGAGGACGCCGGTTCCATCCAGACGATCGGCGACGAGCGTGTTCGCGAGGCAGATGGCGACGATCTCTTCGAAGTCGGCCAGCGCGGCGTCGATCGCGGCCGCGAGATCGACCGGCACCTCGAAGTCGCGGACCAGCCCGCCGGGTGCGAGAGTGCCGCGCAGCAGCCGCGAGCCCGTGAGCTGCTTGTTCAGACGCAGCAGACGCTCGCGGATGCGGAAGCAGTGCGCGTGCGCGATCGCGAAGCCGGTGTCGTTCGCGATGGCGCCGAAGTCGGCCATATGGTTGTACAGGCGCTCGAGCTCGAGCAACACGACGCGCAAGAGCCGCGCGCGCAGCGGCGCTTCCGCCTGGGCCGCCGCCTCGATCGCCTGACAGAAGGCGAGCGCGTGGCCGACGCTCGTGTCGCCGGAAACGCGCTCGGCGAGCTCCACGCAGGCCATCGGATCGCGTCCCTCGAACAGCTTCTCGGTGCCCTTGTGCGTGAAGTACAGGCGCGACTTCATGTCGATGATCGTCTCGCCCATGACGCTGAACCGAAAATGACCGGGCTCGATGACGCCGGCGTGTACCGGGCCGACCGGAATCTCGTACACCCCTTCCCCGCCGACCGGCGTGAACGGAAACGGCCGCCCGTCGTCGGCAAACGACGGCGCGTTCGCATCCTTGCGCAGCGGGTAATAGTCCTCGGGCCAGAACGCGTGCTTCACCAGCGGACGCGGATCCGGGTGACCGAGGACGTCGATGCCGAACAGATCGCGCAGCTCGCGCTCGAAGCGCGACGCCGCATAGTGTGACGGCGCCATCGTCGGCAGCTCGGGCTGCCCTCCGTTCAGGCGGACCGATGCGTGGACGAACCAGTTCGCCGCGCGGTCGGCGAACACGTAGTGGACGAAGAACACGCGCGCCTCGCGGCGGCGATCGTCGCCGGCAATCGCAATCAGCTCGGCGCCGAGATCGCGGCATACGAGGTCGGCGAGGCGGTTGATGCCGACCGGCGACAGCTCGCAGTGGACCTCGTTGGCGCGCGGCGTCACGATGCGCGTCGCGTCAGCGAAGCGCTCGTTCAGCGTGCGGACGATTGAATCGACAGCGGTCATGGCGCCAGGCTCGCCACGCACTGCCGAATCAACGCGTCGACCGGCGCGGGCAGCGCGACGCCAAGGACGATCAGGAGCGCGATCGGCACCGCCAGCGCAAAGAGCGGCCAGCTGCGGCGTTCGCCCGTCGCGACGGCCGGCGGCGGGTCGCCGTACAGCATGCGATTGAGATGGCCGAGCAGAGATACAAACGCGACGACCATGAGCAGCAGCACTACGCCAACGACCGCGAGATGGCGCGTCTCCACCGCGGCGCGCACGAGGAGGAATTCCGAGACGAAGAGGCCGAAGGGCGGCAGCCCGACGAGCGCCAGGATGCCGGCTGCGAGCAGCGTTCCGGTCCACGGCATCGCGCGCAGCAGTCCCGTGACGTCGTCGATTTCGGTCGTGCCGTAACGGCGCAGCACCCGGCCCGCGAGCAGGAAGCTCGCCGACTTCGCGATCGCGTGGTTCGCGACGTGCAGCCACGCCGCGAACGTGCCGAGCGGCCCGAGCGCGAGCCCGACGGCGACGAGGCCCATGTGCTCGATGCTCGAGTAGGCGAGCATGCGTTTGTAGTGGCGCTGGATGACGAGACTGAACGCGCCCAGCGCGACCGACGCGAGACCGAACGCGATCAACAGCGTCGTCGTGAACCGTCGGTCGACGGCGCCGTCGACGACCACCTTCCACCGCGCAATGGCGTACATGGCGACGGCGAGCAGCACGCCCGACATCATCGCGGAGATCGCCGGCGGCGCTTCGGAGTGCGCATCGGGCAGCCAGGTGTGCATCGGCGCGAGTCCGGCCTTCGTGCCGTACCCGATCAGGATGAACGCAAAGGCGAGCTGCAGCAGCTCCGGATGCAGCGACGGCGCGGCGTCGCGCAGCACGTCCCAGTTCAACGACCCGGGCACCTCGCCCGCCGTCGAGACGAAATCGAAGTACGCGAGTACCGTCCCCGTGAACGCCAGCGCGATGCCGACCGAACAAATAAGGATGTACTTCCACGACGCTTCGACCGATGCCTTCGTCCGGTCGAGCGGGATGACGATGGCCGACATGATGGTGGTCGCTTCGACGGCCACCCACATGAGCGCCACGTTGCCGGTCGTTACCGCGGCAAGCATCGTGAACGCGAACGCGTTCATGAAGATGCGGAACCGCCGCGTCCGCGCCGGATCGTCGTCGCGTTCGTCGGCCAGCCCCGGACCGAGCAACGAGGCGAGCAGCGCCACGAACGCGATGCAGAGCGCGAGCATCGCCGACAGCGCGTCGACGCGCCAGATGTCGCCCGCGCGGCCGGAGACGGGACCGTCGCGCACGACCTGAATCGCCAGCGTGCCGCTGGCCGCCGACGAAAGCGACGCGAGGACGACCCCGGCCCATCCCACGAAGCGGCGGTACGGCTTCACCACGATCGCGAGCGCGGCGGCGACGAGCGGAGCGACGAGGAGAAGCGACAGGCTCGGCATCGGTCAGTGCCGCAGCCGCGTGAGCTGCTCGACGTCGATCGTGTCGAACGTTTCGTGAATCTGGTACACGAAAATCTGCATGACGAGGAATCCCATCAGCGCGTCGAGGAACACGCCGAGCTCGACGAGCAGCGGCACGCCGTAGGTGCCGACGGCCGCCAGCAGCGCGATGGCGTTCTCGAGCATCAGGAATCCGATCACCTGCGTGATCGCCTTGCGCCGGCTGACGATCACGAACAGGCTGACGAAGAGCAGCCCCATCGCGATCGGCAGCGCGTCGCGCGTCGGCAGATCCGTGACGGCCATCCACGGCCGCGCGAGCACGTACGCGAACAGGACGAGGAGGCCGGCAATCAACAGCGACGTCTCCGTGTTCACGTACGGCCGGACTTCCGGCTGCGCGCCGAAGCGCCGCAGCATCGTTCGAAGCAGCGCCGGAATCGCGATGGCCTTCAGCACGACCAGCACGAAGGCGACCGCGAACAGCCGCCAGTCGGATGCGAAGTATCCGACCGTCGCCGTCACGCCGGCGAGCAGCCACACCTGCAAGCGGTACGCGCTGATGTATGCCGGCACGTGTTTGCGCCAGAGCACGATGAGCGCGGTGAGCAGCATGCCGCTGCTGCCGAGCATGACGAGTTGCGAGAACATAGTCGTTTTCCTATGCTCGCGGGGCCCCACCCCCGCTCGCCTCACTCGGCGGCCCGGCTTCGCCGGGCTTCCCTCCGGCGCCTCGCTCGAGCCGCAGGCGCTTTCTTGTACTCACGGCCTCACGAGTACTCACGGCCTCACGAGCGCTCCTAGTGGGCTTGTCGAACCGCTGCACCTCAGGCGCTACCTCGCCAAAAAAGTCGACAACACGGCCAGCAATGCGAGTACGAACGATGCGCTGAGCAGCTCCGGCACGCGGAACAGGCGCAGCTTCGCGACGCGCGTTTCGAGCACGGCGATTGCCGTTGCCAGGACGCCGATCTTCACGACGAAGGTCACGAGGCCGATCGCCAGAGGAATCGGCGCAAGCGACACGGCAATGCCCCACGGCATGAAGAGATTCACCGCGAGGGCGAGAAACACGAACAGTTTGAGCGACGCGCCCCACTCGACGAGCGCGAGATACGGTCCCGAGTACTCCAGCACCATCGCCTCGTGAATCATCGTCAGCTCCAGGTGCGTCGCCGGATTGTCGACCGGCAGGCGCCCCGTCTCGGCGAGCGTGACGATGAACAGCGCGGCGAACGCGAGGAGATGGCCCGGACCCAGGGCCGCCGCCGGCTCCGCCAGGGTGCGCGACACGATCTGCGAGAAGCTCGTCGATCCCGCGTTGAGCGCCAGCGCGACGATCGAGAGCGCGACCGTCGGTTCGGTGAGCGCGACCACCGTCATCTCCCGGCTCGCGCCCATGCCGCCGAACGGCGACCCGGTGTCGAGACCCGCGAGCGCGAGAAAGAACGTGCCGAGCAGCAGCAAGTACACCGCCGCGAAGAGATCGCCGGCGATGAAGCGTCCGGCCGGCGCGGCCACGAGCGGGACGAACGACGCCACGACGAGGGAGGTCGAGAACACGACGAACGGCGTCGCACGAAAAATCCACGAAGCGGTGCGAGACACGACCGCTTCCTTTCCGAGCAGCTTCTGGATGTCGTAATACGGCTGCCACGGCGGCGCGCCGCGGCGTCCGTTCAGGCGCGCCTTCACCCAGCGGATGAATCCGCCGACGAGCGGCGCGAGGCCGGCGGCGAGCAGCGTCTGGAACAGAATCGCAATGGCGCGGCTCATTCGAACCACCATGCCGATGCGAGCGCCGCCATCAGCGCCGCCGCGATGTAGAGCAGGTACAGGTGGACCGAACCGGCCTGCAAGCGGCGAACGGACGCCGCGATCGCGCGCGCACCTCTCGTCACCGGCTCGTACAGCGCCTTCTCGATCCACGGCACGATGCGGGTCGTGTACGTGATCGAGCGGATGATCAGCCGCGCCTCCGGGTGAACGCTGACGCTGAAGTCCTCGGTCGGACGATAGAGCTCGGAGAAGATCCGCCGCAGCGGCTCGGCGAACGCCGACGAGGTGTACTCCATTCGCGCGGTCTGACGGATGCGGCCGCAGCCCCACGTGTCGGCGACGCGCACGTCGAATCCGCGCGCCCGAATAGACGCGAAGGCCACGAACGCGACCGATGCGACGAGCACCGCGATCAGCAGCGGCGACACCGCGGCGACACCGTGCGCCGACAACAGCCAGATCCCGCCCCCGCCGGTCACGTTGCGCGGCGTCGCCGTGACGCTCTCGACGATTCGATACATCGCGGCGATTGCGCTCGGCGCGAACAGACCGAGCACGACCGTCGCAGCCGCGAACGCCCCGAGCGCCGTCCATGCCGACCAATGCGGCTCGCGCGCAGCGGCCGCCGCGTCGGATCGCGGCATCGCGAGAAAGCTGATCCCGAACGCCTTCACGAAGGTCGCGGCCGCCAGCCCGCTCGTGAGCGCGAGCACGCCGACGGCGAGCGGCGATCCGATCGCGACCTCCGGCTTCGCGATCTGCGCGCCCGACAGCAGCGCCTGAAACACCATCCACTCCGACGCGAACCCGTTCAGCGGCGGCAGCGCGGCGGCCGCCGCCGATCCGATCAGGAACGCCATCGCCGTCACCGGCATGCCTTTGATGAGGCCGCCCATCTGCTCCATGTTCCGGGTGCGGGCGCCGCGCAGAACGTTGCCGGCAGCGAGGAACAGCAGCGTCTTGAAGCAGGCGTGGTTCACCGTGTGCAGCAGCGCCGCACCGAAGCCGACCATGGCGAGCGCCGGCAGCCCGTAGCTTTGCAGCACCAGTGCGGCGCCGATGCCGAGAAAGATGACGCCGACATTTTCCACCGACGAGTACGCGAGCAGCCGTTTGAGATCGTTCTCCGTGAGCGCGTACAGCACGCCGCCCAGCGCCGAAAGCGAGCCGACCGCGAGCACCAGACCGCCCCACCACGCGGGACCGGTGCCGAGAAAATCGGACGTGACGCGCAGCAGGCCGTAGACGCCGAGCTTGATCATCACACCCGACATGAGCGCCGACACGTGCGACGGCGCGGCCGGATGCGCGCGCGGCAGCCAGACGTGCAGCGGCACGACGCCGGCTTTCGATCCGAAGGCGGCGAGAGCAAGCGCGAACACCGTGCTGCGCGCCGCCGGCGGCAGCGCCGATGCGCCCGCACGGAGGTCGACAAACGCCGTCGCGCCCGCAGCCGGCGCCATGATCAGAAACATCGGCAGCAGCAGCACGAAACCAAAATGCGTCATGGCCGCGTACCAGAGGCCGGCCGCGCGCGCGTCGCTCGACTCGTGCTCGGTCATCACGAGGAAGTACGACGCAACTGCCATCAGCTCCCACGCGAACAGGAACGTGAACACGTTCGCCGCGCACGGCACGAGGCTCATGCCGAGGAGGAACGCATTGAACATCAGACCGAAGAAGCGGAGCGATCGCCGTCCGTCGTAGTCGGCGGTGTACGTGAAGCCGTAGACCGCGGCGAACAGACCGACGCTGCAGACGAGCGCGAGGAAGAGCGCGCCGAGCGAGTCGAGCTGAATCGCGACGCCGCCGGCAACGGCGATCATGTCGGGCCGCACCAGCTCGAACCGATCCCCGGTGGCGAGAACGGCCAGCGCAGTCACGAGCCCCGCGACACTGCCGGACGCTGCGCCGATTGCCGTCGCCCCACGCGCGATCCGATCCGACGGCGCGATCAGCGCGACAATCGCGCCGGCCACGTAGCCGGCGATCATGAACAGGAAGGCGGCCGAACGATCGACCGTCACCGTGCCGGTCCAGGCGACAAGCGATCGAGCGCCGCGAGGATGCCGCGCAGGATGTCGGCCGGCTCGGGCGGACAACCCGCAATCGAGACGTCAACGGGAATGACGCTCTCCACCGGTCCCACGACCGCGTAACTGCCCTTGAAGACGCCGCAGCTCTTCGCGCAGTCGCCGACAGCGACGACGAACTTCGGCGCCGGCGTCGCGTCGTACGTGAGGCGCAGCGGAATCTCCATGTTGCGCGTCACCGGTCCGGTGACGAGCAGGAGGTCCGCGTGCCGCGGCGACGCGACGAAATGGAAACCGAACCGCTCCATGTCGTAGATCGGGCTCGCAAGGCCGACAATCTCGAGCTCGCAGCCGTTGCACGATCCGGCGTCGACCTCGCGGATGGCGAGCGCGCGGCCGAGCAGCTGCCGCGCGCGCACGTCGAGCGCGCGCCCGATCTCGACGGCGTCGGGATCGCTCGCCCGGAGGAGCTCTGTGGCTATGCCCGTCCTGAGGATTTTCGAGAACAGCTGCATCGGCCCATTACTATACTGACGCGGCCGCTCGACGCGCCGCGGACGTCGAATCGACGATTTGCAACCGTCCGGCGGACTGGATGAACGCACGTGCAGGGAGATCCTGACCGCGCTCGTCGACATGCGGTTTCTGGCGCGGCGCCGCAACGGTTCTTTTGCCAGGGCACCCGCTGGCGGTTGACCGCGCCGGGCGCGGACAATGGCTACCGCTGCACGCGACCCGACACGTCGCCGTGCGCGAGCGCTTCGACTTCCGCAACGGTCACGCGGTTGAAGTCGCCGTAAATGGTCTGCTTCAGCGCGCTCGCCGCGACCGCGAAGCGCAGCGCCGCGTCGGGCGGACGGCCGTCGAGGGACGCGTAGATGAAGCCGGCGGCGAAGCTGTCGCCGCCGCCGATGCGATCGACGAGCCGCACGACGTACCTCTGGCTCTGATGGAGCGTGCGGCTCGAGGCGTCCCACAGCACGGCGCTCCATCCGTTGTCGCTCGCCGACAGGCTCTCGCGCAGCGTCACCGCCACGATCGGTGGACCGAAGTCGCGCGTGACGCGCTCGGCGGCCGCGCGGTATCCGGACACGTCGAGCGCGCCGCCGGTCACGTCGGCGCCCGCCACCGCGATTCCCAGCACCGACTGCAGATCTTCCTCGTTCGCGATCACCACGTCGACGTCGCGCATCAGCGGCTTCATCGTCCGTTGCGCCCTGGACTCGGACCACAGCTTCTTGCGGAAATTGAGGTCGACGCTCACGCGCGCGCCGGCGGCTTTTGCCGCGCGGATCGCCGCGCACGTGGCGGCGGCGGCGTTGTCGCCGAGCGCCGGCGTGATGCCGGTGACGTGAAACCACGCGGCACTGCTCATGACGGCGCTCCAGTCCACGGCATCAGCCGCCATCTCGCTGATGGCCGAGTGCGCGCGGTCGTAGACGACCGTCGACGCGCGCTGGCTCGCGCCCGTTTCGGCGAAATAGATCCCGACGCGATCGCCGCCGCGCACGACGTAGCTCGTGTCGACGCCCTCGCCGCGCAGCGTGCGCATCGCGCCTTCGCCGATCGCATGCGCCGGCAGGCGCGTCACATAACAGCTGTGCAGCCCGAAATGCGCGAGCGAGATCGCGACGTTCGCCTCTCCTCCGCCGAACGTCGCCGAGAGGACGGGGGACTGAAACAAGCGCTCGAACCCCGGCGGGCTCAGGCGCAGCATGATCTCTCCGAAGGTGACGACCTTGTGCGGCATCAACAGTACTTGTGGCATCCGGCTTCAGCCGGATTTCTGCGACCGCGCGGCCGACACGTTCGCGACGACTCTACGTGCGTTCGTCATGATCGCGTCGAAGCGACCCTCCTCGATCGCCTTCGTGTCGACCAACGCCGATCCAATGCCGACCGCGACGGCGCCCGCGCGAATCCAGTCGCCCGCGTTGTCGAGCGTGACGCCGCCGGTCGGCATCAGCTTCACCTGCGGCAACGGCGCGCGCACATCCCTTATGTACTGCGGTCCGAGCATGGTGGCCGGGAAGACCTTCACGATGTCGGCGCCGGCCTCGTGCGCCGCGAGGATTTCGGTCGGCGAGAAGCAGCCCGGCATGGCGGGCACGCCACGCTCATGGCAGGCGCCGATGACGTCCGGCCGGAAGACGGGACCGACGACGAACGTCGCGCCCGCGTCGATGACGGCGCGCGCCGTCGCGACGTCGGTCACGGTGCCGGCGCCGAGGAGGAATCCGTCCGGCAGCGTCGGCGCCAGCGCGCGGATCATCTCGACCGCGCGCGGCACGGTCATCGTCACTTCGAGCGCGCGCACGCCGCCGTCGGCGAGCGCGTCGACCACGGCGCGGAGCTTCGCCGGATCCTTCAACCGGATCACGGCGACCACTCCGAATTGTTCGATCCGCTGCGCGATCGACGCCCGTCCCAGGAGGGGATCGGGGCGGGCGCCGTTGACGGTCTGCATCCTCAGAATAGTAATCGGAATCCGAGCTGTCCTTCCCGCGGCGTCGGCCGCGTCGCGCCGATCGTGCCGTCTCCTCCTAGAACACGAGCTTCACCGCAAGCTGAATGTCCCGCGGCAGGTTGTTCTGACTCGTCACCTTGCCGAAGTCGGCGCTGGTGGGATCGGTGTTGGGGTTGGCGAACACCGCGCGGTTGAACGCGTTGAGGAACTCGGCGTGCAGCTGCGCGCGCACGCGTCCTTTGATCGGCAGCTGCTTGACGATCGAGAGGTCCCAGAGGTTCAACCGCTGGCCGCGAAGCCCATCGATCCGCGACGGGAAGTACCGGAGGTTGTTCGTGAGGCGGATGCGCTGATCGGCGCGCTGCTTGGCCGGATCGTCGACGCCGTTGGTCTGGACGGCGGCATCGTGGAAGTAAAAACCGCTGATGTCGAACACGGGCTGATTGGTGTCGCCGGAATAGTCCGTCTTCAGCGACGCGAGGTCGCCGTTGAAGTAGATGTTGCGGTCGTGGAAGCTGATTGGCTGTCCGCTCTGGAACTGGCCGATACCCTGCACGCTGAATCCCCACGGTAACTGCCAGATGCCGCTGATGGAGAGGCGGTGCGGCACGTCGAACTGCGACAGCCGGTTCTCGTATTCGGTATCGGTGGGATTCAGCTGGAACACACGCTCGGTGAAACGCGACCACGTGTACGCGGCGAGCGCCGAGAAGCGTGTCGTGAATCGCTTCTCGAGCTTCACCTGCGCCGAGTTGTACACACTCGTCCCGTCGTCGTCGAACGTGCGGATGTTGCCGAACTGCGGGAACGGACGAACGAGCTGCGACCGCGCGATCGTCGCGCCGTTGAAGCTCGTGCCCGGAAGCAGGCCCTGGAACGGATTTGCGACGAGCGTCGAGAGGAAATCGATCGTCGCCTGATCGCGCTGGCGGCTCGTGGACAGGTATCGCGCCGGAATGCCGTTGAGTTCGATTTCGCCCGCCTGATTGCCTCCGCCCGTCGTCAGGTCCCAGCCGCGGCTGCCGGCGTAGCCCGCTTCGACGAGCCATTCGCCGGGCAGCTCGCGCTGCACGCTCACCATGTAGCGCATGTTCTGACCGTTGTGGAAATCGACGGGGACGAATCGACCGGTGGAGACCGTGTTCAAATCCAGACCGAGCGCCGTATTCGGGCCGAGCGACGCGCCGACCGGCGCGAGCGCGCCGTCGGGAAACGGATTCGACAGCGTCGCGCGCAGCGTCAACCCGTTGTCGAGTGTCGGTACGAACGGCGTCCCCTGTGAGAATCCGGGCTGGAAGTTGCCGGTGATGATGAACGGGATCGTGTAGATGCCCCAGCCACCGCGTACGACCGACTTTTCGCCGAGGCGGTACGCGAAGCCGGCGCGCGGCTGGAAGTTGTTCTTGTCGGCGTTCCAGAATCCGCGCGCGCTGTCGGACGCGAACTGCAGGCCGCCGCGCACGGCGAACGCCGACGCGGGCAGCTGCGGAATCGGATTGGCGGCGTAGCGCGCCTGCGCCTGCGCCGTGATGTCGAGCGTCGCCGCTGGATCGAAGCCGCGCGCGTTGCGGTTCTGCGTGTCGTACGTGGCGCTCTCGTAGTCGTAGCGAAGACCGAGGTTGAGCGTCAGCCGGTTCGAGACCTTCCAATCGTCCTGCACGAAGAGCCCGTGATACATCGTGATGTCGAGCCGTGTCGTGTTGCGGTCGAGCGTGCCGCTCGTCGGCAGGCCGAGCATGAACGTCGCGAGATCCTGACCGAAGACGCCGGCCGAGTTGTCCTGCGCGCGCGTGAACGCAGAGTTGTTGCGCATCACGTACTCACCCGCCTGTCCGGCGGCCTCCGATCCGAATTCCTTGTACATCCGCAGGTCGTATCCCGTCCGAATCGAGTGATTGCCGACGATGCGCGTCAGCGTCGGCTGGAACGAGTAGATGCTGTGGACGGTCGTTGCCGCGATCTGATCGCCGATGTCGCTGAACAGATCGAAATCGAAGTGCGGAAAATACTTCGCGCCGCCGAAGAGCGACGTGACGCTTGACGGGAACCCGAGCGACGCCGGATCGAAAATCCCTTCGTGCTGCCGGACGTTCGGTTCCTGGAAGCGCTGCCAGCCGGCGCGCACGTCGAGAAGCGCTCTCGGGCTCATCGTGTAGACGTGGTCGTAGGTGACGCCGTCGTTCTTGCGGAACAGGAAATTGCCGGTCGGGACGACGCCGTTCACCTCGCCGAAGAAGGCGTTGCGCGACTCGCGCCGATCGTTGCGCGTGTAGCGGACGAACACCTGCTGCTTCTCCGAGATGCGGTGATCGACGCGCGTCGCGATCGAATAGAAATCGTCGCTGCGCGGGTTGATCGAGAAGTAGTTGTTGCGCCCCTGCGCGTCGCCGGCCTGGTTCGGCAGCGGGTAGTACTTCAGCACCGCCGCCGCGACCGGACTGATGCGACCGGCAGGAACGATGTTTCCGGCGAACGGCGTGCGGACGACGCGTCCGTTGACGAGCTGCGCCGTCGTCGGGTCGTAGATGACGAGGCCCTGCGACAACAACGCCGAGAAGTCGCCGTTGCGCTCCGCCTGAGTGGGCACTGTGCGAGGTCCCGGCTCGGGGAACTGGTCGTACAACCATTCGACCGCGCCGAAAAAGAAGGTGCGGTTGCGATCGATTGGTCCGCCGAGGCTGCCGCCCGGACGATCGTATTTGAGCGACGGCTTCGTGCCGCCGGCCTTCTTCACGAAGAAATCGGTCGCGGAGAGTTTGTCGGACCGCTTGTAGTAATAGCTGTCGCCTTTGAACTGATTCGTGCCGCTCTTGAGCGTCACGTTCACCATCGCGCCGGCTGTGTGCCCGTCAGCCGCGTCGAAGCTCGCGGTGCTCACCTTGAACTCCGACACCGCGCCCGCCGGCGGCACGTACGCCACGCGCGGCACGCCGCTCGCCTTGTTCGCCATGTTCGGCGAGCCGTCGAGCGTGAACTCGTTGCCGCCCGACGATCCATCAGCCGTGATCGACGAAGTGCCCGCGTTGTCGAACGGCCTCGAGAACTTCAGATCCCCGGTGTAGGCGACGCCAGGCACGAGGCGCGCGAGCACGAATGGGTTGCCGTCCGACAGCGGCATCAGCGCGATCCGCTTCTCGTCGATCACCTGCCCGGCCGATGCCGATCCCATCTCGAGCAGCGGCGACTGCGCCGTCACCGTGACCGTTTCTTCCAGCGATCCAACGGCCATCGTCAGATCGAGCGTGAGGCGATCGCCGACGCGGACCTCGAGCCTTTCTCGGACGAACTTCTTGAAGCCGGAGAGCTCCGCCGTCAGCCGGTAGTTTCCCGGCGTGAGATACGCGATGGTGTAATTGCCTTCGTTGTTGCTGACGGTCGTCGACGCGACGTTCGTCGCGACGTTGGTCGCCGTGACGGTGACGCCCGGCAGCGCGAGATCCGAGGTGTCCTTGACGTGTCCGACGATGGAGCCGCGGAATTCCTGGGCCGCGGCGGATGAAGCCGCCAAAGCGATGAGCGCGAGCGCCAGTCCAGCGCGAACCATGAATTGTTCCCTCCCGAAAATGACCCTACTTCGGCATCAGTGTGTGATTAGGCCTGCGTCACATCAACAGGTCTGCCACATCGAGACGATTCGTAGATCGCTTCGATCAGTTCGACGCTGCGGCGGCCTTCGGGCCCGTCGCAGCGCGGTCTGCCGTGGCTCCTGAACGCGGCAATGAAGTCCTCGACGACGCGACAATGCGCCGAGGCGTCAGAGACGATCGGCGATGCCGCGTTTTCAGGTGATTTCGGTGCCCGGCTCGAGCCCGGCACCTGCCTGGCACCAGCCTGACCCCCGAGGTCGATGGCGACCAGGTCGTCGCCATCGAGGATTGCCGTCCCCTCCGATCCGGTGATCTCGATCCGCCTTGCATAGCCCGGGTACGCCGACGTCGCGGCTTCAATCGTGCCGACTGCGCCGCTCGCGAACTCGAGCGTCGCGACCGCCGTGTCTTCCACTTCGATGTCGTGCAGCCGCGTCGCCACCCTGCCGAACACGCGTGCAACCGGTCCGAATACCCAGAGCAGCACGTCGACCGTGTGGATCGCCTGATTGATCAGTGCGCCGCCGCCGTCGAGCGTCTGCGTGCCGCGCCACCGCGACTCTCCGTAGTAGGACGGCGGGCGATACCACTTCACGCGCGCGCTGCCGAGAATCGGCGTCCCGATCGCGCGCGACTCGACGAGCGTTTTCAACCGCTCGACCGACGGCTTCAATCGATCCTGAAAGATGACGCCGAGGGTGACTCCTGCGCCGGCCGCGGCGGCAATCAGCCGATCGGCGCGCGCCGTCGTGATCTCGAGCGGCTTCTCCACGAGCACGTGAAGGCCAGCGCGGGCCGCGGCGGCGCCGTGCTCACCGTGCAGACCCGACGGCGTGCCGACGATGACCATGTCCATGCCGCCCTGTGCCAGAAACGCGTCGAGGCGATCGTGCGCCTGCGCTCCGACCGACGCGGCCAGCCGCTCGGCGCGCGCGCGCGTCGGCCCGTACACCGCGACGACCGAAGCGCCGGGAACTGCCGCGACCGCCCGCGCATGCGTGTCGCTGATGTTCCCCGCGCCGATCAGCCCGACGCGGACGTTAGGCATCGCTCGTGTAAACGGACCATTTCAGAAGACCACTCTGGCCGCGACTTGCATCACCCGCGGCGCGCGCGTCGTGATGACCTGACCGAATCGCGCGTTCACCTGGTTTCCCTGTGGGTCGAAGCGCGCCGCGGAATCGACGGTCGAGAACTGCGTGTGGTTGAACACGTTGTAGATCTCCCACCGCAGCTGCAGCCGCCGCTGGCCGCTCGCGAGCGGGATGTTCTTGAACAGCGTGATGTCGGAGTTGTTGATTCCCGGTCCGCGCACCACATCCTTCGGCGAGGTGCCGGCGTTGCCGCGCGCCGGTCGAGCGAACGCCGACGTGTTGAACCATGCGAGCAGACTCCGCTGATCGGACGGCAGGTTCGGGTCGCCGATGAGCAGCGGCACGCCGCTGCCGGCCGGCGCCTGCGTGTACCGGATCGTGTCGCCGCCGCCGGTGATGTCGGCTGCATCGGTCGTCGTGAACGTGACGTTCACCGGGTTGCCGCTCGCGAACGTCGTGAGCCCCGAAATCTGCCAGTTGTCGAGCAGCGCGCGGGCGACGGCGTTGTTCCAGCGCGCGCTCGCCTTCGGCAGATCCCATGTGTAGTTGATCACCGCGACATGCGGCTGGTCGTACGACGACAATCCGTAATTCCACGTCGCGGGATCCTGATAGGTCGCCACCTGCATGTTCGCGCCGGTGCCGGTCTCGCTGTTCGACGTGAAGTCGCGCGAACGCGAGAAGGTGTAGGCGGCGCCGAACTGCAGCCCTTCCGAGAACCGCCGGTTCGCCTGAATCTGCAGCGCGTTGTAGTCGGCCTTGCCCGTGTTCTCGAAGAACCAGACGTTCGCGTAGCCGGGATCGGGCCGGAAGAAGTTGTCGGGCAGCGGCGAGCCGGGCCGCGTCGGATCCTGATTCTGCGCCGCGAAGCGCGCGCCGTACGGGACGATGTTCAGGTTCTGCGTCTGCAGCAGGTTGCGGCTCTGGGATCCGACGTACGCCGCGTCGACGACCGTTCCCCATCCGACGTTGCGCTGCACGCCGAGCGAGTAGCTGTAGAGCGTCGGCGTCCGCGTCTCCCTCTCGAACCCCTGCGCGTCGCTCGGAAAGTTGAACCCGGACGACTGCAGCAGCGTGTCCATCGTGCCGTAGAAGATCTGCGGATTGAGCTGCAGCGGCGGGTTGCGCGTCGCCTGCCAGTTGACGTTCCCCGACATCCGCGTGTTGTGGAAGATGCCGAGGCTGCCGCGCACCGCCGTCTTCCCGTCGCCGTTGATGTCGTACGCGAAGCCGACGCGCGGCTCGGGCAGGATCGGCGGACGGTTCTTGAATCCCGACGGGTAGCTCGAGTCGGTGGCGAGCACGATGCCGTTGTTCAAATCGCCCGTGCCCGGCACGAACGCGCCGATGAGCACGGCGGGCACCGTGGCGCCAGTGGCCGGATCGCGGCCGAGACGGACGCCGTTGACCAGCGCCGGCACGTAGAGGCGCGGCGCCTTCGACGCATCGTACCGCTCGAGCGAGAACGCCGATGCGCCGCCGCTCTCGTGCACCCAGTGCGTATAGCCGGCGAAGCGTACGCCGTAGTCGAACGTCAGCTTCTGCGTCGTGCGCCACGTGTCCTGCGCGAAGAACTCGAACGTGTTCGCCAGCCCGCCGCCGCCGGGCCTCGTCGTCGACTCGGTGTAGTTCGTGAACTGACCGAGCAGCGCGTTGGCGTACGGATAGCCGGTGTCGGCGGCGTTGTTCGTGTCGCGGCTGAAGTCGAAACGGCCGGCGAACGTCGCCGTCGGCCCTTCTTCGTTGCGCGCGTGCTCGACGTACGCGCCCAGCTTCAACGTGTGTTTCCCGCGTGCCATCGTCAGCGTGTCGTTGACGCTGAACAGCCTGTCGTCGCCCGTCAGCGGCGTCCGGCCGTCGTACGTGACGTTGGCGACGTTGGGAATTGCCGATCCGAACGCCACCTGCGGGATGATGCCAAGCGGGTTGATCGACGGGAACAGCTGGCCGAGCCCGAACCCGATCTGATTCTTTTGAATGCGTCCCAGCTCCGAGTCGCTGAGCGGCGGACCGTTTTCCGTGCTGTGGTGCACCGACACCGACGCCTCGTTCACGATCGTGTTGCTGACGACGCGCGTGTAGTTGAAGACGCCGCTGTCGTCGGTGAAGAGGTAGTGCAGCTTCACGAGGCCCCACGCGGCGCCGCCGGCCGCCACGTTGTAGCCCTTGTTGTCGCCGTACCACGTCGACACGCGGCCGTAGAACGCATCCTTCGACGACGGGTGGTAATCGAGGCGCACGACGTTCTGCCGCTTCGGCACGTCGAGGCTCTCCTGAAAGTTGTAGTTGTAGGCGCGCTTGGTCACGTTCGGATCGAGCGCGTTCGGCAGCGGGAAGAGCCCGAGCAGCGCCTGTCCGTTACGATTGATGCGCGACGAGGGAACGATGTTGCCGGCGAACGGCTGCGCCGTCAGCGGATCGCGGACGACGATGAGCCGGCCGTTCTGATCGAGCGATTGCGAGAAGTCGCCCGCCCGCTCGGCGGCCGTAGGCACCGTCACCTGCTGCAGCGGGCGCGGGTTGAGCGACTTCATGCCGTCGAACGAATAGAAGAAGAACAGCTTGTCGCGGCTCGACGAGACCTTCGGAATCGGCACCGGGCCGCCGATCGTCGCGCCCGCCGTGTCGTACCGGTAGAGCGGCTTCGCGACGGCGTTCCGGTTGTTGAAGAAATCGTTCGCGTTCAGCCGCTCGTTCCGCTTGTACCAGTAGGCGCTGCCTTTGAACGTTTTCGTCCCCGCCTTCGTGACGATGTTGACGACGGGGCCGCCGTTGCGTCCGTACTCGGCGCGGTAGTTGTTCAGCTCCACCTGCACTTCGCCAATCGCGTCGAAGTTGATCGAGCTGCTGAACACCTGCGGGCTGCCCATGTCGTTGCCGACGACGCCGTCAACGGTCATCGTGTTCCACGTCGCGCGGTTGCCGTTGATGTTCGGCGTCGTCGTGCCGAAGTTGCCGCCGGGTGCGTCGGTGGGCGTCGAATAGGCGACGCCCGGAAGGATGCGGAGCAGCGACACGACGTCGCGCCCGCGGTCGGCGACCATCTCGAGCTGGTTCGACGTGATGAGCGCCGACCGATCGGAGCTGGCGGTCTGCACGATGGTGCCCTGCGCGGTGAGCGTCACGGTTTCCGACAGGCTGCCGACGTTCAGCTGCACGGCGCCAATCGACAACTGTTCGTTCGCGGGCACGACCGTGTTCTTGCGCTCGAACGGCGAGAAGCCGCTCAGTTCGATGCGCACGGTGTAGACGCCGGGCTGCACGGCGGGAAAGACGAACGCGCCGACGTCGCTGGTCTGAATCGCGCGGCGGTCGCCGGTCTGTTCGTTGAGGAGCGTGACAGTCGCTCCGGGCAACACCTGACGCGTTTGATCGACGACGGTCCCGGACACGCTGCCCGACACCGACTGTGCGAAGAGAACGGCGGCGCTCGACGCGAGCGCGAGCAGGGTGAGGACGAGCAGGCGGCGGGTTACGACGAGCATTGCACCTCCACACGCATCACGCGGTTTCTCGCCAACTGCACCGTTAAAGTAAACAGCCGGCGTCGACTGCCCAGTCGCGAGCGAGAGATTACAATTGGGCTTGCCCCTTGGCAACAGGTTTCGCGAATTGGTCAGACCACTATGTCCAACCCATTCGATTTGACGGGCCGTACGGCCGTTGTCGTCGGCGGCACGACGGGCATCGGACGCGCGCTGGCGCTCGGCCTCGCCGACGCCGGCGCCGACGTCGTCGCCGCCGGCCGCCGCGCGGCGATGGTGGGCGAGGTCGCCGACGCGATCGAGGCGCGCGGCCGCCGCAGCCTGCGCGTGCCGGCCGACGTCGGCGACGCGACGTCTTTGCGCGCGCTGCGCGATGCCTGTCTGCACGCGTTCGGCAGAGTCGACGTCGTCGTCGCTGCCGCCGGCACCACCAGGCGGATGCCGTCGCTGGAGATGAGCGAAGGGGACTGGCAGCAGATTCTCGATACGAACCTGACGGGCATGTTTCGCACGTATCAGGTCTTCGCGCAGCCGATGATCGCGCGCGGATCGGGACGCCTGATCGGCATCGGATCGATCTCGTCGTTCGTCGGATTGATGGAGGTGGCGGCCTACGGCGCGAGCAAGGCGGCGGTGGCGGGGCTGACGCGGTCGCTCGCCGTCGAGTGGGCGCCGCACGGCGTCACGGTCAATGCGATCGCGCCCGGCGTGTTCGAGACCGATTTGAACCGCGAGCTGCTCAAGGGACCGCGCGGCCAGGAATTTCTGACGCGCACGCCGATGCGCCGCTTCGGCCGCGTCGAGGAGCTCGTCGGCGCGGCGGTCTATCTCGCGTCCGACGCAGCGAGCTTCGTCACAGGACAGCTACTCGTCGTCGATGGCGGACTGCTGGCAAGCGGAGTCAATCAATAGCCCGCAATTCCATTGCTGATTTCTGATTGCTGATTGCTGATTGGATTGCTGATTNNCAATCAGCAATCTGCAATCATCAATCAGCAATTTCATGTATCCACTTGTGCGTCGGATCCTCGTACAGCGCCAGCCGGCGCTCGGCGCCGGCGATCGCCCATAGATAGTAGAGGCGATATCCGGGCGGCGCCGACACCGGGTGATACCCGTACGGCAGCAGCACGGCGTCGCCGTCGCGGACGACGTGCGTCACGCATTCGCCGTCGGCTGAATATTGCATTTGATGGCCGAAGCCCTGCGGCGGATCGACGCGGTAGTAGTAGATCTCTTCGAGGACCGGCTCGCCGTTCTTCCCGTCGTGCTTGTGCGGTGGATAGCTGCTCCAGTTGCCGGGAGGATTGAACGTCTCCCCCACCATCAGACGACGCGCGTGCGGATCGGTGACGAAGATGTCGTGCACGTCGCGCGCGTAGTCGCCTCGCCCGCGCGCGTTGACGCGGACATCTTCCGATCGAACGATCGCCGGCTTACCGCCTTCCGCTGTTTCGGCCGACACGAGGACCGCTTCGAGATCGGTCGTGGCAGTGACGCGAAGCGGCGTGTTCGGCGGAAGATACAGTGCAGTCGCGCGGTCGGCGAAGACGCCGCTGCGGCCGACGATCCACGAGTGATCGCCCGCCGCGAAGATACCGCGGCCATCCTGCAGCACGATGATCGTTTCTTCGTTCGGCGCGACGTAGTCGTCGGTCGCGCCGGCGGGCAGATGGAGTCGCCACGCCGTGAGCTCGCGGCTGCCGTCGGCGCCGCGCTTCACCAGCAACTGACGGCCGGCGGCGCGTGGAACACGATGCAGCGTGTCGGTTAACATGTGCGCGCTCCGCGATGGAATCATACCTCCACAATATTCAAACGCGTGGGGCCCCACTTTTCTTATGCGCGGCGGGGCCCACCCCGCCGCGATGAATAAGAGTCGGCCCCGCGGAATTGAAAAAAGGCGGGGGCGGCCCCGAATTAGAATTGGTCTGACAAATTGTTGACAACAGGCGCCAGTCGTCATACAAATCCCCTGTGGCTTCGCTCGAAGGGAGCGCGGAACAGGTGCTCGCGCACGTGCGCGGCCTCATCGACCGCGGCGCGCTGCGCCCCGGCGACCGCCTGCCCGCCGAGCGCGACCTCGCCGTGCAGATTGGCGTCAGCCGGCCGACGGTCCGCGCCGGACTCCACGCCCTCGCCGCGATGGGCGTCGTGCGATCGCGGCAGGGATCGGGCACCTACATCCCGAACGGGCCGCCGGCGCTCGCGTCCGAGCCTCTGAGCTTCCTCGCGGCGCTTCACGGCTTCACGCGCGAGGACATGTACGAGACGCGGCGCGTGCTCGAGGTCGGCGCCGCCGGCCTCGCCGCCGAGCGCGCGACGCCCGAACAGCTCGCGACGATGGCCGACGAAGTCACGAGCCTGTTCGCGGTGATGCAAGAGCCGCAGCGGTTCCTCGTCCACGATGTCGATTTCCATCGCACCGTCGCCGCCAGCTCCGGCAATCCGATCCTCGCGACGCTCATCGAAATGGTGTCGGCGCTCTACTACGAGCACCGCCGCAAGACCGCCGAGCGCGCCGCCAACCGCGATCTGCGCGCCGCGGCCGACGCGCACCGCCGCATCTACCAGGCGATTCGCGCCCGCGATCAAGAGACGGCGCGCCGCGCCATGCACGAGCATCTCATCGAGGCGAGCCGCTATCAGGCGCAGGAGAACGGCGCCGCGCCGGCGCGCGAGCGCCGCCGCCCGCGCAGAGGGCGCGAGTCGTGAACGCCGTGCTCGTCATCAGCGGGCGCGACAACGTCGCGACCGCGCTCGAGCCGCTCGACGCCGGCCGCACGATCCGCGTCGCGGCCGCGTCGCTGACTGTCGTCGACGCCGTTCCGCGCGGCCACAAGGTGGCGCTTCGGGCGATCGGCGCCGGCGAAGCGGTCGTGAAGTACGGCAGCCCGATCGGCACGGCGACCGCCGACATCGCGCCGGGCGCGCACGTGCACACGCACAACGTCGCGAGCACGCGCGGCCGCGGAGATCTGCGCGTCGGACCGCAGTCTGACGCGCAGCCTGATTCGCAGTCCGACTCCGCGCGCATCGCCGAGCCTCCTGATCCGGCATGACGTCGACGGCCTCGTTCCTCGGCTACCGACGACCGGACGCCCGTGTCGGCATCCGCAATCACGTGCTGGTCGTGCCGACGGTCATCTGCTCCGCCGTCGTCGCCGAACGCATCGCCGCGTCGATCGCCCCGGTCGGCGCCGCGCTGCCGCACCTCGCCGGATGCGGACAGCTCGGTCCGGATCTCGCGCTCACCCACGAGACGCTCGCGGCGTACTGCCGCCATCCGAACGTCGGCGCCGTCATCGTCGTCGCGCTCGGGTGCGAGCAGGTCGTCGCGCAGCGGCTCGCCGATGAAGCGCGGCGCGCCGGCAAGGATGCGCACATCGTCGCCATCCAGAGCGAAGGCGGTACGCTGCGCGCAACGGCGAAAGGGATCGACATCGCGCGCGAGCTCGCGGCGTCGGTGTCGCGCATCGATCGCTCCTGGTGTCCCGCCTCGTCGCTGATCTTGTCGGTTAAGTGCGGCGGCTCCGACTATACGTCAGGGCTCGCGTCGAACCCCGCCGTCGGCCGCGTCGCCGATCGGCTCGTCAGCCTCGGCGGATCGGTGGTGCTCGGCGAGATCGCCGAAATCATGGGCGCCGAGCATCTTCTCGCCGATCGCGCATCGAGGCCCGAGGCCGCGGCGCAGCTCCTTCGCGTCGTCAACCGCGTCGAAGCCGAAGCGATCGCGCTCGGCCTCGACATCCGCGGCACGCAGCCGTCGCCCGGCAATATCCGCGGAGGCCTGACGACGATCGAGGAGAAGTCGCTCGGCGCGACGCACAAGGCCGGCGAGCGCACGCGGCTCGAGGACGTCGTCGGCTACGCGGCGCCGATCACCAGGCGCGGCCTCACCGTGATGGACACGCCCGGGCTCGACGTCGAATCGGTCACCGGCATGGTCGGCGGCGGCGCACAGGCCGTCCTCTTCACGACCGGCCTCGGAACCCCGACCGGGAATCCCATCGCGCCGGTCATCAAAATTACCGGCAACGCGCGCACGGCGCGGTCGATGGCGGACAATATCGACGTGGACGTCAGCGGCATCATGATGGAAGTGGAGTCGCTCGACGCGGCGGCCGATCGGCTGCTCGAGGAGCTGATCGGCGTCTGCTCGGGACGGCCGACCGCGGCCGAGCGTCTCGGTCATCGCGAGTTCGCGATCCACAGACGGAACCCGACCATCTAATCTTTCTGAGGCCAGGGAGCAAATCCAATGGCGATGCCCGCGCAGCGCGCGCCCGTCGCAACGACGGCTCGGGTCGGCTACTTCCGCTGGACCATCTGCGGCCTGCTGTTCCTCGCCGCGACGATCAACTACATCGATCGCCAGGTGATCGGCATTCTCAAGACGACGCTGCAGGGGCAGTTCGGGTGGAACGAGATCGACTACAGCGACATCGTCTTTTCGTTTCAGCTCGCTTACGCGATCGGCTTCGTGTTCGCGGGACGCCTGATGGATCGCGTCGGCACGAAGACCGGCTTTTCGCTCGCGCTGATCATCTGGTCGCTCGCGGCGATCGCGCACGCCGGCGCCACGGTGTTCGGCCCCTCCGTCGCCGCGCTGCTCGCGTTCGCCGGGCTGCACTATTCCGCATCGGTCGCCGGTTTCATCGCGGCACGGTTCGCCCTCGGGCTCGGCGAGTCGGGCAACTTCCCCGGCGCGATCAAAACGGTCGCCGAATGGTTCCCGCGACGCGAGCGCGCGTTCGCAACCGGATTGTTCAACGCCGGCACGAACGTCGGCGCGCTGGTGACGCCGCTCACGGTTCCGTGGATCACGGTGCGATTCGGATGGCCGTGGGCATTCGTGATCACCGGTGCGCTCGGGTTCGCGTGGCTTGCCGCATGGTGGCTGATGTACGACCGACCCGAGCGCCACGCGCGCCTCAGCGCGGCGGAGCTCGCCCATATTCGCAGCGATCCAGCGGAACCGCAGCTGCACATCCCGTGGATTCGATTGATACCGCTTCGGCAGACCTGGACGTTCGCGGTCGCGAAATTCATGACCGATCCGATCTGGTGGTTGTACCTCTTCTGGATTCCCGACTTCTTCAGCCGGAAGTTCGGGTTGTCACTGCTCGAGATCGGTCCGCCGATCATCGTCATTTACCTGATCGCCGATGTCGGCAGCGTGTTCGGCGGCTGGCTGTCGTCGACGCTCCTCGCGCATGGATGGACCGTGAGCGCCGCGCGCAAGACAGCCATGGGCGTGTGCGCCGCCGCCGTCGTACCAATCGTCGTCGCGTCGCGCGTCGAGAGCGTCTGGTCAGCCGTCGCGTTGATCAGCCTCGCCGCCGCGGCGCATCAGGGCTGGTCGGCGAACGTGTACACGCTCGTGTCGGACACGTTCCCCCGTCAGGCTGTCGGCTCGGTGATTGGATTCGGCGGCATGTGCGGCGCCGTCGGCGGGATGTTGATAGCGAAGGTCACCGGCTACCTGCTGCAGACGACCGGCAGCTACCTGCCGGTGTTCATGATCGCCGGGACGACATATCTCGTCACGCTTGCGATCGTTCACGTGCTGTCACCGCGGCTGGAGCCTGCACGCCTCTCATGAGCACGGAACGCACGAAACACGAAACGCACGAAAAGAATTCATTTCGTGCTTTCGTGTCGTTCGTGGTCACACGTTGACGTGAATCACATCGGTCAGATATCGCTTGTTGATTTCTGCGCACTCTTTCGGCGTGCGCCCGGGGTCGGGGACGCGATCGAGCTCGACGACGGCCCAGCCGCCGTAGCCGACGTCGCGTAACGAGCCGAACACGCCGGGAAGATCCACGCGTCCGCGTCCGAGCTCCACGAACTGATACCCACCCGACGCACCCGACGTCACATCTTTCAAGTGAATCAGCTGCAGCCAGTCTCTGTACTGACGCAGACCGCGGATCGGATCGCCGCCGGCCTGTTGATAGTGCGCCACATCGAAGAGCAGCCGCACGTGCCGGCGATCTGCCGCGTCGAGGACCGCGGCCACTTCGTCGGGTTTCTCGCCGAGGCTGTTCATGTGATGGTGATACACGAGCGGCACGCCGAGATCGCCCGTACGTTTCCCGAGCTCCGTCATCAGGCGACCGAGGCGGCGATAGTCGTCCGCGACGATCGGACGTCCCTTCGGCCGCTCGTCGATCACCTGGAGATACAGCCCGCCCGCATCCTTGACGAATTTCGCGTGGCTCGCGTGCGTCGCGAGCTGCTCCTGCTCGCGCGCCGGATCGATGACGATGTTGCCGCTCGACAGCGCGACGAGCGTCAGGCTGCGCTTCGCGAGCAGCTCGCCGAGCGCGGCCGGTTTGTCGCCCCAGCGCGCGAGCGTGCCGTCGCCGGTCCGCAATTGAATTCCCCGGAAGCCCACGGCGGCGACGTCTTCGATCGCCTGCATCACGTCGTTGCCCCACGTGATCGCGGCGTATCCGTACTTCATCGACGGCGCCGCTGACGTCCACCTGGAGGCGGACGCTGCTAATGAAAGCGTCGCGGTTGCTGAAAGGCTCTTGAGCAGCTCTCTTCTCGTCACCATGAGTGCACCGTTCCGTCAGTCTTGCGGTTGACCGGCAGATACGCGGGATCGTACGGGTACTTCGCCGCGAGCTCTTCGTCGATGTCGACGCCGAGGCCCGGCGCCTCGCCCGGGTGCATCGCGCCGTCGGCGAACGCGTACGCGTGCGGGAACACGCGATCGGTTTCGTCGGTATGCCGCATGTACTCCTGGATGCCGAAGTTGTGCACGCTCAGATCGAAATGCAGCGCGCCCGCCATCGCGACCGGGCTCAGATCGGTGGCGCCGTGCGCCCCGGTGCGCACGTGGTGCAGCTCCGCCAGCGCGGCAATCTTCCTCAGATGACTGATTCCACCTGCGTGGACCACGGTCGTGCGAATGTAGTCGATCAATTCCTCCTCGATCAGCAGCTGGCAGTCGTAGATTGTGTTGAACACTTCGCCGACGGCAATCGGCGTCACGGTGTGATGGCGGATCGTGCGAAAGGCCGCCTGGTTTTCCGCGGGCGTCGGATCTTCGAGCCAGAACAGCCGGTACGGCTCGAGGCTCTTGCCGAGCCGCGCCGCTTCGATCGGCGTCAGGCGGTGATGCACGTCGTGCAGCAGGTGCACACCGAAGCCGAATTCCTTCCGCAGCCGCTCGAACAGCTTGGGAACGAAATCGAGGTACGGCTCCGTGCTCCACCCGCATTCGAGCGGACGACCCTTTTCAGCGGGCTCGTAGTACAAGGTGCCGCGCCCGACGCCGTAGGCGTGCGTCACGCCGGCGACCGCAGACTGCGCGCGAATCGCGCGATAGCCCATGTCGACGTACTTCGCCGCCGCCTTCACCGTGTCGTCTTCGCTCTCGCCGTTGGCATGGCCGTAGACGAGCACGGAGTCGCGCGAGGCGCCGCCGAGCAGCTGATACAGCGGCGCGTTGCGCGCCTTGCCGCAGATGTCCCACAGCGCCGAATCGACCGCGCCGATGGCGGCCATCGTCACCGGGCCGCGCCGCCAGTACGCGCCCTTGTAAAGGTACTGCCACGTGTCCTCGATGCGCCGCGCGTCGCGGCCGATCAGCAACGGAATCACATGATCGCTCAGATAGCTGGCGACGGCGAGCTCGCGTCCGTTGAGCGTCGCGTCGCCGATGCCGTGGAGACCGTCTTCGGTGACGAGCTTCAGCGTGACGAAGTTGCGGCCGGGACTGCAGACGATGACTTTGCCTTCGACGATGCGCATAGCTGGTTTCAAACCGCCTTCAGCAACCTCGCGGTTCGCGGCGGCAGCACGATGGCGACCGTGCCCTTGCGGCGGCCGAGCGACTCGTCGGTCCAGTAGTCGGTGATCGTCGACGGCTGCGGCACGTCGAATGTGACGGTGTCGGATCGATCGTCCCAGTTGAACAGACAGATCATTCGCGCGCCGGGCAGCTTGACGACGCCGACGGTCAGAGTCTCGTCCGTGAACTCGGCTGCGATGCCCGTCGGAGGCAGCAGCTTGCGCAGCATTGCCGCGCGCGCGTCCGGAATCTTCGTGAGGTCGTCGCCGGACAGCACCATGCCGCCGGTCGCGTAGATCGCCGTCGCGTGGAACTGACAGTCGGCGTCGGTCAGGGCGTTGGTCACATCGGCGGCGAGGACCACGGCGTCGGGATCGTTCCACCAGAGCCAGCCGTTCTGCCAGTTGCGACTCAGATTCTGCCGGGCGGTTGATGCGATGCGGTCCCAGCTTCGCTTGATGTCATTCGAGCTGCGCGAGCCGTGAATCACGCCAATCGACGGCCAGATGGGATGATTGCAGCCGAGGAGAAACCCATCACCGGCGCCGCGGCCAATCGCCTGCATGCCGCGGCGGTACGCATCGATGCGCGTGGCGCGGCGATCGTGGAGGCGGCCGCCGTGCATCGCGCCCCAGAAGGTCGCATCGAGCTTGAAGTACGTGCAGCCCCACTCCCGCCGCATCGTCCGGAACACGTGCTCGAGATGCGCCCGGGCGCCGCGATGCGTACCGTCGATGGCATACCACGGACCGCGACGCCAGCCGCCGAACGTCACGCGATCCGATCGCAGCGGCTGGCCGTGGTCATCTTTGATGAACCAATCCGGGTGCCGCTCAAACAGATGCGACTGCTCCTCCGCGATGAACGGCGCAACCCAGATCGCCGGCTGAAAGCCGCGGCGGCGGATTTCCGCGAGCACGGTCCTCACGCTGCCGCCGAAGGCCGCGCCGGTTTCGAGCCAGTCGCCCATCGCCGGCTGATACCCATCGTCGATCTGGATGTACTTCAACGAAGGCATCGCCTTCGCGATGACGTCGAGGTTGTCGAGCACCTGCTGCGCCGTCACGTTCGGCCCGAAGCAGTACCACGAGCACCAACCGGTGGGCGGCGTAGATGGCGCATCCCCGCGTCCGCGGCCCCGAAAGGGCCGCGCCACCTTGTGATTCTTCGCCAGCCGCGCGGCCACCTGATTCAGCAGCGCCGAACGATCGGACCCCGACGCCACCATCAGCTCTTCGAGCGGCCACGACCCACCCGGCTCGATCGTCAGCCCTTCACAGTCCACAATCGCCTGCACGGCGGAGTCGCGGATTTGAAACCGGCCGCTGAATCTCGCGCACGACGTGAACGCGTACGCGTGGGTATCGCCGCCGAACGGCGTCAACGTCAGCAGCCCGTAGTACGACGGAACGCGGTCGGCTGCAGGAATGCGATAGTGCTTCGCGTCGGTGTACTGACCGTAATCGACCGGCGCCGCCATCGTGCCGCCGGTCTGCGAGAGCATTTGGAATCCTTCGCCGTAGAGCGCCGTTCCGGTTGCCGGGAACACGATCGGCTGATCGAGAACGACGAGGTCGTCGAGGCGGATCGGCGTTTTTCCACGATTGACCACGCGGAGCCGACAAAATGGTCCGTCGCATTCGCGTTGGATCTCGACGGCCGGCGCCCGGCTGAAGCCCCGCGCTCCATTCTGCGACGCGAAATCGTCATCTCGAGCGCGATCCTTTACGCGAGCGTCCATGACCGGATCGCGAGGCTTCACCCGGGCGAGTGCGATCGCCGCACCGAGAAAATCGCGACGCGAGATCACCGCGCAACCTCCTGGAGCCGCGCCGCCGCCTGCTCGGGCGTCAGGTCGCGCTGCGGCGATCCGAGCAGCTCGAAGCCGACCATGAACTTCCGGATTGTCGCCGACCGCAGCAGCGGCGGACAAAAGTGCGCGTGCAGGTGCCATTCGCCTTTCGCATCGTCGTCGTTGAGCGGCGACTGATGAAATCCCATCGAGTACGGAAACGGCGCATCGAACAGCGCGTCGTACCGCCGCGTCAGCTGCTGCAGGGTGCCGCCGAGGCCGTCGCGGTCGCGGGCGTCGAGCGCCTCGAGCGACGGAAGATGCCGGCGGCTGATCGCCAGGGTTTCGAACGGCCACACGGCCCAGAAGGGTACAACAACGATGAACGCGTCGTTTTCACAGACGATGCGCTCGCGGAGCTCGACCTCTCGGGCGACGTACTCGCACAGCAGGCAGCCGCCGCGCGACGCGCGATGACGCGCGAAGGCGAGCTGCTCGCGAGCCGGCTCGTTGGGAACGTGCGCCGTCGCCCAGATCTGGCCGTGCGGGTGCGGATTGCTCGCGCCCATCATCTCGCCGCGGTTTTCGAACACGAGCGCGTACTTCACCCACGGATGCACCGCCATCGCGGCGCACTCGTCGATCCACGCCTCCACGAGCGCACGAATCGACGCGAGATCCATTCGCGCGAGCGTCAAATCGTGACGCGGCGAAAAACACACCACGCGGCAGAGACCGCGCTCGGCATCGGCGACGAACAAACTACCGGTTGCCGGGGGCTGGGGGCTGGGAGCTGGGGGCGGCGGCCTGGGGGCGGCGGGCTGGGGGCTGGTTGGCCGGAGCGCGGGAAAATCGTTGTCGAACGCGAATGTCGACGTGTACTGCGGATTGCGGACGCCGTGCGCGCGCGCGTTCCCCGGACACAAGTAACACGATGGATCGTAGGCGACGGACGCTGCCGCCGGCGCTCGTTCGACCTGTCCCTGCCACGGCCGCTCGTTGCGCTGCGGCGACACGATCACCCACTCGTCGCGCAGCGGGTTATACCGCCGGTGCGGGTGATTGGTCATCGCGACAAGACCCTTTCTTGTTCGTGACTTCGTGACTTCGCGGCGCCATTTCCAAACACCGCGGTCATTTGACCCGGCTGACGCCTGCGCCGGCAGTACACACCCACACGTCGGGGCGCCGGCCCGTCGCCGCTTCGTAACGCGCGCGCAGCTCCACCTCGATCGCATCGACGCGTGAGGCGTCGGCGAGCGCGACGATACAGCCGCCGAAACCGCCGCCGGTCATGCGCGCGCCGTAAACGCCATCAAGCTCGCGGGCGATCGCGCTCATCGCGTCGAGCTCGGCGGAGGTGACCGCGTAGTCGGCGCGCAGGCTGTGATGTGACTGGTCCATCAGCCGGCCGAACCGAACGAAGTCGCTGCCGACGAGCGCTTCGGCTGCTTCTTCAACGCGCGCATTCTCCGTGATGACGTGGCGGCAGCGGCGATAGACGCGGTCCGACATCCGTGCTCGAACGCCTTCCAGCTCCGGCAGCGACGCGTCGCGAAGCGCGCGCACGTGCGGAAAGCGCGACGACAACGTCTGCACCCCCGCCTCGCAGTCGGCGCGGCGCGCGTTGTATTCGCTCGAGGCGAGCTCGTGATGCACCATCGTGTTGCCGACCACGACGCGCAGCGACGCCGGCAGCGGCAGCGATCGATGCTGAAGCGTCCGCGTGTCGAGGAACAGGGCGCCGCTCGTCTCGCCGTGGCAGGCGATCATCTGATCCATGATGCCGCAACGAATGCCGACGAACTCGTGTTCGGCGCGCTGGCCAGCCCGCGCGAGCGCGTCGAGATCGATTGGCATGCCGGCAAGGTCGAGCAGCGCGTATCCGCAGGCGATCTCGAGAGCAGCCGACGAGCTGAGGCCCGCGCCAATCGGCACATCGCTCGCGATCAGCATGTCAGCGCCGGTTACGCGGCCCTGAAAGGGCCGCGCCACATCCGGCGAGTCGGGCGCGCGCGGCATGTCCGGCAGATGGCGGGCGGGCGCCGCATCCTGCGAATGTGGGGCGGCCCTTTCAGGCCCGCCGCTTCCATCCAGCACCGCCGCGATGCCGCGCACGTAATCGATCCACGACTCGGTCGGGTACGGCGGATGGCAATCGAGATCGAGCGTGATCGTCTCGCGGTACTCCCGTGAGGCGACGACGAGCGCGCGATCGGCGCGCGGCGCGGCCGCAACCCACGTCGATCGGTCGAGCGCCATCGGCATCACGAAGCCATCGTTGTAGTCGGTATGCTCGCCGATCAGGTTCACGCGCCCCGGCGCGCGGTACACACGCGGCGTCAGCCCGAACGACCGTTCGAAATCGCAACTCAGATCGTCAGGATTGATCATCTCCGACCTACAAAGGCGAGAGCGGTAGCGGCGGCGATGAACGATGCGAAATTCACCGGTGCGGCCCGCTGGATTCGCGAACGATGAGCCTCGGCGGGATGATGACGCGCTGCGGCGGATCGCCTTCGCCTTCGAGCCCGTTCAGCAGCAGCTCCGCGGCATGCTTTCCCTGATCGCGCCGCGACCAGCCGACCGTTGTCAGCGGCACACGGAGCAGATCGCCGAGCGCAATATCGCCGACGCCGACGACCGCGACGTCATCCGGCACGCGCAGACCTGCTTCCCAGATCGCCTTCATCGCGCCAATCGCGGCCGGATCGTTGGCGCAGAACACCGCGTCGACCTTCGGGCGCACGGTCAGCAGGCGCTTCATCGCGCGGTAGCCGTCGCTCTCCATGAAGCCGCCGCGCACGATCCATTCGTCGGGCGGCTTGATCCCGCGCGCCTTCAGCGCGTCGCGCCACCCTTTCTCGCGCCGCTTCGCGTGCACGATCGGCGGACCGCCGATGTGCGCGATCGCCCTGCGGCCGGCGTCTGCGAGGTGCGACGTGGCGAGCACGCCGACGCGCTCGTCGTCGGTGAGGACGCGGTGGCACTTGACGCTCGGGTGATCGTCGCGGTCGATCATGACGAGCGTCGTCCCCTGTCTGGTGAGCTGCAGCAGCACGTCGGTGTTGCCCGAGGCGTTGGCCGACGCCAGCACCACGCCGTCGACCTGACGTCCGCGCAGCATCTCGAGCTCGGCGCGCTCCTTGCCGGCATCTTCGCTGGAGCTGCACAGCAGTAGACCGTAGCCGCGGACGCTCGCCACCGGCTCGATGCCGGCGATGATCTCGACGAAGAACGAGTGCATCAGATCGGGGATGACGATGCCGAGCGTGTGAGTACGGCGAAGCGTGAGGCTGCGGGCGACCGCGTTGCGCTGGTAGCCGAGCTCCTCGACCTTGGCGAGCACGCGCGACCGTGTTGCATCGCTGATGTCGGCGTGGTTGTTCAGCACCTTCGACACGGTGGTGATCGACACGCCAAGCTCGCCGGCGATGCGCTTCATCGTGGTCTGGTGCATGATCACTTTAGCGTTAAAGTGGCTTGACTTTACCGGTAAAGCATAGTATCACAACCGCCTCTGACAGGAGTCGCGAGCATGCGGATGAATCGTGTGACTCTGATCCTCGCAGCGATCCTCATTATGCTGCTGCCGGCGGCGCGGCCTGCCGCGGCGCAAGACACCGGCACCGTCTCCGGCACCGTCGTCGACGCGTCCGGCCAGGTGCTGCCGGGCGCGACCGTCACGCTCGTCAACGAAGCGACCGGCGACGCGCGCACGATCGTCACGGGCGACCGCGGCGAGTTCACGTTCCGCGCCGTCCGGCCAGGCACGTATACGGTGCGCGTCGAGCTCCAGGGTTTTCAGACATTCGAGCAGCGGAGCAACGTGCTGAACGCGAGCAGCCCGCTCGACGTCGGCCGCGTCAAGCTCGATATCGGCACGCTGTCGGAAGTCGTGACCGTGACGTCGAGCGGCACGATCGTCGAGACGAAGAACAGCGACTACTCCGGCCTGCTCACGGCGACGCAGATTCAGCAGATTCAGACCAGGGGGCGCGACGTCGTCAACCTGCTGCGGCTGCTGCCCGGCGTGCACTACGAGAACGACATCGAGGCGATGGGCGACAGCTTCGGATCGCAGCTGCCGAACATCGGCGGCCAGCGCCGCACGTGGAATCAGGTGACCGTCGACGGCCTGAACGGCAACGAGCTGTCGGGCACGAACCGCATGAACTCGTCGATCAACCTCGACGCCATCGCCGAAGTGAAGGTGCTGCTCAACGGCTACAAGGCGGAATTCGGCCACACCGCGGGAGCAAACATCGAGATCGTCACCAAGAGCGGCGGCGCGGGTTATCACGGCAGCGGGTACTGGTACGGCCGCCGCGACGCGTGGAACGCGACACCGTGGGAGAACAACCGTCTCGGCCTCATGAAGCCGAAGCAGAAGTACGACACGCCGGGATTCAATATCGGCGGGCCGGTGGAGATTCCCGGACTCTGGCGTCAGGGCAGCGACAAGAAGCTGTTCTTCTTCTACTCGATGGAAGCGCCGCAGGTGCAGAAGCCGGGACAGGTGCGCCTCTATCGGATGCCGACGGCGCTCGAGCGCAAAGGCGACTTCTCGCAGACGCTCGATTCGAACGGACGGCTGATCTTAATTAAAGACCCGCTCTCGCCGCTGCCGTGCAGCGTCACGACGGGCGGCGCCGGCTGCTTCCCCGGCAACGTCATCCCGGCGAACCGGCTGGATACGAACGGCCTCGCGATTCTGAATTACATGCCGCTGCCGAACGTCAACTGCGCCGGCGCGGGCTGCGGCGCGCTCTCCAACTTCACGCGCCAGGAAACGCCGGACAACCCGCGCATGAACAACCTGCTGCGGATCGACGGCCGCCCGTCGGGCGGCAACAGCTACTGGCTGTCGTACCGGCAGTTCAGCTCGAACCAGTTCGGATCGGAAATCACGGCGGGACCGGCGAAGTGGGGCTACTTCGACGGCAACTACGTGTCGGGCGACAGCGGCGTCAACGGCGGCTGGAACCACGTGTTCCGATCGAACAGCGTCAACGAGCTCGGCGCCGGCATCCGCCGCGCGACCGAAGGGTTCGGCGCGAGGAACGACAGCGATTACACGCGATTCCAGCGCGCGACGGTCGGCTTCACCTCGGCGCAATTCAATCCGCAGCTCAATCCGAATAGTTACATGCCGTTCATCCGGTTCGGCCTGAACACGACCGGCATCGACACGCCCGATTGGACGTTTGACAGCCGCGTCGGGTCGACGGCGTACGACTGGCTTGGAAGCCTCCGCGACAACTTCACGTGGACGCGCAACACGCATACGTTCAAGATCGGCGGGCACTACGAGTACATGCAGAACAACGAAGCGCGCGGCGGCAACTGGGCCGGCGACATCACGTTCAGCAACAACACCAGCAATCCGCTGAACACCAACTTCGCGTACGCCAACACGATCCTCGGCGTCTTCTCCCAGTACACCGAGACGGACAAGTACCGCGTGACGCAAAACCGGCAGTGGTGGTCGGAATGGTACGCGCAGGACACGTGGCAGCTGAGCGCGCGCGCGACGTTCGATTACGGCGCGCGATTCCTCTGGTACTCGCCGTACTACCGTCCCGACGGCCAGGTCGCGAACTTCGATCCGTCCCTCTACGATCCGAAGGCGGCGCCGCGGTTGTACGTGCCGGCCATCATCAACGGCACGCGCGTGGCGTACGATCCGGCGACCGGTCAGGCGCTGAATTCGGTGTTCATCGGCGCATACGTGCCGGGCACCGGCAAGCAGGACAACGGGATGGTGAAGGAAACCGACGCGGGCGTGCCCGAAGGCTTCCGTCAGAGGTTCGCGCCGCAGATCGAGCCGCGCGTGGGATTCACCTACGATCTCACGGGCGCCGGGTCGAGCGTGCTGCACTCGAGCGTCGGCTACTTCCATCAGGCGCGGCTCGGCGGCGGATCGCTCGGCAACCTCGCCGGCAACCCACCGTTCATCCACAACCCGACGGTGTTCTACAACACGCTGAGCAATCTGCTCGCGCCGGGCAACACGCTGTCGAACCGGCCGGCGACCGTCGAAGCGCTCGACACGACGAAGTATCAGACGCCGAGCTCGATCAACTGGTCCGCCGGTCTCCGGCGCCAGATTGGGTGGGGCACGGCCGTCGACGTCACGTACGCGGGATACAAAGCGTACAACATGGAGATGTATTACGACCTGAACCTCGTTCCCGACGGCGCGCGGTTCACGGATCTCCATCCGGAGAACCGCGACCCGACGGCCGCGGCCACCGCGTCGCCGGCTGCGGCGGCGCTGCCCGCCGAATTCCTGCGTCCGTATCTCGGGTATCAGAACATTCGCGTCCGCGGAAACTTCGCCGAAGGCGACTATCACGCGCTGCAGCTGCAGGTGAACCGGCGGTACATCCGCGGCGTCCAGTTCGGGGCGGCTTACGCGCTGCAGCGCGCACGCGGCGTCGCCGACGAGGACGTCGGCGGCTGCTGCAGCTACACGTTCAACCGTCCGTTCGACTTCTTCTACGCGGAGCTGGCGCAGAGCAACCGCCACAGCCTGATCGTCAACTACTCGTGGGATCTGCCAGGCCGGCACGGCGGGCCGATGAAGCTGCTGATCGACGGCTGGCAGGTGTCGGGCGAGAACGATTTCGTCTCGGGCGACTGGGCCAACGTGGCGATGACGACGACCGACAACTTCGATTTTACGGGCGGCGAAGCCGGCACCGGCGCGTGCATCAACGGCAACGAGCCGTGTCTGCACATCGTGCGGCCGGTCCTCGTCGGCGATCCGCTCGCGGGCGGCGGCGATCCGCTCAGCGGATTCTTCAACACCGCCGCGTTCGCGCGTCCGACGCGCGGCAGCTTCGGCAGCGCGCCGCGCAACGCGGTGAGGAAACCGGGCCTCGTCAACACGAACGTCGCGATGTTCAAGAACGTCAGTCTGAGCGGCAGCCGCGCGCTGCAGTTCCGCGCGGAGATTTACAACCTGTTCAACCAGGTCGAGTTCCAGGACATCGACCGCACCGCGCGCTTCGACGCGAACGGCAACCAGATCAACCCGACCTTCGGCACGGCGATCGGCGTCGCCAACCCGACACGGCCGCCGCGCGTGATTCAATTGTCGGCGCGGTTCAATTTCTGAGGCATGCGATGCGCGCGCGCACATTGATCGTTTGTATCGCGATCGTCGGAGCGGCCCTGAAGGGCTGCGCTGCGCTGACATCGACAGCCAGCGCCAACGCCGTGGCGCAGGCCTTCAGGCCTGCCGTGGATCCGGCGCGCGAAAAACGTCTCGAATGGTTCCGCCAGGCGAAGTACGGCCTCTTCATCCACTGGGGCCTCTACGCGATTCCCGCCGGACAATGGAACGGACGCGCCATCCCGGGACTCGGTGAATGGATCATGTTCCGCACGCCGGTGCCGGTGCGCGAGTACGAGAAGCTCGCCGCGCGATTCAACCCGGTGAAGTACAACCCCGACGAGTGGGTGAAGCTTGCGAAAGACGCGGGCATGAAGTACATCGTCATCACCTCGAAGCATCACGACGGCTTCGCGCTGTTCAAGTCTCAGGTCAGCCCGTACAACGTCGTCGACGCGACGCCGTACAAGCGCGACATCCTCAAAGCGCTCGCGGACGCGTGCGCGCGGCAGAACATGCGCCTTGGCTTCTATTACTCGCAGGCGCAGGACTGGCACGAGCCGAGCGGCGCCGGCAACACGTGGGATTTCGGTCCCGACGAGAAGAAGGATTTCGATCAGTACCTGCGCGCGAAGGCGGAGCCGCAGGTGCGCGAGCTGCTGACCGGCTACGGTCCCGTCGCGCTGATCTGGTTCGACACGCCGCGCATGATGACCGCCGAGCGCGGCAAGCGCTTCACCGACGTCGTTCGCTCGATGCAGCCGAACACGCTGATCGACGGCCGGCTCGGCACCGAGGGCGACTACCGATCGACCGGCGACAACGCGATTCCGGGCGAGGCCTCGGGTGAAGCGTGGGAGACGCCGGCGACCATCAATCACACGTGGGGCTACCGCGTCGACGACACCGACTGGAAATCGCCCGGCCAGATCGCGTTCAAGCTGATCGACATCGTCAGCAAAGGGGGCAACTACCTGCTGAACGTCGGACCGATGGCCGACGGCGTCATTCCGCAGCCGAGTCAGGACATCCTGCGCACCGTCGGACGGTGGCTGCAGGTCAACGGCGAAGCCGTGTACGGCGCCGGACCGACGCCGTTCGGCGGCGAGCTCGGCACACCGGCGCCCAATGGTGCGAAAGACGTACGTGGAGATCCGTTGTACTTTACGCAGACGGACTGGCGAGTCACGACGAAGCCGGGCAAGCTGTACTTCACCTTCTTCACCGAGCCCCGCGTGCCGTTTCCGCTGCCCGCGATGAAGAATGCCGTGAAGCGCGCATACCGCCTCGTCGATCGCGCGGCCGTTCAGGTGAAAACCGGGAACGGACGCACGCTGCTCGACATCGAACGGCCCATTCCCGATCCGATGGCCACCGTCATCGTCGTGGAGTTCGAAGGCGATCGCGTGCAGCGCCCGTGAGAGCGAGCGGGGGCAGCATTGAGCCACGCATGGAGTGGGACCCCACGCGATTGAGAAAAAGTTCCCCGCGAGCAGATGACATTGTCGCAGCGTAACGTGCTGAAGCTGCTCACGGCGGGTGGCGCTGCGATGATGGCTCGCGCGGTGGATGCGGCGGCTGCTACTGCCCAGTCCCGGCCGCAGGCGTCCGCCGCGCGGGCTTCTCGACTTGAATGAAGGCATCCGTTTGCGAGAGCGAGCCGGGGTGCGGCCGCGGGAGCGAAAGAAAATGACAGAGATCAGTCGGCGCGAATTTGCACGGCTTGCGGCGGTGGTTCCTGTAGCGGAGGCCTTCAGGCCTGCCGGACGCGGCGCTGAAAGCCCGGCTGTCGCATCACAAGCCTCGCCCGTGGCGCGGCCCTCTCAGGGCCGCGCCACGATCAAGGTCGGCACGCAGCACGGCGACTCCGACGCCATCCTTCGCGCCATGGCCGGCTTCGGCGTGAATCACATCTGCAGCCGGCTGCCCTCCGAGCGCTTCGACGAGAAATGGTCCGTCGATTCGCTGTCGCGTCTGCGCGAGCGCGTCGAATCGTTCGGCATCACGCTCGACATGGTGCCGCTGCCCATGAGCTCGAACGAGATCAGCCGCTTCGAGCTGCCGAACATCATGCTCGGCAAGAGTCCCGAGCGCGATCGCGAGATCGACGCCGTGTGCGAGATGATCCGCAACACCGCGCGCGCAGGTATTCCCTCGCTCAAATACAACATGACGTTCCTCGGCGTCGTCCGCACCGAATCAACGCGCGGGCGCGGCAAGGCGACCTACAGCACCTTCGTGTACGACAAGGCGAAGCCGAAGCAGCCGCTCACCGAGGCCGGCGTCGTCGACGCGGACATGTACTGGGAGCGCATCACCTACTTCCTCACGCGCGCCGTGCCGGTCGCTCAGGAATACAAAGTGAAGATTGCCTGTCATCCGCAGGATCCGGGCATGCCGCGCGGCCGCGGCTATCAGGGCGTCGAGACCGTGCTCGGATCGGTCGACGGCCTCAAGCGCTTCGTCAGCATCGCCGAGAGTCCTTACCACGGACTGAATTTCTGTCAGGGCACCGTCAGCGAGATGCTGGAGAAGCCCGGAGAGCAGATCTACGACGTCATCCGCTGGTTCGGCTCGCGCAAGAAGATCTTCAACGTGCACTTCCGCAACATCCGCGGCGGCTTCCTCAACTTCCAGGAGACGTTCATCGACGACGGGGACGTCGACATGCTGAAGGCCATGCGGGTGTACAAGGAAGTCGGCTACGACGGCATGATGATGCCCGACCACGTGCCGAAGATCGAAGGCGACGCGAACGACGCCCAGGGCTTCGCGTTCGCGCTCGGGTACATCAAAGCGCTGATCGCCGCCGTGACAGATTAGTAGCAGCTCCACATCTCCGCCTGGACACCCGGCCCATTAATTAGTTAATATGCTAATTATGAAAGGACGACGACCGCCGTCCAACGCCGTCTTCCGGGCGCTGGCCGACGAAACGCGGCGGCAGATCCTCGAGTTCCTCCGCGCCGGCCCCCGCACGTCCGGCGAAATCGCCGACCAGTTCCACTCCAGCTGGCCCACCATCTCGCGGCATCTTGCCGTGCTCCGCGCCGGCGGCCTCGTCGTCACCGAGCGCCAGGGCCAGGCGATTTACTACGAGCTGAACACGTCGGTCTTTCAGGATCTGATCCAGCACTTCGTCGGCTGGATGAAACCATTCCGGCAGAGCGCGCCGGCGAGGCGCCGCGCACAGGAGGCGTAGCGATGGCGGTGAAGCGACACGTACAGGCGCGCGCGATCGCCGTGCTCGTGATCGGCTACCTCGTCGGGCTGATCGCGTACCCGAACCTTCTCGGATCGTTCCTGGACGAGAAGGCCTCCGCGCGTGTCCTGGTGGCGTTCACGCTGCCGACCACGGCGCTCGTCATCTACACGCTCTTCGGCAGTCTCTGGAAGCACGACCGCATCCGAAGCGGCAACGGCGCCTTCGAGCTCACCTATCACGCGATCGTTCTGCGAGTGCTGCTGTTCATCCTTGCCCTCCACGTGCTGGTGATGATCGAGCTCACCCGCGCGATGGAAGCGGTCGGACTGCCGCTGGTCTCCTCCCGCGCCGTCGTCGTGCTGCTCGGCGTAATGCTCGTGACGGTCGGCAACCTGCTGCCACGCACGCGGCCGAACGTCGCCGTCGGCGTGCGCACGACGCGGACGCTGGCCAGCGCGCAGCTCTGGCAACAGGTGCATCGAGCCGGCGGCTATGCGACGGTCGGCCTCGGGATCGTCATCGTGATCACCGGTCTGGTGCTGGCCCACGAAGCGCTGGCGGTGGTGATCAGCGCTGCCGCGCTCGTTGCCGCCACAACCGTGCTGATCTCGTATCGCCGGCACCTGCGCGCCTGACGTGACGAGGGCGCCCCTGACGGTGAGAACTGCCTGAGCAGGTTGCGGTCTGAGCTACGCTTTGTAGCGAATGGCCGTCGACCTCGTCGCCTTCGGTCCCCATCCAGACGACATCGAAATAGGGCTCGGCGCCACGATAGCCCGTCACACCGACGCGGGTTATCGGGTCGGCTTGTGCGATCTCACCACCGGCGAGCTCTCGTCGAACGGCACGCCGGAACAGCGGCGCGCCGAGGCCGATGCGGCGGCGCGCGTGCTCGGCGTCGCATGGCGTGAGAACCTCGGTTGGACCGACGGTGGCATCGTGCGGACGCCGGAGTCGATCCGCTCTGCAGTCGATTGCATTCGCCGACATCGTCCGCGGACGATTGCCATTCCGTACTGGGACGATCGCCATCCCGATCACTGCGCGGCGAGCGACGTGCTGCGCGTCGCCGCGTTCACGAGCGGCCTTCGCCGGTACGAGACGGGCGAGCCGGCGTGGCGCGTCGACTGGGTCTGCTACTACTTCATCAACGATTCGGCGCCGCCGTCGTTCGTCATCGACGTCTCGGCGCATTACGAACGCAAGCGTCGGGCGCTGGCGTGTTATGCCAGCCAGTTCTCTCCTCCCGCCGGCGAGGCCGTGCCGACGCGCCTCACGGCAGCCACGTTCCACCAGCTGATTGAGAGCCGCGACGCGCAGTTCGGCGCGCTCGCCGGCGTCGCGTTCGCCGAAGGCGTCGTCGTGAAAGAGCCGGTTCAGCGCGGGACGCTGCTGAAGCACGCTCCATGAGGATCGGCATCGTCTGCTACGCATCGCTCGGGGGCAGCGGCGTCGTCGCAACCGAGCTGGCGCGGGCGCTCGCGCTCCGCGGCCACGAGGTTCGCGTGATCAGCACCGACGAGCCGTTCCGCTGGCGCGACGACATTCCGGGGCTTTGGTTCGAGCGCGTGGAGACGCCGGCCTATCCGTTGTTCCGCGAACCCCAGTACCTGCTGGCTCTCGCAACGGCCATCGTCCGGATCGCACAACAGCATCGGCTCGACATCGTGCACGCGCACTACGCGGTGCCGCATGCGGCGGCGGCGTACCTCGCGGACCGCATCCTGACCGCCGAACACAATCCACGTCCGCCGAGGATCGTGACGACGCTGCATGGCACGGACATCACGCTCATCGGCAGCGATCCGTCGTACACGCGGGTCGTCGCCTTTTCGATCGAGCAGTCACACGCCGTCACGGCGGTGTCGAGCAGCCTCCGGTCGGACACGATCGGCGCGCTGGGCATCTCGCGTGAGATTCGCGTCATCCCGAATTTCCTGGACTGCGCGACCTACCGGCGACGACACGATCCGCTGCTCGCGGGACGCCTGCGAGACGGCGTCGACGGAGTCGTGGTCCACGCGTCGAACTTCCGTCCTGTGAAGCGCGTCGATTCCGTCATCGAGATTTTCCTGCGGATGCGGCAGCGCGTCCGCGCGCGGCTGGTGCTGCTCGGCGACGGACCGGAACGCGACGCGGCCGCGCGGCGCGTCATCGAGAACGGCCTTCAGGACGTCGTCGACTTCGCCGGAGAGCAACACGATCTCGTCCCGTGGCTGTCGGCTGCCGATGTGTTCCTGCTGCCGTCGCTGCAGGAAAGCTTCGGGCTGGCGGCGCTGGAGGCGATGGCGTGCGAGGTGCCGGTCGTCGCGTCCCGCGTAGGCGGACTGCCGGAGGTCATCGACGACGGCGTCACGGGATACCTGTGCGCACCCGATGACATCGCCGGCATGGCCGAACGGACGGCTGCCCTCGTGGCCGACGAGCAACTCCGGATCCGCATGGGCCGCGCCGCGGCCGCGCGCGTCAGCGAGCGGTTCTGCGCCGAGCTGATCGTGCCGCAGTACGAGGAGTGCTACCGCGACGTGCTCGATCCGCCCTCGCGGCGCTGAACCGCCGCACTTCTTCCGGCGGTCGGAATTTTCAGCGTGCTGAGACAGGCCGAGTGGCGGCAGGAACCTGGCGCGATGCCGGACGCACGCCCGGCCGACACCTCCGCTCGTGGCAATAATCCAGCGGCGCAGACGTTGCAGCGTCGTGAGATTTCGACCCCGGTCACGAGAGGGAGGTCGCGGTATGTTGAAATGGTTTGTCCATTTGTTGACAGCGGGTCTCCTCGTCGGCGCGGCCACGACTGCCGCGCTGGCCGACCCGGTGACCATCACGTTCGATCAACCGCCCTGCGCACCCAACGCGAGGGGCGCCTTCCCGCGCGATTGCTATCGGGCTGCAGGCTTCTTCGTCTCATCCGGGCAACGCGACTTCTCACTAGCCGCCGGTGAATTCGCGATTGTCGCCGATCCTCGCGCCGTTTCACGCCCAAACGTGGCGAGACCTCTCTCCGGCTTCGACAGTCTAGGGTTCGGGTTTGTGAGCAATGGCACATGCTTCAATCCCTTAAACCTCTTCCACCAGCCTGGTTGTAGCGCTTCGGCCGTCTCGTTTCACATCACTGGATCGGGACCGGGACAGACTCCGTGGCGCGTTCAGATCCTCGGGCTCGAGAGTCGGCTCGAGGACGTCAGCGGCGTCTCGGACGAGGTGGTGTCGTTCTCGTCGCCGCATAACCCAATCGTGTCTCTCGCGATCCTCATGGGAAGTCCCGCACGAGGCATCGACAACGTCAGCTTCACTAGCCCGGCAGACCTCGCCGCAACCCCCGAACCATCAACCCTCCTGTTGATCGCAACCGGCAGCGCCGTGCTGCGACGCCCCTGGAGACGAGGCTCGACCACTCATCGCGCTTCGACGTCGCTGGCCGTCGCGAGCTGAGTTGGTGTGCTGACGAACGACGTACGCGGTTCGTCGTTGATTGCGACTGCTCGATGAAGAACTGAGATTCGTTGGTGCCGAGGGCGGGCAATCGAACCCGCACGCCGCTTGCGCGGCCCAGGATTTTAAGACCGCTGTCATTCGCGTCGTCGATGAATCGGGCGAAGATTACATCTATCCACGTCGCGATCGGCGGCGTCGGGGCGATCGCGCTCGCGGCCTGCGTGTCGTCCGGTGCAGGCCGTGCGATCGGATCCCGGCGCCACTCTTCGCGAAGTTACGTCTCGCCTCTCAGCTGTGAGTCTGCGCGGCGAACTGCTTCATGAACTCCTTCTGCCGCTGCTCCAGTTCCTGCGGCGTGAGATCTTCCTTGTGCGTCGCGATCGTCCACTGGTACCCGCTCGGGTCGGTCAAGGTTCCGCAGCGATCACCCCAGAATTGATCGCCCACCGTCCCCATCGGGCCGCTGACGCCCTTCGCGCCGGCTTTAATCGCGCGGTTGAACAGCGTGTCGCAATCCTCCACGTACACCCAGAGCGACGCCGGCGATCCACCGAACGCTTTGGGACCCTTCCCGCCCATCATCGGATCATTCACCATGAACTTCGAATTGCCGATGCGCAGCTCCGCGTGCATGATCTTTCCGTCAGGACCGACCGCGCGCGACAGCTCCTCGGCCCCCAGCCCCTTCTTGTACCAATCGATCGCTTGCGCCGCGTTGTCCAGGGTCAACTGCGGCGTGACGGTGTGGAACCCTTCGGGAATCGGACTCTTTGCTTTCGCCATCTCGACCTCCTTTGTCTAAAACTTCGAGCCTGTCATTGTGTTGTAACAATGACGCGACAGGCAACACCCAGGTTGCAACGCTGCTCTGCTTTAAAGTCGAATGAGGGTCGCCGAAATCGACATGACGATCGTGCAGCCCGGCGGCAATCAACGATACGCAGCCGCCTGGATGCCGTACAGCTCTGCGTACTGTCCGTTTCTGGACATCAGCTCTTCGTGGGTGCCGATTTCCACGAGCCGCGATCCGTCGAGCACGACGATGAGATCGGCCATCCGAACCGTTGAAAAGCGATGCGAGACGAGGATCGTGATGCGGCCAGCGGTCTTCGACGGCTGCGCGGCGGCGGCGTAGCGCTCGAACAGCGCGTGCTCGGTCTCCGCGTCGAGCGCTGCGGTCGGTTCGTCCAGGACCAGCAACAATGGCTCATCGCGCATGAACCCGCGGGCGAGCGCGAGCTTCTGCCACTGGCCGAACGACACCTCGACTCCGGACGGCCACGTCGAGCCGAGCTGCGTGTCGAGGCCGGACGTCAGCCGTGCCACGACGTCGCTGGCGCCCGCACGATCGACGGCCGCGACAACGGCGGGCTCATCGTCCAGTCTAGGGACATCGCCCAAACCCACCGTGTGACGCGCGCGGAATTCAAAACGAAAGAAATCCTGGAATGCGCCCGCGAGCCGCGAGCGCCACTCGGCGGCCGGTATGCGCGACAGCGGCGTGTCGTCGACGAAGATGGATCCGGACGAGGGCTCGTACATCTTCGCGATCAGCTTGACCAACGTCGTCTTGCCGGCGCCGTTCTCGCCGACGATGGCGACGACTGAGCCCGCCGGCAGCATCGCCGACACATCGTCGAGCACGAGGCGCGACGTGCCCGGGTACGCGAACGACACGTGGTCGAGCCGGATGCCACGGCCCAGCGTCGCGGGAACCGGCAGATCGCCCGACGCGGCCACCGACGCGGCGTAGTCCTCCAGCCACGCAAGGCGCCGCGACCCGTCCATCCAGAAACCGCGAAGGAATCCGATCTCGCCGACGGTGGCGCCGATGTACAGGGACAACCGCGCGCCAGCGGCGAGCACGAGCAGAACCGCGCTCGCCGGCGCACCGAGGCCCGATGACACGAACACCACGGCGCCGACGTACGCGAAGCCGAATACTGCCCACGCAAGCGCATGCCACGAGGCCGAGCCGCGCCGCGCGACCGCGACCGGTCCGTACCAGCGCTCCCACGCGGCCCGGCGCTCTTTCACGAGGCGATCGCCAATGCCGGTCACGCGCACTTCCTTGCCCGGCGGCGCGGTCGTCGCGACGCTGAACAGGTGACGCGCCAGCCGACCGGCTTGCGCTCCTCGTTCCTGCGCCGATCTCTCGACTCCGGGTCGCCACGTCGACGTGAGCACGGTCGGAACGGCGAACACCGCGAGCAGGATGAGCGCGGGATGAATCGACGCGAGCAGCGCGATCGTCACGACGAGCCGCAGGATCCACCCGAGCGTGGAAAACAGCGACATGTACATGTGATCGAGCACGAACACCTGATTGCGGAGCATCGAGAGGCGATCGAGATACTCCGGCCGCTCCTGGTGCGCGATCGTGGCGATCGACGCCTGCAGGCGCGCGACGTGCGACTCGAGGGCGATCGTCACCTTGTCGCGGAAGCGGCGCTGCACGCGCGTGCTGACCGTGCGGAGAAACCACGTCGCAGCCGTCGACACGGCGAGACCGATCGCGGCGCCCTGCGCCAGACCGGGCCTGCGCTCGAGGACGCCTTTGCCGAGCAGCATGAGCCACAGCGCGAGCAGCGCATCGGGCAGCGCGGCGAGTTGCGACAAGACGAACGACACGACCATCAGCCGCGGCTCGTGGCGGTACCCCAGCTTGCACAGCCGCCACATCGACGACAGCGCCGGCGGGAGAGGCTCGATCGCCGCGGACGCGCGACTGCGATCAGGAGAGGACGTCATACGTCGTGCCCGCCTCCTCTTCCGGAACGTTGAAGCGCTGCGCTTGGAGATCGAACATGGTCCGGTAACGTCCGCCGAGCGCCATCAGCTCGTCGTGCGTGCCGAGCTCGACGACGCGCCCGTGCTCGAGGACGCAGATGCGATCCGCGTGGCGCACGGTCGAAAAGCGATGCGAGATGAGGATGGTCGTGCAGTGTCGCGTCTCGGCGAGCAAACGATCGAAGATCTCGGCTTCGCCGCGGACGTCGAGCTGCGCGGTCGGCTCGTCGAGCAGCACGACGCCGGCGCCGAGCGCAACGGCGGCCAGCGCCCGCGCAAGCGCGACGCGCTGCCATTGTCCGCCGGACAGATCCGTGCCGCCGTCGTACGCGCGCGCGAGGACCGTGTCCAGCGCGGCCAGGTTCGCCGCCCCGGCCGACACGAGCGCGCCGCGAACGATCTCGTCGGGCGCGCCGGCCGGCGCCACGTTGTCGCGCAGCGGCAGCTCGAGCCGCATGAAATCCTGGAACACCGCCGCCACGCGTGACCGCCACGACGCGAGATCGAAATCGCGGACGTCGACGCCGTCGATCTCAATCGCGCCCGACTGCGGATCGTACAGCCGGCACAACAGCTTGGCGATCGTCGTCTTGCCGGCGCCGTTCTGACCGACGATCGCCAGCGAGGAGCCGGCGGGGATCGTCAGATCGAAATGCTCGAGAACGGCTGCGCCCGCGGCGCCTGTCCCGAGCGAAGTCGAGGGATACGCGAACGTGACGTCGCGCAGGCGGATCTCGCGTGCAGGCGCCGGGTCGGCGCGTCGACTGCCGGAGCGCAGCGCGCCGGCCGGCCGCATCGCCGGCTCGAGGCGCAGCACCGCGGCCACCGGCGCGGCGGCGCCGTCGAGCGCCCAGCTGAATCCACCGAACGCGATCATCGACACGCCGACGGCGCTCTGCACGTAGACGACTGCTTCTCCAAGACCGATGCGACCCTCGCCGGCGGCGCGCGCCAGCAGCCAGAACACGACGACGTTGGCGGAGACGACGAGCAGCACGCTCCAGACGACGGGCCGCTCGCGCAGACGCGTGGCGGCGTACTGGAGCTCGTGCAGGCGCGTGCGTCTGACCGTAAAGCGATCGATCGTCCAGCCGCCGAGGCCGAACAGACGCAGCTCCTTGCTCGCCGGCGGATCCACCGCCAGCCGGTACGCGTAGTCCGCGTCGCGCTGTGCGCCGCGCACTTCTTCGGTATTGCGGTCGCGCCAGATCGCGCTCTCGCGCAGCAGCCAGTGCGTCGCCAGCCACGCGCCGGCCAGCAGGAGCGGCGCCCACCACGCATAGCGGACGAGAATCGCCGCGGACGCGACGCCGCCGATCATCTCGACCATGCCGTTCGCGATGAAGTCCATCGAGATCGACAGCGGCGGGCCGGTCATGCCGAGATCGAAGTCGCGCGCGACCGTCAGGTCGCTCGTCAGCGTCGGATCCTCGAGGTGTCCGATTCCGGGCGGGCGCACGCATGCCTCGGTGAGGCGGTCGTACAGCCACGCGGCGGTGCGGTCGCCAAGGTTCGAGCTGATCGCCTGATGAATCGGACTCAGGACCTGAAGGAGGACGAAGACGGCGCCGGCAAACGCGAGCGGGGCCGCGAGCGAATGGCCGCCCTGCACGGCGCCGACGAGCACGCCCATCGCGATCGCGAACGCCGCGGGCAGGACGCCGCGCAGCAGGAGAACCGTCCACCATGCCGCGGCCAGCGGAGGATCGGCCTTCGGCAGGACGGCGAAGAACTTCCACTCCTTACGGTCGGTCAGACGACGCAGCACGAGCGCATTCTGCCTCACAACGAGTCTTCGATCACAGGCGAGGAAAGGGAGCGCGAGGCTCTAGCCGCGCGTCCGCGCCAAATCGCGACCCGTGGCATCTGTCACGAAAATCACGAAAACACGAGACCTGCGAAATATTTCACAGTTTTCACGTGTCTGGTGATTTCGTGTGTTTCGTGGCCATGCCGCCGCGGTACCGATTCGGCGAAGACAATCTCATTTCGGCGGCTGGTGCAGCGCGACGAGGTTTCCGTCGGAATCCTCGAAGTGCGCGATCGATCCGTAGTCGCCGCTCGCCTTCGGCAGCACGACCTTGCCGCCGGCGCGCTCGACGCTCGCGAGCGCGGCGTCGATCTCAGGCACCGTGAAATAGACGAGGGTGCCTGTTTTCGACGGCGTGCGTCCCGGCCCCTGCACGAGCATGCCGTTTGCGCCGGACCCCCCAGGCTGGCCGGTGAACCAGGCCATCTTCATCGGTCCCTGTTCCATCGGCTTCAGCGTCACGCCGAGCGCCCGTTGATAGAAGGCCGTCGCCCGCGCGATATCGTTGACCGGAATCTCGAACCAATCCACGGGATTGATCGCATCGCTCATGTCGTCCGTCCTCGGAAACCACTACACGTAGCAGATGATCGGCAAAAAGACAAGGCGCGATACCGGGCGCGTCGCTCGTGGCAACGTGAAGACGATGGCTCTACGAGTCGGAGCCTGATTGACGGAACAGCAGCGGGACGAGCTGCGAGCCGGCGCCCGTCGCGATGAATACGGCCTTGTTGTTCGATGCGAGCCTTGCCACCCAGTCGAATGCGCCGCCGTCGATGAGTGGCACGTCGACACCATCGGTGGACCGCGCGGCGATTTGAAACCGCAGTCCGTCGTAGTACTGATGATCGAGGACGCCGCGAGCGATCCGCGGCCGTCCGACTTTTTCCGCGATGCGGTCGCCGAGCGCCGCCTTGGCCTCCGATGCCAGCACGGTGATGCGCTTTTCCGGAAACGCGAAGCCGTGCCGTTCGAGACGCTCCAGCGCGTCGATCATGACCGAGATCTGCTCGGCGATCGCTCCCACCACGAACGCGTGATTCCCGCGCTCCACGCCGGCGCCGGCGAGACAGAACATGCGGAAATGCGCCGTGAACCCGCGTACCTTGGGAATCTCCTGCGCGCGAACGCACCGATGCGACGTCGCGAGGCGGACGACCGCCTGCGGGTCGCGGCGAAGGCGGCGCGCACACTCCAGCGCCATGACGTTGGTCGGATCGGCGACGACTTCCGTGCCGCGCAGCGCCGAAAGCACTTTGTTCTGACTCGCGCGCCCCATCGATGAGCAGACGCCGAGCGGCGCGACCGGCGACAGCTCAATCGATTCGAAGGCCGACGCCGCGTCGAGCAGATGGCGATCGACCTCCAGCTGCGCCCGCTGATCGACGGCGGCCAGGCCCACGAACCGATCGCGATCCCACTGCTCCATCAACGACGCCGGCCGCCGCGCGGCGGCGCGCGCGTCGACGACTTCGAGGAGCAGCGACCAGAGGCGCGAGGCCGGCAGCTCGCGGGTCAGCGCCTCGTATGCGCCGGACGGCAAACCGGCTGTGATCCATGTCCGTTCCGATACCGACATACTCGCCTGAAGCGTCGCGCAGCCCTTCAGGGCTGCCGAAAGGCGCCGGACGCAGACCTGAAGGCCTGCGCTACATCGCCCGCGCCGGTCCGCGGCCGAGCGCGTGCGCTTCGCACGCCGCATGCACGCTCATGAGCTCCTGGTAGATCGCATGGCGCGACGGATCCGGCTGGACCGGATCGACCGTCGCCGCCACGTTTCGCACGATGTCGTCCCACGAGACATCATCGCCGGCAGCGACCGCGTGCGCGTGCCGCGCGCGGAGCGCCGCGCCGAGGCATGCCGAATTTCCAACGGCGAATCGATGCACCTCCGCGCCGAACACATCGGCCATCACCTGCAGGATCTCGCGGTTCGCGGCCGCGCCGCCGGTCGCGCGGATGTCGTCGAACTCCACGCCCATCCATTTCGAATGACGCGCGATCGACAGCATCTGTCCTTCCACCACCCCGCGCACGTGGCCAGGTCCATCGTCCTCCGCCAGACCGTAGCGGCGCGCCCCCGCGACGAGCACCGGCGGCGTGATTTCGGGATCGAACCACGGCAGAAGCACGCGTCCATTGTTGCCCGGCGGCGTCGCGGCGAGCGCCTGCGAGAAGCCGCTCCACGTGAGGCCGAACATGTCGCGGACGCGCTCGCGCGCGAGCGAACCGTTCGCAAAACATGTCAGCCCCATGTAGTCGCCGGTCGGCGCGCCGAACACGTGTCCGGTGAGCGTCGGATCGATCCGGGGCGCGCGCATGAGCCCGAAGATCGTGTCGCTCGTGCCCAGTGAAATCGCCGCGACCCCTTCGCGCACGAGGCCCGTCCCGATCAGGCTGCACGGGTTGTCGCCGGACCACGACACGACCCGCGCCGGCGGCAAACGATGACGCCGTTGCCAGTACCGCGAGAGCGTGCCGGCGATCGTCCACGACGGCGCGATTCGCGGCAGCTTGCGCCCGAGCGACGGCGAGGTCGCCTCGAGCGCGGCCGGCCACCACTGCGCCGTGGCGAGATCCATCAGATTGGTGCCGGACGCGTCGCCAGGATCGATCGGCGCGTCGTGCCCGGCGAGCAGCGATGCCAGAAACGAGCTGACGAGATGAATTCGAGCGGTCGCCGCGTATGCCGCCGGATCCGTTTTGAAAAACTTTCTGATTTGCGGTCCCGTGAACCGCTCGAACGCGCGCGAGCCGGTACGCTCGGCGAGCGTCGTCGATCCGCCGAGCGCGGCCGTGAGCTCCGCGCACTCGGCCGACGTGCTCGAGTCCATCCAGATCGGGGCGACCAGCCGCGACAGCGCCGGTGCGAGCTGCGCGCCCGGGCGATGGGCGGGATCGAGCTGCGCGAGCAATGAAGCGGCATTCGCGTTGAAGTACACGCTGCCGTGCTGCTGAGCGGAGCCGGCAATCGCTTCGAGCCGCTGCAGGTCCAGACCGCTCGCCGCGATTCGAGCCATCATCACGTCCAGCGCGTCCGCCCACAGCGGCGGCGACGAGACGGCTACCGACGGTTCACTCCGTGGCAGCACGCCGTGCCGCGTGCCGTACTGCGGCAGGGCGTCGTCGAATTGCAGCGACGATTCAAAGACGGCCTCCGTCCGATTGCCGTCGACGTCGAGAACGATCGCCGTCAGGCTTTGCGTGCTGGAATCGAGGCCGAGATAGAGGCTCACTGCCGCGGCGCGTCGAGCGGATTCAACCCGTTCCGGTAAATCGGATCCATCGCCGCCAGATCGGCGCGATAGCTCACCGTGTCCGCCGTCGGAAAGGTCGCCGGCACTGTCTGCGTGACGGCGCCGGTCGCCGCCCATTCCGTGCCGCGCTGAAGCGTCACGACGAAGTCGACCGAGCTCGCGCCGTTCACGTCGTGTCCGAGCGTCGTGTGAAAGACGCGCCCGCGTCCGTACCGGACGACGATGAGCTGCGGCTCGTCGCGTCCGGTGCCGTGATTGGCCGGATCGGAATGGGCCGTCGCGAGCACCGACATGTTGCGTCCGGGTCCGCGCAGCGACGCATAGAGCTCGTCGCCCTGGTGCATCCACGCCTTCGGCAACCCTCTCGTGATCGGGTGATTCGCGTCCTGAACGGCGATCACGAAAGGCAGACGCGTTCCGTGGCTCCCGGCGGGGCCCGGCGAGTTGTCGGACGTCAGCGCGCCGTCCTTGACGAACCACCGCGGTCCGGCGCTCTCGTTGCGATTGCGCCAGCCGCCGACGCCGATCATCTCGTTGTACGCCTTCCACCCGGGAAACGCGTTGTCGGCCGCGTGCACGACGACGAGTCCGCCGCCGTTCTGCACGTACTGTTCGAAGGCGCTTTTCACGCTCGCCGGCCATCGGTCGTCTGGCGCGTCGTAGTTCATCACGACGGCGGCGTACTGTGCAAAGGCTGGCTCGAACGCGCTGAAGTCTGCGCCAGGCGGCGGCGCCGTCACGACGTCGACGGTAAACAGAGCGGTTTCGACGAGGATCTTCTTCAGCACCGGCGTCATCACCTGCCACCGGTGATAAGGCCCGCCGCTTTCGCCGTCGAGGATCATGACGCGGCCCGGCGCTGCGGCGCGCGGCGTCACGGCGACGGCGATCAGCACCGCTCCGACGCATGCGGAGACTGCTCGTTTCATCAATCTGCTCCTGCTCGCAAGGTGACCCGGCTCGTGTGCTGAATGGTAGCGCAGCCCTTCAGGGCCGCTCCCGCGACGGCAGGCCCGAAGGCCTGCGCTACCGTTGTCAGATCATCTGACACCAAGCAGCACTTCCATCGTCAGCTGATCGAGACGCTCGTACGCGAGCCCGCGCTTCGCGAGCCCGGCGCGGTCGAACGTCGACGCGAGCAGCGCGTCGCGGTTCCGCTGCGAATATCTGGAGAAGTTCGGCGCGTCGTGCGCGTCGCCGACCGACGCGACGAGCGCCTGAATCTCGGCGTCGGCGTGCCACTGCTTCGCCCGCTCGCGAAGGATCAGGTAGGTGCGCATGCACCCGCGCGCGAACTCGAGCACGCCCCGATAATCCTCGGTGCGGTAGGCGTGCGCATCGAAATGGCGAGGGCCGTCGTAGCCGACGTCCTCGAGAAACTTCACCAGACAGAACGCCGACTTCACGTTCGCCGAACCGAATCGGAAGTCCTGATCGTAGCGGCCGGGAAACTGATCGTTCAGGTCGACGTGAAACAGCTTTCCCGCTTCCCACGCCTGCGCGACCGCATGCAGGAAGTTCAGGCCGGCCATGTGCTCGTGCGCGACTTCCGGATTCACGCCGACCATCTCCGGATGATCGAGCGTCGGGATGAAGCCGAGGTACGCGCCGGTTGTCGCCATGTAGATGTCGCCGCGCGGCTCGTTCGGCTTCGCTTCGAGCGCGAACTTGAACCCGTACTCGCGGTCGATGGAGTACTCGCACAGGTAATTCACCGCTTCGCGGAGCCGCTTGATCGCCTCGTCCGGCCGGCGGCACGCGTCGGTTTCGGTGCCTTCCCGTCCTCCCCACAACACGAAGATGCGCGCACCGAGCTCCGCACCCAGGTCCATCGCGCGCATCGTCTTCTGCACGGCGTAGGCGCGCACGCGGGGATCGTTGGCGGTGAACGCGCCGTCGCGAAACACCGGATCGTAGAACAGGTTGACGGTGGCCATCGGCACGACGATCGCGTGCCGCTCGCAGGCGCTCCTGAAGCCGCGGACGATGCGGTCGCGGTCCGACGCCGACGCGTCGATGGGCACGAGGTCGTTGTCGTGCAGGTTCACGCCCCACGCGCCCGCCTCGGCGAGCAGCGCGACGGCCTCCTCGGGCGGCAGCGGGTCGCGGACGGCGTCGCCGAACGGATCGCGTCCGCGGTTGCCGACCGTCCAGAGGCCGAACGAGAACTTGTGCTCGGGGCGCGGTACGAACGCGTCAGCCATGATAGATTCCGCGATCGATGGGCAAACGATTGCAGAATCTAACAGAATTAATCGGCGTTGTCGTTGTCCTTCAGGCCGCCTCGCCGCAGCCTCGGTCGCCCGAGCAGCTGCAGGCGGGGCAACGCGCCTTCGCCGCACAGTGCGGCTTCTGTCACGGACGCGACGCGATGGGCGGCGAGACCGGTCCGAACCTGACGCGCTCGGCGATCGTCGCCGACGACGTCGGCGGAGACAAGATCGGTCCCGTCATCCGCGACGGCCGCGCCGACAAGGGGATGCCGCCGTTTCGACTGAGCGACGCCGACCTCGCGGCGATCGTCGCGTTCATCCACGATCAGAAGATCAAATCGGAGTCGCCGGGCGCGCGACGGTCGGTGAACGCCGCGGATCTTCAAACGGGCAACGCCGACGCCGGCCGACAGTACTTCAACGGCGCCGGCCGCTGCGCGACGTGCCACTCGCCCACCGGCGATCTCGCCGGCGTCGCGAAGCGGCTGCAGGGACTGGAGCTGCTGCAGCGGATGCTGTATCCGTCGAGAGCGCGCGGCGCGACGGTCGCGGTGAGATTGCCATCGGGCGAATTGGTCGCCGGCGCGCTTGCCTATCGCGACGAGTTCACCGTCGCGCTCACCGACGCGGAAGGACGATACCGATCGTGGCCGGCCGGTCGGGTGACGTTCACCGTCGACAACCCGCTCGAGGCGCACGCCGATCAGCTTGGAAGGTACACCGATGACGACATGCACAACGTCCTGGCGTATCTGCAGACGCTCCGTTAGCGCCGCGCTGCAGCGATGCGCGGCGTGGGCCCTCTCGTCGCTCGCTATCGTCGGCGTCCTCGCGGCGCAGGACGCAAAGGACAGCTGGACGACGTACCACGGCGATTACAGCGGCCGCCGTCACAGCAGCCTCACGCAGATGACGCCTGCGAACGTTCATCAGCTCACGCTGGCATGGGCGTTCGCGACCGGCCAGACGCAGTCGATCAAGGCGACGCCGATCCTCGCCAACGGCGTCATCTACATTTCGGCGCCCGATCACGCGTGGGCGATCGACGCGCGGTCGGCGCATCAGCTGTGGCACTACACGTATCCGGCCAACGAAGGCTTCCACATTGGCCACCGCGGAATGGCGATCTACAACGACTCGGTCTTCCTGACCACGCCCGACTCGCATCTGATCGCGCTCGACGCGAAGGACGGCAAGGTGAAGTGGAACGTCACGATTGCCGATGCGAAGAAGGGCTACTGGTCGACGAACGCGCCGCTGCTGATTCGCGATCACCTGCTCGTCGGCGTCTCCGGCGACTTCGACAATCTGCCGGGCATCCTCACGTCGGTCGATCCGGAGACTGGAAAAACGCAGTGGACGTTCTACAGCACGCCGCCGCCGGGCACTGCGGGCAATCCGAGCGACGGCGCCACCGGCGGTCAGATGTGGATGACCGGCACCTACGATCCCGAATCGAACCTCCTGTTCGTCGGCACCGGCAACCCCACGCCGGTTCTGAACGGTCCGGTGCGCGCCGGCGACAATCGGTGGACCGACAGCATCCTCGCGCTCAATCCGGATACGGGCAGGCTCGCGTGGGGATTTCAGGCGACGCGCCACGACACGCACGACTGGGACGCGGCCGAAGTGCCGGTTCTCGTCGACGGCTCGTTCAACGGAACGCCAGCGAAGCTGCTGATGCAGGCATCGCGGAACGGCTACTTCTACGTGCTCGATCGCACGACGGGACGCAGCCTGCTGACGACGACGTTCGCGACGGCCAACTGGGCGACGGGGATCGATCAGGACGGGCGTCCGATTCCGAATCCCGCGAAGGAACCGGCGCGGGACGGACGTCTGGTCGCGCCCGACGAGAGCGGCGGCACGAACTATCGATCGCCGAGCTTCGATCCGAAGACTGGCGTGCTCGTCGTCAGCGCCCACGACGCGTACGGCATTTATTTCTTCCGATCGGATCACGGCGCGTACGGGTGGGCAGGCGCCGACTATGGCGTGTTCGGCAAGAGCATCCTGCGGGCGATCGATTATCAGACCGGCAAAATTCGCTGGAGCCACGACCTCGGCGAAGGCGCCTCGGCCGCTGGCGTGCTCACGACCGAATCGGGCCTGACGTTCACCGGCGACACCGCCGGCAACGTCATCGCGCTTCGCACGAGCGACGGCGCGACGCTGTGGCACTCCGGCATCGGCCGCGTCGGCAACTCGCCGATCACGTACGAGCTCGACGGCCGTCAGTACATGCTCGTTGCCGGTGGGGCGTCGTTATACGCGTTTGCGCTTCCGGAGCATCGATAGATTCTTCTGGTTGCTGGTTGCCGGTTGCCGGGGGGCTGGTTGCTGGGGGCTGGTTGCTGGGGGCTGGTTACTGGGGCTGGGGCGCCGTTCCGGTTGTAGCGCGAGGCTTTCAGCCGAGCGCATGGCAAAGGAGGCACTGTGAACAGAGCTTCATCGCCAGCCGGCAAACACGGCATCACTCGCTTCGTCAACGGGCGAATCGCCGAAGAGTGGGTCGAATTCGACGGCCTCAGCCTGCTCCAGCAGCTCGGCGTCGTTCCGCAGATGACTTAGCCGCAACAGGATGCTCAATCTGTTCCAAGAAGCGAGCTGCGGCTCAGCGATGATCGCTAAGCCGCGCGCCTTCGCGACCTTTGGCTCAAGAGGCGGGCAACATCTCGACGACTGGCGCCAAGGCGAAACAGCGAACGCAGCAGCAAATCTGTACTGACGGTCCGGTCTGCGGCTTCCATTTTCGCGACGCGTGATTGGCTGGATCCGAATCGTTCCGCGACCTCCGTCTGGGTCAAGCCCAGATGTTCACGCCACTGTCGCAGACCGGCCGCCAATGCGAGTTTGGTTTCGATGAATCGGCGCTCGTCGTCGGACAGGTTCAGGAAGTCGCCGGCATCGCCGATGACCCATCCGGCGCGCTCCAGCCGCCGGCGCTTATCTTTTCGCATGTTGCCGATCCTTCTGCGATGCTGTGAGCCGATGGTATTCGTTCAAACGGCGGCGACACGCCGTGACGACGACCTTCGGAGTCGCCTCAGTCTGTTTGCGGAACACGTCGAGGATCGCTATCGCGTCGCCTGCGATGTGGTACATGATCCGCCAGCTGATTTTCGCGTCGACGATATCGGCCCATTACCATGGTAATATGTCCGTCGTGCCCCTCGCTCATTCGAAACTCACCGCACAGGGTCAGATTTCCGTTCCGGCCAAGGTCCGTCAGAGGCTTGGCGTCGGCCCGGGTTCGGTTCTGGAATGGGACGATGAGGGCGATAGAGTCGTCGTTCGCAAGGCGGGTCGCTTTACATCCGAGGATATTCACAGGTCCCTCTTTTCGAAGACTCCCAGACGTCGAACCGCTGCGGAGATGAAGGCCGGCATTCGCCGGTACATCAAACGGCGCCATGCGAGCCGTTGATACCAGTGTGCTCGTCCGGCTCGTCACGCGAGACGATACGAAACAGGTTGCCGCGGCCGAAGCGTTCGTCGCCCATGCAGCATGGGTTCCACATCTGGCGCTCGTTGAGGCCACGTGGGTGCTTGCATCCGTCTACAATCGCGGTCCGGAGGCAATTGCCACCGCCGTCGACATGCTGCTGAACCACGAACACCTCACATTGCAGGACGCGGATGTGGTCGTCGCGGCCGTCGAGCATTTCCGGCGACGGCCGTCGGTCGGCTTTTCGGATTGCCTGATGGTCGCGGTCACCCGGAAAGCCGGGCACGGACCGCTCGGAACGTTCGACCACGATCTCGGCAAACTCGATGGCGCCGTGCGACTATGAATGCGCACGTAGCGACCGCGCTGGCGGTCTTGCGCCGCATGGACTGATGGCGGACACCAATCGTGAAGGTCGCGAGCGTTGGGGCATCGCACCCTGCTTCATCGTCGACGACGTCGTCGCGACCGCGAATTATTACCGCGACAGGCTCGGCTTCGGTTACGAACGCTTCTGGGGCGATCCGCCGTCTTTCTGCATGGTCCGGCGCAGCGGCATCGTGATCATGCTCGCGCAGCTCGAACGAACCGGCGTCATGCGGCCCAATCGCTTCGCCGATCCTGAGGGCGGAGCCTGGGACGCGTACATCTGGATACACGATGCCGACGCGCTCAACGCCGAGTTCAAGTCGAAAGGTGTGAAGATCACGCGCGACGTCTGCGATCAGCCGTACGGCTGCCGCGACTTCGACGTCGAGGACTGCAACGGGTACCGCTTGTGCTTCGGGCAGGACATCGAAGGAACGTAACGTGTCCGAAGCGAAGCCGCTCGCAGGTCCAGCCATACGGCGAAACGGAATTCGTCATCAGCGATCCGAACGGCTACATGCTCGTGTTCGCCGAACGGGAGTCAACGACCGGCTGACTGCGTCCGGCTGACTGGCTGTCGTCGCCGCGACGAGGGTCGATATTGAACGACACGTCGACGCTGTACATCTACGAGGTGGGCAGCTGAAATCCCAAGCCCGCCGCCAGATCGCGAAGGATGACGAACGGGTTCGCTTCGGATGACGGGCACGGCGCGCCGAACGGTCCGGGCGGCACCGCGTATTGCGTCGTCCGGCGGTTTCTGCGAGTGAAGTCGAGCGCATCGGCGAGGTTGTTGGCTCCCGCGTCGCGCGCCGTCAGCGGCTCGAGCCCCCATCGCCACTCGATGAAGCGCAGCACCGACGTGTGATCGAAGACGTCGTGCGCCACGAAGGCGCGCCGCGCCACCGGCGAGATGAGCAGACACGGCACGCGGAAGCCGCGGCGTCCATCCTGATCGCCTGCCACCTGCGCCGCCGGCGGAATCGGCACCGTGTCCGGCGGCACGTGCTCGAAGAAGCCGCCCCACTCGTCGTAGTTGATCACGAGCAGCGTCCGCGGCCAGGCCGGGCTCGTCGTCACGGCGCTGTACACCTGATTCAGAAAGGCCTGACCGTTCCGAATGTCCGCATGCGGATGGTCATCGCTAGTCGTTCCGGTCAGCTCTTCGATGAACCGTGGATCGACGAACGACACGTGCGGAAGCAGCCCCGTCGCGCACGCGAGCAGGAACGCGCGATAGGGGCGCGCGATCGGCACGTACTTCGCGCCCCACAACGCGAGAAACGGCGCATCCTGAAAGTAGTAGCGCCCGGTGAGGCCTGCCTCCGCGATCCGATCCCAGATCGTCGGCAGCGTGCTCGGCTCGAAGGGTATTGCTGATGCGATCGGTCTCGGCGGCGTGTTGGTACATGCGATTCGGAAACGTCGGTCCCATGAACGCCGCGAAGTACCGATCGCACGCCGTCCAGTCGGTCGCCGCGCGCGCAAAGAACGGCGCGTCGCCCGCCTCGTAATATCCAATCGCGTACTCGTCGTTGCTGCCGGCGCGCAGCCAGCCGTCGCACGCGCCGCCGTCGTACTCGACACGCGCGCCGTCGTAGGAGTGATCCGGATCCGGATGCGCGCAGCCTTGATAGTCGGGCGCGAGCGAATGCGTCGCGTGCGCAATCCCGGCGCGATCGACGTACGTAAGTCCGGCCTGCTTGCCGTCGGCGCCTGGCAGCCAGCCGAGCATGTGGTCGAACGAGCGATTCTCCATCATCACGACGACGACGTGATCGATGCCCGATCGGGCGGGGTTCGGTCGCGCCGCTGCGCCGATCCGTTCGGCCAGCGCAGCGTGGCGGCCGAGCGCGATCGCTCCGGTTCCGATCGCCGCCGATTCGAGAAATTTTCTGCGCGAGACGCCACGTCGCCCTGCCATGTGTGTGTACCTCGGCGCGGAACCTTACAAGCGCGATACCAGGTCAACGCGCCGATTTCAGCAGGTGTCGTTCACGTGTGATTTGTTCACGGGCAGGTCAGCCGTCGGCGCAATGGCCGGTCGACGGCGGTCTCAGGCGGCGCCGTGCGCGCGAAGGCGATCGGCGATTGCAGGCTGACCGCAGTATACGGCCCAGCCGAGCGGCGTGCCCTGATAGATCGTGTCCTTCATGTCCAGTCTCGCGCCGCGCTCGATCAGCAGTCGGACGACGGCCTCATGACCAGCCGCAACAGCCTGATGCAACGGCGTCGAGTGCGCGTGGTTGCCCTTCGGATTGTACCGGTTGGGATCCTCTCCGGCGTCGAGCAGCATGCCGACGATGTCCACGTGACCGTGCTGCGCGGCCAGAGCGAGCGCCCGATGGCGGTCCTCGCCGGTCGCACCGGTGAGCAGCTGACGCGTCTGGTCGAAACGGCCCAGTCCGGCGGCCGCGGCGACGTGGTCTACGCGCGCGCCGCCGCGGACGAGCGCCTCGGCCGCGTCGCGGAAACCAAACGCCAGCGCCGTCATCAAGGGCGACGTCCACGCGCCGGCGCCTTTCGGTTCGAGCGAGGCGCCGAAATCGACGAGCACGTCGACGAGCGCCGACTGCACGCCTGCCTGCGACGGAGGCGTGCTCGACACGAGCATGCTCAGCGTCGTGCATTCGCCGCCATACATGTCCGCAAGAGCGTCGACCTCGGCGCCGGCCTTCAACAGCATCGTCGCGATGGCCACGGCATTGGCCGGAGATTTCTGACGGTAGCCTTCGACGCCGTTCGCCGCGATGTAGTGCAGCAGGGTCGCCCGGTGGCGCGGCGGATCGAATTTCGTGACGCGCGCCGAACGGGCCCGAACGAGGTCTGGATGCGCGCCGAGCAGCGACGCCAGCAACGCCTCGTCTCCATTGATCACCGCTTCGACGGCTGATTCAAAGCGCGAGATCGGAGAATCGTCGCGCGTCACGGCGTCGGCGTATTCGGCAAGCTGCGGCCAGCCGCCGAAGTCGTACCAGCGCGCGATCGTGAGTTGTGCATCCGACAGATCGAACGTGACGCTCCGCGCCTCGGCGTCCGACATCTTCCGCGGCAGCCATGTGATTTCGGCGTCCAGAAAGCGCGGATGGTTGTGTCTGATGATGCGAACCGCATCCGGGTCGCCTTCGCGCCACGCGTCGACGAGCGCGCGAGCCTGCGCGTCGTATTCCGCGAGCGCCGCGCGATACGGCAGGTGCGCGAGCTTCACGATTGCGAACTGACGTTCGAGGCCACCGGCACGGCTCCTCACTATAATCGGTCAGCCGATGTATTCAAGGGCGGAGCTCGCATCCGCGTTTCGAGCGATCGGCGTCGCCGCCGCGGACACCGTCATGCTGCACGCGTCGATACGCGCCGTGGGCCCGGTCGCCGGCGGGCCCGATCAGATTCACCTCGCGCTCAAGGACGCGCTGACGCCGGACGGGACGCTCATCATGTACGCGAGCTGTCCCGAATACGTGGACGAAGTCGGACGCGGGCATCTGGATGCGGAACAGGAGCGCGAGCTCGTCGAGAAGTTGCCGGCGTTCGATCCGTTCACGGCAAGATCGCAGCGCGAAAACGGCGCGCTGGTCGAGCTCTTTCGAACGTATCCCGACTCAGTCGTCAATCCCCACGTGGCGCGGTTCGTCGTGTGGGGACGGCAGAGCGGCCATCTGATCGCGCCGCAGCCATGGGACTACGCGTTCGGTCGCGCTTCGCTGCTCGATCGGTTCGTCGCCCTCGGCGGAAAAATCCTCCTCCTCGGCTGCGATCACGATACCGTCACGTTTCTGCACTACGCGGAGCACATCGTCGACATCGACGGCAAACGCGTGGCGAGATTCAAGGTACCGATCGAGGAGAACGGGACTCGCGTGTGGCGTGAAATGGCGGAAGTCGATACGTCCGATCGCGGCGCCCACCCGGGCTGGCCGGATCGCTTCTTCGCGCAGATCGTGGACGCGTATCTGGCGCAGACGGGCAACAGCGGCGGGCGGGTCGGCGACGCGCCGTCGTTTCTCCTGGAGGCGCGCGGACTGCTTCAGTTCGCGCTGCCCGTCATGCAGGCAGTGGCGGCCGACCGGACTAGTTCTGGCCGCGGGTCTTGACCAGCTGCAGCACGAGGCCGAGGACGAGGCGAGCGGTCCCGAGCGGAACGGCGGCGCTGACGGCAAGAGCGGCAAGACCGACGAGAGTGGACATTGAAACCGACCTTCACGGGGGATATCGGCGAGCCACCGGCGCGACTTTAGACCGTGGCAGGCCTGAAGGCCTGCGCTACCCGAGCAGACAGATGCGGCGACTTTAGGGCTGCACTTACAGCTTCGGAATCGAGAGGCCGCCGTCGACGTCGATGACCGAGCCGCTGGCATAAGGAAAGTCGCCGCGCAGCAGCGCCGAGACGACCCGGCCGACGTCTTCAGGGGTCCCCCACCGCCGTGCCGGCACGAGGCCGTCGGCTATCCGCGTGTCATAGGCCTCGCGAACCGGAGCGGTCATGTCGGTGGCGATGATCCCCGGCCGGACTTCGTAGACCGGGATGCCGTGATCGGCCAGCCTGAGGGCGAACAGCCGCGCCGCCATCGACAGGCCGGCCTTGCTCACGCAGTACTCTCCTCTGTTCGTCGACGCCAGGACGGCCGAGACCGACGTGACGAACACGATCGCGGCGGGCGCATCGGTCTGCTCGCGGCGCTGCGTCACAAGAAGCCTCGCGACATGCTGCGTGAGGAAGTACGGACCCTGCAGATTCGTGCGCAGAATTTCATCGAAGCTCTCTTCGGTCGCGTCGAGGAGATCGGCGCGGACACGCGGCCCGCGGCCTGCGTTGTTGACGAGCGCGTTGATACGGCTCCACCGCTCGCGCACAGCGCCAACGAATCTCGGATGATCGGCGGTCCGTGAGACGTCCAGCGTGCGGTACATGACGCCGGCGCCGCCGGCGCGGAGCTGATCGAGGATCTCGCCGACGGTTTCTTCCGAACGGAGACCGCACAACGCCAGGTCCCAGCCGTCGCGAGCCAGCGCGCGCGCGATGCCGAGACCGATGCCGCGCGTGCCGCCGGTGACGATCGCGACCGGCCGGGACCGTTCGGCGGTCATGCCGCCGCCTGCACGCGATCGCCGCCGAAGAACGCGAGGTACGGCCCGTCGCAGGCCAGACGCTGCACGTAGAGCGCGGCTTCGCGTGCGTGGTAGTCGCCCCACTGGCTCGACTCGCCGCGCGGCGTGCGCGCGCCGGCCGGCACGTGATCCCAGCCGGCGGGCCGATGGTAAACCGAGTGCAGCAGCAGACCCTGATGCCGATCCGATACGCTCAGGTACGGGCCGCTCGGATCGAAGAGCGTGTCGAGGATCAGCAGTCCAGCCTGCGCATAGCGCGCTCCGTCATCGCGGCGCTGCGCAAGATACCGACCGAGCCGCAACAGGCCTTGCGCAGCAATCGCGGCGGCCGAGCTGTCGACCGGCTCGAACTCATTGAACGGATCGGCAGGACGATGACTCCAGTCGCCGAGCGATGAGAGGTTCGGTGCACCCGAATCCCAGTACGGAATGCCGTCCGACGCCGCGATCTCCATGTAGTAGTCGCTCGTTGCGCACGCGGCATCGAGCATCCACTGCTCGACGGCCGCGCGGCCGCCGTGCGATGTCAGCGAGTCGTCGTCGACGGTGTCGAGAAACTCCAGCTGTTCGGCGAAGCCGAGCATCGCCCAGGCGAGACCGCGCGTCCATGTGGTGAACGGCGAGTATCCCTGCTGGCTGTTCGGGCCCCGATACGATCCGTTGGACGCGTTGAAAAGGCTTTCGTGCGCGACGCGCCCGCGTACGTCGTAGCCGTCGCGTCCGCGGCCGTAATACACGGAGAACTCGGCGGTCGCGCGCGCGTGCTGAATCAGGCGATCGAGCAGGCCGACGCGGGCGTCCTGTTCCTCGAGGAGCCGATGACCGAGCCGGTCGGCGAGCGCCAGCGCCCGGAGCGAGCGGATCGTATCGGCGAACAATGAGTGCGCGCCGTTGAACGAGTGGATGAAGCCGCCGCCGGGAATCGGCGTCCAGCGCCGCGCCTGAACGGCGCCGCTCACCATCAGCGCCAGCTCGTAGAAGCGCAGCTCCCACTCGCCGGCATCGAAGCGCCGCTCGCGCGCGAGCCGCCACAGATTTCCGTACGTGCTGACGTTGTTGAACCCGTGATCGTGAACGCCGGTGTGCGTCAGGTGCGGCGCCATGCGTCCGATCGTGCGCGAGCGTCCGAGGTCGAGGAACTCGCGGTCGCCGGTGGCGTCGAACTGCAGGAGCGCCGATCCGAACTGAAAGCCCTGGGTCCACTCGGTCCAGCCGCGCGCGCGATACTGGCCGTCGACGGTGAAGACCGGCGCGCCGTCGTCAGGATTCCAGCTGCGCTCGATCGATCGAATCTTGCGGGCGGAGAGCTCGAACACGCGGTCGATGTGCCGCAGCAGATCGCGCGGCGCGCGCTCTCGTCCCGTCGCGATCATTTGATCTCGTACGCGATGAGGACGACGAGATCCTCGCTGCCGGTTTGTCTCAGACCGTGTGAGCTTCCGGGCCTCGTGAGAATCGCCGTCCCGGGTCCGACGTCAAAGGGCTTGTCGTCGAGCGTCATCACGCCGCGGCCGCTGAGGACGTAGTAGACCTCGTCTTCGCGCTGCTCGTGGTAGCCGATGCCCGATCCGGGCTTCAGCGCACGCTTGCGGAAGACGAAATGCATGTTCGGCGTCTTGTCGAAGAACGAATAGCCGACGGTCTGGCCGCCGCCGTTGTGCGTGCCCGGCTCCTGCTTCGCGACGTCGGCATCGTGCTCGACGATGTAGCCGCCCTTCATTGTCGACCGGGCCGGCTGCGCCGACAGCGCGGCGACGGCGATCATGCTGAATGCGAGTACCCAACGCATCATGTTCTCCCCCGCTCGCCTGAAAGGCTCGCGCTCCCGGTTGACTCCCGCTCGCCTGAAAGGCTCGCGCTACCGGCTGACTCCCGCTCGCCTGAAAGGCTCGCGCTACCGCTTGACTCCCGCTCGCCTGAAAGGCTCGCGCTCCCGGCTGACTCCCGCTCGCCTGAAAGGCTCGCGCTCCCGGCTGACTCCCGCTCGCCTGAAAGGCTCGCGCTCCCGGTTGACTCCCGCTCGCCTGAAAGGCTCGCGCTCCCGGTTGACTCCCGCTCGCCTGAAAGGCTCGCGCTCCCGGTTGACTCCCGCTCGCCTGAAAGGCTCGCGCTACCGGTTGACTCCCGCTCGCCTGAAAGGCTCGCGCTACCGGTTGACTCCCGCTCGCCTGAAAGGCTCGCGCTACCGCTTGACTCCCGCTCGCCTGAAAGGCTCGCGCTACCGGCTGACTCCCGCTCGCCTGAAAGGCTCGCGCTACCGCTTGACTCCCGCTCGCCTGAAAGGCTCGCGCTACCGGTTGACTCCCGCTCGCCTGAAAGGCTCGCGCTACCGGTTGACTCCCGCTCGCCTGAAAGGCTCGCGCTACCAGCTGACTCCTGCTCGCTTGAAAGGCTCGCGCAGCGGCCGGCGGATTCGTCGTCAACCTGTAGCGCGAGGCTTTTAGCCGAGCGTGTCCGTACGTCTCGAATCTGAACGGCCTCCGGCCTTCCCGCGTAGAACTTGTCGAGCGGAAAACATCCCGACATGAGCCCGAGCCGCGGACCGGTGGTGCAATCGCTGAACGTCCGGCAGATTGACGCACGCCGCAGCGGCGTGCCCGCGAGGACGTCGGCCGGCAGTTCGGGATACGCCAGCACCATCCGCCCGAGGCCGACGAAGTCGGCCATGCCGTTGCGGATCACGTGCTGCGCGACATGCGGCAGCCACTCCTGCAGGTAGCTGTACGCTGAGCCTACGAACACGAGGTTCGGAAACGACTGCTTCAGCAGCGCCGTCGCTCTGATTTGCCGCGCCACGCCGCGCAGCGGATCTTCCGGAGGCTCGTAGCCGTCGAGCGGTGGGAACATCGCCGGCCGCTGCACGTGCGGGTTGTAGTAGGGGCTGCCACCGGTGACGCAAATCCAGCGGACGCCGAGCCCCTCCAGCATGCGGAGCAGCGCGCGCGGTTCCTCGAGCGACGAATCGAGCTGATCATCATGAGTGACGATGCCGAAGCCGAAGGCAGCCCTGAAGGGCTGCGCTACCGACGGTGTTGTCGTCTCACCGATCGACGGTGTTGCCGTCTCACCAATCGACCGTGTTGCCGTCTCAACGATGCCGCAACCCGTTTCCGTAGCGCAGCCCTTTAGGGCTGCTCCCGAGTCTTCCGGCTCGCCGACGCCGTCGGGACGTTTGCGGTATGGAACGGTGTCGAACGCCGAGACGCGGACGACGATCTGCAGGCCGGGAACGTTCGCGCGAATCCCTTCGATGATCCGCCGCATGAACCGGGTGCGGTTCTCGAGCGGCCCGCCGTACTTTCCGTCGCGGCTGCGCGCGCCGAGCAGCTCGTGGCCAAGATAGCCGTGGCACGCCTTCACGTCCACGAATTGGAACCCGCAGTCGCGTGCGAGGCCGGCCGCGGCAACGAAGTCGTCGACCAGCCGATCGAGCTCCTCGTCCGTGAGAATGCGGACGGCAGTTGGAAAGCGTCGATCGAGCAGCGGGTGCGCCGCTCCCGCGAGCGGCGCCGGCCGATCGTACGCATCCGGCCGCGCGAACCGGCCCGAGTGCGTCAGCTGCAGCCCGATGAACAGATCCGCATCCGCGTTCGATCCGAACCGCTCGCGATGCGACGCGACGAGCTCGCCGCGCAGCGACGCGATGGCGCGCCCGGTCTTTCGCGTCAGCATCAGCTGATTCGGGTTGGCGCGGCCGTCGTGCCGGACCGCCACCGCTTCGCCGCCCCATATCAGCTTCGCGCCGCTGATGCCGAAGTGGCGCCATCGCCGCCGCGTCAACTCGCTCGGCTCGCCCTCGCGCGTGCCGTCCCATCCTTCCATCGGCAGAATGCAGAACCGGTTGCCGACGCGCACGCTGCCAATGTCGAGCGGCTGCGCAAGCGGAGACGCCGCCGGGGGCGACAGCTGCTCGTCGAATCCGAGAGCAATGCCCGAGCGCTCCAGATGCGCGCGAAATGCGGCGGCCGTCTTGAGCGAGGCGATCCGCGGATAGCTCAATCGTCCAGCCTCATCCCTGCTTGTGCCGGCTCCGTTCCGTGGCGGCGTCCCATCGGCCGACCGCGACGCCCGCACGTCGCGCGAGCGCATCGCGGATGTCGATGCCCACGGCAGGATTGATCATTGCCGCCGTCGCGATCTGTACATGATGCGCTCCGGCGGCCAACCGTTCGATCGCGTCGGCCGCCGGTCCGATGCCGCCGACGCCCAATCAACCGAAGACGACCGCCGACCTCGACGGCGATCCGGCGCAGCATCGTCCAGATCATATACGATATACGCCCGCCCGTCCGGCCGGTCGAGCGCGCGGCTGGCCGTTGACGCGAACGATCAGTGCGCGCGCGTCAGCGAGCTGCGGATGACTATCTGGGCCCCGCGGATCGCAGACGCGTATTCCGACGTCGCGGCCGCGCTGAAGGCGCAGGGCGACGCGGATGCGGCGGCGCGTGAGATTGCGATCGCGCGGCGGCTGCAGCAGGCGCCGCGTCCACGTCGGTAGCGGCCGGCTCCGGCCGCGCTTTCGAACTCTTCAGGAAGTTCATGTAAGACTCGAGCGCCCGTCGATTGTGCTGCCGCACGGCGGTTTCGAGCGTCGGCAGATCACAATCGCGCATCGCCGTCAGGATGGTCCTGTGCTCCTGCTGCGCGCGCTTCACTCTGTGCACGAGGACGCCGCTGAAGAAGTAGCGCCGCACGCGATCCCAGCGCGCGAGCACCCGTTCGGTCATCTCGCGAAGCATCGGCAGGCCCGCCAGCGTGCTGATGGTGAGATGGAACCGCGTGTTGAGGGCGGCCCACTGGGCGTAGCGTTTCGCAGAAACCTCGCGATCCATGTCGGCGACGAGCGTCGCCAATGACTCGAGCTCGCGCGGACTGGCGCGCTCGGCGACGAGCCGCGACGCGACGACCTCGAGCCCCTCGAGCACGGCAAAGACGTCCTGCACCGATTCGGGCGAGACCGGCGCGACCGTGACGCCGGTGTGCGGGACGGTGACGACGAGGCCCTCCGACTGCAGCATCTGGATGGCTTCGCGGACGGGGATGGTGCTGACCTGCAGGCGGCGCGCGAGGTCGTCGATGACGAGGCGCTCGCCGGGCCGGAGCTCGCAGCGCATGATCGCGTCGCGCAGCGTCTGGTAGGCGAACTCCTGCTTGGTGCGATGTCGCGCGTCCCGCTCGCCCGCCAGCGGCATGGTGCCCACAGTGTAGCGCGCCGCGGTGGGGAATATATGATATATCGCTATGCGCGATCGCGCCCGCGCCCTCGCCGCCGCCTTCCTCGCGCTCTTCTCCATCGTCGGCTTCGCGTTGTACGGCCTCCCCTTCTTCTACGATTTCTTCGTTCAGGATCTCGGCTGGACGCGCCGGCAGGTGACCTCCGGCAACGCGATCAGCAAGGTCGTGATCGGCCCGGTGTTCGGATTCCTCGCGGGCCTGATCGTCGACCGGTTCGGCGCGCGGCGCCTGATGCTCGCCGGCATCGTGATGGCCGGCGCCGCCGTCGTCGGCCTCTCCACCATCACGACGCCCGGCGGCTTCTACGTCTTCTACTTCCTCAACGCGCTCGGCTACGTCTGCGGCGGACCGCTGCCGTGTCAGGTGCTGCTGACGCGCTGGTTCGATGACGGGCGCGGCAAGGCGATGGGCGTCGCATACCTCGGCATCGGCGTCGGCGGCGCGCTCGTGCCGATTCTCGCGCACGCCCTGACCACGGCGTTCGGCTGGCGCGGCGCGCTCCGCTGGCTCGGGTTGCTGATGATTGCCGTGGCGTTCCCGCCGGCCTTCTTCGTGCGCGATCGCCCGGCGCCCGAACGCGCTCGCGAGCTTCCGGCGGCGGACTCGCTGCGGCCTGTGCTGACGCGGCCGGCGTTCTGGCTGCTCGCGATCGGCAGCATGACGTCGATCGGCGCCGTCGGCGGCACGACGCAGAACCTGAAGCTGTATCTGAGTCTCGACCGCCACCTCGGTCAGGCCGACATCGCAGGCATTCTGTCGCTGCTGCTCGTCGGCAGCCTCGTCGGACGCATCACGATGGGATGGCTGGCCGACCGCTGGGAGAAGAAGCACGTGATGGTGCTGGTGTACGCGATCGTTGCGCTGTCGATTCCGCCGCTGGCGATGTCGTCGATGCCGGCGATGCTGCGCGTGTTCGCGTTTCTCTTCGGCGTCGGGTTGGGCGGCGACTACATGCTGATTCCTCTGATGGCCGCCGAACTGTTCGGCGTCCGCGTCATGGGACGCCTGCTCGGCATCATCATCACCGCCGACGGCATCGCCGAAGCGGTCGTGCCGATGGGCGTCGCGGCGCTCCGCGATTCCACCGGCAGCTACGGATCGGGGTTCTTCGTGCTCGTGGCGCTCGCGGTCGCGGGCGCGGCTGCCGTCTCCATGCTTCCATCGGGGCCTAATCCCGCCGCGACGATCGCCGCGCCGTGATCGATGAACAGGCCGACGTTGCTCTGGAGATGAACTTCATGTCCATGCTTCTCCTTTGGGGAACTCAAACGCGCGTCGCGACGACTCGCGGATGGTGATGCTGTAGCCGGGAGTGGTCGGTGGCATATAGCGGCCGCGGCGAATGACGACCGGATCCTCGAAATGCTCGTGGAGGTGATCGACGTACTCGATGACCCGGCCGTCCATCGATCCCGACACGGCGATGAAATCGAACATCGACAGGTGCTGCACGTACTCGCACAGGCCGACGCCGCCGGCATGCGGACACACCGGGATGCCGAACTTCGCCGCCATCAGGATGACCGCGAGGTTTTCGTTCACGCCGCCGAGCCGGCAGCTGTCGATCTGGCAGAAGTCGATGGCGTCGGCCTGCATCAGCTGCTTGAACACGATCCGGTTCGCGCAGTGCTCGCCGGTGGCGACGCCGACGCCCATCGGACGCACCGCTTTCGCGATCGTCAGATGGCCGAGCACGTCGTCGGAGCTCGTCGGCTCTTCGATCCACCAGAGCCGCATCGGCGCGAGCTCGCGCACGCGATCGATCGCCTCGTCGACCTCCCACTGCTGGTTCGCGTCGGCCATCAGCGTGCGCTCCGGACCGATCGCCTCGCGCACGAGCGCGAGGCGGCGGCGATCGTCGTCAGGCCGGCCTCCCACCTTCACCTTGAAGTGCGTCCAGCCCTCGGCGTGCGCCTGACGGCAGAGCGAAAGGACTGCTTCGTCGCCGTAGCCCATCCAGCCGACCGACGTCGTGTAAGCCGGGTAACCGCAGCGCAGCAGCTCGGCCTCGCGATCGCGCTTCGTCCGCGCGTGTCGTTCGAGCAGGCCGGTGGCTTCGTCCGCAGACAACGCATCGGTGATGTAGCGGAAATCGATGCAGGAGACCAGCTGCCGTGGCGTCATGTCGGCGAGCAGTTTCCAGAGTGGTTTGCGCTCTGCCTTCGCGTACAGATCCCACACCGCGTTGACGACGGCGGCCAGCGCGAGATGAATGACCCCCTTCTCGGGACCAAGCCATCTGAGCTGCGAGTCCGACGCGAGCCGGTGCCAGAACGCGGCGAAGTCCGGCGTGATCTCTTCGAGGCGCCGGCCGACGACGAGGTGCCGAAACGCGTCGACGGCCGCGACGACCACCTCGTTGCCGCGGCCGATGGTGAACGTCAGCCCATGCCCCTCGACGCCGGCATCCGTCGTCAGCACGACATATGCGGCCGAGTAATCGGGATCGACGTGCACGGCATCGGTGCCCGCGAACGTCTTGGATGTCGGGAACCGCAGGTCGATGACGTGAAGCTCGCGAATAATCAAGTGTAATTTTTTCAAACCACAGAGACACGGAGACGCAGAGAAGACTGCACGCGAACACCCCTGGGGCACCCCATTGAACGCCGATCGCTTCGGCGGCCGGGCCGCTTCGCGGCCCGGCATGCGTCGCGTAGCGACGCCGCCAAAGCGAGGCGCGCTGGGTCTCTGTGTCTCTGTGGTTGAAATCCTCCGTGTTCTCTTGCTAACTCTGTGAACTCCGCCACCGATCCAGCGCCACCGCGCCGACGATGATCGATCCGGTGACGATCTGCTGCACCCAATTCGGCAGTCCCTGCTGCGAACAGCCGATTTGAATCACCGCCATGATCGCCGCGCCGGCGATCGTGCCGACGACGCTGCCCTTGCCGCCCGAGAGGCTGCCGCCGCCGATGATGACGGCGGCGATGACGTCGAGCTCGAGGCCGACGGCGACCGTCGGATCGCCGACCGACAGCTTCGAGAACTCCATGACGCCCGCGAGCGCCGCGCAGGCGCCGGCGACGGCGTAGACCGCAACCTTCGTGCGGTTGATGCGCACGCCGCACAGCCGCGCCGTCCGCTCGCTCGAGCCGATGGCGAACAGATGGCGCCCGAAACGCGTGTACCGCAGCGTCAGCGCCACGACGATTGCGAGCGCAACGGTGAGCCAGATGCCCGTCGGCAGCAGCAGCCCGCTGCCGTCGCGCACCGTCCGCAGCAGGTTGTTCAGCCACGTGATCGGCGCCTCGATGCGCCGCTCGTCGGCGAGCCCTTTTGCCGCGCCTCGTACGAGCAGCATGGTGCCGAGCGTGACGATGAACGGCACGACCCGAAGCTGCGTGATCAGCAGGCCGTTGGCGGCGCCGCACAGCGCTCCGGCAACGATCGCGCCGACGGCCGACACCGCAGGACCGGCGTGCCGATTGAGGATCAGCGCCGTCACCACCGTGCTGAGCGCGACAACCGATCCGACCGACAGATCGATCCCGCCCGACACGATGACCATCGTCATCCCGAGCGCGGCGACGCAGACGATGACCGTCTGCCGCGCCATCAGCTCGAGATTGGCCGCGCGGAAGAACTGCGGGCCGATCAGCGCGCCGAAGATCAGCGCGACGACGACGAGCCCGGCGAGCACGCCGGCCTCGTCGACGAGACGGCGCGGCCTCCGGGGCGCAGGGGCCCCCGGAGTAATTACGACGCGGCGCGCGTCCTCGACGCTTCCATCAACAGCGAGTGCTCGTTCCATTCAGCCACATCGCGCGCGGCACCGAGACGTCCGCGCGCCATCACCGCGATTCGGTCGCATACGCCGAGCAGCTCCGGAAGGTAGCTGCTGACAAGAAGTACAGCTTTCTGGCCGCCGGATACCAGTTCATCGATCAACTTGTAGATCTGCGCTTTGCTCGCGACGTCGATGCCTTTGGTCGGCTCGTCGAGGACGAGGACGTCGACGTCGTGATGCAGCAGGCGGCCCACCGCCACTTTCTGCTGATTACCGCCGGACAATTCCGCGACGGCCTGCCGCGGGCCCGCGCATCGGATCGCGAGGCGATCGATCCATCGGGTCGCGGCCGCATCCTGACGCGACGGCAACACCGCGAACGCCGGCCCGAGCGATTCGAGGCGCGACAGCGTCATGTTGTCGGCGATGCTCAGTCCGCGCGCGAGCCCCTCGCCGATGCGATCCTCGCTGAGCATGCCCATCCCCTGACGCCATCTCTCGTGCGGCGCCGCCGGACCGGAGTAGACGCCGACGCCGATCCGACCGCTCTTCACCGGCTCGAGACCAAAGATTGTCCGCAGCAGCCGCGTGCGGCCGGCGCCGAGCAATCCGGCGATGCCGACCACTTCGCCGCGACGCAGCGTCAGCGTCGCGGCGCCCGGCACGACCGCGTCGAGCTCGAGCACCGGATCGCCCGGCGTGCGAACGCCGCGCGGATAGAGCTCGTCGAACGCGCGCCCGACCATCAACCCGACGATCTCTTCGGCGCGGGTCGTCGACGTGACGCCGTCGCCCGCGTTGCGTCCGTCGCGCAGCACGACGAACCGATCGGACACCGCCTTCACTTCCTCGATGAAATGGGAAATGTAGACGATGGCGATGCCCTGGCGCTTCAACCGCCCGATGCGATCGAACAGCTTTCGCACGTCCGCGTGCGTGAGGCTGCTCGTCGGCTCGTCGAGCACGAGCACGCGGCAGCCGAACGCGATCGCCCGCGCGATCTCGACGAGCTGCTGCGCCGCCAGCGGAAGATTGCCGACGATCGCGTCTGAAGCGATATCGGCGTGCCCGAGCTCGGCGAGCGCGGCTTCCGCGGTGCGCCGCATCCGCTCGCGATCGACGATGGCGAGCGGTCCGCGCGTCGGCTCCACGCCGAGAACGATGTTCTCCATCGCCGTCAGGTGCGGCGCCAGCGACAGCTCCTGATAGATCATCGCGACGCCGGCCTGCCGCGCGTCCAGCGGATCGCGCGGCGCGTACGGCGCGCCGCCGAGCCGCATCACGCCGGCATCGGGTTTCAGCGCACCGGCGAGGATTGCCATCAGCGTGCTCTTGCCGGCGCCGTTCTGGCCGACGAGACCGCACACCTCGCGCTCGCGCACCACGAGGTCGACGCCGTCGAGCGCGACCGTCGCGGCGAATGACTTGCGCACGCCGCGCATCTCCAGGAGGGCAGGCCCAAAGGCCTGCGCTGCCACTTCTAGCGGGTCGATGGGTTCAGCCATTGCTCGAGCATCGCTACCGGTTCGAAGGCTTCAGCCATTGCGCAAGGTCTGGATGCAGCAGATCCTTCACGTCCGGATCGTCCATGTGCTCGCGCGCGACGAGACGGACGCCGGTGTCGATCCGCTTCTCGACCGGCTGCCCGTGAATGTGCGCCACGATCGTTTTCACGCCGAGATAACCCATGTTGACCGGGTCCTGCAGCACGAGCGCGTTCAGCGCGCCGTCGGACATTCCTTTGAGCAGCGTGTCCGACGCGTCGAAGCCGACGAACCGCACCTTGCCCGCCCACCCGTTGCCTTCGAGCACGCGCAGCATCGCGAGCGTCGTCGACTCATTGGGCGTGAAGATGCCGTCGACGTCGAGCTGTCCGTCGGCGCGCTTCAGGCCGCTGAGGAGCGCCTCGCTTCGCTTGTAGGCGCCCTCGACGTCGGCGCCGCCGTACTGATTCGCGCTGACGACCTCGATCCCCGAACGCGATTTGATCGCTTCGAGAAATCCCTCTTCACGCTGGATCGTGCTCTCCGATCCTTCGGCGTAGCGCAGCATCACGACTCGCCCTTTGTCGTGCAGCAGGCTCGACAGGTGCTCGCCCGCCAGCCGGCCGCCCTTGCGGTTGTCGGTCGCGACGAAGCTCACGAAGTCGCTGCCCTTCAAGCCGGAGTCGATGACGACGACGGGAATCCCCGCGCGCCTGGCGTCCGCGACAGGCGGCGCGAGCGCCGCTTCGTCGAGCGGCGCGAGCACGATGCCCGACACGCCGCGCGACACGAAGCCTTCGACTTCGGAGACCTGCGAATCGCGCTCGTCCTCGCGCAGCGGTCCGCGCCAGATGATCGAGACGCCGAGCTCCTCTGCGGCCTTCGCCGCGCCGGCGTGAATGCTCTGCCAGAAGACGTGGGTGGTCCCTTTCGGGATGACGGCGATCGTGAGCGTCCCGGGTTGATTTGGTCGTGAACAGTGCAGCGCACTTATCGTGGTTGCAATCACGAGAAGGAAACGTAGAGACCGTCGCACCATCACACCGCTTCTCCAGTAGCGACTGCCGTTCTCAGATTCCAGAAGCGCCGCGCGTTGCCGCCCAGCACGGCGTCCCGTTCGTGGTCCGGACGCGCGGCCACATAGTCGATCACGACGTTCATGGTGCGCGCGTAGTCGGCGGAAACGGTGCAGACCGGCCAGTCCGATCCGATCATGAGCCGGTTCCAACCGAACGCGTCGAACGCGACGTCGAGGTACGGGCGGATCTGGTCGCTCGTCCACTGCGCCCAGCTCGCTTCTGTCACCAGGCCGGAAAGCTTCGCGAACACGTTCGGCTGCGCGGCGAGGCGGCGAATGTCCCGCTCCCACTCGTCGATCTCGCCGGAGCGGAGGTCCGGCTTCGCCAGGTGATCGAGGACGAATCGCTGGCTCGGGAGGCGGCCAGCCAGCTCAGCCGCCGAGCCGAGTTGACGCCTATATATAAGGATGTCGAACCCGAGGCCGAAATCGGCAAGAAGTCGTATCCCACGAACGACTTGTGGCCGCAAAAGGAAGCGATCGTCGGGTTCGCTCTGGGCGATGTGGCGGATGCCGACCAGCCTCTGGTGTCCCGCGAGCGCGGCCAGTTGATCGCGCACGTTGTCGGCCTGCAGATCGACCCAGCCGACCACACCGGCGATCGATGGATGTTCAGCCGCCAGCCCGAGCAGCCACCGCGTTTCGTCGAGCGTCTGACGCGCCTGCACCGCGACGCACGCATCGAAGCCGACGCGAGCCATCTCGCGCGCCGACTCGTCGGGCAAAAAATCGCGTTTGAGCGCCGCCATCGAGTCGTCTATCCACGTGTACTCGGCGGCGTCGTATTTCCAGAAATGCTGGTGAGCGTCTATGCGCATCGTGTCTTCGCTCATCGCTCGCCTGAAAGGCTCGCGCTACATCGCGGTTCGCTCGCCTGAAAGGCTCGCGCTACATCGCGGTTCGCTCGCCTGAAAGGCTCGCGCTACGTCGCGGTTCGCTCGCCTGAAAGGCTCGCGCTACGTCGCGGTTCGCTCGCCTGAAAGGCTCGCGCTACATCGCGGTTCGCTCGCCTGAAGGGCTCGCGCTACGTCGCGGTTTGCTCGCCTGAAAGGCTCGCGCTACATCGCGGTTCGCTCGCCTGAAGGGCCCGCGCTACGCCCGTGGGTCGCGTACGCCGTCGCTGGAGCGCGAGGCTGCGCCGTAGCGCGAGCCTTTCAGGCGAGCGTCCTTATCCTATGGTCCAACGATCACGATCACTTGTCCTGGTCCGTGAACGCCGAGCGTCAGCGTCAACTCGATGTCGGCCGTGCGGCTCGGGCCGGTGACGACCGTGCAGCAGGCCGCGCCTGCGATGTCGGCGGCGCGTTCGCGGAAGAACTCGTCCATGGTGTCGCGGAGGTCCGCCTCACTCACGATCGCCAGATGGATCGGCGGCAGCAGCGACGCGGTCCGCGGCTTCCCCTCGCCCGACAGCAGCACGAGCGATCCCGTTTCGGCAATCGCGCCGTCGCAGCCGGTCACTCCGATCTGTGCGGCCGCCTGCACGTCGCGCGGACTCGATCCGCGCGCAGCGCCGACGAGCACGCGATCCGCGTCGTACGGAAGCTGACGCGCGTCCCATGCGAGAACCGATCGCGCGCCGACGATCGCGTTCACGCGCGCGCGCACGTCGTCGGGTGATGATTCGACGAACGTCTCGACGCCGAGCGCGGCGAGCTCGGCGCGAAACCGTTCGACGAGCTGCCGTGGCGCGGGCCTTTCAGGGCCGCGAGCCGGCGGCGCTGAAAGGGCCGCCCCACCCTGTTGCGTCGCACCGGGCCGAGCCGTGGCACTGGGCCGAGCAAGCTCGGCCCCTACGGTTGTCGCAGCGGGTATTTTTGCCGTCCGCTGCGCATGGCGGACGCGATCGAGGATTGCCGTACGCACGCTCACGAGGCACGCCTTTTCCGGCGCGCGCGCCACTCGTCCTGAAACGTTCTCGCCGCCGGCGCCGGAAAATCGCGCGACTTCGTCCATCCGCCCGCGAGCCCTGGCAGCGCGCCAATCCATCCGTTGCGCGCACGGCTTCGAAGCGCGAGGCGGCCGACCCGCGCCATGGCGCGATACAGAGCCGGACGCGATGCAATCCAGCCGAACGCCTTCATGCCGAGGGCGAGCGACTTCGGCTGCGGATCGTCGGCGACGGCCGCCGCGCGCAGCGCCAGCAGCATGCGCGGGATGTCGAGCCGCACCGGGCAGACGTCGCGGCACGCGCCGCACAGCGAGCTCGCGTGAGGCAGCTCGCGCCACTCGGTCAGCCCGCGGAGGCCGGGCGTGACGACGGCACCAACCGGACCGGGATACGTATCGCCGTACGCATGGCCGCCGATGTTGCGATAGACGGGACAGACGTTCAGACACGCGCCGCAGCGGATGCAGCCGAGGATCTCGGCGGTGTCGCCCGAAAGGATGCGGCTGCGGCCGTTGTCGAGCAGGACGACGTGCAGTTCGTCCGGGCCGTCGGTTTCGCCCGGCCGCCGCGGCGCGCGCACCATCGTCGTGTAGACGGTGATCTTCTGACCGGTGCCCGATCGCGCGAGCACCTTGAGGCAGACGTCGAGGTCGGCCATCGACGCCACGAGCTTCTCGATCCCCATCAGCACGACGTGGACGCGCGGCATCGTCGTCACCATCCGCCCGTTGCCTTCGTTGGTGACGAGGCAGATCGTGCCGGTGTCGGCGACGCCGAAGTTCGCGCCGCTGATGCCCATGTCGGCGCGCAGAAACTCCTCGCGCAGCTTCGCGCGCGCCGTCGCCGCCAGCGTCCTGATGTCGTCGGTGTACGGCACGTTCAGCCGCTGTTCCATCACGCGGCCGATCTGCTGGCGCGTGAGATGGATGATCGGCGCGATGATGTGCGACGGCCGGTCGTGGCTCAGCTGCACGATGTACTCGCCGAGATCGGTCTCGACTGGCGTGACGCCCGCGCGCTCGAGCGCCTCGTTCAGGTGCGTCTCCTCGGACACCATCGACTTGCTCTTGACGGCCCGTTCCGTTCTGGTGTGGCGCGCGATATCGACGACGATGTGATTCGCCTGCTCGGATGTCTCCGCCCAGTGCACCTGCGCGCCGTTCGCGATGAGCTTCGATTCGAATCGTTCGAGCAGCCCGGACAGGTTCGCAATGGCGTTCATGCGCGCCGCACGTGCCGCGTCGCGCACCGCGTCGGCGTTTTCGAGCGATTCGAATGCGGATGCGCGCCTCGATCCCAGCGTGCCCGTGGCACGCGACAGCGCCAGCTGAAGCTGCGCGTCGGCGAGCGCGCCTTCGGCGCGCTCGACGAAGGCGGTCGGCGTCACCGCGCGGCCTCGTCGAGGAATTCCGCGATATGCTGCGCGCGCACGTTCGATCCCCGTCGATGGAGGCCGCCGCCGATGTGCAGCAGGCAGCCGAGATCGCAGCTGACCACACGATCGGCGCCGGACGCTTCGATGGCGTCCATCTTGCGCGTGAGCATCGCGCTCGAAATGTCGGCGTTCTTCACCGAAAACAACCCGCCGAACCCGCAGCACTCCTGCTGATCGCGGACGTCAACCGCCGTGGCGCCGTCGACCGACGCGATCAATTCTTTCGGCTGACGATCGACGCCGAGACCGCGGAGGAGGTGGCACGAGGGGTGATAGGCCACTTTCTCGGGACGACCCTGAGGTTCTCGAAGGGTCGAAGGCCGCCATCCACGTTCCGCAATGAATTGACTGAACTCGCGGCATCGCGCCGACACGGCGTGAGCGCGCGCGGCCATCGCGGCGTCCTCTTCGAACAGCCGCTCGTACTGGTGCACGATCATGTCGGCGCACGAGCCGGACGGGATGACGATGGGGCCCGTCGTGCGTTCGAGCGCGCCGATCGTGTGGCGCGCAACCTGGCGCGCTTCGGCGTGGAATCCCGCGTTGAACGCCGGCTGGCCGCAGCAGGTCTGATCCGGCGGGACTTCGACATCGCATCCGAGCCGCTCGAGCACGCGAACGGCCGCCATCGCGACCTCGGGGGCCACCTCGTTGGCCAGGCAGGTATGAAACAGTTGGACCGTCATACGGCTGGCACCGGCGTCGAGCCGGCGGCGCTCGACGTGTAGCACGCTTCCACGACCGCCATCGTCTTGATGGCGTCCTCGACGGGCGAGACGAGCGCTCGATCCTCACCGCTGAGGAACCGCTGGAGATTCGACATCGGTCCTTCGAACGCTTCCGTGAACCACGAGCCGCGCAACGGCACCGGCTCCCACCCGCCGCCGTCGAGCGCCACCTCGAGCGAGTCGGGGGGACCCGCAGGATAGTCGAGATTGACGCCGAGCGTCAGCACCGCGGCGCCGCCGGTCCCTTCGATCTTCAGCATCGAGGCGCGATGACGCGAATCATGTCGATGTGTGTGATTGAGCGTGAGCGAGCAGCGGATCCGATCGCCGTAATCGACGACGATCGAGCTGCGCGTGTCGCGAAATGGCGTGAGCCGGGGATGTGCGACGGCGCGGCACATCACGCCGCGCGGCTCGCCGGCGAGAAAGCGGATCGCATCGAGATAGTGGATCGAATGGTAGAGAACTTCGAGCCTCGGCGCGCGCTCGAGAAACGACCACTGTTCCCATGGCTGGCGATCGACGACGCGGACCTCGATGTCGGTGAGCTCGCCAAGCTGGTTGCTCGCGATCAGATCCGCGAGCGCGATGACGTTCGGGCTGAACCGCAGCTGAAAGTTCACGGCAGCGACGAGCCGCCGCTCGCGGGACACCTCGAGAATCCGCCCGGCCGTCGCGAGATCCTCGCCCATCGGTTTCTGAATCAGCACTGCGGCGCCCTGCGGCAGCCGGCACAGCACGCTCAGGATCTGATCGCCGGGCACCGCGACGTCGAAGACGACGCCGCGCGACGCGCACGCTTCATCGAGCGTTGGGAAGACCGTGGAGACGCCGAACTCGCGGGCGGTCGCTTCGGACGCCTCCGGCCGAATGTCGAACACACCGGCAACGGGGAATGCGAGACGCCGATACGACGGCAGATGCGCGGTCCGCACGATGGCGCCGGCGCCGACGACGACGATGGGACGCGGACGCGAGGGAAGGGGCCAGGCCTGCCGAAGCTGGATCATCCCGCGACCACCGGTTCCTCTTCGGTGAGATGGAACACAGGCTCCATCCGCGCCCACCATTCGCCGGGACGCGCGTCCGCCGGAGGCTCCTGCAGCGATTTCATCAGCCGCTCCCACTCGGCGACACGAGCGCTCGACGCCTGATGGTTCGCGAAGACGCGCGCGAGGTCGAGGCCGTCGGCGAGATCGACGACCATCACCGCCGTGCGCCCGAGCAGATGAATGTCCATCCGCCTGACGCCGGCGCGGCGCAGGCTCGCTACGACTTCGGGCCAGACCCTGCGATGATGATCGCGATACGCGGCAATGGCGGCGGGATCGTTCCGAAGGTTCACGGTGAGGACGTGTCGGTTCATGCGTGCGTGACCACTCTCTGGCACGATTCGCCCAGTCGATCGATGCCGAGCGCCACGACGTCGCCTGCCTTGAGATAGACCGGTGATGGCTTCATGCCCAGGCCGACGCCCGCCGGCGTGCCGGTGCTGATCACGTCGCCGGGCAGCAGCGTCATGAACTGACTGATATAGCTGACGAGCGTCGGCACGTCGAAGATCATGTTCGCAGTCGTGCTGTTCTGCCGCATCCCGCCGTTCACCGACAGCCAGATGCGCAGCGAATGCGGATCGGGAATCTCGTCGGCCGTCGCGAGAAACGGACCGATGGGCGCGAACGTGTCGGCGCTCTTCCCCTTCACCCACTGCCCTCCGCGCTCGAGCTGAAACGCGCGCTCCGAGTAATCGTTGTGGATCATGTACCCGGCCACGCGCGCCGCCGCCTCTTCGCGCGCCACGTAGGTCGCGCGGCCGGCGATCACGACCGCGAGCTCGACTTCCCAATCCAGCTTGGCGCCGCCGCGCGGGATGACGACCGCGTCGTTCGGACCGGCGAGCGAAGACGTCGCCTTCGAGAAGATGACCGGCTCTCTGGGAATCTCCGCGTCCGTTTCCGCCGCGTGATCACGATAGTTCAACCCGATGCAGATCATCTTGCTCGGCCGTCCGATCGGCGGCCCGAGCCGCGTGTTCGCAGACACGTCCGGCGCGCGAGACGCTTCGCGCTCCGCCCACGCGCGCAGCCGCTGCAGTCCGCCGCTGCCGAAGAAGCGCTCGTCGTAATCTTCGCCGAACGCCGATGCGTCGACCAGACGGCCGCCGGCGAGCTGCAGCCCCGGCCGCTCGCGTCCGGATTCGCCGAACCGAATCAGCTTCACGAGACGAGCACGCCGCCGTCGATCGGGTACGCCTGGCCCGTGACGAACGAGGCTTCGTCGGAGCACAAATACAGCGCGAGGTACGCGACTTCCTCCGGCGTGCCCATGCGGCCAATCGGTTGATAGGCCGACAACTGCGCCAGCACGTCCTGCTCGCGGCCCGCGTAATGGCGCGCCACGTACTGGTCGACGAACGGCGTGTGCACGCGCGCCGGACAGATGCAGTTGCAGCGAATCTTGTGCTTCACGTAATCGATCGCGATCGACATCGTCATGGTGTGCACGGCGCCTTTGGTCATCGAATACGCGAAGCGCTCGGGGATGCCGACGAGCGACGCGATCGACGCCATGTTGAGAATCACCCCGCCCCCCTGCCGCACCATCATCGGCACCGCCGCCCGCGCGCAGAAGAAGATGCCCTTCACGTTCACGGCGTACAGTCGATCGAAATCGGCCTCGGACGTCCGCTCGATCGTACCCACGTGCGCGATGCCGGCGTTGTTGACGAGGATGTCGACGCGTCCGCTGTCCGACGCGACGGCCTCGAAGAGCCGCGCGACCGCGTCGGCGTTCGACACGTCGCAGACAAACGCTTCGGCGCGTCCGCCGTCATGCGCGATCGCGTCGGCGGTCCGCCGCGCCGCCGCATCGTCGACGTCGACGACGGCGACGCGCGCCTGCTGGCGGCCGAAGAGCGCCGCGATCGCCGCGCCGATGCCCGATCCCGCGCCGGTGACGACGGCGACCTTGTCCGTCAGCAGGAACACCGAGGATCCCCGGCGCCTGAAGTACTATACTTTACCGGTAAAGTCAACGGAGTTTCGGCATTTCTTGTGTTACCATGCGCCGCATGACGAACACCGATCTCCTGCGGCGGTGACATGGCGCCCGCCCTCGTTCTCCTCGTCGCGATGGCCGCCACCGTAACGCGCGCGCCGTTCGGCAAGATGCCCGACGGCGCCACCGTCGATATCTACACGCTCACCAACATCCACGGCATGGAAGCGCGCATCATGACGTACGGCGCCGTGGTCGTGTCTCTGAAGACGCCCGATCGCAGCGGCCGCCTCGACGACGTCGTCCTCGGCTTCGACAACTTCGAAGACTATCTGACGCGATCGCGCTTCTTCGGTGCGGTGGCAGGCCGTTATGCGAACCGCATCGGCAACGCGCGGTTCAGCCTCGACGGCACGACCTACGAGCTCGCCGCGAACAACGGGAAGAATCATCTGCACGGCGGCCGCAGAGGCTTCGACAAAGTGGTGTGGAAAGGCGAGCCGATCGATCGCGGCGGCGATGTCGGCGTGGCGCTCACCTACGTGAGCGCAGACGGCGAAGAAGGATATCCGGGGACGCTGAACGTCGCCGTGACGTATACGCTCACGCCGCGCGACGAGCTGATCGTCGATTACCGGGCGACGACCGACAAGGCTACGCCGATCAACCTGACGAACCACAGCTACTTCAACCTCGCAGGCGAAGGACGCGGCGACATCCTGCGGCATCTGCTGACAATCGAGGCCGACCGCTACACGCCGACGGACGACACGCAGATCCCGACGGGCGAGATCGCGCCGGTGGCAGCAACGCCGTTCGACTTTCGCAAGCCGACTCCGATCGGCGCGCGCATCGATGCCGACCACGAACAGATTCGCCGCGGCAAGGGGTACGACCACAACTTCGTCCTCAACGGTGGCGCGAAGGCTTCAGCCGAGCGAGGTTCGACGCCGACGCCGTATCACGCCGCCCGCGTTGTCGATCCCTCGAGCGGCCGCGCGATGGACGTTCTGACGACGGAGCCGGGCGTCCAGCTGTACACAGGCAACAACCTCGATGGATCGGCGGTCGGCAAGAGCGGTCACGCGTACGGAAAACGCAGCGCGCTCTGCCTCGAGACGCAGCACTTTCCCGATTCGCCGAACCATCCGAATTTCCCATCGACGATCGTTCGACCGGGTACAACGTTCGCGTCGAGAACGGTCTTCGCCTTCAGCGTCACCCGCTAGTGACCGGCACGACACGGTCTACCGCTCCAGGGGATGGCAGCACTAGAATGGGCGTCTCATCTCAGGTGGGCGTGTGACCAAGCCGCTCGTCGGCCAGCGCCTCGGGCCGTACGAAATTGGATCCCTGCTCGGATCTGGCGGGATGGGCGAAGTCTATCGCGCGCGCGACACGAAGCTCGGTCGCGACGTCGCGATCAAGATCCTGCCCGCCGGCCTCACCGCCGATGCCGACCGGCATGCACGCTTCGAGCGCGAGGCGCGCACGCTCGCTGCGCTCAATCATCCGCACATCGGGGCCATCTACGGCTTCGAAGATCGAGATGGCGTGCACGCCCTCGTCCTCGAGCTCGTCGAAGGACAAACGCTCGCGGAGCGATTGGCGCGGTCTGAACACCGTGCCCTGCGACCCATTCCGATCGGCGACGCGCTGGCGATCGCGCGGCAGATCGCGGACGCACTGGACGCGGCCCACGAAAAAGGCATCGTCCATCGCGATCTGAAGCCGGCAAACATCATCTTGCTCGCCGACGGCCGGGTGAAAGTGGTCGACTTCGGTCTGGCGAAGCGTGGCGCAGACGACGCGGCGCCCAATGCGACCGAGTCGCCGACCATCGCCGCCGCGGCGACGCACGGCGGCATGGTGCTTGGAACCGCGCCGTACATGAGTCCGGAACAGGCGCGCGGTCAGGCAGTCGACAAACGTACCGACATCTGGGCGTTCGGCTGTGTGCTCTACGAACTGCTCACCGGACGCCAGGCGTTCGCCGGCGAGACGGTGTCGGACACGATCGCCGCGATTCTGGACCGCGAACCCGACTGGCCGCAGCTGCCGGCCTCGACTCCCTCCGTCATCCGCCGCCTGCTGCAGCGCTGCCTCGAGAAGGATCCGAAACGCCGCCTCCGCGACATCGGCGACGCACGCTTCGATATCGACGATGCGACCGAGCAGCCCACGACGAGCCGGGCCGCGATCGCCTCGACGCGAGACGCCACACGCAGGGTGCTCCGATGGATGTTGCCGGCGCTTGTCGCGATCGGTGTCGCCGCCGCGCTCGCGCTCCGCTTCGCGCCGTCGGCGCCGCTGAGAGACGTGACGCGGTTTACGGTACCAATGCCGCAAACGCTGCAGCTGATCGACATGATGGCGCTGTCGCCCGACGGCCGCGCGCTCGTCTATACCGGCGTCGACGACGGCGGACGGCGGCTGTACAAGCGCACCGTGGACACGATCGAGTCCGTGCCGATTCGAGGCGCCGAGGGAGGATCGCATCCGTTCTTCTCGCCCGACGGCGTGTCGGTGGGCTTCGTTGCGAACGGCGATCTGAAGCGCATTCCGCTCGACGGCGGCGATGCGACGACCGTCGCCAAGAACGTTGACCGGTTGTCCGGTGGGGCCTGGCTGTCCGACGGCACCATCGTGTTCGCATCGCCCAACAAAGGTCTCTCGCGCGTTCCGGTGACGGGCGGCGCGATCGAAACGCTCACGACGATTGAACGTGGGGAGATCAGGCACTCATCGCCGGCCGGCGTCGACGGCAATCGTGCCGTCCTCTTTACTGTCCATACCGGCGCCCGCGACGGCTTGCGCGTCGACGTCGTCTCGCTTCAGACCGGTCAGCGCACGGCTCTGCTTCAAGGCAACGGCGCGCACGCTCTGCGTTCGGGACGTCTCCTGTTCGAGCGCGGCGGATCGCTCTGGGTGGCGCCGTTCGATAACCGTCGCCTGAGGGTTAACGGCCCTCCGGTGGTGGTGTTCGACGGTATCGCCGTCGGCGAGAGCTGGAGTCCTCTCATGGCGATTGGGGCCGATGGCTCTCTGGCGTACGGAACCGGAGGGCGTCAAAGGTTCGGGATGAGAAAGCTGGTCTGGGTCGATCGGAGCGGACACGAACAGCCCATCGATGCGCCTTCGCGAATGTGGGTGTGGCCGCAGATTTCACCCGACGGCAGGCGCCTTGGTCTCCACTTCCACGATCCCGTCAACATGGATGCGTGGATCTATGAGCTCGATCACGGCCCGCTCGTTCGCGTCACGTACGATCCGGCTCAGGACGGCTATCCGTTATGGAGTCCTGACGGCTCGCACATCGCCTTCTGGTCGCGCCAGGGCGGCGGCGCGCACAATCTCTACCTGCGCGCCGCGGATCTGTCCGGACGCGACGAACGATTGACGACGAGCGTCGACGATCAGGAGCCGTTCTCGTGGTCGGGAGATGGCAAGCTGCTCGTCTATCACGAGCGCTCGCGCGACACCGGCATGGACATCGGCACGGTTTCGATCGCCGGAGAACACCGCGCTCAGCTGGTCATTCGCGGGCCGGCCGACGAGGCGCGTCCCGCGGTTTCGGCCGATGGACGCTGGATCGCGTATCAGTCGAATCTGTCGGGACGCTGGCAGGTGTACGTCCAGCCGTTTCCCGAGCTCGACGCTCGCTGGCAGATCTCGACCGAAGGCGGCGCGTCGCCCACGTGGAGCAAGGATGATCGAGAGCTGTTCTATCGCCGCGGCAATGCGATGATGCACGTGCCGATCGATGCCGTCGGGCGCGGCTTCAGATTCGGAACTGCGAACGTCCTGTTCGAGGGACCATACGTTGCTGAGGAAGACAGCCTGCAGAGCGCACGCAACTACGCCGTCGCTCCGGACGGGCGACGATTCGTGATGATCAAAGACGACGACCGCCGCGATCGCGAGTCGGCGGCCTCGCAGATCGTCGTCGTCCGTAATTGGATCGCCGAGCTCGAGCGCTCATCCGCGCGTCAGTAAACCTCGCCAGTAACCTGGAGTCCTGCGCTACCTGAGCGGCGCTGCGTCAACGCGAGCGGCTTGCGTGATTAAGCGCTTTCGCCGTTTCGCGTGTTCGCGTTGTTGTGGCTGGTTCTCGGCCAGAACCATCTCGAGCACCGGCAACATCATTCCCGCCCGCTTCGCTCGGATGATCAGATCCCAAAGCGGCTCGAACTTCTTCCATCCCGCCGCGTACGCGGCATGCCGCAGGCCCGCGACGACATCGCCGTGCGCACACGCGCCGCGGGCAATCGATCGCCACCGGTAGAAGTCGCGATACGCGCGCCGGTATCCGCGTTCCAGCTCCTCGCCCGACATGCGGGCGGGACGAAACACCGCGTGGCGGGTGTCGTACCGATCCCAGTTGTGCACGACGATGCGCCCCTGCGCCTCGAGTCGGCGATGAAGCGCGGTGCCCGGGTACGGCGTCAGGATGTGAAACGTCGCGGTCTCGATGCCGTGATCGATCGCCCAGTCGACCGTCTGTCCGAACACGGATGCATCGTCGTTATCCATGCCGAAGACGAAGCTGCCGTTGATCATCACGCCGAGATCGTGCAGGCGGCGAATCGCATCGCCATAATCGCGCCGCAGGTTCTGGTACTTGCGCTGCTCCAGCAGATTCCGGTGGTCGAGTGTTTCGAAGCCGACGAACAGGCTGCGGAGTCCTGAATCGACGGCCGCCTCCAGAAGGCCGGACGACGACACGACGGCGTTCACCGTTCCGGCGGCCTGCCACAGGCGGCCCATGCCGCGCATGCCGTCGAACAGCGCCGTCGCGAACCGCCGATCGCCGAACAGATGATCGTCGAGAAAGTACAGATGGCGCCCGGGCAGACGTTCGATTTCTGCGAGCGCGGCGTCGACGGTCTGGGTGTAGAACGAGCGTCCGCCTTCGAAGAACGCTTCCTTGTAGCAGAAGTCGCACACGTGCGGGCAGCCGCGCGACACCACGATGGAGTTCGGCACGAGATAGAGGCGGCGTTTGATGAGGTCGCGCCTGATTGGCGGGATGCCCGCCAGCGTACGCACGCGCGACTGATAGACGCGCCCGGCGCAGCCTCGCCGAAAATCGGCGAGGAACGCGGGCCAGGTGTCCTCGCCCGGTCCGAGAAAGATCGTATCGGCGTGCCCGGCCGCTTCTTCGGGCAGTGACGTGACGTGAAGGCCGCCCAGAGCGACGTGCGCGCCCTTCGCGCGATAGTGATCGGCGATGCGATACGCGCGATACGCGGACGTGATGTAGACCTGAATGACGACGAGGTCCGGCGTCCCGTCGAGGTCGAGCCGCTCCACGTGCTCGTCCTGGATCTCCACGTGGTCGTCATCGCGAAGATATGCGGCGAGCGTCGCCAGGCCGAGCGGCGGGAAGAGCGAATACTTGATGGGACGCCAGAATGCGCTCGTCGCCTCAGTGAGCGCCGGCAGGATCATCTTGACGTTCATCGCGCCCGCTCACCGAAAATCGCGACCGAAATCTCGCGCCTGCGCGGACCGTCGAGCTCGACGACGAACACGCGCTGCCACTGCCCGAGCCGCAGCCGGCCGTCGACGACGTTCAGGCAGGCGGAGGGCGCGAGGAGCAGCGCCTGACAGTGCGCGTGACCGTTGACGCGCTCGCCGGCGGTCAGGTTGACCGTTCGGACCGCCGTATCGTCGTGCCGGTAACTGGCCTGGCGCGGCGCCGTCTTCTCGAGCAGCGTCGCGAAGTCGGCTAGCAGCAGAGGTTCGTGCTCGTTGACGATGATGCCGAGCGTCGTGTGGAGGCTCTGCACGTTCAGCAGGCCGGTGCGAACGCCGGACATCGCGACGAGCGAAGCCAGCCGGTCGGTCAGATCGATGAACTCGGTCGGACAACTGGTCTCGAGACGGATGGTCGTATGCTCCATGACCCCAGCATGGCCGCCGACCGCGCAAGAGTCTTGAGCAACACGTGAGCATCGCGTGAGATGTGCGTGATCAGCGGCGGTAGGTCAGGCCGAGCGCCAGGCCGAGGCCGAACACCGCACCCTCGCCGGCCGCGATGACGGCGCGCGACACGGGACCGAAGTTGGACTCGCCGACGAGGCGGCCGAGCGGATTCAGCGTCGCCTTCGATCCGGCCGACGCCTGCGCAATCGCGTGAATCGTGCCGCCGACCAGCGGCCTTCCGGCGGCGGTCAGCAGCAGCGCAGCCAGGCCGCACGCGACGGCGGTGAGCGCCGCCATGCGTGCTCGTGCGGCGCCGCGAGGGGCCGGAAGCCCACCTTCGATCCGCGCCGTCGCGATGGCGTAGCCCAGACCGGCCGCCGCGCCGATGGCGAAACCTTCGATGCCGCCGCCGACCTCGACGCTGACGCCGACGAGCGACGCAAGCGTCGCTCCGCCAAGCCATTCGACCGCGAATCCGACGACGCCGCCGCCGATCGACGCGCCGGCGATGACAGCGAGCGTGCGCTGAGATCGCGTCACCGCCTCGGCGATCGACAATCCGGCGGCGACACCCGCGCCACCGGCGGCGCCGCAGCACCATCCGATCACGGCAAGCACGGCGGCGAGCGCAAATGGCGCGGCGCTGCCGGGAAGCGCGGCGAGAATCACCCCACCGATGGCGCCTGCGGCCGCGCCGGCGAGACCGGCGCCCACCGATGCGCCGGCCCACCGCCCCGCGACGATTCGCGCCGCGCGGCGCAGTCGCAGCCGCACGAGAGCCTGCGCCGTCGCTACCGGCGCCGGCTCGCTCAGAATCGGAACGCTGCCGGCGCCGGCCGATTCCCAGCGCGAATCGCGAAGCAGCGCGCGCGCGGACGCGTGACCGGGACGAGAGCCAAGACGTCGCAGCGCTTCGGCGGTCCCCATCGCGTGCAGCAGCTCGGCGGCCTCCCGCTGCTGCTCTTCTTCGTCGGCGTTGGCGGCGCGGCGCGAGATCGTCTGCAGGAGCGGTTCGAACGCATCGATCGCCCGTTCGCCCGCCGCCGGAGGCTGCGCCGCCGGCTCGCTTGACGGCCAGGACTGGTCGTCTTCCTCTTCGACGACTTCGCTGTAGACGAAACGGTACCCGTGGCGAGAAATCGTGCGAATGAACTGCGGTTCGCGCGAATCGTCGCCGAGCGTCCGGCGGATGGTTCGGATGGCCTGGCTCAACGCGCTGTCGGAGACGACGACGTCGCTCCAGACGCGGTCGAAGATGTCGCGCCGATGAGCCGCCTCGTGGCGGTGTTCGACGAGGAAGACGAGCAGATCGAAATAGCGCGGGATGAGCGGCTGCTCGCGCCCCTCGCGAACGAGCAGCCGGCGGCGCGGCGAGAGGATGAAGTCGCCGAAACGGTAGCGCGGCACGTGCGTCAGGACGGCGAGGTCAACGTCATCGTCTATCGAGCTCGCGCAGCAGCCACGTTCGCGCCATCCGCCAGTCGCGCGCGACGGTATCGGGCGAGACGTCGAGCACTTCGGCCGTCTCCTCGACGGTCAGGCCGGCAAAGAACCTGAGGTCGAGCGCGAGCAGATCGAGTGGCGCTCGTCCGGGCGCGGCCATGCCGGAATCGAGGGGCACATGAGCGGCACGCGCTCCATGTCTCACGCATGGTCACCTTGCCCTGGCTCGATTCCGACACCGCCCCTCCACGTTGAGGACGCTCATTCTACGGTAGAATGCGCCTCCTCTCCCGGACGCGTGAGCCGCGTGACCTCTTCAGATCGCTTTGCGCACGTCGAGCAGCTCTATCACGCCGCGCTCGCACGCGACGAACGCGAGCGCGCGGCGTTCCTGCGCGACGCCTGCGGCGCCGACGAGTCGCTGCGGCGCGAGCTCGAATCGCTGCTCGCCTATGCGGACGGCTCGGCCGGTTTTCTCGAAGCGCCGGCCATCGACGGCGTCGCGGCGGCAATCTTTCAATCGGACACGCCGGCGCTCGCCGGCCAGCGTCTTGGATCCTACGAGATCGGACCGCTCATCGGCGCCGGTGGAATGGGCGACGTGTATCGCGCGCGAGACACGAAGCTCGGACGCGACGTCGCGATCAAGATTCTGCCGGAGGCGTTCACCGCCGATCCCGATCGACGCGCGCGATTCGAGCGCGAAGCGCGCGCCGCGTCCGCGCTCAACCATCCGAACATCGTGACGATTCACGAGATTGGCGAAACGGATCGACATCGGTTCATCGTCATGGAGCTCGTCGAGGGCCGAACGCTGCGAGCGATGATTCCGCAGCCCTTCGATCTCGATTCGTTCGTTCGGGTGACGTCGCAGATCGTCAAAGCGCTCGCGGTCGCTCATGCTGCCGGAATCATCCACCGTGACATCAAACCGGAGAATGTCATGGTGCGCGGCGACGCGTACGTGAAACTGCTCGATTTCGGCCTCGCGCGTCTGGCTTCCGCAGCCGGCGCACCGGCCAGCGGCATTGACGCGACGCGATCGACAAGACTCTCGACATTCTCAACATGGGCACGCCTCCTCATTGGCTGCGGATTCGGGTGAAATCGGCAGGTCCTTGCCCAAATCGGGACAGGTCGCATGCGCCACGAAAATCACGAAAACACGAAAATCGCGAAAGATCTCAAAGTTTTTGCGCTGATTCGGCGAAGCTAGAATGAGTCGCTTTCTTGAGAGGATGGCTGTATGAGATGGCTCGCGCTCTTGATCGCGTCAGGACTGGCAGGCATCGTCGCGGCGCCGCTTCCGGCGGGCACCACGGACGCCTACCCCGCCAATTACGTCGCGGCTACTCTCGTACAGCTCAACGACAACGGCGCGTGGTCGTGGTTCATGGATCCGCGCGTGATCGTGAACGACAGCAAACTGATCATCGGATCGGTTCGCGCGATCGGGAGCAACCAGGCCAACGTCAGCGATCCGCGCTCCGGCAACGTGGAGGTATCGATCTACGACATCGCGTCGGGCACGGCGCAGACGGTCGTGCTCCATCCGCACCTCGAGCAGGACGACCACGATGCGCCGGCATTTTACGTACGTCCGGACGGCCGGTACCTTGCGGTGTACAGCATGCACGCGCGAGAGCGGCGGATGTACTACCGCGTTTCCGAGCCGCACAATCCGCTCGCGTGGGGTCCGGCGCGCGTCGCCAACACGCCAGGAGAGGACGCCACCTACGCCGGCAACAACGCGACGTATGCGAACCTGTTTCACATGCCGAACGGACGCCTCTACAACTTCATCCGCGCGTTCCACCACGATCCGAACTACATGTACTCGGACGATGAAGGCGAGACGTGGAAGTACGGGGGCCGCTGGCTGTACGGCAAAGGCGGCTACAGTCCGTACCTGAAATACGCGTACGACGGCAAAGGGACGATTCATTTCATCGCGACCGAAGATCATCCCCGCAACTTCGACAACAGCCTGTATCACGGCTACGTGCGCGACGGTGCGATGTACCGCACCGACGGCACGAAAGTCGGCACGCTGAGCACGACGACCGATACCAAGATCGCGACGTGGGACTTCACGAAGATCTACCAGGGCGATCCCGACAACGTGGCGTGGATGGTCGACGTCGAGATCGATCGGAACGATCGGCCGTACGTGCTGTTCTCGACCCAGGTTGACGGACGCGGCCTGCCGCGCGGGCAGGGCGGCATGGACCTGCGCTATCACTACGCGCGGCTGGACGCGAGCGGCTGGCACCACGAAGAGATCGCGTACGCCGGCAGGCGCCTGTACCCCGACGAGGACGACTACTCCGGGCTCGGCGCCCTCGATCCGAACGACCCCGACGTCGTCTACATCTCGACCGACGCGGATCCGGTCAGCGGCGCGCCGCTCGTGAGCGCGGCCGACAACAAACGGCACTACGAGCTGTTTCGAGGCGAACGCAGCGCCGCCGGCAAATGGACGTGGATGCCGTTCACGCGGAACTCCACGAACGACAACCTGCGGCCCGTGATTCCGAAGTGGAACGATCCGCGCACCGCCATCGCGTGGATGCGAGGCGCGTACGTCCACAACCACGGCGAATGGTACTCGGCGGTCGTTGCCGCGATTGTGCCGCCGCGCCGATGACGGTGCGGCAATTTCAGCTCGCGTGGGGCCCCATTTTATTCACTGCGGCGGGACCCCACCCCGCCGGAGCTCCGGACGTCAGTGCAAGCGTGGAGCGGTCAAGTCTTCCCAACCGATCACTGGCGTTAATCGGATAGAGCGCCAACATTTTCTTATTTCGCGTGGGGCCCCACTTTATTCACTGCGGCGGGGACCCCACCCGCGCCGCTATTGCTCGGCGCATACGCGCCTCGCAAAGGCTCAAGGCTGTCACGCGCTGACGCGCTCGCGGCGTAAACCGCTCGCGCGTTTTTAGAACAGAACGTCGCCAAGAGAACTCAATCCACTTGACCTCGCGAGCCGTAGAAGTGTGCGTATGAGATGTCATAGTTCGGCACTTGAAGCAGCAACGTTCTGTTCTAGATACGCGCGCGGGCTACGGCCCGCGCGCGTCTGAGCGGCGGGGGTGGGGCCCCGCCGCGTTAAGACAATGCCGGGCCCCGCCGCGATTAAGAAATGAAGGAGGACCGCGCGATGAAAAAAGCTCTTCTGTCCTTTGGCCTGGTGGCGTCGATCGCCGCCTGGCAGATTCTGCCGGGCGGGGCGTCCAGCCATCGTGAAGCGCCGCTGATCAGTCAGGATCCCATGGCCGACAACACGGATCTCTACGCATTCCGCAGCCCGGATCGTCCCGACACGGTGACGATCATCGCCAACTACATCCCGCTCGAGTCGCCGGCCGGCGGGCCGAACTTTCCTGCCTTCGACGACACGGTCCTCTACGAGATCCACGTCGACAACGATGGCGACGCGAAGGAAGACCTGACCTACCAATTCCGATTCCAGACCGAAACCCGAAATCCCGACACGTTTCTCTACAACACCGGTCCCATCGCCTCGCTCGACGATCCGAACTGGAACCGGCGCCAGACCTACACCGTGCGGCTGATCCGGCAGGGTCGCGGCGGCTCGGAGAAGGCGGAAGTGCTTGGCGCGAGCCTGACGACGCCGCCCGACAACATCGGGCCGCGCTCGACACCGAACTATGTTGCGCTCGCCGACGCGGCGGTGCACACGCTGCGCGGCGGCATCAAAGTCTTCGCCGGCCAGCGTGACGATCCCTTCTTCGTCGATCTGGGCTCGGTCTTCGATCTCGCGGGACTGCGTCCTTTCAACGCCTTCCACGCCATCCCGCTGCCGCCGGAGCCGGGACGCGACGCCGTCGCGCGGTACAACACGCACTCGATCGCGATCCAGGTGCCGATCGCGCAGCTCGTGCAGAGCCCGCGGACGACGATCGGCGTCTACGCGAGCGCAAGCCGTCAGCAGGTCCGCATCCTGCGGAAGGACGGCATGAGCAACGACGAAGGACCGTTCGTGCAGGTGTCGCGGCTCGGCGAACCGCTCATCAACGAGGTCGTGATCCCGCTCGGACGAAAAGACTCGTGGAACCGAACGGACCCTGAAGACGACGGGCAGTTCGAGAGCTTCTACACCAATCCCGAGGTATCGCGGCTGGAGAACGCGTTGTACGGAACGCCGCCGCAGGGTCACGCAGGCGGCGCGCTCATGCCGATCGCCGAAACGGGCCGCGCCGACCTCGTCGCGATTCTGCTGACGGGCGTCCCGGGACTGAACTTCACCGGACCCAGGAAGGCCGATCTCCTGCGACTCAACACCGCGATCGCGCCGAGCGCCGCCGTCGGGATGGGCAACCGGCTGGGCGTCCTCGCCGGCGACTTCGCCGGATTCCCCAACGGCCGCCGCCTCGAAGACGACATCGTCGACATCGACCTGCGCGCGTTCGCGGAAGGCTACGGCCCGATCCTGCACGCCGCACTCGGCCTTCCCGACAAGAGCCCGAACGATCTGCTCGGCGACGGCGTCGACGCGAACGACAAGCCGTTTCTCAGCCGATTCCCGTACGTCGCGACGCCGCATCAGGGCTATGAGGTTCCATAGATGCTGTCCTCGACGCGTGCACGCCATCTCACTATCGCCGTCGCGATTCTCGCTGGAATCGCGGCGGCGGTCGCGCCGCACCTGATTTCGCGGGTTTCACCGCCTCGCGATGAGCCGATCACCATCGGGCCGGCCGTCGGCATGCCGGGCGGGCCGCCGACGTCGAGCGAAGGGCTGCGGCAACGCATCACGGAGATGGAGGATCGCATCCGCCGGGAACCTCGCGACATCGGCGCGGCGGTACTGCTCGCCGATGCGCTGCTGCGTCAGGCTCGCGCGACCGCCGACGGCCGGCCGGCGAATCGAGCCGGTGAAGTGTTGAAGACGGTCCTCGAAGAAATGCCCGCGCAGTACGACGCGCTGCGAATGCTCGGCGCCATCGAGCTCTCGCAGCACCGGTTCCGCGAGGCGCTCGAAGCCGCTCGACGCGCGCGCGATCTGCGGCCTGAGGACGCGTGGAACTACGGCGTCATGGGCGACGCCCTGATCGAGCTCGGCGAGTACGACAAGGCCTTCGAGGCGTTCGACACGATGGTCACGATGCGCCCGAGCGCCGCGGCGTACGCGCGCGTCGCCTACGCGCGCGAGCTGCGGGGAAACCCCGCGGGCGCGTTACAGGCGATGCAGATGGCGCAGCAGGCGACGCCGGTTCAGGATCCGGAGGCGCAGGCGTGGTACGCCGCGCAGATCGGTGAGCTGGATCTGAAGCTGGAAAGGTTCGACGACGCGATTCGCGAATATCGTCGAGCCGCATTCGTGTTTCCGAACTATCCGCAGGCGGTGATCGGCCTTGGCAAGGTGAACGCTGCACGCGGAAAACGAGACGAGGCGCTGGCCATCTATCTCGAACAGCTGAAACGTACGCCGACGCTCGACCTCGCATCGCGAATCGGCGATCTCTACGCCGAACGCGGCGATGTCACCGCATCGGAGCATTACTATCAGTTGGCGGAAGATCTGGCTGGACCCGCTGTCGCGCAAACCGAAGCGAACCTGGCGCTGTTCCTCGCGGAGCGGGATCGCAAGCTGCCGGAAGCGCTCGCGATCGCCCAGGCCGTCGCCGCCACACGCGACGATATCTTCACCCGGGACGCGTTGGCGTGGGCGTACTACAAGGTTGGCCGGATCGACGACGCCTTCGCCGCGTCGGAGCGCGCGTTGCGAACCGGAACGCGCGACGAGCGGGTGCGCTCGCACGCAGCACGGATTCGCGCGGCCAGAACGTCGAAACGCAGCCGCTGAGCGCGCAGGAGAAATATCTAGTTCGTTCGTACTTGGAAAGAGTTTTATCCGGGAGCCGCTCCCTGTGTGTTGACGTAAACCGAGTAGAGCGACTGGCTCGCGGCCATGAAGAGGCGGTTGCGTTTGGGTCCGCCGAAGCACAGGTTCGCGCACGCTTCGGGCAGACGGATGCGTCCGATCAACTTGCCCTGCGGCGTCCACACGGTGACGCCGCTGTAGCCGATCGAACGTCCCGCGTTGCTCGAGCACCAGACGTTGCCGTCGACGTCGCACCGAACCCCGTCGGGCGAGCACTTCACGCCGTCGACGATGAAATCGGCGAAGCGGCGCGGCGACGAGATCGTGTTGTCCGACGCGACGTCGGCCGCGAAGACGTCGCCCTTGCCGCCGGGACCGGCATCGCCCGGTCCTCTGCCGGTGCTGACGACGTAGAGCTTCTTGTAATCGGGAGAGAACGCGAGCCCGTTCGGATCCGGAACCTGATCCTCGGTGATCACCTGCGTCAGTTTTCCGCTCTTGTCGACGTGATACACCGCCGTCGGCAATTCGCGCGGCTCGGGTTTACCCTCGTACAGGCTGCGGCCGTACGGCGGATCGGTGAACCAGTAGCTGCCGTCGGGATGCGGTACGACGTCGTTCGGCGAGTTCAGACGCTTGCCGTTGAACGATTCGGCGATCACCGTCACCGTCCCGTCGTGCTCGTAGCGGACCACGCGGCGCGTCAGGTGCTCGCATGAGAGCTGGCGTCCCTGGAAGTCGAAGGTGTTGCCGTTCGAGTTGTTCGCCGGATTGCGGAACACCGTGACGCGCTCGTCGTCTTCGAGCCAGCGAAGCTGACGATTGTTCGGGATGTCGCTCCAGACGAGATACCGACCCTCTCCACACCACGCCGGTCCCTCGGCCCAGAGCGCACCGGTCCAGAGCCGTTTGATCGGCGTGTTGCCGAGCACATACCTGCCGAACATCGGATCGACGACGACGATGTCGGGATCCATGTAGGTGTTCGGCGGCGCGTTCGGGCTGAAGTCGCGCGGCGGCGTGCTGACGGTGCTCGGCGGCGTCGCCGGTCCCGGCTGCGGCGGCTGCGCGTACACGCCGCGCGCGCCGAACGCCGCGACGGCACCAAGGCTCTTAACGAAGTGACGGCGCGACAGCATAGATCTCGTCCTCGACGGCGGCAACGCGCCGTCCCATCTCGCCGTCGACGGCCGGCGCACGATTGCCGGCGACGGCGTCGACGAAGTCTTCAATCAATGGCAGGTGCACGTTTGCAGCAGGCGGATGCGACTCGTGGCGCTCGACGCCCTCGACGCGGATACGCAGCTCGCCGCTGTTGAGATCGCCGACCTGAATCGATCCGCGCGAGCCGGCGATCTCGAGCGTGTCGCGGCGCTCACCGGCGGCATGCGTCACGGCCAGCGTGGCGCAGGGGCCGCGATCGAACTGCAGGACCACCGCAGATGTGTCCTCGACGGCGCGCGCGAAGACGACATTTGCCGTCACGCCTGCCGCACGCCGCACCGCGCCGAACAGGTGCAGCAGCACTTCGATCCGATGGCAGCCGAAGTCCATCATCGGGCCGCCACCCGCTCGCGACGGATCGAGCAACCAGATGCGCGGATGATCGGGCGGCGGATCGAACGGCTCGAACGCGGTCATCTGCGCGACGACTGGATCGCCGATCTCACACGATGCGACGAGCGCCTTGATCCGCTGCACGACCGGATAGAAACGTCGATAGTACGCGATCCCCAGCCGCACGCCGTTGGCGCGGCAGGCCGCGATCATCTGATCGCATTCGGCCGCATCCATCGCCATCGGCTTCTCACAGAGAACGTGCTTTCCCGCTTCGGCTGCAGCGATCGTCTGCTCCGCGTGGACGTGGACCGGGGTCGCAACGTACACGCCTTCCACCTCGGGGTCGACCACGAGGTCGCGCCAGCGCGCATGCCAACGGCGAGCGCCGAAGGCCGAGGCGAACTCCGCCGCCAGGTCGGCGCGCGCGCGGCTGACCGCGACGAGCTCGCACGCCGGCGAATCGCGCATCGCCGGCGCGACGCGGCGACGCGCGATATCACCAGCGCCGATGAGACCCCAATGGAACATTGCTGATTTCAGATTGCTGATTGCTGATTGTTCTGATTGCTGATTGTTCTGATTGCAGGCGCCGATTGCTCGTCGATTGAATGCCGCCAATCGGCAATCAATCAGCAATCTGAAATCTGCAATCAGCAATTTCAGATGTCTCAGAATTTCATCTTCACCGCCACCTGCACCTGCCGCTCCGTCGTCCCGCACAGCGCGCACGACGGGCTCGCGAGCATCGCGGAGATGGTGCCGAACGCCGAGTTGCCCAGCTGGCCGTTGGGGTTGGCGAACTGCGGGTGGTTCAGGATGTTGAACGCTTCGATTCGCGCTTCGGTCTGCATCGCCCCGATCTTCGTGTTCTTGATCAGCGACAGGTCGACGTTGAAGTCGCCCGGACCGCGCACGCTGTTGCGTCCGGTGTTGCCGAACGTGCCGCTCGAATCGGCCGTCTGCCTGAAGCACGACGTGTTGAACCACTGCGCGATCGTCGGGTTCGACAGCACCGGGTCGCAGATCGTGTCGGGACGGTTGTTCGTGATGCCCGTCGACAGCATCGTCTGCGACTGCGTGATCGTGATCGGCAGGCCGGTGCGCAGATACAGGATGCCGCTGATCTGCCAGCCGCCGTACGCCCGCTGCGCCGCCCACGGCAGCTCGTAAATCCAGTTCGAGCTGAACGTCTGCATGACGTCGTAGTCGGCCGGCCCTCGGTTGTACTCCGGATTGAAGATGTTGGTCAGCGTCACCGTGCCGTCGTTGTCCGAGTTGAGATCGATGGCGCGGCCGAGCGTGTAGGAGTTCAGGAAGGAGAAGTGGTTCGCCGAGCGGCGCTGGAATTTCATCAACAGGCCGTTGTATTCCACGTAACCGGTGCTCGACAGCGTGCCGACGGTGCGCAGCGCCGGATCGATCTTCGCGAACGGACGGTTGACGTTCTGATCCGTGACGCCGACGATCGGCGGCGCCTGATTCAGATCGGTCTTGAGCGCAGCGTCCTTCGTCCGCGATCCGGAATACGCGACCTCGATCATGTAGTTGGCGCCGAACTGCCGCTGCACGTTGACGTTGAAGTTGTGCGCGTGCGCGTCGCGGAAGTTGGGGTCGAACGCCGATCGCGTGGAACCGGCCGGCGGCAGATCGGGACGCACGCCCGGCGGCGGCGGCAGACCGTCGGACAGATGGATGTTCGTGCCGAAGGTCGTCGTGAACGCCTGCGCCTGCAGGAACGGCTGGTTCTGCGCCTTCGACGAGGAGGTGCCGCCGGGCGTGAAGTTCCAGAAGATGCCGTAGCCGCCGCGGACGATCGTGCGGCCGTTCCCGGTGACGTCGTACGCGAAGCCGAAGCGCGGACCGAAATCCTTGCGCGAATAGGTCTGCAGGTAGCGGCCGACGCTGATGCCGTTGATGACCGCGTTCTGCGACGCGACGACGAACCTGCCGGTCGGGACGTCGAAATTCGACTGACGATCGTCGACCTCGACCCACGGCACGAACAGATCCCAGCGCAGGCCGGCGTTGATCGTCAGGCGATCGGTCGCGCGGATGTCGTCCTGGAAGTAGGCGGCGGCTTCGGGGCGCACCTCGTTGTAGGTGTTCGCGTCGAAGAGCGCGCGGCTCGCGTTGCTGGCGTAGCCGAGCAGGAAGCTAGCCACGTCGAATCCGGTGTTGCCGATCGGCGTGCAGCCGCTCGTGATGCCGGCGCAGTTCGAGGTGAGGTTCTGCGTGAAGTCGAAGCGGCCGACGATGGTGTCTGCGTTGAGAATCTCGCGCGAGCGGTGCGTGAAGCTGCCGCCTGCTTTGAGCGTGTGACGGCCGGCGACGTGCGTCACGTTGTCGAAGAACTGGATGTCGTTCTGGTTCGTGATGAGCGGCTGGTTGCCGTTCGATCCGAGATTCCTCGAGCCGTTCCCGCCGCCGGTCGTCGTCGTGAAGATGATCTGGCTCATCGCCGACGTGGCGTCGTTCAGATTGATGCCGGGCAATCCCACAGACTTTGCCGGGTTCTGCAGATAATCGACCGGCGTCATGAAGAACTTGATCGAGCTCCAGCCGAGACGGAACTCGTTCAGCCAGTTCGAGCTGAAGGTGTGCGTGTCGTTCAGCGCCAGCCCCTGCGCCTTGATGTTGCCTTCGCCGGCGCCGAAGGTGAACCCCGCGTCGCCGTGTGGCAGCGTCGCCGGCAGCACCCGGTGCGTCTTCTCGTAGCTGTAGCGCACGAAGAACCGGTTCTTGCCGGTGAGCGCGTGATCCACCTTCGCGTCGATCTGATTGTCCTGGCGCTCGAGCGTCGGGTTGATCAGGTAGTTGTTGATCGTCTGGCCGTTCGCGCCCGCAACACCGCCGGTGTTCGCTTCAGGAATCAACTGGTTGAGGATGTTCTTCGAGGCCGGATCCCAGCGTTCCTGCGGAATGACGTTGCCGGGGAACGGCAGGTGCGTGACCGGATCGTAGATGACGCGATTGAGCTCGGAGAAATCGCCGGCGCGCATCTTCGCCGACGGCACGGTCGACAGGTACGTCTGTCCCTGTTTCACGCGGTAGCCCTGATAATCGAAGAAATAGAACGTCCTGTCCTTCACGATCGGGCCGCCGGCCGTGCCGCCGAACTGATGCTGGCTGAAATCGGGCTTCGGCCGCCCCGCGCGGTTGTTGAAGAAGTTGTTCGAGTCGAACGCATCGTTGCGCAGGAACTCGAACGCGCTGCCGTGCATCGCATTCGATCCCGATTTGATCTGCAGGTTCACCACGCCGCCGAGCGAATGGCCGAACTCCGCGGAGTAGGTGCTCGTCTGCATCTTGAACTCGTCGAGCGCGTCGACGCTCGGGAACAGCACCACCGTCTGCAGCCACGTCTCGTTGTTGTCGACGCCGTCGAGCATGTAGTTGTTGTCGCGCGGACGCTGCCCGTTCGCCGAGAACGACGCCGACGCACGCCACGCCAGGCTGCCCGCGCCGTCGATGTTCGCGCCGGGAATGCCGCGCACGACGCCGGGAACGGTGCGCGTGAGGTTGACGAAGTTGCGGCCGTTCAGCGGCAGCGTCTTGATCTGCTCTTCCTGAACGGTCGTGCCGAGCTCCGACGAGGCAATCTGCACGAGCGGCGAGCTCGCGGCGACGGTCACGTTCTCGGCGACCGCGCCGATCTGCAGCTGCACGTTGATGCGGACGCGCTGGTCGACGCCCAGATCGATGTCGGGAATCGTGACGGTTTTGAAGCCGGGAAGCTCGGACACGAGCCGGTACTTGCCCGTTGGGAGCGACGGCGCGGTGTATTCACCAACCGAGTCGGTCACGACCGTGCGTGTCAGCCCGGTGCCCAGATTGGTGAGCGTGACGGTCGCGCCCGGAACGGCGGCGCCCGTGGTGTCTGTTACCGAACCCAGAATGGTCCCGGTGACCGCCTGAGCGGCGACCGGCCGCGGCCACAGACTCGCGGCGACGATGAGACACAGTACGACGGCTCTCTTCACCTTCGACCTCCATGCGCCGGCAGGGCGGCGCGGTCCGACACGTCTTCGCCAACGGCTCCAAGGTCAATGGAAATCGCGCGCGCAGCGGCCGTCACGGCCTCGGCGAGATCGCTCCCCTCGAGCCGCTGCGGCATGCGATCGATCGGTCCGGCGATGCTGATCGCGGCGACGACGTCGCCGGTATGGTTGCGTACTGGCGCGGCGAGGCACCGCACGCCCTTCTCGCGCTCCTGGTCGTCCACCGCGTAGCCGCGCTCGTGCACGATGCGGAGCTCCTTCAGCAGCCGCTTCGCGGACGTGATCGTCCGCGGCGTGAGCGCCGCGAATTTCTGCGTCGCCGCCCACGCGGCGACTTCGGCCTCCGGACGATACGCGAGCAGCGCCTTGCCGAGGCCGGTACAGTACGCCGGCAGAATGGCGCCGGCGCGCGAGCGCATGAAGCCGGTCGGGAACGGCCCGAGAATTCGATCGAGGTAGACCACCTGCCAGTGATCGAGAATCGCCAGCTGGGTCGTCTCGCGCGTGGCGTCGCGCAGCGCCACCAGGTGCGGATGCGCCGTCTCGCGCAAATCGAGGCCGCCGGCGACGATGTTGCCGAGCACGAAGCACTTGATGCCGAGCTGATACGCGCCGTGGTGCTTCACGACGAACCCCGATTGCTCGAGCGTCGACATCAGGCGGAACGCCGTCGCGCGCGGGATGCCGGTACGCTCCGCGAGCTCGGCGAGCGACAATCGCGGCTCGCGGAACGAGAACGCGTTCAAGAGCTCCAGCGCCTTCGCGGCGGCGTCCACCGTATAGCGGCCGCCCGCGACCGCCTTCAACCGGCGTTTCATTGGGTGAAATGGTATATCGCAGAGTGAACACGGAGTCAACGCACATCGCGACGTCTGCGTTGGCCACGAAACCCGCGAAGACACGAAACTCACGAAATTGGATCGTCTCTCATCGTTTCGTATCTTGTGATTTCGTGTGTTTCGCGGTTTCGTGGTTTTCGTGGTCTATGCTCGGCCCGCTTCGTGCCAGCAGACGGACACGAATTGTCTTACGACGTGATCGCCCTCGGCGAAACGATCTGTTACGGCAACGCCGAGCGACACGGCAGGTTTTCCGAGAACGCTCGCCTGAACTGCACGCTCGCCTAAAAGGCTCGCGCTACCATCTCTGTAGCGCGAGGCTCGCGTTACCGTCTCTGTAGCGCGACACTCGCGTTACCGTCTCTGTAGCGCGAGGCTTTCAGCCGAGCGGTGATCACGAGAATGCCCGAAACGACCGCGGCCGCGGCGAGGAACCGAAGCCCCGCCAGGTAATCTCCGGTCGCGTCTCTCGTCCACCCCATGACGTACGGTCCGAGAAATCCTCCAAGGTTTCCGACCGCGTTGATCAATCCGATTCCCGCCGCGGCGCCGTCGCCTCGCAAGAACGCCGTCGGCAGCGACCAGAACGGAGGTGTGAAGCTGTACAGGCCGATCGCCGCAATCGACAGCGCCCCGAAGCGCGCGGCCGGCGCGCTCAAGAGCGAGCTGGCCGTCAGACCGACCGCCGCAAGCCACGCGCACGCCGCCGCGTGCCGCCGCCGCTCCCCCGTGCGATCCGAATGCGTCGCGACGCTCACCATCCCGATCGCGGCAACGAGAAACGGAATCGCCGTCCACATGCCAACCGCGAGGTCCGACGCGCCGGAGAACGCCTTCACGATCTGCGGGAGAAAGAAGCTGAAGCCGTATCCGCTCGTGACGACGAGGAACATGCTCAGCGCGAGCCGCCAGACCATCGGATCGAACAGGCCGGTGCGCACGGAGCTCGCGCCAGGCCGCTCCAGCGCATCGCGCTCTCTGCGCATCGCATCGATCAGCCACGCCCTTTCCTCCGCCGGCAGCCACTGCGCGTCCTCCGGGCGATCGGTCAGGTAGAACAGCGCGACGACTCCGAGCACGACGGCGGGAATGCCTTCGACCAGAAACAGCCATTGCCAGCCGTCGAGACCGCCGGCGCCGCGGAGCGACAGCAGTACGCCCGACAGCGGCGCGCCGACGATGCCCGCCGCCATGCTTGCGGTGGAGAACTGCGCGATCGCGCGCGCGCGATCGGGCGCCGGAAACCAGTAGGTGAAATACAACACGATGCCGGGAAAGAATCCCGCTTCGGCCGCGCCGAGCAGGAACCGCATCGCATAGAAGCTGCGCGGCCCCGTGATGAACAGCATCGCGATCGATACGAGGCCCCAGACGATCGCGATGCGCGCGATCCACAGCCGCGCGCCGACGCGCGCGAGCGCGAGGTTGCTCGGCACCTCGAACAGGAAGTATCCGAGGAAGAAGATGCCGGCGCCGAAGCCGTACACGCGGCTCGACAAACCGAGCGCCGAGTTCATCTGCAGCGCCGCGAAGCCCACGTTGACGCGATCGAGGTAGGCGATGAGATACAGGAGCGCGAGAAACGGGATCAGGCGTCGCCGGATCCGGCGGATCGCGGTCTGACCACGCTCGGCTGAAAGCCTCGCGCTGCCGTCGTTTTGATGTGCGCAACCTTCATCCTGTAGCGCGAGCCTTTCGGGCGAGCGGGTTGCGCGTTCAGGCAAGCGAGGTTCCACGCCGCTCCCATCCAGCTTCGAACAACCGCAAACGTCCGCCGGTCGGCGGATGCGCTCGCGCCACGGCGTGCCGACAATCGTCGTGCGGGCTTCGCCAATGGTCAGCATGTCCGAAGAACGGCTGGTCGGCACGTACCCGTGGCAGAACGGCTACTGCTCGGACGTTGGCGGATGCGGTGTGGTGTGACGGAATGCAGTATACGTCACGTCCCCCGGCTCGGAGCGCAGGGGGCGGATTCCGTGGTGCCTCAGGATTCTGCCTGTAGTCTCTCGTGAATCGCGACGCGCATCGCCAGCGGACGGCCATCGTGGACGCTGAATACGACCGTGCCGTCCGTGCCGCCGCGGACACGGACCGTCCATCCCTCCGGCGAAGCCGTGACGGACACCACCTCGAACGGAAACCCGTAATGGATACAGACGTCTCGCACGAGCGCCTCCATTTCGGCGCGGGTCATCGCTGCTCCGCGATCGCAAATGGCGTAATCACCGTTTCCTCTTCGCGTCTTCGTGACTTCGCGGCAATTATTCGACCGCCCTTCACTCGTCCCGGTTCAACAAGTCGGGCAGCGCGGCGATCGCTTCTTCGTGCGTGCTGAACCATCTTTCCGTCGGCAGGATCGGCAGTGCGTCGCCGTCCGCGAACTTCTCTGGCAGCCTGATCAGCGCGAACTTGTGGGTGACCGGATCTTCGTAAAGCGTATGTCTCATGCGTGCTCGGGTTCTCGTGGTCGCCGCGTCAGCCAACGGACCAGGGTCGCGATCGGTGTCCGTTCCGACGCAGGCCGCCGTTGGCTCGGCGCACCGCCTCCTTCGCGCTCGGCCTCGAGGCGTTGGCGAATGGACAACGCGTCCATCGGTGCGTGACGGGCGGACGAGCTCGTGACGACGGCCGCCGCCGGTTGAACATTCGGACGGCCAGCCCGCGCCTCGCGCGCGCCAGGGATGGGGATGGTCACGCCCGCCTGCACGGCATCGCGCAGAATCGCGGCGGTGTCTTCAGCCGGCGTCCGTCTGCGAACATTCACTTCTCGAGTATAGGCAATCGCCCCATCGGGCACTGTTCAGAACAGCACAGTGCTCGTACGGCGACTTCCAGCCGGCACGCCGGCCGTCCCGGTCACTCGTGGACGACGATTGTCAGCAGGGAGGGATTGATCGTGAGGCTCGTCGTGTCGTATTCGATGAAACCGAGCTTGCGGAACTTGTTCAGGAAGAAGTTCACGCGAGACCGTGTCGTTCCGAACATCACGGTGTCGCACGGATCACCCTGGGAGAAGATGAGGTCGCGGCGCCGGTACATCACGACGCGTTTCGCGAGTCCCGCCGACTCGAGAAAGGCGTAGGCGTCGAATCGCAGCTCGAAGGTCGTTCTGCGCCGATTCGCTGTCCACAACGGGACAGCGCAAGTCGTGGTTTCAGATACGCTGGCAGATGGAGGACTGATGTCACAGCGAAATGGAGACCGAGCACGATTTCACAAGGATCGAAAGCGCAAGCTGCTTCATCGCCAGCGAATCCGAGCGCTGCAGATCAAGCTGGGCGTGACGCGTCGCGCAGACAGTGATTCACTTTCTTCACCGACGCGTCGTCAGGCGTGACGTAATCCTCCGCTGAGCCGCCGGCAAAGCCTGCAGCGATTTGCCGGCGCCGCCGGCGCCGATCCGCTACAACTTAAGAGTGCGCCGCGCGATCTGGATTCTGTCGGCAGGCGCGCTGCTCGTCGCCGCTGCGGTCGCGGTCGCGTGGTTGACGCGGCGCGTCTCGATGCGCGAGCGTCCGCTCGACCGCGACTGGACTGCCGTCGTCTCCTCGATTGCGGGCGACGGGACGATTGGCGCTCGCGACGGCGGCGCGTGGCAGGCGCGCTTCTCGGATTTGTTCGGCGTCGCCGTGTCTCCGGATGGAACGATCTTCATCAGCGACGGCGGCGACGCGCCGCGCATTCGCCGCCTCTCGGCGGACGGCGTCGTGACGGCGATCGCCGGAAGCCGTCCCGGTTTCTCGGATGGCATTGGCGCGGACGCGATGTTCGACTCGCCGTCGGGCATCGCGCTCGACGCCGGCGGAACACTCTACGTCGCCGACACCGGCAACAACGCGATCAGGCGCGTAACGCCGGACGGACGTGTGTCGACGATCGCCCGCGACGGATTGAATGGACCGATCGGCATCACGGTCGACCGTTCGGGCCGTGTGATCGTCGCCGATACCTACAACGATCGCGTCGGTGCGATCGCGGCCGACGGCGCAGTGACGACGATCGCAGGCGGCGCGGGGCCGGGAGCGCTCGACGGCGCAGCGGCCGACGCGCGATTCCAAACCCCGTCAGGCGTCGCGATCGACTCGAGCGGAACGATCTACGTCGCCGACACCGGCAACGGCGTCGTGCGCACCATCTCGCCCGCCGGCGCGGTCGCGACGATCGCGACGCCGCTGGTGGATGGGCTGTTTCGGCCGACGGGCATCGTGTCGGTCGCAACCGGCGAAGTCTTCGTCACCGACGATCGCGGCCGCATAGTCGAGATGCGGACCGATGGGAGCGCACGAATCGTCGCAGGCTCGCATCCGGGGTTCGTGGACGGCGCCGGCGCGGACGCGCGCTTTCGCCGCCTCGGCGCGCTGGCCGCTGCGGCGCCCGGACGGCTGATCCTGGCCGATTCGGGTAACGCGCTCGTGCGAATCATCGCCGCGCCGTCGCGGATTGGATTCCACGCGCCGCCGTCGCCGCGCCTCGATCCGCGATTCGACGCCGACGCGTTCCGGTGGCAACCGCTGCTGTGGCCGATCGATCCGATGGATGGTCCGCATGAAATCGCCGGCACGATGGGCGAGGCGCGCGGCGGCGAGAGCGGCGAGCGGTTTCACGCGGGCATCGACGTTCACGCCGATGAGGGAACGTCGGTCCGGGCCGTTCGCGACGGCTTCGTCGCCGCGCCGATAGCGGTCGCCGACTTCGGCACGCTGAACGAATCGGTGCGCATCGGCGCGGTCACGTACGTGCACCTGCGCGTCGGCCGCGACCGGCACGGCCGCGCGCTCGACGATCCCCGGTTCGTCGCCACCCGCGACGACCGCGGCGCCATCGTCGGCATGCGCGTCAAACGCGGCGCCCGGTTCACGACAGCCGACGTGATTGGCACGGTGAACGCGTTCAACCACGTGCATCTCAACGTCGGATGGCCGGGAGAAGAGCGCAACCCGCTGTCGTTCCGGCTCGTGCAGTTCGAAGACACCGTGCCGCCGACGATCGCGCGCGGCGGCGTGCGCCTGTACGACGAAGCCGGCGGGCTGCTGAAGGAGCGTGTGAAAGGCCGCCTGGTCGTGCGCGCCCGCGTGCATATCGTCGTCGACGCCTGGGATCAGACAAACGGCAACGAGAGCCGGAGGCGGCTCGGTCTGTATCGACTCGGATATCAACTACTAAAAGAGGATGGATCGCCCGCGTCCGGATTCGAATCGCCGCGCGTGACGATCGTGTTCGATCGCCTGTCGCTCAATCCCGATGCTGCGCGACTCGTGTACGCGCCGGGCAGCGGCATCCCGTTCTACGGCCGGCGGTCGACGCGCTTCCTGTACGACGTCACGAACACATTTCGCGACGGCGTCGCGTCGCCTGGCATCTGGGACACAGCGAGCGCGCCGCCAGGCAACTACATCCTGCGCGTGCTGGCGGAAGACATCCGTGGCAACGATGCGATCGCCAACCGCGACGTTCGCGTGACGATCGCGTCCGCTGCGCCGTGACCGCTTCAAGCGACGAACATCTTCGCTCAGCGATGATCAAAGAGCGTCAGGGCGACGACGCCGGCCGCGGCTATTAACAATCCGCGAACACGGCGGACGAGCGCCAGACTGAGTCCGGCCGCGGCTGGCAAACCGACCGCGACCGCGAGCAACGCGTACACGCCTTCCGAGGCGCCGAGCTGGCCGGGAATGAATGCAAAGGCAACCGTCACGAATTTCACCCCGCCCTCGACGATGATCGGAGTGATCCACGACGCCGAAAAGCCGAGGGCCTGGATCACGATCCAGATCTCCACGATCAGAAGAACGTGCGCTGTCGTCTCGATTGCGACCACCTCGGCCAACCGTCCCGGGTGTTCGTGGAGAAATCCGATGATCAGCTCTTCGACCGGACGAAAATCGCGAGCCGCACGTTCGGCGTTCTGTCGCCCGATCAACGCGCGCGAGGTCCGCAGAAGCGGCACGATCAGGCCGACGCCGGTGATTGCGGCGAAGGCGAACGCCGCCAGGAATGCGATCACAATCCCCATTGCCACAGACGCTGCTGGTCGCATCCCCGGGGGAAGCACGCCGCGCACAAGGAGCAGCCACAGCGCGGCGACCATCAGCCATGCAGCGACGACCGTATAGAGAAGATACTCCGTGATGACGGCGGCGAATGCGGCGGCCGTCGTGACGCCACGGTTCCTGAGGAGCCAGCCTTTCGCCGGCTCCGCCAGAAACGGTCCGGTGAACGTCAGCATCTCCACCGCCTCGCCCGAGAGGCGGATGCGCAATACGTCTGCAAAGCGAACGGGACCATCGAGCAGGCTGCGCCACAAGGCGACGGCGCGGATACCGACGTGCACGGCGTAGATCGCCGCGGCGGCCGCGAAGCGCCACCCGACGCGCGCGAGCATGCCCGCAATCAGTCGCGGGCCAGCGCGCCAGACCAGTGACGCGGCGATGCCCAGGCCGAGAACGAGGAGCAAGAGCCGAATTGTTCGCGTCACGATCCGGTGAGGGCTGGTCTCTCTGGTGCGTCACGTCGGGTGCTGGCCTCGGACTTGCGAGATCTGATCGTCATGACGAATCCCAACCGTAATCGGAAGAACCAACCGCCGACCGGCCAAGGCAAGCATCAGTCCAGGTATTTGGGCGAGCCGCGAAAGCTCGGAAAACGATCCGATGTAGTGCAAGCCCAACGGGGCCATCCCGAGTTGAATCTCGGCGATTCGGACGAAGAAGCCGCTTATCGCGAGGGCGACCAGCGCAATCCAAAGAGGCCGAAGGCCGGCCGATAGGTTCGAGCGCGCCGCTTACTCCTGGCGCTGCGCTCGGATCGGGTCGATTCGCGAAGCGCGCCGCGCCGGCAGATAACCGGCGACGGCCAGACACGCGATGAGGATGGATGCCGCGGCGGTCGCATTCTGCGGATCGGCGGGGTTCACGCCGTACAGCTGGCTTGCGATCAGACGAGTGGCGACAAACGTCATCGCAATCCCCACGACGATCCCGGCGGCAGACTGCGCGAGCGCTTCCCGGATCACCATCCCGATGCGGGCGCCCAGAGCGATGCGAATGCCAATCTCGCTCGTGCGTCGCTGAACGAGGTACGCCATCAACCCATAGAGTCCCACGCAGCTGAGCACGAGCGCCACGAACCCGAAGAATGATGCGAGAACCGCGACGCTTCTCTCCTGGCGCAGCGTTTGGCCGACGTGATCGGACAGCGTCTCGATGCGCAACAGCGGCAGACCCGGATCGCGCCCACCTCCTGCGTGCACGTAACGTCACCCGTCGGCGCTTCGTTAGCCGGCGCGCATCGCTGCGTCGCCTATTCGATCGCAGAGGAGATGCGCTCGAAAATGGCGATCGCTTGTTAGACGGCCGACACGATGCTAGCATTGTGCTTGCAGAGGAGCAACGATCAACAGGATGCCTACATTGACGATTCGCAACGTCCCGGCCAGAACTGTCAAGTCGCTGAAGGCACTCGCGCGCCGTCGGCGCCGCTCCATGGAGCAGGAAGTCCGCGACTTGCTCGAAGCGCACGTGGCAGAACGGCGCTCGGTGCTCGAACAGATTGAAGCGGGGTGGGCTCGCCAAGCGCGGCGGCCGACGCCTGCCGAGGTCGATGCCTGGATCGGGGCCGGCCGCGCGTGAACGCCGTCGTCGACACGAACGTCGTGGCGTATTTCGTCCTCGGCACGCACCGTTTCGTCGAGGAAGTCCGCACCTTTATGGCGACGCTCGATGAGGCGTGGGCGCCTGCCCTCTGGGAGGCCGAGCTCGCCAACGCGCTCTGGATGGCGACGCGTCACGACGTCCTGACGATCGACGAAGCCACCCGCCGCTTGTCATTGGCCGACGCCTTGCGCATTCACGCGATTCCGAACCGAACGTTATGGCAGGCGGCCCTGATTCGCGCCCACCAATCCAAGATCGCGGTGTACGACACGCTGTTCGTCGAGCTGGCGGCACGTGAGCACTTGCCGCTCGTCACCTTCGACGCTGCGCTCCTGAAAGCCTTTCCGGATATCGCGGTCCGCCCCGGCGCTGTGAGCTCCGAATAGCTCTCACCGGAGACACGTTGCGGCAACTGACGGACGTCGCGTCAACGGCCGCCGCGAACATCTGAAGTTCACCATGTCAGCGGGCGTCACCGTCGAGGCGGATCGTCACAGCGCCACTTCGCGCAAAACGGGCGTTGACACGATGCATCGCCCGTCGTAGCGTTCATGGATCATGTTCCGCGATGTGCGTCAAGCCGTGCGCATGCTCGCTCAGGCCAGAGGATGGACGACCGTCGTCGTCGTCTCGCTCGGTCTAGGGATTGGCGCGAACACCGCGCTGTTCTCGGCGGTCAACGGACTGCTGCTGAAAAAGGTTCCGGTCGACGATCCCGGCTCGCTCGTGCGGCTGCGCGGCATCGGCGGCAACCAGATGGCGACGAGCTCGAGCGACTACGGGTTCACCAATCGCGACGCCTACGGTGGCCGCGAACGGACGGTCCGCACCACTTTCTCGTATCCCATGTACGAGCAGTTCCGCGCCGCGAATCAGACGATGACGGATCTCTTTGCGTGCGCCCCGTACGGCCGCGTGAACGTCGTCGTCGATCGCCAGGCCGACATCGCGACGGCGTTCATCTCGTCCGGCAACTATTACCAGCTGCTCGGCGTGTCGGCGATTGTCGGACGAACGATCGTCCCGGACGACGACCGTCGTACCGCGCCGCCCGTGGCCGCAATCAGCTATCGGTACTGGCGTTCGCGATTCGCCGGCGATCGAGCGGCGATCGGCAGGGTTGTTCAGATCAACAACGTTCCGGTGACTATCGTCGGCGTGCTGCCGGAGTGGTTCACCGGCGTTCAGCAGCCGTCCGCGACGGCGCCGGACGTATCCGTTCCGCTTGCGCTCGATCCGCAACTGAGCACCGGTCTTCCACGGGATCCCGGCGTCGCCTCATCGCGCCTGGACCAGCCGACCTATTGGTGGCTGCAGGTGATGGGACGCCTGAAGCCGGGGGTCACGCCCGCACAAGTGCAGGCAAATCTCGGCGGTATGTTCCAGCAGACGGCACGCGCCGGGTTCGATTCATATCTCGCGTCGCTGCCGGAAGGGGGCAGATCGGCGTCGTACCTCCGGAACCGGACCGCCGTGTCGCAGCTGCGGGCAGAGCCGGGCGATCGCGGCATCTACGACGCGAACACCGAGGATCTCCGCGCGGTCACGATTCTGACGATCGTTGTCGCGCTGGTGCTGCTCATCGTGTGCGCGAACGTCGCCAACCTGCTGCTCTCGCGCGCGACCGGGCGGCAGAAGGAGATCTCGGTCCGTCTGTCGCTCGGCGCCACGCGCGCGCGGCTCGTCCGGCAACTGCTGACGGAAAGCCTGCTGCTCTCTTCGCTCGGCGGCGCGTTCGGGATTCTGGTGGGGTACTGGGGCAGGCAACTGCTGCCCGGCAGTACGGGACGAGCGACGGTGATGGACTGGCGAGTAGTCGCATTCGTCGCCGCGGTGACGACGCTGACCGCGATCGTGTTCGGGCTCGCGCCTGCGCTTCGGGCCAGCAGCGCGAACGTGAGCAGCGCACTGAAAGACACCAGCCGCACTGTGGCCGGCGGGCGCAGCGCGCTGAGCAGGGCGCTCCTCGTCGTGCAGGTCGCCATCTCGCTCGTGCTCCTCATCGGCGCCGGGCTGTTTCTGCGCACGGTCCAGAATCTTCGTCACGTGAACGTCGGATTCGATCCGAACAACGTAGTGCTCTTCCGCGTGAACCCGCAGTTGAACCGATACGACGACAAGCGAATCAAAGCGCTGTACGCCGAGATGATGGACCGGCTGCAAGCGGTGAACGGCGTTCGCGCAGTGGCGCTATCCGATCCCGCGTTGCTCTCCGGCAACGTCAGCGGCACGGGCATGTTCGTTCAGGGCGAGACCTACGCCGAAGGCGAAAAGCACGACGTGAACCGCGTGGTCGTGTCGCCGAGCTTCTTCGAAGCGATGCAGATTCCCGTCCTTGTCGGCCGCGGCTTTACGTCTCGGGATGTCGACGGAGCCCCGTTCGTCGCGATCGTCAACGAAGCGGCCGTCAAGAAGTACTTCGCGAATCGAGATCCAATCGGACGGAGATTCGGCAGCAGCGTCGAAAACAGCGGCAAGCTCGAGGTCGTCGGCGTGCTCAAGGACACGAAGTACGACAGCTTGCGCGAGCCCGCGCCACCGACGATCTACGTGCCCTACACGCAGATGCCGACGCGGGGCGGCGTCGTTTTCGAGGTGCGCACCGCTGCCGATCCGCTCGCGTCGATTGCTGCGATTCGGGAAGCCGTCAGGCAGATCGATGCGAACCTGCCGCTGCAGGACGTCTCCACGCAAATGGAGCAGGTCGAGCAGCGGTTCATGCAGGAAAAGCTGTTCGCGCAGGCGTACGCGCTCTTCGGCGGCCTCGCGCTCGCGCTCGCATCCATTGGCCTCTTCGGGTTGATGTCGTACAGCGTGGCGCGGCGCACGAACGAGATCGGCATCCGCATGGCGCTCGGCGCGCAGCGCGAAGATGTGCTCCGGCTCGTCATGCAGGAATCGATGACCCTGGTCGGCGTCGGCATGGCCATCGGCCTTGCGGCAGCCGTGGCGGCGAACCGCCTCGTGACGACGCTGCTCTTCGGCCTCGCACCAACCGATCCGCGTTCGATCGGGCTGGCGCTGATCGCGATGATCGCCGTATCGACGGTGGCTGGGTATCTGCCCGCCCGCCGCGCGTCACGCGTCGATCCGATGACGGCGCTGCACTACGAGTGAGCATTCAACCCGCGCACCGATCGCGAAACGTCATCATCGCCGCGTATGCGCTCTGGAGTCGCTGTTCGAGCAGCATGCGATCCGCCTCTGATGCGTTCTCGACGATGCGGCGGCCGATAGCCTCCAGGAAGCGTCCGTACTTGGCGAGTGCCGGGATGTCGTTCGCGAGAAGGGCGCGCGTGATCTCGTTCGTTGCTGCAGGAGTGACGAGCTCGGTCCGCGCGACGAACACGCGAGCGACATCGTCCGCGGGAGGATTGATGTCCAGCGGCAGGACGCTGTCGATCACGCGACGCGGAACGACGTAAAAGAGCCGCGTTCCTTCCTCGAGCCATGAATCGCGCCACGTCTTCACCATGGCGTTCGCTTCTTCCGGGTAGAGGCCATTCGCCACGAGCATCCTCTGAAGCTCGAGCGAAGGCTCCTGATCGGTCACCGGTGGATCGACGGTGACGAGACCATCGGCAGCGCGTCGGACTTCGTATCGAAGCCGTCCGCGATCATTCGAGAAGAGAATGATCTCGTCGATTCTGCCCGGTCCCTGCTTTCGAATGCTCACCTGGCCCGCGGCGTCCATCGTCGCCGCGATTGGAAGCGTGAAGCGGCCGACTCCTCGGTAGAAGAGAAACTTCTCCGTTTGCGATCCGGAGCGGACCGCCGCGGCGTTGGTCTCGCGAGCGGTGTAGTAGTGACTCGTCCCCCGCTCGACCGGAAAGTCGTGCGCACCGCCGGGTGAGACCTTCACACGGGTCCACTCAATCGCACTCGTGGATCCCGGAGCAGTCGGAGCGTTGGTCTGCGCGACGGATGCGCGAGGAAACCATTCCGTGATCACGCCGCTGTGGAACCGAACACGAACATCGACGATCGTCTCCCGCGGAGCGTAGAAGTACAGGACCGGCGTCTCCATGCGAACGGTGCCCGCGAGCGCTCCTTTGATGTTGAAGGCGCTGCGCTCGACGAAACACGGCAGATCCGACGGGCCACCCAGCGCATGCCATTCGACCGCCGTTCCATCTGAACCGGCAATCGATGTAAAGGTGCCCCACTCGTGAACGGTCAGCGCATCTGGATCGTTGGCTCGCGTGGGCGCCGGCATCGCGGAACAGATGGCGGCTGCGATCGTTGAAACGACTGCTGCGACAACAGAGTGCCGCATCACGCCCTCCAGTCACGGTCCCATGAGCTCGCCAGTCGGCTCGGGACGTCGTGCGTGTCAGATTGCAGGACGTTTGGAATAACCGAACGTTAACTATCGGTGCGAGCAGCTATCACTGCAAGCCCGATCCTCACGTGTGAGCTCGTGCGGACGATCGGTGCGTTGGCGGAAGGCACTCGTGGCTGACATCTACAAGTCAGGGACCGGATAGAACGACACGGGCGCGATACGCGTATCATCTCCTGGAAGACGTCGGCCACATCCTCCCCCCTCAGACAATGGCCATTGCCGAATTTCTGAGGAATGTGACAGCTGAGCACACGATTTTCACCGTGTCCGACGCGGTCAACGTCCGATACATCGGAGCATGCCCGTGAAAGAACCGACGCAGACTTTATGGGGATTGGTCTGGCTGGAGCGGCTGTGGCAGGACGTCCGGTACGGGTGCCGCACGCTCGCCGCCAGTCCAGGTTTCGCAGCGGTCGCGGTCCTTTCGCTGGCGATCGGCATCGGCGCCAACTGCGCGATCTTCAGCTTTGCCGATGCGCTGCTGTTGCGGCCGCTTCCGGTCGCGCGCCCGGGCGAAGTCCTCACGGTCGGCTCGACGACGTCGGTCGAGGCTTTCGGCGCCAGCTCTCTCATCTCCTCGTATCGCGATTACGTGGACATTCGCGACCGCAGCAAGAGCTTCGAGGGACTTGTCGCGTTCACGTACCTCACGGCCGGCTTCGCTGCGGATCCAACGAGCGCACCGAAACTGAAGATGGGCATGCTGGCCAGCGGCAACCTCTTTACCGTGATGGGCGTCGAGCCGACGTTCGGACGCGGCTTCAGGCCCGAAGAGGATCAAATACCCGGACGAGACGCCGTCGTCGTGCTCGGGCGAGCGCTGTGGGAGCAGGAATTCGGGTCAGACCCGGCGGTGCTCGGCCGCCGCCTGCGCATCAACGGCAACGAGTTGACCGTGATCGGCGTGGCGCCGTCCGAATTCACCGGCATGGACCAGTACGTTCGATCCGATTTCTTCGTGCCGCTGATGATGTCGCCGCGTCTGATGAGCGATCCCAAGACCGGTTCTCTCGAGGCGCGCGACGCCAGGAATCTCCAGATCAAGGGACGGCTGCGGCCCGGAGTCACGCAGGCTGCGGCGCAGGCGGAACTGACAACGATCGCCGCGGATCTGGAGCGCGCGTATCCCGACACGAACAAGAATCGCCGGCTCGCAGTGCGCACCGAACTGCAGGCGCGAATGGCGGAAGATCCACCGGACGCGACGTTGCTTGCGATGCTGTCGACGCTCGCGCTCGCGGTGTTGCTCGTCGCATGTGCCAACGTCGCGGGTCTCTTGACGAGCCGGGCGCCCGCGCGCGCACGCGAGATGGCGCTGCGCCTCGCCATCGGCGCCGGCCGCGGCCGCCTCGCACGGCAATTGGTGACGGAGAGCCTGCTGCTCGCCCTGACGGGCGGTATCGCGGGGCTCGGCGTCGGCTACGCCGGCATGACGCTGTTCCGGCAGATCGAACTGCCGACGGATCTTCCCATCACGCTCTCGATTCAAATGGATCGCCGCGCGCTCGCGGTCAGCCTCATCGTCGCCGTGGCCAGCGCGGTGATCTTCGGCCTCGTGCCGGCGATTCAGGCGACGCGTACGGATCTGACCGCCGTGATGAAAGCCGGCGACAGCGTCGGGCCGGGCCGGCGGCGCCGCTGGGGACGCGCCGTGCTCGTCGGCGGACAGATCGCCGTGTCCGTCGTACTGCTCGTCATCGCGCTGTTCATGTACCGCGGCTTCCGCCAGCAGCTCGCGGACGGACCCGGGTATCGCATCGATCATCTGCTCATGATGAGTTTCGATCCGACCCTTCTGCGTTACACCGACGCGCAATCGACGCAGTTCTTCGAACAGGTCGCCGAACGAGCGCGGGACGTAGCTGGCGTCAAGGCCGTGACGATGACGACGTGGGTGCCGATGACAAACGCGATCGACTCCGAGACGCTCGTTCCGGAGGGCTTTCAATTCCCTCCGGGGAAGGACAACGCCAGCGTGCTCGCCTCGGGTGTCGACGAACATTACTTCGACACGATGGGGATCACGATTCTGGAGGGACGCAGCTTCCGCCGCGACGATTCCGTCGACGCGCCGCGAGTCGCCATCGTGAACCAGCAGTTTGCGCAGCGTTACTGGCCGAACCAGGATCCGATCGGCAAACGCATTCGGCTGGTCGATCGCGACGGAACCTGGTTTCAGGTCGTAGGGCTCGCGAAGACCAGCAAGTACATCTTCATCGCCGAGCCGCCGACGGAATTCGTGTACTTTCCGTATCGCCAGAAGAAAGTGGAGCGGATGATCATGCTGGTCCAGTCTGCCGGCGATCCGTCCTCGCTCGCTGCGCCCTTGAGAGCGGCGGTGCACCGCCTCGACGCGAACCTGCCGATCTACAACGTACGCACGATGGAAGCGCTCTATCGGATGCGTGCCACGAGCATCATCAACGTGCTCGTCGGCACCGTCGCTGCGATGGGGCTGCTGGGACTCGGCCTCGCGATCGTTGGCCTCTACGGCCTGGTTGCGTATGCGGTGAGCCGGCGCACGCGCGAAATCGGGATTCGCATGGCGATTGGCGCCGACCGCGCCGCCGTGCTGCGGCTGGTGCTCGGTCAAGGTCTCGTGCTGGCTGTGGTCGGTCTGCTGCTGGGCCTTGCGGCCAGTGTCGCCGCGGGAAAACTGCTGATGGCCGCGTTCCCGATGGGTGACAACGAGCGCGATGTCGCCGCGCTGTTCATGGTCGTCCCGCTCGTGCTGGCGGTCACGTTCCTCGCGACCTACGTCCCCGCGCGTCGTGCGTCGCGCGTGAATCCGATGCAGGCGCTGCGCTACGAGTGATCAACCGGCTGGATGCCTGAATCGCCGATAGCGATCCTCAGTCTTGCGCGTTGCGGCGCTCGCCCCACGCCTTCCAGCGGCATTGTCGACCCCGAAAAATCCAGCGCTTGCGTAAAGAAACGCTATTTCCGCGCCGTCACGATTGATCCCTTAGTCGGAGTTCCATAGATTCTGATTCCGCCTAGACAGCGCTCGTCTGCCAGCCAACTGAAAGGAGCCCATATGCACCCGAAAACAATGGGATCGCTTCTGGTGACTTTGGTTATCGCCATGCCATTGACGATGCGCGCGGATCGCGACGATCGCCGGCATGACGATCGCGACTGCCGCGAGAGCGAACATCACGAGCACAACGTGAACACGCCGGTTCAGCTGCTCGGCGTGATCGCTGTGCCGGGTAATCCGATCATGAGCACCGACATCGGGTGGGTCGATCCGGGAACGGAGCGGTTCTATCTCGCCGATCGATCGAACTTCGGCGTCGATATCATCGAGGCGGAGGACAATTTCTACGCGGGCCGTGTAGCCGGGATGGCCGGACCGAAACCGAGCGGTGGCGGTACGTCCACGACCAACGGGCCCGGGCCCAACGGCGTCCTGGTAACGCCGAATCGACGCCTGTGGGCAGGCGACGGCAACAGCACGGTCCAGGTCGCCGATGTCGATCCCGACTCGCCAACGTACCTGATGATCCTCAAGTCGGTGAACACCGCGAACGCGACGTGCGACACGAACACGCCGCCTGGAAATCCCGCGAGCACCACTGGACACTGGTGCGGTCGCGCCGACGAGCTCGGGTACGATCCGAAAGATCATCTCATTCTCGTGGCGAACAACGCGCCGCTCTCGCCGGCGAAAATCTGCCCGACACCGACCAATCCTGCCGCGCATTGTGCGGTCGCCCCGTACGCGACGCTGATCGACGCGAGGACGTACGGCGTCCTTGGTCAGATCACATTCACGGGCGCGGGAGGCTTGGAACAGCCGCTCTGGGACGCGGCGCTGCGGAGGTTCTGGATCACTGTTCCAGGTCCGGCCGGCGGCAGCCCGATGATCGCCCGCATCGATCCGACGAAACTTCCCCTGACCGTCGACAAATCGATCGTGCTCGACTGCCAAGCGCTCACCGGTACTGCCAGCGCAAGCATCACGGGCATCGCGCTCGGACCATTTCAACACCTGCTGGTCGCGGCGTGTGGGTTCCCGATCGTCCTGAGCGCGCTGACCGGTCACATCTTCAACGTCATCACCGAGGTCGGCGGTGGCGACGAGGTGTGGCACAACCCCGGCGACAACCGCTTCTACGTCACGGCGGCCGATACGACGACGCTCGTGCAGTCGCTCGGCGTCATCGATGCCGAAACCAGCACGTGGCTTCAGAACGTCCAGGACGTGCGGGGGCGGAACGCTGCCGCGTTTGCAGAGAACAACCACGTGTTCAATGCCGTGACAACTCCCGCTCCGCCGACGGTCGAGGATCCGAGGAGTCCGTGCGTGCAGTTCGGTCTGGTGGGCCGCGGTTGCATCGGCGTGTTCGGTCACTCGGGTGAGTAAAGGAGCGATGTTCCCTACGGCGCGCACGACGGCGTCGTTGGAACCGTGATTTCGCCAAACGGCGGCAGGCTCAATCGTGCGAGCGCCGCGTTGACGGCCGGAAGATCGGTTGCGTTCAGCCGGCGCCAGGAATCGAGCGCCGTCCTCAGCGCCTGACACGAATCGCCGACCGACGCCTGAAGCCGCTCGGCCGGGCGCGCATCGCCGCTGAGCAGCATCTGGTAGAGCCGTGCGATGTCGCGGTTGACGAGGCCAAGGCCCGGCACGGCGGCGGTACCGATTTGAATCGCCTCGACCTTTTTGTCGAACGCTTCCACCGTACTTGCGACGTCTTTCGCGTCGCGCGCGTCCGCGAACGCTTTCACGCGCGCCGCGATCGTCGCGCGCAGCTCCTTCAGTCCGGTGTAGCCATCGTAGGTGACGGCGAGCGCTTCGACGAGGCGCGACGCCCACTCGAACTGTGAGATCAAATCGGCTGGCGACGCGACTACTCTGGGATCCGGACGCACGGTCAGCGTCTGCCGATCGCGTCGGCCCCCGGCAGAGAGCTCAATGGTGTAGTCGCCGGGGAGCGCGAGCGGCCCTTCGGGCTGATCGCGCGGTGTGTGTCCTGGCACAGCGTGCTCGGCAAGCGTGTACTCGACGAACGGGAGCAGTCCGCCAAAGTACCCGAAGGGCAGAATCTTCGGATTCGGATAGCGAAGGTTCCACGCGAACCGGTTCAGACCACAATTCTTGGTCAGCACCTCGGGCGGCGCGAACCAGTAGCTCGGCACGTTCGCCAGCCGCTTCGCCTCCGGCGGCGCGACCGACGTGAACGTGCGCACGATCTTCCCGCGCGCGTCGGAGATCGTCAGCATGACGTCGCCGTCGGGAATCGATGTCAGCGAATAGTCGATGATGGCGCCCTCCGGTGGATTCGGCGCCGTCGGCGTCTCGATCGGCAGCGGCGTGTCGCCGTACACGTCCCATCGCGCGCGAATCGCCGGCGCCGGCTTCAGCAGCCGGAGATCTGCCGTCCCGGTCTCCGTCCCGATCTGCCGGAGCGGAGTGACATCGTCCAGAATCCACAGCGCGCGCCCGTAGGTCGCCAGCACGAGATCGTCTTCGTGAACCACGATGTCGCGCATCGACGAGGCCGGTAGATTGAGCTGGAGCGACTGCCAGTGGTCGCCGGCGTCGAACGACACGTGGACGCCGCTCTCGGTGCCGCAATACAGAAGCCCTTTCCGCACGGGATCTTCGCGGACCACGCGCGCGAACGCCGTGTCGGGAAGTCCCTCAACGATCGGCTGCCACGTGACGCCTCCGTCGCGCGTCCGGTACACGTGCGGATGCACATCCTGCGGGACGATGAGCGTCGCGAAGGCGGTGGCGGGATCGTGACGGCCGGCGTCGATGATTTCGAACGCCGCGCCGGGCGGCAGACCGGATGGAGACACGTTCTTCCATGTCGCGCCGTCGTCTGCGGTCATCTGGACGATGCCGTTGTTGGTCGCCGCCCAGATCAGGCCTGCTTTCAGCGGTGACAACGAGAACGTCGTGATCGCCGGCACCTGCGGCGACCGCGTCGACGTCGGCGGGCGGCCGGCCACTTCGGTGAGATCGGGACTGATCTCCTGCCATGTCACGCCGGCATCCGACGTCGTCATCATGTACTGCGTGCCGTAGTACAACGTGCGCGGAGCGTGCGGCGAGAATGCCATCGGCGCGTTGTTCACCGACCGGTACTTCGTGCCGGGGACGAAGACCGTCACGATCTGCCCGGTCCTGCGATCGAAGCGCACGACGGTCCGGTACCAGCCGCCCGCGAAGACGATGTCGGCGTCCTGCGGATCGGGCGCGAGATAGCCGAACTCGAACCCACCCGGCGAGTACCAGTCGCGAAAATTGATCGCGCCGTAATCGCTGCGGTTCGGGACCGCGACGGTTCCGCTGTCCTGCTGCGCGGCGAACACGTGATAGGGAAACCGGCCATCGGTGACCACGTGGTAGAACTGCCCGGTCGGCTGGTTGTACCAGCTGCTCCACGTCACGCCGCCGTCGACGCTCACGATCGCGCCCTGATCGACTCCGGCAAGAAGGCGCCTCGAGTTGTGCGCGTCGATCCACAACAGTTGAAAATCGTCGCCGCTCGGCGCGCCGGCGAGGGCGTCGAATGTCCGGCCACCGTCCTTCGATCGATAGAGCGACGTCTGCGTGATGTAGACCACGTCCGGCAGGCCCGGGTCGGTGACGACGCCGACAGGAATGATGCGCGGATCGTCGGTGGCGCGCGTCCACGTCTCTCCGCCATCTTCTGATCGATACAGACCGTCGCGGAGTCCCGCGAGCACGATCCGGCCGCCGCTCTTCGCGACGACCCCGAGCCCCTGCCGGCCGACGGGTGGCGAAGGCAGTCCCTTCGCCGCCAGCGGCGCCCAGGTTGCTCCACCATCGACGGACTTGAAGATCGCGGGCGCCCGGCTCGGCGGCCGATCGCCTGGAGCAGGGGCGGGCCGTGCCGGATCGAACGCTGCGACGAGCGCCGCGCCGCGCGCGCCGGCCGCCGGATACAGCGACGCGAACACCACGCGCGGCGCGTCGGGCGCCGCGACGATCGACGGACAGCCGGCGCGGTCGTCGACGAACACCATCCTCGCCCACGTGTTCCCGCCGTCGGTCGTCCGGAACACGCCGCGATCCGGTCCCGGCGTGCGATCGCCGATGGCGCCGACGAGCACGACGTCCGGGTTGTCGGCGCTGATCACGATCGATCCGATGAAGTGCGTATCGCGCAGCCCGACGTTCGTCCACGTCGCGCCGCCGTCCGTCGATCTGTACACGCCGTCGCCGCGCGTCTCCTCGCCCGTGCCCACGTAGATGATGCGCGGATTCGATGGCGCCACTGCGAGCGCTCCGACCGATGCTATCCGCGTCCCGTCGAAGATCGGAGCCCACGTCTGCCCCGCGTTGGTGGTTTTCCAGACGCCGCCGCCCGGCGCGCCGAAGTAATACGTGTTCGGATCCGCCGGATCGACTGCGTCCGCCGACACGCGGCCGGCGCGGAACGGCCCGATCAGCCGCCAGCGCAGCGCGGCGAACGCGGACGGATCGATCTGGTCCGCGAATGCGGGCAGCGGCATCAAAGCCGAGGCGAGAATGAAAACAGCCGACAACCGGCGGGCAATTCTCGACGTGCGGCTCATGGACGCGGAGTCTATCACCGGCGCCGCGGCGCCTTGATGTTGAAGCCGACTGGCCGGCCGCGTATCGTACCGCGATGACGCTTCTCAAAGGCGCTGCGGCCGCGGCGTCGATCGTGCCGGCAATTCTCCTGTCGTGGACCGCTGGTCACGTCCAGTCGCCGCCGAACACAAAGGGCGTCCAATCGGAGGTCTCGGCCGCGGAGATCGAACGAACGTTGCGCACCATCGATGTCGATCGAACGTCCGGGAGTGATGGCGAGCGCGCCTCCGCGGAGTACCTGGATCGCAAGTTGGCGGAGTACGGGATCGCGCACACGACCTACCGCAGCCGTGCGTATCTGAGCTGGCCCGGTCGTGCCGAAGTGATCGTGCCGTCAATCGGAACGATCCATGGAAAGACGGCCGCCTTCGCCGCTGCGACCCCGAAGGATGGACTGCGAGGACAACTCGTCTTCGAGCCAACGCTCACGCGACGCGTCGATCAGAGCCTCGCATTCGATTCCGGTGTCCGCGACCAGATTCCAGTCGTCCGCGGCATCGCCGACACCGAGGCGCTCGTGCTCGCCGGCCAGCAGGCTGGCGCGCTCGCCGTTCTTCAGATCGACGCCACCGACACGCTCCACGAGGACATCGTCACCACGATATGGGGAACGCCGACTCCGGAGAGCGCGAGTCGATTGCCGAAAATCCCCTACATCGACATCACGAAATCCGATGGTGAACGTCTCGCCGGCGCTGCGGCGAAAGGGCCGATTACCGTCACGCTGACGGCTGAAGTGACGCGCGGCTGGCGAACGATCCCGATCGTCGTCGCCGACGTACCGGGGCGCACGGCCGACTTCGTGCTCGTCGCGACGCATCTCGACGCCTGGTATCACGGCATGACCGACACAGCCGGGTCGGTCGCGTCGATCCTCGATATGGCGCGCGTGCTGCAACGCCACGCGGGTGAACTGCAGCGCGGCGTGCGCTTCGCGTGGTGGACCGGCCACTCGTTCGGCCGCTACGCCGGCTCCGGCTGGTACGCCGATCGTTTCTGGGCGGATCTCGATCGTCAGTGCGTCGCGTACACGAATCTCGACGGACCGGGGCGACGCGGATCGCGGATCGACGCCGTGTCGTCGAGCGGATGGCCGGGACTGGCAGAGTACGCGCGCGAATCCGCAGAGCGGATCACCGGCAAAACCCCGGTGGCGCCCCCAAGCGGCGAGCGCGCCTTCCGGCCGGGTCGAGACAGCGATTCGGCGTTCCAGGGCCTCGGAATCCCGTTCTTCTCGGTTGGCGTGCCCGGTCCGGAGAAAGGAAGTTCAGACGTGGACGCCGCCGGCCGCATCGTCTACTGGCACACGCCGGAGGACACGTTCGACAAGCTCGATATGAAAGTGCTGCAGCTCGATACGCAGTACCGCGTGGCGCAACTCTATGATCTGGCGACGATGCGGGTGCTGCCTCACCGGCTCGAGCCGATTGCCGCTGCGTACGTGGCCGCCGTGAAAGATCTGTCTGCCACCGCCGGTCCGGCGTTCGACCTCGGATCGACTCTGAAGCTCGCGACCGCACTCGACGATGTCGCCTCGCGTTTCGATCGGGCGGCAAAGCCGGTCACCGCCACCGAGAGCGTGGCGCTCAATGCGCTCGTCGTCCGCCTGACGCACGAACTGAACTCGACCCTCTACACGAAGTCGGGCCGATTCGATCAGGATCCGGCCGCGGAGCTCGCGGTTCTTCCGCTGCTCGCGCGCGTGAAGGACCTGGCGACGCTTTCCCGCGACGGAGACGACTTCGGGTTTCTCGAGACTGACATGATTCGCGAGCGCAACAAAGTCGAGTCGACGCTGCGCGAAGCGACCGAAGCGATCGACAGCTACCTTTCGCGACGCCCGTAGTGCGGCAGGCCCGCCGACGTTTAGAACACGTCGTCGCCCTTGCGGGGAAATCGCGTCGCACCAACGAGGCGTTCGTCCTGTTCGACTGATGCAGGTGAACGGCGGCGCGATCGTCTCAGGCTTTTAACCACCGAGATCGCCGCCGGAACGGTCGTCGCCGCGCCAATGGTGACAAGCGCTGCTCCGATCAGTCGGCGACTATTCGCCGGCAGGTTCTCTGCGGCGATCAGACCGATGCCGACGCCGAGCGCGGCCCGTGTGCTGACGATGAATCCGAACGTCGGGAGACTCAGTACCAACTCTTTCATTAGACCCCCTGGAATCCTCAGCGCGAGGTGTCTCGATCGGTTACGACGCCGGACGGCGTGGCGCTGGCGGCGTCGCGGTTCCTTTCGAGGATGCAAGCGACAGACCGCTCACGCCTGGCCCGGCCGGCGCGTCTCCTGCGCCTCAGCTTGCGCGACGCGCGCGGCAGCCCGTCCGTTCGCAAGCCATCCGGCGGGCCCACGAGTGTCAACGACGGACGGTCGCTCGCCGAGGCCGAGCAGGGCATGAGGCACGGCGTATTCGAGGGGATGCGGAAATTGTCGCAACGGCCAGGAGGATTTGGCGTATCTGTTTCACAGGAGGATTTGGCGTATCTGTTTCACATGATTCGATCGTTCGAGATTCGCTACGCCCTGAGGCTCGTCCGGCGCCACAAAGGCTTTGCGCTCGCCGTGCTCGTGTCGACGGGGCTCGGCGTTGGCGCCACCGCCTCGATCTTCAGCCTCATCGACGCCTTCCTGCTGCGTCCGCTGCCGGTTCCGGCGACAAATCGAGTCGTGCGCCTGACGGCGGTCACGCAGAGCAATCCCGTCGGGCTGCTGTTCACGCTCGCGTTGAGCACCGTCATCGGCGACCTGCTCAACGGCGTAAATCCTCGCGATCCGACGGTCTATGTCATTGGCACGGCGGTGTTGCTGTCAGTCACGATCTTCGCGACATATTTGCCCGCGCGCCGCGCGTCACACGTCGATCCGCAGGCGGCGCTGCGAGCTGAATGAACGGTGATGTTCGAACGCTATTGCGAGGCGGCGCGGCGCACGCTCTTCTTCGCTCGCTTCGAGACCTCGCAGCTTGGCGGCGTGGCGATTGAGACCGAGCACGTCCTCCTCGGGTTGCTGCGGGACAAGAAGGGGCTCACACGGACGATCTTCACGCGCGCACAGCTCACCTACGCCGACGTGCACAGGGAGATTGAGGCTCACGGCGCCGGGGAGAGAGTGTCGACATCGGTAGAAATCCCGTTCAGCACCGAGACGAAGCGAGTGCTGCAATACGCTGCCGAGGAAGCTGACCTTCTGCATCACGCCCATATCGGCACCGAGCATCTCCTCCTGGGCGTGCTCCGCGAGGAACGTTCGGCGGCGGCATCGATCCTGACGCGTCACGGCCTGACGCTGGAGCGCACGCGAGAATCAGTCGGGGCGTTATTGAATGAGGGTGTGAAACCGTCGTGGGACCGTGAAAGCGCCACGACCGATTCGCACGACGAGATCGACATCATCAAGGGCCAGATCCAGCAGCTCGCGCGCCGCGCTGACGTCCGACCTCACGATCTCGTCAACCGCATTTTGGGCGATCTCGACGAGCTCAGACGGTTTCTGAAGTGACGCGACCGGACGCTGAGCACGTTCGCTAGTCTTCTTCGAGGTTTCGTGTTTCGTCGTTTCGTGCGATAGGTGCCGAACCGAAGATCGGCAAAGATGATCTCCGGTTTCGTATTATCTCGTTTCGTATTACCTATATTCGACGGCGGTGCCTCCGTTACGCGCTGACGAGCGAGCGTCTACGTTTTCCGAAATTACCTCTTCACCGCGGAGGACACGAGGACGCGGAGCTTCATACCCGTCAAAAACGGGCTCTTCCTCCGCGTCCTCCGTGGCATCCGTGGTGGCGAGCGTAAGACTAGGTGCCGCAGGTCGTCGCTCCGGAGCTGTCTGTGGTGCAGTTGAAGCTGTTGACCAGGCGGACGGCGTCGACCGTCAGCGACCCCAGGCCGAACAACGCGTTGGACTCAGAGACTCCGCCGTTGATGTTGCTCATCACGCTCGTGTTCTCGGTCGAGATCTGCGCCTGGATGACCAGCGTGTGTGTGCCGACGCCTACGTTCGGCAGAAGAAAATTGAACGCATGCGCGGCGCTCGTGTCGAGAACCAGCGTGATTTGCTCCGGCGTCAGCGTGCAGGTGGTCGGATCGGCCGCGCACTGGCCGGTGAAGATGAATCCCAGGTTCGCTGACAACGTCTGAATCCGTTGGTCGAACACCACTCCGTGGTTCAGATCGGGCAGCGTGCGATAGCTTGTGCAGTCTGTCTGGCATTGCAGGCTGGATGGGTCGAGTAGCGCACGGACCCTCACGGTCCCCTCAGCGACGGCGGTGCTTGTCGCGCCCGTGGTGTTGCCCTTCACGGTGGTCGATGTGTAGATCCCTGTTACGAGCGATACGCCGGCAAACAGATCCGTAACATTTGAGGTTTTGATCTGCGTACTCATGACAGGCAACCAGCGGCCGGAGTTGTCTGTGTTCGTGCAGGGATTGCTGCCAAACGCACCGCACGTCGTGACGGTGTTGACTTGAGCGGCTGCCTTCGACGAAGGGAGGCTGGCGGCAGAAGTCAGCACCGTGCCGAACAACACCAAACATGCCGCTAAACAAAATGCTCTCATATACGTCTCCTGTGCTACCGGATTGTCGACCCGAGTGATGTAGTCGATCGAGCGGCCAGTCGGGATCCGTCGGCTGGCACGAAGCCCAGGCGCCGCGCAACCTTGACGGCTGCGGCGCTCGGGATCGTCTACGTCGGGTGATCCGCAAGAGTGCTGCCGTCAGAGTCCGGTTTGAATTGGTTCTGTCCAACTGACGGTCAACGGGTGGCTTGTTCGAATTGCGCGCAATCCGATCGACGGCTCGAGACTTCGCGCATCTGCCGGAACCGTCACAGCACTGCCGAATGTTGTTCGCATGCGATGTTTCTCACGCCGGAATCGATTCCAGATCTGACGTGTCGTTCATCGAACACGAAGGCATCTCGTGACCGAATGCATGGTAAGCGCTCGGATGGATCCGCGCAGATTGTCCGTGATACTGCGCGCCTGCGGAAGCACTCGCGAAAGCGCAACGCCTGCAGGACGACGCGGCCCGCCCTCATCGCCGAACGCGGCGTTGCCAGCATTCACGGTCAACGCTCAAGGCTCGAGTTCAGGGCCGAAGTTGAGCGCTGAAATTTGCGTGTACGGCGGTCTGTTCTTGAGCCCGAGGAAAATCCAGAGAGACTATGAGCGGGCCGCGCGATTCATCTTAAGGGCGGCTTGCGTGTCTTCAACTGGCGCGCGATGAACGCCTTGACCATTTCGCGCGCGCGGTCGGTCTGCGGACCGGGCTTGGCCACCCACTCGTGTTCGGAATCTTCGAACACGTGGAACTGACAGTCGCCGCCCGCGGCCTGATACGTCTTGACGAACTTCTCCTGAATGGACGGCAGCACGTTGTCGTCGAGGGCTCCCTGCATGATCAGGAACGGCACCAGCGTGACCTTCTCGTGCCGCTCGAGCATTTCCTGCGGATTGCTTTCGTGGATCGCGTCCCACGGATTGAAGAAGATCGTGTGGTTCTTGACCATGGCGTCGCGCTTCAGCCGCTGGGCGTTCTGGAAGCGCGCGTACGGATCGCTGATCGGCGATCGCATCGCGACGTAGGCGACGCTCGCGTCGACGTTCGGCGCTTCGGGCAGCGGAATCGCGTTGTAGCGTGGATCATACGGGCGCATCGCCAGCAGCTCGGCGACGTGACCGCCGCTCGAGCTTCCGTATACGCCGATCTTCGACGGATCGCCCTTCCACGAGGCCGCTTTCCACTTCAGCCAGCGCACGCCGTAGTTCGCGTCCTGCACGCACGCCGGGTACGGCGCTTCAGGCGCCAGCGTCATGTCGATCGCGACGACGAGCACGCCGCTCGCCGCCAGCGCGCGGTCCATCGGCTCTTCGGCGTGGCGGTCTTTGCCGTTCCAGGCGCCGCCGTGCAGATCGAGGACGGTCGGAAACGGCCCGGCGCCGCTCGGCTGATAGACGCGCGCCATCAGCATCCGCCCCGCGGAATTGCGCCGGAACTCGACCTCGCTCACCGTGATCTCGAACTTTGCGCCCGGATCGTAGGCCGTGGCCGTCGTGGCGCCCGCCGCGGGATCGAACGCACGAACAAAACGCGAGGTCGCATCGCGCCGGACCACAGGCAGGCCGACGATGCCGAGCGCCGTCATCGTCATGAGAAAGTCTCGACGTCCGGGAGGATAGGAGCTCATGCTGACCTCCATCGATTCGCGGCCATGGCCGGCGGGTCGAACGCCGCGGCCGGAGAATAGACTGCCGGGCCACAGCAGGTCCACAAGATTCGCGATGAGGTAAGCCGCGACGATTCGGCGGTCTTTTGGCGGCGGAGACGAGTTCACGAACGGACAATGTTGTGCAAAGATGTCCCGGCACAGCGCGTCGCGAATGATTCTGGAGGAACAGATGCGAATTCAATTCGGAAAAACATGTTCCGTGTGTGCGCTGACGATCGTGTGTTTGTCGACGGCCGCCAGTTCACAGACGCCGGCGCCCGCGGGCCAGGCTGCACCGCCTGCCGCCGCCAGCATCGTGGTGGCTTCGCCGACCTACACCTTCATTCCGCTGGAAATCACCGTCAACCGGCCCGCCGCCGACGTGTGGAAGCGCGTCGGCAAGTTCTGCGACATCGGCGAATGGCTGCGCATCCCGTGCACGATCACATCGGGCAGAGACGGCGAATTCGGCGCGGTCCGTTCGGTCGCGAACGAGGTCCTGGTGGGAAAAACGGAATTGTCCTACACCTACACTCAGCCTGTGAGGGAGGGCCGGCCGTACAACCTGTATCACGGCACGCTCGAGGCGCGGCCCGTGACGGCGACCACCTCGAAGCTTGTCTACACGCTGTTCTTCGACAATTCGATGCTGGCCGATGACGCCGCGCGTGAGGCAGACAGGGCGCGACGGACCACGCAGTTCAACACCGCGCTCCAAAACATGAAGATACTTGCCGAAGGCGGCACGCTGCCGCCGGCGCCGACGCGGGGCCGCGGGCAGCACTGAACCGCAGCGCCCGCGTCAGCCGATCCCGACGTCAGCTTTGAAGATCGTGAAGACGAGCGCGATGTCGAGCAACGCGACGTACGATGGAAACATCGCGCGGGCTGGGTCGTACGGTATCTGCGACAACCCGATCAAGCCCGTGAGCCACAGGATCAGGAAGATCGCCAGTCGCTTCAGACTCAGCTCGCCGAGCGCGAAGCCATACACGAGGAGACCCCAGAACGCGACGTGAGCGATCCACGATGCGATCGACGGTGAGCCCACGACTCCGAAAGTCTATTTCACGCAGTTCAGTCCTGCACCGGCTTCTCCGCGCGATCGACTGCCAGAGGTGATCGGTGACGATGGCGATCATCGGTTTTTGTCCTCCTTGGCGAGCCTGCGAAGCGTCCGCTTCGCTTCCTCGACGTCGTCGAGCGTCAGCTTGCCTGATTCAATCAGATGCGCGACGACGGGCTGAATGCGGCCGCCGAAGAAGCTGAGGAGATCGTCGATCAATCGGCGCTGCGCCGCGCTCTTGGAGATGGCCGCTTCGAAGACGTGCGCGTTGCCGATTTTCTTCACGCGCTTGATTCCTCTACAAGCTCGAAGAGCGCAAGTGGATCCAGGGCCGGTGGGTTGAAAAGCCGGGACAGCGCCGGCGCCGCTACTACCGCATCACCGCGGAAGGCCGTGAGGTGCCGGCGGCCCAGCGGAAGGAATGGCGGCTCTTCTTCGAGCTGATTCGTGATCTCGCAGGAGTGGGATATGCGTGATCGGCTGATGCGGCAGTGGCGGACGCTGATCCGCGAGCGCGCCAATCGCCAATGGCGCGAACTCTCGCTCGACACCGTTGACGAGCTCGCGTGTCATCTTTCCGAGCTGCAGGAATCGTCGACTCGTCGCGGAGCCTCCGACGAGGAGGCGCGTCAGATCGCGCTCGACGCGCTGAATGCAGCGTCGTTTCTCGAGCTCTCGAACCGGCCGCGAGCGAGGCACGGCGGGTACCTCCACGATCTCCGAGTCGCGGTCCGGCAACTGATCGGAACGCCCGTCGTGACGACGGTCGCCATCCTGTCGCTCGCGCTCGGGATCGGCGCAAATACCGCGATCTTCTCGCTCGTCAACAGCCTCGTCCTGCGCGCGCTGCCCGTCAAGGACCCGCATCGGCTCGCGATCCTGACCGACGCCTCCGCGCAGGGGAACGATTCCTGGACGCCAATCCGATCGGTCACACGCTTCGGCGATTTCCGGCACGCGCCGACGAGGCGATCCTGGAAATCGTCGGCGTGGTCGGCGACGCCGTGTACCGGCGGCTTCGCGAACCCATTCCGCCGACCGTCTATTCACCGGTGACGCAGCCGAGCCCTGGCCTGCCGTCGAACGAATTCAATCTCAACGTGCGCGCCGCTTCCGGATCACCAGCTCTGCTCGCGCGGAGCGTTGCGGACGCGATCGGCGGCGTGAACCACGACCTCGCGCTCACCTTCCGACCGCTGTCGGACCAGGTCAATGCATCGCTGACGCAGGAACGGATCGTGGCGATGCTGTCGGGATTTTTCGGCGCGCTGGCGCTGCTGCTGGCCGGCCTCGGACTCTACGGTGTGACGTCGTACGCCGTGTCGCGCAGGCGTACCGAGATCGGCATCCGCATGGCGCTCGGCGCCGCTCCGGAGAGCGTGATCCGTCTCGTCCTCGCGCGCGTATCGGCGCTCGTGGGCATCGGTATCGTTGTCGGCACCGGCGTGAGCTTTTGGGCGTCGCAGTTCGTGTCGGCGCTGCTCTATGGCCTCGAGCCGCGCGATCCGGCGACGCTGGTCGGATCGGCGGGCGTTCTCGCAGCTGTCGGTGCAATGGCCGGCTGGCTGCCCGCACGTCGCGCGTCGCGCATCGACCCGGCCGAAGTCTTGCGCGATTCGTAGCCGTCGTCACTTCGGCTGCGTCGGGACGGCGCCTTTGCGGACCGCCTTCTGATCTCCGGCTGCGCCGCGCACCATCAGGTGCGTGACCTTCCCCTGCGCGTCCCTGACGAACTCGAAGCCGGTCGGATTCGCCGTCGACATGAACTGCGTTTCCGACTGCTCGAGAAGCGGAAGCTTCGGCTCATTGAGGCCGCGCACGAACAACATGTCGCCGCTGGCCGTGACCACGACCTCGCGTCCCGACGGGAGCTCATAGACTCCGGCATAGGTTGCGAGCAGCGCCGGGCTCAATCTGATCCCGCTGCCTCCGGTCATGTGAGGCGCATCCCGCTCGTTATCGCACACGTCTTCCAATAGCTCGGTATCCGGCGCCAGCAGCCGTTCCCGCTTCACGGTGATCGGCCTGGTGAACACTTTCGCATCGTCGAGCGTCATCTCGAAATCCATGTGGCCGAAATCCCGGCGCCGGAACCGTTCGGTGACGCGGAGCGATTCGGTCTGTGGATGTCCGGCGCTGTCGAGCCACCCCTTGTCGTTGAAACCGGCGGTCGTCACGACCAGCGTGTCTCCGTCCCACCGCCCGACGGAGTACCCGAACCAAGTCGGGTTGGGGTCTTTAGGAAGGTCACGGCCATCCATGAAGACGGTTCGGTACGGGCTGTTTGGAGACTCGTACAAGATCAAGACCAACGCCGGCGTCTGGACGATCCTGGTCATGTTGAAAAACGTGTGGAACGGAATGCTGACCGGCAGGCATTTCGCGAGCGGACTGTCCTTTCGCGAGTCGCGCACGCGCTGCAGGAACAGCGCCTCGGCCCACGGCTGAACATCCTCGGGTTGGAGATCCTGAGCGATGTTGAAGCGGTAGAACGGGCCTGCGCCTCTCCAGACGCCGGACAGATCCGGCTTGCCGTCAGCGGTCCGCGGCGCCGGGGCGGAAAGGTTCGGCGTGCCGTCGGGCAGACGCGGCGTTCCCGGAGCGGGATAGTTCAGCCACTGTGCAGCGGCTGTCGTCGACAGAAGCGACGCCAAGACGGCCAGGGCGGCCGCACCGGACAGGCCGAGAGATCTCATGGGCCCTCCTCGCGATGCGATACTCTACGCCCGAAGGCTTGAAATGGCGCATGACATTTCGCGGCGTGATCTGCTGGGTGTTCTCCCTGCCTCGTTCGTGGCGCCTTTATTGGCGCAACAACGCGCGGCGCCCCGGCCGTTCATGGCCAGCGTCCCGCAGCCGACGATCGACAGGATTCTCAACCGTGTCAAGGAAACGCGACTGCCCGACCGTCTCGACGCGCCCGACTGGCGCTACGGCGCCAACTGGGCATTCATGCAGACGTTGACCGAATACTGGACCAGCACATTCGACTGGCGTAAAGCGGAAGCGAACCTCAATCGCTATCCCCAGTTCCTCGCGCGCGTGGATGATTTCGATATCCACTTCTATCATGTCAAAGGGCGCGGTCCGAAACCGCTGCCGCTCGTGCTCACCCACGGTTGGCCCGGGTCCGTGTTCGAATTCATCGAAGCGATCGGTCCCCTGTCCGATCCCGCGCGCTTCGGCGGCTCGGCTGACGATGCGTTCGACGTCGTCGTGCCGTCCATCCCGGGCTTTGGCTTTTCTTCGAAACCGAAGGTCCCCATCGGTCCGCCCACCGTCGCCCGCCTCTGGCACAAGCTCATGACGGAGGCGCTGGCGTACTCTCGGTTTGGCGCGCAGGGCGGCGATTGGGGAAGCGCGATCACGCGAGCGCTGGCGCGCGAGTTCCCCGACAGCCTCGCCGGAATTCATCTCAACATGGGCGGCGGAGTCCCGCCTCCTGAAAACGAAATGACGGATGAAGAGCGAGCCTGGCAACGTGCCGCGACGACGTACCGCGCCGAGGAGCTCGATTACCTCGACGAGCAGCAGCACAAACCGGGCACCGTCTCGTTCGTGCTCTACGACAACCCCGTGGGAACTGCGGCGTGGATCATCGAGAAGTTCAAAGTATGGAGCGATTCGGGCGACGACATCGAGCGCACGTTCACCAAAGATCAGCTTCTCACGAACGTCATGATCTATCTCGTGAGCGATACTGTCGCCACTGCCGTATGGATTTATCGCGGAAATGCGGACGACCGCTCCGGCCCGCCATCGTCCGGCAGGCTGTCGGTTCCTGTCGGCATCGCCTCTTTCCCCCGTGAGATGCGGGTGTTCGATCCTCCGCGCAGCATACTGGAGCGCAACTTCAATCTGGTGCATTACACGAGAATGCCGAGGGGCGGTCATTTCGCCTGCCTCGAGCAGCCGCAGCTCTTCGTGGAAGACGTCCGTGCGTTCTTCCGCAAAGTGCGGTCGTGACGGCTGACGTTCGGAACGGTGATCGGCCGCGACGCGGTCCAGCGTGCGTTCCACAACTGGTTCACCGCCGACGGTCGCCTCACCTTACCGGCTGGCGATGTAAGGGATAAAACTCAAACGGAGCGCGATGATCTGAAGGGTACCAAACAAGACGAAGAGGCCGAATGCTGCGACTGGACGAACGACAGTTCTCCAGCGTACGGCGGCAGACAGGCCGATGATCGAACTGGCCCCTACAACAAGCGTCATGGCGACTTCGATTGGCGAAAAGTGTCCTGTGATGATTCGCGCCCAACCGAGCAGGAACAGCCAGATAGAGATCATGAGCGTCAGCCAAAGAATGAAACAAGGTACCGCTGCCCACTTCGCGACCTCCCGGTTCTGAAACCCTGCCACGATTGGGAACCACAGTGGCAAGGTCTGCACTTCGTGCCGCAAAGATCCAGGCGGTACACTCACGGCGCCGACGACGTACAAAGCCAACAGCGCAGCGAGCGAAGAGTAAGCAACCGCCCTTGCGTACGTCATGGGCGGATTATACGAAGGGAGTGGCGCACGTTCGAGGGCGGCAAGCAATGATAATGCGCATCGCACGAACGGCGGAGGAATGCGATCGGCTCTTCGCAGAGTTCGTGAAAGCCGCGGACCTCGACGGTCTGGTGTCGCTATACGAGTCCGCCGCATGCCTGGTGCATCGTGACGGCACCGTGGCTACCGGACATGACCAGCTGAGGAACGGTCTGTCGCGCCTGACAACCGAACCGACCGAGATGCGAATGCGTATCGTGCAGATGATCGCTTGCGATACGGTGGCGGCGATTTACAACGATTGGGTCGTGACGCGCACGCGAACAGATGGTTCCGTGACGGAATGGTCGGGCAAGGCGATTGAGATTGTGCGGCGTCAGCAGGACGGCAGGTGGCTGTTCGCCATCGACGACCCGTTCGCGCGAAGCCGCGCCGATGGCGGCGGGTGACCTGATCCGGTCACGAGCGTGCAGGCGTATCTCAGCATTCGGCGGCGACTTCTTCCGGGTCCTGGTGCAGTCGGCTCGCGACAACGTGCGCGCGGCGCTCAAGGACCTGTTTTGAGACCTGTTTTAACTGCGGGCACTCGCCTCTTGTCGATCTTCACGAGCACGGTGTATTCCGGATCGACGAGCTGAATGATCGGCGCGCGCGCAACCTGTGAGACGAACTGATACGCGTCCAGCTCGGTCATGCCGCTCCGCTCGCGCACCCAGCGAACCATCGCCTTGAACGCCACGCGCGCGGCGTCCTCGAGTGGACGTCCCGAGCCGACGAACATCACGTCGTCTGCATTCTCGATCCGCGGCACCGGCGTCGGCTGGTGCTTCACGAGCTCCACGAAGAGCTCGACGTTCATCGCGCCCTCGATCGCCGCGCCCATGATCTCACCGTCGCCCATGGCGTAGTGGCCATCTCCAAACGACAGCAGCGCGCCGGGCACGTTCACGCCGAGGAACACCGTGTTGCCTGCGCGAACCTCCGGACAGTCCATGTTTCCGCCGAACGTGCCGGGAACGATGGTGCTCCGGACCTCCGCGGCCGACGGCGCCACCCCGAGGCAGCCGAGAAACGGCGCGAGCGGCACCTCCCACGTGTGCCGGCCGTCGCGCGACGAGGCGCGTGCTGTCGTGCGATCGGCGTCGAGATCGTAGCGCCACGATGTCTCGGGCAGATCCGCAGCGAGGATGGCCGTGCGATCCGTACCGACGAGCGCACCAAAGCCAGGCGCGAACGCCGACACGGCGTAGCTGCGCGCGGGCTCGAGCTTCACGAGATGCACTGCGATCGTGTCGCCGGGCTCGGCGCCTTCCACGTAAAAGGGACCGGTCTGCGGATTGTCGTGGCCCGGCGGCATCACCTGCGACGGCAGGTCGCTTGCCGTCTTCACGAAGCCGTCGAAGCAGTCCTCGGTCCAGGAGACGATGCGCGTGTCCGGAGCGATGCGATGTTTCGGCGCGGCGCCGCCGAACGTATACACGAGATCGCGGTGCTCGGGCGTCCACCGCAACGTGGGCGCGTCCGCGGGAATCTCATCGAGGAGCGGCGCCGGCCGAGTCACACCAGCACCAGTCGATCCAGCGACCGCTGTCGCGCTGTTCGTCGGCGACGGCCCGGACGAAGGCGCGTCGCCGTCGCGCGCCCTACAGGCCGCCGCGACGCTGGCGACGCCCAGAGAAATTTGAGTCAGAAACGTTCGTCGTCGATGCATCAGCAGCACTCCCGGCTGCATACTGTACGGGATGACCGAACCTGAAGAAGACTTCGCCGCGATGTTCGAGGCTTCGACGAAACCGAAGCGCTTCGAGAGAGGCCAGACCCTCGAGGGCACGATCGTCGCCATTGGCCCGGAAGTGGCCTTCGTCGACGTCGGCGGCAAAGGCGAAGCCACGATAGAAATCGACGAACTGAAGGACGCGAAGGGCGAGCTCGACGTGGCCGTCGGCGACCGCATACAGGCGATGGTCGTGTCGACTGAGGGAGGGCTGGCGCTCTCGCGGAAGCTGGCGCGATCGGCTGCGACGAGCCGGCACCTCGAAGACGCCTTTCATACCGGTCTTCCGGTGGAAGGGAAAGTCGAACGGGCAGTGAAGGGCGGATACGACGTCCGCCTCGGCCGGCAGCGCGCCTTCTGTCCGATCTCGCAGATCGACACGCTGCGGACCGATCCGTCGGCGCACGAAGGACACGTCTACGAGTTCCGAATCACGGAATACAAGGAAGGCGGCAGGAACATCGTGGTCTCGCGCCGTGTCCTTCTCGAGGAGAGACAGCAGGCGAGCGCCGCCGAGATCCGGCGATCGATCGTCGCCGGCGCCGTGATGAAAGGGCGCGTCACGTCCGTGCGCGAGTTCGGCGCCTTCGTCGACCTCGGTAGCGGCGTGCAGGGCTTGCTGCACGTGTCCGAGATGGGATGGTCTCGCGTGGCGGACGCGTCTGAAGTCGTCAAGCCCGGCGAGGAGATCACCGTCAAGATTCTGCGCGTCGACGACGACAAGCAGAAGATCTCACTCGGGTTGAAACAGCTCACAGAAGATCCGTGGTCGAGAGTCCACGAGACATACGAGGTCGGCCAGGTGCGGACCGGCCGCGTCACACGCGTCACCGAGTTCGGCGCGTTCGTCGAGCTCGAGCCCGGAATCGAAGGGCTGGCACATGCATCGACGTTCGCGCCGACGGGGCGATCAGACGGATGGTCCGCCCTGGTCGCGCCCGGGAGGATGGGGACATTCGAAATCCTCAGCATTGACCTCGAGAAGAAGCGAATCGGCGTCGCGCTCGTTCCGGAAGGCTCGGCGCGCGCCGGGGGAATGGCGCCTTCGCAACCGGAGATCGTGCCGGGCGCGCGGCTCACGGGAAAAGTCGAGCGTCACGAGAAATTCGGTGTGTTCGTGTTCCTCGCTCCGGGGCGCACGGGTCTCATCCCGCTCAGTGAAACCGGCGTGGCGAACGAAGCGAACGTCGCGCGCGAGCTTCCCGTCGGTGGCGACGTCGACGTGATCGTTCTCGAAGTCGACTCGTCGGGGCGGCGGATTCGTCTCAGCGCCAAGGCGGTGCAGGGCGCGCGCGAAGCGGATGAAGTTCGCGAGTACACCGAACGCCGAGATTCCGCGCCGGCGGAAGGATTTGGATCGCTCGCCGACAAGTTCCGCGACGCGCTCAAGCCGCGGCAGAAGTGACGTCGATCATCTGCGTGCGCGCTCTCGCGCCAGTTGATCCCGATACGTCTTCTCCAGCTGCTCGACCGCCGCCTTGAAGCCCTGCGGATCGACGAAGCGATCGGGATTGAAGGCGTCGCCAGGCTTGTACTTGTCGTGCAGCTTGAATTGGGCCGCGTGTGAAGCCAGCCAGACGTCGATCTGCATGTCCTTCTGCGCCTTGAACGTTCGCGCGTAGTCCTCGGCGATCCCTGGATAGTTCGGCATGCCGCTGACGGTGACGCCGGGATTGATCGATCCCATGTTGGCAATCACCACGCGGTACGTCTTGCCGCTGTCCGGCACGTTGAGCGTGAAGCTCGTCGCGCCCTTGGTGTGGCCAGGATGATGGTGCGCGGTGAGGACGGTCCCCCCGAGCGAGATGGTGTCGCTGTCCTTGAACGTGCCGTCGACCTTGACGGGTTCGAAGCGGGCGCCCGGCGTGTCGCCGAAGCGGAAATCCGACTTGCCGCCGGACTCGAGCAGCTCCTTCTCCTGGTCCGAGACAATGAGCCGCGCGCCGGTCATCCGCTTCAACTCCGCCATGCCGGCGACGTGGTCGAAGTGGCCGTGCGTGGCGGTCAGAATCTTCGTGTCCGCGAGGTTGAAGCCGAGTTGTTCCACGCTCGCCTTGATCTGCTTCGCCGTGTCACCGACACCCGTATTGATCAGGATGTGCCCTTGCGGCGTGGTGATCAGATACGTGGCCAAATCGTACGAACCAACCCAGTAGATGTTCCCGATGATGCGAAACGGAGGAAACGGACGAGTCCAGTCCGGGTTGCTCTGCGCGACGGATGGGGAGGCGGCCGCGAAGCATCCGAACATCAGGAGCGCGATCAATCTTGGTGGCATGAGGGGCATATTGTATGCGCGAGATCTCCGAATCGGCGAGCCCCGCGACGACATCGTGCCTTCCTCGAGCGGCGAATGACTGACAGGAACAATTGAACGATGCGGAACGCGGTTACGATAGCCTCCGGAGGCGCGTGATGGCGATCCGGATGACACGTAACGCGGGGATGCTCCTGTTGGCGATTTGGTTGATCCTCACCGGCATCGCCGGATTCGCGCCGATGCCGGTTCCTGGGGTGCTGATGGCCGCGCTTGCGCTCATTGCGGGTGTATTGATTCTGATTGGGATGTGATGCGCGCAGCGTCCCGCATCTGACGCTCAGTCGATCGAATGCGCATTTGCCGGCGGCGCTCGCCTCTCAACATTTTCTTCGTCGCCGCGATCGTCTCCGATGCGCGCGCGGCCGCGCGCGGATGTCTTTCCGGCGCGCATGTTAGGCTAACGGCTTCCAATGACGACCACGGCCGCAGACCCCGTGTATGTCACCTCAGGACTGGTTCGCCTGACCAGGCCGCAGCTGATCGGCACGATGACCGGTCTGCTGCTCGCCGCGCTGCTCGCCGCCATCGATCAGACGATCGTCGGCACCGCGGAGCCGCGCATCATCGCGTCGCTGCAGGGATTCGACCGCTACCCGTGGGTCGCGACGATCTACATGCTGACGTCCACCGTGTCGGTCCCGATCTTCGCGAGCCTGTCGGACCGCTATGGCCGCAAACCGTTCTTCATGCTCGGCGCGATGCTGTTCGTCGCCTCGTCCGCGCTGTGCGGCGCGGCCGGCCAATTCACGTTCCTGCCAATCGACGGCATGGGCCAGTTGATCGTCTTCCGCGGACTGCAGGGCGTCGCCGGCGGCATGGTCGTCGGCATCCTCTTCACGATCGTCGGCGACATCTTTTCGCCGATCGAGCGCGGACGCTACCAGGGACTCTTCGCCGCGCTGTGGGGCGTCGCGTCGATCTTCGGCCCGACGCTCGGCGGCTGGCTGACGGATCACTGGTCGTGGCGCGCCTGCTTCTACGTCAACCTGCCGTTCGGCGTCATCGCGGTGTCCGCGATCCACTTCGAGTTCCCGAACATGAAGCCGCGCCACATCGATCACGTCCTCGACTGGGCCGGATTTGCGACGCTCATCGGCTGGATCGTACCGCTGCTGCTCGCGCTGACGTGGGCGACGCAGTACGGCTGGGGCGCGACGCGCGTCGTGTCGCTGTTCGTCGTCTCCGCGGTGATGCTTGGCGCGCTGCTGTACGCGGAGTCGAAGGCCGCGGAGCCGATCATCCCGCTGACCTTCTTCACACAGCCGGTGATCGCGGTCTGCTCCGTCGCGGCGTTCGTGCTCGGCGTGGGCATGTTCGGAACGATCATCTATTTGCCGCTGTTCATGCAGGGCGTCCTCGGCGTGTCGGCCACGCAGTCCGGCAACCTTCTCACGCCGCTCCTGATGGGCGTCGTCGTCGCGAGCATCGTCGGCGGCCAGACGATTTCGCGCACGGGCGAGTACAAGATGCTCGGCGTCGCCGGATCGGTGCTGGTCGCGATCGGCATGATTCTCTTCGCGCGCATGGACGCGGCGACGACGCGGCTGTACGTGGCGACGGCGATGGTCGTCGCCGGCTTCGGCATGGGACTGCTGCAGCCGGTCTACACGCTCGCGGTGCAGAACGTCGCTCCGCGGGAGCGCATGGGCGCGGCGACTTCGTCCACGATATTCTTTCGATCGATCGGCAGCACGGTCGGCGTCGCGGCATTCGGCTCCGTGATGCTGACGCGGTATCACAACGAGTTCACGCGGACGATTCCGTCGGTGGTGCCGAAGATCGCGCGCCCCTACTTCGAGAATCCGCTGCTGCTGATGCAGGTCCGCCCGCAGCTCGAAGCCGGGTTCGGCCGCGTGCCCGGCGGCGCCGCGCTGCTGCAGCGGCTGCTGGCCGGCGTCAAGGCGGCGCTGCTCCATGGACTGCAGGAGATCTTTTTCTGGAGCGCCGTCATCATGACGGCATCGATCCTGATCCACATGATCCTCAAGCGCGAACCGCTGCGCGTCCGCGCGCCGGTCGACGCGCCCGAGCGCGCCGCCGCATTGGCACATCGACCGTAGAATCCGCGCATGGTGCGCACGCTACGTTCCTCGAGCGAGTGCAAGTCCCGCGGATCTACAATACGTGTCCGTCTCGATGCGACTGCTGCCCGTTCCAATCGTCGTGGCTGGTGCGTTCGCGGTCGCTCTTGTTCGTTGCCAGGCCGTCGCGCAGCACGAAGAAGTCGGCAACCGCGACGACTGGCAGCGGCCCGGGGCGGTGATGGACGCGCTGCACATCGGACCCGGAACGCGCGTCGCGGACATCGGCGCCGGCACCGGGTACTTCACCTTCCACCTCGCGAAACGGGTCGGCCCCGCCGGCCGCGTGTACGCGGTAGACGTTCAGCAGGAAGCGCTCGCCGATATCGGCCGTCGCGCATCCTCCGATCGGCTGTCTCAGATCATCACCGTGCGCGGAACCGAAGAAGATCCGCATCTGCCCCCGCTGAGCGTCGACGTCGTTCTCGTCGTCAACACGTATCATGAGCTGCGCGCTTACGACGCGATGATGGAGGGATTCCAGCGGGCCCTGAAACGCGGCGGCCTCCTCGCGATCATCGACTGCGAGGCCGAGCGCGGCGAGCCGCCCGACAGCTACACGCAACATCACCGCGTGCCGTCGGCCGCAGTCCGCGACGAGGCGATCCGCAACGGTTTTCGATTCCTCCGAAACGAGATCGGATTCGTCAATCCGGCGACGCCGTTCTCGTACTGGTTCTTCCTCGTCTTCGAGCGGCCGTCGTAGCGACGTCACGATCAACCCGGAACACGCAGAACACGTCTGCGTTCCTTACCAACCCACCCGGACCGCGAGTTCCGCCTGCTGACGGTTGTAGGCCTGGTTGATCCGGCCAAACACGTCGGATCGGACGTTCAGCGTCCAGCCCGGCGGCACGCCGTTCTGGCCGCCGGCGCCGCCGGACGCGGCCAGGTTGTCGCGCCCGAACACGTTGAAGACTTGCGCGATCAAATCGATCTTTCGGTGACTGCCCAGCGCGAACGACTTGTTCACGCGCATGTCGACGGCGTTGTAGTCATTGCTGTCGAGCTGCGACGCCGGAAACGGCGCGAGGCCCAGCGTTGCTCGGTACGCATTGACCGCAGTCAGCAGCGTGGCATTGTCGCGGTTGCCCATCGCGCGCGTCGTACCAGGAACGAAGTCCGACACGACTCCGTCGCCGTTGAGATCGGCGCCGGCGACCGCGTTGAACGGCATCGTCGTGCGGAGGGTCCAGACCGCGCCGATCTGCACGTCGCCCGGCAGCAGATATGCGCCGCTCGCGACCAGGACGTGCCGGCGGTCGTTGGCCGACGGGCCGGTGTCGAGACCGCGGTTCTGCGAATCGGTTACACGGCCGGAGTTGCCGGTGAACGGGATGTTGCCGTCGCCTTTGGCCAGGGTATACGAGACGAGGAACTGGAAGTTCTTGTCCTGCCGCTTCTCGAGACGCAGCAGCAGCGCCTTGTACTTGTTGTAGCCGAGGTTCTTCAGCTCGTCGATGCGCGCGAAGGTTGGATTGGGCCGATTACCGGTCGTTCCGTTCGCGCGCGGGTTGATGTTGGTGAGGAGCGGCACCCCCTCCATGTCGTTGTAAACAACGTCGGCATGGATCGCCATCAGGCTGGTGATGCCCTGCGAGATGCCCACGGTCGACGCCACGGCGCGCGAGTTCTGAAGGCCGTTGTCGACGATGCTGATGTTCTGCGGCGCCGTCGACGCGAAGGCGAGCGGGTCGCGGCCGCCGTACGGGTCCGGATAGCTCGGGTTGCTGATGTTGATGGCGGCCTGGCGGAAGTTCGTTTGCTCGCCGCGCATCAACGTCGCCCAGATCGGGTTGTAGTAGACGCCGAAGGCGCCGCGGACGACCGTGCGGCCGTTGTTCCTGGTGTCCCACGCGAAGCCGACGCGCGGTCCGAAGTTGTTCTTGTCGCCGCGGTTCTTGAAGTCGTAGAACGCGCTGAGGTCGCGAGCCGTCCCGAACGTCGGGAAAATTGACGTATCGCTCGCGTTCAGCGTCGTGTTGAGAACCTTGGCCTGGTAGTCGTACCGCAGACCGAGGTTCACCGTCAGGTTGCTGACCGGCTTCCACTCGTCTTGCACGTACACCTCGGTGTAGACATTCGGCAGATCGCGGCGGATCGAGGTGTTCGGCCCGGTCGCCGTGAACAGGATCGGGTTCCTCAAGAGGGCCTGCGTCGCCGGCGTCCCGTCGAATACCTGATCGGTGCCGAACGTCCACGCGCCATTGTTCGGCGGGACGTCGTCCTGGCTCGGCATGCTGCGGACGCCGCCGCCGAACTTCCAGGTATGAGCCCCCGTGGTGATCGACAAGTCATCACGGACTTCCTTCGCCCATTGCAGCACGTAGAGGCCTGCCGGCCAGCCGTAGGTTGCGCTCGGGAACGCGAACGTCGGCACGAACTGCTTGAGGCGCTGCGCTGGATAGTCGGCGAAGTCGAACACGGTGGTATCGGACACCGGGTGCGGGTAGTAACCGTAGAACGAGTACTGGCCGCGAACCTCGTTCAGCGCTCGGGACGAGATGACCCAGGTGTGCGCGGCGGCGACCGATCGCCGCGGCTGGTTGATGCCGCCGTCCGAGTTGTACGCCGCCGAGCCGCCGCAGCTGTCGCAGGTGTAGTCCTGCTGCTGGCCGGCGAAGCGTACGAAGACGCTTTGATTCGAATTGATCTGCCAGTCGGTCTTGCCGAAGTACGTGTTGCTGTACTCCGGCTCGGGAAAGCTCCCTTCGAGCAGCGAGTAGAACTGCGACTTCCCGGTGCTGACGGTGACGAACTTGTCTTCCTTCGTGCGCTCGACCGCACCGAAGAAATGGACTTTGTCCTTGACGATCGGTCCGCCGATGGAGGCGCCGAACTGGTTGCGGCGGTAGTTCGGCTTGGGCGAGCCCTTGGTGTCGTGGGCGGCCTGCTCGAACCTGTTCATCGTGTTCAGCGACTTGTCGCGGAAGTACTCGAAGGCCTCGCCGCTGATCAAGTTGGTGCCGCTCTTGGTCGCAATCGAGACGACGCCGCTGGCGGTCCAGCCATATTCGGCCGTGGCGTTGCTCAGGTTCACCTTGAACTCGCGGATGGCGTTCTGAGGAAAGTCCTGTCGCGGCTCGCCCGTGCACGGCTCTTTGTTCCACAAGCCGTCGATCAGGAACGCGCCGGCGTTGGTGAACGCGCCGGCGCCGAGATTCGCGTTGAACTTCCGCGGCCGCACGGCGTCCTGGCTCGTGCCGGGCATGAGCAGCGCGAGCGCCACGGGCTGTCGCGTCGCCAGCGGCAGCGACTCGATCTGCTGCTGCGAGATGACGCCCGACACGTCGGTCCTGGTCGCTTCGACCACCGGCGCCTGGCCGGTGACGGTCAGCGACTCCTGGACCCCCTGCAACTGCATCGTGATGTTGTGCGTCACTTCGAGGCCGATCGTCAGCGTGATGTCTTTCAGGTCCACGACCGAAAAGCCCCCCAGTTCCGCTTTCACGTCGTACCGGCCGGGCGGCAGTCCCGCCATGCGGTACCGACCGTCGGCTTCGCTCACGGTGGCGCGAACCACGCCGGTTTCGGCGTTTCGCGCGGTCAGCGTGACACCGGGCAGCACGCCGCTCTGGACGTCAGAGACAACGCCCACGATGGCGCCGCCGGTGGTCTGCGCGTACGCCGGCACTACAACAGCGGGTCCGATCGTCAGCGCAGCGGTGAGCCCGATGAGGAACGACGAAAACGACGGACGGAGCTTGCGTAGCATCACGCCTCCCTAATGGGGATAGGCTGCCGAGGAGCCCGAGCCCGACGCTGACACACGGGAACTGGGAGCGAATCGATTGCGGTGAGATGAACTGTATCCGAAGGGGCCGGCGCTGAAAACCATCGCAATCACCGGTTCAACGATGCCAGCCGTCGCAGCGTGCACCTTTTCCGCCGCGCCGTCAAGCGCGTCTCTTCGCGACACTCGTCACACGTCGCCAACGGTGGAATAAATTCCCTTATTCGAAGTTCACGCTTCAGGTTCGGATCCGATTGCGTGTCGCAGGCCTCGTCACGTGCGATCGAAGGTCGTCACAGCCGCTCAGAATCGTATTTCCTTGCGTACCGCAGAATGTCATCGATGTCCGCCGGCTTGGCGATCGTTGCCGTTACGCTCAGCACTTGTCCCTCGTGCTCGAGGTTCATCGCTGCGGAGACAATGATCAGCGGGATCGCCGCCAGATCCGGCGACTGCTGCTGGAGTCGACGGAAATTCCAACCATCAAGACCCGGCATTCTCAAATCGCTGAAAATAAGTGACGGACGATGTTCTTCTAGGATCGTCAGAGCCTGTCGTCCATCTTCGGCGGTAAGCACGGTATGACCCTCCAGCATGAGGATCCTTGCCGTCACTTCCCGTGTTGTCTCGTCGTCCTCGATAATCAGTATCATCCGTTCGCCTGGGTTCGAAGTGGAATATGGCAGCCCGGTATCTTCGGTCGGGGTCCTGCCGCTGGTGGCCCCGTGCATTACAAATTACAGCATGCCTCAACGAAGGCACGTGCTGAATGCACGACATTTTTGTCGTGCCTGTGCACGCTGGTGCACAACTTTCGGCGCAGTGGCGCACGTTCGCGTTCATTCAATTCGTTGCGTCAGCCGTGGCTCGGGTGGAGTTCTCGATCCCTCAAACGTTTTCAGGTCACATGACCCGGTTTTTGGGTACCAACCCGCGCGCTGCCTAACGGCGCGATACGGGAGTGAACTTCTAGAACGGAACAACCTCCGACCTCGCGTCACCTCGAGCCTGCTTTGTACTCCTTGCTGTATCCATTGCGTGTGTTGACGACGACGAAGCTCCCGTCTGGCCGCACCGAGAGTTTGAGCGCGTACGCCGGAGCGTGCGTTGGGGGCGCGTCAACAAGATTCGCGATGAACGATTCGGGAGCGTTCAGATCGGGCCCTCCGGGCTGTCCGTTTTCTTCGAACCGAGGTTGCGCCGGCCGCTGAACGGAGAAATGGAGCTGCCAGACGTCCTCCAGGCCCGGCGAGCGTTTGAGCGTCTCCCACGTCTCACGTGAGTTGCCCTTCTGCGGTCCGTTGTTCACGATGGCGACACGTGGCCGTATCGCATGCACCAGCGCCGGCGGACCCGAGCGCGCCAGGCCGTGGTGGGTGGTCACGTAGACATCCACCACGCCGAGCAGATTGTCGGGACACACCAGGTCGTGCTCGGTGTTCCAGGTGAGGTCACCCAGATCCAGCAGACGGAAACGGCCGAACGCCCCGATCATCATGCCCACGGAAAAAATATTCTCGCTGGTGTCTTGCGGGTGCGGGGCGAAATCGCGGCAGAGCGGATTGTTGGTCCGGCGGCCGGCGAGTGGTTTCGTGATCACCGCGCCTTTGCTGGATACCACCTGGACGTCCAGGCCTTGAATCGGAATCGTATCGCCGGCTCTCACTTCGATATGGCGGCCTGCGGCGCGCGCCTCTGCGTACTGGCGATCGACGCGGTCGACGTTGGCTTGCGCCTCCGGCGTCAGCGGCGACGATCCGGGAGGCGGCATCCGCGGCCCGTGATCGACGAATGTGCGGATCGGCAATCGGCTTGCGACGTCCTTGACACCGCCGACGTGATCGCCGTCGTAGTGCGTGATCACGAGATAGTCGATCCGGCTGACCCCCGCTTCCTTCGCCGATGCCGCAATCCTATCGGCATCGCGGTCGCCTGGATTGCCGGCGTCGACGAGGAGGGACTCGCCGGAGGGCGAGACGAAGAGTGTGGCTTGTCCGCCTTCGACGTCGATCGAGTAAATGTCGAGCGTGCGACTCTTCTGCATGCGAGCCGTCTGCGAAAAGACGAGCAGTACCGCCACGACCAGTACACACCGCTTACTCATACGCGCTCCCTTCCGTTCCTGAAATGTGACTGGCGGGCACAGTTGTAGCACTTTCATGCGTCGTCGCCTGCAAACGGAGCGTGGGCAGGTCCGTCGTGCGGACGTTCGCGAGCTGTTGCGGATACCCGAGCGCGATTGAAGTGCTGGTCATCGAATCGTAAACGGATCGGCGTTTCGCGGTAACCTTTCGCTGATCTTCTCGACAGGCCAGTTGCACAGGCGATTGATCGTGTGACATTGCCTCGAGACCTTTGGCATGGAGCAATGAATGGCGTCTGCAGACACCTTGCGCGAGCGAAGTCAGACCACTCCCTCACCCGCACCCCGACCCGATGTCGATGAACGGCGCGCCACAGCTTGGATCGGACAAGGCGTCGTCGTCGAGGGCCGAATCACCAGCTCTCAGGATCTCAGAATCGACGGGAGGGTCGAAGGCACAATCGAGGTCGGCGATCACGTGTTGATGATTGGCGCACGCGCTGCCGTCAAAGCGAGTCTGGTCGCCAGATCGATCTTGATCAGCGGAACAGTGATCGGGAACGTCACCGCTACGGACAGGCTCGACTTGCAGGCGACGGGGTCCGTAGAAGGTGATATCAGCTCACCTCGACTGGTGATGGTCGATGGCGCGGTCGTCAAGGGCAGGGTCGATGCGAGCGGCAATCGCGCGAAGAAGACTCAGGGCGGCTGAGTCCCGCGCCTTTGCCGTAGGTCGCCGCACAAGGCTCACGAGCTTCCCGTGCGGGATCCATGCGTTGACGCGACCTTTGTCGATTGACGCGACCTCTGTCGCAATCTCGGATGAAACCGAGTCCGGTCGCGTGTGACCGCTTCCTGGCCGCACACCCCGTAGATTCTTTATATGACGCGGTCTGACAATGCCGGCTCGAAGGCGTGGTCTAAAAAGCGTCGCGACGTGCAGGACCAAACAGGAGACGAGATGACACGTACCGCGTTCGGTGCGCTCGTCGGTCTGACGGCCATGATCCTGGTCGGCCAAGTACTGGTGATTCAGGGACAAACGGCCACCGGAAGAATTCTCGGCACGGTGCGGGACTCCACCGGCGCTGTGCTGCCTGGCGCGACGGTTTCCGCGACGAGCCTGGAAACGAGAGCGGTGCGCACGGTTGTCACAGACGTGGCTGGCACGTACCAAATCCTCAGCATTGCTGCCGGAGACTACGCGGTCGAAGCGACGCTCAGCGGATTTCAGACGGCAACTCGAAGTCCCGTCACCGTCACGGTCGGGGCGGCAGCGGTCGCGAACTTCGATCTCTCGCTAGGCGGAGTCACGCAGGACGTCACCGTGACCTCGGAGGTGCCGCAAGTCACCACGATCGATGCGAGCCTCGGTGGGCTGGTGGGGGAACGAGAGGTTCGCGAGCTGCCGTTGAACGGACGCGATTGGCTGCAACTCACAACGCTCGAGGCGGGTGTCAAGGGCGGCATCGGACAGCAGTCGGCCGCGAGCTTCTCGAATTCTCGCGCGGCACGCGGCAACGGCCTTGCGCTGTCCATCTCCGGAAATCGGCCCACCGGCAATGTGTTTCTCGTCGACGGCCTCGTTGTGAACGACTTTGCCAACGCGAGCCCCGGCAGCGGACTGAACGTCAATCTCGGCGTCGAGGCGGTCCGCGAATTCCGCGTCCTGACCAACGAGTACACCGCCGAATATGGCCGGTCCACCGGAGGCGTGGTGACGGCGGTCTACAAATCGGGCACCAATGCCTTCCACGGGAGCGCGTTTGAATTCCTGCGGAACAGCGCGCTCGACGCGCGGAATTTCTTCGACGCCGAGAGGCCGGACTTCCAGCGCAATCAGTTCGGCGGCTCGGCTGGCGGACCGGTCAGAAAGAACACGACGTTCTTGTTCGCCGACTACGAAGAGCTGCACGAGACCAAGGGCCTGGCGCACAACTCCGATACGCTGTCGCCAGACGCCCGCAACGGCCTCGTGTGCGTCGCGGCCGGCGGCAATGCGTGCGCGTCCAAGACCCCGATCCCGATCGCGCCGCGCATCATCCCGTATCTGGCGTTCTTCCCAATCGCGAACGGACCGATTACCGGCGACACGGCGAAGTTCATCTTCGCGGGAAACCGGATCGGCCTCGAGCGATACGCGGTCGCGAAGATCGACCACAACTTTTCCAATCGGACCACTATCTCCGGAAGTGTCCAGTACGACAACACCGACGAGTCGCAGCCGGATCCCTATAACCTGAAGCGCACGGGATCTCCGTCGCGGCATGCGAACGGTGTCGTGACCCTGCAGCGCGTTTTCACGTCTCACTTCCTCAACAGCACGCTCGTCGGCGCCAGCCATTCGCACGTGACCGATGCGCTCGACACGTCCGCTATCGATCCGATCGCGACCAACAGCTCGCTCGGGTTTCAGCCTGGCGTGCCGGCGGGCATCCTCGCGGTGGCGGGGTTGACCGGCACGCAGGGCGGGATCGGATCGTCGGGCTCCGACATCCTCGACTACACCTCGTTCCAGGTTGGCGATGATGCGTCGTGGATTACGGGGCGGCAGACGTTCAAATTCGGCGGCAAAGTGGAGCGGATCCATTACGACAAGAACTCGCTCGTCGGCGCGCCAATCGGCGAGTACGACTTCGACACGGTGGCACTGTTTCTTCAGGGCATCCCCGGCCAGTTCAGGACCGACGTCCCCGGCACCGACGACGTGCGCGGGTTGCGCACGTCGTATACGGGTTTCTATCTCGAGGACGGCTTCGCCGTTCGCAGCAATCTGCACATCACCTTCGGGCTGCGGTACGAGTACGTCGCGCCGACCACGGAAGTGTCGGACAAGGTGGCCGTTCTGGTCGCCCCCGGATCTGCGGTGCCGAAGACAGGCGGCGCCTACTTCAACACCACGACGAAGAATTTCGCTCCGCGTTTGGCGCTCGGCTGGGATCCGTCGGGTGACGGCACGACGGCCGTCCGCGCCGGCCTTGGCGTGTATGACGTGCTGCCGTTTCCCTATTTGATGGAGAACCGCACGAACAGCTTCCCATACTTCGAGGAAGGCACCGTCAATTCGCCGCCCGCAGCGGCGTTTCCGACGGGCGGCCTCGCCTTGATCACACCGAGCAGCCTGCGCGCGTCATATGTCGAGCAGGATCCCCAACGCGCCTACATGACCCAGTGGAATCTGACAATCCAGCGGCAGCTCGCCGGCAGCGCCGCGCTGACGGCCGGCTACGTCGGATCGCACGGGACGAACCTGCCGCGAAGCATCGAAGACGTCAATCAGGTGCCGCCGTCGCTGGTGACGACCTCGGCCGACGGCCATCTTGTCTTCCCCACCGATCCGTCCGCCAGGAACGGCGGACCGATTCCCAGGATCAATCCAAACTTCAGCCGGATCGCCGCAACGGTGTGGGATGATTCCTCGACCTACAACAGTCTCGTCGTCGACTTCAACAAGCGCTTCAGCCGCGGGTTGTTCTTCAAGGCGGCTTACACATGGTCGAAGAGCATGGACCTCGGGTCCAACACGTTCAGCGACAATGAGAGCACGAACACATCGGGATCCCCGTACGCGTTTCTTCCCGGGCTTCAGCGCGGCATCTCTGACTTCGACATCGCGCACCGCTTTGTCTTGAGCTATAGCTGGAACATCCCGATGCCCGAGTCGTTCGTTGGCACGGCGCACGCCCTCCTCGCCGGGTGGGAGCTCGGCGGCATTTTCAGCGCGCAGAGCGGCCCGCCCTTCACGGTGACGCTGCAGACCGACCAGGCGCGTACCGGTGACAGTCGCGTCCGGAGCACCTCCGGCGGCCAGCGGCCCGACTTCAATCCGTCGGCGCCCGGCTGCACGGTCAACGCGATCAATCCGGGCAACCCGTCGAACTACATTCGGACGGAGTGCTTCTCCTTTCCCGCGCTTGGCACGCTCGGCAATCTCGGACGCAACACGCTGCGCGGCCCCGGACTCAGCGAGTTCGACGCTTCACTCTTCAAGAACTGGTCGTTGACGCGCGATCGGATGCGCACGCAGTTGCGCATCGAAGCCTTCAATCTGTTCAACACACCGAACTTCCAGGCGCCGAAGACGAAGATCTTCGACGGGAGCGGCAGGGTGATCGCGACCGCCAGTCAGCTCACGTCGCCCACGCAGACATCCGAACGGCAGATCCAGTTAGCGCTCAAACTGAGCTGGTAACCATGCGAACACCATTCGTCATCCTCGCGGCACTAGCTGCAGCGATCTTCTCGATCCTCGAGCTGTCGGCACGCGTGACGCGACTGGACGACGAGCGCAGGCTCGCGTTGAGCGGCCAGGTGAAGTCCGCTGATGACGGCGCGATGGAAGGCGTGTTGGTCAGCGTCAAAGCCGACGGATCCACAATCACGACGACCGTGGTGAGTGATGATCAGGGGCGCTACCGCTTCCCTGCGGCGAGACTGGTACCAGGCCATTACACCCTCAGGATTCGCGCGGTCGGATACGATCTCGAAGGGCCCGCGGCAGTCCACGTCGGCGCGAACGGAACAACGGCCAACCTGACGCTGCGCAAGGCAAAAAACCTCGGTGCGCAACTCACCGACGCGGAATGGCTCGCGAGCATTCCGGGCACGGAGGACCAGAAAAAACAACTCCTCGGCTGCACGAACTGCCACACACTCGAGCGAACGCTCCGATCGACGCACGGCGTGCACGAGTTCGGACGGGTTCTCGAGCGGATGGCGAGCTATGCGAACCAGAGCTTTCCGCTCCACCCGCAGAGGCGCGTGAGCGCGCCGAATCTGGTGCGGCGCTTCGGCGCGGGCACCAACGACCTGGCCGAGTACCTGGCAAGCGTCAACTTGAACGCAGGCCCTGCCTGGTCGTATGCGCTCAAGACGTTCCCTCGTCCGATGGGCGACGCCACGCGCGTCATCATCACGGAGTACGACGTTCCGAGGAAAACAATCGAGCCGCACGACGTCATCGTCGATGAAGCGGGCACGGTGTGGTTTTCCAATTTCGGCGAACAGTTCCTTGGAAGGCTCGATCCGAAGAGCGGCACGGTCACCGAGTACCCCGTGCCACTGACCAGACCGGGGTTTCCCACCGGAATGCTCGATCTCGAAACCGATATGGAGGGGAACCTCTGGCTGTCGATGATGTATCAGAACGGGATCGCCAGGTTCGAAAAGAAGACCGCGACGTTCAAGACGTGGAGCGTACCGCCCGAGTTCACCAACGATGAAACGCAGCAATCGATGGTCGGCCCGCAGCATTGGGAGGTGGACGGCAAGGTCTGGCTCAACGACGCGGGCGGCGCGACCGCTGTGTACCGGATGGACATGGCGACGGGCGCGTTCGAGCGGTGGGAGCCTTACAAGAACGCGCCGGGTCCCCATTCGGTCTACGGGATCTATGCTGATTCGAAGAACAATCTGTTCTTCTGCGATTTTGGCGGCGAAAACATCGGCCGCATCGACGCAAAGACCGGTGCGCTCACGCTCTTTCCCACGCCGACGCCGAGATCGAGACCTCGCCGCGGACGCATGGACGCGCAAGATCGCCTGTGGTTTGGAGAATTTTACGGCGGCAAGATCGGGATGTTCGATACCAGGACGGCGACATTTCAGGAATGGCCGGTGCCGACGCCGTATACGGCGCCGTACGATGTCGTGGTCGACAAGAGCGGCGAAGTGTGGAGCGCGGGAATGGAAGCCGACCGCGTGATGCGACTGGATCCGAAGAGCGGCCGGTTCACCGAATATCTCCTGCCCCGGCAGACGAACATTCGACGCGTGTTCGTCGACAACTCGACGACGCCGGTGACCTTCTGGGTCGGCAACAACGAGAGCGCGTCGATCATCAAACTCGAACCGACGCGGTGAAGCACAGTGGAGATCTGCGGGCGTCGAGCGTCCAGCTCATACCAACGCGGGCGATGAAGTTTCCGTGTCCCTGCTAAAAACTCGGTCGGCGTGAATTTTCCGCTGCTATTTCAAGTAAAGAGCTCAACGCTCCGGAGTCCGTGCGGAGCCGAACGCGGCGCGCGACTCGCGTTGAACGCATTCGAGGAAGCGACTCGAGTGTGGAGGCCGATATGGCACAGTTTCTGCTGTCGCTGTAGATGGAAGGCGCTCGGCATCTTGGCGCGAGCGAGGAGGGGATCATGCTGTATTACGCGTTGGTATTTCTCATTGTCGCGTTGATCGCCGGTGCGCTCGGTGTGTCTGGTGTTGCCGCTGTCGCAACCAATATCGCCTACGTCCTATTCGTCATTGCGATCGTCTTGTTCCTCGTGCACCTGCTTTCGGGACGCCGCACGCTCGCGCCCTGAGCGCCCTTTCGTCCGCGGACAATTGACATCTGTAGCATTTGACGCGCATCACGAGCCTCGTACGGGCAAATTCGCCTTGAGAACTCTCCAGGCAGACTAATCGTTAGTGCGAACGAAGCCAAACCGATGCAGCTCGACCGTAGTGTGTATCTGTTTGCCCATCGCCGCCCGCGGTCCGATATTTCTTTCGAGAAAACCGCCGCAATTTTCTCGTCAACGCGACCTCCCTTTTTCGCTCCCCGGCGACTACGGTTGGTACCGCGCCGCCTCAGCCTGCGTGTCGCCTCGCTGGAATATGTTCGACCCGGGCACGCTGTCGCGCAGCAAGCGTCGAAATCGTTTCGAGTAAACTCATTTGAGTACTTGATCTGCTTCGCACCAACGCTTTGCACGCGTGGCACCATCTAACGGACCGTTGAAGGCGGTCACCGAGGTTCAGCCACGATCTCGTCCAAGGAACGCTGGACCTATTGGTGCAGAAGACTTCTGAGCGCGCACCACTCACAGTTCATGTCAGCCGACTCGCGCTCCGGTAAATACTACGGCGTTGTTCGCGATAAACACGCGAGATCTCAAACGAGCCGATGTGTCCGAGTTACCTCGCGTCGTTCGTCGAGCAGGCCGTCGACGGTTTCCATGAAGGTCACGGTGTGCGGCAGCTGTGCGTGAATGTCAAACGCGCCTCCGTCGTTCCAGACGGAGTGAATGAAGAAAAGCCGCCGATCGCCAGCTGATCTAAATGCATGAATACTCACGCAGCCGGGTTCTAAGCGTGAGCTCTTCACGACAGCCATTAAAGCGTCGCAGACCCTATCTTCGTTGCCAGCGGCCGAATGGAGCCGTACGAACACGAACAGTGCAGCGTCAGAACTGGTGTCCACCCGACCAAGTTTACGAGTCTGAGACTCTGCGAAACAACTGCCGGAGGAGCACCGAACTACTTCGCTCAGCGACTGCCAGGCCGATCCTGCTACACAGGTAGGGAGCGCCGAGGGCACGGCACCCGGACCTCCGCTATCATCGGGCCCACCCAAAGGGGGAACGCATGGCACGAGCGGCGACCGCGCAGGGCGATCCGCTGAATCCACGCCGATGGGGATGTTCGCAGCCGAACGCGACGCGTCATGACTGCCAGTCGATGGCCGAGCTGCCCGGCGCGCCGCCGCAGCCATGGATCGTGCGCAACGACACGATCCCGGCCGGCAAGGTCGACAAGCACAAGATCGCCAGCGACCTGTTGAAGAACGAACGCAACCTCTCGGTGTACACGCCGTCCGACTACCGCGCGAACGGCAAGCCGTACGCACTGCTGGTCCTGTTCGACGAAGGCGCCTATTTGAACAGCGTGCCGACGCCCGTCATTCTCGACAACCTGATCGCCGCGGGCAAGATTCCGCCGATGGTGGCCGTGCTCATCGCCAATCCCAGTCAGGACGCCCGCAACAAAGAGCTGCCGCCCAATCCGCAGTTCGCCGATTTCCTCGCGACGGAGCTGCTGCCCTGGGTCCACGCGCACTACACCGTGACGAGCGATCCGCATCTGACGACCGTTGCCGGATCCAGCTTCGGTGGCATTGCCGCGACCTACGCCGGACTTCGTCACTCCGAAATATTCGGCAACGTCCTCTGCCAGTCCGGATCGTTCTGGTGGGCACCCGATCACAGCGGCTTCCCGGATGCCGACGCGACGACGGAGACGGGATGGCTGGCGAAGGAGTTCATCAAGAGCCCGAAGCTGCCGCTCAGATTCTGGATGGACGCCGGCGTCTTCGAGGTCGACTCGCGCGGCAACGGCGGCGCGATCCTCGAACCGAGCCGCCACATGCGCGATGTGTTGCTCGCGAAAGGCTACGAGGTGCACTACCAGCAGTTCAACAGCGGGCACGACTACCTCAATTGGCGAGGCACGCTGGCCGACGGCCTGATCGCGCTGGCAGGGACGGACATCGCGCGTCCGCCAAGCCGATAAGCGCGCGTAGAGCGGCTTCTCATCGATGCGAACACGGTGCTCTTTACGCCGAGCGCGCTGCTGCCGATCGTCAACGCGCTCGGGTCCGCGCCGGCGCCGGTTATTGGCCGCGCAACGCGATCACGGGATCGACTCGGCTCGCTCGCTGCGCGGGCACCCACACCGCGAGGAACGCGACGCCGCCTAACAGGAGCGGGATGACGGCGAAGGCCACTGGATCGAGCGGCTTGACTCCAAACAGAAAGCTGGCGATGAACCGCGTCAAGCCGTACGCGCCCACAATGCCGATAACCACTCCGACGATCGCGAGACGCATACCGTGCAGGATCACCATACGACGCACCGCGGGTGCGTCCGCGCGTGTGCGCACGACCCATGCAATCGGCGAGATGCGAACGTTCAGCGCGTTGACGGCGTCAGCCTCCTGCGCCTGCGGGATGAACATCATCGGTCCCGGATCACGATTCAACGCGTTATCGCGGCTGGCCACCGGCGGCGCCGCTCGGTCGTCGCGAGCGGTAAACGTGCGGCCACGTTTCACCCGAATCTTGAAGACTTCGAAATATCCTGGCGATACGGTGAACCAGCCGCCCTGCTGCCTATGCCGAGCGTCAGTGCGGCGACGGCCGCGATCGTGAAGCCAGGCTCCGCCTGAACAACCGCAGCGAGTGCGCGACGTCTTTGAGTCCGAATCGAGGGCTCGACCGTCCCGACGTGCCGCAGTTCTGAATGCATTCTGATGTAGAGTGCCGCTGTGGTGCGTAGCTTCAGGACGTGTAGCGGGTCGCGATGTAGGTGGTCGCGCACAGTTCACCTGTTGCTGGCCCTATCCATCGGATCGTGTTCTCGACCGGCGTCGATCAAAATTGCCGTGGTATTCAGCACCACGTGGGCGTTCGAGTCGCTGAACGAGGCCGATCAAGCAGTCGTGAAGAGAGCGGCGCTTGACGCGTTGCGACAAGCCTTCGACGGCTTTGATGTTGTTTTCGCTGAAACGGCCGCCGGTGACCGGACAATCCGAATTGAGGACACGCCGTATGCGTCAAACCCTCGGCAGCTAATCTCGTTTGGCGCTGCCGGTGTAACGTATCCGGCGGCTATGGTGAGCAGCGTCCATGACGACGTCCTGTTCAGCGCTGAACTCGCTGCAGTTCGCTGCCCGAAGGTGAACGAATGCACGAAAACGCGCACCGAACTGATTGAAGCATTGGGCAGGGGCATCGGCGCAACAGCGGCTCATGAGCTGGGACATCAAACAGGTTTCGGCTTTTCACATGACTCGCCTTGTGTTGAGTGCTACGACGGCAAGTCCTCGACAGCGTATGTTCATTTCTTCGGCGTGAAGCACTGGTCCGATCAAGCTGTTCGGAGGATGAGACAGGTGCTACCGCGAAAATAATCCCCGTCCGGTACCATTGCGGAAGCGACAAATAGGAGCGACTCCACGCCCTCCCTCGCGCTGCCGCTGTCTGACAAGTTGTTGCATCGCGTTGTCCCGGGACGGTCGTTATCATTGTCAGTAGTCAGCGAGCCTGGTCGCCGGATTGGTCGCGCGCGGCACTGCCAGCCGTTCCTTCGCTAGTTTCTTGAATACTCGAGTGACGCGCGTTCGGGGAGATGCAGCGGCATAGACATCTTCCTTCCATACGCGCCCGGTGTCCGCAATGGTCGGGCTGAAAGTCAGGATCAGTGAAGGGACCGGTACCGCGAGCAGCGGGTTCCAGTTCATGTTCGATTTCACGCCCGCGAATACCGCGCCAACCCCGGAGCCGGCATCGCTGCTGCTGCTGGAAACGGGCCTAGCCGGCGGCCTCGCGTACCGCCGTCGCTCGGCGCTTTCTTAAACGAGCGTCAGAGTCGGACGACGGATGCGAGCGTAGGATGCGAGACAAGAACCTCATCGCAGCAACGACCCGGTGACAACGACAGTCGCGTCGACGGTGTTCCGCGGCACCCTGCCACGTAACCAGATCGGCGTTTGATCGGCATAGGGGCGGCGGTTGCCCGCCGACCCCTGCCACACCACCGTACGTACGGGTCCGTACACAGCGGTTCGAGCCGGTTACGCTAAGCCCCGTCGATCAACGTCGGAAGCCTTACCGACGTCATGATCTGGTATGCCCTCTGCTGACTTCTGCGCCGCGGTCAGACCATCGTTCGACGTCCTCAGCGTGGAGTCTGCGCATTTGTGGCGAGATGGCCGCGGCTGCTATACGCCGTCGACGGTTTCGAACGGACGATATCGAACCACGGACCTGTGCATTGCGGAATGGCGTTCGCGCGAGCCTGCGTTTATGCCATGCTGGTCCTGACGTGGAACGCGAGCTCGTCGCGTGGCTGGTTCGGTTCGGGGCGCCGCTGCTGTTTTTCGCGCAGGTGTTCGGTATCTTCGGCCTTCCGATTCCGGACGAGCTGTTGCTCACCATCGCTGGCGCGTTGATCGCTACCGGACGTCTGAACCTGTCCAGCACGGTCGTCGCTGCTATCGCCGGATGTTTGACCGGCATCACGTTGAGCTATGCGGTGGGCCGGTGGGTGGGTCTTCCATTGTTGCGCGTGCGATTTCGGGGCCGTCAAGACGTCATCGAGCGCGCGCAGGGTTGGTTTCAGCGCTTCGGCGGCTGGCTGCTGACATTCGGCTACTTCATCCCCGGCGTGCGGCACGTCACTGCGATTGCTGCCGGTTCAGCGTGTCTGAATTACCCGCAGTTCGCCGCCTTTGCGTACTGCGGCGGCGTGCTGTGGTGCGCCGTCTTTCTGGGGCTCGGCTACTTCGCGGGCGACCGCTGGCCGGAGGTCGCGCATGCGGCGCGATCGCACGTCGCCCGCGGCGCGATGATCATCGTCGCCATTGGTGCGATGTACGTCATCGCCAAGGTTGCCGCAGAACGATCGCATTCACGGTCATAAATTACTTCGACGAGCTGGCAGCGCCGTCGCCACGGAGCTGATCAACGCCACCACGATCGTCGCCGACGCCAGCACCAGCGGATCGGATGCGCGGACGCCGTAGACGAGACCCGAAACGCTGCGTCCGCCGCCATACGCGATAGTCAATCCGATCGCGCCGCCGATCGCCGCCAGACCCACGCCGCGGCGCATCATCGCGGAGATCCTGCAGCAGGGCGTCCATCTCAGCCCTTGGACACTGAACGGCGATCTGAGGCGATCTGAATGGTGAGTGACAAAAAAAATAATGCCGCCGACGAGTGGCATCGCGCGGAGGGCTCCTCATCAGCTGAGAGCATCGGCAGGCGCAGTTAGACGACAGTCTGTGAAGGGAGAATCTGCCAACAAAGGCGGCGATTTTTCCGTCTCATGCTCCATGCGGTTCAGGCACACCCTCCGCCGCTTGTGGAAGGTCCCCGTGTTTACCAGCGTCGCGGTGCTCACCCTCGCGCTCGGCATCGGAGCCAACGCGGCGGTGTTCGGCATCGTCAACGGTGTGCTGCTCAAGCCGCTGCCGTATCCGCGGGCGGAAGAGCTTGTCGCGCTGGATAACGACGCCCCAGGACTCGGCCTGAAGAACGCCGGTGCGGCGCCGTTCCTGATGTTCACGTACGCTGACGAGGCACAGACGTTCGATCGCGTCGGCTTGTGGCGGACCGGCACAGCGAGCGTCACCGGCACCGGCGAGCCGGAAGAAGTGAGGACGATTCAAGCGACCGACGGAGCGCTGCGGGCGCTCGGCGTCGCGGCCATGCTCGGCCGCACGTTTACGCCGCAGGACGACTCGCCTGGCAGCACCGAAACGGTCATCCTCATGGCCGGTTACTGGCGAACGAAGTTCGGTGCGGACCGCGGCGTGATCGGGCGGCGCATCGTCCTTGACGGGCGAGCGCGCGACATCATCGGCGTGATGCCCGACTCGTTCCGCTTCGTGGATCGTCCGGCGACGATGATCACGCCGCTGCGGCTCGATCGGAATCAGACCCGCCTCGGCAACTTCAGCTTCCAGGGAATCGCGCGGCTCAAACGTGGCGCGACGATCGATCAGGCGACCTCCGACGCAGTACGGCTGATCCCGACGGCAATGCACAAGTATCCAGTCCCGCTCGGCGGGAGCCTGAAGCTGTTCGAGAGCGCGCGGCTCACGCCGGTTGTCAGGCCGCTCAGGGACGCGGTGATCGGCGACGTTGGCACCGTGCTGTGGGTGCTGATGGGGACGGTCGGACTCGTGCTCCTGATCGCCTGCGCGAACGTCGCGAACCTGCTGCTCGTGCGCGCCGACGGGCGCCAGCAGGAGCTCGCGATCCGCGCGGCGCTGGGCGCCGGACGCGGACGGCTGGCGCTCGAGATGCTTGCGGAAAGCGTCACGCTCGGGGCGCTCGGCGGCGCGGTCGGACTCGCGCTCGCATATGCGACGCTGCGCGCGCTGCTCCGGCTCGCCCCAGCCACCCTGCCGCGTGCGGGCGATATCGCGATCGACTGGCGCGTCGCGCTGTTCACCGGCGCCGCGTCGATTACCGCCGGACTGCTGTTCGGCTCGATTCCGGCTGTCCGCTGCGTGCGCGCGAATGTTGTCAGCGCGCTGCGCGGCGGCGCCCGAACGCAGAGCGCGGGCAAGGATCGCCACTTCGCGCGCAGCACCCTCGTCGTCGTTCAGGTCGCGCTCGCAGTTGTGCTGCTCGTCGGATCCGGACTGATGATCCGAACGTTCCAGGCGATGCGCCATGTGCCGGCCGGCTTCTCGGCGCCGGAACAGGTGCAGACGTTCCGGATTTCGATCCCGTCGGCGCAGATCCGAGAGGAAGAAGCCGTCGTGCGCATGACTCAGGCAATCGCCGACAGAATCGCCGCGACTCCGGGTGTCGACTCCGTCGCGATGACGTCGAACGTGCCGATGACGACGTCCGGCTGGCACGATCCGATCTTCACCGCCGACCGACCGAGCGCCGAGACGCTGCCGGCGATTCGCACGTTCAGGTTCATCTCACCTGGGTTCTTCGAGACTATGGGGACTCGCATCGTCGCGGGCCGTGACTTGACGTGGAGCGATCTCTACGACGGCCATATGGTGGTCATGGTGTCAGAGAACCTCGCGCGCGAGCTATGGGGCGAGCCGTCGGCCGCGCTCGGCAAGCAGATTCGCGAGACGCTCAATTCCCGCTGGCGCGAGATCGTCGGCGTCGCCGCGGACGTGCGCGAGGATGGTGTCGACCGGACGGCGCCGCCGATCGTGTACTGGCCGCTGCTGATGGCCAACTTCCAGACCTCGGCGCACTGGGCGCAGCGAGGGGCGGCATTCGTCATCCGCAGCAGGCGCACCGGATCCGCGGGATTCGCGGCCGAGATCGGCCAGGCGGTGTGGTCCGTCAACGCGAACCTGCCGCTCGCGAATGTGCGGACGCTGCAGGAGATCAGCGAAGCGTCGATGGCGCGGACGTCGTTCGCACTCGTGCTCCTCGCCGTCGCCGGCGGCATGGCGCTGCTGCTCGGCCTCGCAGGGATTTACGCGGTCATCTCGTACGTCGTGTCGCAGCGGACGCGCGAGATCGGCATCCGCATCGCGCTCGGCGCCAAGAGCGGCCAGATTACGCGGCTCTTCGTCGGGTACGGCGCCACGCTCGCGGCATGTGGCGTCGCGATCGGTCTTGTCATCGCGCTGGCGCTAGGTCGGCTGATGATCTCGATGCTGTTTGAGGTAAGCCCGATGGATCCGGCGACGTACGTCGCGGTCGCGGTTGGCCTGCTCACCGTCGCCGCGCTCGCGAGCTATCTTCCGGCCCGCCGCATGACGGCGCTCGATCCGGTCGAGGCTCTGCGGTCGGAGTGACTCATCGCATGTATGGAGCAACATTGTAGATATTCTCGAATTCACCTTCTGCAAGCGGAAGCACTCGACGAAAGGCTTCCTCTGACACCAAAACGGATTCAGCTGGGCCGCGTCTATTAAGTGGCCCGGTCACCGGAGCCTGACGGCAAGCTAAGGCTGGGAGCACCGACCGTATGTTGTGGGACTTGGCGTTCGCGGCGCGCGCCCTCCGGCGGAGCCCGGTCTTCACGCTGACCGCCGCGCTCACCATCGGGCTGGGCATTGGCGCGAGCACGGCGATCTTCAGCGTGGCCAACGCCGTGCTGCTGCGTCCGCTGCCCTACAAGGATCCCCAGCAGCTCGTCGTCCTGTACGCCGATCTCCGAGCACGCAATAACTTGGGCATGCCGATCTCCGCGGAAAACTATGCCGATCTGCGCAACGGCACCAAGGACGCGTTCGAGGACATGGCGGCGGTCAACACGGGCCGGCAGATCGTGCCTGGCGCCGATGGGACACCGGAGCAAGTCCGCGTCGGGCGCGTAACGACGAACTTCTTCCGCGTGATGGGCGCGACCATCCTGCTCGGCCGCGACTTCGACGATGCCGACGGGATCGCGCCGCCGCCGGTCCCGCAGGTGACCGGCGCGCCAGCGCAGGCGCCACAGTTGCCGGCGATCGCGATTCTGAGCTACGAGTACTGGCACCGCCGCTTCGGCAGTGATCCCGGCATCGTCGGGCACGACTTGCCTGGCGGCGGTCCGCGTCTCCAGCGCGTCGTCGGCGTCCTCGCGCCCGGATTCCAATTGCTGTTCCCGCCCGTCGACAACATGGAAACGACGCCGGACGTGTGGAACGCACAGCGGCTCACATACGACAATGCCAATCGAAACGCGTACTTCCTGCGGCCGATCGGCCGGTTGAGGGCCGGCATCACGCTGACACGGGCGCAGCAGGAAGTCGAATCGGCAGCCGCACAGATCCGCAAGAACTTCTCGCTCTACGCGACGGCGCGCTTCTACGAGCGGGTCGAACCGATGCAGAAAGCGCTCGTCCAGGACGTACGTCCCGCAATTCTCGCACTGATGGGGGCGGTGATCTTCCTCCTGCTCATCGCGTGCGCAAATGTTGCGAACTTGCTCCTCGTGCGCGCGTCGCTGCGCCGGCCCGAGTTGGCCGTACGGTCCGCGCTCGGCGCCGGGCGGTGGCGCATCATGCAGCAGATGTTGGCGGAGGCCGTGTTGCTGACCGCGATCGGCGCTGCGATCGGCGTCGCACTGGCGTGGGCCGGCGTTCGGGAGCTGCTCGCGCTGGCGCCCGCCAACCTGCCGCGACTCAGCACCATTACCCTTGATTCGACTGTATTGGCGTTTACCGTGGCAATCTCGCTTGCAGCCGCCGCGTTCTTCGGGCTGACGCCGGCATGGAGCGCATTCGCGCTCGACGTGATGAGCGCGTTGCGCGGCAGCAGCCGGACCGCCGGGCTCAGCCGCGGCGGCGCCTTGCGCAACATCGTCGTCGTCGCCGAGGTCGCGCTGTGCTTCGTCCTGCTGATCGGATCGGGATTGATGTTCCGCAGTTTCCTCGAGCTGCAACGCATCAATCCCGGGTACGATCCGGCTCACCTCCTCACGTTCCAAATGCTCGGCGGCCGGCAGGGTCCGCCGGCGCAGCGCGCGGCGAACACCCGCGAGATTCAAGAACGATTGCACGCGATACCCGGCGTGCAGAGTGTGACCGCGTCGTTCCCGTTCCCGCTTGCCGGGGACTTCAGCACGATCCGGTGGGGTACCGAAGACGCACTGGCCGACAACAGTAAGTACCAGGCCGTCGACTGGCAACTGGTACGGCCCGGCTATTTCGAGACGCTCCGTACGCCGATCCTTGAGGGGCGCACCTTTAGTGATGCCGACAACGATCCCTCCCGCAACGTCGTCGTCATCGATCAGTTCTTGGCCGAAAAGGCGTTTCCGCACCAATCGGCGGTGGGGAAGCGCATTCTGATCCGCGTGCGGACCCCGGAGCCTGAGTTCGTCGAGATCATCGGCGTTGTCGCGCATCAGCGCCTCACGTCGCTCGCGGAGCCGGGACGTGAACAAGTATTTTTTACCGACGGATTCCTGGGGTTCGGCGCGCCGAAATGGGCCCTGCGAACGTCCGGCGATCCGGCGCCGTACGCGGCGCTCGTGCGAGCGCAAATGGCGAAAACGGATCCGACGCTGCTCGTCACCGATGTCGCACCGATGGAGACGCTCGTGTCTCGCGCACAAGCGCACACACGCTTCACGCTGCTGCTGATCGGCGTCTTCGCGGTTATCGCCGCGCTGCTCGTGGCGGTGGGCCTCTACGGTGTCCTGTCGACGGTCGTGCGCCAGCGCACGGCGGAGATCGGCGTCCGGATGGCACTCGGCGCGGCGCCCGGAAGGATTCTCGGACTCGTCGTCGGCCACGGACTGCGGCTGAGCGCGGCGGGGATTGGTGTTGGTCTCGTCGCAGCGCTGGCACTTACGCGGCTGATGACGACGATGCTCGTCGGGGTGAAGCCCACCGACCCGTTGACGTTCGGGACGATGGCAATCGTGTTCTTTGTGCTCGCGGCGATCTCGTCGTGGCTGCCGGCCCGCCGAGCCGCGGCGCTCGATCCGACAGTCGCGTTACGGGAGTAAGGTGCTCGTGTCGCTGCTGTCCTTGACAAGTCCCGGACGGTTCCGTAACGTTCGCGCAAATTCTCCGGCGCGTTCAGGTTGTGGGAGGACATCCAGCCATGACGATCTCCCGTTCCTGCCTGTTGTCGCTCGTCGCGCCTGCTCGTTCGTACTCCCGCGTCATCATCGCGGGCCTCGCGCTGCTCGCGCTGTGCGGATGGCCAACTCCCGCTGGCGCCCAGGTGTTATACGGCTCCCTCGTCGGCAATGTCACCGATGAGACCGGTGCGTCGATTCCGGGAGCAACGGTGACCATCACGCACCGGGAAACAGCCGCGTCGCGCGAGACCGTGACCGATACGGCCGGCGTCTACCGTTTTCCAACGGTGCAGTCGGGCACCTACACGATCACGATCACACTCACCGGGTTCCGCACGTTCACTCGCGCGGACGTCCCGGTCACGCTCAACACCGCCACGCGCGTGGACGCCGCGCTGCAGGTCGGTGAGCTCCGCGAAATGGTGACGGTGTCGGCCGAGAGTCCCGTCTTGCAGACCGAGCGCGCCGAGGTGCGCGCAGAGTTGAAGGAGCGGGAATTCGTGAATCTTCCAGTCTCCCTGAACCGAAACTATCAGTACCTCTTTCGTGTCCTCCCTGGCTTCACGCCGCCAGCCGAGGCGCACTCGGTGCCGTCCAACCCGTCGCGCGCGCTCGTGTTCAACGTCAACGGTGCCAGCCGCAGCTCCAACAACATCCGGATCGACGGGGTCAGCACCACCAATATCTGGCTGCCGCACGTGGCGGCGTACGTGCCCGCGCTCGAATCGCTGGAAACCGTCAACATCGTGACCAACAGCTTCGACGCCGAGCAGGGGCTGGCGGGCGGATCGGTCATCAACGTCCAAATCAAGAGCGGTACGAACCAGCTGCACGGCTCGGCGTTCGAGTATCACACGAACGAAAAGCTGAGGACGCAGAACTACTTCGATCCGCCCGGCACCTCGAAAGGAAAGTGGAGGTACAACCAGTACGGCGCCACCGCCGGCGGCCCTCTCGTCCGCAACAATCTTTTCTATTTCGTGAGCTACGAGGGGACGCGCGATCGACAGCAACTGAGCAAGACGGTCTCCGTCCCGACCGAGGCCATGCGCCGCGGCGATCTGAGCGCATCGTCGACGCCTATTTACGATCCGATGACCGGCAATGCCAACGGCTCGGGACGGGCGGCATTTCCGAACAATCTCATCCCCGCGGAACGCATCGATCCGATCGTGAAGCGACTCCTTGCGCTGATTCCGCTGCCGAACGTGCAAAACGCGGACGGTTCGATTCCTGAAACGAACAACTACTTCGTGCAGGCGCCCTTCGTCTTCAACCGGTGGACGATCGACAGCAAGATCAACTGGAATGCCACGAACAAGCTGAATCTGTTCGGTCGGTACAGCGTTCTGGACTTCTACACGGACAACGCGACCGTGTTCGGCCCGCAGCTGCAGGGCCCCGCAATGGGGACGAGCAACCCCGGCACGGGAAGCGGCAACACCTACAACGTCTCGGCCGGGGCCACGTATGTGTTCTCTCCCGGCGTGCTGATGGATGCGCACCTGGGCTTCGTGCGGATGAACACCGGCGTGGCGCAGTCCGACATCAACGAGCGGAAGGGACTCGATTGGCTCGGCCTGCCCGGCACCAATGGTTCTCAGTCGTACGAAGGCGGCACGCCGTACTTCGATCTGGACACCTATGCCGGTCTCGGCACCGTTGACACGTTCATGCCGTACTATCGAAACGACGATCAGTATCAGGCGGTGATGAACGTCAACTGGCTGAAAGGGCAACACAACGTCCGGTTCGGCACCGACATCTACTACCAGGCCCTCAACCACACGCAGCCCGAGATCAGCGGCGGCACGAGCTTCGGCGCGCGCGGCGGCTTTCGGTTCCGATCGGGCCCCACGCAGATCCTGGGTGGTCCGAGCGGCAATCAGTACAACGCGTTCGGCGCGTTTCTGCTCGGTTTGCCCGATCTGGTCGGCCGGCTCCGGCTGGTCGAGCCGTACACGACGCGCATGAGGGAGTACAGCCTGTATGCCCGCGATCAGTGGGAGGCCACGTCAAAGCTGACGCTGTCGTACGGCACGCGCTGGGAGTACTTTCCGATTCCCACCCGCGCCGACCGCGGCCTCGAGCGCTACGACGTGAACACCAATCAGATGTTGATCGGCGGCGTGGGATCGGTGCCCGAGGACCTGGGCGTGAAGGTCAGCAAGACGCTGTTCGCGCCACGGCTGGGCGCGACGTACCGGATCAACGACGGGATGGTTCTGCGAGCGGGATTCGGCATCACCAACGATCCCTACTCGCTGGCGAGACCGCTGCGCACCAACCACCCGGCGGTGCTGAACCTGCTGATCCAGGGGCCGAACTCCCTCGCCTTCGCGAGCCGGCTCGCGGATGGAATCCCGCCGATTGCCGACGCCGATCTGGGGAACGGCCGCATCTCGGTGCCGAGCCCGCTGACCGTGTTCACCCTGGCCGATGAGTTCGACCGCGGCTACATCCGGTCGTGGAACGCTGCCGTACAGAAAGAGCTTCGGTGGGGCCTCGTCGCCGAGGCGGCGTACGTCGGGACGCGCCAGATCAATCAGCTCGGTTTTCTCGAGCTGAATTGGTCGCCGATCAACGGCGGGCAGGCCGGCCGCCAGTTGAACCAGCGGTTCGGCCGCACCGGTCAGACGCGGCTGATCGCGCCGGTTGGCGACAGCCAGTACGATGCGCTGCAGGCGAGACTCGAACGACGCTTCGCCAACGGCGTCCAATTCGCCGTCAACTACACCTTGTCCAAATCGACGGGCCTTGCGGGCAATGCAAACAGCGACAGTGCGCTGCGCATCAATATTCCGGAGTTGTACGATCTCAACCGATCGGTCAGCGACTTCGATCGCACGCACAACCTCCACATCACGAACATCACCGAACTGCCGTTCGGGCCCGAACGCCGGTGGCTGAGCGATCACGGCATCCTCTCGCAGATCGCGGGCGGATGGCAGGTGAACAACGTCCTCAGCTTCTACAGTGGCACGCCGTTCAGCGTGACGGCCTCGGGCACGTCGCTCAACGCGCCGGAGAACGATCAGCGGGCGGATCTCGTGAAGCCTGACGTTCAGATCGTGGGCGGCATCGGTCGAAACAGCGCGTACTTCGATCCGCTGGCGTTCCGACCCGTGACCGATGCCCGTTTCGGCACGGCGCCCTTCAACCTTTTGCGCGGGCCCGGCGTCGCGTCGTGGGACCTGGGTGTGTTCCGGCAGTTTCAGTTGCAGCGGGAGTTGAACGTGCAAGTCCGGATGGAGATGTTCAACGTCACCAACCGGCCACGATTCCAGAATCCGGGCAACGGAAACACGAACGTTTCCAACCTGCGTCTCAATCCGGACGGGTCTGTACGCGACTTGAACGGCTTCGCCGTGATCACGGCTACACAGGATGGTAGCGAGCGCCAGGTCCGGTTTGGCGTTCGGTTCGGGTGGTAAGTGAGCGGGCCGTGCAGTCTTGAACGGCGTCCGCGCATGCCGAGCGCACGCAGACCGGAACGTGGTTCGTTATCGCTGATTCGGTAACGAGTCGTCGCCAAGTGGCGACTCATCTTGCGATCGAGGTCGACAGATCAGCGTTTCCCTCTGAGTCGCCGCATCCGTTCATAATCACGGCGGGCCGGTCCGTTCCATGTCCCTCGCGCCAGGCCGCGGAGGTCTCGACCGAAGAAGGCAAGCAGTTTCTCGTTTTCCCGAGCAGGCGCTCGAGCGAGATCGGCGCGTGAGAGAATCTTCGCAGCATGCGACACGTCCCGCCGTCGGCGCCCGCCGCGTGCCTCGTGCGCGTCGCGATCCTCGACGACTACTTCGACACGCTGCACACGCTCCCCTGCTTCGCCCGGCTCGCGCCGTTCGACGTGACGATCTTCGACGATCACGTGCAGGACGTCGACAGGCTCGCCGAGCGCCTCGCCGACGTGGAGGTGCTCGTGCTGATCCGAGAGCGCACGCGCATCGAAGCGGCGCTACTCGAGCGGCTGCCCAAGCTCAGGCTGATCAGCCAACGCAGCGTCTACCCGCACATCGACGTGGCCGCGTGCACCGCCCGCGGCGTGATCGTGTCGTCGAACCTGCACGCCGATACGCCGTCGTACGCGGCGGCCGAACTCACCTGGGCGCTGGTGATGGCGGCGATGCGGCAGCTGCCGCAGCAGATGGCCGCGCTCAAGCGCGGCGACTGGCAGATCGGCGTCGGTCACACGCTGCGCGGCAAGACGCTCGGGATCTACGGCTGGGGGCGCATCGGCCGCGTGGTGGCGGGCTACGGCAAGGCGTTCGGCATGGAGGTGCTCGCGTGGGCGCGGCCGGAGTCGATCGCGCGGGCGCGCGCCGAGGGCTGGCCGGTGGCGCCCGACAAGCAGACGTTCTTCGCGGCGTGCGACGTGCTGTCGCTCCACATGCGGCTCGTGCCGGCGACACGCGGAATCGTCACCGCCGACGACCTCTCGCGCATGAAACCGTCGGCGCTCCTGGTCAACACGAGCCGCGCGGGGTTGATCGCGCCGGGCGCGCTGGTGGCGGCGCTGCGCGTGGGTCGCCCGGGCATGGCCGCGGTGGACGTGTACGACAGGGAGCCGCTCATCGACGCGCACGATCCGCTGCTGGCGCTCGACAACGTGGTGTGCACGCCGCACATCGGCTACGTCACGCGCGACGAGTACGAGCTGCACTTCGCGGACATCTTCGATCAGATCGTGGCCTGGGCCGCGGGCGCGCCCATCAACGTCATCAACCCCGAGGCGCTCGCACGTCAGGGGCAGTTGTAGCCGAAGCGTCGCCGTGGCCCCGGCCGCCGACAGCCATAGCCGCGCGACTTACCCGAACCCCGGGCAGGTCCGTCAGACGCGCGCACGCAGCCGCGTCCGCTGCAGCGGCATCCAACCGCTCGCCATTCAACCCCCACCTGCTTCATCAATCGAGGCGCTTGACCTCAGTTATTGACATACATAGAACCACAATGTATAAGACTTTTACGTATGGACATGAGTAAGGACCTGGTTGCGGCTTCCGCCACGCCGCTCGTGCTCGCCATCCTTGCCGAAGGCGATAGTTACGGCTACGCCATCATCAAGCGAGTGACCGAGTTGTCAGGCGGGCACCTACAGTGGACCGACGGCATGCTCTATCCCGTGCTGCACCGGCTTGAACGCCAAGGTCATGTCGCGGCGAAGTGGGCCGCGTCGGAGAACGGTCGCAGGCGTAAGTACTACCGGATCACCAGAGAAGGCCGGGCGCAGCTCGCAGCCCAGCGGCAGCAGTGGCACGTCGTGGACGGTACCCTGCGGGGTATCTGGATGAAGGCGTGCACGGCATGACGACCTTCGCCGATCGACCGCTCGAGGAGCAAATCGCGCAGTGGCGGGCGTACGTACGCCGTCGGCAGGCCGTTCACGCTCCCGACGTGGAGGAGCTCGAGGGACATCTCCGCGACCAGCTGGTGGCGCTCACCGAGGTCGGCCTGGCAGGGGATGAGGCTTTCTTGGTCGCGGTCAAGCGCATGGGCAGCCTCGATGCGCTGTCACGCGAGTTCGCACGCGCGCACTCCGAGCGGCTGTGGAAGCAGTTGGTCATTGCCCCCGACGCTGCCGATCAGTCGGCGAACACCTCACGCACCGAGATCCTCGTCGTCCTGGGCCTTGCCGTCGCCGCGGCGTTGGCCGTCAAGCTGCCGGCGCTGTTCGGTCTTCCGCTCCGCCCTGATCAAGAACTGCCGCCTTTCTATTTCCGGAACGCCAGTCTGTTCGTCTTGCCGCTGCTGACGGTCTACTTCCTGTGGAAGCGTGGGTTGGGCGTTGCAAGTGGCCTCTGGCTCGCGTTGCCTTTCGCGGCCGGGGCTGTGTTCGCCAACATGTTCCCCTTCCGCACGGGCAGTGACACTGAGAGGTTGACCGCTCTGCACCTGCCGATCGCGCTTTGGCTGGCCGTGGGCTTCGCGTATGTCCGAGGCCGCTGGTTCGCCGACGGTGGGCGCATGAACTTCGTCCGGTTCTCGGGCGAGCTGGCGATCTATTACGTGCTCATCGCGCTCGGCGGGGGCGTCCTCACCGGCTTCACGTTCATGATGTTCGCCGCTATCGACATGAAAGCTGACTGGTTCGTAGCGGGCTGGCTGATCCCGTGCGGGGCGGCGGGAGCCGTCATCATCGGATCCTGGTTGGTGGAGGCGAAGCAAAGTGTCATCGAGAACATGGCACCAGTGCTGACCAGGCTGTTCACGCCGCTCTTCACAATTCTGCTTCTGGTGTTTTTGGCCACGATGGCGTGGACAGGCAGCCCCATCAACGTGAAGCGCGAGGTGCTGATCGGTTTCGATCTGCTGCTGGCGGTCGTCGTTGGGCTGGTGCTCTACGCCGCCTCCGCGCGCGACCCGCAGGCACCGCCCGACTTCTTCGACGGCCTGCAGCTGCTGCTTGTGGTCAGCGCGCTCGTGGTCGACGGGGTGGCGCTCGTGGCGATCGCAGCCCGCATCTCCGAGTTTGGCTTCACTCCCAACCGAGTGGCGGCTCTTGGCGAGAATCTCATTCTGCTCGTCAATCTGGCGTGGTCGGCGTGGCTCTATGCGTGCTTCCTGCGTCACCGGGGCTCGTTTGCAGCCCTGGAGCGATGGCAGATCGCCTATCTGCCCGTGTACTCCGTATGGGCGGCACTGGTGGTTGTCATGTTCCCGCCCGTGTTCGGCTACCGTTGATGCCCCCCCAGTGGCACTGCACCGGCGGATAGTCCTCCTAACGGGGCGTTCGTCCGCTGTCGCCGGTTCGGGCCGGCGTAACCACTCACTGGGCCGGCCGCGGAGTTGAATCGTTGCGCGGGCGCGACGCGCGTCGTCGTGCACGACGACGCGTTTCCGAATACAGGGGACACGATCGGGTCTTCGCGAATTCAGCGTGCTCGAGGTCGAGCGGAATCGGCTCACGTTCGGGCAATCATTCGAGTGAAACCGCCGCGCGCCGATCCTCTGCGGGCGTCCGGCGCGCTGGTCGTCCGTGGAATGAGCAAGAAAGTGCAAGCGGCTGATCCCGAGGTTCGCCAACAATTGGGTGAGGGACACGCAGCGCTCGAGGGCCTCACCATGTCGAGGAACATCCGGACCACACGTGTCGGTATCTGTCTCGGTTTCATCGTCATCGCCGCCACAGCAGGACTCGTGTCGGCAAAGAACGCTGCGTCATTTCGAGCCGCAATGGTTGATGTTCTCGGGTCGCCGACTCCGAATCCGTCGCTTGGCGAAGAGGCGCAGACTTTCGACCGTCTGGTGGGCACCTGGGATGCGGAGTTCACGTTCCACCGCGACGACGGCACCGTGTTCCGCAAGAAGGGAGAGCTGCACTTTGGCTGGGTCATGGATGGCCACGCCATGCAGGACCTCTGGATCGGCTATCCGGCCGGAAATCAGAAGGAGCGCACGGTCGGAACAACGATTCGGTTTTTCGACACGAAGCTCAAACAGTGGCGCATTGTCTTCATCAACCCGCAGTTCAACTATGTCGTCACCACACAAGGCGGGCGGCAGGGCGACCGGATCGTTCTGCGCGGCGCGGATACGGACGGTCTGCCTATTCGATGGACGTTTCGTGACATAAGGCCGGAATCGTTCCGCTGGCAGGGCGAGAAATCTCACGACGCCGGAAACACGTGGACGGTCGAAGAGGACCACCACATGAAACGGCGATCTGCACAAGACCACCCGCCGGACGGAACGAACAGCGAGGCTGCATTCAAGCAACTCGCATCACTTGCGGGCGAGTGGGAGACTGTTCAGGACGGCACACCCATTAAGGAGACGTACACGCTGACGGCAAACGGAAGCGCGCTGTTGGTGGAGACGAAGCCGCGCAATGAGCCGGCGATGATCACGATGGTCACCGTGGACGGCGATCGCGTGATCGCGACGCACTACTGCAGCGCCGGCAACCAGCCCCAGATGGTGAGCAGCGCCCCGGTCGATCTGCGCAAGGGGCTGACCTTTTCGCTCGAGCGAGTTACGGGTATGAAGACACCTGACGACTGGCACAACACGGGTCTCATCATCACACTCGATGATAACGATCACATGACGCAGCGATGGACCTATATGTACAAAGGGCAACGCGGGACCACGGTCTTTCATTACACACGCAAGTGATAGCGGTTTGTCGCGGGCAGGAGAACCGCAGCAATCCTGTCGAGCAAGCGCGCGAATTCATCAACCATCGAGAGGAGAGAGCGAACGGTGTCGCGATCTGATAGGCTTGCAGCACTCGGGGAGCGCGCCATGCCCGGCGTTCGTCCAGGCTTCATCAAGATTTCGGCTGTCGTTCTGCTGCTGCTGGTGCCGGCTGCGGCGCACGCCGTCTGGGACTACCGTGCCTCTGTGAGGAAGCGCCGGAAGCGCTGTATGTTGCGCTATAGTCCGTGCGCTATCGGTGGATGAACGGCGACGTCGGGCGTTCGTCCGCACGCACCGGCCACGACAATGATCGAGGAGGATGCCGATTATGGATCCGATCAGACGCAAGATACTGGCAGCGGGCGCGGCGGCGATGGCCGCATCGCCGCGCGTGTTTGGTCAGCAGACTGGGCAAGGAGGTGCCATGTCCTTCTACGAGAAAGGCCCGGTTCGCATCCACTATGAGGAGGCCGGTTCCGGCTTCCCGTTGTTGCTCATCGCCGGCGGCGGATTGAACTCGACGATCTCCGGCTTGCACCGCGGCGATCCCTTCAATCCGATCGAGGAGTTCAAGCGAGAGTACCGCTGCATCGCGTCGGACCTGCGCAATGCCAATGACGGCCACTCCTCCGGCCCGCTCGAGATCGATCGACCGTGGGATGCCTACACCGATGACCAGCTCGGTCTGATGGACTACCTGCGCATCGATAGGTTCATGGTGATGGGCTTCTGCATCGGCGGCCCCTTCATCTGGAACCTCTTGAAGCGCGCACCTGATCGCGTTGTCGCGGCCGTGCTGGCGCAACCCAGCGGGTCGCGTCCGGAGATGCGCGACCTCTTCTACGAGACCAATATGAAGGGCTGGGGTCCGGCGCTGACGGCTCGCCGGCCCGACATCACGATGGAAATGGTCGACAGATTTCTGACCAAGATGTACCGCACCAACCCCGACTTCGTCTTCACCGTGACGCGCGATTTCGTCCGCAATTGCCGGACGCCCGTGCTGATCCTGCCGGATGATATCCCGGCGCATCCGTACGCCGTCGCCATGGAGGCCGCGATGCTCGCGCCGAACGCCGAAGTCAGCATGTTCCCGTGGAAGGAGCCCAAGGAGCGGATTCCCCTGGCGGTGCGCCAGATTCGTTCGTTCCTTCGCGCGCATCGGCCAGCTTCTGCCTAGACGGCCGCTGTCCATGAGTGCTGGACGTCTTTGAGTTTTTTTCAAACTGACACACCACCCTCAAGTCATGGCTCCAGGCCCCTCCAATCCGCTCCCGCGTCGACGAGTAGTCAGACACCGGGTGCCACGCCGGTTCCTGATCGCGGCCCGCGACCGCAGCCTCGCCCGCGGGCGCTCGTGAACCGCGCGCTAGATCGTGCCGAGGGAGCGCTTGGAGCTCAAGGCTGCCGCGCGCCCTGCTCGGCGAGGATCGCGCGGAACATCGTCTCTGAGATCTCCGCCTCGAGCTTGCAGTTGTCAGGATCGATGAAGGGGTTCGGACCGCCGCTCCGGAGCTTGGCGTATTTCGCCTGCATGTTGTACTGGGCCGCGTGATCGCCGAGCTGCACGTCGCACGGCAACGCGCGCACGAGCGCAAACGAACGGTTGAACTCGTCGACATTCTGAGGCGTGAGCTTCTCGGGCGCACGCAGGCTGCAGCCGAACATCACGTCGTACGTTTTTCCAGCGTCCTGTGCCTTCATCGTCCACGTCGTTGCGCCGCGCGTGTGGCCCGGTGTCAGATGGGCGACGAGGGTGGTGCCGCCGAGCGTCACGCGATCGCCGTCGTGCAGAATCCTATCAATCGGATGCGCCTTGCCACCCGGCTTGATCGCTTCGAGCGCGGGGACGTCCTCGGCCATAGCCATCACTTGGGCGCCGGTCAGTTGCTTGACCAGCGCATCGCCTTCCTGATGGTCGCCGTGAGCGTGGTTGCCAAGCACGATCTTGATGTCGGAGAACTTGAAGCCAAGCTGCTCGACCGACTTCTGAATCACTGGCACGTTCCGCTCGTACGTGCTGTTGATGAGGATGGCACCCTGTGGCGTCGTGACGAGGAAGGACGTCAGGGTCCTCGTCCCGACGTAATAGATGTTGCCAATGATCTTGTGAGGGGGAAAGGCGGTGCTCTGGTCCTCTGGCGTGCCCATGTTGCGTGCCAGAATCGATCGCGGCGTATAGGTCTGGCCCCGGATCGTGATTGCCGGATGATCCGGCGGCGGTTGGCCCTGCGCATGGAGCGTGTGAGGGCCGGCACTGACAATCACCACGGCGACGAGACACGTAGAGAGATTCAACGTGAACGCCCGTTTCATCGTGGCCTCCGCGACCTGTTAAATTACGGTGCGATAGCGAAGAATGCGTCCTCGCCCTGTCCACAGCGGCTTCCGAAGCAGGCCTTCTGACGCATGTCCGTCCAATACGCCGCAATCCCGCCCGACGGCATCGCCGCGATGTTCGAGTAATCGCCCAGAAACGTCGTCGCAAACGGGAAGGCCGGGTTGACGGTCGCCGCGAACCAGCGATCTCCGGTTGTCGGATCCGACAGTTCTGTCGTCAACTGAGTCGTTGTGAAGGTCAGGGCGCCGGCGCGTTTCTCGGTCGCGAGACTATAGCCGTACATGTGGTTGGCCGCGTCGTACCGGCGATCGAACAACCCGATGCGAAGGATGCCGCGTCTGTCGTATGCGCCCCAGGGCATGAACTGATCGCCCGCCAGCTTCAGCGCAGCGGGCGTCGCGGTCCATGTCCGCCCACGATCGAATGACTGGCTGACGATGACGTCAGAGTTCGTCGTGGCCGCGTATGGATTGCCGGGAGCGGGAAGCACACTGTTCCGCATGTCCGACCACACCACCGCGAGATGTGCCGCGTTGGTGGGATCCGCTGTGATGTTGCCAGCCGCCCAGGTCCGGAACAGACTGTCCTGGTACGTCTGCCGTCCGAACGCCAGCGGATAATCGGTGAAGCCGTCGATCGTTGTGGCCACCTTGACCGGACCGAAAAGACGGGCGCCGGTCGACGGGCTGACTTCAACGACCTCATAGTCGTCGCGGCCGGTCGTCAGATCGGTCGTATTGAGGAATGCCACGTATATGCGGCTATCGGCAGCCACAACCGGCACCGAGACGAACGCTTCATCGAGATTTCCCGAGATGACCTGCGGCGTCGACCACGTCGTCCCGCCGTCGTGAGTGACCGAGCTGAAGATTCGGGCGCTGACGAACGAGCCTTTCTGAGCCAGTCGAAAGTCGCCAAAGGTGACGATCGCGTTGCCGTCGCCCCAGGCGGCGACGTATTCCTTGTCGAGAAGATCGCCGACGCTGCCGAAGTTGCCGCTGCCGGTGGCGACGCGAACCGATGCCCACGTCCTGCCGCCGTCGCCGGAGTTGGCCACGAGCACGTCGGGGTTCTGCGCGTTGGTCGGCCCGACGAATCGGAAGCCGAGCGTCGCGTAGTACGCGTGCCCGGCCGCGTCGAACGCGACGGCCGGATCGCCCGTGGCCTGATAGGCCGATCCGAACAGGATCGGGAACTCTGACCAGCTCCTGCCGCCATCGAAGGTCACGTGCGCGCGAGAGTGGATCGTTTCGGTCACGTGTCCGCCGGAATTGAGACCAAGCTGGTAATCGTTCGCGCCGCCGATCATGTTGTCCTCATTGGTCGGGTTGATCGCGATCGACGTCTCGTTGCTGGGACCCTTCTTCTCGCAATCGGTGTCGACGTTCGCGCTCGTCTGGAACGGCGTCGTGCAGATGAGATCTCCGGGGTGGAGCGCCGGACCGCTGCCGAACACGGCGCCCGCAACGGGCGCCGGAGCGTCGAGCACGTTGTGACTGAAGTCGACCGGTTGATTTTCCTGGCCAAAGATGGTCGCCAGGCCCGCACCGACCGCGAGCGCGACGATGGCCGCGACGAAGGCACTCAGAGAACGAGGACGACGAATGGCACGGCGGATGTTCGATGTCATGTTTGTGCTTTCCTTGTTGACGTATCGTAGCCCTTCGACAGCTAAAGAATCTCTTTCATCAGTACTTGTGAAGCTCGACGTCCTTGACGTTCATATGCACATGTCCGTAGGAAACGCCGGCCGCGTTGGACGCCGCGAGCTGCGCGTGGGCGGGCCAGGTGATCGAGAGCGCAAGCGCCGCGCTCAAAAGAAGCCTCATCGTGTTCCTCCAAGGATGCGCACTGCGGCACGTCGATGTCGTGAGGCCCGATGATACTTCGTTGCGCCGCCGGTCACAGCTACTCCCACCGAAAGACTTTCGACGACAGGGTCATGAAAATGACGAACATCACGGTCAACACAGCGGCATCGCCGGCGTGGCGGTACCAGCCCTCGCCGTGCCAGATTCCCCGCAGCAGCGACACCGCGGACGTGAACGGCAGCGCGCGGGCAATCATCTGCGCCGTCGGCGGCAGCGCCTCGACTGGCACGAATAGTCCCGAGAGCCCAATCATCGGATAGACGATCAGCGTGGCGATCGGCTGCGCGAACCGCGCGGTGGGAACGACGCTCGCAATCAGAAAGCCGAGCGAGACGATGCTCAGGGTGCTCAGGAGCAGCGCGAGCGTGAACGACGCAATCGGAACGTCGGCATCCACGGGATAGTAACGACGGCCGGCGAGCATCATCAGCGCGAGGGTGACCGCGGTGGACAGCAGCTTCACCAGCACCTGGGCGGCGAGGATCGTCAGCGGGCGCAGCGGCGTTGCCCGCAGCCGTTTGAGAATTCCGCCTTCGCGGTAGATCGCCACGATGGCGACGAGCGACAGCACCGCGCTGGCGGCGATCAGAATCGAAACAAAGATTGGCAAATCGACCGACACGAAGCGCGGCATGTCAGGTGCGCCGGCTCGCACCCGCGGGCCGAGCAGGCGTCCGAGGACGACGAAGACGAGCACTGGAACGCCGACCGTGCCAATCACGCCAAGCGGCTCGCGGACGAAAATCTTGATCTCGAGCCAGGTGAGTCGCCAGAGTCCGCGCAGCATGATGTCGGCTTCTCACTCGCGAATGGCGTGGCCGGTCAGCCGAAGAAAGACGTCCTCGAGTGTCGGCGTCTCCGTGCGGAAATCGATGACCCGCATCCGATGCTCGGCGAGACGCTGAATGACCTGAGTGACGAGATCATCACCGCGGCCACGAATGGTCACCCGCAACCCATCGCTGGTCACCGAATCAATCTGTGGAATGTCGCGAAATCGCATGGCCGCTGCCGGGTCGTCAGTGGCAACGACGACGGTGTGCTCGGGACAGTGCCGCCGCACGAGCTCGGCCGGCGTGCCGACGTCGACGATGCGACCGTGATCGATAATCGCCACCCGATCGCACAACCGCTCCGCTTCCTCCATCAGATGCGTCGTCAGCAGCACGGTCTTGCCACGCCGGCGGATGCCGCGCACGAGATCCCAGATGGCCCGCCGCGCCTGCGGGTCGAGTCCCGTCGTCAACTCGTCGAGGAACACCAGCTCGGGGTCGTTGATGAGGGCGAGCGCGATGAAGAGCCGCTGCTTCTGGCCACCGGAGAGCGACATGAACCAGGCGTTCCGCTTGTCGCTCAACCCGAGCTGTTCGATCAGGCGATCGCCGCTTCCAGGTTTCTGGTAGAGAGACGCCCAAAGAGCGACCGCCTCCCATACCTTGATCCGTTTCTGGAGCTGGGCCTCTTGAAGCTGGACGCCAATCCGCTTCTGCAGCGCGTAGGCGTCCCGCTTCGGATCCAGGCCCAGGACCGAGATGGCGCCGCGATCCGGCGTTCGCAACCCTTCGACGCACTCCATGGTCGTCGTCTTGCCGGCGCCGTTCGGTCCGATCAGACCGAAGATTTCTCCGGGCCGGACGTCGAACGACACGTCGTTCACGGCGACGGTACGGCCGTAGGTCTTCCGGATCGCCGCAACATGAATGGCAGGCTGGTGGATCATCCGGCTGCTGGCGCATTCTGTCACGGGCGGCGCCGATCAGCGTTCGGCTGCCCGCTCGGCGCCTTTGCGTCCGCGCGATTGTTCCGAAAGCGTATTATTCAGAAACGGACAAAACCTTACACGATTTTGCGGCTGGCCAATTGCGCACGCTGCAAAATTGAGCTCGCCACCACGGAGCGCACGGAGGGCACGGAGGAAAAAGTGGAGAGCGCGCTGCTGCGGGAAGGATGCGCGAAAACCGTCAGACGTCGATCACCGGCCCGTTGCCCGGCGGCGCCGGTTCGGGCGCCTGTCGCTTGCGGATGGACAGGACGAGCGCCACCGACGCAGTCCACGTAGGCAGTAAATCGGCGAGAGGCACGAGCTCGAGCACGAACGTCGGCAACAGGAGCGCGTGGAACCCGATCAGCCGCGAGATCAGAATCATCGCGGCGACGTCGAGCACCTCGTCGGCGAACGCCCAGCCGAACGGCCCGAGAATCAGCTGCAGGCCGTCGGTGATCGCGCCGACCGCGTATGCCGATCGGATCCGCGTTCGAGTCAGAAGAGGTATTTCGAATATTTTCCTGGCTGGAAGAAATTCCCACATCTTCCAAATTCTAGCGAACCTTCGCTTCGCGCCCCACGATTTGCGCCCGAACCGCTCAGGTGCGTCACTCGTGCCGCAGCGCGACGGTGGGATCGATCCGCTCGCGCGCAGGGCTGGCACGACGACGGCGAGCATGGCGACGCCGGCAAGCAATCCGCCGAGCGACGTCAGCGTCAGGGCGTCGGTCGGGCTCGTTTGCACCAGCATGCTGCGGACGAGCCGTCCGACGCCGAATGCGCCACCCATTCCGAGCGCGAGCCCGGCGCCGAGCGCCGGCAGCCTGCGGCGGACGAACAACGCCATCACGCGGCCCGCGCGCGCCCCCAGCGCCATGCGGATCCCGATCTCCTTCGTGCGCTCGACAACGGAGTACGCCGTCACCGCGTAGATGCCGACAGCGGACAACACCAGTGCGATGACCGCGAAGACGGTGAACATCGTCCCGAATACGCGATGGCCCATCGCGACTGCTCCATCCACGTCTCGAGCGGCATGAGGCGCCACACGACGATGTCGGGTTCGATGGCCTGCACCTCGGATCTGACGATGGTTGGCGCGCTCTGAAGATCGGCGCTCCGAATCAACAGCATCCCGGATTCGTGCGGAGCCGCTCTTCGATGCGGCGGTACATCGCGAGCCACTGGTCCGGCGCCGTCACCTTCGCGGGCGGCGGACGCAGCGACCATTTCTTCCGCAAGATCGTCGTCGAACCGCTCAATCAGCTACTCCCGAAGCGCCACCGCGGGGGCGAGCGTGGACGCGCGGCGAGCCGGAATCCATGCCGCGACGAGGCTCGCAGCGCTGAGCGCGCCGATCGCAACCGCGAACGACGTGGCATCGGATGGCGTCAAGCCATACAGAAGGCTTGCCGCATATCGCGACGCAACAACTGCAAGCGCCGCGCCGATGACGACGCCGACAGCGAGCAGCCTGCCCGAGTCCGCGAGCACCATGCGGATCACCGTGCGCGGCTCCGCACCGAGCGCCATGCGAACGCCGATCTCGACCCTCCTGCGCGTGACGAGACAGGACATCACGCCGTACAAACCGATCGCTGCGATCAACGTGGCAAGCGCGCCGAAGAATCCGGAGAGCCACGCGATCAAACGCTCGCTGACGAGCAAGGCGTCGACGTATTTCGCGATGGCATCGTATGACACTGCGGCGCCCGGTGCGACGTCAGTGATGGCGCGCGTCAGCGCGCGCGTGATGGACGAGGGCGGCATATCGGCGCGCAGGACGATCCGGAAATCAGGCGGCGCCATCGTGTTCTGCGAGGCGGCCAGATACGCGATGGGCAGGAACATCGCGCTCGACTCATGAGCCGAAAACCTTATGGCCGCGGCGGTGCGCTCCTCCCGAACTCCGAGATATTTCGCATCCTTAGACACGCCGACGATCTGATAGACGGGTTGCGCGGCTCCGGCCGGCATGTCCATCTGAAACGTCTGCCCGATCGGATCCTCGTTCGGGAAATGCCGCCGCGCGAAGGTCTCGTTGACGATGGCCGACCGCGGCGTGTCCGGCCGATCCCGATCGTCGAACGTCCGTCCGGACAGGAGCGGCGTCGCCATCGCCCGGAAGTAACTGCCGCCGACTTCGTTGAAGTGCACGTCGCCTTCCTGTGCGACGCCGCCCCTGACAATGCGCCCGTTCCAGTCGGCGCCGCTGAGCGGGACGATCAACGTCTCGGCGGCGTGGCCGACGCCGGGTACCTCGCGGAGTCGTGCGACGATGTCGGCGAACGTGCGCGTACGCGCCTCAGCCGGCACGGCGGTTCGGCGGAGGTCGACCGACGCCACGAGGACGTTCGGATCGAAGCCCAAATCAACAGCGCCAAGATTCCTCAAGGTGCGCCCGAAGAGCACGGCCCCGACCACGAGCACGATCGAGAGGGCGACCTGGCCGACGACCAGGCCGCGCCGGACCGCGACCGCATCGTGTCCATCGGTCGACGATCGGCCGCCGGGCTCGAGCGTCGTCGCCGGATCACGTCGAGTCGCGGTCAGCGCCGGGCCGAGGCCGAACAGCATGCAGGCGACGAAGGCGGACGCGACGATGAACGCGAACAGGCGCCAGTCCGGCGTCAGATCGACGAAGACAGGAGCGGGGCCTGCGTTCAGGACTCTCACGAGCGTCTGGCTGATCCACCGCGCGAGCAGCAGCCCACCGGCCGCGCCGAGACCGGCGATGAGCGCGCTTTCCGACAGGAGCTGACGGACGACCCGGCCACGCGATGCGCCAATTGCGAGCCGCACGGCAATCTCGCGGCCGCGGGACGTGGCGCGGGCGAGCATCAGGTTTGCCAGGTTGACCGACGTCAGGAGGAGCACCAACCCTGTCGCGCCCAGCAGCACCCACAGCTGCGTCGCATACGCCCTACGCAGGTTCGACACGCCGGTCGCGGCCGCGTCGGCGGTAAGCGTGAACGAGGTGTAGTTCTTCGCCGTGTCCGGCTTGTAACTCGGCGACACGGTCGCCCGGAAAATGTCCGGCGAAATGGTGGCGAGCTGCACTTGCGCCTGCTCGACGGTCCAGTCTGGTCTGAGTCGACCCATGACATCGAGCCACCACGCGTCGCGTCTACCGGTGGCAGGTTGCGCGCCGCGCAACAGCGGCTCGGCGCACAGCGGGATCGCCACGTCGAACGCTCGGCCGACTTCGACGCCGAAGAACCGCGGCTGCGCGACGCCGATCACATCGAACCGGCGGCGGTCGAGCATGATCGTCTTCCTGATCGCGTCCGGATTGCCGCCGTATCGCGTCTGCCAGAACGCGTGCGACAGCACCGCGCCCGGCGAGCCGCATCCTTTCCGATCGTCCGCGTCGGTGAGGACGCGGCCGACATGCGCGCGAACGCCGAGCCCATCGAAGAAACCGCCGCTGACGTACAGGCCTCGCGCAGCCACCACTTCCCCTTCGGTCGAGAGATCCCACGCGTCCTTGCCCCAGGCGAACAGCGACGAGAACGCCTGCTGCCGCGAGCGGATCTCCTGCCACAGCGGCTCGGTGAAGATCGACCGGCCCCCCGGATAGCCCCTGCCCACGCGTCCCTTGCCGTGCTGATCGATTCCAATCGACACGAGCTCGTACGGCTTCTCCACGGGAAGCGAGCGGAGACGAAGCGCGTTCACGAGCTGGAAGATCGCAGCGTTGGCGCCGATGCCGAGCGTCAGCGTCAGGATCGCGACGAGCGAGAACGTCGGGTTCTGCCGAAGAAGCCGCAGGCCGTAGCGCAGATCCTGACACGTCGTGTCGAGGAAAGGCAGCGCCGAGTTCAGATCGTAAATCTCCTCGCGAACCAGAAGCGCGTTCCCGAACTGCCGCCGCGCCGCGGCCTCGGCCTCCTCCCGCGTCATCCCTGCACGGATGTAGCGATCGACCAGCAGGTCGATGTGCCCTTCGAATTCTCGACGCACCTGGTCGTCGACGCGTTGACGGGACAAGGCAAAACGCAGCCGCGATGCGATGATGACGATTCGGGACCACATGTCAGGACCGCTCCGCCGTACCGAGAAGGCGCGCCATCACGCCGGCAATACGGCTCCAGTTCTCCGTTTCGCGCGCGAGCTGGCGTCGACCGGACCTGGTGATCGCATAAAACCGGGCTTTCCGGTTGTTCTCCGAGGCGCCCCAGCTCGCTTGAATCCAGCGCCGCTGCAACAACCGCATGAGCGACGCGTACACCGTTCCCTCGTTGAGCTTCAACACGTCTTCGCTCATCTGCTCGATGCGCCGCGCGATCCCGTAGCCGTGCTGCGGGCCCAGCGTCTCGAGCGTCTTCAGGACCATGAGATCGAGCGTGCCCTGCAGGACGTCCCGCCGATCGCCCGCGGTTCCTTTGGCCATGCCAAAGGTGTAGCACCATGCCTTTGGGATGTCAACAGGAGCGACCGGGCGGACGAGGCCGCGGGGTCAGGCGTCGAGACCGAGAAAGCGGCGCAGACGATGTCGCTCTTCCTCGAGCGCGCGACCAAACGCCCGATCCCGCGGCGGGTACGACGCGACGTAGCCGAGGTCCGATTGAAGCGCCCCGTTCCTCAGCGAGACGTTTCCCCAGCCGACGACACGGTCGCGCCACAGGAGTGGCAGCGCGTAGTAACCGAGCTTGCGCCTGGCCACCGGCGTGTACGCCTCGAAGCGATAGGCCCAGCCCCAGAGGATCTCGAACCGGCGACGGTCCCACACGACCGGATCGAAAGGCGCCAGCAAACGGACCACCTCGTCTGATCCGTCACTCGCGAATCGTTCGTCGTCGGCCGGCCAGTACCAATCCGCGCCGTCGACGCGGGCATGGGCGAGCCGCCGCTTCGCGCGTTGAAGCGCGCCTCCCAACTCGCCGGTCCACTGCGGAACGGCGTAGCGCAGCCTTCTCACCAGGATCGACAGGCTGGCCGCCGGGAGCGGCGCGTACGTCCGCACGACGACGTCCACGAGCCCGTCGAGGCGCCGACGTCGGGTCGCAGGATCGTGCGGCGCCGCGTCGTGTTCGTGCGCGGCATAGATCCGGATTCCGCCCTCCCGACCGACGACGCGGAGCAATCCGCGGTAGTGCATCGCATCGAGCAGGTGCGTCGTCGCGTTCGACGAGCCGCCCCAATAGTTAGTGACCGTCCCGTGCGAGAAGTGGCGGTCGACCTCGCGTGGATGCACCGCGCCGCGCGAGCGGACAAAATCCAGCAGAGCGCGCACGTATCGTCCGCGCGCCGCAGTCCAGGGCGCCGGACCACCGCGCGGATGCATCAGGATCTGCACCGCGCGGGTCACGAAGCCGTAGTTCACGAAGAAGTCCTCGTGGACGTCGAGGCTGGCATATCCGCGCTCGAGATCGCCGGCGCGATAGCCCGTCACGCGATGACGCAGCGTGAGGTCCTGCGCTCGCGCCGGCGCGCGAATGGGATCGGCCTGCACGAAGCCGAGTATGTCGAGCGCCCGCTGCAGCGTGGTCGATGGGAAAAGGCTGCGCGCGACGGCGGCACGACGCAGGTGGTCGAGAGTCACTCGGCACCATTATCCATGCGCAAGCGCCTGCGGCCACGCCGACGACCGGCGAGCGCGCAGCGCGAAGCCGGGGAGGCGTCACGGATCAAGCGCGTGGGGATGGGGCCCTACGCGCGAGTGATAAATGAGTGACCTATGTCTGAGCGCCGTAGCTAAGTCGGTAAGATCTTGGTGCAGAGTGACTGTAAAAGATGAAGCAAGCCTGTGTTACATTTGGCTCCGACGAAACGGTCGTCAACGTTCATAAGGAGGCCGATTTGCCGAATTCGCTTTCGACCGATCAACTTCGCCAGCTCGCACAACATGGTGCGGCAGCCAGAATTCAGGAGCTCGAAGCCGAAATCGCCGCTATCCGTGGCGCTTTTCCCGGGAGTGGCGCCGCGCGACGGGCGGGTCGGCGGCGACGTAAGCGAGGTCGTCCTGCTGGCGTCGCTCGTACCGGCGGAGCCGGCCGGAAGCGCCGCCGGATGTCCCCGGCTGCGCGCAAGGCGGTCAGTGAACGGATGACGAAGTATTGGGCAGCTCGGCGCGCTCGAAAAGGCATGAAAAAGAAGTAAGCGGTCGCGAACGTCAAAGATACCGTCGAACCTTCGATCGATATTGTCGATAGGTCTCACCAAACTTCTGTTCGAGGTACCGCTCCTCGCGCAGCACGACGCCGACATGCATGACGATGACGAGCGGGACGAGTATGACGATGCCCCACCATGTATTGAACGCGAGGGTGAGACCGACAAAGAGGAGCGTCAAAGCGAGATAGAGAGGGTTGCGGCAGTAACGAAACGGACCTGACCGAACGATGGCCAGGGCTGGGAGCGAAGGGTTGATGTTCGTACCCGCGGCCCGCATCGTTCGTCTTCCCCATATTGCGATTCCCATTCCGATCGTAACGATGGCAAGACCAGTCCAGAAAGCAGCAGCCGGGAAGATTGGCATCGGCCAAAGCCATCGAAAAACGAGAACGACCAGGAACGCAACGCCATAAAGGACCGGGGGCCGTGCAACGACACCGGGGTTATCGGCGGATGAAGCCGTGATGTTCTGCATGATCCTTACTCGACCGCGTCGCTTCAAGATGCCTACGGCCTGCCGGAACGCGCGAGCCTGTACTGATTGATGATTTTCAAGTAGTCCGGGTCGGTCGTGGTCACGCCCCCGGACAACCCCGCGAGGACGCGGCGTGCACGCCGGCGCGCCGCCGAATCGTCTGGCGCGTGGGCTGTGTCGGAAAGATCTTTCCAGCGCCGCCGCAGCTCCATTAGCGCGTCGCCTCGATCGGCGGCTTCGAGCCTGGCCTCGGCCATCCTGATGTCGTCGAGCATCGACTCTTCGCGATCGTCTTCGTCGCGGTCGCGCTTCAGCGCCGCGCGGACGTTCTTGTCGCGCCCCAGCTCGGCGGCGCGCACAGCAATCGCGCGGACATCCTTCAACCGATCGAAATCGTCGGCAATCGCCTGCAGCGCGAGAAACGTGTCCTTGTCCACTTTCGCGGCGTCGACCGCCGCCTGGCGCTTTGCGAAAATCTGATCGATCTCGCGGTCGTCGCGCGGCTTCAACCCCGATTTCATCGCCTGGAGCTCCATCCATTCGACGGCGTCGATCGCCAGCTCGCTCGAGAGCCACACGTGCCCGCCTTCGAAAACCGCCAGCCGGTGCGGAGAGGTCAACGCGCGATCGAGCTGGCGCATCTCCAGATGATTGAAATCTTCGGCGCCGGCGGTCGCGAAGATCGGGAACGCCAGCGTCTTCCGGAGTTTGCCGTCCGGATAGCCGGCGCTCGACGCGATGACGCCGGCTACATGGTCCTTGGGCGAGCCGAGCGCCACTCCAAGCGCCACCCGCGAGCCGCCCGACATGCCCGCAAGGTACAGGCGATGCTCGTCGGCGCGGAACCGCGACAGCACGTCGCCGGTCATCGCGACCACGGCCCTGGCGTTTTCCGCCGATCCGTTACGCGAGTTGTTGGATCCGGCGACAATGAAGCCGTAGCGTGCGGCGGCGGCCTGATACCGCTCGACCGGTATGCGGCCGCGGCCGCCTGGATCGAACGCGAAGATCACGGGCCATGCGCGGTCAGCGTTGTAATCACGCGGCAGATACAGCGCGTAGCTCTGAGTTGAATCGGCGGCGCACACGACGTCGGGCACGACCTGCCCGGTCGGCAGATCGGCCGCGAGGGCGAGCGCGGCGACCGCCGCGGCTGCGATGAACATGGCGTTAGATTTTATTCCTACAGCCAGGCCGGCAGCGGCACGGAATCGTCCGCTCGCCGTCAATCGAATAATCGTAGGTGAGCTCTTCGCCTCGGCGGATGTCGCGCCTGGCGCGGATCCAAATCGTCTTGTCGACGACCTCGAACCAGCAGTTCGGCGCGCAGGAGTGGTTGATGAACCGCGCGATGTTGCCGCCGACGTTCGCATCGCGGCTCCAGGCGCGGTTCACCCGGAAGACCCAGATGCAGCCCTCGGCGAGATACCGTTCTTCGCGCGCCTCCGATGCGTCGTTCGGAATGAGTTCACCCGCGTAATCGATGATTCGCGCGTCCTTCCGGATCCGCTCGGCGGCAAACACCCCGTAGCCGTGCACGCGCGATCGGCGGCGCACGATCCTGGGGAGAGCCGGCTCGGGCTTCATCGGCTCATGTTACACAGAGCTCTTGCGGCACGGCGGGTTCAGGCGTAGACTCCGCCTCACATCTCGACAGCAGATTACCTCGGTGCGCGGCGTCTCGGTGGAAGGAGGGGCCATGATCACCGCATTCCGCACGGTCGTCCTCAGTGGCGTCGTTCTCGCAGCTTGTCTCGTCGCCGCCTGCTCGTCCGCGTCGACCAACGCGGCAGGCGCGGTCGGCACATCGGGTGAAACCGCCGCGTTCATGAGCGTGGAGCTCTCGTCGATCGTGATGGTCATCGAGAATCAGGCGGCGCAGCCGCTGCTCGACATCCGCTTGGCCATCAAGCCGGTCGGCGGCGCGACGGAGTTCACCAAGCTGGTGAGCCGCATGGAAGCGGGCGAAAAGCGCACGATCTCGCTCGGCGACTTCGGCGGCCGCGACGGAACCCCGTTCAGCCTGCGAGTCGTCCGACCGAAGGAAGTCAGCGTCACCGCCGTCAATCTGATGGGGCAGAAATTTGCGATGACAAAACCCTGGAAGTAGGCGCAATCGGCGTGACGTCACCCACGACCGCCCGCTGACGACAGACACGCGGCAGGCCGGATGACTCTCCGGTCTGCCTCTCCTCGGATTCCACTGATACCGGACGGGATGATACGTAACCGGATAATACGAAACCGGAGATCATCTTTGCCGATTTTCGGGTCGCCGCTTATCGGCATGACACGTCGCGCACCGGTAGGCGCGATGATGGCTTCCTATTGAAGCTTGCCGGTCAGCTGCTGATACAGCCGCCGCACCGCCGTTTCGCGTTGAGCGCTGTATCCCTGCAGTCCTTCATACTGAGGCCATCGGATCGTCGCCACCGCCTGATCCTCCGTTGCGCCGCGCGCGATCTCCTTCTGAACGGCGTCTCGAACGTCCACCAGCATCTGTCGGAAGCGGCGGAGGCCTTGTCGAGTTTCCCGAGGGTCCGGCGGGATCGGCCCGTGCCCCGGCACGAAGATGTCGGCGTCGAGCGCTTCAACGGTATCCAGCGCGCGCAGCCAGTCGATGCCGTAGCCGTCGTTGATGAACAGGAACTGATTCGCGAAATACAGCTCGCTCAGGTAGACGATGCGATCCTGCGGAACGAACACGATGCTGTCGCCTCGCGTGTGCGCCCGGCCGACGTGGAGAATCTGAATTTCCTTGCCGCCGAGATACAGCGTCATGCGGTCGCGAAACGTCTGATTCGGGAGTCGGGCTCGTTGTTCCTCGGCCGATACGTTCCCGCGCCGCATCAATTCCAGCAGATCGGTCCGATAGTTTTCGTGGCCGATCTTCAGCACGTCCGCGTAGGCCACGTTGCCTTTCGAGTAATTGTCATGAAACGTCGAGGACACCAGAGCGCGTACCGGTTGACGAATGGTACTGGCCATCGCCTCCCGCTGCGCCCGCGCCGTCGCCTCGGAATTCAACGCGTCGAGCACCACCAGGCCTTCGCTCGTCACGATGATCCCGCTGTTGTAGGTGGTGAAGCTGTAGACGTAGTGGCCCGGAACGATCTGCCGCAACTCGCCCGTCGGGTTGACCGCGGCGGCGGCCTGCCCGGCGGGACTGCGTGGCGGCTGCCGTGCGAACAATGCGACGCAAACGAGGGAGGACAACAGCGCGGCGAGCGTTGATTTCAACATCGCGTCTCCCTTGCCTTTCATCGGCTCCGATTCTATGCCCGCCCCTGATTTTTGTGTCAGCATCGCCGAACGGGCCGCGCCGTGACACACAATTCACGAGTGACGACCGCGCTTCGCTCTCTCGGCTCCGACGGGCGGCTGTTGTTTGCGACACGCTTCATTCGACTGTTCGCGTACGGAGCGTTGTCGGTCGTCCTCGTGCTGTATCTCGTCGGGCTCGGCCTGAGCGAATCCGAGACCGGCCTGCTGCTCACGTCAACGCTGCTTGGCGACACGCTCGTGTCGCTGTATCTCACGACTCAGGCCGACAGGATCGGGCGGCGCCGAATGCTGATCGTGGGCGCGGGCCTCATGGGAGCGGCGGGCGTCGCGTTCGCCTTCACGAATCGGATGTGGCTGCTGGTGATCGCCGGAACGATCGGGGTCATCAGCCCGAGCGGTCAGGAGGTCGGTCCGTTTCTGCCGATCGAGCAGGCGGCGCTGTCGCAGGTCGTGCCCAATCGGGTCAGAACGGAGGCGTTCGCGTGGTACACGCTGGCGGGCTCGCTCGCGACCGCGTTTGGCGCGCTCGCCGCCGGCACCTGGACTCACGCGCTGCAGACATCATGGGCGCCCGTCGACAGCTATCGCGCCGTCGTCGTCCTGTACGCGCTCCTCGGCGTCGCGCTCGCCCTGATGTTCAGCGCCGCCTCCCCGGCGGTGGAAGCAGGCGCGTCTGACAGGCAGGTCGGCGATCGATCGATGTTCGCGCGGTTCTCGGGCATCGACCGATCGCATCGTGTCGTGTTGAAGCTGTCGGGATTGTTCGCGCTCGATTCGTTCGGCGGTGGCTTCGTAATCCAGAGTTTTGCCGCGTACTGGTTTTACCTGCGGTTCGGCGTCGATCCCAGGACGCTCGGGACACTGTTTTTCGCGGCAAACGTGTTCGCAGGTATTTCCGCGCTCGTCGCATCGCGGCTCGCGTCTCGAATTGGACTCATCAATACGATGGTCGTGACGCACCTGCCCTCGAACATTCTGCTGATGCTCATACCACTGATGCCTACATTGCCGCTCGCCGCGCTCATGCTGCTGCTCCGGTTCAGCATCAGCCAGATGGACGTGCCAACCAGACAGTCGTACACGATGGCCGTCGTGGCTCCAGAAGAACGCTCGGCGGCGTCGGGGATCACCGGCGTAGCGCGCACGACCGGTGCGGCGTTGAGCCCGCTCTTCGCGGGGCTGCTGTTCTCGCGCCCCTCGATGATCGACGCGCCGTTCTTCATCGCCGGCACGCTGAAAATCGCGTACGACCTCCTGCTGTTCCGCGCATTCAAAGCCCTCGAGCCGCCGGAAGAAGTGGGACTGTGAGAAACAGCGCAGAATCGGCTCGGGCGTTTCGAGTTGATGTCGGCATCTGCATCGAATTGTGGTAAGATTTCGTTACCCCCACAACATCACGATTGAGGAATCCGATGCCGCGAGTGGTGCGTCAACTCGGAATCGCGACGGCGATCTGTGCCGTATTGGGCTCGTCGCCTGCGCGGATTCAAGCACAATCCGTCGACCAGACATTCAAGAGCTCGGTCGATCTCGTCACGATCCAGGCTTCGGTCCGCGACCGGCGCGGTCGGCCCGTGGCGGGTCTCACGCCTCGTGATTTCGAAGTGCGGGACAACGGCGAGCTTCGTCCGGTCATCTCCGTCCGCGCCGACGATCGATCGTCGCTCAGTCTCGCCGTCCTCGTTGACATGAGCGGCAGCATGAGCTTCGGACCTAAAGTGGAGATGGCTCGCCACGCCTTCGACACGCTGCTCGCGCAGCTCCGCACCGGTGACGACGAGCTGGGAGTCTTCACTTTTGATTCGTCGCTTCATCAACGGCACGCCTTCGGCACGGACCTCTCGTCGTTCGCGCACGCCCTCGACGATCTCGAGCCCTACGGCACGACGTCGTTGTTCGACGCGACAGCAGAGGTCGCACGCAAACTTGCCGGGCGTTCGGCAACACGCAAGGCCCTGGTCCTGATTACCGACGGCATCGACACGAGCAGTCAACTGAGCGCGTCCGAAGTGTCGGCCGTCGCGAGCGCGATCGATGTGCCGGTGTTCGTCGTCGCCGCGGTCCCCGCCACGGACGAACGCACGATGATGGAGGCGACTGCGCGATCGCCGCAGCCCCATTTCCCCGACCTGCGCGACCTGGCCGAATGGACGGGTGGCCGCTTCATCTTCGCCAGCACGTTTCAGGAAACGACGACCGCCGCCGGCAGCCTCGTCAACGAGCTGCGCCAGCAGTACGTGTTGGCGATTGAAGCGGCAGGATCGCGCGAGTGGCGACGCCTCGACGTGCGAGTGAAACAGCGTGCCGCGACGAGCGTGCGGGCCCGAAGCGGATACTTCGGCGGCTAGAGCGCCGGCATCTTCAGCAGAAAAGCCCGCGGAGATGCAGTTCGCCGTCAAGGCGATCTTCCAGCTCCCCGACGTCGAACAAACCGACCCTATCTGTACAAGAACAGCTGCCAGAACATCCAACTCACTCGGATCCGTTTGGGACCGGTCAATTGGGCGACTGAAGGGATCCACCGTACTGAACTCGACCGCCAATTGATCATGATGGACTGAATCATGTCGGACTCCGTCGCGCCGTACTTCCAGGCGCGATCTAACCGTGGCCCAAAACCTGACCAAGCCACGCACGGCGACCGGCGATGAGACCGGAAACGTCCGGCGGGCTTACGACAGCGACTCGTGGGAACGGTTCGGAGGCGCGCGAGGAATCGTTCGACGGGAAGCGAACGAAGACTGGAGGCTGCGGCTGCGCGAGAGAAATGAGCCAGGCCGCGGGATTGACGGCATGACGCCGAACGCAGCCGGAAGGCTGTCGTCCGTTCGCCACCGTGATGACTCGAAAGGCGTGAGATCGATGACCGCGTCTGTAATGTCGACTGTCTGTTGCGACTGCAGCGCCGCGGGGAACTTCAGGACATCGGCGGGGGTGAAATGCCCATGCCCGTCGTTCAACCAGACGGCAATCGTCTCGCCGGAAAAGGGATGGCGTACGATGATGTCAAGATCGCGGTCGCGGTCGACGTCCGAGACGCTGATCGTGACCGCGTCATGTACAGATTCGAACGTGACGCCTTCCGCAGCCTGGCCCGACATCGCGAGCTCGATGCGATAGGCGTAAATGCCCGCCCGCCGCCCGATGCGGTCCGCGACGGCCACGTCCGGCTTGCCGTCGGTATTGAAATCGCCGATGGCAGTCGACCAGCTGAACGGTCTGGCTGCATTTCCCAACCTGAATGCCACGCGTCCCGACGGAGCCGGTTCGGTCCGCACCGCATCTGGTAAGGAGGAAGCTGGCGAACGGTCGATGAGCGGCCCGGTTTCCGCCTGGGACGTCGCCGATGCGAGCAGCACGAACGCGGCGCACACATACAGGGAACGCCGCAGAAGGCGTGTCGCGTCACCGAGCGTATTTCGGACGACGGTATTCATCAGTGGAGACGCGACCCGAGCGTCTCGAAACGATTTCTCAACCCCGAGCTCCGCAATGTCGATGCCACCGATTCTGCGTAGAAAGTTGGGATAACAGGTCATCAGATGCGAAAAACGTTGCGGCCGGAAAGACAAATGTCAGCCTTTCGGACGACTCTCAACGCAGCGAACCTTAGAAAGCTAACGGCATTGAAGGCCGATCGACTATCGGCCGCCTGAACGCGCTACTGCGGACGTCCTCCTCCGAAAATCCGCACCAGCCGCGCGCGGTACACTCCACGCTGAATCGTGTCGACATCGACGACGACGCGAGTCCCGTCAAGCAAAGAGCGCCGTGAATCGGTGCGATCGTTCTTCACGAACGACGTCTCATCGTCAATCTGCAAATCGACGATGTCGCCGCTCTTGTGGCGTACCTGGAACATCGTGCCGTTCACGGATACGACCGCACCCCGGAGCCGCCACGCGTATGGGTAACTGCTCACGCGATGCACGCATGCGGCCCCGAGCGCAAGTCCGACGATCAACGGCACGCATACCCATCGGCTCACGTGGTTACCTCCGGAACGTGCTGATGCCGGCCTTCGAACATCACGTACAGCGCCGGCAGGACCAGCAGCGTGAGCGCAGAAGCCGAGAACAGGCCGCCGATGATGACGACCGCCAGCGGACGCTGCACTTCAGAGCCAATGCTGTGGGACAGCGCCATCGGTGTCAGTCCCAGCATCGCCAGCAGCGTGGTCATCAATACGGTGCGGAGCCGCACGAGCGACCCTTCGTACGCGGCGTTGTACGCCCCGATGCCCGTTCGACGCAGCTGATTGAAATAGCTGACCATGACGACGCCGTTGAGCACCGCCTGGCCGAAGAGCGCGATGAAGCCAATCGCCGCTGACACACTGAGATGAATGCCAGTCAGGTACAGGGCGAGAATGCCGCCGATGAGTGCGAACGGGACGTTCACCAGAATCAACGCGGCATGCTTCACCGCTCCAAAGGCGTTGAAGAGCAAGAGGAAGATCAGGAGGACGCTGATCGGGACGATCAGCCGAAGCCGCGCCATCGCCCGCTGCTGGTTTTCGAACTCCCCGCCCCACGTGACGAAGTAGCCGGGCGGGAGGCGGAGGCTCGTGGCGACCCGCTCCTGCATGTCGCCGACAACGCCGCCCATGTCCCGGCCCTGAATGAATACGCCGATCGCGGCGACGCGCTTGCCGCCCTCCCGGGCGATGTTCATGCTGCCGCTCCCGACCGACACGTTCGCGACTTCCGAGAGCGGAATTCTCGAACCGGTCGGCGTATCGATCAGCACGTTCGCGATGGCCTCCTGGTCGCCGCGCTCCTCCTCACCGAGACGCACGACGACGTTGAACCGTCGCTCGCCTTCCCATAACTGCGTGGCGGTCCTTCCGCCGAGCGCCGTTTCGATGACGTCCTCGACGTCCGCGACGTTGAGGCCGTACCGCGCCGCTCGCCCGCGATCGATCGCGATCCGCAGCTGCGGCACCTGGCCGGCACGGTCGACGAACGCGCGCGCGACGCCGCGCACACCCGAGATCGCGCGCAGCGCATCCTTCGCGACGCCTCTCAGCACGTCCACGTCGTCGCCGAAGATCTTCACGACGACCTGCCCGTCGATCTGCGAGATGCTCTCGAGCACGTTGTCGCGTATGGGCTGCGAGAAGCTGGGTTCGATGCCCGGAATCGTTTGGAGCGACGCGTTCATGCGCTCGATCAGACGGTCCTTCGTGACGCCGCGTGGCCATTCGGCCTCGGGCCGCACGTCCACCAGGAATTCGGCCATGTTGATCATCTTCGGGTCGGTGCCGTCCTCCGGCCGTCCAGCCTTCGAAAGGACCGAGACGACCTCCGGAAACCGTCGAAGCATTCCGCGGATACGCGCCAGCTGCCGCGACGTTTCGGTCACCGAGATGCCAGGCGGCAACATGACGTTGATCCAGAGCGCGCCCTCATTGAGCTCCGGAAGGAATTCAGTGCCCAACGCCGGCACGAGCAGAAGGCTGCCCGCGAGCGCGGCCACGGCCGCGCCGAGAACCATCCTGCGGCGTTCGAGAGCGAACCGCAGTGCGGGCCGATACGCCCGCTTGCACAAGCGGACGATGACGTTGTCGCCGCCCTCCGCGTGGTTCCGAAGGAGGAAGAACGAGAGAAGAGGGACGAGCGTGAGAGAGAACAGCAGCGACCCGACCAGCGCCGAGACAACCGTATACGCCATCGGCGCGAAGATTCGCCCTTCGTGGCGCTGCAGCGTGAAGATCGGGAGGTGAGCGATGATGATGACGAGCATGGAGTACAGCGTCGGGCGTCCGACTTCCACGGCGGCGTCGAGGACGATGGCTTTCGGCGCGCGATGATGTTCGCGGCGTTCGGTGAGACGCCGGAAGACGTTCTCCAGCACGATGACCGCCCCGTCGACGATGATCCCGAAGTCCATCGCGCCGAGCGACAGCAGGTTCGCCGGGATGGCGCGAAGCCTCAAGCCGATGAACGTCGCGAGCAGCGACAGCGGAATGACGACCGCGACGATGCCTGCCGCCCGGAAGTTGCCCAGGAACAGATAGAGCACGATCGTCACCAGCAGCGCCCCCTCGAGCAGATTCTTGAAGACGGTGTGCAGCGTGGTGTCGATCAGCTTCGTCCGGTCGTAGAACGGCACGATACGAACGGGTTTCGGCAGGATGGACGCGTTCATGGCCGCCACGCGATCCTTCACGGCGGCGAGCACGTCCGACGGGTTCTCGCCTTTCCGCATCAGGACGATGCCGGACACGATCTCGTCGTCGCCGTCCTGGCCGACGATGCCCTGACGAGGCACTGCGCTGAGCGTGACGTCGGCGATATCGCGAATCAGTAGTGGCGTGCCGCCGTGCTCGGCCACAACGATGTCGCCGAGGTCGTCGCTCGACTGAAGCATCCCGATGCCGCGAATCAGATATTGCTGTTCGCCTCGTTCGAGAAAACTGCCGCCTGCGTTCGCGTTGCCACGCCCCAGCGCCGTGAAGACCTGCTGCAGCGTGACGCCGTAGGACTTCATGCGCGCGGTATTGACCGTCACCTCGTACTGCTTGATGAAGCCGCCGAAGCTGACCACGTCGGCGACGCCCGGGATCATCTTGAGATTGCGCGCGACCACCCAGTCCTGGATGCTCCGCAGCTCCGCGGGACTCAGACCCTTCGCGGCGACGCGATACCGATAGATTTCGCCGATGGCCGTCGACATTGGCGCCAGCTCCGGCTGCACGCCGCCCGGGAGATCGATGCCCTGCAGCCGCTCGAGCACCTGCTGGCGCGCGAAGTAATCGTTCGCGTTGTCGTTGAACGTCAGGATGATGTACGAGAGGCCGAACTGCGTGTGCGAGAACATGCGCACGGCGTTCGGCAATCCGCTCAACGCGATTTCCAGCGGGATCGTGACCTGTTTCTCGACCTCTTCCGGGGCATGTCCGGGAAACAGCGTGATGACCGTCACCTGCACGTCGGTGACGTCGGGAAAGGCTTCGACCGGCAGCGAGCGGAACGCCGCAACGCCCGCCGCGACGAACAGGACGAGCAACAAGGCGACGTAGAGCGGCTGGTGCAGCGCGACCGAAACGAGACGGCGAATCACTGGCTCTCCGATTCCGATTCGAGCTGCCGGAGCAACAGCACGCCGTCGCTCACGATGTGTTCGCCCGCTTCGATTCCGTGCGTCACGCGGAGGCGATCACGGTCGCTCCGGACGGTCTCGATTTCCCTGCGCGCGAATTCCTGCGGCCCCACCTTGACGTACGCGAACGTTCGACCGTTTTCGACGAACACCGCTTTGGCGGGCACGGTCAGCGAAGATCCGGAATCGGCCAAGTAGAGGGCGATGGAGGCGAACATTCCCGGTTTCAGCCGGCCGTCGGGGTTGGCGACGAGGAACCGGACCTTCGCGGTGCGCGTCTGGCTGTCGACCACCGCCCCGACGCGCGACACACGGGCGCCGAAGCGATCGGTCGGATAGGCAGCCGTCGTGACGTCCGCGTACTGGCCAATCGCGAGGTGCCGCAGGTCACGTTCGAAGATGTCTCCCTGGACCCAGACGCTCGAGAGATCGGCGATCGTGACGAGCGATGCGTTCTCGGGTCCGACGAACTGACCGTTCGTCACGCTGCGTTCGATGACGGTGCCGTCGATCGGTGTGCGGACAGGGATCCGCGACTGCGTGATCGTCGGCTCGTGTTCGCGATGCGGCTCCAACCCCAGTACCTGAAGGCCCTCTTCGGTCTGCGTCACGCGCGCCCCCGCCTTCGCCAGCTCGCTCGTGGCCTGCTCCAGCGCGATGCGGGACGCGGCCTGGTGCTCGAACAGGTCCTGCGTCATCGCGAACGTTTTTTCCGCGAGCTCCAGATCCTTGTGGCTCGCGAGATGGTCCGTAGTCGCGGCGGCGACGTCGCGGCTGTTGAGGACGAACAGCACGTCGTGCCTGCGGACGATGTCGCCAACGTTGACGGCCATGTCCTGCACATGACCCGAAACGGGCGGAAGCAGCTTCGCCATTCGATCCGCATTGAATTCGACCGTGCCCGTGAGCTTGATGCAGTCCGATGGACGCTTGCTGGAGAGCTCTTCGACCCGGACCTGCTCGAGCTGCAGCTCTTCGAGGTGTACGTGGCCGGGTGCGTGCGCAGCCTCATGGCCATCCGATGTCGCCGCCGACGCGTCGACCGCGGGCGTCGACTCGCGGCATCCCGCGATGCCGATCGCGACGGAAAGCATCACGAACGTCAGGGCGGCAGTTCGCAGCAGCATCGCAGCCCGCACGAACCGCCGCCGTCTGTGTGGTGTGGTCATTGAGCGGTCTCCGTTCCAATCGCCAGCGTGAGCCGGGCCTGAGCCCGGCGATACGCGGCTTGCGCCGAGTAGTACGTCTCCATCGTGTCGTTGTAGGCGCGCTGCGCGTCGAGGACGTCAAGCAACGAAATGGCGCCGGCCTGATACACGTACGCCGTTCCCGTGCGCCCCTGGTCGGTCGGTTCGAGGAGATCGCGCTCGATCTCGTCGACAAGCTGCCGAGACGCTGTGAACTCCGCGTACGCCGAGGCGACCTGGCCGGCGACGTCGGTTTCGAGCGCGGTCAGCGATCGCGTCGCCTTGCCGGCTTCCGCTTCGGCCCGAACGATTTCACCTTGATTGCGGTTGAACAGCGGAAGCGGAACGCTGAAGAAGAGGCCTAGCAGGTTGCCGCGTCCATTCACGCCCTGCTGACGGCGGTACTCCGCCCCGAGCGTGTAGTCGACCTTGCCTTGTGCGAGCTGAAGTCGAAGATCGGCCTGCGTGCGAGCCTGCTCGCGTCGAGCCGCGAGAAGATCTGGTCGCGTCGATCGGGCAGATTGCTGCAGCACGGTCAAATCGGCAGCGATCGCCGAGGCCGGCAACGCGAGCCGGTCGTCGATGTCAATCGGCTCTTCGTCGGGCTTCTTGCCAAGGAGTGGCAGCAGCTTCAATCGCGCCTGTGTCAGGACGAGCTGCGCGCTCCTGACGTTTCCGCGGTACTGCAGCATCGCCACACGCGACCGCGACACCTCGAGTTGCGGGATCGCGCCGCTGGTGAGGCGCCGCTCGTTCAGCTGAACGAGTCGTTCGAATGATTGAAGGGTGTCCTCGGCCAGGCGAAGCTTGGCTTTGGCCTCGAGAACGTCGATGCTCGCGAGAAGAACCTCCAGCATCAATCGCCGCACCGCGTCGGCGATTTGCGCCTCGGCGACCCGCCTGGTTTCCTCGGCGACGTGAGTGCGAAGCTCCCGCTTGCTCGCGCGTTCGAACGGCACGTCGACGCGGACGGCGTACTGAGGCGGCCCGGCGTTGTTCAGCTCGCTGAACCCTGTCCCGAGCCAATCGAGGCCGTCGGCACTTCCCGACAGCACCGGATTCGGTCGAAGCCGTGCCGTGACAAGGGCGGCCTCGGCGACCGACAGATCCGCTCGCGCGGCGAGCAGTCCAAGATTCCGCTGAACCGCTTCGTTGACGGCTTCTTCGATCGTCAGCGTGCGAAATCCACCCTGACCAGCGATGCTCGTGACGGCGATGCTCGAAACGATCGCCGCGACGATCGATTGGCGAACCTTCATGGACGATCGACTCCGAAATTGCGCCGCGCCGACAAGGGCGCCGCCTCGATGATTGACGAATGCGATGGATGCGCGCGCGAAAGAACGGCGGTGATCAGATACCCGCGCGTGTCACGCGTGCGTTACGACAATGAGGCTTCGGAGGGAATCGGAGGCGCGCGAGGGGCAATTCGAAAAGACGCGGGTGCAGACGAGAGGTCGTGAATGCGTGAGAACGATGTGCCGCGCGAGGCGTTCGGGGACGCCGCCACATCGAAGATCCGCCCGAGTCCGTCTTCCGCCCGGCGAGGAGACGGCTCGAACGGCGCCAGTCGGGCGAGCGAGTGTCCGATCGCGGCGGTCTGTTCCGCCTCGAGCGTTGCGGGAAACTGCGCGACATCGGCGGACGTGAAGTGCCCGTGCCCATCGTTCAACCACACGCCGAGGGTCCGGCCTGAAATCGGCAGGCCGACGACGATGTCGAGATCCCGATCGGCATCAACATCGGCAGCGCGAATCGTGACCGCACTCTGTGTGGACTGGAAGGTGACGCCGCCGGGAGCCTGCCCCGACATCGAGAACTCGATGCGGTACGCGTAGCCGTTCGCGTCGCGCCCGATGTGGTCCGCGACGGCAACGTCCGGCTTGCCGTCCGTATCGAAGTCTCCGATGACCGTGGACCAGCCGAAAGGTCTGGCGGCATTCCCCAGTCTGAAGACAGCGGCGTCCGGCGCAGGCGCTTCGATCAGCGAGGCGCCTGAAACCGAAGAAACTCGTGATCGTCCTGCCTGGGATCTCGGTTGCGCCTGGGAATTGACCGATGCGAGCACGACGAGCGCGACGCACATGCACGCGCAGAACGGACGTCGTACAACACGCGTTGCGTTACCGAGCTTGTTTCTGACGAACTGATTCATGTGCGTGCGGAGACGCGACGAACACCTCGTCTCCGCAATGTCGATGCCAAAGAGGACAATCGATTGCCGTCAGCGGTGGAAGGTCTGAAACCGGATGTGATTCGTCCTGGTCCTTCAGGCTAGATGTTGGTAGACCGATGCGACTTTCGGGGAGCAGTCGTCCAACCGGTTTTTTTGACTGCCCAATAAAGCGAGCACCGGAACGGCATCAGCAACCTGCACGATAGCTGCGGCGGGAAAGACAAATGTCAGCCTGCAGGAAGTTTAGGGTACCAAGTTAGAGCGTTTGCGGAATGCATACGCCCTCCCGATCCTCGAGCCGATCGTAATGCGAGATCAATGGACGTCAGTTGATTGCCGGTTCGAGCGGCTCGCCGGGCACGGCCAGATCGGGCATGGGTCTCCCGAGGAACAGCCGCCGGCAGGCAACGCCGATCCATCGCGCCCACTGCGTCGATCGCTGGACGCGCGCGCTGTCGGTCGCGATGCCCGTGTTCGCGTACATGTGTCGGTAGAGCTTCGAGATGAGTACGAAGGCGATCCGGGCACGAACGGTTTCGACGACGCTCGATCGCGCCCAGACGTGGCGCCACCCGTAAAAGCGATCCCACGCGCGCTGGGTGCCCACTCGAATCTCCTCGAGCGACATCGTCGGATGCGCGGCGTACAGTTTCGGCCGGCGTCCTTCGGGAATGAGCCAATGCTGTGTAATCGGCACGCCGTCGACCGTCGTCCCGCGGCGGCTCTCCTCGGCAGCCCACTTGTCGAAATCGACGGTGCCGGGGAACGGCGTCAGCAGCACGAACTGTGCGAACGTCAGATCGGCCCGTTCCGCGAGCGCGACCGTCGCGTCGAACGTGTCCTTCGTGTCACTGTTGAGCCCGAAGATGAACGAGCCGAGGACGTGGATGCCATGACGGCGAAACTCGCGCAGCCGCGCCACGAGCTCGTCGCCGGCCAGGTTGAAGCCTTTGTAGACATCCTTGAGCCCTTCGCGGGTCACCGACTCGACGCCGACGAGCGCGCCGCGAATCTTCGCGCGCTTCATCGCGTCGAGGAATTCCGGGTCTTCGGCGGCCTCCATCGTAATCTGGGTGTAGAAGACGAGATCGTGCGGCAGCTCGGCGAGCCTCGCCATCAGCGCGAAGCGCTCGTCGCGCAGCGCCTGGAGCTCGCGCAGCCGCGAGGAATCGGCTCGGCGCCGCGCCTGCGCCAGATCGTCGAACGTGACCGGATAGAAGTTGTCGTCGGCGAGCGCGATGAATCGAAATCCGAGACGGCGCAGCTCGACGATCTCGCGGACGACGCGATCGACGCCGCGCTGGCGCGGCTCCTGTCCGTCGGTCCGCCACACGGAACAGAACGAGCAATGCTTCGGGCAGCCGCGCAGCGTCTGTACCGACGCCCACATGTACCGCCGCTCCGGAAGCAGATCCCATCGCGCCGACACGAACTGATCGCCAGCGATGCGGCCCCCTTCGTAGACCGGCCGCGGCTGTCCAGCCAGGCACTCCTCGATGACGCGCGGCCAGACGACGTCGCCGTCGCCGCGCACGACCGCGTGCGCCTGACCGTGAGTCGCGGCTTCGTCCGGAAACAGCGTGGCATGAATGCCGCCGAAGACGACCCAGGCGCCGCGCTGGCGCACCTGGCGTCCGATCTCGTAACCGCGGAGCGCGTTGCCGGTATGAATGCCGATGCCGACGACGTCGCCCGCGCAAATCGTGTCGAGATCGACCGGATCGAGCGTTTCGTCGACGATGACCGGATCGCCCCAGCGGCTGCCGGTCGCCGCCGCGAGGACGTAGAGCCAGCGCGGCGTAATCACGGCGACGCCGAACGATTTCACACTCGGATTGACAAGATGAATGCGCGTCAAGTCTGGACATCCTCACAGGCAAGGGCTTTGTGAGAGCCTGGTCAGGAGTGGCCGAGCGCTCAGAAAAGCAGAAGCGGTCAGTATACGCCGGTTCAACGCGCGCACGCGTGACGCGTACGCACGTCGAGCATGGGCATAAAGGGAAGATGACGAACGTGATGAGCACATATGCGCTATCCAGCGATAGACGTCCATACAAGCGCGATCGTGAGCGCGATCATCACCGCGCTCGTGCTCCAGGCAATCACGTTAGCGACGCGTGAGTTCCTGTACGTCCCCATCAGATCTTCGCGATTGATCAGACGCAGCATGAAAAACAACACGAACGGAATCAGCACGCCGTTCGCGACCTGCGAAACGATGATGACTTTGATCAGCGGCAATCGCGGGATGAGAACGAATCCGGCGCCCACCACGACCAGCGACGTGTACAACCAGTAGAAGATCGGCGCTTCCGAGAATTTCTTGTTGAGGCCGGATTCGAATCCGAGGCCCTCGGCGACGTTGTACGCCGTGGCGAGCGGGAGAATCGCGGCGGACAGCAGCGCGGCGTTCAACAGGCCGATCGCGAACAGGACCGATGCGAAGCGGCCCGCCAGCGGCGCCAGCGCCACGGCGGCGTCAGCGGCATCCTTGATTTCGCGAACGCCCCGCGTGTACAGCGTCGCTCCGCAGGCGACGACGATGAAGAATGCCACGACGTCGGTGATGATGCAGCCGATGATGACATCCCATCGACTCAGCGAGTATTGGCGCGTGCTCGCGTTACAAGTTCATAGTCTTTGACGTGATGAGCGATTCGATTGCGCGAATCAACTCCCGGGCGTCGATCGGCTTCGACAGGTGTCGATCGTAGCCGGACGCTGCGGCGCGTTCGCGATCGGCGGCGGCGGCATACGCCGTCACCGCGACCGCCGGCGTACGTCCCCCATTCTCCGCCCGGCGCATCCTCAACTGGCGGACGAGCGCGTACCCGTCTTCGTCCGGTAGCCCGATATCGCTCACGAGCACATCGGGGCGCGCCTGGTCGATGCTTGCAAGGGCCTCTCGCGCCGATGCAACCGTCGTGACCTCGGCGCCCGCCTGCTGCAGCACGGCATGGAGCACTTCGCGCGCATCACGATCGTCGTCGACGACGAGAACGTGAACGCCGCGACTGAACCTCGGAAGCGGCGTGGTCTCCACCGGTCTGCCGATGACGGCGACGGGGCGCCGCTGCTCGACGTCGGTGGCGCCAGCCGCCAGCGGAAGGACGACCGTAAACGTCGCGCCGCGACCGATGCCGGCGCTCTCGGCCCCAATCGAGCCTCCGTGCAGCACCACGAGGTGACGCACGATCGTGAGCCCGAGTCCGATCCCGCCGTGCACCCGCGTCGTGGAGGCGTCCTGCTGGCGAAAGGGTTCGAAGATGTGCGGCAGGAACTCCGGTCTGATGCCTGACCCGGAGTCGCCGACGATCAGGGTCGCGTGGCGATCGTCGCGAGACAGACGCACCCGGATGTCGCCTCCGGGCGGCGTGAACTTGATGGCGTTGGCGATCAGGTTCGTGGCAATTCTCTGCAACTGAAGCGAATCGCCTGCGACCAGGGCATCGTCCTGCAGCTGGACGTCGAGCCGCACCTGTTTGGCGTCGGCGCTCGGAGACAGGTTCGCGACGGCCTGGTCGATGATCGGCGCGAGCGCCAGGAGCTGCCGCTCCACCTCGCGCTGTCCGGCCACGATCTGCGAGACGTCGAGGAGGTCTTCGACCAGCCGCGTTTGTGTCCAGGCGTTGCGTTCGATGGTGTCGAGCGCGCGTGCGCGCGCGTTCTCCGTCAGATGTTCTGTACGCAGCAGCCGCGTCCAGCCCAAGATGGCGTTGAGCGGTCCGCGCAGCTCGTGCGACACCATCGCCAGGAACTCGTCCTTCGCCGCATTCGCCGCCTGCAACCGTGCTGAAAGATCGACGTGCTCGCGTGAGCGATCGTGCTCACGTAACACGGTCTCGGCCAGCACTTTCAGCAGTTCGCCGTCGGAGGTGATGCGGGACCGCGAAGCCGGTGTCTCATGGCGGACGGCGTCCCAGACTGGCGCTTGCGGCAATCGTGCCTCGCGCGCCAGCCGCTCGATCGCCATCGGCTGGGGAAATTCGGAAAGACGGTAGCCGGCCACGGCTGCGCCGACTGTGTCGCCGTTCAGCACGAGCGCGGTCCCGAGGGCTGCCAGCGCGAACCGGTTCGTGACCACGATGGCGTTCGCGCCCCGGCGGCACCGCGCCGCGCACTCGGCGAAAAGTCCGGGATCGTGTTCGGATTCGCCAAACAGATCGAACAGTGACGTGCGATTGATCGGTCCGCAGACGAGACGTCCCTCGGCGTCGTACAACGCTACGGTGAGCCGTGTGACGCTGCCATATTTTTCGAGCGGAGGCCGCCAGATGTCTTGCGCCCACAAGCCTGGATCGTCGCGCCGCATCCGCTCACAGGTCACAGACGGCGAAGCTGCCGTGTTCGTTGACGGTACTGGAAGGTGCCGCATCCCGCATGACACTCGAACAGATCCCATTGCTCCGGATGGCTGGCGCTGACGCCGCCGACGTAGCTCCGCTGGTACTCGAGCGGCTGGTCGCACGTCGGACACACCAGCGTCGGCGGCGGGTGGGGCGGAGCGTTGGTATGGCCGCGCGCATAGGCGCGGTTCTTGGTGAGCGCGCGGCGGCCGGCGGGCGGTTGCAGGCCTGCTTCACGCTCCACAGCCGCCATGTTCGACAGATCAGGATCCGCGGCATCCATCGCCTGGTGAATCGCCATCAGCAATGCCTCGGGAAGGCATGGCTTGACCAGGAGCGCGTTGGCGCCCGCACGCTTCACGCGCTCGAGCTCGTTTGGATGCGCGCCCCCGGTCACGACCACGATCGGAATCGTCCGCGTGCCGGGATCCCGCCGCAGGAGACCGCAGAGCTGATACCCGTCGATCCCGGGTAATCGTGTCTCAGTGACGATCACGTCGTGGTGGGACGACAGGGCCTTCGCAAGCGCTTCGCGCCCCTCGCTGGCCTCGTCGATCTCGAACCGCGCGAGCGTCAGAACCTGCGAGTACAGCTGGCGGGTATCTGCATCGTGATCGACGATGAGGGCGATGGGCGATGAGGGCAAACCCCTTGAATCCATGGGCTGCGCGCCACGTGAAACGATGGTACCCCGTGAATCGCGCCACGCCAAGCGCCATCGATCGCGCGAAGCCCGGGCGCCGCGACTGAATCGATCGAGCGGCCGGGCATTTGATTTGGCGCCCAGAGGGGCGTAACATCCCATCTTTCGCGCAATTACAGCGTATCAATGGCCAAAGGTCCTCGATTTCAACACCTGCTGACCAGCATCGGGGTCCTCCGGCACCCGTGCGATCTCGATCTTCTCCTGTTTTTTCATCGCCATCCGCATGCCCTGCTGACGAGCGACCGGCTGGCCGCGTACGTGGGGGACGATCTCAATCAGACGGCGAGGTCGCTCGATTTGCTGACCGATGCCGGTTTCCTGAAGCGCTCCCAGAACCCGACGCACGCTGCCCGGATGTATGTTCTCCAAACCTCCGGGACAGGGTGGCTGACATCGTTGATCGACATCGCCTCGACTCCCGACGGGCGCAAAAGCCTGCTCGATGCGATGAAAGAAGCGTCAGAGGCGGAAGCGTCGCTTGCTGAATCGACCCAATCGGATGTCCTTCGACGCACGCGCCGCCGCACGAGCGTCTCATAAGGTGGGCTCATGGCGGAATCAGATCCGGTCAAGACCGGCGTCGTCGGACTCGATGCGATTCTCGGTGGCGGGATTCCACGCGGCAACGTGATCGTCGTCGAAGGACGGGCCGGCAGTGGCAAGACGACGCTGGGGGTCGAGTTCATCTACCGGGGCGCCACCGAGTTCGGCGAGCCGGGCCTCATCGTGCTGTTCGAGGTTTCGCCGATCAAGGTGATCCGCGACGCTGCGCAGTTCGGGTGGGACCTGCCGGACCTCGAACGTCAGGGCAAGGTCAAGGTCATTTTCACGACGCGGTCGGTGCTGCAGCAGGAGCTTCAGCAGGCCGACAGCCTGTTGCTCGCCGAAGCGGCGCGCATCGGCGCGCGGCGAATGTTCATCGATTCGCTGCCGCCGCTTCCGGTCGACGGTCTGAATGGCCACGACGGCAACAACGGTGGCGCGCGTGAAATGTTTCATACGCTCGTGCAGGGGCTGCACCGCGAGAACCTGACGGCGATGCTCGCCGTTGAATCGCCGGGACTCGAGCGGGTTCGCCATGCCACGCCTCCGGTCGAAGAATTCATCGCGGACACACTCATCGTCGTCCGCATCGAGGACGTTCAACGCGCCGCCATTCGCTCGATCGAGATCGCGAAATCGCGCGGCCACCATTTTCAAATGGGCAGTCATTCGTTTCGCATCGTCGACGGCCACGGCCTCGAAGTATACAAGCGGGTGCAGGCGCCGCGCAGCATGAGCCGGGAGATGGCTGCCGCGTACGACCCGACGACCCGGGTGCCGACGGGCGTGTCCGGCCTCGACGAGCTCGTGAACGGCGGCTATTTCCTCGGAAGCACGACGCTCGTGGTCGGCGTATCCGGCGTCGGCAAGAGCGTCATGGCGCTCCAGTTCATCGCCGAGGGCGCTCGACGCGGCGAGCACAGCCTCATGTTGAGCCTGGACGAGACGCCGGCGCAGATCATGCGCAACGGCCGCACGATCGGGATCGATCTCGAACCGGATATCGCGCGCGGGGTCGTGAGGGTCCAGTACGATTCGCCCCAGGAGATCGAGATCGATCGGCACTTCGCGCAGATCGAGCGGGTCGTCGAGGAATTCAAGCCCAAGCGTGTCGTCATCGACAGCTTGTCCACGTACGGATCGACGCTCGGATCGTCGAAGCGAATCTTTCGCGATTTCTTCCACGCGCTCGTGGCGCTCATGAAAGAGCACCAGATTGCGGCGGTCTACAATCACGAGAACCCTGAGATTCTGGGCATGTCGTCGATGGCAGGCGAGTACGCGATGAGCTCGCTCGTCGACAACATCCTGCTGTTGAACTGGGTCGAGCTGAGCGACGAATTCCGGCTGGCCATCACCGTCGCGAAGATGCGGGCGAACCCGACCAAACGCGTCACGCGGGAATGTGAAGTCGTGGACGGCGAGGGGATGCGCGTCCTGCCCCGTCAGATCCCGCCTGCGGCGTTGCCGTTCAGCGCGTATTACGGCCTGGTCTCCCGCTCGCCCGAGCGTCACGCGTCGCGCGCGCCCGTTCAGGAGTGACGGACATCACGAGCGGTTCGACGCGCGGGCATCCCCGCCGCCGTCGGCGCCGTCATCGCGCGGCCAGGTCGACGGGATTCACGAGACGGCGAGTATCGACGTCGGACCGAACCACCTTCCGTTCGGCGATTTCGTGCTGTGCGGTGACCGCGACCTTCTGTGATTCCGCCACGCGCGGCGTGCAGCCGCGGTGCAATTGGGCCGCACGAAGAGCCGACAGCACCGAGAACTCGAACGCATTCATTCCGTCCGGACGCTTGACCATGATGTGACACCCTCACAAGCCGAGGCTTTGGTGAGGGCTCAGGCCAGGGGCGGCCGAAGGCTCAGAAAAGCGGGAGACGTCAGTATACCCCGGTTCAGCGCGGCCGTCGTCGGTGTCTCACGCGGAGCGCGCGTGCGCCGCTGACGGCATCCTCGAACAACTCGAACGTGACGGAATCGCCGACGACGAAATCGTTGAACGAGGTGCCCTCGGCGACGTCACTCCGATGAAAGAACACCTCGCGATCGTCTGTCAGGCGGATGAACCCGTGACCCTGGCCGACGAACAGCTTGGCGATTCGGCCCGTGGACACGATTCCGTGTGCATCGGCGGGACGCTTGGCGGCGTGTCGAGCGGGTGGCGCCGCCTTCCGGACGGCGCCGTGAAACCATTCGCTCAAGTGTTACCAACGCGGCTCGGACCGGCGGCGATGCGACTGGCCGCCGCCGTAACCGCCGCTCTGCGGCTTCGGACGGGCCTCGTTGACGGTGAGACTTCGCCCGCCGAGTTGAAAGGCATTCAACTCGTGGATGGCCTTCTGAGCTTCCTCGTCGGTGCTCATCTCAACGAATGCAAAACCGCGCGCGCGGCCGGTCGCCTGGTCGCGCATGACATTTACCGACTCGACCGCTCCGGCGCGTCCGAACAGCTCGTGGAGCTCGGTCTCTCCGACTTCGTACGGCAGGTTTCCCACATACAACTTCCGACTCATGACAGGACTCCTTTGTCGCAATCGCGACGCTCCCGACCATCGGGATCGATGTCGGGTGGATGTCGTCTCGTAGCTGGCTGAACTTCAGGAGGAGCGAGTCAGAAGCGGCTCGTCACGCCGGAGACACCACAGTACGCGGCAAAATCCGAACCATCAGGGTAGCACGGAATCTCCAGGTACCCAAGCTCCGCGGGTCATTCGCGAGCAGTCGCCTCGCGCTCGACGACCATCAACAACGTGATTGTGTCCGGCAGCACTGGTCCCCTTCCTCGGCCGGACGCCGTCGCCGGTCCGAACTTTCCGGAAACGAGGAACACGCGGTGATTGGTCGGATCGAGGGCCATGTTCCGCGCGGCGGGCGCCGTTTGAACTGTCTGGACGACGCGGTATTTGTCGGGCGTGTCCTCGTGAATCACTGTGAGTGTGCCGTCGGCATTGGCGGCGAACGCATCGCCTGAGGCCCGAGCGCGATGTTCGTGATCAGAGTTCCCGCCCGTGGGTCGATGACCGTCGACGGTGCGCGTCGCCGTTGAACGTGAACACGCGGTTCGACACACTGTCGTAGACGATCGCGTCCGCGTCCTCAGCGGCGGGGATACGAGCGAGCGTTTTGAGAGTCTTCAGATCGAACATGACGACTGACTGATCGTTCCCGGAAGTCGCGAATCCATGTCCAGTCGCCGCGGCGACGGCCGTGCCATGGGCTCCTTTGATCCCTGTGACGTCACCGAGCAGCGTCCCATTGTCTTCGTCGACGACCATCACTCGATTCTGGCGGCCGATGAACAATCGATGAGTCGACGGATCCGGGACGATGTAGTCCCAGCCGCCGTCGCCGCCAAGCACGTAAGTGTGCGCGATGCGATACGACGAGGATGACTGCGCGAGGGCGCTCGCGATCGCGACCGTAAGGATGATGGCAGCGGTACGCATAGCGGCTCCTCGACCCGGATCTACCGAGCCACAGCGCCGATCGGTCGATCGCATGCGAAGCGGTCAGGGCCGGCGTCAGCCGTCAACAACGGATGAGCGACGGGGCTGCCATCCCTGTGCTCCGCGATGACATTGTGGTCTTCGATGTGACCCTTCGGCGAGGGCGCAGCGATTGCAGACGCTGCTGTATTCGGCGTCCGCGCGAATTCGTCATGAAAGGCGACGCTGGTGACTGAAGAGTTGGACCCGTCGAGCCGTCAGTCCGTCATAGACATGGGCACTTCGTCGCTGACCATCGTCAAGGGGCAGCACATCGTGCTCTCCGTGAACTGGTTTGGGTTCATCCTACAGTGGGCCCTTCGTCAAGCGCTCCGCCACACGCATTACCTCACCCTCGTGACGATTCGGGCGACTCGCGCGCACGTCGGGTGGACCGTCGACATCGGCGCGCCGGCTCTGACTGATATCGCGGAAGTCGTCGGTCCGACGATTCGAGAGACAGATCTCATCGGCGAGCTCGATGACGGACGATTGGGACTCCTGCTCTCGCATGCCGACGATGCGGCGGCATTACGCATCATTCAACGATTCGGGGAAACCCTCGGCGACGTTCAGTTTTCCGTCTCGTTGGCGTTTGTGATCGGCGCCGCCTGTTGTCCGACCAACGGCATAGACATGCGCGCGCTTGTGGCGCACGCCATGTCACATCCGGTGTTGAATGTTCCTGCGCGACCGCCGGTGTTTGCCGCGCCGTCTCTTCTAATGACCGTCTGACGTTACGTTCTTTGCGCCGAGACGATGGCGCGCTCCATCTCGGCCTCGACGGCAAGACTCTCGCGATCGCGGAAAATGGTCGCGACCGCGAGCCTTCGCCCGGCGCGCGAGTAGGTGACCGCGCAGTCGCGAGAATCGAGACTTCCGTCGACGCGAACGGCGTCCCAATGTTCCGCGTGGCCGACGTAGTTGATCGTGACGTCGTAGTGCTGGCTCCAGAAGAACGGAACAGTGTCGAATCGCTCGCGGACGCCGAGGATGTTGCGAGCGGCAACCTGACCTTGACGCTCGGCCACGACCCAGTGTTCGACGCGAATCCGATCGCCGCTGTGCGGGTCCGGCCATCGCGCGATGTCGCCAGCGGCGAATATCCCGGGCGCGCTCGTCTCGAGGAATTCGTTGACGCTGATGCCGCGATCCACCGCGAGACCCGCCTTCTCGGCGAGATCGATGACGGGGCTCACGCCGACGCCCATCACCACGAAGTCGGCGTCCAGCGCGGCGCCGCTGCTGAGGGTGACGGTTCGGCCATCGACGCGCCTCACCGTCTGCCCGAGGTGGAAGACCACTCCCTTTTCTTCGTGCAGCGATTGAATGAACCGGCCGACCTCGGCACCCATGACGCGCTCCATCGGCGTCGCTTCCGGCGCAACCGCGTCGACGGCAATCCCGCGGGTTCGCAGCGACGCCGCGACCTCGAGCCCGATGAAGCTCGCGCCGACAACGACGACGTGCCTGGCCGTCCCCGCTTTGGCCACCAGCGCGCGGCTGTCGGCGAATGAACGGAGGTAATGCACGTTGGCGCCGTCCGCGCCGGGAATCGGCAGCCGCACCGGGTCAGCGCCGGTCGCGATCAGGAGCGCTCCGAAGGCGCGCTTCGATCCGTCGCCGAGCGTAACGGTTCGTGCCGGAGGATCGATCGCCGACACGCGGGATCCGAGCAGCAGCTCGATGCGCCGTTCGGTGTAGAACTCCGGCGACCGCAAGGGAATCCAGTCCTCCTGCGCCTGACCGGCCAGATAGTCCTTCGACAGATTCGGACGGTCGACCGGCGGCGCTTCGTCAGCGCTGATCATCGTCACCGGCCCTTCGTAGGCCTCGCGCCTCAACATGTCGGCGGCCGCAAGTCCCGCGGCCCCGCCGCCGACAATGATCACCGATGGCGGCGTCTGACGAGCGGCAGCGGGAGCGGCCGGCGCACGCTGCGCCTCGGGCAACTTCTCGCGCACGTAGACCATGTCGCCCTGACGATCCACGCGCCAGCAGGCGATCGAATCCAACGCCGGCGCGCGCACCGCGTCGCCGGTGCGCAGACTGAAACAGGCGTGGTGCCACGGACACCGCACGGTGTCGCCCACCACGAGCCCGTCGGCCAGAGGTCCGTGATAATGGGTGCAGTGCGCGCCAACGGCGAACAGTTCCGTTCCCGAGCGCACCAGCAACACGTCATCGTCGGCGACACGTCCGAGCAGCGTGCCGCCATCTGCAAGCGTGTTGGCGGCTATCCCCTTCGACAGATCCCGGCGCGGTACTTCGTTCGCGTCACTCATGGCGACCTCGCACAGATTTAATCATTGCCCGCCAATACGACGATGCTCCGCGCCTGGACCATCCGGCTGCCACGATCGATGAAGATCCGTTCTCCGCGTTCAGGCATGTCGGCTGGACTGGATGCGAACGTATCGATTGCCACCCACCATTTTGCCGCCGGCAGCTCGAATTCGAGCGGCTGCCAGAACATATTCATCATCACGTGCAGATCGGATGTTCCGCGGCGCCCGGCGATCGTGCACGCCAGCGCACGCCCGTGCGGATCGTCGAAGCCGGGACTGTCGAGGATCGTCCCGTGCCACGCGATATCGGCGATGCCGCCCTCGGAGATCGCGCCGGTGTAGAACGTCGGCTGCCAGAGGGCGGGATGCGCCGTGCGGAACGCGATCATCCGCCGCACGAATCGCAGCAAGTCCTGGTTCGTGTCCACCAGCGTCCAGTCGAACCAACCCGTCGGGTTGTCCTGGTTGTACGGGTTATTGTTGCCGCCCTGCGTGCGCCGGATCTCGTCGCCCCCGACGAGCATCGGGACGCCGCGCGAGAGCAGGAGGATCGTAAACAAGTTCTTGATCTGTCTCGTGCGCAGCGCGCGAATCGATGGATCGTCGCTGGGACCTTCTGCGCCGCAGTTCCAACTGAAATTTTCGTCGATCCCGTCGCGGTTGCCCTCGCCGTTCGCTTCGTTGTGTTTCTCGTTGTACGACACGAGATCGTTCAGCGTGAAGCCGTCGTGCGCCGTCACGAAATTGATGCTGTTGACCGGTGACTGGCCCCGCGCCTCGTAGATGTCGGCGCTGCCGCCGAGACGCGCCGCGACCGCCGCGGTCAGACCCGCGTCGCCCTTCACGAATCGCCGCACGTCGTCTCGAAACCGGGCGTTCCATTCGGTCCAGCGATCGCCGGGAAAGTGGCCGACCTGGTACAGGCCGGCCGCGTCCCACGCCTCGGCGATCATCTTCGCGTCCGCGAGCGCATCGTCGAGCTCGATTTGCCAGATGACCGGCGGGTGCACCAGTGGCGCGCCATCCTCGCCGCGCGCGAGAATCGACCCTTCGTCGAAGCGGAAGCCGTCGACGTGCATCTCCTCCACCCAGAACCGGAGGCAGTCGACGATGAATTTCTGCGGCAGCGGGTGATTCGCGTTGAACGTGTTGCCGCAGCCGCTGTAATTCAGATAGATGGCGGGGTTCCGCGGATCGAGCAGATAGAACGTCCGGTTGTCGATGCCGCGGAACGACTGCGTCGGCCCGAGCTCGTTCCCTTCGTCGGTGTGATTGAAGACGACGTCGAGGATGACTTCGATGCCGGCCCTGTGCAGCGCCTTCACGAGATCGCGAAACTCGTTGAGATGGAGAGGGCCGCTCTGGTCGACCGCATAGCCCGAGTGCGGACAGAAGAACCCGATGGTGCTGTAGCCCCAGTAGTTCCGCAGCGTTTCGCCTGCTGGACTGAGCGCGACGCCGGAGTCGTCGAATTCGAAAACCGGCAGCAGTTCCACGGCCGTCACGCCGAGCGCCTGCAGGTAGGGAATTTTCTCGATCACGCCAGCGAACGTGCCCGGACGGGCGACGCCCGCGCTCGGCGATCGGGTCAGCCCTCCGACGTGCATCTCATAGATGATCGATTCGTGGATGGGCCGCTTCAGCGGGTGGTCGCCCTCCCAGTCGTAGGCAGCGGAATCGACGACGACGCAGCGCATCGAGGCGGCGATGTTGTCGCGAGGACTGATCGCGTCTCCGCGGTTCCAGAGCGCCCGGCTGATGCCGCGTGCGTACGGGCTGATCAGAACCTTGTTCGCGTTGAAGCGATGGCCCGCCGACGGATCGCTCGGGCCGTCGATCCGAAACGCGTAGAACGTCCCGGGGCCGCATTCGCGAACGAAGACATGCCAGAAATGAAACGTTTTGTTCTCGAAGGGATCCAGCCGAACGATCTGCAGCGGCTCGGTCACGGTCGCGGAATCGAAGAGCAACAGCACGACCTCCGTTGCGGCTTCGGAGAAGAGCGCGAAGTTGACGCCGTCGGGGTAGACACCGACACCGAGCGGATGTGCCGAACCGGGCGCGGTCTCGAAAGCGGCCACGTGATCGCGTAAGAATATCGCGCTCAGCGACGGAAGGTGTTTACGCCGCCGAGTCGCTGATGCAAGCTGGCGTCATCATGTTCGTCATCGAACTGATCTACAAAGCCGCTCTCGCCGAAATCGACCGCAGTATGCCGGCGCACGTCGACTTCCTGAAAAAATATTACGCTGCCGGTAATTTCCTGATCTCCGGCCGGAAGATCCCGCGGGATGGTGGAATCATTCTGGCGGTAGGCAGGAACCGACAGCAAATCGAAGCGATCGTCCGTGAAGATCCGTTCTACGAGCGCGGGCTCGCCGATTTTCGCATCGTCCAGTTTCGCGCGAGCCAGCGCGCGGACGACATCCCGCAGCGGGTCGAGAAGTAACAGTCTGCGAATGGCTGAGCTGGGCGCCCCACGACGTATATAGATAATGATGCGTCGCTGCGAACCGAGAACCCGGAACCCCGAACCCGGCGGGTGCTAGAACTCGAAGATCCACTTTCCGCGGAACGTCCGCCCGACGCTGTTGTCGAACTCGCCGAACGCCGCGCTCGCCAGGTTGCCCTGATAGTCGCGCGGATTGAAATGATCCGTGATGTTGAACACCTTCAGCCCGATCGTCGCGTTGTGGCCGAACAGGCGCAGCTTCTTCGTGATCTGGGCGTCGACGGATACGAACGTCGGATAGCGACCGGCTGCGTTTCTCGGTCCGACGAAACTGCGATTGGCGTCGACGTTCGAATACGGGAATCCGGTCCGCGTGTCAATCACCGGGAAGATCGCGAACCCGCGCGGCATTGTGAAGCTGCCCCACACCAGCATGCGACTGGGCGCGTCCCACGGCAGCGGACCGCGCTCGTCGGGACGGATCACCGGGTTCTCGAGGTTGCCGAAGAAGCTGTTGAAGTCGTTGAGATTGCCGATCGCCGACGATCGGGTGTACGACGCGACGATTTGGTCGGCGTCGTGGAATTGGTACCGCGCCGAGACCTGCGCCTGGCGATATCGCGAGCGACCGTTCGTGCGCAGGAGAATCGCGGATTCGGTCGCGTCGACGACCGATTCGAAACGCTCGTCACGCTGCTGATAGCCGACACGCACGAACAGGTTCTTCAGCCATTCGCGATCGACTTCGACGTTCCAGTTGACGCTGCGCGGCGCGCGCAGCTCGGATTCGACGACGTTCACGAGCGCGACGGTCGGCCCGGCCGGCGTCGCGCCGTCTTCCGCGAATCGCGAAACCAGCCGCGTCTGCAGCCGATCGAACGCGGCGACGTTGAGCGGAACGGCGTTGTAGAAGACGCCGGCGCCGCCACGGACGACCGTGCGTCCGTCCGACGCAGCGGCGAAGGTGAAGGATCCCCGCGGCGCCACGTCGAGGTCACCCACGATCGATTCGTAGTCGTACCGCGCGCCGTACTGAACCGTCAGCCTCGGCGCGACCGTCCACGCGTCCTGCGCATATCCGCGCAAGGCGATCTTGTTCCGGTCGAGCGCGCCGCGTCCGACGAAGGCGATCTGCTCGATGAGCGTGCCGTCTTCGCGCGTGATGTCGACATTTCGGCTGCGGCTGAAGCCATCGACGGTCTCGGATCCGACGCCGGCGCCAACCTTGACGAGATGCAGCGGTCCGAGCGGCGTGAAGGAGTACGTGTTGAACCACTCCGCCCGCCGGCTCCTTCGATTCTGATCGTTGAAGTAGCTGCCGGAATTTCGATCGGGCGCGAGCACCATCGGCGCGCTTCCCTGGCTCGGATAAATCGTCGAGTCGAATTGCTTCACGCTGACGCGCGTCTCGAACACACCGCTGCCGCCGACGATCGTCTGATCCGACACGCCCGCCAGCACGTTGTGGTTCCTGATGTTAGCGGTCACGGGTTGCGGATTGAACGTGTTCAAGCCGGCGTAAGTGGTCTTTCGCGGCGACACCATCGCGGATCCTGTGAACCGGTTCGTGCTCGCGATCATCCAATCGGCGCGCGTGAACGATTCGAAGCTCTGGAGCTTCGTATCGCTCTCGAACGGCGGAAGACCGAATACCCGCGTCTGGCTGTACTCGGACTGCATCGATTCGAGCAGGCTGACCTTCCCTTTCACGATCGGTCCGCCGAACGTCACGCGCGGCGTCCACGATTCGATGCCTCTGAACTCACCCGCCCGCCGCCGCAGGCGCGGCTCGAGATCGTTCACGGTCACGTTCCAGGCGTCGCCTGCCCGCTGCGTTTCAATGGTCGTGGCGGCACCCGAGGACAAGCCGAACTCGGGCGCGTAGGCGGCGCCGCGTACCTGCACCGAGCTGACCGCGTCGATCGGCAGCTCGATCGCATCCTCGCCGGTGACCGGATCGGTGCCGTTGGCATCGTTGAACGTCAGACCGCTCTGATTGCTCCGCGTCCCGTTGATGTTCAACAGGCCGTCCGGACCGCGAACGACACCGGGAATCAACGGCAGCGCATCCTGGAACCGATCGCTGGCAATCGGCGCGGTCTGCATGATGGACGACGTGATTCGCTCGACGCGCGCGCCGCCCGCGTTCTCATCGACGACGCCGGCTTGCGCCTGAACGGTCACTTCTTCGCGAAGTGAATCGAGCCGAAGCTGCAGAGCGACTGTCGTCGTCTCTCCAGACCTGATCGCCACGGCGGTCGCCGCTGAGTTGAAGCCCTGCAGATCGGCGACGATCGAACACGGGCCCGACGCCGTCTCCACATCGCTGAAGCGGAAGCCGCCGCGATCGTCAGACACTTCCACTCTCGCCGCGCGCGCCGGACATGTCAGCGTCAGCGTCACGCCGGGCACGAGGAGCGGCGCGCCGTCCGCGCCCGCAATCGAGACGGATCCCGCGACCGCGCCGCTCACGTCCTGGGCCGAGGCGCTGCCGGCCGCGAGCAGGACGAGAAGCGCGGTAAGAGCCGAAAGGCCGGCGCCGGCGCGAACGGACGCCGGCCTGACCGCTCGCGCCGGCCGCCGCGCGAAGAGCGCGAGACCGACGGCACTCCAGAACAGCAACCGAAGTTTCCGCACGAGCGCGAGCGCCAGTCCCACGGCCGGATCCAGCTGGAGACGGCCGGCAACGAACGACGAGCTCGCCTCGTCGACGCCGACGCGCAGCGGCACCATCTTGAAGACCATCGTAACGGCGCGGCTCACTGTCTCGAGCACCAGTGCGGACGCGAGTGTCGGCCGCACGGGACTGATGAGCAGCAGCGTGTAATACAGCTCGGCGACCGACAGTACCTGGTAGGCGATCTCGCACGCGACGATCGTCGCGACGTGCCCGGAAGGCCGTGATGATGCGAAGGAACGGCGTCGCATGATCGCCACGGCCACAGCGCCTGTGCCCAGCACGATCGACACGAGCGCAGCGATTCCGATCGCGATGCCGTTCACGAACGCGAACGCTGCAACTCCAGCAGCGAAGAGGAGCACGAGCGACGCCGTGTAAAACGCGAACTCGACGACGAGCGCGCGCGCGGCGGACGCGAACGAAATCTGTTCGCTGACGTGCAATGCCTTGACCGGCTCGCCCACGAGCATGCCGATCGGCAGCAGGGTGTTCAGCGCTTCGCCGGCGAGCCGTGCGCGGAACGCCGGCAGAAATTGCAATGAGGCTGGACCATCCACGGCCTTCGTCCAGGCCAGCGCGCGCGCGGCATCACGCGCGGCGGAGAGCGGCACGACGATCGCGAATCCCCAGCCGACGCGAGCGACACCGGCCACGACCTGATCCACGCCGAGCACGCGCAGCGATTCCGCGAAGAGCGCGGCGGCCGCGACGCCGATCGCGAGGCGCAGGATACGTGTCCGGTTCATGGCCGCCCTCCATCGCCCAGCGCGCCCGGTGCGGCGGCGTCGTCGATCGTCAACTCCACCTGCATCCACCAGCGCGGCTGATACACGACGCGCAGCGGCACCTCGGCGAGAGGTCCGTCGGCTCCGTACGTGATCGAGAAGCGCGTCCGCTCACCGTCGTACGTGCTCGTCGTGACGAAGTCGGCCGCGATAGACGGTCCGTACGACCGCTGACCGATCCGCACGCTGCCGATGCGTTCGGTTCGCGTCCGGCGCAGCTCGTACAAACGGCCGAAGTAGGCGTACGTGATCGGGCTGGCCGACGAGTCGCGCATCGCGTCGGCGAGCGCGGAGAGGAATCCCGCACGTGCGCCCGCCGGCAGTCGAACCACACGCGATCGACCTTCTGCGGGATTACGCGCGGCGAGATCGAGGACGACCGGAAGATGCCGAAACGTGTAATCTTCGGGCGCCGCAATCGATCGCACCCGTGAACGAGCCTGCTCGCCGTCGCCAGTCGCTTCGATCACCTTGAACGGGTGGCGACCGATCGCCTGGCTCCGCACGTTCGCTTCGGCTTGTTCGATCGAGTCCTCGTCGGACTCGGTCATCAATCCGATCAGCCGGCTCTCCGCGCCGTGGATCTCTTCTCTGATGTAGCCCCACCGGTTGATGTGAAGCGGCGCACGCTCCGGATCCGATCCGATCAGCAGCGAGTACGACGCTTCTCCGGGCCCGAGTCGCCGCGTGACGACCGCATCTCCCACGTCGCTCCGAGTGATCCAGAACACGACGAGCGGACGAATCCGGGCCGTGATGCTGTAATGATGGCGATCGACCGTCGTTGCGGCCTGAGTCGACGACGTCACCAGCACCAGTGCAACGGCGGCGATGAACGTGTATCGCCGATTCACTGCAGTACCCCCGATCGCGCCGGAACCGGTACCGGTCGCGGTCCGATCCACTGCTTCTGCAGACGCGACTCCGCCGGCGCGACGGTGTAAATGCGACGGTGCCGGCCGTCCATGTAGATGCGCGTGAGGAGCTCGGCGAGCAGGCCAAGGCCGACGAGCACGACGCCCGTCTGCACGAGCACGGCGCTCAGCAACAGCAGCGGTCCGTGCGCGAGAAACACGGGCGCACCCGTCACGATCTTCGTCACGAGCACCCACCCGCCACCGAGCACGCCTGCAGCGACGCTCGTGAATCCAATCGGCCCGAAGAAGTGCAGCGGCCGCGTGACGTACCGCAACAGGAATCGCACCGTGATCAGATCGGCGGCCACGCGCCACGTCCGCGACAGGCCGTAGTGCGATTGATTCTGCGGCCGCCGGATATTGGCAATCGGCACTTCGGCGATGCGCGCGCCGGCCCAGCTCGCCAGCGCCGGAATGAACCGATGCAGATCGCCATACAGACGAATGCGCTTGATCACCGGCGCCCGATACGCCTTGAACGTCGTGCCGAAGTCGTGCAGCGACACGCCCGAGAGCTTCGCCATCAGCCAGTTGGCGATCCGCGACGGCAGGCGGCGCGTCCAGAGGTTGTCCACGCGCTGCTCGCGCCAGCCGCTCACGATGTCGTAGCCTTCGTCGAGCTTGGCGAGGAGCTTCGGAATCTCCTCCGGCGCGTGTTGCAGATCGCCGTCCATCGCAACGACGACGTCGCCGGCGGCCGCATCGAAGCCGGCGGCGAGCGCGGCGGTCTGCCCGTAGTTCTTCGCGAGCGGAATCACGCGCACGTGCGAATAGCGCGCGCCGAGCACGGCCAGCGCTTCTCCCGTCCCGTCGCTGCTGCCGTCGTCCACGTAGATGACTTCCGACTCGAGTCCGATGAGGAACAGGACCGAGGTCAGACGACGGTGCAGTTCGTCGATCGTTCCTGCTTCGTTGAAGAGCGGCACGACGACAGACACCTGCGGCCGGCCGGATCGATTACGAGACATGACGAAAGCTCCTTCTGGCGGGATGGGTGAGGTCGTGGCGTACCAGCTCGATGCGCTCGCCGGCGATGATCGCGCGCGTTTTCATGCTGCAGAGCAGCTCGAGCTCCTGCGCGCGCGATTCGAGCAGGCGCGTGCCCGTCCGCTTCAGCGCCTCGTCGAGGTACCCGGGATGAACCATCAGCTCCGTGACGCCCGGCCCCGTCGCACGCAGCAGCTCGCGAAGCCGATCGGAATCGAACGCGCCCGTGTGAATACGCCCGACGAGATGCGGCGTGCGGAGTCCCAGCGACGCCGCGGTGCGGACATTTCGTCGGGCCCACGGCCACATCGCGGCGTTCAGCCAGGCTTGCCGGCCCGCAGCTCGCTCGTATGGAACGCGGACGACCGGAATGCGGAACCGAACGGCGAGGCGAGCGACGATCGCGAACACGGGCGGATACCCGTGGACGTGCTTGTGTGCGTCGAGATGCGTCGGCGTGATGCCGGCGCCGACGACGCGCTCGATTTGGGCAGTCAGCTCGCGCTCGACGTCGGCCGGCGAAATCCGTCCGCGCAGCGCGTCGACGACGAACGGTTTCCACGACGGACGGAACCGTCCGTCAGCTCCGACGAGCGAAGGGACTCTGGCGGCTGGAAGCGCCGGCACGCCGTCGACGAGCGCCAGGTGGACGCCGATCCCGAGCGACGGGCGCGAACGCGCGCGTCGAATCGCGTCGACGGTGGCCGGCGCGTTGGCGAACAGACTTGCGCTCGTCAGGATGCCCAGATCGTGCGTGTCGAAGATCCCGTCGTTCACTCCGAGGGTGAGCCCGAGATCGTCCGCGTTGACGACGAGTTGCCGCAGCATCATCGCCTCGCAATCCGGAACACCTGAGCGGCGAGCGCCTCGTCGATGCGGAATTCGATCGACGGCCGCACGCGCGCGCGCAGTTGATCGACGGTCGGCTGGTTCTCGAAGGTCGCGTGCTCGTCCTGCACGATGACCCACGCCTCATGCGCGTCGCGGGTGATTCCGTGCGCGGACAGCGAATGGACCGCAACGTCCGGCCGACCACTCCTCGAGAGGTAGTGCGCCGCGACGGCCGGCGCGTCGGTGACCACGACCGCCGACGGCTCGGCGATCGGTGCGATCGCTTCAATCGCTTCGCGCACCCCGTAGTCGTAGGTCTGTTCGGGGAATGCGGCCGCGCGCGGATCGGCGTCCGCGCCGATGGCGTTCTGAAACAGCGAATAAAACGGCGCCGCGGTCTGCTGTGCCGCGGCCAGTCCTCCGAAGAACACCACGCCGCCAACCGTGGCAACTGTCACTCTGGTGGCAACGGTCAGCCACTGCTTGCGCAGGAGCCAGCCGATGCCCGAGACGAGGCCGACGGCGGCGATGAGATCGAGGGTCGCGAACATCGGCAGCGAATAGCGGAGGAACTTCGCCGCCATCAGCGAGTACGGCACCAGCAGAAGCACCGCCAGCACGCGCAGCAGCACGAAGCCGCGCTCGTCGCGCCGTCGCACCATTTCGATCGCACCCGGGACGACCGCCGCGAGCACGACGAGCGGAACCTTCGTCGCCAGCAGACGCACGTAGAACGTCACCGGCACGCCGAGCGGCGACACCGGCACATCGGTCACGTACAAGGCGCCGGCGTACGAGTAGCCGTGATGCGCGAGCATGTCGCCGCGGACATACCCGGCGATATAGCGCCACGTCTCCGGCAACGCGATCGCCACGTTGGCAATCGCGAAGGCGGCGGCCATCGCACCGTAGTGGCGGAGGCGGTCCGGTTTGTTGGCGCCCGGCTCGCGATCGGTGAGGACGTTGAAGAGCGCGTAGATGCCGAGGTAGTGCGGCATGTACTTCGACGCGAGCATCAGACCGAACGCTGCGCCGCTCGCCGTGTACCACCGCTGCGCCGCCACGACGTCGGTGACACCGGCGCGTTTCGCGCGCTCGTAGCAGAACACGGCGAGCACGAAGAAGAACAGGAGGAGCGTGTCTTCCTTGCCGATGCGATTGATGGCGATCGCGTTGACGTCGAATGCCCAGAGCGCCGACACGACGGCAGCGACCGCGTCGCCGAACAGCAGATCGGCGACGCCGAACAACCCGACCGTCGTTGCGGCGCCGGCGATCGCGTTCGGCAGCCGCAGCGCCGTCTCGAGCGACATCGCGCGAGGCTCTGGCGCGACGCGATTCCACGCCGCGGCGAGGTCGACGCTGCCCCACATCGCGAGCTTCATCAGCATCGGATGCTCGGCGTTGGCGCTGAAATGGCCGGCCCGGTACTGTTCGATGGCCGTGACTTTGTTGAGCTCGTCTTCGCTGAAGCCGTACGTCGACAGTCCGCTCACCCTGAAGGTGAACGCGAGCGTCGTCGCGATGGCGAGCACCACGATCTTCGTGCGGGTCCACGCGAACGTCAGCGGCAGGCTCGACGCGTCGGTCCAAGTCGCGGGACGTGTGGGCGTGTAGGTGGTGGCTGGCATGGCCGTCACCTGCAACGGCAAATGACGATCCACAGCGCCGCGCCAGCGGCGTGATCGAGGATCGATCGACGATTCAGGGAGTTCCGTGACTTTTGTCTGGCATCGCGATCGAAGGGGCGCACCAGGCGTGTGCGCATCGGTGCGCATGGTGCGCAGCGCTACGCAGTCACTCGATCGCCGGGATCCGGTTTTCCGTCTGGTCTGCCATGCGGACGCTGGCGCGCAGCTTGCGAGTGACTGCAGACATGTCTCAGAAAACGGTTCAACTCGTGATGGGCCGGCTGCTCACCGACGAAGACCTGCGGCTCCGATTCGTCGAGCGGCCGCGCGAGACGCTGGTGGATCTGCGCGACCAGGGCTACGAGCTGACCGCGGACGAAATCGATGCGTTGGTCCGGAGCGATCCAGGGGCCTGGCCGTCGATGGCGCGGCGGATCCATCCGCGGCTGCAGCGGTGCAGTCTTCGACACGCCTGATGTGCTTCGCGCGGCGCGGCGGATTCGTCGTGTCAATTCGCCGCGGGTTGTTCCAGCTCGTACCTGCGCAGCCGCACGTAGAGCTGCGTCCGCGACAGTCCGAGACGTTTCGCCGCTTTTGATTTGTTCCAGCCGCAGTCGCGCATCACCTGTTCGATCGTGTCGCGCTCGACGAGGGGCAGGTTCGTCGTGGTCGCCGCCGGCGGCGGTTGCCGCCGCGGCTGCAGCGACAAGTGTGCCGCGCTGATCAGCCCGCCCTCGCACAGAATCGCCGCGCGCTCGAGCGCGTTGCGCAGCTCACGCACGTTGCCGGGCCAGTGGTGCCGCAGCAGCGCTTCGCGCGCGTCGCGCGTGAGGCCCGCCGGCGGCCGGCCGAACGATCGGCCGATCTCGTCGAGGAACGCTTCGCTCAGGTCGAGGATGTCGGCAGGACGTTCGCGCAGCGGCGCGATGCGGATGTCGAACACCTGCAGCCGGTAATAGAGATCCTCGCGAAAGTCGCCGCGCTCGACCGCCTTCTGCAGATCGCGGTTCGTCGCGGCAATCACGCGGACGTTCGCTTTCTGCAGCCGGACGCCGCCCAGGCGCTGGAACTCGCGCTCCTGCAGCACGCGCAGGAACTTCGCCTGCGCCGACGGGCTCATCTCGCTGACCTCGTCGAGGAACAGCACGCCGCCCATCGCGAGCTCGATCTGTCCCGGCTTGGCCTGCTGGGCGCCGGTGAACGCGCCTCGTTCGTAGCCGAACAACTCCGACTCGAGGAGCTGTTCGGGAAGCGCCGCGCAATTCAACGCGACGAAGGGACCGCCCCTTCGCGGCGACGCGCGATGAATGAATCGCGCGACGACTTCCTTGCCGGTTCCGGATTCGCCGCTGAGCAGAACCGTCGTCTCGGTCTCGGCGACCTGGGTCGCGCGCTTCAGGACGTCGTGCCACTGCGCCGACCGCCCGACGACGCGCGCGTGCTCGGCTCTGGCGTGGAGCTCCTGCGTCAGCGATTGCACGCGCGCCTCGAGCCGCTCGGCACGCGCCTGCGCGTCGGCAACCTGACGCGCCGCCTCGGCCAGCTGCTCGTGCGACACGGCCAGCGCCACGTGATCCGCGATCCGCCGGGCGACCGGCACGTCGTCTCGCGAGAACGCGCTGGTGTGCTTCGACCAGAACGCGAGCCCCATGTCCTGGTGGCGCGCGCGCGTCAGCACGACCAGAAGCGATCGGAATCCGGCCGCCACGATGCGCTCGCGCAGATCGACCGGCTCGACGATCGGCAGCGTCGCCGTCGTGAAGTCGTCGATGATGACGAATCCTTCGTCGGGCTGCGAGTCGTCCGCTTTGATGAAGCGGGTCAGCCCCTTGAACTCGTCGGTCGACGCTGCCTCGATCAGAATCTGCCCGCCGCGATCGTGGAACATCATCGTCAGCAGATCGTGCGCGAGCACCTTGTTCGCGATCTCGGATACCTGTGGAAACACGTCCCGGATGTCGAGCACGGCGGCGATTGTCCGCAGCAGCTCTACGGAGTTGTCGATGGCGGCAGTGCAGTCAGCGGTCGGCACGGTCAGAATCCAGTGCCGGCGCCCGGCCGAAAGAGGCCGCGCGGTGCGGGCGTCGGCAGCGGCATCACGTTCGATCCCTGGAGTGCGATCGACTCACCGGCCGTCAGCGGAGGCGCGAGCTGAAGCGCCTCGAAGTTGACGAGCGACGATTGATATTCGAGCGTCGCCTGCAGCAGGCTGACCTGTGCCTGCAGCAGATCGCGCTGCGCCTGCGTGACGAGAAAGCTCGTCGAAAGTCCCGCTTCGTACCGCCGCTGCTCGTCGCGCGATCGCTCGGCGGCCAGCGCAGCGCCGGCGCGCGCCGCATCCTCGCGCTCGGCCGTGCTGCGAATCTGACGCGCCGCCTGCCGCAGCGCCGCGGCGACGTCGAGCTGCAGGCTCGCGACGCGCGCGGCTGCCTGCCGCCGCTCGACGCCAGCGCGCACCGCGCTCAGCTCTTCGTAGCTGTGCCCGAGCGGATAGCTCACGGTAAGGCCGAAGCTCCACGTCGGGTAATCGCGTCCGAAGACCTGGCCGAGCACGTCGCCAAACCCGGAGTCGGCGCGCCCCGTGATGACACCCGGGAACACGCCGGTGCGCAGCAGCTGCGATCCGCCGAGCCCGCTGCCGCGATACGACGTCTCGAGTCGAACGTCGGGCAGTTTCTGGTTTCCGAAATACTCGACGCTCGTGGCCGCGTTCGCCACCTCGTTTCGCGCGCGCGCCACGTCATAGCGTCCGTCGATCGCCTTTGCCACGATGGCGTCGAGATCGGGAAGCGGATCGCGACCGGCCGGCTCGTCGGCCGGATCGATGCGGACCTGCCAGAAGGAGGCGTCGTGCGGATCCATGATCAGACGGCGCAGACGATCTTCGCCGTCCTCTGCGGCGGCGCGGGCGCGAATCAGGCCTTCGCGTCGATCGGCGACCTCGGCCTCGACCTGCACCAGATCGAGCGGCGGCGCCTGGCCGACGCGAACACGGACCTCGTTCTCCTTGGCGAGCTTCTGCGCCAGATCGAGCGAGCTCTCCTGCAGCGTGACGTTGGCCCGCAGCGCCTTCAACGTCCAATACGCCTGCTTGACCGACGCCACCGTCTGGACGACCGATTCGCGAAAGCGGAATTCGGAGCTTTCCTGGTTCCGCTTCGCGATGACGATCTGCTGACGTGCGGCATCGATCTTCCGATCGCGCAGCAGCGGCTGGGAGAACGCGAACTGAACGCCCGACTGGACGCTCGGATCGAAGCTGTTCAGCGGGCTGTTGCTCGTCGTTCGAGCGGCATCCCACGAGACGCTCCAGGTTCCCGATCCCCACGGCACGCGCTGGCGGACACCGGTCGACGAAAACCAATCGCGCGTATCGACGCCGCTCGTGCCGAGCAGGAAATTCGACGGCGGCGTGACGGTGCTCGATCGGCCCAGCGTCGTCGAGAATACCGGCGCGTAGGCGCTCTCGCTCGCGCCGACCTGCGCGGCCTCGACCTCGGTGCCGAGCCGGACGATCGAGAGTTCCGGGTTGTGGTCGATCGCCCGCCGAACAGCGTCCTCGAGCGTGAGGGTCAGAGCGGGCGCCGGACTTGGTGTCAGAGTCGGGATCGGAGTCGGTGCCGGACTCGGTGTTAGAGTCGGAGTCGGACCGGCAGTCTGACTCCGAAGCGGACTGGCGGTCATGAGCACGGCCGCGACCGCAACGATGGTTGCACGTTTGATCATGACGCCTCCGCGAACTCTGGAACTCGAACCGCTCGCTCCGTCTCGCGAATGACCGCGGTATGCGTCCGCGCGACGAGCACGTAAATCGAGGGCACGACGAACAACGTGAACACGGTGCCGATGACCATGCCGGTCACGAGCATGATGCCGATGCTGTTGCGCGCGCCGGCGCCCGGACCGGTCGCGAGCACGAGCGGAAAATGACCGACGACCGTCGCGGCCGTCGTCATCAGAATCGGCCGCAACCGCGTCGCGGCTGCCTCGATGACCGCCGCGAGCTTGTCCTTCCCCGACTCCTGCAGCTGATTCGCAAACTGCACGATGAGGATGCCGTTCTTCGACACCAGGCCGACGAGCGTAATCAACCCGACCTGACTGTAGATGTTGAGCGTCGTCAGCCCGAGGAACGAGAACATCAGCGCGCCGGACACTGCGAGAGGCACCGAGCCGGCGAGGATGATGAACGGATCGCGGAAGCTCTCGAACTGCGCCGCGAGCACGAGATAGATCAGCACCGCCGAGAGCAGGAACGTGCCGAGGAACTTGCTCCCTTCAGTCCTGAGCTGCCGCGATTCGCCGGCGTAGTCGATGTTGAATCCCTGCGGCAGGATCGACTTCGCCTCCGTTTCCAGGAACGTGAGCGCTTTGTCGAGCGGCACCGGCGGCGGGATGACGCCCTGGATGCGGACCGCGTTCAGCTGCTGAAACTTCTTCAGCTCGCGCGGCTCGGTGGTCGTCCGCAGCGTCGCGAACGTCGACAACGGCACGAGCTTGTCCTGGGAGCCGGTGACGTAGATCTGCGACAACTGATCCGGCGTCAGACGTTCGACCCGCGCCACCTGTGGGATGACCTTGTAGCTGCGTCCCTGGATGCTGAATCGATTGACGTAGTTTGCGCCGAGCAGCGCCGACAGATCGCGGCCGGCCTGACTGAGATCGACCCCCTGCGACCGAAGCTTGTCGCGGTCGAAGACGATCTCGACCTGCGGCTGATCGAACTTGAGATCCGCGTCGGCGAAGATGAAGAGACCGCTCGCAAACGCCTTCTTCACGAGCTGATCTGCCAACTCGCTCAGTCGCTCCGGCTCGGCTGCCGACGCGATCACGAGATCGACCGGGAAGCTGCCGCCGCCTGGCAACGGCGGCGGCGCCTGCGGAACGACGCGCACGCCGGCGATCTTCGACAGTGGGGCCATCGACTCCATCAGCAGCTGCCGCGTCGTCTTGGTCCGCTGACTCCACGGCTTCGTCGTCATCCCGCCGAAGCCGCCGTTGGGAAACGTGATCTGGAAGATGCTGCCGCTCTCGGGAAACGATCGATACACGTCGTGAATCTGATCGGCGAACAGCTTCGTTTGATCGAGCGTCGAGTTCGCCGACGCCTGCACGAATCCGAAGAAGAAGCCCTGATCCTCGTATGGAGCGAGCTCCTGCTGGGAGAACAGGTAGAACGGCACGATGAGGAGCGCGACGATGATCCAGACGGCGAGCACGACGGGCCGGTAACGAAGCGTCGCCCTCAGCGATCGTGTGTAGCCGCGCCGCACGCTGTCGAACCGGCGGTTGATCCAGCCGGCGAAGCCGCGCTCCGTATCGCCGGTACGCAGTAACTTCGCCCCCATCATGGGCGACAGCGTCAGCGCGACCACGCCAGAGACGAGGACGGCCCCCGCAAGCGTCAGCGCGAACTCACGGAACAGCGATCCGGTCAATCCACCCTGGATCGCAACCGGCGTGTACACGGCGGCCAGCGTGATCGTCATCGCGATGATCGGCCCGACGAGCTCGCGTGCTGCGTCGATGGCCGCCTGCACGGGCCGCTTGCCCTGGTGCAAGTGACGCTCGACGTTCTCCACCATCACGATCGCGTCGTCGACGACGAGACCGACGGAGAGCACGATGGCGAGGAGCGTCAGCAGGTTCACGGTGAACCCGGCGACCAGCATCAGGAACACCGCGCCGACGAGCGACACCGGAATCGCGACGACCGGAATGAGCACCGATCGGAACGAGCCGAGGAACAGGAAGATGACAACGATGACGATGAGCAGCGTCTCGGTCAGCGTCCTGAGCACTTCGTTGATCGCATCCTTGATGTACTCGGTGGAGTCGTACGGAACACCGACCTTCATGCCCGCCGGCAGCTGCGCCCGGATCTGCGGAATCGCCTCCCGCACCTGGCCGATCACTTCAAGGGTGTTGGCCGCAGGCAGCACCCACACGCCCATGAACGTGGCGGACTGGCCGTTGAACCGCACGTCCTGTTCGTAGTTCTCGGCGCCGAGGACGACGTCGGCGATTTCGCCGAGCCGCACGATCACGCCGTCCTGCTCCTTGACGACGAGCTGGCGGAATTCCTCGGCGGTCCGCAGGTCGGTGTTGGCCACGAGATTCACCGACACCATCGATCCCTTCGTCCGCCCGAGCGCCGAGAGATAGTTGTTCCGCGCCAGCGCGTCGCGGACCGCCGAGGGCGCGATGCCGAGCGCCGCCATCCGGTCCGGTTTCAGCCAGATCCGCATGGCGAACGTGCGCGCGCCGAGAATGTCGGCGCGCTGGACGCCGCTGATCGCGCTCAGCTTCGGCTGGACGACGCGCGTCAGATAGTCGGTAATCTGATTCGGATCGAGATCGTCGGACGAGAAGCCGAGATAGATCGACGCGAACTGGTTGTCGGCCGTCTGGAGATCGATGATCGGCGCCTCGGCCTCCGGCGGCAGATCGTTGCGCACCTGCGCGACCTTCGCCTGGATCTGCGTGAGCGCGGCATTGGTGTCGTAATTCAGCTTCAGGTGGACGGTGATCGTGCTGAGCGCCTGCGCGCTCGACGATTCCATGTAGTCGATGCCGTCGGCGCTGGCGATCACGCGCTCGAGCGGCGTCGTGATGAATCCGCGCACGAGATCGGCGTTCGCACCGACGTACACCGTCGAGACCGTGACGACGGCGATGTCGCTGCGCGGGTACTGCCGTACGCTGAGCGAGCGGATCGACTGCAGTCCCGCGATGAGGATGACGAGATTGACGACGATCGCGAGGACCGGCCGCTTGACGAAAATATCGGTGAGCTTCATCAGCTGTTCTCAGGTCTCGGCTTCGGGCTGTTGGCCGGCCGGATTTTGTTGTTGACGAGGACCGCCGCGCCGTTGCGCAGCTTGAAGACGCCGGAGGTGACGACTTCGTCGCCCGCCTTCAGGCCCGACACGACCGAAATCTGATCGCCGCGCGAGGGGCCGACTTTCACGAACTGCTGGCGCACCCCTCGATACGATTTGCCGCCCTGATCCTTCAGATCGGCGACCACGAAGACCGAGTCGCCGTACGGCGCGTAGCTGATCGCCGACGCAGGCAGCGAAATCACCGTACTGGCCGCGGCCAGCGTGACTTCCGTCTGCACGAACATCCCCGGCCGCAGCTTGCCGTCCGGATTCGCGAGCGTCGCCTGGGCCTGCACGTTGCGGGTCGACTCGTCGACGACGGAATCGATCGCCGTGATGCGCCCGGTGAATCCGGCGCCGGCGACGTCTCCGGCCGTGACGTGGACGCTCCTGCCCGCCCGCACCTCGGTCATCGCCTGCTGCGGCACGCCGAAGTTGACGTAGATCGGATTGAGCGACTGCAGCGTCACGAGCGCGTCGCCGCCCGACAGGTACTGTCCGAGATTGACGCGGCGGATGCCGAGCAGTCCCGAGAACGGCGCGCGAATGGTCTTGCGCTCGATCGTCGCGCGGATCTCGCCGACGCGGGCGTCGCTCTGACGGGAGTCCGCGGTCGCGCGATCGAACTCCGCGCGTGAGATCACCCGCTCGTCGAGCAGCCCCTGCATCCGCTCGAAATTCAGGCGCGCGAGCTCGCGCTGGGCTTCGGCCGCCGCCAGCTGCGCCTGTTCCTGACGCGTGTCGAGCAGCGCGAGCACCTCGCCTTCGCGAACCGACCTGCCTGAATCGAAGCCGATCCTGTCGACGGTTCCGGGCAGATCCGCGCTCACCGTCACGCCCTGCACCGCCGCGATGGTGCCGATCGCACTCAACGTCGACGGCCACTGCTCCTGCGCCGCAACGATCGTCGTCACCGCTTCGGGCGGCGGTTGAAACGCCGCCGCCTGCCCGATGGCGGTTTGAATCTGTCTGAACTTCACGAACCCGAGGGCCGCGACGAACATCGCCGTCACGGCCAACATCACTATCATCCGTTTCGCCATGCGCTCCTCTTTACACCGTTGTTATCTTTCCGCTCGATGCCTCTGAAGGATTGACGAACGGCACTCGCGGAAATCGACAAGGGCGACCCTCACTTTCGTTCCTCGTATGACGCGCGCGCAATCAGGCAGGTGCCGGATCGATCGCTCGGGCGTGCGCGCGATGCGGACGATGGACGTACTGGCGACGCGCGTCTACGACTTTTGGACGATGCGTCCGCGGTCGAACTGCTCGATAATGGGACCGTGGAACCGGAAACGCCGTCGTGCGGACCGAAGGACGTCCCGCCGCAAGAGCTCTCATCGAACGATCCAGACGTGTTACGCGCCGCCCTCGTTCGCGAGCACGACGCGTATCGCCGCGCTGAGTGCCTCGCGAAGATGCAGACTGAAGTAGTTCAGCTGGCGCTCGATCTCCTCGTGCGCGAACCGGACATCGAGAGCTTCTTCGGCGGTCTGACGCGGACCATGGTCGAGGAAAGCGATAGCCATGTCTGCGGCGTCTGGCTGATGGACGACGACGAGAAGCGGTGCGATTTGTGGATGGCGTACGTCGCGGACCGTCTCTATCTGCGGCGTCACGGCGGTCTCGACGGGCTCGCGTTTCCGCACGAGAGTCTCGGCAAACATCTGCTCGGCTACGCGCCGGGCTGGACCGAGACGATCGAGTACGAGTGCGACGACGCTCGACTGCCGGATGCCGTCCGCGAGTTTCATCGCGAGGGCGGCATCCACGGGATGGTGATCGCGCCACTCCTGCTCGGCACTCGCACGCTCGGCTGGATCAAGCTGTCGAGCCGCGGCATTCCGCCGTGCAAGGACGCCCAGTGGTGGCGCATCGAATTGATCGAGGCGATCGCCCGGCAGGCTGCGCTCGCGCTGCATCACAACCGGCTGGTCGAGCGGAGCCGCCTCGAGGAACGGCGCAAGGCGATTCTCGAAGAACGCAACCGCCTGGCGCGCGACATCCACGACAATCTCGCGCAGGGGTTTGGCGCGATCCTGATGCAGCTGCAGGCGGCGCAGCGGGAGATCGGCACGCCCTCGCTGCCGTTCGCGCAGAAGCTCGAGACGGCCGTCGACCTCGCGCGCACGCACATGATCGAAGCGCGGCGATCGGTGGGCACGCTGCGCCCGAACGTCGGCGACGGCGAGGAAATCTCGACGTCGCTCAAGCGCATCGCCGATCTCGCGCAGCTGACCACCAGCGTGCCGATCGACATCAACCTCGAAGCGCTCCCGCGCGTCGGCGACTCGGTCGAGCGCGAAATCGTCGGCATCGCGCAGGAAGCGCTGACCAACGCCGTGCGCCACGCGCGCGCCCGCCGCATCAGCGTCCGCGCGTCGACGGTGCGCTCGATCGGCCTCCGGCTGTCGGTGGCCGACGACGGGCGGGGGTTCGCGCGCGACCGGAGCTCCGCCGGCTTCGGCATGACGAGCATGCAGGAGCGCGCTGAACGGATCGGCGCGTCGCTGACGATCGTCACCGCCCCGCGCGGCGGCACCGAAGTCGTCCTGGCCTGGGAACCATCGTCTCTTCCGACGCAGGTCCATGTTGCTGGCTGATGCGGGCGTTTCGATCGCCGCCGGCAAGGCGAGCGTGCTCGTCGTCGACGATCACGCGCTGCTTCGCACCGGCGTCGCGAACATCATCAATCAGGAACCCGATCTGCAGGTCGTTGCCGAAGCCGGCAACGGCGTCGAAGCCGTCGCCGCGTACGAGCGCTATCACCCCGACGTGACGCTGCTCGATCTGCGCATGCCGGTCATGGAAGGCGTCGAGGCGGTGCGCCAGATCCGCGAGCGCGATCCGCGCGCGCGCGTCATCGTGCTGACGACCTACGACACCGACCACGAGATCGCGCGCGCCCTCAAGGCGGGCGCCAAGGCGTACGTGCTGAAGGACATCTCCGCCGACGATCTCATCAACTGCATTCACGATGTCCTCGCCGGCAAGACCTATCTCGCGCCGTCGGCGGCGGCAAAGCTCGCAGAAGGCGTCACGCGCGTGCAGCTCACGCCGAGAGAGATGGCGACGTTGAAGCTGATGGCCGACGGCAGAGCGAACAAGGAAATCGCCACCGAGCTCTCGATCAGCGAGCGCACGGTCAAGACGCACCTCGGACATCTCTTCGAGAAGCTCGGCGTCACCAGCCGCACCGAGGCGATCAAGGTCGCCATGCGCCGCGGCCTCGTCCGGATCGAATAATTGGACAGTCTCGTCTCGACTTTCGCGACGGCCGATCGGCTGGCGCTCGCGGTTCGCACGAAGCAGATTTCCGCGGCCGAACTGCTCGAGCTGACGTTTCAGCGGATCGATCGCATCAATCCAACGCTCAACGCCATCGTCTGGGAATCTCGCGAAGAGGCGAAGACCCGCGCAAGGCGGGCCGATGACGCGCTCGCGAAAGGACACGCCGTCGGTGCGCTCCACGGCGTGCCTGTGACGATCAAGGAGTCGTTCGCCTATCGGGGATCCCCGAATACCTGGGGACTGCCGGCGCTGAAGGACGGAAGGAGTCCGCGAACCGCCACCGCGGTCGAGCGTTTGGAATCGGCAGGCGCAATCACCATCGGCAAGACAAACGTCCCGGTCTTGCTCGGAGACTGGCAAAGCTATAACCCCGTCTATGGAACGACGAACAATCCCTGGGACGTAACGCGAACCGCCGGCGGATCGACCGGCGGCGGCGCGGCGGCGGTCGCTGCAGGCCTCGGGGCACTCACGATCGGCAGCGATCTCAACGGCTCCATCCGCATTCCGGCGCACTTCTGCGGGGTATACGGTCACAAGCCGTCGCTCGAATTGATCGGCACGGCGGGATTTCAGCCCGGTCCCTGGGACGGTTCTCCTGGGTATCCGATGGATCTGTCCGTTGTCGGGCCGATGGCTCGCAGCGCGCGCGATCTCACGCTCGCGCTGACCGTGCTCGGTGGGCCGAGCGCCGATGAAGCGAAGGCTTGGACGTGGCGGATGCCCGCGCCGCGTCATACACGGCTCAGCGAGTTTCGAATCGGCTACGTCTTCGACGATGATCTCGCGCCGCTCGCATCCGATATCCGCGCGCTCTGCGAGCAGACGCTTTCAGCGTTCCGCAAAGCGGGGGCGACGATCGAACAGGGATGGCCCGAAGGCATCGATCCGCACGCGCAGATGAGCACGTTCGGGTTCCTGTTGGGCGCGCTCCTCACGGCGGACATGGATCGCGCCGGGCGCGAACGAGCGCGCGAGCGCTTCGAGCGCAATCCCAACGACGTGTTCGCCGCCGCGGCCGTGGAGCCGCACGCGCGCTGGCTGCGCGAGACACAGCGAAGGCTGACGTGTCGCGCGCGCTGGCAGCGGTACTTCCAGACGCACGACGTCTTTCTGCTGCCGGTGACGGTGACGGCCGCCTTTCCTCACGATCATCGCGAGCCGATCGACACGCGCGTGATTGAGACCGACGCCGGCTCGCGGCCGTACGTGCAGGCGATTCCGTATTGGAGCGCGTCCGCGACGCTGGCCGGCCTGCCGGCCACCGTCGCGCCGATCGGCCATACCACGGCAGGACTGCCAGTGGGGATCCAGATCATCGCGCCGATGTGGGAAGACCGAACCTCGATCGAGCTCGCCGACCTGCTGTCAGGTTCGATCGGCGGATACGCGCCGCCGCCGGAAGCGGCGTAACCTCATAAGGTTGCTTGATTTTTTCAAGTTCAGCGAACGACTGGCTAAACGGAGACGGAGGCCTCGCGTCGCGCCAGGAACGGATTCTCGTCTGCGCTCGGACCATAAATCGACGGCACCTGCGCGCCGACCTGGCGGAGATACACGGACAGCTGACCGCGGTGGTGATACCAGTGATTGAGCATGATCGACCGCAGCAGCCCGCCAACCGGAAGCGCGAACACTTCGCGGTCACCATCGACCGCCTTCCACGTCTTCGCCAACGCCGCATCGTCCATGGTACGGAGCATGTCGCGGGCTTTGCCGATGCCTTGCTCGAAGGCGGTCAGAACCTCGGCGCTGCTCGTCGCGCCCCGCTGCGTGAACTGCGGAAGCTGAAACGGCGACTGTCGCGAGATTTCCGCGATGGCGCCCGGCAATGATCCGGAGCATCTATGAGTGAGCCTCCAATCGTTTGCACGTTGCAGCCTGGTGAACTCAATACGCGGACCGCTCAACTGCTTCCGGGGCTGGCCCGCGCTGCCACCAGTGTGGTCGCGATCGCAGACGGCTATCGATTCGAATTCGAGGCAAGCTCTGCGATCCTGAACGCAATCGCCGCGGCGATCGACGCTGAACGCCGATGTTGTCGGTTCCTTCGCTTCCGACTGACGGTGGAGCCGGACGGCGGACCCGTGACATAGGAGGTGTGCGGCCCGGCGGGTTCGCATGAATTCCTCACCGCGATGATCCAGAACGCGTGACAGCGCTCCCCTCGCTTGGTTTGGATTCGTTGTGGTGGACGTCGTCCGTGCGGCGGAGGATTGAACGGAAGACGAGTGGCGTCAGACGGCGATTTGCTCCGTCGGCTCGAAGACTCGCGACGGCGAATAGCAATCGATGTCGTGGGCGTCGCTTTGCTGGATTGGCTTCGGGCCGAGCGGCTGGCCCGCCGCGAGCAACTGCTCGGCGGCGCGACTCGAAAGCGGACGCGAGAACAGGTACCCCTGAGCATGCGTACATCCAAGGCGCACCAGCTCACGCGCCTGGTCGTCGCTCTCGATCCCTTCCGCGACCACACTGGTGTTGAGCGTGCGCGCCAGCGCCAGGATGCTCTCGACGATGGCCGGACGGTCGGACCCCAGCGCCAGAGTTCTGACGAACGATCGATCGATCTTGAGCGCATCGACGGGAAGCTTGTGCAGGTGACTGAGCGACGAGTAGCCCGTGCCGAAGTCGTCGAGATAAATTTTCACGCCGAATTCGCGTAGCTCGTTCAACAGCTTCGCCGCAGACGCGGGACTGTCCATGAGGGCCGTCTCCGTGATTTCGAGACGGAGGTCGCACGGCTTCAATCGCGCGGCCTGGACGGCCTGCTCCACGATGAGCATGAAGTTCTGCTGCATCAGTTGCCGGCTCGAGACGTTGACGGTGATGTAGTCGACCGGAAACTGCCGCTGCCATTCGGCAAACGTCCGGCAGGCCTGCTGCAGGACCCACGTGCCGAGCGGCTCGATGAGCCCCAGCTCTTCGGCAATCGGAATGAACGTCGCCGGCGAGACCGACTCGCCGTTGCGCGTCCATCTGACCAGCGATTCGAATCCGACGCACATCCGCGACGACAGGAGCACGATCGGCTGGTAGTGCACCTCGAAGTCGTTGCTGTCGATCGCGTGCCGCAGGTCGTTTTCGAGGCCGAGCCGATCGCGCGTCCGCGCGTGCATGTCGGCATCGAACAGCTCGTGGCGTGCCTTGCCGCGCGACTTCGCCTGGTACATCGCGGTATCGGCGTCGCGCATGATCTCGTCCGGGTTGTCGTAGTGAGCGAGACCGAACGCAATCCCGATGCTGGCCGAGGTGAAGACTTCCCGACCGCCGATCGACACCGGATCGCTGAGCGCCTTCTGAATCCGGAATGCCACGGCGTTCGCCTGCTGCGGGTCGCCGATCGCATTCAGCAGGATGGCGAACTCGTCGCCGCCGAGCCGCGCGAGCACGTCTCCCTGCCGCAGGCATGACTCCAGCCGCCGCGACACCGCGGTCAGCAATTCGTCGCCCACCATGTGGCCGAGGCTGTCGTTGACCACCTTGAAGCGATCGAGATCGAGATACAGCGCCGCGAACCCGTTGCCGCCCTTCTGGCGCTTGAACTCGGCGAGCCGCTGTCCGAGCCGCTCCACGAACACCGCGCGGTTGCACAGCCCGGTGAGAGGATCGCGGAAGCCGGCGTTGCGCAGCTGCTCCTGAGCCGTTGACTGCTCGGTCGTGTCGGTAAGCGATCCCGCGATTCTGGCCGTCTTCTGTGTGGCGCCTCGCGCGGCGACGCCGCGGCACAGGAATCGCCGGTAGGTGCCGTCCTCGTGGCGGATCCGATGCTCGTGGTGAAAGTGATCGGTGGTTCCGCCGAGATGCGCTTCGAGTGCCTCGCGGAGCGGAGCGACGTCTTCGGCATGAACGCGGCCCAGCCATTCCTCGGGGCGCCCGATGCCGGCGGTCGCCGGCAGGCCGATCATCGCCTTCCAGCGGCCCGATGCGTAGAACGCCTGCGTTCGAAGATCCCACTCCCACAATCCGTCGTTCGCGCCTTCCGCCGCGAGCGTCAGCCGTTCTTCGCTTCGTTTCAGTGCCTGTTCGGCGTGCAATCGATCCGTCGTGTCGTGCCACAAGAGCGTCACGCCGTCAGCAACTGGAAGGATCTTCACCTCCAGAATTCGCGCGGCCGACGCCGAAGGCAGTCCAAGATGCGTGAGCGTTCGAGGACTCCTGCTCGTCACCGCCTCCTGGACGGCTTTCGGGAGAGGAGTCTGATTGAGCGAAGGGATCGCGCCGGCGAGTGGACGGCCGAGCGCTCGATCGCGCGGACACCCTGTGATCCGTTCCAGAGCGTCGTTCCAGAGCGTCACCCGGCCCAAGCTGTCGAGGACCGACATGCCCTGATTGACCGATTCGAGGACTTCACGGCGGCGGTACTCGTGCTCGAGGCGGTTGACGTCGCCGCAGTACGCGCGATAGGCGCAGTAGAGCGGCACGGCGACGACCGGCAACAGCTCCCACATGCGGTGGTCGAGGATTTCGATCAGCCCGACGGCGACGCCGGCGCCGATGAAATAATTCGGAGCGTTCACGAGCAGAGCCTTCGGCCACGCTCGATTGATCGCCGACTTGTTCACGAGCGGCGCAATCACTTCGGCCGAGATGCTCTTCACGAAGCAGTACGAGACGAGGGCCGCCGCGATCGGGACGGCCTGCCACGGCCATGTGAAATGGCCGGCCACGCCGCCGAGAGCGACGACGGTCAACGACGCCGCTTCGATCGCGATCATGATGCTGCCGGCGTTGACCAACAGTCTGCGTAATGGACGCGCGCCGTCCGGATCGGCGAGGCACCGCGTCATGATGCCGGCCGCCGCGACGAACAGCGCCGCGTTGCCGCCGAGGAGCAGCAGCGCGGTGAAATCGACGACGAAGGGCGGCGTCATCATCCCGCGGTCCTCCGCCGTCGACCGCGGGATCGCGAAGGCCGACGTCAGAATCGCCGCGAGGATCACGGCGCAGAATTCACGAGTCCGATCGGGCTGCGGCCAGCCGATCGATCCGAGCAGAACGGCTGCTCCGATCAGGATCGCGGCAACGACGAGCAGACGGAAGAACTTGGGCAACGTCATTCAGGAGTCCTCGGCGTGGCCTTGGACAGATCGATTCACCACCGGAAGAGCAATGCCAGGACCAGCTTCCCGATCCGCCATAAGTCTTCGATGGCTGGCGCGTTAGGAGGATTCGCTTGATCGCGGTGCTGCCGCTCCAGTGTCCCGGATCGGCACACGCGTGATCGATAAATCGACGTGAAGGGGTCGGTCCGTGTCGCACTGAGTCAGCCAGCGCGATCCTCGCTGACCGTTTCTGCGCGGCTCGGGACTCTCTGCGTCTCGCGCAGTTCTTCGATGCTATGTCAGCCGCACTGATTCCCCGAAGCGGAGCGTGCGGAACCGGGACGGAGGAATGTTGTTCGTGCGGCACGCGTTCTCGAGCGCGTGCAACGGTTCGTCGATGCCCTCGGTCGTCAATTGGAACGTGCCGAAATGCATCCCCACGCTCTCGGACGCCTCGAGATCGAGGTGCGCCTGCACCGCCTCCGCCGGATTCATGTGAACGACGCGCATGAACCAGCGCGGCTCGTACGCGCCGATGGGGAGAAGCGCCAGGTCGATTGGACCGAGCCGCTGCCGGATGTCGCGGAAGAAGGGTCCATACGCGCTGTCGCCGGCGAACAGGATGCGCGCGCCGGGCGGCGCGAGCATGAATCCACCCCACAGCGCACGGTTTCGATCCAGCGGAGTCCGCGCGGAGAAGTGCTGCGCCGGCGTCAGCGTGATCGGCAGCGCGGAGCTCTTCGAGTCCTGCCACCAGTCGAGCTCCTCGACTCGGCGGATGCCGGCCGACCGCACGAGCGCAGCGTTGCCCAGAGGCGTCACGACGATCGGATCGAACCGCTTCGCGAGCATGCCGAGCGTATGGCGATCGCAATGATCGTAATGGTTATGACTCAGCAACACGGTCGAGATCGGCGGCAAGTCGTCGAACCGCACGGCGGGCTGCCGCACGCGCCGCGGTCCGAACACGTTCAGCGGACCTGCGCGCTCGGAATACATCGGGTCGGTCAGGATATTTCCTGCGGCCGTTTGAATCAGAAACGTCGCGTGACCGATGAAGGTGACGACGGCCGCCGCGCCATCGAGCGCCGGCGGCCGCTGCGGCGGTTCATCGATCTGTGGCGGCCACGGTGTTCGCGCCTCGAGGAGCATCCGGGGAACGGCCGTGAACGGCTGGCCGGCCGTGCCTGTGGGGTTCACGAATCTTCGGCCATCGAAGTGATCGCTCTTCATCTCACATGGGCTCCGCCCCACACCGGGGTCCCCAACGCGTCCGCGAATTGTCGTCACAACTCAGAAGAGCAGATCGGCCTCCGGCCGGCCGGCACGGAGCGTGGCGATGCAGCCGTGAGTGGCCCGGAAGAACTCGCGCGTGTCGCGCAGCCCATGACGGAGCGCCTTGTGCGGCTCGCGGACGTCTGTCAAATGACCGGACAGGCCGTCGATGAACTTGAGCGCCGCGAGTTCCCGCTCGAGCGGCAGCATGGCGCTTCAGGATGGTTCTCGAACCTTCCCGGGGTCAAGTAGCGTACACTCCTCGCCGCGGATCCCATCTTCGGTGACGCGACCTCCTGGATCGACATGAAAAGACGCTCGGAAGCGGAGGGAGCTGATGTCTGATTACAAGCTGCTCGGTCACAACTACACGACGCCAGATCTGATCGCCAAGGTGACGGGTCGCGCGAAGTACGCCGAAGACTATCGGGCCGACGGCATGGCGTTCTGCAAGTTGGTCCTGAGCCCGATGCCGCATTGCCGCGTGCGCGGGATCGACGCTCGCGACGCCCTGGCGATGCCGGGCGTGAGGGGCATCCTGACTGCCGATGACTTGCCGGCTGCGCCGAGAGATGCCGCATCCGAAGCAGCCACATCGCTTCCACCCGAGGCGGCACTGACGAATGAACCGGTCTACAAGGGCGAGCCGATCCTCGCCGTTGCGGCAGTCGACGAAGCGACCGCGGCAGCAGCTATCGAGAGGATCGCGCTCGATTTGCAGCCGCTGCCGTTCGTCATCGATCCGCTGGCGAGCCTGCGTCCGGACGGACCGAACGCGCGGCGCGAAGGCAATGCTTTTGTCGCCGGAAAGCTGAAGACGGTGAAGTGGACTTCGCACGATTTCGCCAGCGCAGAAGATGGCGCCCTGCCCACCGGCGAACCCGGAGTCCAGTGGACGTACGGTGACGTCGACGCCGGCTTCGAGCACGCAGATTTCGTTCTCGACGAGACGTTCCATACGCAGTCGACGAGCCATCAGCCGCTCGAATCGCGCACGGCGATGGCGTACTGGCAGAACGGGAAGCTTCATCTCCACTGCTCCACGCAAAGCGTCGTGCGGACCGTCGCCTCGGTTGCGCGGTGGGTTGGCATCCGACCGGAGCAGGTCGTGCTCATCAGCGAATACACGGGCGGCGGCTTCGGGAGCAAGATTCCCGGGACGCACACCGTGGCCGTGCCGGCACTTCTCGCGAAGAAGATCGGCGCGCCCGTGATGATGCGCATCAGCCGCGAGGAGGAGCACTTCATCGGCCGGACGCGGCCGTCGCTGCTGGCGCGCGTCAGGATTGGCTTCCGGAAGGACGGCCGCATCACGGCTGTGGACATGTTCGTCCTGCAGGATGCCGGCCCCTACGAGGATCAATACGATCTCGAAGCGGCGCCCGTCATGTGCTCGCTTGCGTACCAGCCGATGGCCATGCGCTTCCGGGGCCTTTCAGTTCTGACGAACACGCCGCCGCCAACATCGCAGCGATCACCGGGCGGCATGCAGCAGAACGCGATCATGGAGCCGCTGCTCGCCAAAGCGGCACGACGGTTGGGGATCGATCCGGTGGCGCTGCATCGCGTCAACGCACCGGCCGGCAAGGCATCGCTCGGCGGCCCCGGCAGGGACGGCAAACGCAGCTATGTCACGAGCGCATTCGTGCGCGAAGCGATCGATCGCGGAGTCGAGCTCTTCAAGTGGGACGAGCGGCGGGCGCGCAGCGGAAAACGGTCCGGTGTCAAGGTGCGCGGAATCGGCATCGCGGTCAGCCCCTTCATCGGTGGTTACTCGATTGGGTACGACGGCCTGATGACGATTCGGCCTGATGGAAAGCTGTACGTGCAATCGGGTGCCGGCAATCTCGGAACGCACTCGGTCATCGACACGGCTCGCGTCGCCGCCGAAGTGCTCGATATGCCGTGGGAGAGCGTGGAGGTCGTCTGGGGCGACACGAGCAAGAACCTTCCCTGGACCTGCACATCGGACGGCAGCCAGACGATGCACGCGATCTCGCGATCGAATCATGCGGCCGCGATGGATGCCAGGCAGAAGCTGCTGGAGATCGCCGCCACGGATCTGGGCGGCCCGCCTGACGGCTATCGCGTGGAGGCCGGCCGCGTCTACGACAGCCGGGATCGGTCGAGACATCTCACGTTCGCACAGGCCGCACGGCGCGCCATCGAGCTCGGCGGCAAATACGACGGGCACGAGCTGCCGTCCAACATCCATGCGACGACCCGCGCGTCCGCGATCGCGCTTGCTGGCCGCGGCTTGATGGGCGTGGCGAAGGATACGTATCCACACGACGGCGAGACGCACTCGTACGTAGTCGGGTTCGCGGAAGTAGAAGTCGACGTGGAGACCGGATCCGTGAAGCTGATTGATTACACGGCCGTCGCCGACGTCGGCACCGTCGTGAATCCCCGCAGTCTTGGCGGCCAGATCCTCGGCGGCGGCTGTCTGGGAATCGGTCACGCGCTCACGCAGAAGACGGTGTACGACCAGCGCTACGGCGTGCCGCTTGCGACGCGGTTTCATTACAACAAGCCGCTGACCATCCTGGACGTTCCGGTCGCCATGCAGCACGCGGCGCTCGATATTCCCGATCCGGAAACGCCAGTCGGCGCGCGGGGGGTGGGCGAGCCACCGGTAGGGGCCGGCTTTGGCGCCGTGCTCGCCGCCATCGCGGACGCCGTTGGCGGCGACGTGTTCCGTCGAAGCCCCGTGACGCCCGATATCATTCTGGCTTCTCTCGAGGCCGGTCATCGAGCGCACGATGCGCTGATCGCCTACATTTGATCGTCATGCCGAGACTCACGACGCTCATCCTCGCGGCTCTCCTCGCGTACGACAGACCGGCGCTTCATGCGGGCCCTGCGGCCGGCGCGCAGGCGGCCGCGCAGCGCACGCAGGCTCCGGCCACGGATGGCAAGCTGAACGTCATCGCGTTCGGCGCGCATCCCGACGACTGCGATCAGCGCGCCGGAGGCGTTGCGGCGAAGTACGCGGCCCTCGGCCACCGCGTGCGATTCGTGTCGGTGACCAACGGCGACGCCGGCCATCAGACCGAAGGCGGCGGCGCGCTCGCCGCGCGGCGTCGCGCCGAAGCGCGCGAAGCCGGTCGCCGAATCGGCATCGAGTACGTCGTCCTCGACAATCACGACGGCGAGCTGCTGCCGACGCTCGCGGTGCGCGAGCAGATCATCCGGCAGATTCGGCAGTGGAACGCGGACCTCGTCCTCGCGCCGCGGCCGAACGACTATCATCCGGATCATCGCTACACCGGCATCCTCGTGCAGGACGCCGCCTACATGGTGGTCGTCCCGAACGTCGCACCGGACACGCCTGCTTTGCGAAAGAATCCGGTGTTCATGTATTTCGAAGACGGCTTTCAGAAGCCGCAGCCGTTCGCCCCGGACGTGGCGGTGTCGATTGACGATGTGATCGAGAAGAAGATCGACATGCTGGACGCCCACGTGTCGCAGATGTACGAGTGGCTGCCGTGGGTCGACGGCCAACTGGAAAGCGTGCCGAAGGAGGCGAGCGCGCGCCGGCGCTGGCTCCGTGAAACGCGCGCCGTTCAGCCGACGCCCGCCGTCCGGGCCGTGCTCGCCAGATGGTACGGGCCGGAGAAGGGCGGCGCGGTCCGCTACGCCGAAGCATTCGAGATTTGCGAGTACGGCGCGCGTCCCGACCAGGCATTGATCCGGAAGCTCTTTCCGTTTCTGCCGGGTGCGTTGAAGGATTAGCAATCGATCCGATGGATCCCACGCTGGTTTACGTCGGCACCTATACGGGAACGAAGAGTCAAGGGATCTATCTGTTCAGACTGCAGGCCGAGAACCCCGCGGTCTCGCAGAACATCAGGCTCGTCCCGCTTGGATTGGCGGCGGCGTCGCCGAATCCTTCCTTCCTCGAGATCGATGTGAAGCGGCGGCTGCTGTTCGCGGTCAACGAGATGGACCAGTTCGAGGGCAAGGCGACCGGCGCTGTCAGCGCTTTCTCAATCGACAAGGCGAAGGGGACGCTCACGCTCGTCAATCAGCGTCCGTCGATGGGCACCGGTCCGTGCCACCTGGTTCTCGACAAGAGCGGCCGGCACCTGCTGATCGCGAACTACGGCAGCGGCAGCGTGTCGGTGCTTCCGGTTTCCGCCGACGGAAGGCTCGGCGTGGCGAGTCACGTCGTGCAACACACCGGCAGCAGCGTGAACCCGGATCGCCAGAAAGGTCCGCACGCGCACTGCGTGACGATCGATCGCGCGAACCGCTTCGTGTTCGTGTGCGACCTCGGACTGGACAAAGTGCTCGCGTACCGATTCGACGCGCAGCGCGGGAGGCTCACGCCCCACGATCCGCCGTTCGCGCAGGTGAAACCGGGCGCCGGACCGCGTCATATGGTCTTTCGGCCCGACGGTCGCTTCGCCTACGTCATCAACGAGCTGACCTCCACGGTGACGGCCTTCCGGTACGACGCGAACGCCGGCGCGCTGCACGAAGTGCAGACGGTTTCGACGCTGCCCGAACATTTCGATGGCGCGAATACGGGCGCTGAAGTGGACGTGCATCCGTCCGGCAAGTGGCTGTACGCGTCGAACCGCGGTCACAACAGCGTCGTGCTGTTCGACGTCGATTCGGATACCGGGACGCTGACCTACGTCGAGGAGCAGGGAACGGGCGGATTCAAGCCGCGTCACTTCGGGATCGAACCCGCCGCAACATATCTCGCGGTCGGCAACCAGGATTCCGACACGATCCTCGTCGCGCGAATCGACGCCGGAAACGGCCGATTGAAACCGTCGGGCGTCTTCGCGAACGCGCCGTCGCCCGTGTGCGTGAAGTTCCTGCCGCCGACGTCATCGATGTAACGCGAAGGCGTTAGTAGATGTAGCGCGAAGGCGTTAGTAGATGTAGCGCGAAGGCGTTAGTAGATGTAGCGCGAAGGCTTTAGCCGAGCGAGGTGAACATGATCTCCAGGCGCACCGTGCTCCGCGCTGGCGGCGTCGCCATGGCGCTGCCATGGCTCGAGTCGCTGCCGGTCGCGGCGGCGGTCAGGTCCGATCGATCGAGCGGATTTCCGAAGCGGTTTGCCGTGCTGTTCACGGGCAACGGCATCAACGGCAATCACTGGTGGGCGCGCGGCAACGGCGCCGAAATGACGTTGAGCCGATCGCTTCAGCCACTTCACACCCTGAAGCTGAAGATCAACGTGATCAACGGCCTGTTCAACAAACCGGCCGTCGGAATGGGCATCCATCCCGCGCAGACCGGCAATCTCCTGTCCGGCGTGCCCCTCCAGCCAGGGCCGATCGTGCGATCGGGGATCACCGCAGACCAGGTGCTCGCGAACCGAATGGGTCACGAGACGCCGCAGGCGAGCCTCGTGCTGGCGTGCGAGCCGCCGATGACCGGGTATCACGAGACGGACTTCTCGATGGCGTACAGCTCGCACATCTCGTGGCGGAGCGACGGTTCGCCCGTGCCGAGCGAGTTGTCGCCGTCGAGCGCGTTCGACCGCGTGTTCGAGAATCGCGGGAGCCTCCGGCATCAGAGCATCCTGGATCGCGTGAAAGATCGCGCCGCGCGTGTCGGCCGAATGGTGAGCGCGTCCGACAGGGAAAGACTTGACGGATATCTGACGAGCGTGCGGGAGGTCGAGACGCGCGTCGATCGCGTGCGGAACGGCGCGCCGAATGAGGTTCGCGAACACGCACGATTGATGTGCGACGTCATCGCGCTCGGCTTCCAGAGCGACAGGACGCGGGTCGCCTCGCTGCTGCTCGCGCGCGATCTGTCGTCGCTCTCCTATCCGTTCCTCGAGATGCGCGGCGATCACCATTCGGCGTCGCACGACGATCTGTCGGACGGCTACGAGCGCATCTCGCGCTTCCATCTGAGTCAGCTCGCGTACCTCGCCGAAAGGCTGGACGCGATGCCCGAAGGCGACGGCACGGTGCTCGACAACTGCTGCCTGCTGTGGCTCTCGAACATGTGGTCCGGGTGGAAGCACGACAACATGAAGCTGCCGGTCGTGACGGCGGGTGGCCTCGGCGGCACGCTCGAGACCGGGCGCTCGCTCGAATATCTCTACGCCGGCGACGACAACCGCCGGCTGTGCAGCCTGTATCTCTCGATCATGGACAGGATGGGCGTGACGCTCGATCGCTTCGGTGATGCCGATCGGCGGCTCGAGGGCTTTTGATCTCGAAATACTAGAAAACGATCTCAGCGACCGGCGAACAGCAGGTCGCCGAACCGCTCGTACTCGTGGAAGCTCTTCTCCACGTGCGCCCACTCCCACTGCGCACGTCTTCCCTCGTCGTAGTCCATGCGGTAGACGTTGGCACGCCACCTCGTGCCCGGCTTCGGCGGAACGTTCTGCAGCGGCCGCAGCAGCGCGTACGGAATGAAGAACTCGGCTCGCCAGCCCTGAATCGCCGCGTGCGGCTGTTTCGGTCCTCCGACGGTGCCGGTGGCTTTCCGCGTCAGACGATCGCGCTCGTAGTGCCACGGCCGCCAGCCGAGGAACTGGCCGCCGAAATTCGGGATGAGGATCGGGAGCTCGCGATTGAGCGGCGAGATCTCGTACTCCAAGTACATGGGGTAACGCTCGTCGGTCCAGAGAAAGACTTCGAACACATCCTCGTTCCACAGATCCATGAAGTCTTCGTTCATGGTCGCCGTAAGCGTGCGGTCCGTTGCGTCGATCAGAAAATACAAGCCGGTACTCGAGTACAAAGTCTTGAATCGAGTGTCGTACGGATGACCATCAGGTTCGCGGCGGCGCAGCGTTACCCAGTCGGCCTGCCGCCACGCCGCATGATCACCGGCGCCCGTGACTGCGAAATCGTCGGTGGGCTTCACCGACAACCGCGGCCGCTCGTCGCGTTGCGCGCGCACGCCGGGTTGCAGGCACATCGTCAGCACGGTCAGCGCCAGGACAGCTCGCTTCATCGAACCCAGCGCCCCGCGCGCATGACCCTGCTGATTCTGATCGTGTTGTTGATGTCCGCAATCGGATCGGCGTCCAGCAGCAGCAGGTCTGCCGCCTTGCCGGCGCGAATCGATCCGTAGTCCGGATCCTCGGAGCGCGCGATCACCCGCGCGGCATCGAGCGTCGCGGCGCGAATCGCGGCCAGCGGCGCCATCCCGGCCTCGACGAACATCTGCAGCTCCCGGTGCGTCGCATGGCCGAACGGCGTCACCTGGGACGCCTCGGCGCCGCAGTCGGTACCCGTGACGATGCGGACGCCCGCGTCCGACATCGCCTTGATGAACGGGTACGTCTGCTCGCGCATTCTCGCTTTGCGCCGTGCGAGGTCGGACGACAGCGTCTCGTCTCTTCTGCGTGAATCGGCCAGCATCTGACGGCCGCGCGGATACAACGCGTCCTGCAGCGTCGGCATGCCGAGGATGTCGGGATGCTCGTAGTAGAACCACGGCGATTCCATGTTCGCGAGCGTCGGCGCAAACGTCAGCTTGCGGGACTTCGCGTACGCCACGAGATCGGGCGTCACCGGCTGATCGCGCGGGTTGTGAAGAAAATCGGTGACGCCGAGCTCCGCGAGCTGATGCAGGCTCGCGACGTCGGTGACGTGCGCGACGACCGGGATAGCCTGCTTGCTCGCTTCATCGACGATCGCCGCAATGACGTCGGGTGAAAACTTTGGATTCGTCATCCAGATCTTGAGGAAATCGACGCCCTGCGCTTTCAGGCTCCTCACGTTCGCGCGCGCCTCGTCTGCAGTCGCCGGGTTGAAGACCGGCGCGCCGGGATACGGGCCGTTCACGCTGAAACCTTGTCCGGCCGTGTATGCGCGCGGCGCGAGGAACGCGCCTCTCCGCGTCTCCCTGAAAAGCGGCACCGTCTCCGGCTTGTCGTTCCCCGCCGACCGCATCGTCGTCACACCCCATCGGAGCTGCGCGAGCCAATATCGCTTCATGTCGTCGGGCGGCTGGTTGATGTGGCAGTGCACATCGACGAGCCCCGGCAACAGAAACTTGCCTTTGGCGTCGACGAGGGTCGCGTCGCCTGGAATCCTGACGGCACCACGCCGTCCTGCCGCTTGAATGCGGTCGCCCTCGACAACGGCGATGGAATCTTCCACGGGGACCGTTCCAGTGCCGTCGACGAGGCGGGCACCCACAATCGCGATCGGATTCTGCGCGGACGCGAGACTGGCGTGCAGGAACGCAGCCAGGGCGAAGAAACGGACGTATCGCCTCATCAGTCCAACGGCATGGTACGCGAAGAACGGTGCGGCGTTACAATCCACGAGCTGAATCGGGTAATCGGGTAATTGGGTAATTGGGTAATTACCCGATTATCCAATCACCCGATGGGAGTCGCGCATGTGGAGTCGAAGGCGCTTTCTTGAAATCGTTTCGGGACTGCCGCTGGTCGGAGGCTTCGTCGAAGCGAACGCCGTGACGGCAACGGCCGCGCCGGGAAGCGGCCGCGATTATTTTCGCGAGCTCGGCGTGCGTCCCTTCATCAACGCCGCGGGGACCTACACGGCGATGACCGCCTCGCTGATGCCGCCTGAAGTGATCGAGGCGATCACGTACGCTTCCAGACACTACGTGATGCTCGACGAGCTCCACGACCGCGTCGGCGCGCGCATCGCGACGCTCCTCCGCTGTGAAGGCGCGATGGTGACGTCGGGCGCCGCTTCTGCGCTGACGCTCGGAACGGCAGCCGTGCTCACCGGGGTGGATCCGCGCAAGGTCGTCGACCTGCCCAACCTCGCCGGCATGAAGAGCGAGGTCATCATCCAGAAATCGCATCGCTTCGGCTACGACCATGCCGTCCGCAATTGCGGAGTGCGGCTCGTGGAAGTGGAGACGCGGGAAGAGATGGAGCGGGCGATCAATCCGCAGACCGCGATGATGCTCTTCTACAACAACAACAACACGGAAGGACGGATCCGCGACGAAGAGTTCGTCCAGATCGGGAAGCAACACGGCGTTCCGACTCTGAACGATGCTGCCGCCGACGTACCGCCGGTCGACAATCTGTGGAAGTACACGAAGATGGGTTTCGACCTCGTGGCCTTTTCCGGCGGCAAGGGACTCCGAGGTCCTCAGAGCGCCGGCCTGCTGCTCGGCCGAAAGGATCTCATCGCGGCCGCCCGCCTGAACGCACCGCCGAACGGGAACAGCGTCGGACGCGGCATGAAAGTCAACAAGGAAGAGATGGTGGGCATGCTCGCGGCGCTGGAGCTGTATCTCGCGAAGGATCACGCGGCGGAACAGCGTGAGTTCGAAGCACGCGCCGAAGCGATTCGCAGCGGCGTCGCAGCCGTGCCGGGCATCAAAGCCGAGATCTTCGTGCCCGAGGTCGCCAACCACGTGCCTCACGTGCGGATCTCGTGGGACGGCGCGGCGAAAGGGATGACCGCGGCCGATGCCGTCGACAAGCTGCGGGCCGGAGAGCCTTCAATCGGAACCCGATCCGAGGGCGATGCCGTCGTGATCGGCGTCTGGATGATGCGGCCCGGCGAGGAGAAGATCGTCGCGCGGCGTCTGCGTGAAGTCCTGACCGCTCGAGGATAGCCGTTGGCATCGGTCGGCGCGACGGCCCGCTGCGCGTCGGCGTTCGTTGCCTTGTCGCTCGCGACCGTCACGACTGGGCCGCACCGCGCGGCAGCGATCGAGCCCGAGCATCTCTTCCATCACGAGGCGAGCCGCATCTCGATGGCATGCGAGTACGCCATCGAGGCGTACGGTCCCGATGCGGACGCATTGCCGCGCATCGTCGATGAAGGGTTCGACGAGGTGGACCGCATCGACCGGCTGATGAGTCACTACAAATCCGACAGCCCGCTGTCGCGCGTCAACCGTGAGGCTGCACAGCATCCAGTCGCCGTCGATCCGGAGCTCTTCGACTTCATCGCCGACGCGATGCGATATCAGCACGAGTCCAGCGGCGCCTTCGACATCACGGTCGGCCCCCTGATGAAGGCGTGGGGCTTCTTCCGCGGCGACGGCCGCGTGCCGTCCGACGACGAGCTCGCCGCCGCGCGGCGTCTGGTTGGCGGCGCCCACGTGATCCTGAATCCGACGTCACGGACGATCGGATTCGATCGGTCCGGCGTGGAGCTCGATCTCGGAGGCATCGCCAAAGGTTACGCCGTCGATCGCGTCGCCGGATTGTTCAAGCGGCGACGGATCACGGCCGCTCTCATCAGCGCCGGAGGCAGCACCATCTACGCGATCGGCGCGCCGCCAGGGCGTGACGGATGGACAGTCGCGATCCAGGATCCGATCGACTCGCGGAAGATCGCGTTGACCATCGAATTGAAGGACCGCGCGGTCTCGGTTGCGGGCAGCTCCGAGAAATCGTTCGAAGCTGGCGGCGTGACCTATTCACACATCATGGATCCGCGCACCGGCACGCCGGCGCAAGGTGTGCTGAGCGTGGTCGTGCTCGCGAGCAGTGGAACCGAGGGCGATGCGCTCGACGACGCGTTCTTCGTGCTCGGCCCCGAGCGCAGCCGAAACTATTTGAATCGCCTTCGCGCGACCGAAGTGTTTTTCTTCGTGCCGGTTCGATCAACGGGCGGCTTCGAGATCGATCACCGCATAAGTCGTTAGTCGTGGAAGCGAGAACTCGGTCGCGCCGTCGGCGACGACCTGATCCTGCAGCGCGAGACGTCCCACGCCGCCTGCGACGTGAGCCTCGCCGTTTCCGTACGCGCCGCGCAGTCGAATGCGCAGCCCCTCGATTTCGCGGCCCCCGTAATTGATCACGTGCACCCTCGCCCGCCCGGCGTCGGCCGTCAGCCGGCAGATGACGACCTCGCTTCCGTAGACTCGCAGCGCTCGCTGGTCGTCGGTGAGCTGACGGCGGATCCTGAGGGCGAAGGCGCTCGGATCGGCAGCCTCCTCGCGCGGGTACCCGGGAGCTCCTATCCTTATGTTGATCCGGTATCGCGGCGAGGGCGCCTGAACCACGTCGAACAACAGATTGCGCCGGGCCAGCAGGTTCATGACCTCGCCCGTGATCGGCGACCCATCGTCCACGATCGCGAGGTCCGACACGGGCGGAAGATCGACAGACGACAGCGCCTCCAGGAATTTCAACATCTCACCGAGCGCGCGCGCGTCGGCCGGGTCGATCCTGAGCGCCGCGTCTGCGCCATAGGCAAAGGCCTCGGCGGCCGCGAGCGCCGCCTTTCCGGCCGGGACCTCGTAGACGTATTTCGTTCCCGGATGCCTCACGAAGCGCCATCCGCTGGCCACAATCCACGGGCTGCGCGTCGGCGACGCCAGCCCGGCGCGCGGTGCGGTGCCGGGAGTTGGCAGCGCTTCACGCTGCGCGAGGTCCGCCTCTGTGCACAACCGTCTGATGCCGGCGCGCTCGAGCGTTGCACGGCTGTCGACGCTCTGTGCCGAGTACACACACGGCAGCGAGAGCGCGAGCAAGAGCAAGGAAGTCATTTTTTTCGCGGCAATTCGAAGAGAGTCTGCTCAGGGAACATCTACGTCTTTGATGACTATTCGCGCGCGATCGTACACGCCAAGACCGAGCGTCGAGGCGTACTCCACATGACCGGGCTCGCGGATGATGATGTTGACGTTCGGATCGGCGTCGCGCGCGCGCGTGTCGTCCATCCGAAGAGAGCCGGGCGAGCGGTCCCAGATCGAGATCGCGCCGCGCGCACGGCGCTCCTTGTCGATGATATCGAGCAGCAGGCGATCGATGGCGACCGGATCGGTGCCAAACATGATCTGCCGCGGATAGAAGACGTAGCGCGTGGTTCTCGCAAACGGACCGCCATGCCACACGCCGCGCAGACCGTCCATGATCTGCAGCACGGTCCTGGATCGCAGCGGCTCCATCGCGGCCAGCGCTCCGACAACCGAATAGGTGTGCGATTTGCCCCGTTGATGCGTGCGCGCGACATTGGAGAAGCTGCCGTAGGCGATGTTCTTGAGGCAACCGGTCACGCCGGTGGCGCCGTGATCCTTCATGTTCGGGATGTTGATGATCTTCGTCAGGACGCGTGACACGAGCCGCATCATGTTGGACCGCGTGTCGTCTTCGCCGAAGAAATCCGCCTCGAGGTACGTCGCCGGATCGTAGCCGCTGTTGTCGACGTTGCGGTTCGCGCGCTCGGCGGCGACGATCTGCACCCCCTCGGGCAGATGCGGCGCGTAGTTCACCTCGTTCATCTGATCCTGAAAGCGCTCGTACACGTAGATGTGCGACACAGGCACACCGATGCCCATGAGTTGCCGCACGACGTCAGCCACGATCTCATACGCGGAGACACAGTGCGGATAGCCGCCGCAGTTGACTTTGATACCGACGATATCCGATGGCTCGAAGAAACGTCGCCAGGCATCGGCTGTCGTGCCCGCGCCCGTCAGCGTCCGCATGCCCCGCGCCATCATCTCGCGCACGATCTCGTCGTTCGCCGCGCCGGTCGACGTGTCGACGCATTTGTCCGATCGGATCGACACGACGCGCCCCGGATATGGTCCAGGCATTCCCGGCGTGGAGGAGGCGGAGTAACTCGAAACCACCCGGAGCGTCGGTGTGTCGGACCGAATCTGGAAGTCCCGAATGAATGGAGTCGCCGCGAGCAGCCGGACGAACGATCTTCTGTGCATGCGCCCGCCTCCGGCCCCATCCTACCTTGACTCACGAATCGAGGTGCGCCATGGTTACGCGACTCTCGTCCACGGGATGGAGGAACCATGAGCGCTTCGCGATCGGTGGTCTCGACCCTCTCGCTTCTGCTTGCCCTGCACCTTCTTCCAGTCACCGCCTTCGCTCAAACCGGCGCTGCGTCGCTGACGGGCATCATCAGCGATCAGAGCGGTGCGAAAGTCCCCGGCGCGACCGTGACCGCCACCAATCAGGCCACCAACGTGGCGTACACGGCCGTGTCGAACGAAGCCGGCAACTACAGCATCACATCGGTACCGGTCGGAACGTACGTGCTGAAGGCTGAGCTCTCCGGCTTCAAGACGGCGACGACCAATCCGATTGAAGTCGAAGCGAAGGCGATCGTGCGGCTCGATTTCACGCTGCAGCTCGGCGCGATCGAGGAGACCATCCTGGTCGCCGGCGAGTCGCCGCTTCTGCAGACCGAGTCGGTGACGGTCGGCGAAGTGATCTCGGGCACGACGGTCGTCGCGTTGCCGCTGAACGGCCGGAACACCGGACAGTTGTCGCTGCTGCTGCCGGGGGTCGTCAGCGTGAACCCCGGATCCTTCACCAACATTCGCAACTTCGGCGGCGGGCGGCCGTACGTGAACGGAAACCGCGAGCAGACGAACAACTACATGGTCGACGGCGTCGACATGAACGAGTCGATCGACAACCTCGTGGCGTATCAGCCCAGTCCCGACGCACTCGCCGAGATCAGCGTCGAGACGAACAACTACGCCGCGGACACGGGCAACGTCGCGGGCGCGGTGATCAGCAACGTCACCAAATCCGGATCGAACATCGTGCGCGGCAACGTCTTCGAGTTCTACCGCAACAGCGACTTCGACGCGAACACGTGGGACAACAACCGGTCCAGTGCGCCGAAAGCGCAGCGGACGCAGCACATCTTCGGCGGCACGCTCGGCGGCCCGCTGAAGAAGGACAAGTGGTTCATCTTCGGTGATTATCAGGGCACCCGGTTCGACGCGCCAGGTTCCGAAACGATCTCGGTTGCACCAGCCTCGTGGCGCAGTGGCGATCTCTCGAGCGCGGGAGCGACCATTCGCGATCCGCTGACTGGCGTGCCGTTCGCGGGCAATCAGATTCCCGGGACACGCATCAGCCCGATCGCTCGCGCGATTCTCGGCAACACGTCGCTGTACCCGCTGCCCAACCGGACCGTCCCCGGCGGCGTGAGCGGCAATTTCGTCGGCGACGCGCTCACGACCATCCGTGCTCATCAGGGCGACGCGCGCGTCGACTGGAACGCGTCGGCAAAGGACAAGGTCTTCGGACGCGTGTCAGTGGCCTCGTATGACGAGAAGAACGACAAGCGGCCGATTCCACTGCTGCTCGGGACGTTGCGAGACGCGCCGTTCCGCAACGTGGCCTTCAATTGGAATCGCATCTTCAGCTCGACGGTTGTCAACGAAGCGATCGTTGGATACAACCAGATCACGATTGTGACGAAGGCGCTCGATTGGGCCGGCATCGGGAATGCGAACGCGACGTTCGGAATTGCCGGCGGTCAGCCGATCCCCGGCCTCAGCCAGCTCACGTTGAACTCCGGGCTCTTGACGATCGGGGCGGGCGCGAGCGATACGGACACGCTCGATCGAACGTATCAGTTCAACGACAAGATCACATGGTTGAAGGGAGACCACGCGCTGAAGATCGGAGGACAGCTCCTGCATTACGCGCAGCGGCGCTTCTACGCCGGCAACAACGGCCTGCTCGGGATATTCACATACGGCGGCGCCTTCACCGGGTTCCCGTTCTCCGATTTCCTCCTCGATCAGGTGACGACCAAGGGGCGCGGCAGCAACTCAGAGCCGTGGACGCACGTTCACGACCGGACCGCGCTCTTCGTGCAGGACGACTACAAGGTGACGCAGGCGCTCACGCTCAATCTCGGGCTGCGTTGGGCGTACACGCAGCCGGTCGTCGAGGAGACCAACCGCCAGGCGAATTTCAGCCTGACCACCGGCCAGGAGATCATCGCGGCCGATGGCAGTCGCGAGTCGCGCGCGCTCTATCAGCCGTACTATAAAGGTTTCGAGCCGCGGCTCGGCCTCGCGTGGCGCCCCGACGATCGCTGGGTGCTGCGCGGCGGCTACGGCATCTCTCAATACATGGAGGGAACGGGCGCCAACCTTCGCCTGCCGCTCAACCCTCCCTTCTTCTTCGAGTCGGCGGTCACCTACGATGCGACGACCGGCGGCGGCAGCCTCGCGTCGGGGTTCGCGGATCTGCGGCCGCTCGACCAGCCGTCGGGCCAGGTGCGCGCCTGGGATCCGAATCTGCGGCCGCAGTTCACGCAGCAGTGGAACGTGTTCGCCGAGTACCTCGTGCGGCCGTCCATTACCGCGAACGTCGGATACGTGGGTCATCACGCCACGCATCTCGTGACGCCCGTCGAGGGCAACCAGCCGCTGGCCGGCACCGGCGATCCCTCGACGTGGGCGCCGCTGCAGAATCGGCGCCCGCTCTTCGCGACGGCGCCGCTCATCACCAATATCTCGACGACGGCGTCGCGCGGCCGAAGCGATTACAAGGGGCTGCAGGCGAGCCTGCGCCAGCGCGTGTCGCACGGTCTCGAGTACCTCGCGTCGTACACGCTGGGTAAAGCGAACGCGAACCAGCTCGGTTACTACGGGTCGGGTGGCTTCACGGCCGCCGAGGGCACGTACTGGATGAACGCCTACGATCCGGAAGCGAATTACGGCCCTGCGTTCTTCGATGTCCGCCACAACTTCGTGCTCTCGGCCAGCTACGAGCTGCCGTACGGACGCGACAGCCGCGGGCCGAGCGTGACGAACGCCGTCCTCGGCGGTTGGCGACTGAGCGGAATCTTCCAGGCGCGCAGCGGATTCCCGATCACGGTTCTCGATGGACGCGGCTCGTCGCTCCAGGCGGTGCGCGGAGGCGAGCGGCCGAACTGCATCGGCGATCCGGTTCCGGCCAATCAGACGCTGGACCATTGGCTGGACATCAACGCCTTCGCCCGCGCGGCGCCCGGTACGTGGGGCAACTGCGGCGTCGGCATCGCGCGCGCGCCGGGGTATCAGAATCTGGACCTCACCCTGTCGAAGCGATTCGCGGTTGGCGGTGCGCGCTACGCGGAGTTGCGCGCGGAGGCCTTCAACGTGTTCAACAGGCCGAACTTCCGCGCGCCCGCGCGCGACATCAACTCGCCGAACACCTTCGGTCAGATCACGCAGACGCTCAGCACGACGACCGTCAGCACGGCGCGGACCGGAGAGCTCGTGTTCAAGTTTTTCTTCTAGGGACGCGATCATGATGATGCGGCGCATATCGGTGTTCCTGATGTTCGGCCTGCTGCTGGCGGGCAACGCCTCGGCGCAGCTCGCTTCTCAAACCGCGCTCGTCGGTACGGTGACCGATCAGGACGGCCTGGTCATTCCCGGCGCCCAGGTCGTCGCCGTGAACACGGGCACGCGCGATACCTATGAGACGACGACCAACGGCGACGGGTACTACAACATTCAGTTCGTCCGAACGGGCACGTACGAGATCACCGTCGCGCTGAGCGGCTTCCAGACATCCAAGGTGAACGGCGTCGAAGTTGCGAACAACCAGATCGCCCGCACCAACGTCGTCGTGAGGGTCGGCCAGTTGAACGAGTCGATCACCGTGGCGGGTTCCGCGCCCATCATCGACACCGACAGCGCCAGGATCTCCGAAACGATCGGCAAGCGCGCGGTGAGCGATCTGCCGCTGAACGGCCGCAACGTCTGGAACCTCGCGAGCACGACGCCGGGCGTGCTCGGCGGCATCAACGGCGATATCGGTCTGAGCTTCAGAGGAGCGGGCCAGCGGGAAATCCAGAACAGCCTCTCGCTCGACGGCATCAACTCTTCCGCCAACCTGCTCGCCGCGACCAGCATGCGCCCGATCACCGACGCGGTCGAGGAGATTCAGATTCAGACCGGAAGCACGTCGGCCGAGTATGGAGCGTATCTCGGCGTCCACATCAACGTCGTCACCAAGAGCGGCACGAATACGCCACACGCCTCTCTCTTCGAGTTCTTCCAGGACGATGCGCTCGACCAGCGCGGATATTTCGAGAATCCGGCTGTTCCCAAGAACCCGCGGCGGCGCAATCAGTTCGGCTTCGAGATGGACGGGCCCGTCGTGCTGCCGAAACTCTACGACGGCAGAAACAAGACGTTCATCACGGCGGCCTACGAAGGCATTCGCGCCAACACGCTGCTGACGCCGATCGCCACCGTTCCGACGGCGCTGATGCGGCAGGGCAATTTCTCGGAGATCACCGGCACGATCCGCAATCCCTTCACGCGAGAGCCCTATCCCGGCAACATCATCCCAGCGTCGCAGCTCTCGCCAATCGCGCGGAGTCTGCTCGCCTTCTACCCGACGCCCAATCGTCCGGGCATTGCCTCGAACCTGCAGGTGCCTATTCCCAGCACCGAGGACGTGGATCAGTTCATCGCTCGCGGCGATCAGAATCTCGGCAACAAAGTCCGACTTTCCGTACGCTACAACTGGCATGACAGCGTCAACAGCAATCCGATTTCGCTGGCCGCGGTGCTGCCGACGCAAGTGATCAACCAGCCGCGAGTGAACGAGAACACGCTGGTCTCGTACACCCATACGCTGTCGTCGAATCTGCTGAACGATTTCCGCGTCGGCTACCATCGCGTCAACTTCGATACGCTCAACCCGTTCATCGTCAACGGCCAGTCTTCTGCCGGATCGGATCTGGGCATTCCGGGCTTCAACGGCGACGTTCGCTACAACAATCCGGGAATTCCCACAATCGATCTGACCAACGCGTTCAGCGGACTCGGTGGCGGCGGCACCAACTGGTACCAGTTCGACACGACGTTCCAGATGTCGAACGTCGCGGCGTACAATCGCGGCTCGCACAACGTCCGCTTCGGATTCGATCTGCGCAGGCTCGAGACCGGGCGCCGCGCCGCGAACGACCCGCGCGGACGATTCAACTTCACGGGCGACATGACGGGCCACCCCGTCGCCGACTTCATGCTCGGCGTGCCGCGAACGGTCATTCCGCCGACCGATCAGATCCAGGGTGACGTGGGCGGCTGGCGTAATGGCTTCTTCGTCAACGACGTCTGGCAGGCGTCACGCGACTTGACGTTCAGCCTTGGACTTCGGTACGAGCTGAACACGCCGGTGCAGACCTATGCCGGATTCGCATCGATGCTGGCCGAAGATTTCGAGACGATCATCCCGAGCAGTTTTCCCGCAGTGGGCTTCCAGTTCCAAGAGCCGAATTACAAGGACATCGCGCCGCGCCTCGGCGCCACGTATCGGCTCAAGGAGAAGACCGTTCTGCGCGCAGGCTACGGGATCTACTACAACCCGAACCAGATGAACTCGTTCACGTTCCTCACCAACAATCCGCCAATCGCGGCGGTGTCGACGTTCACCTCGGATCCCGCGAACCCCACGTTGTCGTTCCAGAGCCCGTTCGGCGTCGTCGGACCCGCCGTTCCGCCGGACATGATCTCGCCGACGCGGCACCTTCCCAACGCGCGCAAGGACCAGTGGAGCTTCGACGTCCAGCGCGAGCTGTGGTCGGGCGCGGCGCTCGACGTTCAGTACGTCGGATCGAACACGAGCCATCTCGATCGGAGCTTCTTCAACAACACGCCGCAGCCTGGTCCCGGACCCGTCGATCCACGACGACCGAGCCAGCGCTTCCGCAGCCGCCGCATCATCCAGAACGATTTGATCGCCGATTACGACGCGGTGAGCGTCATCCTGCGCAAGCGCATGAGTCATGGTCTGCAGGCCGACGTGCACTACACGTGGTCGCGGACGCGCGACATGGCGACGCACTCCAACGGCGGCGGCCAGACGATGAACAATTACGACATCCAGGCGGACTACGGTCCCGCGAACTGGGACGTTCCGCATCGCTTCGTGGCGAGCTACATCTACGACGTGCCATTCCTCAAGAGCTCGTCGCAGCCGGTTCTCAAATATGTTGTCGCCGGATGGCAGGTGGGCGGCGTGACAACCGTCCAGAGCGGGACGCCGATCAACGCGACGATCGCCGCCGACCGCGCGAACATCGGCATTTCCGGCCTGCAGCGTCCGGATCTCATCGGGCCGGTACCGGAGCTGAATTGCCAGCCGAGTCCGACGAGCCTGGATCTGATCAATTGCTTCGATCCGTCCGCGTTTGCGATGCCTGCGCAATACACCTTCGGCAATGCGCCACGCAACGTGCTGAGAGGGCCGAAAGCGATGATCACCGACTTGTCGATGATGAAGAACGTCCCCGTCGGAGGATCGGTCCGGGTCCAGATCCGCGCCGAGATCTTCAATGCGTTCAACACCGTCAACTACGGCAACCCCAACGCGGTGTTCGGCTCCGCGACGTTCGGCCGCATCAACGCGACGAACACGACGTACCCGAACATGCGGCAGATCCAGCTGGGAGCGAAGCTGCTGTTTTGAGTTGGTTTCGTGGCTTTCGTGGCTTCGTGCTTTTCGTGGCGAAGGCTCGGTAGAGCACCGTTTAATCCGGGAGTTCTGGCATGAAGAAGACGAATCGACGCATGTTCATCAGACGCGGCGTGACGGCGGCAGCTGCCGTGACGGCCGCGACCGTTCCCACGACAGTCGCCGCACAAGGTTCACAGAGTGAGAAGCCCGTCAAGAAGGTCCACTACAGAAACGGACGGAAGCCGGAGAAACCGCCGCTCTTCAACGGGACGATCTCCTACGGCAACCTCGTGTTCATCGCGGGCGTCGGGTATCACTCCGAAGGCGATATCAAGGTGCACACCAAAGGCGTCCTCGATCAGATCCAGCAGCAGCTCGAGAGCGTCGGGTCGTCGATGGAGAAGGTCTTGAAGTGCAACGTGTACTTGAACGACCTGAAGGACTACGCCGGCATGAATGAGATGTTTCAGGGCCGCTTCGGCGCCGAGCCGCCGGTGCGGACGACCATCGCCGCAGCGGGCGGCATCCCGGGCAACTCGCTCGTTGAGATCGACGTCATCGCGACGCTGTAACTGGCCACACCCAGTAGCGCGCAGCCCTTCAGGCTGCCGGGCGCCGGCAGGCCTGAAGGCCTGCGCTACCAGAGGCCGCGCGTATCGCGTGCCGCGGCAAGGGACGGGAGATGCGATGCTCGACACACTGACACGTCACTGGACGCGCCGCGAGTTGTTTCGGCGATCGGGGCTGCTCGCGCTGCCGGCGATCTTTCGCGGCGGCACCGGAGCGGCAGCGTCGCCCGCCGCTCGGTCGGCCGCTGCACCGGCCGCCGCCGACGGACTTCGCGTCGGCGAAGACATCTATCAATCCATCGGCGTGCGGCCGCTCATCAACGCGCGCGGCACGTTCACCATCATCAGCGGCTCGCTCATGCTGCCGGAAGTGCGCGCCGCGATCGATGCGGCGGCGCAGCATCACGTGCACCTGGATGAGCTGATGGCGGCCATCGGCGCCCGCCTCGCCGAATTGACGAAAGCGGAATCGGGCATGGTGTCGTCGGGCTGCGCGGCGGCGCTGACGCATGCGACGGCGGCCTGCGTGGCGGGCGGCAACCCCGATCTTCACGTACGCATTCCCAATCTGACCGGGTTTCCGAAAGACGAAGTGATCATCCCGAAGCACTCGCGCAACGTGTACGACGCCGCGGTCCGTGCCGTCGGCGTGCGCGTCGTCGAAGTCGGCGCCGGCGAGGAGCTCGACGCGGCATTCGGTCCGCGCACGGCGATGGTCTACATCCTCGCGGGTCCCGAAGCCGACAAGGGGCCGCTCAGCACGCGGGCGATCGCCGAGCTGGCCAATCGGAAGCGGGTGCCGGTGCTCGTCGACGCGGCGGCGGAGATCCTGACGGTGCCGAACGTCCACCTGGAAAACGGCGCCACGCTCGTCGCCTACAGCGGAGGCAAGTGCATCCGCGGCCCGCAGAGCGCGGGTCTCCTCCTCGGACGCAAGGATCTCGTCCGCGCCGCGTGGGTTCACAGCGCGCCGCATCATGGTTTCTCGCGATCCATGAAGGTCGGCAAGGAAGAAGCCGTCGGAATGCTGATGGCCGTCGAGATGTGGGTGAAGAGGGACCACAAAGCCGAGTGGAACCGATGGATGTCGTGGCTCGACTCCATCGCGGCACAGGTCTCCAGGGTCGAAGGCGTCAGCACGGCGATTACGCAGACGACCGAGCTGTCCAACCGCACGCCGTCGCTCACGATTCGATGGGATCGCAGGCGCCTCGGCATCGGCGGCGCCGATCTCGCGCGGCATCTTCTCGACACCGAGCCGCGCATCGCCACGCCGGGCGGACGCGACCGCGGCGACGAAGCGAGCATCTCGATTACTCCGTACCAGATGGCCAGCGGTGAAGAGAAAATCGTCGCCGAGAAGATCTACGCGGCACTGTCGCACGCGCCTCGACAGACAGCGCCGGCACGCGCCGCCGCTCCGGCGTCCGACGTCAGCGGTCAGTGGGACGTGCAGATCGAGTACCTCGCGAGCGCGTCGACGCATACGCTGCATCTGACGCAGAGCGGCAATCGGCTCGAAGGCTCGCACCAGGGCGACTTCGTCTCGCGCGATCTCTCGGGAACGATCGAGGGCAACTCCGTGCAGATCGCCAGTTCGTACACCGAGCGCCATGGCGACGCGTTGAGCTTCCGGTTCACCGGTACCGTGAATGGCGACGCGATGTCGGGCACGCTCGATATGGGCGAATATCTCACCGCGAAGTGGACCGCCAAAAAGCACGACTACCGGCGAGGCTGACGTCATGTGGTTGAGACTCTTTCCAGCGGCCGCGATTTGTCTCGTCATGTCTGCGACGGCGCAGGTGTCGGCGCAGCAGAAGTACGACCTCCTGCTGAAGGGCGGTCACGTCGTCGATGCCAGGAACAACATCAGCGCGGTGCGTGACGTCGCGATTGCGGATGGGAAAGTGGCGGCCGTCGCCGCGAACATCAACGCCGGCGACGCCTTGAAAGTGATCGATGCGTCCGGACTCTACGTCACGCCGGGACTCGTCGACATTCACGTTCACGCGTATGCCGGAACGGGCGAACGCGGATCGTACGCCGGCGACAACAGCCTGTATCCGGACGGCTTCACGCTGCGATCGGGCGTCACCACCGTTGCCGACGCAGGATCGTCGGGCTGGAGGAGCTTCGACGATTTCAAGGATCGCATCATCGATCGATCGAAAACCCGAGTCCTGGCGTTCCTCAACATCGTCGGCGCCGGCATGCGCGGCGACAAGTTCGAGCAGAACCTGTCCGACATGGAAGCCAAGCCGACGGCGGACATGGCGATGCGACACAAAGGCCTGATCATAGGGATCAAGACCGCGCACTACGCCGGTCCCGAGTGGGCGCCGGTCGAGCGCGCGGTCGAAGCGGGCACGCAGGCGAACATTCCGGTGATGGTCGACTTTGGCGCCAACCGCCCCGAGCGTCCGATGGCCGAGCTCGTCACGAAAAAGCTGCGGCCCGGCGACATCTACACGCACATGTATTCCGGGCTTCGCAACGAGCTCGACGACTCCGGGCATGTGAACCCGGGCATGCCTGAAGGAAGAAAACGTGGAGTGATCTTCGACGTCGGGCACGGAGGCGGCAGCTTTGCCTGGCGGATCGCGGTGCCCGCCATCAAGGAGGGATTCCGTCCCGATTCGATTTCCACCGATCTGCACATCGGCAGCATGAACGCGGGCATGAAAGACATGCTCAACGTGATGGACAAGTTCCTCGCGATGGGGATGTCGCTCGACGATGTGATTCGCTGGTCGACGTGGAATCCGGCGCGCGAGATCAAGCACGAGGAGTTGGGCCACCTTTCGGTTGGCGCTTCGGCGGACGTCGCCGTCCTTCGGCTCGAGAGCGGCAACTTCGGATTCGTTGACATGTATGGTGCGCGGTTGAAGGGCACGCGGAAGCTGACGTGCGAGCTGACGCTCCGGGACGGAAAGGTCGTCTACGATCTGAACGGGACGACGCGGCCCGACTGGACCACGCTGCCGAAGGATTACCGGCAGACGGGCGACGCTCGATGGGATGCCATTACGCCGGCGCCGGTCAGACAGCCGCGGCGCCCGTAGCGCGACGCTTCCACCCGTAGCGCGAGGCTTTCAGCCGAGCGAGAGACGCAGCCGAGCGACAGCGCTCGCCTGAAAGGCTCGCGCTACGGCGATGTCGCCAATTGAATAACATCGGCTAGATGAAGCGCGCGCCGACCCGTCGACTGCGCGATCTGCTCGCGACAACTGAAGCCGTCCGAAACGATCAGCGTCTCCGGCGGCGCTCGCCTCACCGCGGGGAACAGGACGCGCTCGCCGATCGCCTGCGACACGGCGAACGTCTCGGCACCGAAGCCGAACGGTCCGGCCATTCCACAGCAGCCCGCATCGATCGACTCGAGCGCCACGCCCATCTTCCGGAGCAGCGACTCTTCATCGGTCATCTTCATGAGCGCTTTGTGGTGACAGTGGCCGTGGAGGAGAACGGTGCCGGCAAGCCGGGGCGGCGCATACCCAGGCGCGTGATGCTCGAGAAATTCGCTGAGCAGGAACGTCTGGCGCCGTAGCCGATCGGCGCGCGGATCGTCGGGGAAGAGATTCCGCAGCTCATCGCGAAACACTGAGGCGCAACTCGGCTCGAGAACGACGATGGAACGGCCGGCGTCGAGGTCCGGACCAAGAGCAAGGAGGATCCGCTCGAGATAGTCCCTGGCGTGGTCCAGAAATCCGAAGTCGTAGAGCGGACGTCCGCAGCACAAATGGACGCGCGGGATGGCGACGCGGAAGCCGGCGCGCGTCAGCACGTCGAGCGCCGCGCGGCTGGTTTGCGGATAGAAATAGTTGTTGAACGTGTCCACCCAGAGAATGATTTCGGCATCGCCGTTGGCGGCTGCGCTCCGCTCGCGAGTGTCCCCGACCGTCGGCGTACCGCGTCGAAGCGCCCACTGGCGGAAGCTGGACCGCGCGAGGCGCGGCACTTCGCGTTCGCGCGCGAGGCTCAACGCTCTCCGTAGAACATGTTTCACACCGGTTGCATGGCTGACCGCGTTGGCGACCCTCGGAGCCATCGCACCGAGCCGCGCCCACCGATCGATCATGCCGAACGCGTAGGCGCGCAGCGGCCGTCTCGCCTGCTCGTAGTAGTGCGACAGGAACTCGGCGCGATACGTCGCGATGTCCACGTTGGTCGGACACTCGGACTTGCAGGCCTTGCACGAGAGACACAGATCGAGCGACTGCTTCACGTGATCGTTGCTCCAGGCGCTGCCGATCACCTCGCCCTGAAGCATCTCGAAGAGCATGTGCGCGCGGCCGCGCGTGCTGTGCTCTTCTTCGAGCGTGGCCATGTAGCTCGGACACATCGTGCCCGAATCCTGCTTGCGGCACTCGCCCACGCCGATGCATCGAAGCGACGCCTTCGCGAACGACCCGCCATCGTCGACGAACTTGAAATGCGTCCTCGGCTCGAGCGGTCTGTAGTCCGCGCCCAATCGAAGGTTCTCGGTCGGGAGGTATGCGTCGACGACCTTGTGCGGGTTCATCCTGTTGTTCGGATCCCAGACGGCCTTGAATTCACGGAACGCGGTCATCAGCTCCGGACCGAACATCTTCGGCAGCAGCGCGCCGCGTGATTGACCGTCGCCGTGCTCTCCCGACAGCGATCCGCCGTAGCTCACGACCAGATCCGCGGCGCGGTCGACGAACTCCCCGTAGTTTCGGATGCCCTGTTCCGATTGCAGATCGAAGCTGACCTGCATGTGGATGCACCCGTGCCCGAAGTGTCCGTAGTAGGCCGCCTGATATTCGTACTGGTTCAGCAGCCGTCGAAGATCGCGGAGATACGACCCGAGCTTCTCGGGAGCGACCGAGGCATCGTCCCATCCTTCCCATCGACGCGGCATGCCGGGACCGCTTCCGGCGGCGCGCGGTCCCGCCTCGCGGATCTTCCATACGGCGCGCGCCTCGTGGCTCGTGTAGAGCCGCATGGCCGGAGGATTGACGGCCCGCGCGAGTCGCTCCATCAGTCGATGCGCGCGCTCGTCGACCTCGGCCGGATCGTCTCCGCCGAATTCAACGAGCAGGAAGCCGCGCCCTTCAGGCATCAACTCCAGGTTGGGAGCGCCCTTCCTCCGCAGGCCGTCGATGATGGCGCCTTCGAATCCTTCGAGGCCGATCGGATCGAACGCGAGAATCTCCGGAACGTGATCGGCGGCCGCGAAGGCGTCGGCGTAGCCGAGGCCGACGAGCGATCGATGCTGCGGGCTCGAGATCAGCTTCGCTCGGGCCTCGAGCACCACGACGCAGGTGCCTTCGGTGCCGACGAGCGCGCGCGCCACGTTGAATCCGTTTTCGGGAAGGAGTTGATCGAGGTTGTAACCAGACACACGTCGCGGGATATCGGGAAACCGCGCGCGAATCAGCGGCGCGTAGCGATCGCGGATCGCGCGCAGGCTCGCATAGATCTGTCCGCGGCGTCCGCCCTCGCCGACAATCGCGTCCAGTTCGGCGTCGGTCGTGGCGCCGACCCGCAGCTCCGTGCCGTCATACAGCAGGACCCGCAGCTCGTCGATGTTGTCGACGGTCTTTCCCGCCAGCAGGGAATGCGTCCCGCAGGAGTTGTTGCCGATCATGCCGCCGAGCGTGCAGCGGCTGTGCGTCGAGGGATCCGGTCCAAACGTGAGATGGTGCGCCTCCGCACGGTTTCGCAGCGTGTCGAGCACGACACCGGGCTGAATGCGGGCGAATCTCTGATCTGCGTTCAGCTCCAGGATCGCGTTCATGCGCTTGGTGAAGTCGAGCACGACGGCGACGTTGCAGCATTGGCCTGCCAGGCTCGTCCCCGCTCCTCTCGGCAGCAGCGGCGCGCCGAACTTCCGGCACGCGGCCACCGCGGCGATGACATCGTCCGCATCGCTTGGAATGACGAGCCCGATCGGGATCTGCCGGTAATTCGATCCGTCGGTCGCGTACAATGCGCGGCTTCCGCGATCGAAGCGAACTTCGCCGCGAACCGTCGTGGTGAGCTCGCGCTGCAGCTCTGACGCGCGCGCGAACGAGTCGACGGGTATCGCGTGCGAGCTTGGCGGCAACTCCGCTGATGTCCCGGTCGTTCGCGGCGCTCGATACGTCATGGGCGCCGACAGTATAAACTTCGACGCGATGCGGCTCTCGACGCTGATCGTCATCATGGCGTTCGCCGTCGCCGACGCGCCTGCCCAGGAGGCGAAGGCGAATCACCCGTTACGCTTCACCGACGTCGCGCGGCCCAGACCCGGCGAGTGGCCGACCTACCATGGAAACCTGAGCGGGAATCGATTCAGCCCGCTCGATCAGATCAACGCGAAGACGATCCAGAGCCTCGCGCCGAAATGGATGTTCACGATTCAGGGAGCTCCGCGTGCGCTGCAGACGACGCCGGTCGTCGTCGACGGCGTCATGTACGTCACGTCGGTCAACGAAGCGTTCGCGCTCGATGCCGGCAGCGGCCGTCGGATCTGGCATTACAGCCGCCCGCGCACGCCGGGGCTGGCCGGTGACGCGGCCAGCGGGATCAATCGAGGCGTTGCGGCCCTCGGCGACCGCGTGTTCATGGTCACGGACAACGCACACGTGATCGCGCTGCACCGCGACACCGGCGAGCTGCTGTGGGACGTCGAGATGGCCGACTCTCGGCAGAACTATGGCGCCACCGGCGCGCCGCTGGTCGTCAACGATCTCGTGATCGCCGGCGTATCCGGTGGAGACGAAGGCGTCCGCGGATTTCTCGACGCTTACCGTGCGTCGACCGGCGAACGCGTCTGGCGATTCTGGACGGTGCCTGCGCCGGGTGAGCATGGCGCGGAGACGTGGATTGGCCGCGCGATCGAGCACGGATGCGCCGCGACGTGGCTGACGGGTACGTACGATCCGGAGTCGAGGCTGCTCTACTGGCCCACGGGCAATCCGTGTCCCGACTACAACGGAGATGAGCGCAAGGGCGACAACCTGTACAGCTCCTCGGTGCTCGCGCTCGATGCGGATACAGGGCGGCTGCAATGGCACTATCAGTTCACGCCTCATGATCTCCACGACTGGGACGCGAACCAGACGCCAATGCTCGTCGACCGACGATTTCATGGCGAGCCGGGCAGACTGCTGGTCCAGGGAAATCGAAATGGGTTCTTCTACGTGCTCGACCGACAGACTGGAAAAGTGCTGCTCGCCGAACCGTTCGTCACCAACGTGACCTGGGCGAGCCGAATCGGCGGCGACGGCCGGCCGGTGCTGATGACCGACATTGAGCCGACGCGTGAAGGGCAGCGCGCCTGTCCCGCAGTCGCGGGCGCGACGAACTGGCCGTCGACGGCCTTCAGCCCGGTGACTGGCTTCTTTTATTTGTTCGCGGAAGAATCGTGCGCGATCTACACGAAGAACGATCAGCAGTGGGAAGCCGGCAAGTCGTTCTACGGCGGTGTCCCGCGTCGGGTGCCGGGCACGAGCGCAAGCGGGAGAGCGCTCAAAGCGCTCGACATCCAGACGGGAAAAACGGCGTGGGAGATTCAGGTAGGAGGCGGCATTCTCGGCAGCGGCCTCATGGCCACTGCCGGCGGGCTGGTTTTCTACGGAGCAGACGAGGGCTTCGTCGCAGCCGATGCCAGCAACGGAAAACGGCTCTGGCAATTCAACACCAACCAGAGTTGGAGAGCCGGTCCGATGACGTATGCCGTCGACGGCAATCAGTACGTCGCCGTCGCAGGCGGCTCGAACATCTTTGCATTCAGCTTGCGATGAATCGAAATCCGGCATCCCGGCTGACGGTCTCGGACGAGGTGAGCAAACGGCGTAGAATCTCGCCCATGCCCACACCTCTGCGCCACGTTATCGCCGCTGCCATCGTCACTGGTCTCGTCGCGATGCTCGCGACGCCGACCGCTCAGTCGCCAACCGCGTTCGGCGTGCCCTCGACGGATCAGCCGCAGCCGGGCGTCGCGATCAAGGCCGTGCCCGGATCGCGGGCGCAAGGCTGGCTGTCGCAGGGGCGCTCCGAGGTTCTGGCGCGACACGGCATGGTCGCCACGAGCGATCCGCTCGCGGCGCAGGCCGGCCTCGAAATCCTGCGGCAGGGCGGAAACGCGATTGACGCCGCGGTCGCGACGGGCGCGGTGCTCGACGTGACGTCGCAGAACGACACCGGTATCGGCGGCGATCTCTTCGCGCTGGTCTACGTCGCGAAGGACAAGAAACTCTACGCGCTGAATTCCGCCGGGTGGGCGCCGACGGGCTGGACGCCCGAGCTCTTCACGAAGACGCTCGGCGTCACGAGCGTGCCGAACAGCGGCGTGAATGCGGCAACCGTGCCCGGCGCGATCTCGGGCTACGACGCGCTGCTGAAGCGGTTCGGGACAGTCAGCTTCAAGGAAGCGTTCGAGCGCGCGGCGCGCATCGCCGAGGAAGGCTGGGGGCTCGCCGAGCGGCGGCATTCGGATCTGCGCGGCGCGACGAACGGACTGCGCAACGATCCCGACTCGAGAGAGACCTTCCTCGTCGGCGACCAGACACCCGCGCTCTACAGCATCATCCGAAATCCCGGTCTGGCAAAGGCGCTGCGTCTCATCCAGACGCAGGGCCGCGATGCGTTCTATCGTGGCGCGATCGCCGACGCGATCGTCGCCAAGATGCAGGCGAACGGCGGTGTGATGACGAAGGCCGATCTCGGGGAATTTCAGTCGGAGTGGACCGAGCCGATTTCGACCAACTATCACGGCTACGACGTCTTCGAGCTGCCGCCGCCCGGCCAGGGCTTCGCGGCGCTCGAGATGCTGAACATCCTCGAAGTCTGCGTGCCGAAATTCGGCACGAGCCTCGCGGCGCTCGGTCCCTCCGATCCGCAGTACTGGCACTACCTGGTCGAAGCGAAGAAGCTCGCGTACTCGGATTTGTTCGCGAAGAACGCCGACCCGATGTTCGCGCAAGTGCCGGTGAAGGAGCTGCTCTCGAAGCCGCACGCGGCGTCGCTCTGCGGAAAAATCGATCCGAACGTCGCATCGAAGCCCTCGGTCACCGGCGGCCGCGAGAGCGGAACGATCTACCTGACGACGGCCGACCGCTGGGGCAACATGGTCTCGCTGATCCACAGCGTCTTCGGCGTCTACGGCAGCCGCGCGACCGTCGCACCGTACGGATTCGTGCTGCACAACCGCGGTTCCGCGTTCTCCCTCAACCCCAACAGCCCGAACATCGTCGCGCCCCACAAGCGGCCGTTCCACACGATCATCGCCGGCTTCGTCATGAAGGACGGGCAGCCGTTCATGACGTTCGGCAACATGGGCGGCAGCGTACAGCCCGAAACACACGCGCAGCACATGGTCAACCTGATCGATCTCGGGATGAACGTGCAGATGACGACGGACGCCGCGCGCTTCACGCACAATCAGAACTCGAACGTGTTGTCGCTCGAGGCCAACCTGTACAACCTGGTCGGCGCGGCGCTCAAGGCAAAAGGCCACGACGTGCGGTCCGTGAATGGCGGCGCGGTCGGCGGCTACCAGGGCATCCTCTTCACGCGCGATCCGCGCATGCCGGAGCCGAACTTCGATCGCCGCGCGGCGACGGAGGACCTTCCGGTAAATGGCGTCTACCGCGGAGGCTCGGATCACCGCAAGGACGGTCAGGCCGTCGGCTGGTGAGTCAGCCCCACGTGCGCCTGCGGCCCCGCCGACGTCCGGCGAGCGCGCAGCGCGAAGCCGGGGAGGCGACACGGATCAAGCGCGTGGGGGTGGGGTGCAGCATCCCAGGCTCTAAGTAACCTGCCGCTGCTCATCTCCCGCGGCACACGAAGCTCGCGGCATCGTCAATGCTGCCGGCTCCTTTGTACATCGCAAGCTGTGGGTACGGGCAAAGCGGACGCGTCCGATCGACGGCACCGTTGGTGGAATGCGACGCGGGAATCTGATCGGGCGCTTTGCCGTGCTCGACCCACTGCTCGAGCGCGGCAACCATGTCGAACGTGTTTGGTCCTTCGCCGCCGCCGCAATGGCCCATTCCCGGCGCCATGAACAATCGATACGATCCGTGAACCTTGGGGACTCCGCCGAGCGCGTCTACGACGCGCGCGTAGTACTGCGTACTGTTCGCCGGCGAAATCTGCGGATCGGCCCAGCCGTGAAACTGAATGAGCTTGCCGCCATGGTCGATGAACGGTTTCAGGTTGGGATCCAGCGCATTGAGCGTGTCGCGATCGGCTTCCTCCGCCCGCGCGAGATCGCGATCGAAATTGAACTTCTGGATGTCCCACGCGGGATCGTTGAAGACGAGGAAACGGAACTGATCGAGCCCCGTGGATCGAGCGGACTCCGTCCATCCCAGGTCAGTCCATCCGAGCTCGCTGCCCGGCAACAGGCCGCCGACCTCGCGCCCGGTCGAAGCATTCACGCCCGCTGAATAAATCAACCGTGCGGTTTCGACTCGTGCCGGCGTCAGGCAGTCCGACTGCTCGGACCCGTTGCATTGCAGGACGCCCGGATCGAACTTGCATTTCGCAGGATCGGAAATCAGCCCGTCCTTCAAGCCATCGCCCGCGTCGCAGGCGTTGACGACGGCGCGATGGAGAAGTCTGGCGTCGGTCGATGAGAGGCGTGCGGCTTCGTTGTGCTCCAGCGTCTTCGCGATCCGCACCGCCTGCGCCGCGCGGCCCGTCCAATCGAGACCCGGCGCACCGGCGATGATGCCGTTGAAATCCTCGGGGAAGCGCTGTGCCTCCTTCATCGCCTGCCGGCCGCCCGCGGAACAGCCGTTCCAGTACGAGACAGTGGGCGCGCTTCCGGTGTGACTCGCGATGATCTTCTTCGACGCGATCGCCATTTCGTGAACGGCGCGCCAGCCGAAGTCGACGACCTTCTCCGGATGCCCGGCCGCCCAGGTCGCACCTCCGCCCACGTGTCCGGTGTCGGTGGAGCTCGTCGCGTAGCCGCGCGTCAGCGCGGTCGCCATGGCCGGGTAGCTGATAGTGCCGTTGAAGGCGCCGTTGCCGACCGCCTGGTATTTGCCGTTCCAGTTCGCAGCAGGGATCCACACTTCCACTTTGATGTCGGAGTCGCTCGATGGTGTGAGCGTCGCCGCGACGCGGCAGAATGCCGGCAACGGTTTGGATGGGCTCCGCTGGCCGGGAGGCGTGCCGCCATCGACCGTTTCGGCACGAGTAATCTTCCCGTTCGACAGCGCGAGCGCCGCCAAATCGGCGCACGAACCGCCGGCGGCAACGGTCTGGAGAGAAGCGACCCACGCAAGGACCACCGCGCACAAGCCGCCAACGACGATTCTCATGACAGCTTCCTTTCGCGGCTTGACGCCCGCGTTCGCTGAAGCCGCGCAGTCGGCGCACAGATTAGATCAAAATACGATAGACTCGCGCCTCCAACCGCAAGCAACTCAGGTGGTGTGACATGCGCATGGGCAGCATCCGGATGCGGGCCACACTGGCCGCCGGATTCGTCGGCAGCTTCACGCTGCAGTTGTGGGCACAGGTAGCGCCGCCGGCGACGCCGGCCCGCAACCCCGTCACCGGCGATCCAAAAGCCATCACGCAAGGCGCAGTGCTCTTCCGGCAGGAATGCGTGTTCTGCCACGGATTCGGCGCCCGGGGCGGCGTGCGCGGTCCCGATCTGACCACGGGATCGTGGAGTCACGGCGGCTCCGATGCGGAGTTGGCGGACACGATCAAGGACGGCGTCGCGGGCACCGCGATGCCGCCGAACAACCTGACGATCGACGAGATCTGGCAGATCGTCGCGTACCTGCGCACGCTCGAGCAGCCGATGACGCCCACGGCCGGCGATCCGAAACGCGGTGAAGCGCTCTTCTTTGGAGCTGCTCGCTGCTCGACTTGTCACATCGTCAACGGACGCGGCGGCCTGCTGGGGCCGGAGCTGTCGACCGTCGGCTCGGCGCGATCGCGCGCGTACCTCATCGAGTCGGTTCGGGAGCCGGGACGACAACTGACCCGCAATCGCGCGTTCGGCGACCTCACGCTGAAGTACGACGCGGTGACGGCAGTCACAGCCGACGGTCGCACGATTGTCGGTGTGCCGATGAACGAGGACACGTTCACCGTGCAGCTGATGGACACGAGCGAGCGCGTCCACAGCCTGGACAAGAAAACGCTGAAGAGCCTCCGTCATGAAAACCGATCGCTGATGCCGGCCTACGGCGCCGATCGGCTCGGCAACGCCGATCTGGACGACGTCATCGCGTACCTGCAGTCGTTGCGCGCGCCAACACCGGTTCGGAAGAGGGGCAGCTCGCATGAAGACCAGTAACGCCGTTCTGCTCGCACTGTGTGTCACGGCATCGCCCGTCTCGGCTCAAGTGTCCGCCGAGCGGCTCGCCGATGCGGCGCGCGAACCGCAGCAGTGGCTGATGTATTCGGGCGCGTACGACGGCAGCCGTTTCTCGCCGCTCGATCAAATCAACCGGACCAACGTGCAGCGGCTCTCGCTGCAGTGGGTGTTTCAGAGCGGCGTCCGCGGCCGGCACGAAACGACGCCGCTCGTGATCGACGGCGTGATGTATCTGACGACGCCGCAGAATCATGCGTACGCGGTCGACGTTCGCACCGGCCGTCCGCTCTGGCACTACGAGCGAAATCTGCCGAAGGAGATGTCGCTCTGCTGCGGTCCGCAGAACCGCGGCCTGGCGGCGCTGGGCGACCGCCTGTTCATGGGAACGCTCGACGCACACATCGTCAGCCTCGATGCGAAGACCGGCCGTGTGCGTTGGGATGTCGCTGCCGCTGATGCCGACAAGGGCTACAGCTTCACGGGCGCGCCGCTCGTCGTCAAAGACAAAGTCATCGTCGGCGTCGCCGGCGGTGAGTTCGGCGTTCGCGGTTTCATCGACGCGTACGAGACGGCGTCGGGGAAGCGCGCGTGGCGCTTCTACACGATCCCCGGCAGCGGCGAACCTGGAAACGAGACCTGGAAAGGCGATTCGTGGACGCGCGGCGGCGCGCCGACGTGGGTGACCGGCTCGTACGATCCGACCCTCAACTTGCTGTACTGGGGCACCGGCAACCCGGGACCGCAGATGTACGGCCCGAGCCGGCTCGGCGACAACTTGTACTCGGATTCGCTGGTCGCGCTCGACCCTGACACCGGCGCGCTGAAATGGCATTTCCAGTTCACGCCACACGACGTACACGACTGGGATTCCACGCACACGCCGATCCTGATCGACGAAACGATTGCCGGCAGGCCCCGAAAGCTGGTCGCGGTCGCCAACCGCAACGGTTTTTTCTACGTCCTGGATCGTGCGACCGGCGCGTTCCTGCTCGCGAGGCCTTACACACAGGTGACGTGGGCGAAGGAGATCGACGCCAACGGCCGACCCATCCTCGTTCCGAACACGGATCCGACGGCCGAGGGAAATCGCGTCTGCCCGAGCGGAACCGGTGGCACCAACTGGCACTCGCCGTCTTACAGCCCGCGGACCCATTTGTTCTACTTCTTCAGCTACGAGCAATGCGACACGTTCATGTCGGATGAGAAGCTCGAGCCGCCGTATCGTCCCGGCCGGCCGTTCATCGGCAGCGCGTTTTTTCCGCTCCCCGAAGAGAAGACCGAAACCGCCGTGCGCGCCGTGGATCCCAGGACAGGCACCGTGCGATGGGAGTTCAAACAGTTCGCGGATGCGTGGGCCGGCGTCTTTTCAACCGCTGGCGGTCTCGTGTTCTCCGGCGACGGTCAGGGCAACCTCATCGCGCTCGATGCGGAGACAGGACGCGACCTTTGGCACATCCAGCTTGGCGCGCCGATTCACACGGCGGCAGTCAGCTACTCGGTCGATGGCCGCCAGCAGATCGCGATCACGGCCGGAGACGCCGTATTCGCCTTCGCGTTACGGAATGAGCCATAACTTCCGGTAGCGGGTTCCTTTCAGCCCGGAGGTGGCGCGTGCGTCGAAAGCCACGGCTGATATGGCTCCTCGCGAGCGGGTTCGTTCTTGCAGCCACGTCCGCGCGCGCGCAGTGGTCGACGGTCGGTCCGATGCAGCCGGTCGGCCGATCGACGTCGTCGCTGACTTTCCGCGACAGCCGGTCGATCGTCTCGGTGACGGCCGTCACCGCCGACATCATCCGCGTCCGCTTCTCGCCGACGCGCGACCTCGGACGCGATCATTCCTACGCCGTCGTGCCAGTTCCTGCCGGAGACGAGGCGCCGACGATTTCGGCGGACAGGGATCGTACGGTTCTGACGACGCGGTCGCTTCGCGTCACGATGCGGCACTCGCCATTTCGAGTCTCGATTGCCGACGCCGCAGGCGACGTGCTCGATGAAGACGATGCGGCGCAGGGGATCGCATGGTCGGGCACGATGGCGCGCGCGTACAAGCGACTACGCGTCGACGAGCACGTGTACGGGCTCGGCGAGAAGAACGGACTGCTCGACAAGCGCGGACGCCAGCAGGGCGGCTACAGCTATACGATGTGGAACAGCGACACGTTCGCGTACGGCGCCGACACCGATCCGATCTACGTGTCCGTGCCGTTCGCGATCGTGATGCGCGGCGGCAGAGCACACGGCCTGTTCCTCGACAACACGTCGCGCACCAACTTCGACATCGGCCACACCGCCGAAGGCATCCTCGCGTTCGGCGTCGAGCAGGGAGAGCTGAATTACTACTTCATCAACGGCCCCGCTCCCGCCGACGTGGTCTCGCGATACACGTCGCTCACCGGGCGGATGCCGATGCCGCCGCTGTGGGCGCTCGGGTATCACCAGTGCCGGTACAGCTATTACCCGGAATCGACGGTCCGCTTCGTCGCCGAGAATTTTCGAGCGCGTCGCATCCCGGCCGACACGATCTGGCTCGACATCCACTATCAGGATGGTTACAAGCCGTTCACATGGGACCCCGAGCGATTTCCCAATCCCGCTCGGCTCGCCGCCGATCTCGGTCAACAGGGATTTCATCTCGTCACGATCGTCGATGCGCATCCGAAAAAGGAAGTGGGATACGAGCCGTACGACACCGGTCTGGCAGGAGATCACTTCGTCAGGACACCGGACGGCTCGATTTACGAGGCGCCCGTCTGGCCCGCGCGCGCCGAGCGAAATCCCGGACCGAGCGTGTTCCCCGATTTCACGCGGCCCGCCACGCGCACGTGGTGGGGATCGCTCTATGCGCGGCTGCTCGACGCCGGCGTCGCCGGCATCTGGAACGACATGAACGAGCCGGCGGTGTTCGATACGCCGACCGGCACGATGCCGCTCGACGTACGCTTCGACAACGAGGGGATGCCCGCCTCGCACGCGGCTGTGCACAACGTGTACGGCCAGCTGGCGTCTCGTTCGACCTACGAAGGACTGCAGCGCCTCCGCCCGAACTCGCGTCCGTTCGTCCTGACCCGCGCGACCTACGCCGGCGGCCAGCGGTACGCGGCTGTGTGGGCGGGCGACAACGTCAGCGAGTGGACGCACCTGCGCGGATCGATCCCGTTACTGCTCGGCATGGGCCTCTCGGGCCTGCCCTTCGTCGGCGTCGACATCGGCGGCTTCGCCGAAGCGCCGAGCGCGGAGCTCTACACGCGCTGGCTGCAGCTGGGCGTGTTCTACCCGTTCACGCGCACGCACACGACGTTCGGCACGCCGGATCAGGATCCATGGTCGTACGGAACCGATCACGAGGCACTGAACCGCCGCGCGATCGAGCTGCGGTACGAGCTGCTGCCCTACATCTATAACGTCATGCACGACGCGAGCGTCTCCGGACTGCCGGCGCTGCGTCCGCTGATGCTCGACTTCCCCGGCGACCCCGTCACGTACGGCCTCGACGACGAGGTGATGCTCGGACGCGATCTCCTCGCGGCGCCCGTGCTGTGGCCGAACGCGTCGGAGCGATCGGTCTACCTGCCGGCCGGTGCGTGGATCGATTTCTGGACCGGCTCGCGCTTCGCCGGCGGCCGCGGCTATCGCGTGCCGGTGACGCTGCGCTCGATTCCGGTCTTCGCGAGAGCCGGTTCGCTGATCTTCGAGCACGCGGCCGTGCAGCACACCGGTGAGCTCCGCGGCCAGCCGCTCCGCGTCGTCGTCATGCCGGGCGCCGACGGCGAGGCGACGCTGTACGAAGACGATGGGGAGACGCGCGCGTACGCGCAAGGAATGTCGGTGACGCGTGCGTTCCGCCATCGCACGACCGCCGATCGCGAGACGATCGCGATCGGCGCGCCCGACGGCCCGTTCCGTCCCGCGCCGCGCGATCTGTGGCTGCTCGTCCGGCGCGCGGCGCCCGCGCGCGTCACCGTCGCCGGCGCCGCGATACGGCGCGTGAGTGTCACCGAGCTCGCGACACAAACGAATGCGGCGTGGGCGGTCGACGACAGCGGCGTCGTGAACGTGCGCATGCGCGATGATTTCGCCGCGACCGAGGTGATCGTCGAAGGCGCTGAACGTCCGTGAGATTGGGTGGTAACATCCCGCCGATGTTCCGGCGGCTCAGCTCGATCGCGGTCGCCGCGGCGTTGCTCGTCGCGGGCGCCGCGACCGTCGGTGCGCAAACACAGGCGGCGTCCGACGTCGACGCGATGATCGTCCGCGGCGAGCGCCTTGTTGCCGCGAACCGTCTGGACGAAGCGGCATCGATCGCGAATGAAGCGCTCGCGCGCCGGCCCGAGTCGGCGCGCGCGCATTACCTGCTCGGCGTCGTTCACGAGCGCCGGCAGCAGCTCGACGCCGCGGCGGCGGAGTACCGCGCCGCCATTGCGCGCGCGCCGCAGCTCGCCGAGGCACACGACCGGCTCGGGTTCGTTCTCGGCACGCAGGGTCGCAGCGACGAAGCCATCGCGGAATTCGAACGAGCGATCGCGATTCGCCCGGCTTTTTTCGATGCCCAGTACCATCTCGGCGCGACGCTGTGGTGGACCAAGCAGGTGGACCGCGCCCGCGTGGCGCTCGGCCGCGCGGTCCGGTTACGGCCTGCTCACGCAGAGGCTCGCTACTATCTGGCCGTCGCCGAACGGCAGTCAGGAGATCTCGCGGCGGCGATCCGGGATCTGCGCGTCGCGCTGCGATACGCGCCCGGGCTCGCCATCGCGCATACGCAGCTCGGCGCCGCGCTGCAGGCGTCGGGCGATCTCGACGGCGCCATCGGCGAGTTCCGGCGCGCGCTCGACATCGATCCGACCCTGTCGGACGCGGGCAACAGTCTCGGCCTCGCGCTCATGCAGCGAGGCGACGCCGACGAAGCCATCCAGACGCTGCGCGCGGTGATCGCGCGCTATCCGGATCACACCGCCGCGCGCCTGAACCTCGGCACCGCGCTGATGCAGAAAGGCGACCTCGCCGGCGCCACCGCCGAGTACCGGGAGCTGACGCGCCGCGATCCAACGAACGCAGAAGGGTTCTACGATCTCGGCCTCGCGCTCAAGCAGCAGGACGAGTTCGACGAAGCCGAAGGCGCCCTTCGAACGGCCATGCGAATCGATACCGCGCTGCCCGAAGCGCCGTACACCCTCGGCGTCGTGCTGTGGCAGACCGGTCGAGCCGACGAGGCCGCGGCGCTCTTCGAGAACGCGCTGGCGCGGCGGCCGCGCTATGCCGACGCGCATTACATGCTCGGCACGGTGTTCAGGCAGCAGGGCGATCTCGAGCGAGCGGTGGCGGAGTTCCGCGAAACGATTCGGATCAACCCGGCATCGTCCGAAGCGCACACGAGCCTCGGCCAGGCGCTGCAGGCGCAGCACGACGGGGAAGGATCGGCGGCGGCATTCGCCGAGGCCGAGCGCCTGAGGAAGCGGAAGGCCGACGCGCAGGCGGCTGTGTTCGCCGTCAACGCCGGTCTGGAGCGGCTGAAGCGCGACGACCTCGCCGCCGCAATCGCGCGGTTCCGCGACGCCGTTCGTCTCGACCCGGACAGCGCGCAGGCGCACTTTCAGCTCGCGCTCGCGCTGCGCCGCAGCGGCGCGCTCGTCGAATCGCGCAGAGAGCTGCAGGCGGCAGAACGGCTGGCGCCGCATCTGAAAGCGCCGGACTCGCAGCCATGAGTCGTGTCGGTATCAGGCCCACCATCGCTTCGCCGACCCTCGCCGTTTTCGTCGTTCTTGCGCTCACGGCGATTCGGAGCGGCTTCGCGTTCGTTCACGAAGCGCCGGCGGCGCTCAGCTTTTCCTTCAGCAACGTCGCGCGCGCGGCCGGTCTCGACCGCATGATCGTCTATGGCGGCGCGGACGCGAACAAGTACCTGCTCGAAACCACCGGCACCGGTGTCGCGGCGATCGATTACGACCACGACGGCTGGCTGGATCTGTTTTTCGTCAATGGATCGACGCTCGAAGGATTCCCGGCCGCGACGGCGCCGACCAATCATCTCTATCGCAACCGTCGCGACGGCACGTTCGAAGACGTCACAGCCAAAGCGGGGCTTGCGGCGAGCGGCTGGGGGCAAGGCGCGTGTGTCGGCGACTACGACAACGACGGCCACGACGATCTGTTCGTCAGCTACTTCGGACACAACCGGCTCTACCACAATCGCGCCGACGGCACGTTTGAAGATGTCACACGGAGCGCGGGTCTGACGAACGCGGGTACGCGCTGGGGAACCGGCTGCGCGTTCCTCGACTACGATCGCGACGGACGCCTCGACCTCTTCGTCGCCAACTACATCGATCTCGACCTCGCCACCGCGCCGACGCCGGAGTCGGGTCTCTGCCGCTACAAAGGGATCAAGGTCGCCTGCGGTCCGCCGGGACTCACCGGCGGCAGGAACGCGCTGTATCACAATCGCGGCAACGGCGCGTTCGAGGACGTCTCGGAGCGCGCGGGCATCACGCGCGCGAAAGGCACGTACGGCCTCGGCGTGAGCACGCTCGACTTCGACAACGACGGCTGGACCGATCTGTACGTCGCGAACGACTCCAATCCGAGCGCGCTCTACCGCAACAACCGCGACGGCACGTTCACCGACGTCGGCGTCATCAGCGGGTGCGCGTACAGCCAGGACGGCAAGCCGCAGGCCGGCATGGGCGTCGCCATCGGCGATTACGATCGCAACGGGACGATGGACGTGTTCAAGACGAACTTCGCGGGCGACACGTCGACGCTGTATGCGAACACGGGCGACGGACTCTGCGAGGACCGGACGTTCGCCTCCGGGATCGGCGTCAACACGCGCTGGCTCGGCTGGGGCACCGGCTGGATCGATCTCGACAACGACGGCTGGCCGGATCTGTTTCTCACCAATGGACATGTGTATCCCGAGGTCGCGCAACTGAAGACCGAAGCCGGGTACAAGCAGCGGAAGGTGGTGTACCTGAATCTCGGCAACGGCCGCTTCTCGGACATCAGCGAACGGCTCGGGGAGCCGGTGACCACCGCGAAGGCCGGCCGCGGCGCGGCGTTCGTCGATTTCGACAACGACGGACACGTGGACGTCGCGATCTCGAACGTGAACGACACGCCGGATCTGTTCCGGCTGCAGGACCGATCCGGCCATCACTGGGTGACGCTGGCGCTCGTCGGAACGAAATCGAACCGCAACGCGATCGGCGCGCGCGTGCGATCGGTCGCCGCGGGCATCGCGCACTGGGACGAAGTGCGCGGCGGCGGCAGCTATCTTTCGCAGAACGACTTCCGCGTTCATTTCGGATTGGGCGACGCGGCGACGATCGAGCGTGTGGACGTCCGCTGGCCCAACGGCCTCGAGGAAAGCTGGGACGGCCTGACCGTGGATACGTTTCACGTGCTGAAGGAAGGCAGCGGACATGCTCAGCGTCCGAGCCGCTGAGGCCGCTCGCGCCGGCGCAGCCGCCGCGCTGATCTGGATGGGCGCCGTATCGGCGCAGACGCTCCCCTCGTCGCATTCCACCGTCGCGTCGCAGGAGTCGGCGACCGTCGCCGCGGCGCTCGCCGACGCAAGGAAGCTGATCGATGCGGGACAGCCTCGCGCCGCCATCGAGAAGCTGCAGAAGCTCGACGCGCGGGCAAACCCGCGCGTCGCCGAGCTGCTCGGCGTCGCCTTTTATCACGCGAACGATCCTGCGCGCGCCATCGAGACGCTGACGGCAGCCCTCGAACTGCTGGAACACGATTCTCCCGAACGCCGCGAGGCGGTGCAGGTGCTGGGACTCTCCCACTATCTCGCCGGCCATCTTGCCGAAGCGATTCCGTACCTCGAAGAAGTCCGTCCCTTCGCCCCGGACGACATCAAGCTCGCCTACGCGCTCGGCATGGCGTACGCGCAGACGCGGCAGACCGACAAGGCGCGCGAGTCGTTCGCGCGGACGTTCGGGCTCTCGCCGACCTCCGCCGCCGCGCATCTGATCGCAGGGCAGATGATGAACCGCCTCGAGCTCGAGGATCTCGCCGAGACCGAACTGAAGATGGCGCTGCAGAAGGATCCGAAACTGCCCGAGGCGCATTATCTGCTCGGACAGATCGCGATCTTCAGATCGCGGTTCGACGAAGGGCTCGCGCTGATGCGCGAAGAGCTCGCAATCAACCCGGCTCACGCCATGGCGCTCTACCGCATCGGCGACATCTATGCGCGGCAGCTGAAATGGGATGCATCGATCGCTGCGTTGCAGCAGTCGCTGTGGATCAACCCGTACTTCAGCGGCCCGTACATCCTGCTTGGAAAAGCGTACAGCCGCACGAATCGGCCCGACGCGGCCGAAGAGATGCTGCGCCGCGCGGTCGAGTACGATCCGAACAACAAAACGGCGCACTATCTCCTCGCGCAACTGCTGCAGCAGACCGGCCGCGTCGATGAAGCGAAGCGCGAGTTCGCGATCGCCGAACGGCTCCAAGACAAATGAAATTGCAGATTGCTGATTGCAGATTGCTGATTGCAGATTGTTGATTGATTGCTGATTGATTGCTGATTGATTGCTGATTGATTGCTGATTGATTGCTGATTGATTGCTGATTGATTGCTGATTGATTGCTGATTGAGGATGTGACGTGGCGCTAACGCGCTCGATCTGCATCGCCGCCGCAACGATGCTCGTCCCTGTTGTCAGCAATCAACAGCCAATCGGGCAGCAGCAATCAATCGCCAATCAGCAATCAATCAGCAATCTGCAATCAATCAGCAATCAGCAATCTGCAATCAGCAATGAGAAGTGGCCCGTGTCGTTCGTCGACGTCGCCGACCGGGCGGGGTTGCGCGAGCCGACCACCTACGGCGGCATCGACCGCAAACGCTTCATCATCGAAACAAATGGCGCCGGCGTCGCGCTGCTCGACTACGACAACGATGGCTGGATCGATGCGCTCGTGCTGAACGGGACGCGGCTGAAGGACGGGACGCGGGAAGCCGAGACGTACGCGCCGGGGCGCGCGCCGCTCTCGCGGCTGTACCGCAACAACCGCGACGGGACGTTCAGCGACGTGACGTCGCGCGCGGGGCTGACCGCCGTTGGATGGGCGTCGAGCGTCTGCGCCGGCGACTACGACAACGATGGCTGGCTCGATCTCTTCATCACGTATTACGGGCAAAACGTGTTGTACCGGAATCGCGGCGACGGCCGCTTCGAGGACGTCACAAAACGCGCGGGGCTGCCGACCGGCGGCACCAGGTGGGGATCCGGGTGCTCGTTCGTCGACTACGATCGCGACGGCCGCCTTGACCTCTTCGTCGCCAACTACCTGCGTTTCGATCTCGCGACGGCGGCAGAGGTCGGCAACGGGCCGAACTGCCTGTGGAAAGGCGTCCCGGTGAACTGCGGTCCGCGCGGGCTGCCGACCGACACGAATCTTCTCTTCCACAACGAAGGCAACGGGACCTTCGCCGACGTGTCGGCGAAATCGGGGATCGCGCGGGTGACGAATCGCTATCCGATGACGGCCACGGCCGCGGACTTCGACGGCGACGGCTGGATCGATATCTATGTCGCGTGCGACTCGACGGCGTCGATTCTCTATCGCAACAACGGCGACGGCACGTTCAGCGACACGGCCGTCGAGAGCGGCATCGCGTACAGCGAGAACGGCACGCAGCAGGCAGGAATGGGCGTGGCGATCGGCGACTACAACGCCGACGGTCTCGTCGACCTGCTGAAGACGCATTTCGCCGACGACATCCCGGCGCTGTACCGCAATCTGGGTAAGGGCATCTTCGAAGATGTCGCCGCGGCGGCGGGACTCGGCGTTCTGAATCGCCATGTCGAGTGGGGCGCCGGCATGCCGGATCTCGACAACGACGGACGACCCGACATCGTCTACGTGACGGGCAACGTCTACCCCGAGGTGGAGCGCGTGCTGAGGCAATATCCGCATCGCGGTCCGCGCGTCGTGTTCCGCAACATGGACGGCGTTCGGTTCGAAGACGTCACCGGCGCGAGCGGACCCGCACCGCTTGCGGCGCATTCCAGCCGCGGCGCGGCCTTCGGCGACTTCGACAACGACGGCGACGTCGACATCCTCGTGTTCAACATGAACGAGCCGCCGTCGCTCCTGAGGAACGACTACACGGGGCCGAACCACTGGATCGCCGTGAAGCTGGCGGGCACGACGTCGAACCGCGCCGCGCTCGGCGCGACGGTTCGGTTGACGGCGGGCGGACGGACGCAGGCGCAAGTCGTGCTGAGCCAATCGAGCTACTATTCGCACGACGATCTCCGCCTGCACTTCGGACTGGGATCGTCCACCGCGGCCGATGCGATCGAAATCCGCTGGCCGAGCGGGCGCATCGACACGGTGAAGAACGTGCGCGGCGGGCGCCTTGTCACTCTGAGAGAAGGCGCGAGTGATTCGATCGACAATCAACGCTGAACGAGCGGCACGGTGATGTCGCGGCGGACGTACGTGTCGGGTGCGCCTTCGAAACGGATTCGCAGCTGCTGATCGCGCGCGACTGCAGGCGCCACCACAACCCCCTCAACCGCTCCGAGGCGTCGCGGCGTGCGCACGCCGACGACGTACGTGCGATTGCCGCGGCCTTCGAGGATCAGGCGGAGCGCGCGGCGGTCGGCGCGGGCGCGCAGGATACGCAGTCCTTCGCTTGCAGCGCCCTGATGCAGATCCGGCACGTCGACGTACACGTCGGTGCCCTCGTCGTACGTGAAGACTATCTCGGTCACCGGCGGCGGATCGTCAATCGTCACCTGCACTCGCTGGACGTCGCCGACGAGCGTCGCTTCGTGTTTCGCCGGGGAACCGTTCACCGTCACGCCGCGGATCTTCGCGTCGAGCGGCAGCGCCGGCGCGGCAATCAGGCGCCGAGTCCGGCCGCCAGCCTCCCGGCGCGCGACGCGCACGATCGTGCGACCCGATGCGCGCTCGATCGTCACGTCGTCGCGCGCGCCTCCCGCACGAACGCCCGAAGCGGAGGCGCGGTCCCACGACGCCGGCAACGCCGGCGCGACGCGCAAGGTGGCGCCGGCTTCCAATGTTTCGATGCCGAGCAGGCCGCGCACGACCGGCGTGACAACCATTGCCTCCGACCAGATTTGATGATGTGACGAGCGGCCGAACGGCGTCGCGAAATCGCCCGACAGCAGCTCGGTGACGTAGCCGAGCGCACCCGGAAACGTCAGCAGCGCGTTCGCCATCAGCGCCTGGTAGCCGACGTGCGGGCGGCCGTATCGATACGCGCCCATCGCGGTCCATCCGGTGAAGAGCGGCCACACCGATCCGTAGTGATACGACAGCGGATCGTACAGCGCGCTGCTGTTCGAGAGCAGACGCTGGCCCCAGTCGGTCGCGATCGCCGCCGCGCCGAGATGATCGATCTCGGATTGCGCGCGGTCGTCCCGCGCCGTGCCGAACCACAACGGTACGGCGGGCAGCACCGTGTCTTCATCGATCAGCCGCGCATCACGGAGAGCGTTCAACCTGTCCTGTCGTCGCGCACGATTCGGTCCGGCCTCGGCCTGGGCGGCGGAAGAGCGCGGCAGCGCCGTGGCGAACGCGTAGAAGCCGCGGTCGGGCTGCCAGTACGCGCGTTCCATGGCGCCGCGTGCTCGTTCGGCGGCGGCGGCGGCGGTCGACGCGAGCGACGAATCGTTCATCACGGCGGCGAGATCCGCGACGGCGTGCGACGCCGCCACCCACAGACCCTGCAGGTACATTTCCTCGTGCGGCGGGGAGAGCGCGCCGCCTTCGACCCACCCATGGCCCACGTTCGTGTTCTCGATGAGCCCGTTGCCGTCCGTGTCGGTCGCCGCGGAGAACCGGTACGCGCTCACGACCGACGGCCACGCCTGATCCAGGAACTCGCGATCGCCGCTCGCGCGCCAGTAATCGGCGTGAGCGATCACGTACAACGGCGTCGCATCGGCGCTCGCCCATGGGTACGGATACCGATCGAACCAGGACACGAGCGGCGCCGACTGCGAGATCTCGTGCGGGATCTTTCCATCGGCGCGCTGGAACCTGCGCAGGAACGCGAGCGCGGTTCGTGTGGTCGCAAAATCGCCTTCGGCATTCGTCGCAAGCGTCGTCCACAGCGCGTCGCGACCGAAGAACCACGCGAAACCGGGGCGTTCGCTCTCGCCCGACGTCCGGAACCCGGCCAGCAGTCCGGTACCGAGGAAGGGATTGGTGGCGACGCCCTTGTCCAGACCGACCTTCGCCCACTCGAAGGCCGTGTTGAGCCGGTCGTCCGGCGTGGTGACGGCGATCGTCTCGCGCTCGAGCGCCTCATAGTGTTCTGCCGTTCGCTCGTAGAGCGTCTGCACCGATCCGACGATTCGATCGTGCGCGAGTCTCGCGGCGGCGCGGCCGTCGACGCTTCCGGCGATCACGATCGGGATCCGGCGGGTGCGCAGGATGTCGGGTGCGACCTCCATCACGAAGCGGTTCGGAACATCGCGCGGCTCTTCCTGATATGGCATCACCGAGATGTCGCGCGCGTACGGACACCCGATGACGCCGGCGTAGCGGCCGGTCTCCTCGCTCAGCGTGTAGACGTGCGCGCCGGCATCCCAGCCGATTGAGCTCGTCATCGACGTCGCCGGCCACATCAGCCGCAGCCTGGGACGGAACGACGCGGTGATCGTGAGCGGCAGCACGCTTTCGACGTCGAGGAGCACGACGACTCCCTGCTCGTCGATCGGCGCGAACATGATCTGCTCCACTCTGAACGCGGCGTGCGCGTAGGTGAGCGTCGTCGATTCCGGACGCGCGCGAATCGACGCCATGATGTCGCTGCCCTGGATCTCGACGGGATATCCTTCGAGCCGGAACGACAAGGAGAAGGCGTCCAGGATCTTCAGCGGGTAAACCCACGCTTCGATCGATCGGTGCTCATAGCCGAACAACGCCGACCGCCGGCCGATCACGTCGAAGAACGCGCCGTCATGCGTCGGGCGGTCCAGCTGATGACGATCGGCTCGCAGTGGAAAACGCGGCACCGCGACATCCGCTCCGCCGCTTTGCGCTCGACCTTCAGCGTCCTGCGGACGAACTCCGACGATCAACAGCAGACACAGTAAACCGGCGAGAAGTGCGAGCGCGGCGGACGTTCGACGCTGACACGCGAGGTCGCTCATCGGCGCTCGGGAGCGTAGGCTCCTCATTCATGCACGGTCAAGTAGATGGATCGAGGCCCTGCACGATTAACGATTTTTTGTCGCGCGGCTGACCGTTTGTCGCTTGACCCGTCTGGGCCGCGTCATTAGTATCCCTGCTCGGTCACGCAGGGTCTCTAGATTTCAAATCGAGGAGCACCCATGGCATCGGTACCGCCCTCACGCAAGTCCGTCCGTCTCCATCACGTTCCGCTTCGAACAATCCCGTTGCTCGTCATGCTCGTGCTCGCGTGGAACACAGCCCACGCGCGCGCGCAGGCAGTCTACGGGAGCATCAGCGGCATCATCACGGACACGACCGGGGCGGTGGTGCCCGGCGCGACCGTGACCATCACCAGCGCCGAGCGCAGAACGGCCGACTCCGTCGTCACCAACGAATCCGGCTTGTACGTCAAGGAACGACTGCTCCCCGGCACCTACGAGGTTCGAGCCGAGCTGCCTGGATTCAAGGCGGCGGTATTTCCGGACATCAACGTTAGCGTCGATACGCAAACGAAGCTCAACATTCGACTCGACATCGGTCAGGTCAGCGAGAACGTGACCGTTGCCGGGTTCAGCCCGGTGCTCAAGACCGATCGAGCCGACGTCGCGACGACGTTCGAGACCAAACAGATCAACGAGCTGCCGATCCTCGATCGCAACTTCACCAAGTTGATCCTGTTGACGCCCGGAACGCAGCAGCTTCAGTGGCAGCACGCGGCCAGCGAGAACCCGCAGGGCTCGACGCAGACGATGGTGAATGGGCAGCATTTCAGCGGCACCGGGTACCAGCTCGATGGCACCGAGAACCGCGACCCCATCCTCGGCATCATCGTCATCAACCCGAACTTCGACGCGATTCAGGAAACGAAGATCACCTCGCAGAACTACGACGCGGAGTTCGGGCAGGCGACCGCCGGTGTCGTATCGGTGCAGACCAAGTCGGGTTCCAATGCGCTGCACGGCACCGGATACGAGTTCCACCTCGACGATCGGCTGGAGGCGCGCAATCCGTTCTCGCAGGCGGTGGCCGATCCGCTCACGGGCAAGTTCATCCCCGACACGAAGCGCAATCAGTTCGGCGGATCGCTCGGTGGACCAATTCAAAAAGACAAGATCTTCTTCTTCGGCGACTATCAAGGCCTGCGGAGCAACATCGGCGGCTCACGGCTGTTAACGGTGCCGACGGCCGCCGCGCGCAACGGCGATTTCAGCGCGTACGGCGTGAACATCTTCGATCCGCTCAGCGGGGCGACGCCGGCTCAGCGCGCGCAGTTCCCGAACAACGTCATTCCCTCGCGGCAGCTTTCGCCGCAGGCGCTGGCCATCCTCAAGCTGATTCCGCTCCCGAATCGTCCCGGCACCGACAACGGCACGCTCAATAATTTCGTCGCGTCCGGCAGCGAGCCGTTCAACGACGACACGTTCGACACACGAATCGACGATCGCGTCAACGAGCGACTCAATGTGTTCGGCCGCTACAGCTTCGCGACGTTCGACCGCAACGGTCCGACGGCCTTCGGACCTGGCGGCGGCCAGGAGCTTGTCTCGCTCGGAGGCGTCTCGAAGGTCAAGAACCACAGCCTCGCCACCGGGTTCGATCGGACGATCGGCAGCAACATGACGGCCGATTTCCGCTTCGGATGGTTCAAGTACAAGGTGGACGTGCTGCCGTTCGACTTCGGGACGACGCCGGCGAAGGACGCGGGCATTCCGGGATTGAATCTGGACAACAACTTCACCTCGGGCCTCTTCGGCGGGTTCATCGGAGAAGACAGCGATAGCCGCCGAATCCGTTTCGGCTCCGGACTCGGCGTGAACCGGTGCAACTGTCCGCTCGACGAAGACGAGAAACAGATGCAGCTGGTCGGCAACCTCACACGTCTCATCGGCAACCACACCGCCAAGTTCGGCCTCGATGTTCGTCGAGCCTGGAACCTGCGCGTCCCGAGCGACCGTCATCGGTCCGGCGAATTGAACTTCCGCAACGAGCGGACGCAGGGCCCGGAGGGTGGCGGACTCGCGCTCGCCTCGTTCCTGCTCGGCGATGTCACGCGTTTCACGCGCTACACCAGCCCGACGACGGACGCGTCCGAGCGGCAATGGCGGACGGCGTACTACGCACAGGACACCTGGCGCGCGACGCCGAAGCTGACGTTGAACTACGGTCTGCGCCTCGACATCATCAACCCGCAGACCGTGAACGGCGACGGAAAGGGCGGCTTCCTGCTGATGACCGTGAACGATCGGCAGATCGACATCACCTCGCCCAACATTCGCGTCGCCGGCATCGGCGGCATCGGCCTGAACGGCAACATCAAGAACACGCTGAACTGGGCGCCCCGGGTCGGCGTCACGTATCAGCTGAACGACAAAACGGTGCTGCGCACCGGTTACGGCCGCAGCTACGACCTCGGCGTGTTCGGATCGATTTTCGGCCACACGGTGACGCAGAACCTGCCGGTGCTGTCAGCGCAGGAGCTGAACGCTCCGCAGAATTTCGCGGCGGTGTTCAACTTGAAAGATGGTCCGTCGCCGGCCGTCTTTCCTGCTGTTCCGTCCAACGGCCTGCTGCCGCTGCCGGACGGCGTCTTCGCGCGTGTGCTCCCGGATAAACAGCACCCACCCGCCGTCGACGCCTACAACGTCACCGTGCAGCGCGAGCTCACGTCGGACATTTCAGTCGAGGCCGCCTACGTCGGCAACCGCGGCGCGCGCGTGTTCATCGGCGACGGTCCGTCCATCAACGGCAACCAGCCGAGGCTCGACGGATTTCCTAACGTGGCGACCGATCTTCGAAAGCCCTATTTCCAGCGGTACGGATGGACGCAGGGCGTCGACATCTACTGCAACTGCGGCACGAACCGCTACGATTCATTGCAGACGAAACTGACCAAGCGATTCTCGAAAGGGTATTCGATCTTCGCGCAGTACACGTTGCAGCGCGAGCGTCAACACGGCGGCGATCAGTTCTTCTATCTGCCCGACCTGGAGTACGGGCCCGCCGACTGGGATCGCGCGCACAATTTCTCGCTGGCGACGACGTACGAGCTCCCGATCTTCAAGAACAATCGGCTGCTCGGCGGCTGGCAGTTCAATCAGGCGACGACCATTCAAAGCGGGTTGCCGTTCAACGTGACCTATCGCGACGCCGACGCGGACCGCGACACCGGTCCGAACCGTCCGAATCTCGTTGGCGACCCAATGGCGGGGGGCGGCACACGCGATCGATGGTTCAACGCGGCGCCGATTGCGAGCTCCGGCAGCGCGTTTTCACGGCCGGCGAAAGGGACCTTCGGCAACCTGCCGCGAAACGCGCTAACGGGCCCCGGCTACTGGCGAACCGACGCGTCGCTGTTCAAGCGGTTCAGTTTCGCCACCGGGCAGGCGATCGAATTCCGCATCGAGGCGGTCAACGTCTTCAACCACGTGAACCTCGGCAACCCGGACTCGGAGATCGGCGTGCCGGGCAACAACAATCCGAACGCAGGCCGGATCACGTCGACCGCGTACTTCGGCTTGGATCCGCAGCGGAACTTCCAGTTCGCGTTCAAGTACGTCTTTTAAACTACTTGGCGGTGGGGCCCACCCCACCGTCTGTCGCGCCTCGACCTCGCTCGCCGCGGTGGTTGGACGCGACTTTCCGGTTTTAAGGATTCACGATCGATCGCTGCGCGACCTTTTCCCTCCAGCGCTCGAAGATGTCGCGGTTCTCAATTCGATCGCTGCGTCCCGGTTCCACGATGAAGCTGATTTCGGCCGATGGGCGCTCGATAATCTTCAGCAGTTCGTCCGCCGTGCTGCGGTCGTACACCCACGTGTGCCATTCGGTTGTCTCGAACGCCGTGCTCGGCAGACCCATCTTTCCTGGCGTGATCATCTCGGGCGATCTGTTCAGCGGTCCAATCGTCTGACGCTCCGCCGACGGCGCGCCCAAGACGACCAACACGCGGCCTCGCGCTGTTAGCGAACCTGGGTTTTTTCCGATCGCGAATCGACCATCGGCGGTCCGGATTCTTGCTAAAACGATCTCCCTGAACTCGTTTCTCTCGGTCATTGGCGTTGGATCGCGACGCCGCCAATAGGATTCGCGAAATCGCTCGCGGGCTCCTTCCGACTGCAGTGTCTTCCATTCTTTTTGTTCGTCCGACGTAAGAAAGTACGCCTCCGGAGATGTGGACCAGTCCTGCAGCGAGCGGTCTTTCACTGCCGACTCGCTCAAGGCAACGAACAGCAAGACTTCAAACCCAGTCATGGACCGCACCGCTCATTGAGCGATCACGTGAACCGGAATCGCAACAAGTGACTAATGGCAGGAGACGGTGAGCGGGTGAGTCAGTGAACATGTTTCACCATCTCCGCTACCGCTCAAACTGACCGTGTAACTGCCGTTGGCGTAGGTGTGAGTCCAACGGCACTCGGCTGGCGTCCCCGGGCTACTGGCCCACGCGTCACATGCAGTAGACCCGTCTCCCGGATCAGTGTGATTGTGCCGCGGGTTGGTTGTCGGGCTACTAACCGAAGAATAGATATCGTATTGGCTACAGTCGGCCGTGGGGTTAACACTCAGGCTACAGCTGATCACCGTGGCGTGAGGTCTGGGCGCCAACAGAGTCACAAGCAGCGCGACGGTAGCGACGATGGATCCACAGACAATTCGCGATGTCTTCTTGCTGTTTTGGGCCGTCATATCAATCCTCCTCAATAGAGCTAGCGCCGCCGGTGCAGCAATGTCAGTACCATGGAACTAACGCGAATCTATCGCACGTTCGGCGTGATTGCCGCGCGATTCGTGTGAATCAAGACGACTCCCTACCATTCGCAGAGTCGAAAGGACTAACGTTGGTTCGTACCGATCCACGATGCATGAATGCGGCTGGGAGTCGGTGAGAAAGAACAGCTATTGCGGTACTGCACGCCGTAACTCAACTACTATGCGCCGCCGCGTGCTGATCATCGATGAGCTGAAGACTCTGTCAGCGCACGAGTCGTACCCTTTGTTTGCGCTCGAATGACGCGGGCGAAAGCGTCAGTTGCTCCGCGCGGGTCTGTCGTTGCCCGCTGCCTTCGATTCAATCCAGCCAGCAACTCCAGCACTGTGGAGTTCGTCCAGCCGAACCCAACTTCATTCGACGTATAGCCAAACCGCAACCCTGCGCCGAGATCCGACGAGCGGCGTTGGACGTCGTACTTCTCGACAATGGTTCCATGCGCCGCGAACTCGTCGACGACGAGCGACACCCACTTGCGGGCGATCCGATCCGCCGCCGCGTGGTAGCCGTAGCGGCGCAGGCCGTCCACCGCGATGAGCTGAAGCGGCGCCCAGCCAAACGGCGCGTCCCACTGACTTCCGCTCGTCTGGGTGCTCGTCAGGATTCCTCCCGGCGCTTCGAAGCGCGAAAGGCTGCCGATCACCCGCGCGGCCTGCTGTGTCGAGGCCATTCCCGCCCACAACGGATAGAACGTCGTCGCAAACGGGTACGCGCGGCGCCGCCCGGTTTCGAAGTTGTAGTCGAAGTAGAGTCCCGCCTGCGGATCCCATAAGTACCGATCGACGAGCTCCCGGCGTCGCTGCGCCCGCCGCTGCCACTCGGCCGCGGCCTTCGGATTGCCGAGGAGATTGTGAATGCGGCCGGCGTCCTGCTCCATCCGGTACAGCAGGACGTTCAGACAAACCGGCGCGTAGTCGATGATCGCCGCGCTGAACGGTCCGAAGCGGTTCGACGGATCGAAGCCCGACTCGCGCATCGACCGATCGCCTTTGTAGAAGCGATCGGTGAGCGCGTCGGCGGCGCGGTCGTAGAACTGCGCCACGTCGTAGTCGTCGACCTGGTGCGTGCGGTAGTACTCACGCACGCGATCGTAATGCGTCCGGCCCTGCGCATCGCGTTCGTCGGAGACGACCTCGGGCGCCGGCCCGTTCCCGAGATCGAAATAGCGCGAGAGCCCGATCGATTCGATGAGGTGCGGCGGCGTCGTCCAGAAGCGATAGTAGCGATCGATGGCCGGCAGCGTCGACCGGAGCCAGACGCGATCGTGCGTGTTGTCGTACACGCCAAGAATCATCTCGGTCAGGAACGGCGGCTGCGACCTGGTGAGGAAGTACGTGCGGTTCGCGTTGAGGATCATGCCGTAGTGCGCGATCTCGTACAGAAAATTGTCGGTCATGCTTCGCGCGAGCGCGAGCTCGTTGTCGCGCAGAAGCCCGCGCTGAATGAAGTAGCTGTCCCAGCCGTACATCTCGTTGAAGCGGCCACCCGGCACGACGTACGGATATGGCAGGTACAGCAGGCCGTGGTCGCGGATCTGGTCCGGTCGCTCGGGCAGCGTGCGAAGCTCGATGTTTCGGAAATCGTCCGCGGAGAGAACGCCGCGCAGCCTCTGCTCCGTGCCGGTGCGGTCCTCATCGGCCGCGAGGTACACGGGCGACGGCTCGCCCGGCGCGCGCCGGATTTTCGGGTCCGGGGCGGCCTTCGCAAGGTCCCGCGTCGAGCGCGTGAGCGCGCTCCACGTGCGCTTGATGTACTGGCGGATCTCCTGCAGTTGAGTCGACGAGGGAAAGGTCTCCTGAGGCCGCGCGGCAGATGCCGCGATCGACACGAGTGCCGCCATCAGGAAAGCGATCGGACGGGTAGAACGCGTGAACGTCACCGTGAAGCCTCTCGCGCGGCGTCGGTTTGCTTGGTGTATCTTACGGCGACCGGAGCAGGTTTGACGTGGCGTGGCGAAGCTTCATGCGTGGCCGTTCTCACGGTCCGACGCTATTTGTCGTCGGGTTCGCGCTGCTGCTCGTCAACAGCGCGTACCTGGCGGCGTTCTCGGACGCGACGTTGTTCTATTTCGTCAACGTCGCGGTACACGGCCCGCTCGGTCTCGCGCTGGCGGCGGCGGTATCGATCGATCTCGCGCGCCGTAAGCCGCGGCTTTCAGCGGTGGCGTCGATCGCCGGCGCGGTGCTGATCGTCGCCGCGGCAACCGGCCTGATCGTCATGGTGCGTGGAGCGACGACGCCCCATCGGTGGCTCGTGCGGACGCATGTCGTCTTCAGCGTCGGCGGCGCCGCGTTTCTGCTGTTCGCGTTGTTCACCGCAGCCCGGCGATCCGAAAGTGCGCGCGTCAGACGCCGCGCGATGCTCTATCCGCTGACAGGATGCGCGCTCGTCGCCGCGGCGCTCGGCGGCTCGAACGTTGCCGAGCGGCAACGGCAGCAACAATTTCGAATTCAGAACCCGGCGACGCCGCCGGTCTCGATGGCGGGCGAAGGCGCCGGTCCCAACGGACCGTTCTTTCCCTCGTCCGCCGACACGACCCGCGGCGGCATCATCCCCGCCGACTTCTTCACGACGAGCGCGGCCTGCGGGCGCTGCCACACCGACATCTACAACCAGTGGAAATCGTCGGTGCACCACTTCTCGTCGTTCAACAATCAGTGGTACCGCAAATCGATCGAGTACATGCAGGACGTCGTCGGCACGCGCCCCTCGAAATGGTGCGCCGGGTGCCACGACCACGCCGTGTTCTTCAACGGACGGTTCGACCGGCCGATCAGGGAGCAGATTGCGACGCCCGAAGCGCAGGCGGGGCTCGCGTGCACGTCGTGCCACTCCATCGTTCACGTGAGGAGCTCGATGGGCCAGGGCGATTTCGTCATCGAGTACCCGCCGCTGCACGATCTGGCGGCGAGCGAGCGCCCTGCGCTGCGCTGGCTGCACGATCGCCTGCTGTATCTCGATCCGGCGCCGCACCGCAACGCCTTCCTGAAGCCGTTCCATCGCGAGCAGACTGCCGAATTCTGCTCGGTGTGTCACAAGGTGCACCTCGACGTCCCGGTCAACAGCTATCGCTGGATTCGCGGCTTCAACGAGTACGACAACTGGCAGGCGTCCGGCGTCTCGGGACAGGGCGCGCGATCGTTCTACTATCCGGCGACCTCTCAGAAATGCGCCGACTGCCACATGCCGCTCGTCGACTCCGACGACCCGGCGGCGAAAAACGGCAAGGTGCGATCGCATCGATTCCCTGGCGCGAACACGGCCATACCTTTCGTGAACCACGATGCGGAACAACTGAAGACCGTTGAATCGTTTCTGCGCGACGGGCAGATTTCAGTGGACATCTTCGGCTTCGCGCGCGTGGCGGAAGGCGGCGCCCGCGATCGCGCCGTCGCAGCCTCCGAGCCGCGCCTCTCGAGCACGTTCGCCGTCGGCGAAGAGTCGATGAACTTCGGCGCCGCGGCTGCGTCGCTCGCGCCGGCCGCCGACGTGATTGCGCCGGTCGATCGCGTCGCGGCAACCGTGCGCCGCGGCGAATCGCTGCGTCTCGACGTCGTCGTCCGCACGCGCAAGGTCGGACATTTCTTCCCTGGCGGCACCGTCGATGCGTTCGACGTCTGGGTGGAGCTCCAGGCGATCGACGACAAAGGTCAGCCGCTCTTTCACAGCGGCGCCCTGGCGCCGGGCGGCGGTCCCGTCGATCCCGCCGCGCATTTCTACCGAAGCCTCCAGCTCGACGAGCACGGCAACATCATTAATAAGCGCAACGCCTGGATGACGCGGTCGGTGGCCTACGTGCGGCTCATCCCGCCCGGCGCGGCCGACACGATTCACTATCGAATCGACATCCCGGAGAACGCGGGCAGCCGAATCTTCCTGCGCGCCCGCGTGAACTACCGGAAGTTCGCGTGGTGGAACACGCAGTGGGCGTTCGCCGGCGTTCGCGACCCCGCCGATCCGCATCCTTCCGTGACGCCGGCGCATGACGACGGCCGATGGCTGTTCAACGGCGAGACGTCCGGCGTGTCCGGAGAGATCAAGGCGATTCCCGATATTCCGGTCACCGTCATGGCGCAGGCCGAGGCGTCGCTCGACGTCGTCCCTCGCGGCGCACACGTTCCCGACGCGAAGCCGTTCCTCGACAAGTCCGTCCGCGAGCGATGGAACGATTACGGGATCGGGCTGCTGCTGCAGGGCGATCTGAAAGGCGCGGAGGCGGCGTTCCTGAAAGTCACTGAGATGGATCCCGCGTACGCGGACGGCTGGGTGAACGTGGCGCGCGCCCAAATCCAGGAAGGAAATGTCAGCGCCGCCGAACCGCTGCTGCGCCGCGCCCTCGCGCTCGACAGCCAACTGGCCCGCGCGCATTTCTTCCTCGGCACGGTGTTGAAGACGCTGGGCCAGTACGACGAGGCGCTCGCGCATCTGCGCACCACCGCGGCACAATATCCGCGAGATCGCGTCGTCCTCAATCAAATCGGCCGCATTCTCTTTCTGCAGCGGCGGTTCGACGAGGCGATCCCGGCGTTCAAGCAGGTGCTGACGATCGATCCCGAGGATCTGCAGGCGCACTACAACCTGATGCTCTGCTATCAGGGTGCCGGCAATGCCACGCTTGCCGAGACCGAGCAGGCGCTGTACGCGCGTTTCAAGGCGGACGAGTCGTCGCAGTTCATCACCGGATCGTTCCGGCTGCGATCACCGGACGACAACAACGAGCGCCAGTCGATTCACGAACATCGCTCGGCGCGCACGGCTCCACCGTCCCCGGCGCCCAGGCGTCTGCGGCAGGCGAGCACAGGCGGATTCTGATTCCATGCGACGTCCTTTCGTCACCATATTCCTCATCGTTGCCGCGGCCGTCGCCTGCGGCGCGGTCGCCGGGAATCCGCCGTCGGTCGCGTTCACCGACGTCACCGCTGCGGCCGGCCTCCGATTCGTCCACAACAACGGCGCGTTCGGCAGCAAATACCTGCCCGAAACCCTCGGGTCCGGCTGCCTGTTCCTCGATGCCGACGGCGACGGCTGGCAGGACATCCTGCTCCTCAACTCGACGAACTGGCCTGGGCACGCAGGCCCAAAATCGAGTCTCGCGCTCTATCGCAACAACCGCAACGGCACGTTCACCGACGTGACGGCGGCGTCTGGACTCGGCGTCGAGCTGTACGCGCTTGGCGGAGCCGCCGCCGACTACGACAACGACGGCCGCACCGATCTCTACGTGACGGCTCTCGGCGGCAATCGACTGTTTCGAAATGCGGGTGCCGGCACGTTCGTCGACGTGACGCGCGCGGCGGGCGTCGCGGCAGGCGGATTCTCCACGAGCGCGCTCTGGTTCGACTACGACAACGACGGAAAGCTGGATCTGTTCGTCGCGCGCTACGTCGAATGGTCGATCGAGAAGGACCTCTTCTGCACGCTCGACGGGAAGGCGAAGTCGTACTGCACGCCGGAATCCTACAACGGGCAAAGCCCCGTCTTGTATCGCAACCGCGGCGACGGCACCTTCGAAGACGTCACGCGCCGCGCCGGGCTGCAGGATCCGACCTCGAAGGGACTCGGCGTTGCGATGCTCGACTTCGACGACGACGGGTGGATCGATCTGTTCGTCGCGAACGACACGCAGCCGAACAAGCTGTATCGGAACCTTGGCAACGGCACTTTCAAGGATGTCGCAACGTCGGCCGGCGTCGCGTTCAGCGAGGCCGGCGTGGCGCGCGCCGGCATGGGCGTCGATGCCGCCGATTACGATGGGTCCGGCCGTCCGTCGATCATCATCGGCAACTTCTCGAACGAGATGATGGCGCTCTACCACAACGAAGGCAGCGGCCTCTTCATCGACGACGCTCCATCGTCTGCGATCGGGCGTGCATCGCTGCTGACGCTCACCTTCGGCTGCTTCTTCTTCGATTACGATCTCGACGGCCGCCTCGACATCTTCGCGGTGAACGGCCACGTGGCCGACGACATCAACCGCGTGCAGCGGCGGGTCACCTACGCGCAGCCGGCGCACCTGTTCCACAACGCCGGCCGGCGGCAGTTCGAGGACGCCTCGCGCGACGCCGGCGCCGCGCTGCAGCGGCCGATCGTCGGCCGCGGCGCGGCGTACGCCGACTACGACAACGACGGCGACCTCGACCTGCTCATGACGGCGAACACGGGCGCGGCCGTTCTGCTGCGCAACGACGGCGGGAACCGGAACGGCGCGCTGCGTGTGAGAACGATCGGGACCACGTCCAATCGCGACGGAATCGGAGCGCGCGTCGACGTGACGGTTGCCGGCGGCGGCCGTCAGCGGCAGGTCGTGAAGACAGGATCCAGCTACTGCTCACAGAGCGAGCTGCCGCTCACCTTCGGGCTCGGATCGGCGGCGGCCGTCACCGACGTGCGCGTGCGCTGGCCGAGCGGACGCGTCGACGTGCTGGGCCGGACCGCAGCGAACCAGACGATCACGATTCAGGAAGGCAAAGGGTTGATCGACGCGAAGCCGATCGGGCGGAAGTGACGTGGCGTCGATGAGACGCAGCGGCCCGATAATTCTTGTTCTCGCCGCTGCGGCGTTCGTCGTCGTCGCGCTTGCCCTCAGACAGCCCGTCGCCGAGCTCCAGATCGTCGAGGATGCCTATCGGGCGAACAACGTCGGCGTCGCTCGGCTCGAGCAGTTCGATTACACGGCGGCCGCGGAAGCGTTCCGCGCGGCGCTTCGACTCAGCCCGTCGCTCGCTCTCGCCCGAGTGAATCTCGCCATCGCGCTGTTCTATGCGCTCGATCTCGATGGCGCCCGGCGTGAAATCGAGGACGCCGCGCGGCTGCTGCCGCGCGATCCGCGTCCGCCGTACATCCTGGGACTCGTCGCGCGCGCGCAGGGCCGTCTCGACGCGGCGCGCGAGGCGTTCGCGCGCGTCCGCCAGCTCGATCCGCGCGACGTCGGCACCCTCATCAACGCGGGACAGATCGATCTTCAGGAGCGGCGCGAGGCCGATGCGATTTCGGCCTTTCGTGCCGCGCTCGACGAAGAACCGTACAACGTGACCGCGTCGTACAACCTCGGCCTCGCGCTCACGCGCTCGGGCCGCCGAGACGAGGGTCAGAAGGCGATGGAGGAGTCGCAGGCGGTGCGCGCCAGCGGCTACGGAACGATCTTCTCGACCAACTACCTCGAGCAGGGTCATTACGCCGAAGCGATGACGTCAACGGGCGCCGAGCCCGACCTTGCCGATCGTGCTGTCCCCGACGTGACGTTCGCCGCGAGTGCGATTGCGCTGCCGGTCGCTGAGTTTCAGTCGACGGCGCCGATCCAGCCGCCTTTCGGCCGTCGCTTCAGCGCGGCCGATCTTGCCGATGGTGGACGAGCGATCGCCGACGCGGTTGCGGGCGGCGTGACGGCCATCGATTACGATCGCGACGGCGATGCGGACCTCCTCGTCGTCCGCGCCGGCGACGCGCGGCTGCTGCGTAACGACCGCGGCGCGTTCACCGACGTCACGGCTGAATCCGGCATCGGCAGCCTGCTTGGTTCCGGCGCCATCGCTGCGGTTGCCGGCGACTACGATAACGACGGCTTTCCGGATCTGTTCGTGATTCGGTACGGCCGCAATCTCCTGCTGCACAACGACGGCGGCCGCCGCTTTTCCGACGTCACGGCGCAGAGCGGCCTGCCTGCGTATCGCTTTCTGTCCACGTCCGGCGCGTTCGTCGACTTCGATCACGACGGCGACCTCGACATCGTCCTCGTCGGTCTGGCGGATCTCGATCGGGCGCGCGAACAGGCTGCCGCCCGCGCGCTGACGTTCCCCGACGATTTTCCGGGCGCGCCGGCCGTTCTGCTGCAGAACAACGGCAACGGCACGTTCACCGACATCACGGGAAAAACAGGCGTCGGCGGTCTGCGGCACGGCGTGGCGATCGTGCCGACGGATTACGACAACCGCCGCGACGTGGATCTTTTGATCGCCAGCTACGACGGGACGCCGGCGTTGTTCACGAACCTGCGTGACGGCACGTTCCGCGACGACGCATCGAAGGTCGGGATCGAGATCGAGGGGTCCGTCACCAGCGTCGCCGCCGCCGACTTCAACAAGGACGACTTCACCGATTTCTTCTTCGGCCGCGCGTCGGCGCCGGGCGTATTCGCCATCAGCGATGGTCGCGGCCGCTTTCGGATGGCGCCGGCGCCCGCCGCAACCGCGGGCGCGCTGGCGGCGCAGTTCGTGGACTACGACAACGACGGCATGCTGGATCTCCTCACGTGGTCGGCCGATGGTCCGCGGCTCCTGCGCGCGTCCGCCGGCGAGTGGAGCGACGTGACGGCGCGCGCGTTCGGCGGTCCTGCATCGGGTGCATCGGCATCACGGTCGGCGCGTGCCGCACTCGCTGCGGACGTGGATGGCGACGGCGATATGGACGTCATCGCATCCAACGCCTCCGCCGGGCACGTCGCCGTGTGGCGCAACGACGGCGGCAGCCGCAACGCGTCGATGCGGGTGCGGCTGACGGCGCGCGTCAGCAATCGTTCCGGCCTGGGCGCAAAGATCGATCTGCGCGCGGGCAGCCTGCGCCAGCGCCTCGAAAGCTCCTCGTCTACTCCTTCGGCCGCACCGGCTGACATTCTGTTCGGTCTTGGCCGCCGTCGCGGCGCCGACGTCGTCCGCGTGCTGTGGCCGTCGGGCATTCTGCAGGCAGAGGCGGCGGATTCGACGTCGTCGAACGCCGCGGCCGTCCTCGCGTCGCCGATGACCGTGGAAGAGCTGAATCGAAAACCGTCGTCGTGCCCGTTCCTGTTCACGTGGAACGGCCGTCGCTTCGAGTTCGTGACCGACTTCATGGGCGGCGGCGAGATGGGATATTGGGAAGCGCCGGGCGTACGGAATCGGCCGGATCCCGAGGAGTACGTCCGCATCAGCGACGCGCAGCTGCAGCCGAAGGACGGCCGATACGAGCTCCGGGTCACGAACGAGCTCGAAGAGACGATGTTCGTCGATCGGCTCTCGCTGCTGGCGGTGACTCACGGGCGCGATGTGAACGTGTTCCCCAATGAGGGAATGACCGATCCGCCGAAGCCGTTCCATCTGTTTCAGGCGCGCGAGATCGGTGCCCCGCCGCGGGTCACCGATGATCACGGCCGCGACGTGACGGCGCGGATTGCAGCCGTCGACGGCGCCTACCCCGACGATTTCCGACTGAGCCCGATTCGCGGCTACGCTGCGCCGCACGCGCTGACGATCGCGCTCGGAGCTGTGCCGCCGTCACTGCTGCTGCTCACCGGCTGGACCGACTACGCGTTCTCGAGCGACAACGTCGCCGCCGATCAAGCGGGTCTTGCGCTGCAGCCGCCGGCGCTCGAGGCACGCGGCGCCGACGGCCGCTGGCACACGATCGTCGGCGACATCGGCATTCCGGTCGGCCGCCCGCAGACGATCGTCGTGGATCTGGCGGGCCGACTCGCGGCGGGGACAACCGACGTGCGGATCGTCACGAACATGCGGATCTACTGGGATCGGATCCTGTTCGCGAACGAAGCCGAAGGCGGCGCGCACATCGAGCGGCTCGAACCGGCGACGGCGGTGCTACGCACGCGCGGCTTCTCGGCGGAGCTGACGCCGAAACCTCCGCAGCCGATCACGTACGATTACCAGCGTGTCACGCGGATCTCACCGTGGAAGACCATGGTGGGCACGTACACGCGCGAAGGGAATGTGCTGCCGCTGCTGACGCGTACTGACGATCAGTTCGTCATCGTGGCGCCTGGAGACGAAATCGCGCTGTCGTTCGACGCCGGGAAGCTGCCGCCGCTCGAGCCGGCGTTCACGCGTACGTTCCTGCTGCACGCCGACGGCTTCAGCAAGGAAATGGACCTGCATTCGGCGAGCCCCGATGCCGTCGCGCCGCTGCCCTTTCACGGCATGCGGCAATATCCGTACGCGCCGTCCGACGCGCCGCCAGACACGCCCGAGAAGGAGCGCTACCGATCGGAGTACAACACTCGTCGTGTTGTGAGGGCGCTGCCGCCGCTCAACGGAACACAACTTCCTTCGCGAGACCGCCGACGAGAACGGTGAACGAGCCGGGCCCGCTCACCAGCCCGCCGCCGGCATCGACGTACGAGAAATCGCGCTTCGCGAGGTGAAAGACGACCTCGCGCGCCTCGTTCGGTTGAAGCGTGACCTTGGCAAAGCGCTTCAATCGCCGCACCGGCGGTGTGACGCTCGCGGCATGCTGCGACACGAACAACTGAACCACTTCGGCGCCGGCGCGTGAGCCGCTGTTGCGCACTCTGACAGATACGTCGATCGGGGCGCCGACTGCGGCTGCATCCGGCATCGCGGTGAGGTTGCCGTACTCGAACGTCGTGTAGCTGAGGCCGAATCCGAACTCGAACTGCGGCGCGTAGCCCATCGCCGGAGCGAGTCCGGGCGGCGACTCCTCCGACTTCTTGTGATCGTAGGTGGTCAACGCGTTCGCGAAGCGCGGGTACGTGATCGGCAGCTTCCCGTCTGGATTGACATCGCCGAACAGGACGTCGGCAATCGCGGCGCCCCCTTCCATTCCAGGATTCAGTGCGAGCACGATCGCCGACCCCGTATCGGCAATCGATCGGATAATCCGCGGCCGACCTTCTATGAGCACGAGCACGATCGGCTTCCCCGTCTCGGCCAGCGCTTCCACGAGGTGAAGCTGCGCGTCCGGCAGATTCAGATCGTCGATGTTCCCCGGTGTCTCGGCGTAAGACGGCTCGCCGACACACGCGATCACCACGTCGCTCGCGCGTGCGGCCGCCGCGGCAGCGGGGATGTCGATCGGTTTCTCGAAATCGGCGCCGTTTGCGTACGTGGCGTGCGCGCCAGGCCTCGACTCGATCGCGCGGCGAACCGTCGGCCGATCGCCGGGATATTCGGCTGGCCGATCGCCTTGCCACGTGATCGTCCAGCCGTTGTTCAGCGCCGGCAGCGAATCGCACGCGGGCCCGGTGACGAGCACGCGCGCGTCGCGCGCGAGCGGCAGGACGCGCCGCTCGTTCTTCAGCAGCACGATCGATTCGCGCGCCGCACGAAGCGCAAGGCTGCGCGATTCAGCGGAGCCGACTGCGGTCTTCGCCTCGATGCCCCTCACCGGGTCGTCGAAGAGGCCGAGCCGCGCTTTCATCGACAGCACGCGCGACACCGCTTCGTCGATACGCGACACCGGCACCGTGCCTTCGTTCACGAGCTGCAGCAGAAGGTCGGCGAAGCTGTAGTCGGAGGGCACCATGCTCATGTCGATGCCGGCCAGCACGGCGATGCGCGTCGCCTCTTTTTCGTTGGCGGTCACGTGGTGCGCCGTCACGAGCCGCTTGATGTCTTCCCAATCGGATACGACAACGCCGCCGAACCGGAGCTCGCCTCGAAGGACGTCGACAAGCAGATGCCGGTTCGCATGCCCCGGAATTCCGTTCACTTCGCCCGAGTTCACCATCACCGAGAGCGCGCCGGCATCGACCGCTGCCGCGAAGGTCGGCAGGAAATACTCGCGCAGCATCTCGATCGGGATCAGCGCCGGCGTGCGATCGTGGCCGCTGGCCGGGAAGCTGTAGCCGACGTAGTGCTTGAGACACGCGGCGACGCTCGTCGGCGACGCCGGATCGTCGCCCTGGTACCCACGAACTGCAGCGGCGCCCATTACGCTCGCCAGGTGCACGTCCTCGCCGAACGTTTCGTACAGGCGCGGCCAGAGCGGTTGTCGGCCGATATCGAGCACCGGCGAAAAGTTCCATGGAATGCCGGCGGCGCGCGTTTCCGCCGCGCTCACACGGCTCGTCTCGAGCATCAGCTCGGGATTCCACGTGGCCGCCATCCCGAGCGGCTGTGGAAACAGCGTGGCGCCCTTCACGTAGTTCGCGCCATGTATCGAGTCGATGCCGTACAGGACGGGGATCTTCAAACGCGATTCACCGGCCGCCTTCTGGATCGCCGGGATGAGCTCGTGCCACTTCTCGATCGGCAGCGCGAGATCCTTGACGTTCAGGATCGAGCCGACGCCGTACTCGACGACCGCTTTGCGCAGCTTCGTCGGGTTGATCCGCAGATCGGCGTCTTTGCCGTCGGTGACCATGCCGATCTCGAGCTGCGTCATCTGTCCGACCTTTTCCTCGAGCGTCATGCGGCCGACGAGATCGCGGACGCGACGAACCACGTCGTCGCGCGGCGGCGGCAAGGGGCGCGTGTGCGCGTCGAGAAACGTCTGGCTGTCGACGATCGCGCCGGAGCCGACTTTGCCCTGGCCGATCGCGGCGTCGACGTTCAGTCGGACAATGCCGTCACCCAATACCATCACCGCGAACGCTGCGAGCATGCGTGTCAGCATAAAAAGAAAAGCGGGCTGCGAGTTCGACCTCACAGCCCGCCGAAGATGTGCGACCGTCAGCCGATCAGAACAGCAGCTTGAACCCAATCTGCATCTGCAGCGGGTCTCGTGTTCGCGTCGCCTGTCCGAAGCTGGTCGGAATCGTCGCGCTCGTTATTGCCGTCGCCTTGCTCGCGTCCGAGTTGTTCAGAGTTACGGTCGAGGGTCGGATGGTGGTCTCCATGCCCGCAAACATGAAGTTCGTGTTGTTGAAGATGTTGAAGATGTCCCAGCGAAGCTGCAGCTTCCTGTTGGCGCCAATTGGAAAGTTCTTGTAGAACGCCACGTCCGCCTGGAAATAGGCGGGGCCAGTGCAGTCGCCGCGCCTCGCTGAGCCGATGGTCCCGAGTTGGAATCCATTCAAGGTATACGCACTCGGATTGATGATCTGCTCGGCGACCCCGCCGCTCGGTGTGCAAGCCTCGCTGGCGACGCGGTTCGGCATCTGGTTGTCGGTGTAGCCGGTTCCCGACGGTCCCCCGTTCAGGCCAGGAAGCGAGCCGGCGAACGCCGTGAGCGGCTGTCCGGTCGCGGCGCCGACGATCGTCGCCACTTCCCAGTCCCCTAACACACCGCGCACAGCAGACGATCGGCCCTCGAGGTTCGGCAGCAGCCAAATGAGGGACGCGTTGAAGATGTGCGTGCGGCCAGTCTCGGGACGGCCCCAATCAAGATCGGGATTCTGATTGTCGACCGTCGAATTCCCCTGAGCGGGAGCGCCGCCGCTGTCAGTCAGGTTCAGATTCGATCGCGAGCGCGACAGAGTGTACGACGTCTGGAACTGCGACCCGCGGCCGAACCGGCTGACGAACTGGGTCTGCAGCGAGTGATACGTCGATCTGCCGTTGTGATCCCAGATCCCGATGTTGTTGTTGCCGAACACGCCGAATTGCCGCAGTTCGGCGTTGGCTGGAGTGGTGACGACGTATTCGAGCCGATCGTCGATGCCGTTGTGGTTGATGTCACCGCTGAGAACCTGGTTCGCCACATGGGTCTTCAGGAGGTTGTATCCATAGTTGGCGACGTAACCGACTTCAATCGTCGTGTTGCGCCAGACCTCGTGCTGGAGCATCACGTTCCACTGCCAATTGTTGGGCGTCCGCTCGTTGACTTCGCGGCCGCGTTGCGGCGCGCCCAGCGTCGTGCCGAAGCAGCCGTCACATGGCTCGGCCGTCGTATCGAGCTTGCGAATCCCGTTCAGCGTGCTGACGAACGGCGGGTTCGTGGCGATGCTGAGCACGGGACTGAGCCGCTCGCGCAGAAAGAATTGTCCGACGCCCGCGCGAAGCGCAGTCTTCCCATCTCCTGACAGATCCCACGCCACGCCGATGCGCGGAGCGATGTTGTTCAGATCCTGATTCATCAGCGAACGGTTCGGTCCATCCGCTCCGCCCTTGGCGCCGGCCTGCTTGCACCAGTTCGTCCCCGGTGGCTGCAGCAACCCATTGCACGGATCGGCGCCGAGCGCCGGATTGAACAATTCGGGCACAAAGCTCGTGAGCTTGTTGTCCGTGGTGTACGGATTGAAGAACATCGAATACCGCACGCCGTAATCGAGCGTCACACGCCTTGACGCCTGCCACGAATCAGCGGCATAGAACTCGACATCGCGCCACCGCTGCTGTGCCGACCGGCTGGTCGATGCTTCGGAGAAACCCCACGTCATGTCCCGAAGGAGGAAATCGGCGAGCACGTTCCCGGTGTTCGATCCCCAGCCGTTGACACCGGCGGATCCCCAGAACCGCGAGTTCATGTCCGATCCGTTGCCGTCGGTGTCCTCGTTCTTCCGGCTGTCCGGCAGCGTCGCCAGCGCGCCGACCTTCACCAGGTGCTTGCCGAACACCTTGCTGTAGTCGTCCTTGACGATGAAGAGATCCTGGTTGTTGAGGAACGGCGCCTCGTTCCACAACGGTCCATAGCCTTGGCCGCCCCAGAAGACCGGGTGACTTGTCTGGGCCCCGTACTGTTTCGCACTCAACGGAAACACCGGCTGGAACGCGCCGAGAATCTGATCGTCGAGACCGGGATCCGTACCACCGCGCGTGATGATGATCTTGTTCGCCGAGTACGAAAACTGAAGGCTGTTCGTACCGTTCGTTCCCAGGCTCTGGTTGAGTGATGCGACGAACGACCGGCTTGGCTGGTCCCAGTTCGAATCCACTGCTGGGAACGGATCGTCGCCCCAGAGGTTCGACTGGACGTTCGGCGCGTTGTTCTTCCACGTATCGTGGGTGTACCGCACCAGCAGTCGGCTCGCCTGCGAGATCGTCCAGTCGGCGCGGAAGCTTTGCTGGTTGTAGCGGATCGGCGAAACCACCGACGTGACCCAGTTGTTGCAGCTTCCGGCGGCCGGCGTGACGTTGGGAAGCGGATAGAGCTTCAAATACAGCTGTCCGGCCGGGCTGAGTCGATTCGCGGGAATGCGGTTTCCTGGAAACGGTTCCCCACTAAGCGGATCGACCGGAATGGGCGGCGAGCAGCCCGCGATCCGCGCCCCGCTGAAGTCTCCGTTGCGCTCGGCTTCGGTCGGCACGAACGCAGTACGCGCCGTCCCACGATCCTCCAGGTTCCACTCGACGTTGCCGAAAAAGTGCAGCTTGTCCTTGATCAAAGGACCGCCAAACGTCGCGCCGAAATCGTTCCGCCGCAGTTTCTCCTTCGGCTGGTCGGCTTTCTCGAGGAAGTAGTTCTTCTTGTTCAGCGCGTCGTTGCGGCCGGAGTAGAACACGCTCCCGTTGAACCGGTTGGTGCCGCCGCGCGTGACGATGTTGATTTGGGCGCCGCCGGCGCCGCCGAACTCTGGTCCGTAGCTGTTGCGCAGGATCTTGAACTCTTCGATCGCTTCGAGCGACGGATACACGAGGATCGTGCGGTTCGAACCGACGTCGTTGTTGTTCGCGCCGTCCACGGTCCACATGTTCGCCGTGACGTCGCTGCCGCTCACCGAGAGATCGGATCCGCCGAGCAAACCTTTGTCCTTGACGTTGAGGAAGTCGGGAGCGCTGACGCCCGGCATCAGCGTCGCGAGCTGCAGGAAATTCCGGCCGTTCAGCGGCAGCTCGCGCACCATCTCGCCGGTGACGACGCCCGAGACGTCGCCGCCGATCGTTTTCACCGGCGCGCTGGAGGCTTCGACGTTGACCACCTCACTGAGCTGACCGGTGCCGAGCTCGAAATCGATTCCGAGATCGTCGGCGACACGGAGCACCACGCCGGTGCGCGATCCGGCCTTGAAGCCTTGCAATTCCGCCGCGACCTTGTAGCGGCCGACGGGCAAATCCGGCACCGAGTACACGCCAGCGGAGTTCGTGACGACGGTGCGCGAGAGACCGGTATCCTCGTTCGATACCGTGACGGTTGCGCCGGGCAGCACCGCCTGCGTGGCATCTCTCACGGTGCCGCGAATGCTGCCGGTGGATCGCTGTGCGTGAGCAGGAGCAGCGAAGAAGATCGACGAAACGAGCAGGACCAGGACCGGCTTCCGCATGCGTGGGCGCCTCCCTGAGCTTCCTAAAACTACTTAAGAAAGTGCTATTATGATCACCGCCGACCGACTGTCAAGCGCTTTTGGTGGACCCCCTGGAACAATGCCCCTTCCGCGTGCAGCGATCGACCGCACACACCATCGCCGTCGTCGTCGGCCTCGCGGTCCTGGCCGGTTCCTGCCGCTGGGTTCGGTCGGAACCGGGCGTCCGTCGCCACGCCGGTCTTGACGTTCTCCTTATTACTATCGACACGCTCCGCGCCGACGCCGTCGGAGCGTACGGAAACAGCCGCGCCAGCACGCCGTCGATCGATCGCCTCGCTGCGGCCGGCGTCCGGTTCGCCGACGCACACGCGCACAACGTCACCACGCTCGCCTCGCACGCGAACATTCTGTCGGGCCGGTACCCGACCGACCACGGCGTGCGCGACAACTCCGGCTTTCGTTTTCCGGCGACGATCGACACGCTGGCGACGGTGCTGAAGGCGCGCGGCTATCGCACGGGCGCGTTCGTCAGCGCGTATCCGCTCGACTCACGATTCGGCCTCGACCGCGGGTTCGACGCGTACGACGACAGCTTCGTCGACGCTCAGCCCCGGCCCGCGTTTCTCGAGCAGGAGCGGCGCGGCGCCGAAACCGTCGCGCTCGCGAAGCGGTGGCTCGATGCCGGCGCGAAGGATCAGCCGTACTTTTGCTGGGTGCACCTGTACGAGCCGCATTTCCCCTACGCACCCCCTGAACCATTCGCGTCCCGGTTTCTTGCCGACCCGTACCTCGGCGAAGTTGCTGCCGTCGACGCGGCGATCGCTCCGCTGCTCGAGTCGATCGCGGCGGCACGCAATGGCCGGCAACCGCTGGTGGTGCTCACGGCCGATCACGGCGAATCGCTCGGCGAGCACGGAGAGACCACGCATGGAATCTTCGCCTACGAGGCGACGCTCAGCGTTCCGCTCATCGTGTTTCAGCCGGAACTCTTCAAAGCCCGCGTCGTAAAGGAGCCCGCACGGCATGTCGACGTCTTCCCGACGATTCTCGACGCGCTCGCGATTCGCGTGCCCGACGCGCTGGCCGGTCGCAGCCTGCTGACGCTCGCGGCCGGCGTTTCCGCTGACAGCGCGCACACCGACAGGTCGTCGCAGCCAATCTATTTCGAAGCGCTGTCGGCAAATCTGAACCGTGGATGGGCGCCGCTAGGCGGTCTCATTCGAGATCGAATGAAGTACATCGACCTCCCGATTCCCGAGTTGTACGACCTTCAACGCGACTCGAACGAGCAGCAGAACCTCGCAGACTCTCAGCCGCAGCGCGTCGAAGAAATGCGCGGCCTCCTCAATACCTTTCGCGCGAGCGATCGGCGGGCGGAACGCCGGCCCGAGGCTGCAGACGCACTCGAGCGTCTGCACAGCGTCGGCTATACGAGCGCAGTCGTTGCGCCCACGACGCGGTACACCGAGGCCGACGATCCGAAGCGTCTCATCGGCCTGGATGCGATGCTGCAGGATGTCCTCCGCTTGTATCTCGCCGGCGATCTGCGGGCCGCGATCGCGCGCTGTCGCGAGCTCGTAGAACGCAGGCCGACGATGGCCGTCTCGCTGCTCGAGCTCGCGCATCTCGAACGCGAGAGCGGAAACCTGGCAGCCGGGATCGACGCGCTTCGCCGCGCCGCAGCGCTGACTGCCGGGGACGCGCAGACCATGTCGCTGCTCGCCGCGTATTTGACGCAGGCGGGGCGCGCGCGCGAAGCCGTCGACCTGCTGGAGCCGTACAGCCGGCGCGAGCCGGCGGATCCGCAAGTGCTCACATCGCGCGCCATGGCGCTTGCGGCCGCCGGCCGCACCTCCGATGCGCTATCGACGCTCGAGCAGGCGCGGCGCCACGATCCGACCAATGCGATGCTGCATGTGGAGTCGGGCACGGTCTACCTCATGGCCGGCGATCGCGCCCACGCGCGCGAGGAATTCCAGGCGGCGCTCGCGCTCAATCCGGCCGCCGCGCGCGCACACAGCTCGCTCGGAGTGATCGCGTCGGAAGACGGACGCACCGATGAAGCCATCGCGCAATGGAGAGACGCGCTGAAAGCCGATCCGCGCGAAGCGGGAAAGCTGTTCGCATTCACCGAATTTTTACGGCAGAAAGGTCGCGACGCCGAGGCGCGCCCGTTTCTCGAGCTGTTCGTCGCTTCGGCATCTCAACAGCAGTACGCGCGTGAGCTCGAGCGCGCTCGCGAGTGGCTTGGCCGTCCGTAGCGCGAGGCTTTCAGCCGAGCGGCAGACGCTCGCCTGAAAGGCGCTCGCCTGAAAGGCTCGCGCTACGTATCGGGCCACAGACGGTTTGCTGAGATAGAATCGCCGCACAACTGAACGATGTTTGCTCCGTTCTCCCGGATCTGGATCGCATGCGCAGTGGTGATGGCCATCGGCGCGTCCTCGTCCGCCGCACAGAACGCACCCGATCCTCTCGCTGCCGTTGACGCTGAAATCTCCGCCGCCGAGGACAGCCTGAGAGCCGGCGAGCTCGAGATCGCGGAGAGCCGTTATCGCTCCGCGCTCGCGGCCGGCTGGATGCTGATGGGCGCGCTCGACGCCGCCGACGGCCGGCTCGCCGACGCGCGCGACGCGTTCCTGCGGGCGTCGACCTCCGCCTTCGACGCGCGCTCCGCGCTGCAATCGTTGGCGCTCATCCACTTGCGGATGGGCGACGCCGCGAGCGCTGTCACTCTTCTCACTCGTCTGAGCGGCACGAGTCCCGGAGACGTACCGAATCGGCGGCTGCTGGCGCAGGCGCTCGCGGCCAATGGTCAGGCCGCGGAGGCGGTTCAGGAGCTGGAGGAAACCGCGCACGCGCGGCCGGACGATCCGGAGATCAAGTACACCCTCGCGTCGGGGTACCTGCGGCTGAAGCAAATCGATTCCGCGGAGCGTCTCTTCGGCGAGGTAGCGACCGCACGGCCACTGCCCGAGACGTACGTCCTGATCGGTCGAACGTACCGCGATGCCGGCCAATACGATCGAGCGCGGCGCGCCCTCGCCGTCGCGCTGCAGAAGGATCCGCGCGTCCGCCGCGCGCATTACTACCTTGGGACGATCGCGATCATCGAGGACGGTGTGCTCCGGCTCGACGAGGCGATCGCCGAGTTCCAGCAGGAGCTGCGGCTCGTGCCGACCGATCCGGCGACGAACCTGCGCCTCGGGATTGCGCTGGTCGAAGCGCGTCGAGACGACGCTGCGCTGCCCGCGCTCGAAGCCGCTGTTCGTACGGACCCTCCGCCGCCTGAGGCCTTGTACTACCTTGGCCGCTGTCAGCTCGCGCTGGATCGGGCGGCGAGCGCGGTGACGTCGTTCCGGCGAGCGCTGGAGCTCGAAGCCGCGTCGCCGCGCATCGACAACGGACGGCTGCGAAGCGTCCACTATCAGCTCGCGCTCGCGCTGCAAAAGACCGGCGCAGCCGAGGAAGCCGCGGCGCATTTCGCCGAAGCCGAACGCTTCTCGGCCAAACTGACGGCCACCGAGCGCCAGCGCCTCGGGCGGTATCTTGCCGACACTCAGGATCCCGCTGACATGATCGCCGCCTCGCCGGCCCTCGACGTCTCGCCGTTGTCCGGCCTCACTCCGGACCAGCGCGCCGACGTGGCGCGTCGTACCAGGACCGCGCTCGCGCGCGCCTGCCTGAACCTTGGCGTGATGCACGCGCAGAAGCAGCGATTTACAAGGGCCGCCGAGTTCTTCGATCAGGCCGTCACGGCCGACGCCGATTTTCCCCAGGCGCAGTACTCGCTGGGCGTCGCCTACTTCAACTCGCAGCAGTACGCCAGGGCCGTTCGGCCGCTCGCGCGCGCGCTCGACGCCGATCGTGCGAGCACGCTGGTCAGGCGCATGCTCGCGATCGCATATCTCAACACCGAGGCGTACGGACAATCGGCCGCGCTCCTCGCCGACGATCCGCAGCGCGACGCCGATTCATCGCTGCAGTACGCGTATGGCCTCGCGCTCGTCCGGAGCGGCCGCGCCGCGGACGCGGAGGCGATTTTCTCCCGTCTGCTCGGCGAGCATGCGAACAGCCCTGAAGTCAGCGTCGTGCTCGGCCACGTGTACGCGCAGCAGGGCAACTACGACGCGGCGATCGAGGCGCTCCAGCGCGCGCTGCAGTTGAGGCGCGACGTTGCCGACGCGAACAGCGCGCTCGGCCTGATCTATCTGAAGCAGGGAAAGCTGTCCGACGCGGACGCCGCGCTGCGCGCCGAGCTCACGCACCATCCGGCCGATGTCAAGGCGCGGCACACGCTGGCGACCGTCCTCGATCTCGAGGGACGCGCGGATCAGGCGCTCGTCGAAGCGCGGACGGTCGTCAAAGCGAATCCGGAGTTCGCCGACGCGCGGTACCTCCTCGGAAAACTCCTGCTCGCGGGCGGCGCGCTCGACGAGGCGGCGATGCACCTCGAAGCGGCCGCCCGGACCGCGCCGCAGGACGCGAACATCCATTACCAGCTGGCGCGGGCGTACGAAAAGATCGGACGCGCCGAGCTCGCTGAAAAGGAATTCGCGATCTATCGCGACCTCAAAGACAAACAGCGGGGTAAGACGCCGTGATGCGGCGAAGGCTTGCGCCGGCGCTGCTGCTCTCGATCGCCGTCGCGCATCCTGTCGGCGCGGGCGTGTCCGCCCAGGCTGCAGATGCCGCAACGCCGTCGGTCCGCGAACTGCTGCAGACGGCGCGCGGTCAGATGCAGCGCGGCGACCGCTCGGGCGCGCTCGAATCGCTGGGGCGCGCGCGCGTCCTCGCGCCCAATTCCGAAGAAGTCCTCAGCGCGTTCGCGCAGGTGGCGCTCGCGGCGCGGATGCTCGCGCCCGCGATCGCGACGCTCGATGCCCTGACGCGCATGTGCTCGACCGTCTCGCAGTATCACTACCTGCTCGGCGTCGCGTTGATGGAGGGCGGCGACATGCCCGCGGCGATCGAATCGCTGCAGCAGGCGGATCGGCTCGAGCCCGAACGGTCGTTGACGCTGATGGCGCTCGGCCTCGCCGAGAACAATCGCAAGCAGTACGCCGATGCGAAGCGTGCGCTCGTGCACGCGCTCGATCTCGAGCCGGAAAACATCGACGCCCTGGCCGCGCTTGCGGAAGCCGAAGCGGGCCTCGACGAGCTCGCGCCGGCGGAAGATCACGCGCGCCGCGCGCTCCGACGCGCCGTGGCGCATCCGACGGCGAACCTCGTGATGGGCATCGTCTCGATGAAACGCGAACGCTACGCAGAGGCGCGCGAGGCGCTGGACAAGGCGATCGCGGCGAACCCGGATTCGCCGGCCGCGCATTATCAATTGAGCCTCGCGTACGCGCGACTCGGCGACGAGGCGAACGCAAAGCGACACGTGCAGTTGTACCAGCAGAAACTGCGCGAGGCGGAAGAACGGATGAAGACACTGCGCGCCGCCACGTCCAGCGAAAGATTGCGGTAATGCGATCCGTTGTCGCACTCGCCGGCGCTGTGGCTGCGGGCGCCCTGGCGCTCGCGGCGTCGCAGCCGGTCCTGTTTCGCGACATCACCGCTGAAGCGGGGATTACCTTTCAGCATCACGCGGCGCCCGAGAAGAAATACATCGTCGAATCGATGAGCGGCGGCGTCGCGCTGTTCGATTACGACCGCGACGGGCTGCTCGACATCTACTTCGTCGATTCGCTGACCGTTGCGACGGCGAAGGATCCGACGGCGGCGCGCAGCGCGTTGTATCGCAACCTCGGGAACGGCAAATTCGCCGACGTCACCGACAAGTCGGGGCTCGCCCACCCCGGCTGGGGCATGGGCGTGTGCACCGCCGACGTGGACGGCGACGGCTGGGAAGATCTGTACGTGACGGGACTCGGGAAAAACCGCTTGTATCGCAACAATCACGACGGCACGTTCACCGACATCGCGGAGCAGGCGGGTGTTGCCGGCAGCGGATGGTCCGCCGGCTGCGGCTTCGCCGATTACGATCGGGACGGCCGGCTCGATTTGTTCGTCAGCCGCTACGTCAAAATCGATCTCGATCATCTGCCGGAGTTCGGCAGGGACAAGACGTGCGAGTACCGCGGCATCGCCGTGCAGTGCGGCCCGCGGGGACTCACGGGCGAATCGGATTTCCTGTTTCACAACGACGGGAACGGCCGCTTCACCGAGGTCTCGAAACAGGCGGGCGTCTCCGATCCGAATGGGTATTTCGGGCTGGGCGTCGCATGGTTCGATTACAACGGCGACCTCTGGCCGGACCTGTACGTCGCCAACGACTCGACGGCAAACTTTCTTTACCGCAACAACGGCGACGGCACGTTCAAGGAAGTCGCGTTTCCCACCGGCGTCGCGGTGAGCGAGGACGGCGCCGAGCAGGGCAGCATGGGCGTGGCGCTCGGCGATTATCTGAACACCGGCCGGCTGAGCCTGTTCGTCACGAATTTCTCCGAGGAGTACAACGATCTCTACCGCCACGACGGCGATCACTTCACCGATGTGTCGTTCGGCTCGAAAACAGCTCCGAGCAGCCTTCCGTTCGTCGGCTGGGGCACGGGGTTTTTCGACTACGACAACGACGGACTGCTCGATCTCATCGTCGTGAACGGCCACGTGTACCCGCAGCTCGACAAAGTGCGGCTTGGCGCGTCAGCCGGTTATCGTCAGCGCAAGCTCCTCTATCACAATCGCGGCGACGGGACGTTCGACGAGGTCGCCGCGCAGTACGGCCGCGTGATGATCGACGAGCGCGTCGGCCGAGGGCTCGCCGTGGGCGATCTCGACAACGACGGTCGTCTGGACATCGTGATCAACAACCTCGATGGCGTCCCCGAAGTGCTGCACAACGAGCTGGCCGATCGCGGCAACTGGCTCCTGGTGAAGCTGACCGGCCCGCGCGGCAACACCGATGCGATCGGGGCGGTCGTGACGGCGCGCGCCGGCGCGGTGACGGAAACGCGCGTCGTCCAGAGCGGAACGAGCTACATCTCTCAGAACGACATGCGCCTGCACTTCGGGCTTGGATCGGCTGCGCAGGTGGAGTTGCTCGACGTCCGGTGGCCCGACGGCACGACGTCGAAGATGACGAACGTGAAAGCGAATCAGATTGTGGCGATCAAGCGATAGGCGACCCGACCCACCCGACCTACCTGACCTAGTGCGTGCGCGCCCGCGCGAGATCCCTCCACTTCACGAGCGTGAAGTTTTGTTTGCGCAGGAAGTCGCGGAATCGCCGGCTCTTCACGAGATCGAAGTCGGCCTGCCGCCATGCAGCGCCCCAGTTCGGATGATCCCACGTCGCGCCGCGCATCTCGTCGTCGTCGTAGGCGAGATGGACGATGAGCTCGTACACACCGGCGGGCAACGGCGTCAGCAGCTTTTCGTACGCGGCCGGCCACTCCGCCGCCGGCGCGCCGGGCGCGTCGAGCGAGATCACGCGGTCGACGAGCGCATCGGCCTGCGCCTGACCGGCCCACGGCGATCCATCGCCGCCCGCGCGTTCGACCAGGAGCGGGAGGCCGTACGCGGATCCGAGGCGAAGGTAAACCTTCTGAAGCGCCGGCGATCGAAACAGCGTCGCCATGTGCGAATCGACATGTGTCGGGCGGATGCCAGCCGAGCGTGCCCGATCGATTTGGGCGCGCAGCTCGCGCTCGACCTGATCGGGCTGCGCGTGCGCGACGACTTCCGTCTCTTCGAGCGGCAGGTACCCGTCTTTGTCGAGTAGCGATCGAACCGCGTCGACAGGGCTGACCGGTCCCCACCGAAATCCGGTCCACTCGCTGTTCACAGCCAGATGAATGCCGAGATCGGCGTCGGGATGCTCGGCTGCGAAGCGCACGACTTCGGCAAACCACGGACAGGGCACGAGGATGCTCGACGAGGTGATCCAGTTTTTTTCGAGCGCCTCGAACGTGGCGCGATTGACAGAATGCGCCATGCCGAGATCGTCGGCATGGATGACGAGCAGCCGCGCGCTCGCCGGATAGCCGAGCCGCTCCTGAACGCTCCGCGCGCCGTTCTGCGCGCCGACCGAGCTGGCCAGCAGCACGCCGATGCACGCGGGCGCCAGGCGTGAGATCCATCGCTCCATGTGCTCTCCTAAACGCTCGGCTGCAGCCCTCGCGCTCCACGTCCGACCAACCGGAGCGCGAGGCTTCAACCCGAGCGACACTGCCGCGCGCGTTCAGTCGGCGACGACGTCTTCTCTCAGCTGCTGCCGAAGCCGTTTGCGCGCTTCCATCGCCGCCACGAGCAGGCTTCCCCACAACGGCGCTTCTTTGTCGAGCTCGGACGGCACGATCGCGCCCGGCGTCGGCACGATGCGCGAGACGACGCGGCGCACGGCGTCGACCAGCTCGGGCGCCTGCGCGAACAACGCGCCGCCGAGCACGATCAGCGACGGATCGAGCACGATGCTCACGTTTGCCGCCGCGATGCCGATGAGCGTCGCCGTATCGTCGACGATCGCGCGGGCCGCCTGGTCGCCTGCCCGGGCGGCATCGAACAAATCGCGCACCCACCCGTCCACCGGCGCGTGATCGGACTGCGACCAGCGCGCCGCGATGGCTTTCAGGCCCGCCAGCGTTTCGAGACAGCCGCGCGCGCCGAAATCGGTGTCGACGAACTGCGGCCCCATGCACATCAGCGCGATTTCGCCCGCCATGAAGCGGCGGCCGTGATACAGCTCGCCGTTCACCACGACGCCGGCGCCGATTCCCGTGCCGACGGTAATGAACGCACAGGTATCGTGGCCGCGCGCGGCGCCGCGCCACCGTTCGCCGACGACGGCGAGGTTCACGTCGTTTTCGACGACGACCGGTACCCCCAGCGACCGCCGCAGGATCTTCGCGATCGGCACCTGGGACCAGCCCTCGAGGTTCGGAGCGAACGCCACCACCACACCGCGGACGCGATCGACGACGCCGGGCGCGCCGGCCACGACGGCGAGCAACCGATTGGCTGGCACGCGCGAGTCGCTCAGCAGCTTGCGAAGATCGGCCGCAATCTGCGACAGCAGATCCGCCGGGGCGCAATCGGTCGGCGTCGCGACGACGCGCTGGCGGATCGGCTCACCTCGGAGGTCCGCAACCGCCAGCCGCGTCTTGGTCGGACCGATATCGATGCCGGCCACGAACCGGTGACGCGCGTTGAACTCCATGAACGTGGGACGGCGGCCGCCGCGCGACGGCGCAGCGCCGAGATCCTTGACGACGCCGCATCGGATCAGATACGCGCAGAGCGTTCCGACGGTCGGCGCCGACAGCCCGGTGGCGGCGATGACCTCGGTGCGCGTGAACGGCGCGGACTGCGCGATCGCGAAGGCGAGGACCCGATCGAGGTTGAGCGGCCGAAGATGTCGCGCGTGGCGTGCGCCGACATCCACATCGACCTGACGCTTCGCCACGCCGGACGCGTCGCGTGCCATGCTTTTGAAAACAGTCTATGAAAGTGTGCGTCGCGCGGGCAACATAATAGTAAAGTCATTTAACAAAGTGCGGCGGCGCACGCTCGCGTCCCTCGGAGATGCCCCTCATGCGTCAGATCCTGCTCCGCGTCGGGCTGGCGGCACTTACCGTCGGCCTCGCGGCCTCGACATCCGTCGCCGAGCCGCTTCGCATCCCGCTGGACGCCGGTTGGGCCATTCAGTCCTCGGCGAGCGTAAAGCTGCACGGCGAGGCGATTTCGCGCCCCGGTTTCCAGACCCAGGGGTGGCACGCTGCGAGCGTACCGGGAACGATCGTCGGCGCGCTGGTCGAGAGCGGACGGTATCCAGACCCTTACACGGCGATGAACCTCCGCGCCATTCCCGGAACGACGTACCCGATCGGCGAGCAGTTCGCGCTGCTGCCGATGCCGTCCGACAGCCCGTACAGCGTGTCGTGGTGGTACCGGCGGGAATTCGATCTGCCGGCTGCGACGCGCGACCGGACGATCTGGCTGAATCTCGACGGGATCAACTACCGCGCGAACATCTGGGTGAACGGCGTCCGCATCGCGACGAGCGACGGCGTGGCCGGCGCCTTTCGCCGATACGAGTTCGACATCACGCGCGTCGCGCGCCGGAGCGCGACCAACGCTCTCGCCGTCGAGGTGTTCGCCCCGGCACCGCGCGATCTGGCGATTACGTGGGTCGACTGGAACCCGACGCCGCCCGACAAGAACATGGGGCTGTGGGGCGACGCCTACGTGCGGGACAGCGGACCCGCCGCCCTCCGGCATCCGCACGTCATCACCAGGCTCGATGTGCCGTCGCTCGACGTGGCGCATCTCACGGTGACCGCGGAGGTGTGGAACGCGACCGACTCGCCGGTCAACGCCACCGTTCGGGGCGCGATCGAAGCGCTGCGATTCTCGCAGCCCGTCGCGCTCGCGCCACGAGAGCGGAAGACTGTGCGGTTCTTACCGGCCGACACGCCGCAGCTGAACGTACAACGTCCTCGGTTGTGGTGGCCGTATCGTATGGGCGAGCAGCAGCAGTACTCGCTGTCGATCGCCGTCGACGTCAACGGCACCGAATCGGACCGCGCGGACGTGCGATTCGGCATCAACGAGTTCACCTCGGAGCTCACGGCAAAAGGGCACCGGCTCTTTCGCGTGAACGGCAAGCCGATTCTGATCCGCGGCGGCGGCTGGGCCTCAGACATGCTGCTGCGTCCCAAATCGCCGGCGCGTCTCGAAGCCGAATTCCGCTACGTCAAGGAAATGGGTCTGAACACCATCAGGACGGAGGGCAAGCTCGAGACCGACGCCTTTTACGACCTCGCCGATCGCGAAGGCATTCTCATCATGCCCGGATGGTGCTGCTGCGATCAGTGGGAGCTGTGGGACAAGTGGGACGCGGAGAACTACACCGCGGGTCCCGCCTCGCTGCGCGATCAGCTGCTGCGGCTTCGAAACCATCCGAGCATCTTCGTCTGGCTGAACGGCAGCGACAAACCGCCGATCGCGCCGATCGAGCAGCGGTATCTCGACATCGAGCGCGAGTTGGAGTGGTCGCGTCCGACGCTGTCGAGCGCGGCCGAGGCGCCCGGACCGGTGAGCGGGCCAAGCGGAGTGAAGATGCGCGGACCGTACGACTATGTCCCGCCGTCGTACTGGCTCACCGACACCGGGCACGGCGGCGCGTTCGGCTTCTCTCCCGAGATTGGCCCTGGCGCGGCGGTCCCACCGATCGAGAGCCTGACGCGGATGCTTCCGCCCGATCACCTGTGGCCAATCGACGAGGTCTGGAACTTCCACGCGGGCGGCGGCCAGTTCAAGGACATCAAGGTGTTCACGTCGGCGGTCGAGGGACGGTACGGAAAAGCCGATGGCGTCGTCGATTTCGCGCGCAAGGCGCAGGCGCTCGCCTACGAGGCCGAGCGCGCCATGTTCGAAGGCTACGCTCGCAACAAGTACACATCGACCGGTGTGATTCAGTGGATGCTGAACAACGCGTGGCCGTCGATGATCTGGCATCTGTACGACTATTACCTGCGTCCCGGCGGCGGCTACTACGGTACGAAGAAGGCGTGCGAGCCGCTGCACGTGCAGTACTCCTACGACGATCGCTCGGTGGTCGTCGTCAACGACACGCCCGCCGAAGTGAAAGGACTGAAGGTCACCGCCACGGTGCTCGGCCTCGACCTCGCGCAAAGGTTCACTCGCGAGGCGAGCATCGACATCAGCGCGGACGGCGTCGGCCGTGTCTTCGACATTCCGGCCATCGCCGGTCTGACGACGACGTACTTCGTTCGACTGGCGCTGCACGATTCGGGTGGACGTCTCGTCAGCCGCAACTTCTACTGGCTGTCGACAGAGGACGACGAGCTCGATTGGCAGAAGACCGAGTGGTACTACACGCCGACGAAGCGTCATGCGGACCTCACGGCGCTCGCGCAGCTGCCCGAGACCACGCTGTCGGTGTCGCCGCCGGCCGACGGCGCCGGCACGACTGCGATCCGCGTCACGGTCGCGAACACCGGCCGCGCGCTCGCCTTTCAGGTGCACCTCGAGCTGATCGATCCGGCGACCGGAGCTGAGATCCTTCCCGTGTACTGGGACGACAACTACTTCGAGCTGCTTCCTGGCGAAGCGCGGAGAATTAGCGTGTCGACCGCTCGCACGGCGGTTCGCCCCCGCGTGACCGCCGAAGCCTGGAACAGTGCGCCGGCGCGATGAACACGAACGATACCCATGTCGTTGCGGATGCTCCGCGCCTGCGGCGCGCGCTGACGCTGTGGGACCTCGTGTTCTACGGCATCGTCCTCATTCAACCCGTCGCTCCGATGGGCATCTTCGGAGTCGTCAGCCTCGAAGCGCGCGGCCACGTCGTCACGACGATCCTGATCGGCTTGTGCGCGATGCTCCTCACGGCGGTGAGCTACGGACGGATGGCGCGCGTGTATCCGAGCGCCGGCTCGGCGTTCACCTACGTCGGCCGCGAGCTCAACGCAGGGCTCGGGTACGTGACCGGGTGGAGCATGGTGATGGACTACGTGCTGAACCCGATCATCTGCACGATCTGGTGCAGCAAGGCGGCCATGAACGTGCTGCCCGGCGTACCGTATCCGGCGTGGGTCGCGTTGTTCGCGGTCCTCTTCACGGCGTTGAACCTGCGCGGTGTGAAAGCGAGCGCACGGACGAACGAGGTTCTTGCGGTGGCGATGTTCGTGGTGCTCGCCCTGTTTCTCGCGTCCGGCGCGCGCTATCTGATTGGCCTGCACCTCGGGCGCCGCGAGCTGCTGCTGCCGTTCTACAACCGCGAGACCTTCTCGTGGCCGGTCGTCCTCACCGGCGCGTCGATCGCGTCGCTCACCTACATCGGCTTCGACGGCATCTCGACGCTCTCGGAAGAAGTAGAAAACCCCCGCCGCAACATCATGCTGGCGACGGTGCTGACGTGCCTGATCATCGGTGTGCTTGCCTCCGTCCAGGTCTACGTCGCCCAGCTGGTATGGGGCGACTGGAGAGGTTTTCCCGACGTCGACACCGCGTTCGTGTACGTCGCGGGCAAGGCGGGCGGCGCCGTGATGTTCCAGGTACTGAACGTCACGCTGCTCGTGGCGAACTTCGGCTCGGGCGCTGGATCGCATCTCGGCGCCGCGCGGCTCCTCTACGGAATGGGACGCGAGAACGCGCTGCCCTCACGATTCTTCGGCGTCATCGATCCGAGGCGCAACATTCCGCGCAACAACGTCCTTCTGGTCGGCGCGGTGGCGCTCGCCGGCGGCCTGACGCTCACCTATCAGCTCGGCGCCGAGATGCTGAATTTCGGCGCCTTCATCGCGTTCATGGGGGTCAATCTCGCCGCGCTCACGCACTACTGGGTGCGCGCTCCGCGAAAGCGGGTTCTCGATTTCGTCGCGCCGTTTCTCGGATTCGTCATTTGTTTATACCTGTGGCTCAGTCTGCGCTGGCCCGCGAAACTCGCCGGCGGCATCTGGCTCGGCGCCGGCGTGCTGTACGGCGCCATCAAGACGCGCGGCTTCCGCACCAATCTCGTATCGTTCGAAGCCGCATCGGAGTGAGCTCGGTGGGTCGACGAGCGTCTTAAGAAGGCCTTGCGGTGCCTCGTTTCTTATTGGTCCTCGTGGCAGGCGAAAACCCGCACGCTGAGAGAAAAGTCGCCGTGTCGAACGACTAACGCCGATTTCCGGATTCGCGACATCGACGCGAAGTGACCTACTCTTCTCACCTTGCCGACCATTGTCTGGCCCGCGTCCTGCCGGCGAGCCACGCACGGTTCTTGCAGTTGCCTGCGCGATCAAGCACTTCGGTCTGCCACTACCGGCAGATTCGTTGCTGTCGCGGCCGTCCGCGCCGGCGTGTCGTCACTCGTGAAATCACGGCGCTCGAAACGAGCCGCACAATCGTCGACTACGTGGAGACGCCCCGTTCGTCTCGCAGGGGGAGCGTGTGCCGTAGCCGCGCTCCTGTTCACGGCAGTATCGGGGCCGTCGGGCCAGGTCTCGCGCGTCACGTTCAGCGCGACCACCTCCATTGATCTCGGCGTCGACAATCCGACCGGCCGTGTGATTGCGGACGTCAATCAGGACGGGCACGCGGACCTGATCGTGACGCCGTCGATCAACGTGTTCGCAGGCGATGGAACAGGGTCGCTCGTGCTCGCCCGCAGCACCCCCTTTGCGAACGCGTCGGCCATCGCGGCAGGCGACTTCAACGGCGACGGCGCGATCGACGTCGCGGTCGCTCAGGCGACGGTGGGACCGGCGCCCGCAGATCCCTCGTGCGGGTCGCTGCCCGGCGTCGGGATCTTCGCAGGACCAGGTCTGTCGCGTACCTCGCCATGCCTGTTCGCCGGCGACGATCCGATCGCAGTACAGGCCGCCGACTTCGACGGCGACGGCCGCATCGATCTCGCCGTCGTCAGCGGCACGGCTCAGGGACTCCGGATCTTCAAAGGCCAGGGCGACGGCACGTTCGTGCAAGTGATGACGGCCCAGGCCGGCGGATCGGTGCCCGGCAGCTTCGTCAACGCGACTGCGATGGCGCCGCCCGTGGATCTGGATGGGAACGGAACCTTCGATCTCGTCGTGGCGCACTCCACCGGCGTTCATGTCTTTCTGGGAAACGGCGACGGCACGTTCCGCGACGGCGGAAGCGCCGGCGGGGGCAACCCGACGAGCGCCGTCGCGACAGGCGACCTCAACGCGGACGGCATCCCCGACATCGCGTCGGTCGAGTCGAACAATGGACGGCTGCTGGTCGACTTCGCGCTCGGCGACGGCACGTTTTCAACGCAGACGATTGCGACAATCGGTCCCGGCCTCAGCGACGTCGCCATCGCCGACATCGACAGTGACGGACGCGCGGACCTTCTCGTCGCGCACCAGAGCGGCGGGACGATCCGGATTTTCTTCGGCAGCAGCACTGGCGCGTTCGTCGCAAACCCGCCGCTTGCGCTCAGCCCGAAGCCGAAGTTCCTCGTCGTGCGCGACTGGGACGAGGATGGCGATCTGGACCTCGGCATCATCGACGGGAGCGTGGGCGGCGCGAACGCGCGGCTCTGGATCGCGCGGCAGGACCGCACGGCAGCGGCGGACACGACGCCGCCGACGGTGGCGCTGACAGCGCCGGCCGCCGCCAGTCTCGTCAGCGGCACAATCGCCATCACCGGATCAGCGTCCGACAACGTCGGCGTGACGCACATCGAGTTCTTCGCCGCGTCGAATCTCATCGCCAAGTCGGCAGGCCCGAACTACACCGTCAGCTGGAATACCGCCGCTGTGCCCAACGGGCCGGTCACGTTGACCGCCCGCGCCTTCGACGCAGCGCTCAACGCGTCCGCGTCGGCGACGATTCAGGTAACGGTCGGGAACGCTCCCGACACGACGCCGCCCGTCATCACCGTGCCGCCGAATGCGAGCGTCGAGGCGACCGGGGCAACGGGCGCGGTGTTCACGTACACCGCTTCGGCCGTCGACGCGGTCGACGGCAACGTGGCCGTCGCGTGCACGCCAGTCTCTGGATCGACGTTTCCACTCGGCGCGACGACGGTGACGTGCACGGCGACCGACAGCCACGGGAACGCCGGCACCAGCGCGTTCACGGCGACGGTGAGCGACACGACGGCACCTGTCATCACCGTGCCGGCGAATGCGACGGTTGAAGCGACGGGCCCGACCGGTGCGGCATTCGCGTACACGGCGTCGGCCGTCGACGCGGTCGACGGCAGCGTGGTGGCCACCTGCACATCGGCGAGCGGGTCGACGTTCCCGCTCGGCGCGACGACCGTCGCCTGCACGGCAAGCGATACGCACGGAAACACGCGCACCGCGTCGTTCAGCGTGATCGTCGTCGATACGTTGGCGCCGTCGGTGACGCCGCCGGCCGCCATCACCGTCGCCGCGACCGAAATCAACGGCGCACGCGGCAACGTTCCCGCTTCAGCGGTGTCGCAACGCGTCGGCGCGTTCCTCGCCGGCGGAACCGCGGTCGATCTTCGAGACGCCGCGCCGGTCCGCCTGGTCCCGCAGGCCAGCGTGAACGCGACGGTGATCGATGCAACCGCCAACACACTGTTGCCGGTGGGCACGACGAACGTCGTCTTCCGCTCCCGGGATGCGAGCGGCAACATCGGCAGCGCCGCGTCGGCGATCACCGTGCTGCCGCCGGTGGGCGGCGTCGTGGACACGCCCAATACGCCGGAGACGGCGACCAACGCGGCGAACGTTCCACAGGCGATCACCGTGTCATTCGCCACGGTGACGCAACCGGGCCTCCTGAGGGCTGACGTGATGGCGGCGCCCGCGCCGCCACCGGCCGGCTTCAAGTTTGCCGGCAGCGTCGTCGATATCGCGACGACGGCGCTCGTCGCGCCGCCGATCGAGGTGTGCCTGGACGGCGTTGCCGTCACCGCGCAGGACCGCGTGCTGCACTACGAGGCGGGTGCCTGGGTCGACGTCACGAGCCTGCCCGGGGCGCAGGCCGACGTCATGACGTTGAGCCCGCCGGCGCGCATCTGCGCCACGGTCACGTCGTTGTCGCCGTTCGCGGTGATCACGGCGGCCAATCATGCGCCGACCGCCAACGCCGGCGCACCGCAGACGGTGGAAGCGACGTCGGCGGCGGGCGCCAGCGTCACGCTGACCGGCAGAGGCACCGATCTGGATGGCGACACGCTGTCCTTCCGGTGGACCGAACGCGCGACAGAGATCGGGAATGCGGCGACGGTCACGGCGATGTTCCCGATCGGCTCGCACATGCTCACGTTGACGGTCAGCGACGGGCAATTGTCGTCGGTGGCCGCGACATTCGTGACGGTCCGCGACAAAACCGCGCCGGCGATCACCGTGCCGGCGACTGCATCGGTCGAAGCGACGAGCCCGGCCGGCGCAGCGTTCACGTACACCGCATCGGCGACGGACGTCGTCGATGGAACCGTGGCGGTCACCTGCACACCGGCGAGCGGATCGATCTTCCCGTCGGGGACGACGACAGTGAGCTGCACGGCGAGGGATGCCCGCGCGAACGTCGCGACGAAGACGTTCACGGTGATCGTGACCGACACGACCGCGCCCGTCCTCACCGTGCCACCGAATGCCACCATCGAAGCGACCGGCGCGACGGGCGCGCCGTTCACGTACGCAGCATCCGCGGCGGACACGCTGGATGGTCCGGTCACCCCGAGCTGTGCGCCGGCAAGTGGGTCGACGTTCCCGCTCGGCGCGACGACCGTCACATGCACGGCACGCGATGCGCACGGAAACACGCGCACTGCGTCGTTCACCGTGATCGTCGTCGATACGTTGGCGCCGTCGGTGACGCCGCCGGCCGCCATCACCGTCGCCGCGACCGAAATCAACGGCGCACGCGGCAACGTTCCCGCTTCAGCGGTGTCGCGACGCGTCGGCGCGTTCCTCGCCGGCGGAACCGCGGTCGATCTTCGAGACGCCGCGCCGGTCCGCCTGGTCCCGCAGGCCAGCGTGAACGCGACGGTGATCGATGCAACCGCCAACACACTGTTGCCGGTGGGCACGACGAACGTCGTCTTCCGCTCCCGGGATGCGAGCGGCAACATCGGCAGCGCCGCGTCGGCGATCACGCAACCCGGCCTCCTCACGGCCGATGCGATGGCTGCGCCCGCACCGCCGCCGGTCGGCTTCCGGTTCGCCGGCGCCGGCGTGGTCGACATCGTCACCACGGCGCTGGTCGCCCCGCCGATTGAGGTGTGCCTGCAGGGCGTGGGCTTCACGGCGCAGGACCGCGTGCTGCACTACGAGGCCGGTGCCTGGCTCGACGTCACGACGTCGAGCACGCCGACCAAGGTGTGTGCGACAGTGGCGTCGTTGTCGCCGTTCGCCGTGATCACGATCGCCAATCACGCGCCGACGGCCGACGCCGGCGCTCCGCAGACCGTGGAAGCGACGTCGGCCGCGGGCGCGTCGGTCACGCTGAGCGGGACGGGCACCGATCCGGATGGCGACACGTTGTCGTTCCGGTGGACCGAGGGCACCGTCGAAGTCGGGACCACCGCGACCGTCACCGCGCTGTTGCCGATCGGCGCGCACTCCCTCGTCTTGACGGTCAGCGACGGGCAGGAGTCGTCGACGTCCACCACGCTCGCGACCGTCCGAGACACCACGGCCCCGGCGATCACCGTGCCGGCGAATGCGACGGCCGAAGCAACGAGTCCGACGGGCGCAGCACACAGCTACGTGGTGTCGGCGACGGATGTCGTCGATGGGGCTGTCGCGACGACCTGCGCACCAGCAAGTGGATCAACGTTCCCCTTCGGTGCGACGACCGTGACCTGCACGGCGACCGACAGTCACGCGAACCTGGCAACGAAGACCTTCACCGTGACGGTCACTGACACGACGGCGCCGGTAATCACCGTGCCGCCGAACGCGACAGTCGAAGCGACGGGTCCGACTGGCGCGACGTTCACCTACACGGCATCGGCGACTGACACACTGGATGGTCCGATCACGCCGACGTGTGCGCCGGCAAGTGGATCGACGTTCCCGTTCGGCGCGACGACGGTCACGTGCGCGGCGACCGATAGTCACACGAACCTGTCAACGAAGAGCTTCACCGTCACGGTGACCGACATCACGGCGCCCGCGATCACCGTGCCGGCGAATGCGACGATCGAGGCGACCAGTCCGACTGGCGCGACGTTTACGTATGCCGCGTCGGCCGTCGACGCGTTCGACGGCAGTGTGGCGGTGACGTGCACGCCGGGAAGCGGATCGACGTTCCACTTCGGCGCGACGACGGTGATTTGCACCGCGACCGACAGTCACGCCAACGTCGCAACCAAGAGCTTTACGGTGACCGTGACCGACACGACGGCCCCGGTGATCACGGTGCCGGCGAATGCAACCGTCGAGGCCACGGCTCCGACCGGTGCGCCACTGACCTTCACGGTATCGGCGACTGACGTGCTCGATGGCTCGGTCACGCCGACGTGTGCACCTGCGAGCGGATCGATATTCCCCTTCGGTACGACGACGGTGACGTGCACGGCGGCCGATAGTCACGGAAACATCGCGACGAGGGCTTTCACGGTGACGGTCACCGATACCACGGCGCCGGTGATCACCGTGCCTGCGAATGCAACGATCGAAGCCACGGGTCCGACCGGCGCGGCCTTCAGCTACGCCGCGTCGGCGGCCGATATTCTCGACGGCGGAGTCGCGATCAATTGCACGCCGGCAAGCGGCGTGACATTCCCTGTCGGCGCCACGAACGTCGCCTGCAGCGCGACCGACGGGCACGGGAACAGCGCCGCAGCGTCTTTCGCCGTGACCGTGACGGACACGACAGCGCCGATGCTCAACCTTCCGGCGAACGCGAGCATCGACACGACCGATCCGGCCGGCGCGGTCTTTACGTTCGACGCGACCGCACACGATCTCGTGGATGGCGGCGGAAGCGTGTCGCTCGTGCAGCGCGGCAATCTCGCGTACGACGGTACGTTCCGCGTGCCCTCGGGCTTCCTCCGCGGCCCGAACCTGACGCCGTGGCAGTTCGATCGAGCGATGTTCGATTACGGCGGCACCGCGCTCGCGTTCAATCCGGCCAACAACTCGCTGTTCGTCGTCGGGCACGACCAGGCGCAGCTGGTCGCGGAAATCGCGATCCCGCCTTTGGTCCGCAGCGCCACCGTCGCGGGTCTCAACACCGCGAGCCTGCTGCAACCGTTCACGGACGCGACCGACGGGCGATTGAGCCAGGTCAGCACCGATCCGTTGAATCCGCCGGATGTCACGATCAAGATCGGCGGCCTGCTGCCGTATCAGGATCGCCTCTACGCATCGGCCTACATCTATTACGACGGCCGGAGCAGTCAGAAGCTCTCGCACTTTGCGTCCGGCCTCGATTTGAGCGCATCGAACGACACGGTCGGACCGTTCGAGGTGAACCGGCCCGATTGCGATCCGTCGACCGGCCAGAATTGTCTGGGCGCCGGGTTCTTCGACGGCTACTTCGCACGCGTGCCGTCGGCGTGGCAGCCGGCGCTCGGCGGTCCGGTTCTGAACGGGAATTGCTGTCTCGGCGTCATCGGCCGCACGTCGTTCGGACCATCGCTCTTCGCGATCGATCCGTTGAAGCTCGGGACGACGGTCCCACTGCCGGCGAAGCCGCTGGTCTACTATCCCGAGGCCCATCCGCTGCTCGAGCCCGGCCTGCAACCGTGCCTCGATCGCGCCACATGCAATCCGTTCATCGACGGCTGGAATGCGAACAGCGCGTTGTTCAACGGCGTCACCGAAGTGAGGGGCGCTGTGTTTCCAGAAGGGACGCACAGCGTGTTGTTGTTCGGCCGTCAGGGTGGATTCGGTGCGTCGCCCACCCTGCCTGGATCCGGAGCGTTCTGCTACGGCTTCGGCACGAATGTGCCCGCGCTGGTCGGGATCACGCCGCCCGGCGAGATCGACCACTACTGTTACGACCCGGAGGACGGGTCGAAGGGTGTGCACGGCTATCCGTATCGCTACTACGTGTGGGCGTACGACGCGAACGATCTCGCCGCGGTCGCCGCTGGCCGCGTCGATCCGTTTGCCGTCAGACCGTACGCCGTGTGGCCGTTGACGATCCCGTTCTCATCGACGGGAAGCACGCATCTCGGCGGCGCCGCGTACGATCCGCAATCGGGCCGCGTGTTCATCGCTCAGTATCAGGGCGACGGCAATCTGCCATTGATTCACGTGCTGAAGCTGCAGTCGGTGATCTGCTCGCCGGAGAGCGGCTCACGGTTCCCGGTCGGGACGACGACGGTCGAATGTTCGACCAGCGACCGCGCGGGGAACCGAACGACGCAAAGCTTCACAGTGACCGTGAACCTGATCGATGTGACGCCGCCGGTGGTGACGGCGCCCGTGGGTGCCACGCTCGAGGCAACCGGGCCGGATGGTGCGCCGTACGCGTTCACCGTCTCGGCGACGGACAACATCGATGGGCCGCTCGCGGCGAACTGCACGCCGGCGAGCGGGTCGACCTTCCCGTTGGGCGCCACGACCGTCAGTTGCAGCGCCACGGACGCGCACGGCAATACGGGTACGGCTTCGTTCGTCGTGACGGTGACCGACACCACGCGGCCCATCGTGACGGTCCCGGCGAATGCGACTGTTGAAGCGACCGATCCGACAGGCGCGTCGTTCGCGTTCACTGCATCCGCGACAGACAACATCAACGGCGCAGTCGCTGTGACGTGCAATCATGCGAGCGGGGCGACCTTCCCGATCGGCACGACGACCGTCACCTGCACGGCGACAGACGCTCGCGCCAACGTCGGGACGAACAGCTTCACCGTCACGGTACGCGATACCACGGCGCCCACGCTCACGCTGCCGCCGAATGCGGCCGCAGAAGCGACGAGTGCGGCGGGCGCGATCGTCACGTTCAGCGCGACCGCCGTCGATGGAGTCGATGGCGCGGTCGCGGTGAACTGCACACCGGCGAGCGGCGCGACGTTCCCGATCGCCGCAACGCTGGTGACGTGCACGGCAACCGATACGCACGGCAACAGCCGCGTGGGCTCGTTCACGATGACCGTGAGAGACACGACCGGACCCATCGTGACGGTCCCGGCGAACGCGACGATCGACGCAACGGGCCCGACGGGCGCCGCATTCACCTTCACGGCATCAGCTGCCGATACGGTCAACGGCGTCGTCGCGGTGAGCTGCACCCCAACGAGTGGCGCGACCTTCGCGCTCGGCACAACGACCGTCACGTGTACCGCGATCGACAGTTACGCGAACGCCTCCACGAAGACGTTCACGGTGACGGTGACCGACACGACGGCGCCGGTGATCACCATGCCGGCAAGTGCGAGCGCCGAGGCGACGGGCCCAACGGGCGCAGCGTTCACCTATACTGCGTCGGCCGTCGACGCCTTCGACGGCAGCGTCGCGGTGACCTGCACGCCGGCCAGCGGCGCAACGTTCCCGATCGGCGCGACCACCGTGACGTGCACGGCAACCGATGCGCACGGCAACCGCAGAACGGCGTCATTCACTATCACGGTAACGGACACGACACGGCCCGTCGTGACGGTGCCGGCCAATGCGACGATCGAAGCGACTGGCCCGGGCGGCGCCCCATTCAGCTTCACCGCTTCTGCCGCCGACACCGTCGACGGCGTCGTCGCGGTCAGCTGTACGCCGGCGAGCGGCGCGACGTTCCCGCTTGGCACGACGACCGTCACCTGCACGGCGACCGACGCTCATGCCAACGCCGGGACGAACAGCTTCACCGTCACGGTGCGCGACACGACCGCGCCAACGCTGACGCTGCCGCCGAACACGACGGCGGAGGCAACGGGTGCGGCGGGCGCGATCGTCACGTTCAGCGCGACCGCAACCGATGCGGTCAACGGCGCCGTTGCGGCGAGCTGCACACCGGCCAGCGGCGCCACGTTCCCGCTCGCCACGACGACGGTTACCTGCTCGGCGACGGATACCCGCGCGAATGTCGCGACGAACAGCTTCACCGTCACGGTGCGCGACACCACCGCGCCGACGCTGACGCTGCCGCCGAACCCGACGGTCGAGGCGACGAGCGCGGCCGGCGCGATCGTCACCTACACCGCAAGCGCTATCGATGTGGTGAACGGCAGCGTCGCGGCCACGTGCCTGCCCGCGACGGGAACGACGTTCCCGCTCGGCACGACACCCGTGAACTGCACCGCCGCCGATGCGCGCGGAAACGCGGCGTCCGCGTCGTTCACCGTGACCGTGCGCGATACGACGCCTCCGGTCATCACGGTGCCGCCGAACCAAAACGTGCAGGCGACGAGTGGGGCCGGTGCGATCGTCACATTCACTGCGAGCGCGATCGACGCGGTGGACGGCAGCGTCACCGTGGCGTGCGTGCCCGCGAGCGGAACGACATTCCCGATCGGCACGACGACGGTCAACTGCAGCGCCGTCGACACGCGTCTGAACACCAGAGCGGCCGCGTTCACCGTGACCGTCACCAACACGCCGGCGCCGACCGTCACCCTGACGGCGCCGGCCAACGGCGCGACCGCCTCGGGCGCCAGCGTCACGGTCTCGGCGACCGCGACCGGTGCCATCGGTGTCCAGTTCAAACTCGATGGGTCGAATCTCGGTGCCGAAGATACGACGAGCCCCTATTCCGTGGTCTGGAACACGACGACGACCGCGAACGGTAGCCACACGCTCACCGCGGTCGCGCGCGACGCGGGCGGCCGCACCACGACGTCGTCATCGGTGACCGTGACGGTCAACAACGGCACGGGAGCCGTCGATCTGACCGTGGACGGCAATCAAAAGTTTCAAACCATCGCCGGATTCCAGGTGAACGCGAATTCGGCGCAGTGGAACAACGGACAGCTGGCGCCCGCGCTGGATATGCTCATCGATCAGGGCGTCGGCGTCTTCCGCGTGATCATCGACAAGGAAGACTGGGAGAGCACGAACGACAACGCCGATCCGAACGTCTTCAACTGGACCTTCTACAACACCGTCTACACGACTCCGAAATTCGAAAACCTGTGGAGCACGATCGGCTACCTGAATTCGAAGGGGATCGCGTCGGGCATCCTGCTCAACTTCATGGGACCTGGGCCGGCGTGGATGGGCGCGCCGAAGATTACGGCCGGCCTCGAGGACGAATGGGTCGAGACGATCGCGTCGCTCGTGTACTACGCGAAGGTGACGAGGAATCTTCAATTCACGCTGCTCGGTCCGGCGAACGAGGTCGACTGGGACGGCATCGAGGGGCCGCAGGTCGATCAGTTCCAGTACGCGTTGATGCTGCACAAGCTGGCCGTCAAGCTCGACGCGCTCGGACTGTCCGACATTCAATTCGTCGGTCCCGACACGGCGCAGGTGGGCGTCGGCGTCAACAGCTACTTCCCGCAATTGCTGGCCGATCCCATCGTGATGGCCAAAATCCAGCACTTCGGTCTTCACAACTATGCCGACTTGTCGGCGAACGCCGACGGCGTCATCAAGGCGTCGGCCTATCCGACCCGCGACTTCTGGATGACTGAAGCCGGCATGGGCAACGACTACTACGGGCCCGATCACCTGATAACCCAGATGAAGAACGGCGCCGCGTCGGCCGGTGTGTGGGACGCGTACACGAGCGCCTACAATCACCGCGCGAACGACGGCAACCCGATGATCGATCTCGTCAACAACGTATGGGTTCGCCGCCAATCGTTCTACGGATTCAAACAGCTCTTCAAGTTCGCGCAGCCCGGGGCGCAGCGCATCGGCGCGACGACCTCTACCACCAACCTGCTTGCGGTGGCGTTCAACAACCCATCTTCCGGTCAGGTGACGGTGGTCGGACACAATCAGACGGGCAGCCGCACGTTGAAAATTGCGCTGTCCAACCTGCCGGTGACGGGCACGATGCAGTTCTACGTGACCGATGCAGTACGTCAGTTCGAACGGCAGGCGGACGTGACGGTCGTCAACGGTGTCGTCACGATCCCGGTCGACCTCGATACGTATTTCACGCTGACGGCAATCACGACGCCCGACACGACGCCACCGACGATCGCGATGTCCGCGCCGGCCAACGGCTCGACCGTGCTTGGAAACGCGGTGACCGTGTCGGCGAGCGCGTCGGACAACGTCGCCATCGCGGGCGTCCAGTTCAAACTGGACGGCGCGAACCTCGGCGCCGAGGTCATGACGAGCCCGTACTCGATCGCGTGGAATACGACGGCGGCGGCCAACGGACAGCACACGCTGACGTCCGTCGCGCGAGACATGTCGGGCAACACGGCGACGGCGACTGCCGTCTCCGTCACCGTCAACAATCCTGTCGATGCGGCGCCGCCGACGGTGTCGATGACGGCTCCCGCGAACGGCGCAACGGTGTCGGGATCGAACGTGACCGTGTCCGCCACAGCCGCCGATGACGTCGGCGTCGTGGGCGTGCAGTTCCTGCTCGACGGCTCGCCGCTCGGCGCCGAGACAACGAGCCCGCCTTACACGATTGCGTGGGATGCGACGGCGACTCCGCTCGGGTCGCACACGCTCGCCGCCCGCGCGCGCGACGCGTCCGGCAAGCAGACGACGTCCACAGCGGTGACCGTGACGGTCGCCGCGCCGCCGCCTGGCGTTCTCGCGATCGACGCGACGGCGTCGGGCACCGTCGGAAGCCCGCTCTCGTCGATCACGTCGAGCACGTTCTCGACGGCGAGCGCGAACGAGCTGTTGCTGGCGTTCATCGGAGCAGACGACGCGAGCCCGGGCAACACGGTGACGAGCATCAACGGCGCAGGCCTCACGTGGGCGTTGGTCGTGCGGACGAATACCCAGCGCGGCACGGCGGAAGTCTGGCGCGCATTCGCACCCGCGCCGCTGACCAACGTGACAGCGACGGCGAACCTTGCGCAGCCCGCAGCCGGATTGATTCAGATCGTGACCTTCACGGGAGTCGATACGACGGGCACGAACGGATCGGGCGCGATCGGCGCGACCAAGTCGTCGAGCGCGGCATCGGGCGCGCCGACGGGAATCATCACGACGACGCGCGCGAATTCGTGGGTGTGGGCCGCCGGAACCGATTGGGCGAACGCGATCGCCCGGACGATCGGCTCCGGTCAGACGATGGTGCAGCAGTATCTGGCGCCGGTCGGCGATACGTATTGGGTGCAGCGAAGAACGGCGACGACCCCGACGAACGGTACCAGTGTCACGATCAACGACACGGCGCCGACCAGCGACATGTGGAACCTGAGTATCTGCGAGATCCTTCCGCGTCCCTGAGGCGAACACACCGCTGGACAGACTGAATGGACTCGGTTACCTTGTCCGCGTGAAAAACCTTTGCGGATGCGTGGCGCTGATTTCGATCGCGTTGCTGGCCCCTCCGCATCTATCGGGCCAGTCGGGCGGCGATCGCCTGATCCTCTTTGGCGACGTCGTCTACTTCTATCCTCCCGGTCACGCACGCAATTGTCTGCTCAACAATCAGTTCAAGCGAGGCGAGCCGGTCGGCTTCCGCATGAACGCGATCAATCCGGCGACCGGCAAGCGCGATCGTGCGACGGAGCTCGTCGTCCACCTGAACTTCGCCGGCAAGACGATCGACCTGCCGATGCGAGATCGCCAGAACGAGAGGCAGCCGGAACGGGAGTTCTGGGTTGCCAAGTGGATCGTGCCCGACGATGCGCCGATGGGCATCGTGCGGTACACGGTGACGGCGAAGGATCCGCAGGGGCGCACCGGCGAGTTCAAGCCCTTCGAAGTGCAGGCCTCGCAGATCACGATCGTTCCATAGCCCAGCGGACCAGTCGTGCGATCGATGAGACGCGCCGCGCCATATTCCCGTCTGTGCCTCGCGGCCGTCGTCGCTGCGGCACCGGCGTGTTCACGATCGTCGGCCGGTCAGGCGGCCGGCGTCGCGGCAGCGTCGCCCGCACCCACCTCACAAATCGCGACGCTCGATCTCGCGTACGACAAGCCGGCGATTGTCGGCGCCGTTGCACACGCGACAGCGAGCGGTCTTTCCGCCGGGAAGACCGTCGATCTCACGTGGGGCACCGTTACCGGTGGTTGGGTCGTCGAAGACTATTACCATTTCCGTGGCAAGAAATATTCTGAGACGACGAAGCTGCTCGGACAGTTTCCCGTCGATGCGAGCGGCCGGCTGAACGCGCGCTTCGTCGTGCCCGACGACTACGGCGGCGTGCACGAAGTCATCGCGCTCGTCGACGGCAAGCCGGTCGCGCAGACCGCCCTCAACCTCACGCAAACGTTTGCGATGACGCCTGCATCAGGTCCCGTGGGAACTCCGATCGAGTTGAAGGTGACGGGACTCGGTTGGCGAACGATGGAAAGCACCTGGGTTGTGAACTGGGACAACCAGGAGCTGGGCTTCGTGTCTGCGGCAGCGACGCGCGGATCGGCAGTGGCTCGCTTTCGCGCGACGGGGCCGGCAGGCGATCACATCGTCAAGCTGTACACGGGATGGCAAGGTCTCGGTTACCTGAATTACGAGCAGTCGCCGGTTGCGGCATTGCCGCGGCCTCAGTTCACATTTCGTACTACGCCCGGTGCGACATCCGACGTCGCGTACGCCGAGCCGTACCAGCCCCAGGCGATCCCGAAGACTGAAGCGTCGATCGCTGGAGCGCGGCTGACGCTCACTCCGACGCAGGGTCCCGTCGGCACACGCGCCGTTCTGAAGGGCGAAGGGTTCGCGCCCGGTAAGTCGATGCGGCTGGTCTGGGAGACCTCGGTCGGGAGCCGGGTGACGGACGGCGGCTTCACGCCGCAGGAAAACGAGATTGGCGAAATCACAACCGACGTCCACGGCCGAATCGATCGGACGCTGACGATTCCGGACGACCTCGGCGGTCTGCACGGATTGGCCCTTCGCCGAGGCGACGACCTCGTCGCACGGACGCACTTCGTCATCGAGACCAGCATCATCGACGTTTCGCCGCGATCGGGACCCGCGGGGACGCCGGTCACGATCCACCTGAAGGGCGTCGGCTGGACCGAATACGACAACATCTACGTCGCGACGTACGACAATGCCTACATGGGCTACGCCTGCGGATTCAACAGTCACGGCGATGTCGTTATCAACTTCACCGCCACCGGCGAGCCGGGCGCGCATCTGATCGATCTATATCCGGGGATCTATCAGGGCCCACCGACAGAACCGCAGCAGCTGTACCGGCTGCCGCAGCTGACGTACGCCGACGATCATCCGGGCAACAAGATTCCAGCCATTCGCGTCACGTTCGACATCACGCCGTCGCCGACCGGGCGCGCGCCGACGTCCACTCGCAACTGAGCGTGCATCGCGAAAATCAGACCTCGCCACTGCGGAGGACGCGGAGGTTCAGAGGTAGATATTACGAAAGAGGATAATACGGAATCGGAGATCATCTTTGCACATTTCGCGGCTGCTCCGAAAGTCCGGCCGTTCGGCGTCGATCCCTACGAGACCACGCGCACGGCGAACCGTCTGCCCTCGGATGCGTCAGGCGCCGGGGAGGGGTCGGCGAGGTCCGGCATCGGCGCGGCGACGAACAGCCTGCGCGCGGCTTTGGCGAGCCAGCGCGCGCGCCGAGCCGATTTCGCCACACGAGCGCTGTCCGTCGCGATGCCCGTATTGGCGTACATCTGCCGGTACAACTTCGAAATCAAGAGGAACGCGAGACGGGCGCGGAGCGATCGCACGCACGTGGAGCGCTGCCAGATCGCCGTCAGGCTGTAGAAACGGTCCCAGACCTGTTGCGTACCACGCCGAATCGTATCTGCCGACATCGTCGGATGGGGCGTGTACACGTTCGGCCGCTGGGATGGTGGGATCAGCCAATACCTCGTGAGCGGGGTGCCGGTGGTCGTGTCCGTCTTACCGACCTGCTGCTCCCATCTGGTGAAGTCCACGGTGCCGGGAAACGGCGTGAGCATGACGAACTGGGCGAAGGACACGCCGCTTCGTTGCGCCAGGTCCGCCGTCGCATCGAACGTGTCGATGGTATCGGTCGGAAGGCCGAAGATGAACGACCCGAGTACGTGAACGCCTTCCGCGCGGAAGGCCTGCAGCCGTGCAACGAGCGCCTCGCCGGCGTCATTGAAGTTCTTGTGGACGGCCTTCAGGCCTTCGGCGGTGACGGACTCGACACCGACGAGCGCGCCGCGGATTCTCGCCCGTCGCATCGCCGCGAGAAACGCGCGGTCCTCCGCCGCCTCCATGGTGATCTGCGTGAAGAACACCATGTCGTCGGGCAGCTGCTCGAGCCGGGCCATCAACTCGAACCGCTCGCCCCGGAGGGCCTCGAGCTCGCGGAGCCGCAACTTGTCGGCGCGGCGTTCGGCCGCCGCCAGATCCGCCTGCGTCACCGGATAGAAATTGTCATCGGCAAGAAGAATGAAGCGGAATCCTTTCCGCCTGAGCGCCACCACCTCGCTCACCACTTCGGAGACGGGTCGTTGACGCGGTCTCTGTCCATCGGTTCGCCACACCGAACAGAACGAGCAGTGCTTCGGACAGCCGCGCACGGTCTGAACCGATCCCCACATGTAGCGGTTGTCTGGCAGCAGGTCCCACCGTGCTGACGAAAAGGCCGCGGCTTCGATGCGGCCGCCGTCGTACGACGCGTCTGGCGCCCCGCTCTCGCAGTCGGCGAGCACCTGCGGCCACACGAGATCGCCGTCCCCGCTCACTACAACGTGCGCCCCTCCGTGCTCGCGGACTTCGTCCGGGAAGAGCGTGGCGTGAATGCCGCCGAACACGACGAACGCGCCACGCATGCGGGCGCTTCGCGCCACCGCGTATCCACGGAGGGCATTGGCAGTATGAATGCCGACGCCCACCACGTCGCCCGGATCGACCTGGTTCGGGTCGAACGGCTCCAGGGTCTCGTCGACGATAATCGGTGTACCGAAGCGGGCAGGCGTCGCTGCCGCCAGCACGTACAGCCAGCGGGGAGTGATGACAGCGGTTCCGAACGAGAGGTCGCTGGGATTGACAAGGTGAACGCGCACGTAGACACCTCAGAAAGAGCGGGCGATCTTTCTCCCGAATCGGCCGATGATTCTCTTCAGGCGCTGCAATTCTTGCGTATCAATCCGGTCGTCCTCGAGTACGTTCAGTACGAGCAGACTCGGAGAACCCTTGAACAGGCGCGTCGCGAGGTGCCTGAGCGCTCGGCGACGCGCCTGGCGTTCGTCCACGCGGGGCTGATAGATGAACGCCCTTCCGACCTTCTCGTGCGACACGTACCCCTTCGCTTCGAGAATCCGGAGGATCGTCTGGACCGTGCTGTATGTGGCCGCCCGCTTCTTGTTCAGGACAGCGACGACGTCGGCGACCGTCGCCTCATTTCGCTGCCATACCACGACCATCACGCGCGCTTCAGCGTCGGTCAACGCCGGCGATCGCCGACGCGGCATGCGGCTCCTTTTCTCTTAATACTTTAAGAGTTACAGGCGAGTGTATGACCGGCGGCCGGTTTAGGCAATGAAATAATTACGAATCGACCGTCCCATTTCGTATCGGCGGGATCTCACACGTGCGGAGCCAAATGGGCGCTGATGGAGAACGACGCTCAGCCGTTTTCCTGGACCGGTGATCCGGCCGCCGTCATCCAGGGTCGCGATCACGCGCGGTGACTGGCCGAACACTCCACCGGGGTGCGGGCCGGGCCCGCTGATCATCTCGACCGACACAATCTGCCGCGCCGCTTGTTGCCAGAGTCGATCGAGTTGCGCCGTGTTCGTCGCTGAGCGCCTCGCAATCGATCGTCACAAGGAGGCCGTTCAGCGGATCGCCGTTCGCGGTCGCGACCGCCGGTCGCGTCAGTTCCGCCGCCACTCGTTGCCTGCGTCGACGAATCTCCAGGAACCGCGAGTAAGGAATGTTGGAGCCGGGCACTAGCTCACCTCCGAATTCGTTCGACCGCAATCGCGCTCACCGGCCGTCTTTTGTCTCGACCGCATGGAGAATCTCCGCCACGGTCGGCGACGACGTACCCTTGAGAGCCGCCATGACGGCCGCGGGCGCCGCGCCGAGCGCGAGCAGAAGCGACGTGGTCGAGAGGTTTGCGCCCATCGACACGCTGACCGCCACAATGACCGCAAGGATCGCGATCCAGCCGCCGATCAGCCACGTCCGAAAAGCAATGTTCAACATGATGTCGACCCTCCTTCGGGTCCGTCTTGACGCCGTGGGGATGCGATGAGCGCGCGGAACTGTTCGCGTTCGAGCGCCTGCCAGCCAGAGACGCCTGCGGGGCGCCGCGGTTTCGCGGTGCGATCAGCCACCAATCGCGGTCGCTTCGCTGCGCGGACGTGTGCCGGGCGACGGACGTTCGACGGATCGTTCATGTGCGCTCCGATGGGTGGCCGAAATGGGCCTGTCGGCGCGCACCCGCGAAAAGACGGGGCACTGCTCGAACGCTGGCGGGCTCAGTGCGGTGTTGCAACATCACTATACAGGAATCGACGCTGCCGTGTATTTGCCGCGGGAACCCAGCCGTCGCAGCGTATACTTGACGCTTCACACCGCTTTCCTGAGCCCTGCGGCCACGTCGGCCCCCAGCTCTCACCAAAGCATGTTGCTGGAGAGCCGATGAAAAGTTTCTCGACCCCTTCGCCACCCCCGCCTGCGGGCGTCATCCCCACATCGTGTCCGGCGTGCCAGTCGTCGACGATCGTCACGACCGCAAAGAGCCCGGATGCCGACAGCTACTGGCGGTGCGAGCACTGCGGCGAAGTCTGGAACGCGTCGCGCTCGCAGACGGACCGGTATCGTGGGCGCCGATTGCGGTGACGCGGCCGCGTCGCCGCGGCAATCGCGGTCGCCGCGCCTCTCGCGTATGTCCTGCTGTCCTCGTGACGTCGTGATTTCGTGGATGTGGAGCCGTCACGCGTCCTTGATCGAGAAACCGCCGCGCGCCGAGCACCGACCGGCTCGAGGAGCGTAAGACACAAGGCGCCGGAAGAGCGCGCCTAGGACGTCATCGCGAAGCCGAACCGTGAGGACGACACATGGGTTGGCGCCTCCGAGTTACCATCATGCATGAACGCCGGAAGGCCAACGCGGCTGTGGGCGCAACCGGGACCTGCCATCAATGGGTGACGCCGGCGTCCCCCGTCCGACGCCAGGGGCGATCGAGCTCCTTGGAATTGAACCGCTCGAAGAGTACGCGAGGCGGCTGGCCGCCCTGCTCACCGTTTCCTCGCGCGGGCGCGGTAACAGCCGCGCGCACCTGAAGCGACTGCGCCAACATACGCGCACGCTTCGACAGGTCTACACGTCGCTGGCCGACGACGCGAAGCGCGGAGAGCCGTCGTCGCCTGCGGCCGAGTGGCTGCTCGACAACTTCCACATCGTTCTCGCCGCGCTCCGCGATATCCATCACGATCTGCCGCCCGCGTTCTTTCGGCGGCTCCCGCGGATCGCTGCCGACGAGTTCGCGGGCCTGCCGCGCATCTACGCGATGGCGCTCGAGCTGATTCGGTGCAGCGCCGGACGTCTCGACTCGCAGCGCCTGCACCGATTCGTCACGGCGTTCCAGTCGATTACGCCCCTGACAATGGGCGAGCTCTGGGCGTGGCCGTCGGCGTTGAAGCTGGCGCTGGTGGAACACCTGCGCACGAGGGCGGACATCCTCGCGACGAGTCGCGCCCACCGCTTCGACGCGGATCGACTGGTGGACGCGCTCGAGACACCCGCACACGTGCGCGATCGCTGGCCGTCTCACGTGCATCCGGCGTTCGTCATCCGCCTGCTTCAGCGGTCGCGCGAACGCGAGACTGCGGCGCCGCTGCGCCACGAGCTCGATGCGGCACTGGCCTCGCGCGGTCAGACGATTGAGGACGCCATCCGTTCGGAGGCGCGGCATCAGGCGGCCGAACAGGCCTTCATGGCGAACCTGATTGGAAGCCTCCGACTCGTCTCGTCGTTCGACTGGAGCGAGTTCTTCGAGAGCGTCAGTTTGGTCGAGCAGGTCCTCCAACGCGATCCGGTCGCCGTGTACGGACGCATGGATTTCGCCAGCCGCGACCGGTACCGGCACGCCGTCGAAGAGCTGGCCGAGCCCACGGGCGATGCCCAGGTGCGCGTCGCGCTGAAGAGCGTCGAACGCGCTCGGCAGATCGCGGAACGCACGCCCGATGCCCGCGAGGCGCACGTCGGCTATTACCTGATCGGCGAGGGCCGCCGACAGTTCGAACAGGGCATCGGATGGGAGCCGGGACTGGCAGTGGATCTGCGGCGCGCGTTCTTCCGGCACGCCACGGCGGGGTATCTGGGCACCATTGCCCTCGGCACGTCAGCGCTCGTCGCCGTCGCTCTCGCCTACGCTCGTGCGCACGGGTGGCGCTGGCCGATCCTGATGGTCGTCGCGCTGCTGACGCTCGTGCCAACGAGCGAACTGACGATCCAGATTCTTCAACGGCTCATCAGCCGCTTCATCCCGCCGCGACGCCTCGCCCGCCTCGACCTCGTCCGGATTCCGGAATCGGCCCGCACCATGGTGATCATCCCGACGATTCTCGACAGCGTCGAGCGTGCGCGGGACCTCGTGGCGCACATCGAAGTGCAGGCGCTCGGCAACCTCGATTCGCATATTGACTTCGCCATTCTCAGCGACTTCAAGGACGCCGATGCGAAGAGTCTCCCGCTCGATGCGGAGATTCTCGCGGCGGCTGCCGACGGCATCAGGACGCTCAACGCGAAACATGGCAACGGCGGCCCGGACCGTTTCTTCCTGTTCCACCGCACGCGTCAATGGAACGAGCACGAAGGCCTCTGGATGGGATGGGAGCGCAAGCGGGGCAAGATCGAAGAATTCAACCGGCTGCTCCGCGGCGCAACCGACACCAGCTTCGTGCTGACCGTCGGCGACGCCGCGATCCTGCCGCAGGTGCGGTACTGCATCACGCTCGACAGCGACACGCGTCTGCCCAGGGATGTCGCGCGACAATTGATCGGCATCATCACGCATCCGCTGAATCGGCCAGTGTTCGACCCGGCCGTCGGCCGCGTCACGAAGGGGTACGGGATCCTCCAGCCTCGCGTGAGCGTCACGTTCACGAGCGCCGCTGGTTCGCTCTTCGCGCGGTTGTACGCCGGCCACACCGGCGTGGATCCGTACACGACGGCGGTGTCGGACACCTACCAGGATGTGTTTGCCGAAGGCATCTTCACGGGAAAGGGTCTGTACGATGTCGACGCGTTCACCGCGGCGCTCGAGGACTCGGTGCCGGAAAACGCGTTGCTGTCGCACGACCTGTTCGAAGGACTGCACGCGCGGGTCGCTCTCGTATCGGACGTCGAGCTGGTCGATGAATATCCGTCGAGCGTGCTCGCGCACGCGCGACGGCAGAACCGATGGATCCGCGGCGACTGGCAGATCCTTCTGTGGCTGTTCCCGTTCGTCCCGACGCGCCACGGCATCAAACGCAATTCGTTCCCGCTGATCTCGCGTTGGAAGATCCTCGACAATCTCCGCCGCAGCCTCGTCGCGCCGATGCTGCTCGCACTCCTCGTCGCCGGCTGGATCGTCCTGCCGGGCGCTCACTGGTTCTGGACCGCGACCGTGCTGGCCGTGATGGCGGCGCAGCTGCTGCCCCTGGTTGCGCAGATGCTCGTCGGGCCGCGCAAGGCGCAATCCTTCCCGGTGTTCTGGCGCAACCTCCGGGCGGACTCGGCGATTGCGCTCGCGCAGATCGTCCTCGGCGTCACGTTTCTCGCGTATCACGCCTGGGACACGGCGCACGCCATCGTCTTGACGCTGATCCGGCTGACGATTACGAGGCGACGTCTCCTCGAATGGGAAACAGCCGCCGCCGCAGCGGCGCGGGCGGCCGGCATCGTCGGCGGCCGCGCACTGCTCGGATTCGTCGACGACATGATCGCCAGCCCCATCATCGCCGCGGTCGTGGCGCTGCTCGTCTCGATCGCTCACCCGGAGGCCCTGTCCTCGGCACTGCCGTTCGTGGGACTGTGGGCGATCGCGCCCGGTGTCGCGTACTGGCTGAGCCTGCCGGTGGGGCCGCGCGAGCGGCCACTCACCGATCGCGAGCGCCGGCTGCTGCGCAGGACGGCCCGGAAGACGTGGCGGTATTACGAGACATTCGTCACGGCGGCCGACGCGTGGCTGCCGCCCGACAATTACCAGGAAGGCGCCGAGCCGCGCCTGGCCAGGCGCACTTCCCCGACCAACATCGGCATGACGCTCTTGTCGACGCTGGCCGCGCACGATCTCGGGTACCTGACGACCGAGACGTTCATTCGTCGGCTCGACGGCACGCTCACGACGCTCGAAGGGCTCGAGCGCCATGAGGGCCACTTCCTCAACTGGTACGACACAGTGACGCTGGCGCCGCTGCGCCCTCGATACGTCTCCACGGTGGACAGCGGCAATCTCGCCGCCGCGCTCGTCGCGCTCGCGCAGGGCCTCCTCACGCTCGCCGCGAACCCGCAGACGCGGATGCATCTGCTCGAGGGCTTGATCGACACGAGCGATCTGCTCGCGCTGGCATCCTCGTCGAGCGCGGCGTCGGAGCCGCCGAGCCGCGAAACCATCGCCCGCGTCAACCGTCTTGCTCGCGACATCATCTCGGAAGTTCGACGCGAGCTCGCCGGCGACGAAGACGCATCTCTCACAGCGCTCACGGACGAGCTCTCGGAGGCGGCCGCGTCGCTCTTCCATCGCGACGAATTATCGGAGGTCGCGAATGAGATCGGGTTCTGGGCCAGGGCCGTCGCCGACGGCGTCGCGGCGCTGAACAGCGCGCCGGCAGCTCCATCGCATGACGTTCTCGTTGCTCTCGCCCAACGGGCCTCCACCCTCGCAGACGGGATGCGGTTCGAGTTTCTGTACGATCGTCGTCGCCGAATCTTCTCGATCGGCTATCGCCTCGCCGACGCAGACGGCCCAGGCCGGTTGGACAGCTCGTTCTACGATTTGCTGGCTTCGGAAGCGCGGCTCGCAAGCTTCGTCGCCATCGCCAAAGGTGAAGTCCCGCAGCATCACTGGTTCCACCTCGGACGCCTCGTCACGAACATCGACGGTCGTGCCACGCTCATGTCGTGGGGCGGCACGATGTTCGAGTACTTGATGCCGCAGCTGCTGCTGCGCGGATACCCCGGCACGCTGCTCGACGAGAGCTGCCGCGCGAGCGTCCGCCGCCAGATCGAGTACGGCAAGGAGCGAAGCGTGCCGTGGGGCATCTCGGAATCGGCGTACTCGTTCACGGATCGCGCCGGTAACTACCAGTACAAAGCGTTCGGCGTACCGGGCCTGGGGTTCAAACGGGGCCTCGCCGATGAACTGGTCGTGTCACCCTACGCCACCGCGCTGGCCGGCCTGATTGATCCGGCCGCCGCGGTGTCGAACTTCACGCGGTTGGCTCGAACGGGACTTGACGGCCGGTTCGGCTTCTACGAATCGATCGACTACCGGCCGCGGAAACCGGCAGGCGATGCGGGCACGACCGCCGGCGACACGCAGACGGAAGTCGTGCGCGCGTTCTTTGCCCACCATCAAGGGATGTCGCTCGTCGCGCTGGCCAACCTCCTCCACGACGACGTCTTCGTGACGCGGTTCCACGCCGACCCTCGAGTCAAAGCGACGGAATTGCTGCTGCAGGAGCGCGTTCCCCGCGAAGCGATTCTCGCGGAGGCGCGTCCCGCGGAAGGAACCGTCGCTGCGCCGTCGATTGGCGCGGCCGCCTTGCGGCGTTTTCGAACGCCGCACACGACCAGTCCTCATACGCAGTTCCTGTCGAACGGTCGCTACACGGCAGCCCTGACCCATGCCGGCGGCGGATCGAGTACGTGGCGCGGCCTGTCGGTGACGCGCCGGCGCGAGGACCGCACGTCGGACGCGGGAGCCCATTTCATCTACCTCAGAGATCCCTGGTCGGGCGACGTCTGGTCGCCGAGCTACCAGCCGATTTGTCGCGAGCCGGATGAATACGACGCGACCTTCGAGCTCGAGAAGGTGACGTTCCGACAGCGAGACGGCGACTTCGAGACGCAGCTCCAGGTCGTCGTGTCGCCGGAGGACGATGTGGAGGTTCGCAGGCTGTCGATCACCAATCGCGGCGATCGGCCGCGGGAGATCGAGGTCACGAGTTATGCGGAGATCGTGCTCGCGCGTCCGGAGGACGATCTCGCCCACCCCGCGTTCGCGAAACTGTTCATCGAGACCGAGTACGACGCCCAGAGCGCGGGCCTTCTGTTCAGCAGGCGCCCCCGATCGGCCGACGAAACGCATGCCTGGGCCTTCCACGTGCTCGCCGTGGACGGCCGGCTCGGCGGCGCCGTCGAATGGGAAACCGATCGCGCGCGATTCCTGGGGCGTGGACGATCGCCCTCCAGCCCAATCGCCCTAGATGGCCGCGCATTGTCGGGAACAACCGGCGCGGTGCTAGATCCGATCGCCGCCGTGCGCGAGCGCGTGCGGCTGGCGCCCGGCGCGTTCGTGCGCGTCACGTTCGCAACCGGTGTCGCCCACGATCGAGCGACGGCTCTTGCGTTGGTGCGGAAGTACCGCGATGCGAGCGCCGCGGCTCGCGCGTTCTCGATGGCCTCGACGCACGTACACGTCACGCTGCAGCACCTGGGCCTGACCGACGATCAGGCGATGCTGTTCGATCGGTTGGCGTCACGCGTCTTCGGATCGGACGCGTCGTGCACGAGCCCCGACGACGTCGCACGGAACATCTTCGGTCAGTCCAATCTCTGGGGTCACCGGATCTCCGGGGACCTCCCCATCGTGCTCGTCCACGTCGCCGACGCGAGCGCCATCGCCCTCGTGCGACACCTGCTGCACGCGCAGGAGTACTGGCGGGTCAAGGATCTCCGCGCCGATCTGATCGTCCTGAACGATCGCCCCGCGGACTATCTCGACGAGGTACAAGGACAGCTGACGAACCTGCTGCAGGAGCCGCGCTGGAGCGGGTGGCTCGACAAACCGGGCGGGATGTTCCTGCTGCGATCCGACGGCATGCCGGAAGTTGACTGCCACCTCCTGTCGGCCGTCGCGCGCGTCGTCCTGCGCGGCGATCTTGGCGAGCTGGCGCCGCAGCTCAATCGGAAGGCCCCTTGGCTGTCCCCCGCCGAGATCGTTCCGCAATCGAGCGTACTGCGGCCGCCGAAGCCGGCGTCTGTTCCCGTGTCGGTTGGGCCGCGGGTGATGGAGAACGGAATTGGCGGCTTCAGCCCCGACGGACGCGAGTACGTCGTCGTCCTCGAGGGCGATCGCGACACGCCGCTACCCTGGTCGAATGTCCTTGCGAACCCCGAGTTCGGCACTGTGCTGAGCGCCTCAGGCGCGGTCTATACGTGGGCCGGCAACAGCCGCGAGAACCGGCTGACGCCGTTCGCCAACGATCCGATCAGCGACCCGACAGGCGAGGCGATCTTCCTGCGCGACGAGGACGACGGCACCGTGTGGGGAGCGACACCTGGCCCGCTTCCGCGCACGGCGGATTCGGTCCGCTGGGTCATTCGCCACGGAGCGGGCGTGACGCATTTCCAGTCCGCGGTGGAAGGGCTCGAGCAGGATCTTACGATCTCGGTCGCGCCGGACGATCCGGTCAAATTATCGCTGCTGACGCTGAAGAACACCTCGAGCGCCACGCGGCGTCTGAGCGTGTTCGGGTATGTCGAGTGGGTTCTCGGGCCGCCGCGGTCCGGTGAACGCAGGTTCGTGGTGTCGGAGCTGCACGAATCAACCGGGGCGATTCTTGCGAGAAACGCCTACAACACGGAATACAAGGATCGCGTCGCCTTCTGGCTTGCCACCGAACCGTCGCGGTCACTCACGTGCGATCGCGCCGACTTCATCGGGCGGAATCGGACGCTGGCCGCGCCGGCGGGATTGTTCGGCGAGGGTCTCGGTGGACGAGTGGGCGCAGGCCTGGATCCATGCGCGGCGCTGCAGATCAGGATTGAGATCCCGCCAGGGGAATCGCGCCGCGTCGCGTTCGTCCTGGGCCAGGGGAGCAATGCATCGCACGCAGTCGCGCTCGCCACACGGTACGCCCGCCTCAGTGAAGTGGAGCACGCGATTGGCCGCTCGGCGCGATTCTGGGACGAGACGCTTGGCGCGATAGAGGTCCACACACCGGACGATTCGTTCGACCTCCTGGTGAATCGCTGGCTGCTGTATCAGGCGCTCAGTTGTCGCATCTGGGCCCGGAGCGGCCCGTACCAGCCGGGCGGCGCGTTCGGATTCCGCGACCAGCTTCAAGATGTTCTGTCGCTGCTGTATTCGAGACCGGATCTCTGTCGTTCACATCTCGTGCTGGCCGCGTCGCGGCAGTTCGTCGAGGGGGACGTGCAGCATTGGTGGCACCCGCCGGCCGGACGCGGCACGCGCACGCGATGCTCGGACGACCTGCTCTGGCTGCCGTATGCGGCCGCCGTCTACGTCGCGCGAACGGGCGATCGGTCGCTGTTCGATGAGGTCGTGCCATTTCTCGAGGCGCCGCCGCTCGCCGCTGACGAGAGTGAATCGTACGGTTTGCCGTCGGTCTCGCAGGAAACCGCATCGGTGTTCGACCATTCGATTCGCGCCATCGATCGCGCGCTGAAGTACGGCGCGCACGGGCTGCCGCTCATCGGCTCCGGCGATTGGAACGACGGCATGAACCGCGTCGGACACCTGGGGCGTGGCGAAAGCGTGTGGCTCGGTTGGTTCCTCGTCGTGGTGCTGAAGCAATATGCGGCGCTCTGCGATGAACGAGGCGACATCGGACACGCGCAACACTATCGAAGTGAAGCCCAGTGGCTCACCGGCATGCTGGAGCTCGCGTGGGACGGCAACTGGTATCGTCGTGCCTATTTCGACGACGGCACGCCGCTCGGTTCGGCGCAGAACGAGGAATGCAAGATCGACTCGCTGACGCAGTCGTGGGCGGTCTTCTCGCAGGAAGCGGATCCACGGCGCACCGCCCGAGCCATGGAGGCCGTACGCGCCCATTTGGTGCGGCGCGACGCACAAGTGGTGCTGCTCCTGACGCCGCCTTTCGATCGCATGCCCCACGATCCCGGGTACATCAAGGGCTATCTGCCAGGCGTACGCGAGAACGGCGGGCAGTACACGCACGCAGCGCTGTGGACAGTCATCGCGCTTGCACAATCAGGCCTCGGGGACGAAGCCATGGAACTCTTCCACATGGTCAATCCGATCAATCACACGCGCACGCCGGAGGCGCTCGAGCAGTATCGCGCGGAGCCGTACGCGGTGGCGGCGGACGTCTACGCCCATCCGATGCATCTCGGTCGGGGCGGCTGGACGTGGTACACCGGTTCAGCCGGGTGGATGTACCAAGCGGCTGTCGAGCGACTGCTCGGACTGCGCCGGGCCGGCGCGACGTTCAGCATTGCTCCGTGCGTTCCGGCAATGTGGCCCGCGTTTTCGATCCGCTGGACGGTGGGCCGCGCCAGCTATCACATCTCGGTCATCAACCCGGATCATCGATGCTGCGGCGTTCGGTCGGCCGAGCTCGACGGTGCTGCGATCGATCCGGATGCGATCCCTGTTCTCGATGACGGCCAGGCTCACGACGTCGTCGTGCAGCTCGGCGACCCCCGCCAGCGCGTTGTCCCGTCCTTCGTGGGAGCGACCACCGGAACACCGACGCGATGATCCCCTGCCAGACCAGTTGATGCGTGTCTTCGATCTCGACTTGTGGCGCGGTGACCGGCCGGGCCGCGACGAGCAGCTGGACGCGCATCGTTTCGGCATCTGGCTCGAAGTGCTGATGGAATCCGGTGCGACGGTCGCAGCGCAGAAACGCCACCGCCGTGTTGCGCACAAACGTGCTCCACAACTGCGACCGCGCGCGGCCTCCCCGCCTCCTGCGACGTTTGTCTGAGTGACTTCAGACTTTCGATTCATTCACACGCAGCGATCGCCTTTGTAGGCTCCGCGCGTCCTCGCGGAATCCTTCCCCCAGGGTCTCTCCACTGCCGTCCGCGTATCGAGGCACGCGGCGAAGGAGCGGGATATGCGACGCGCCAGCCGTTCTCGAATTGTCAGGGCGACCATCCTCTGCGTTCTCCACGTCATCGTCCTCAGGTCCGCGGTGCAGCTGCTGAGCGCAGCGCCGCAGATCACAACAACATTGCTGTCGTGCGACGCGCCTGCCAACGCGATCGTCGCCGAGAACTGTCTGCCCGGCGCTACCGACCTGAACCTCGCGACCGCCAATGACCTGTCGATTCAGGGATTCGCCGACGGCATCAGCGTCAATACCGGACAGACGGTCCAATTCAAGATCAAGACGGACGCAACCAGCTTCCGCATGGACATCTACCGACTTGGCTACTACGGCGGTGCCGGTGCCCGGAAGATCGTGACATCCAACTTCACGCAGGCGCAGCCGCAGCCCGATTGCTTGTCGGACGCGACGACGGGCCTCGTCGACTGCGCGAACTGGGCGGTGTCGGCCTCGTGGGACACGAGGGGCCAGACGTCGGGCATCTACCTCGCGAAGTTGACGCGCACCGACGGTATTGGCGCCGGCGCGAGCCACATCCCGTTCATCGTGCGCGACGATGCGCGCGCGTCGGACCTGCTGTTCCAGACCTCCGATACGACGTGGCAGGCGTACAACCGCTTTGGCGGCGTGAGCCTCTACTGCGGCGGGCCGCAGTCCAACACCGGCAGCGATTACAGCTGCCCGACCCGGGGCGTGAAGGTCAGCTACAACCGCCCGTTCGATACACGCGATCACGATCCCCAAAGCTGGCTGTTCAACGCCGAATACCCGATGCTCCGCTGGCTCGAAGCCAACGGCTACGACGTGAGCTACTTCACCGGCGTCGATGCCGACGCCAGCCCGGCGCTGATCAAGAGGCACAAGGTTTACCTCTCGGTCGGCCACGACGAGTACTGGTCGGCGAATCAGCGCGCGAACGTCGAAGCGGCGCGCGACGCCGGCGTCAATCTCGCCTTCTTCAGCGGCAACGAGGTGTTCTGGAAGACGCGCTGGGAGCCAAGCCTCGACGGCGTCACGTCGCGTCGAACGCTCGTCAGCTACAAGGAAACGCTCAACGACGCGAAGATCGATCCGTCGCCGGAGTGGACCGGGACCTGGCGCGACCCGCGCTTCAGCCCGCCGGCCGACGGCGGCCGGCCGGAAAACGCACTGACCGGCACGATCTGGACGGTCAACTGCTGCACGTACGCGATCACCGTTCCCGCCGAAATGGGCGCGCTCCGATTCTGGCGCAACACCGGATTCGATACGCTGGCGCCCGGCACGTCGGCCACGCTGACATCGGACACGCTCGGCTACGAATGGGACGAAGACCTCGACAACGGATCGCGGCCGGGCGGCCTCCTGCGGTTGTCGTCGACGATCGTCGACGTTCCGGAGAAGGTCACCGACTACGGCGCTCACGTGGGCGCGGGCACCGCGACGCACTCGCTCACGTTGTACCGGAAGAACACCGTGGACCCGCAGGGCACGCACTCGGCGCTCGTGTTCGGCGCCGGCACCGTGCAGTGGTCGTGGGGCCTCGACAGCGTGCACGACCGTGGCACCTCGATTCCCGATCCGGCGATCCGGCAGGCGACGGTGAATCTGTTCGCCGACATGAACGCGCAGCCCGGCACAATTCAATCGGGTCTCGTCGCGGCGAGCCCGTCGACCGACACCGATGCGCCGGTCGCCACGGTCACCTCGCCCGCCGACGGCGCCACCGTCGAACAGGGCGTTCGCGTCACCATCTCGGGGACCGCCGCCGACGTCGGCGGCCGGGTCGCGGGCGTCGAAGTCTCGCTCGACGGCGGTACGATCTGGCACGGCGCCAAGGGTCGGACGAACTGGACCTACGAGTGGCTGCCGCAGGCAACCGGCCAGACCGTCATCAAGAGCCGCGCGACCGACGACAGCGGCAACGTCGGCGCCGCGTCGGCGTCGATCGCCGTGAACGTCGGTCCGAGCAACTGCCCGTGCACCAGCCTGTGGAACCACGACACGACGGTTCCGGCCGTGATTGACGGTGGCGATGCGACGGCTCAGGAGATCGGCGTCAAGTTCACGAGCGATATCGCCGGCTTCATCACGGGCGTTCGGTTCTACAAGAGCTCCAGCAACACTGGGACGCACATCGGCAACCTGTGGAGCGCAACGGGCTCCCTGCTGGCGAGCGCGACGTTCTCCAGCGAGAGCGCGACCGGCTGGCAGCAAGTCAGGTTCAACACCCCGGTGGCGATCAATGCCCACACCACCTACGTCGCGTCGTATCACACGAACGTCGGCCACTACGCGGCCAATACGAGCTACTTCGTGTCGGCCGCCGTCGATTCGCCGCCGCTGCACGCGCCGGCCGGGACGAACGGCGTGTTCGCGGTCGGGGCGAGCGCCTTCCCGGGCTCGTCGTTCCACGCGACCAACTACTGGGTCGACGTCGACTTCGCCGAGTCGGTGGCCGATGCGAACGCGCCGGTGATCTCGAACATCAACGCCACGGCAATCGACGGCTCGACCGCGGTCATCTCCTGGCGAACGAACGAGGACGCCGACTCCCGCGTCGAGTACTCGACCAATGCGTTGCTGCCGCCGGCCGGGACGCTCAGCGTCGCGAACGGAGCGTTTGTCACGCAGCACACGATCACGCTGACCGGCCTCACGCCGTATGCGACCTACTGGTTCCGCCTCACGTCGCTCGATCACGCGGCCAACGCCGCGGTTTCGCTCGCCCCGAGCTTCACTGTGCCGGGACCGACGCTGCACGACACGTCGACGCTCGACTTCTCGGCCGGCACGCCCGAGATGGCTTGCGACGGGAACGGCGCGAACTGCGTTGCGAAGACGTACGTCGCCGAAACATCCGACGGCGAAGTGATGATCGCGCCGGCGGCGGGCGCCGAGTTCTCCGGCGCGAGCCTGCCGAGCGGATGGATTGGCGCCATTCTGGGCGCCGGCGGTTCGTTCAACGTCCTCGGCGGCAACCTCGTCGTCGACGGCGCGCAGGTCGGCACGTGCGACGCGAACGCAGCGGCGGGCTGCGACACCGGCAACTACGGACCGGGACATACGCTGGAGTTCGGCGCGACGTTCACAGGCGATCCGTTCCAGCACGCAGGATTGGGCGTGACGTTCGGCAACCCGCCGTGGGCCATCTTCTCCACCGGCGGCGGCGGTGCGTTCTTCGCGCGGACGAACAGTGGCTTTGGATCCTTCGACACGGCTCTAGACGTCGGTCTGCTTGGATCGCCGCACCGCTACCGGATCGATTGGACGGCGTCGAGTGTGACGTACTCCGTCGATGGCTTGCAGGTCGCATCGCACGCGGCCGGCATTGCGGGCCCGATGCGTCCGATCGCGGCGAGCGATCTAAACGCGTTCGGCGGCAACATCGTCGTCAACTGGATTCGCATGTCGCCGTATGCCCCGTCGGCATACTTCCTGTCGCGAGTGTTCGACGCCGCCGGTCAGGTGAACTGGCACAGCGTGTACTGGACGGGCACGACGCCTTCAGGGACCAGTCTCGCGATCTCCGTCCGCACCGGCAACACGCCGACGCCCGACGGATCGTGGACCGCGTTCCAGCCGATCGCGGCTCCGGGAGCGTTCAGCGCGCTGTCGCAGTACATCCAGTATCGAGCCGATCTCGCGACGGCCGATCCGTCCGTGACGCCGCAGCTCGAGGACATCATCGTCAGCACCGACCAGGCGCCGTCCGCCGTCAACGACACCGCGACGACGGCGTTGAACACGCCCTATACCTTCGCCGCGACCGGCGCGACGAGCCTGAAGGCGAACGACAGCGATGCGGACACGCCGTTCGCGCAGCTGCGGGTGATTGCCATCTCGCAGCCGGCGAACGGGTTCGCCACGTTGAACGCGAACGGGTCGGTGACATATACGCCGGCTGCCGGTTTCAGCGGCGCCGACGCCTTCACCTACACGATCACCGACGGACTGCTGAAGGCGAGCGCCACTGCCTCGATCACGGTTGGCAGCACGCCGCCGGTGGCGAACGACGACGGCTCGAGCGGCTCGCCGGCCTACACCGTAAACGAAGATACGGTTCTCAGTGTCGCCGCCAACGCCAGCGTGACGGCCAACGACGTATCCAACGGCGGCGCGCTCACCGCCGTGCTGGTGACCAACGCGAGTCATGGCACTGTCAGCCTGAACGCGGACGGATCGTTCACCTACACCTCGTTCCCCGACGCCTTCGGACCGGATTCGTTCACGTATCGGGTCCAGGATGCTTCGGGCCTCGTCAGCAACGTCGCGACGGTCTTCATCAGCGTGGCGGCGGTCAACGACCCGCCAAGCTTCACGCGCGGCGCGAACCAGATCGTCGCCGAAGACTCGGGACCGCAGGCGGTGCCCGGGTGGGCAACGGCGATCTCGGCCGGACCTGGTGAATCCGGCCAGACCCTGAACTTCATCGTCGGCAACGGCGGCCCGGCGCTGTTCGCGGCGCAGCCTGCGATTTCTGGGGCCGGCACGCTGACCTACACGCCGGCGGCCAACGCCGCGGGCACCGCGCTCGTCACCGTGCAGTTGCACGACGACGGCGGCACGGCGCTCGCTGGCATCGACACCAGCGCGCCGCAGACGTTCACGATCACGATCACGGCGGTCAACGACGCGCCGGTGGCGAACGCTCAGGCGGTCGCGACGACAGAGGACACCGCGATGCCGATCACTCTCGCGGCTTCGGATGTCGACGGCGATGCGCTGACCTACAGCGTGGTGGTCGGTCCGGCGCATGGCACGTTGAGCGGCACGCCGCCCGCCGTCACATACACGCCGGCGGCGAACTACAACGGTCCGGACAGCTTCACGTTCAAGGCGAACGACGGCGCGCTCGATTCGAACATTGCGACAGTGACCATCACCGTGACGCCGGCGAACGACGCGCCGGTCGCCAGCGCGAAGTCGATCACGACGTACCAGGAGATGCCGACGGCCATAACCCTCTCCGCGACCGACGTCGACGGCAACACGCTGACCTACAGTGTGGTGGCCGGTCCGGCACACGGGACGCTGAGCGGCACGGCACCGAACCTGACGTACAAGTCGGCGGCGAACTACACCGGCCCCGACAGCTTCACGTTCAAGGCGAACGACGGCATCGTGGACTCCAACGTGGCGACCGTCAGCATCACGGTCACGGCGATCAATCTCACGGCGACGCTGTCGGCGCCGAAGCAGGTGCGGCTGACGTGGAGCGATGGCGCGACGAACCCAAGCGGCTACACGCTGCAGAGAGCGACGAACGCCGGTTTCACGACCGGCCTGACCAGCTTCACGATTGCGGTGAACACGACGACGTTCACCGATACGACCGTGGCGGTGAAGACCACGTACTTCTACCGGGTCCGCGCTGTGTCTGCCACACCGACAGCGACGAGCGCATCCGGCACCTCGGCGTTCTCCAACACCGCGTCGATCCTCGTGCTTGGCAACACGAACGGCCTCGTCATGGCGTTGAACTTCAACGAAGCGGCCGGCAGCGTCGCGGCCGATTCGATTTTCTCCGGCAACGGTAACAGCGGCACGATTGCGGGCGCGTTGCACGTCGGCGGTGTGTTCGGAAACGCGTTGTCGTTCAACGGGACGAACGCCCTCGTCACCGTCGCCAGCAACGCGTCGTTCGCGTTGACCAGCGGCATGACGCTCGAGGCCTGGGTGAAGCCGACAACGCTCTCGACGAGCGGCTGGACGACGGTCGTCATGAAAGAGCGGACGACGACCGGCCTCTCGTACGCGCTGTACGCAAACGACGGCGCAAAGAACCCGTCGCGGCCGGCCGGGTACGCACGCATCGGGTTCATCGATCAGGAAGTCGCCGCGACGCCGGCGCTGCCGTTGAATGCGTGGACACATGTCGCGGTCACGTATGACGGCGCCACGATGCGGCTGTACGTCGGAGGCGTGCTGCGGGCCAGCCGCGCGCAAACCGGCAGCATCGTGACGTCGACCGAGCCGCTGCGCATCGGCGGCAACATGGCGTTCGCGTCGGAGTACTTCGCGGGACTGATCGACGAGGTGCGCGTGTACAACCGCGCGCTCACACCAACGGAGATCACCGTGGATATGGCGACGCCGATTCCGTAGTCGGAGTCGATGCCGGCGGTTTGCGACGCGTGCCGATGTGTTCGGCTCCGACCTCTGGCGACAGGCGCTTCTCGAAATAGGCGCGCCCCGGCGCGGTGAATCACCGGGGCGCGTGATTCCGGATGGCCGACAGCGAACGATTGCGCTACGGAAAGGTGACCATCGCGCCGCTTGCACGACAGATCCAACGGTCAGATAGGCAAGCAGCTGAATGTCTGTGAAAACGAAGGGCGCTCACGCGCGCGGACGCAAGGGCCGCTCGTGGATGATCATCCAGTTGACCCCGAACCGGTCACGTAGCTGGCCGAATCGGGTGGCGAAGAAGGTCTCCTGCATCGGCATGAAGACCTCGCCGCCGGTCGAAAGCGCCGAAAAGATCCGCTCCGCCTCGTCGTCGCTCTCGACGCTCACCGACAAATACGCGCTGCGCATCGGCTGGGCGCTGGGAATATCGGCGCCCAGCAGTTCGGTGTCGCCGAGGGAGATGCGCGCGTGCAGGACGGCGTCCTTCCAGTCAGGGCTGACATTGCTCTGGTCCGGCGCCTGCCCGTGCGTCATCATCATGCTGATGGTTCCGCCCAGGTGTTTCTCATAGAAGCGGAAGGCCTCAGCGCATTTGCCGGCAAAATTCACGTAGGTGTGCATTTTCATGATGTCGTCTCCTCCGGGAAGATGTACAGCGTCCTCTCTACCGAGTCCACGACCGGCTGGTCACATTTCGGAAATGATGCCCATACCCTTCGGCCGATTGCTCGTATTCAGTGCCGCGTCAGCGGTGACGGCCTGCGGCCTCCAGGCGGCGCCGGCCGGCCCGGTCACGTTTGCCAGAGACGTCGCGCCGATCGTCTTCGAGCGGTGCGCAGTCTGCCATCACCCGAACGGATCCGCCCCATTCAGCCTGCTCACGTATGCGACAGCCAGACCGCACGCGACGCAGATTGCGGCGGTGACAAGAACGCGAGTGATGCCGCCGTGGAAATCGGAGCCGGGCTACGGCGACTTCATCGGACATCGTCCGCTCACCGACGGCGAGATCCGCGTCCTGCAACGATGGCTGGAGGACGGCGCTGCTGAAGGCGATCCCGCGGACCTGCCGACGCCGCCGCAATGGACCGACGGATGGCAGCTCGGCATACCCGATCTCGTCGTCGCGCTGACGCAGCCGTACATGCTCGCGGCCGAGGGCACCGACGTCTCGCGCGTGTTCGTGCTGCCGATTCCAATCGAGAGGATGCGCTACGTCAGAGGCATTGAATTCCGGCCTGGCAACGCGAAGGTCGTGCATCACGCCAATATCCGCATCGATCGCACGCCTGCCTCGCGCGTGCTCGACGAACAGGATCCGGCTCCGGGGTACGACGGACTGCTCTCGCACTCGGCCGTCTACCCCGACGGTCATTTTCTCGGCTGGACGCCGGGCCAGGTCGCTCCGTTGCTCCCGAAGGGCCTGGCGTGGCGCATCGCTCCGCGTACCGACCTCGTCGTCGAAGTGCACATGAAACCGAGCGGCAAGCCCGAAGTCGTCCAGCCGTCGGTTGGGTTCTATTTCGGCAGCGACCCGCCGGAACGAACGCCTGCGATGCTGCGACTGGGCCGGCAAAGCATCGACATCGCGCCGGGAGAGAAAGACTACGCGGTCACCGACTCGTTCGTGCTGCCAGTCGACGCGGAGGTGCAGGCCGTGCAACCGCACGCGCACTATCGCGCGCGCGAAGTACGAGGTATCGCCACGCTGCCGGATGGAACCACCAAGTGGCTCATTTTCATCAAGGACTGGGATTTCAAGTGGCAGCATGTCTATCGCTACGTCGCCCCCTTCATGCTGCCGAGGGGCACGACGCTGTCGGTGCGGTACACGTTCGACAACTCCGCAGACAATCCCCGCAATCCACGGCAGCCGCCGACACGCGTCACCTGGGGCCAGTGGTCGCAGGACGAAATGGCCGATCTCTGGATTCAGGTGCTGACGCGTGACGATCGCGACCTGCAGACGCTGAACGCCGCGTTTCGAGCGAAAGCGATCGCAGAGGACATCGTCGGCTACGAGAGCATGATCCGGCGCGATCCGCGGCGAGTGCAGCTGCACGACGATGTCGCGCAGCTCTATCTGGATCAGGGGCGCGCGACAGAAGCGGCCGCGCATCTCGAAGCGTCGGTGCGATTGAAACCGGAATCGGCCGCCGCGCACTTCAACTTCGGCACGGCGCTCACCGCCGCCGGACGGCTGGATGAGGCGATCGATCACTACCGGGAGGCGCTGCGCATCAATCCGGATTACGCGCTCGCGCACAACAATCTCGGCAACGTGCTGCTCGGCCGCGGGAATTCCGGAGACGCGCTCCGGCATTTTCGCGAGGCGCTGCGCCTCGATCCGTCGAACGCCGAGGCGAACTACAACGTCGGCAGCATGCTGCGGGCACGCGGCGACCTCGCGGGAGCTCTCGTGCGGTTTCGTCAGGCCCTACAACTGAAGCCTGACTGGCTTCCCGCCGTCGCCAGCCTCGCGTGGCTGCTCGCAACAGCGCCCGACGCGGCGCTCCGCGACGCGGATCAGGCGATCCAATTCGCAGAGCGGGCCGCCGATCTCACGGGACGACAGGACGCGAGCGCGATGGATGTTCTCGCTGCCGCGTACGCGGAGGCAGGTCAGTTCGAGCGCGCGATCGCCGCTGCGCAGCTGGCGCTCACGATGAAACCAGACCCAGCGCTCGCCGCGGCTATCCGAGGTCGCCTCGAGCTGTACCGCCAACACCAGCCATATCGATCGCCCTGACCTCGATAGCGGGAGTGTCCGTCAGAACTCCACGTTGACCCCCAGCTTGATCAGCCGTCCGCGCTGGATGTTGCTGATGCGCAGATACGTCGGACCAAGCTGCGTGATGCGGCCGAGCACGGCGGCGTCGTTGGTCAGGTTGTACAAATCGATACGCGGTTCGAATGACTTGCCGGCAATCTTCCAGTTCTTCCGCACGCTGACGTCGAGCGACTTCACCGGCGGCAGCCGGGTGGCGCCGCGAGGCTCGACGGTCAGCGTCTGCGTGCCCTGCGTGAGCGCCACCGTGTTGTTCCCCACCGAGACCGTCGTCGTGTCCGGAAAGCCCTGGTAGTATTGCGCCGTGCCGCTCAGCGACACGTGATACGGGAGCTCGTACACGCCGGACATCCGGTACGACCATGGCACGTCGTTGCCGATGACGCCCTGCCGGAACGCGTTGTTCGGGTTGTTGAGATCGACCTGCGCGTTGTTGGTGCTCGTGGCGTAGATATCTCCCACCGTCTTCCCGAAGCTCGCGCCGCCGTTCATCGACCAGCGATCGCTGAGACGTTTGGTGACGGTGATATCCGTGCCGTTGAAGTTGGTGTCGAAATCAGAATAGTTGTTCCAGAGATAGTCGGTCTTCCCTCGGAGCGCCGGCGACTGGTTGTAGACGGTCACCTGCCTGCCGCTGTTCGCTTCGGTGACCTGGAGAGGAATGTAGCTCTCGAGCGGAACGGCGACGTTCTTCACGCCGATGTTCCTGCGCGTTTCGCGGCGCGTATATCCGACGGAGACGACCACGTTGCCGGGAATCTGGCGCTGGACCTCGATGTTGTATTCGTTGGACACGGGCCTCTTCAGATTCGCGGCGTACCGGTTGTTGGTCCCGAACGCGAAGCCGGTCGACACGCCGAGCTCGTTCAGCTGCGGAATCAGATCGCCGTTGAGATCGCACCCGGAGGTTTGACCGGCCGCGCACACCGTCCACGCGCGTGTGTCGTTCACGGTGCCGAGCGGGTTCACGCGCTGCACGTTGCTCAGCGTGATCGGCTGATCGTAGCGGCTGGCCGACACCTTCACGGCTGTCTTGCCGTCGCCGAAGACGTCGTACACCGCCGACACGCGCGGAACGATCCCTTTGAAGTCCGGCGCACCCGTGATCTCAGGGAAGCACTGCCCCTCGACGAACGTCGTGGACGGCCGGCAGGTCGCGGGCAGCCAGCCGTACGTCGTTTCGAAGCGCAATCCCAGATTCAGTGTCAGCTTCCTCGTCGGTGTCCACTTGTCCTGGATGAAGACGCCGTGATCGCGGGCCCATGGTTCGAAGGCGACGGGAATCCTCGTCGACGTCGACGTGATCGGCACGTTGTAGGTGTTGACCGAATCGGGACGGCCGTTGCGATACACGGCGCGCATCCCCGACGTCGACCAGTTCGACGACTTCTCGCCGCCGTCGATGAACTGATAGCCGAACCTGATGTCGTGGCGTCCGGTGAAGTAGCCGATGCTCGTGAGGACCTGATCCCTGAACATCGCGTTGTCGCGGTACGTCGGCAGCGCGACCGTGTACGCGTTCGTCACGGCGTCGAAATGCGAAATGTCGCCGGCCTTGACCTCCGGCTCCTGGCCGAACATGTCGTCGGCGCGGAATCGGCTCCACGAGGCGTCGACGACGAAGCGCGAACCGATCGGCGACGTGAACTTCACTTGATGCACGTCGGGATACTTGTCGTTGAGGTTTCTCGCGCGGCTTTCGGCGAACGTGCCGCCGCCGTTCCGGTGGCCAATCAGCTTGTATTGCAGGTTGTCGAAATACGAGAGCTGCGCCGTGCGCGTCACCTGCCATGCCACCTTCGCCGCGGTGGTCCACATCAGGTTGTCGTCCAGCACCTGCGTGCCGTCCGGATTGTAGTTGCCGAGGAGGTACTGGTCGAGACGCTGATCGTGCGCCGAGAACGAGAACCAGATCCTGTCGCGCACGACCGGACCGGCGAGCCATGCGCCGACGTCGTAGATCTTCAGGATGTCCGCCCCGGGCACGATGTTCGGGTTCGCGGCGCGCGCGAGATCGGGGATGCCGGCGAGCAGTTGCGTGCGCACCGCGTCGGAGTAGTTCGCGGAGCCCATACCGTGGTTCGCGCCGCTGAACATCGCCCCGCCGTGGAGCTGATTCGTTCCGGTTCGCGTGACCATGTTGAAGAGGAGGCCGCCCTTCGAGGAAATCGCCGTGCCGCCGCCGCTCGTCTGGTAGTTGGTCTCCTGGAACGCGTACGGATCGAGATACAACACCGCGCCCGTACCGTTCCCGTCCAGATTCGAGACGTCCATGCCGTCGATGAGGAATCCGTTCTCGTTGTTGCTGCCGTGGACCGTCGCGGTGGACTGCAGGAAGGATTCCGATCCGCCGACGTCGACCTTGCTCAGGACGACGCTCGGGATCACGCGCGCGACCGACCACACGTCGATGCGATTCGGCAGGCTGTCCAGCACCTCACGCGACAGCACTGTCTGCTTCAGCGCGGAGGTCGTATCGAGCAGGGGCGATTCGCCGGTGACCGTGACGCCTTCCTGCAGCGTGCCGATCTCGAGCTTGAGATCGACGCGCGCGGTGGCATCCGCGTTCACGACGATGTTCTCCTGCGTCGCGGCGCGGAATCCCTCGATCTCCGCCTTCACGGTGTAGGCGCCGGGGACGAGCCGGAGGAATTGAAATGCGCCGCGTGCGTCGGCGACGGCTTCCTGGTTGCCGCCGATGCTGCCTCGCGGGTTGGACAGCGTGACCGTCGCTCCCGGCAACACCGCACCGGACGAGTCGGTAATGGTGCCGCCGATCGCTCCGACGCCTTGCGCGAACACCGGCGGCGTGGCGCATGCCCACAACGCCAACGCGACAACGATTCTGACGAAGCGCGGTGCAGTCATCATGATTCCTTCTTATCAGCGTGATTCCGTTGCGACGGTTCGATTCGAGCGAGAGCATACACCCGCGGCGTCCCCTACGGGGTACCCCTCACCTGTCCGACCCCGAACTGATCGTCAAGCGGGGATTCGTCGACATCAGCGGCGACCGCGCTCGATGTCGGTGCACTCGCGTTTCCCGCCGTTTAGCCGTCGCAGCTCGGGCGCGGGACAGGCCGCCTCGGTCTGGGCTGGCGTGCCGGGCGGCTGTCAGAACACTTTCAACGACAACATGCTCGTCGTCGTGATGTTCGAGACGCTCGATGGCATCATCAACGCGAACGAGATTGCGAGCACGTTTTTGCATCGACATGGTGATCCAGGGTAACAACGATCTGTCGCGGTTTCCGGGTGGGCGCAGACCGATCCGCGATACCAGTCGCTGCTGACAGTGAGCCGAAATGCGACGCTTCGCGCCGGCAAGTTCTGGGGCAACGGGGGCGCTCAGTACCTCACCGGCAACCCGCTGAGTCCGGATGTGCGGTTTGTTCAGAACGGGCCGTCGATCGATGGCTGGACGCCGCCGTCGCGCGGGCGCAGGAACAGCACTGAAGAGCCGACGATCGGGACGCCGGGCGGCCGCGGCCGTCGCGGAGACGGAGCCGGCGGTCAGTAGTGCGTGACGCTGTAGGGCAAGAGTGGCACCGTTCTGAGTCACTCGCGTGAGGATCGGCCGCCGGGTCGCGTAGTGCACATATCGTTGTCCTTGCGACGTGGCCGGGATTGGCGGCCTGTCCTGGATGCGCCAGGGACAAGCGCGTTCACGGTCCTGCGCGGCGTCGGGATCTTGCCAGCGGCGTGCGGTACACGGTGACGCCGTATCATCGTCGTCAGTACTTCAGGCATGCGGGGTACGTCACTTCAATAGGATGGAGAGTTTTACCGTGTCAGGTCTAAACCGGGAGGATCTTCGGGGAAAGGTCATCGCGCCCGGCTGAGCGATCGCGGTGTAAAGCCGGAGCCGGTAGGCGTGTAGGTCAGCGCCGATTAGCCCATCATTTCCTTCCCGACACGGGCGCAAAGACGCTCGGGCTGGTTTCTCTCCATTCATCCAGGATCGCATCCCCCTCGGTTACGAAACGCAGCGTTGCGGGCGCAGCACCCAATGAATCCGGTCGGCGAAACTGAATGATTTCGTATCCGCGTTCTTGCGGTACCACGGTAATCGTATAAACGAGACCATCTAAAGATATTTCCGTGACAAGATCATTCAGCGCCCATATTTCTGTCCACACGTTCGGTTCCCTATCGCGGCATGGACACTGACTCGTTCTTATGTCGGTCCATAGACCGGACAGATTCTCATTCTCGTAAGTAATGCTCGCACTATCAGATTCGTTCGAAAGGAAGTTGTGTATCCATTGGTATGCTCGAGGCCCCAGGGCTCTATAGCGAGGATCGCTCCAGATCTTTGACTGCACATCAGCCGAAGGGCGCTTCCAGTCGACTGATTGCGCACAGACATCAAATGGGACTGTGACTTGCTGGACAAACGATGAGGAGGCAATCCCCATTGTCAGAAGCGGGCCTACTAATCTGCTCCACACCTTCGATCCTTCCTTTCACCCTCGCCCAAATAGACGCATGTCCTCACGGCGCGCGCGAAAAGGCCATCAAATCCTTGCGCATGTCCGTTGCCCGCGCGTACGGTCACGCGACGTCCATGCCATCTCATCGCCAGAACGACAGCAGCCGCGCCGCGGCCTCCACATCCAATCCTTCGACGCGTAGGCCCTCCGACCCACCCTTTCCAGATCGACGATCGATTGGTTGCTGTGATAGCCCTTGTCACCGACCACTTCTTGAATGCCGTCGCCCTCGGGCCGGACTGCTTCGACTTGCTCGGCCGCTTCAATCCGCGTCTCGATGCTGGTCGTCGTGTCTCCGTCGTCGGCGTCCTGCACGTCACCCCGACGATCGCCCCAGTCTCGAGATCGACGGCATGCTCGGCTTTGTGCGCCAAGTGTGTGCGGCCGTCCTTCATCTTCGTGATCTTCGCGTCGGGATCATGGGGATGGGTCCAATCGTCGTTCGAGCCTTTCTTCTTCCGCTTCCGATCCAGCCGCGCCAGATCCGCGCGTGTCGGCGTGTCGACGCCCGAGGCCTGGGCAAGCTTCGTTAGGGGGAAATCGTCGAATGATCCGGCGCTTCCGGCAACACCAACCGAGAGACTCGCGTAGCGCAACGGCACGCCACGCGATCGCCCGCTCCGCGTCCAGGCCTTCGAAATAGCCGATCAGCAGCAACCGCAAATAGCGCCTCGGCGGCAGCCCTGGCCTGCCGTCGTCCGCGTAAAATCGTTGGCAGAGTCCTTCGACGTACCCATCGAAGTCGTGCTCGTCGAGGATCTGGTTCAGGCGCGTAGAAGGGATGTGCGGCGCTCCGCCGCAGGTCTCGGGCCGCCACCTGATCGAAGCCTGCTTCGCGCGCCGCGTCGTTCGCCTATCGCCATCGCCGACAGTGTACGCGGGATCCGTCATGTCGATTCTTAATTCACACGCTTACCAGGGCTGATAGAGGCGATGGGACTCATCACCGCCGAAGCGTCAGAGAATCCAGAATCGCAGCCGCTCCTGCCGTGGTGGAGCTTTTCAAAAACTATCCTGGCAGCCGCCGCACTCTCTTTCGTCGAGCGCCGCAAGCTTGACCTCGATGCGCCAATTGCTGGCGCGCCGTACACGCTTCGTCATCTTCTGCAACATACATCAGGCCTGCCGGACTACGGTCCCGATCCGGAGTACCACCGGGCTGTAGCCGCTGGCGAGTCGCCGTGGACCATAGACGAGCTATTGCGGCGCGTGAATGCAACGACGCTGCTGTTCGCGCCAGGCACAAGGTTTTCGTACTCGAACATCGGCTATCTGTTCGTTCGGCAGATCATCGAACGCGCCGCTGATGCCGATCTCGACGATGCACTAAGAATGCTTGTGTTTGATCCGCTTGGGATTGAAGGCGCGTTTGTGGCGAGCGCACCGGAGGAGCTCGACGCGATCATCTGGGGGAACGCGCGGCGGTATGATCCGCGATGGGTCTATCACGGATGCGTCGTCGGCTCGCTGTCGTGGGCGGCAACCTGCCTACATCGCCTGATGCACGGCGGCCTACTCGCTCCGGCGACGAAGAGCGCGATGATTGTGGCTCGCAGTTACGACGCTGACGCGGACGCGCCTGAAGATTTCGGCTACGGCCTCGGATTGATGATTGAACCAGCACGTCCCGGCGAACGCCTCGTAGGACACGCCGGCTCAGGCCCGGGCAGCACGATTACGGTGTTTTCAGCGCTAATGGGAAGGCGTACGTTCGCCGCAGCGGTGAGCACAGACGCGCCCGACACCTTTCCGAAACTCATCGAATATCTGAGAACGCTTGCTAGAGTTTCACCCTAGACGGCGTGCGGGGAGGTCTTACGTCCTCCGCGGCCATGGCGGGCGGCCAAGTATACGTCTTCGTACCGCGATGTTGTTCGCGCGAAGATTGTCCTGTTGGCCGCCGACGACTTGCGCAAAACATCATCGCTTCTCGCAATCGCGGCCGAGCGCCGGTATCGTGCCCGTGAAGACGACAGGCGTGAATCAGGACGGCACACCGTCATCGAGTTCACGCGGACGTTCATGGTTTGGAAACGCGGGCACGTACCCCGATGGCTGGTGACATGCGAGGAGCGGGCGGACTGGCCATCATCGTGATCATCGTGGCGAGAGGCGCCTGCGCACAGGACGCGCCCGTGGCCGACGCGCCGGCCGACGTCGATGCGCCGCCGAAGAATCTCTGGTTCGTGCGCGCCGGCTATTCGCCGGCGCATGTACTGACGGCGAGCCCGCTGGCCTCGGGCGAGAACGGGGCGCGTACGCTGACGTTCGAGCTCGGACGACAGACGGATGGCACGCGTGACTGGCATCGCGTCTACAACTATCCGTCGTACGGCATCGGATTCTACGTGGGCCGGTTCGATCACGATCGCGAGCTCGGCCACCCGTTTGCGACGTACGGCTTCTTCTCCTGGCCGTTTCCGGTCTCGAATCGCGCGCAGGTGATCGCCGACGTGGGGCTGGGCGTGTCGTGGAACTGGACCGCGTTCGATCGGAAAACGAATCCGACCAACACGGCGCTCGGATCCGACGTGGCCTATCACTTCGATGGAGGCGTCTCGGTGCGGCTTCTCGCGACCGAACGCGCCAGTGTCTACGGGGGGCTGAGCGTCATGCACTGGTCCAATGGCGCCACGAAACTGCCGAACCTCGGCCTGGCCGTCGTCGGACCGAAAGTCGGCTTGCGCTACAACTTCGCGCCGCAGCCGCCGCCCGCCAGGGCCCGCGATCTCCCGCGTTTCGAACCGTCGTGGGAGCTCGTCGTGGGCGCAGCGGGCGGCGGCAAGAGCGCTGCTGCATCGACCGGCAGCAAGATCGACGTCGTCGATCGCTGGCGCGATTTCAAGGCGTTCAACATCACCACAGCGGTACAGCGTCGCTTCTACCGGTTTGGCAAGGTCGCCGCCGGCGCCGACGTCGGCTACGACGGCGCGACCGGTGCGCGCGTCGACATCGTCAACGGCTCGCAGGTCGAGGCGCGCGCACCCGTCGACGAACGGTTTGCGCTCGGCCTCTACGGCGGCTACGAGCACGTCATGCCGCGCTTCAGCGTGCTCTTCCAACTTGGTTACACGGTGTGGCGCGGCTTCGACGATGAAGAGGTTCCGCGCTTCTATCAGCGCTACGGCGCGCGCTTCCAGTTCTCAGATCATTTCTGGGGAACCTTCGCCGTCCGCTCGATCAGGATCCGCAAGGCGGACTTCTTCGAGTTCGGTGTCGGCTACCGCGTCCGCCTGGGCATCACTCGTGCCGCTGCCGTCT
>QHWB01000111.1 GCA_003222395.1 Acidobacteriota bacterium
CCCAACATCGAACCACGTCCGGCGCGAGGTGACGATGTGAAACCCCCAGCCATCCCCCCCAACGACGATGGCGAACGGCATCGGGAGATAGGTGCGTGATCCCTGTGCCTTGTACTGCTCGAACACCACGACATCGAGCTGCTGGCCGCGCTGGTCGAGGGCGTTAAATCGCTCTCCAAATCCGACCACGTGCTCGGCAGGCTCCAGCCGCAGAGCAAAGCGGACTCGAAGTGGTCCCTTCTCCGCCACCAGCCAGGCGCCGCTGTCTGCAACAAGGGGATCATTCATATCTGGTCGAGCGCCCGTTGTTGGTTCGGTGAGCAGGCGCCCACCAGCAGACTCCCAGCGCGCCGGGTTAACCGTGTACCAGGTTGTCCGCTGCCGGCCGGCCCGAGCATCGGCGACAAACCGATAGCGGAGCGGCACCCCGTAGGGAAGTGGCTCGGGGCGGACGACCCATGACCGACGATGACGCGACAGGCCTTCAGCGGCCGCACTCGCGAGGTGTGAGTCATTGGTTTCGGTTCGATCGCGCTCCTCTCCACTGCTCACGAGTGAATCTGCGGCGAGCGGCTGGGCGACAACGGAAACGCGTTCCCCTGCCGTTTCGATCTCGGCCCACACTGCTCGCGCGCCGTCATCTGTCGTAGCTCGCAGCTCGAATGGCTCACCCGCGATTGGGATGACGGGACTCCGTTGGTCTGGCCCAACGCGATAGGGATGGCCGAGCCCGAACGGACGATGGCGGATCATTCCTCTTATCGGATCGGAGCCGTTACGATCCCCAACTCCAGCGCGAGCGTAAGGAACATGGCATGGGACCAGAGCAAGGGGCTGGCGACCGGACCCCAACGCTCGACCCAATTTGGAAGGGCGCTCGGAGCCAGCAAGTGGTCGGCTACCTGTTCGGACAGATCCCCTTCTCCACTTGCATGCTGGACGATCCAGGCCAACTGAGCGTGAGCCTCGTCAAGTCGCCCCACCGTCGCGTAGTGCCATCCCAACAGCGCCGCAAGCAACGGCCACTCACCACCTCCGTAATAGGTGTCTTGTAGATAACGGTGGACTCCCCCGTGGGCGAGCGTCGATTCTATCGCCTGAATCGTGCCGGTCATCACAGGGTCGGCGGGATCAACAAGACCGAATGGAATGCCGCAGGCGATCAGGCTGGCGTCTACCGCATCGCCCCCGAGCCACTTCGCAAGGCGACCGTCCCGGCGCCCAGCTGAGAGGACAGTCTCGCGGATGTGGCGGGCGACGCCAAGTGCTTGTTGGCAGAGGTCGTCCGGCAAGACGTCGAGTGCTGTAGCAGCAAGCAGACCAGCGTAGAGTGGCGCGAGCGTCGATGTGTGCCGATGACCGACATTCTCTTCCCACCAGTCGTAGCTTGGCTGCTTCCAGAACTCGATCAGGTAACGCACCGACAAGGCGACGCCATCACGATAGGCGTCGACCCGAGAGCGCGGTGTCCGGCGCAGGTGGGCCGCCAGCGCCCAGAGCCAGGTTCCGTACCCGTCGAGCTGGAAGTTCCACCACGTCGCTGCTACCTCTTGGCCGTCCGTCGTGTACCGGGCATGCAGGAATTCATCCACAGCAATGGTCTCGCCGGCGCGGTGGCGTCGAATGAGGGAGTCGATGTTGGTCGAGCGCGCAACGAGGACTGCAGTGCACCATCGAAAGAATGCCTCGGCACTTGCGCCGTGACCTGCGCGTCGAGCCAGAGCCGCTACTTGGTTGCGGAGCGCTGTCATATGAACTTAGCCCTTGGATCTAGTTGTTGTGCAATGGCAGGAGCCGATGGGCTGGCGAGCGCCACCAGCCCATGGCAAGTCTCCACCTAAAGGAGGGCATCCAGCTTGCTGGCCGCCTCATCCAAGGCTTGCTTTACGGTCTCTTGGCCGAGCTTTGCCTTCTCTAGCGACTTCGAGACGATATCCTGCATCTGCGACTCTTGCTGGATCACGGGCGGAACGACGATGTTGTCCAGCGCCTTGAACACCGCCGTTCGATTAGCCGGCGGAGTCTGCTGTAGGTAGGAACTGAACAGCGACTGGTCGGCCACCGCCGGCAGTTCCCAACTGGCGTCCAGCCGTATCTTGACGGCCTCGGGCGAAGATGTGAAGAAGCGCAGCCATTGCCAGGCCTCGGCCGGATGCGGGCTCTTCGCTGAGGTCACCACCGCGTTGGAGAAGAAATGATGCGCCTTGGTGACCTTGCCCGGCTCAAGCTGGATGTCCCACTTGAAGGGCACGTCTTTCATAGGCGCAAATTCCCAGATGCCACCGTGCCACATCGCCAGTTTCCCAGCCTTGAACAGGGCCTCATCGTTTTGCCCACCCATCTGGGCGTCGGTCGGCATCACCTTGCCCACTTTTGACACCAGCCAGGTGGCTGCGTCCACCCCCGCCTGGTCGTTGAAGGTGGCATGCTTCTTGTCGGCGCTGAGAAAGTGGCCGCCATTCTGGGCGAGAACCTTGTAGAACTCGAAGAACTGTATCGGTTGGAAATCTCCCCAGATCCCCTTGGAGGAGTCGGTCAGCTTCTGGGCTGCGGTGAGCTCGTCGCTCCAGGTCCAACTGGCGGTCGGATAACTGACCCCCTTGGCGTCGAAAAGATCCTTGTTGTAAAAGAGGAGCACGTCGGAGAACGATTCGGGGACGCCGTATTGCTTGCCGTTGGCTTGAAAGACGCCGTAGGCACGCGGATAATAGACCGAAGCGCGGAAGCCAGTGTCCTTGCTCGCTTGGGTGGAGAGGTCGAGCAAGGAGCCGGCGCTCTGGTAGCTGACGAAATTCTCGTAGTTCAGCTCGAACGTATCGGGAGCTGTTCCGCCGGCGATCTCGGTCTGGAGTTTGGTGAAGTAGTCGTTATACGAAGCAGTCTGCACTTTGATCGTGATGTTGGAGTGCTGCTGGTGAAAAGCCTGGATGACCTTGTCCAGGTCCTTGAGGTGATCAGGAGCTGCCGAGAAGGTGAAGTAGTTGAGCGTGACCGGGCCGGACGTTGTGCTGGCGCCGCCCTGGCCACATGCGCTCAAGGCGAACGTCGCCGTCACGCAGGCGGCAGCATTTCGAAAAAGCCGTCTCATAAGGTTGAACCTCCTTCAAAATTGATGCGAGTCATCGTGCTGCGGGCCACTGGAGCCTGCGATCTCCTCCTCTTCTCCTAGTTCACCTCCTTGCATCAGCCGAGGCCGTCAGCCCTTGATGCCTGATAGCGCAACACTGCGGATGACCTGCTTC
>QHWB01000112.1:0-2261 GCA_003222395.1 Acidobacteriota bacterium
TTGCCGCTGACCAGCCGAAACGAATCGAGCTCGGAGGTCTCGCAGACGCTCGCGGCGCTCGTTCCGGACAGGCAGCCCGGCACGGCGCTCTACGACGCGGTCATCTCGTCCGCGTCGCGCCTGCGGCGGATGTCGTCCGGAACGCGGATCCTCGTCCTGCTCACCGACGGGCGTGATGTCGGATCGCGCGCCTCCCTGCGGGAGGCGGTGGACGCTGCCCAGCGGGACGACGTCGTCCTGTACGCAATCGCCTCCGGAAAGCGAGCCGACAAGCGCACGCTCGCGAAGCTCACCGGCGCGACGGGCGGTCGCCTCTTCGACACAACGGACGTGTCTCAGCTCACCGCAACGTACGCGACGCTCGCCAACGAGCTCGACCGCACGTGGCAGCTGTCGTACCTCACGCGCGCGCGCCCCGGCGACCCGCTCACGCTCGGCGTCCGGGCAGGCACCGCCCGATCCCACGTTCAACTTCGTGTCCCGGGCGCTCCGCCTAGCGCAGCCGGTCCGCTCCCGGCGTCGGTCTTGCACGACCGGCGCACCGCCGCCGGCATCATCGCCTTCGCGGCCCTTCTGCTCGCGATTGCCGGTGCAAGCCTCGTGCGCTCGCAGCGTACCCCCGAGATCCGGCGTCTGCTCGCGCCACATGTCCGGCGGCGGGAGGACAAGGAAGCCAAACCCGAACGGTCCGGCGGACTCGAGCCGCTGCTCGTGTGGACGGAGAGCGCACTCGCCGACCTGCCCGGATCCGGACGGCTCGAACGCGTCGTCGAACGCTCCGGCCTCAAGCTCCGGCTCGGCTACGTGCCGTACCTCGCCCTGCTCTCGTCCCTCTGCTTCGCCCTGCTGGGGACGGCCGCGGCAGCGGGAGCGGCTCTCTCGATCTTGTTGATGCTCGTCGGCCTCACAACGCCGCTCGTCGTGCTCTGGATCGCTTCAGGCCGACGCGCGAAGGCGTTCGACCGACAGCTTCCGGACGTGTTGGCGACCATCGCGTCGACGCTGCGCGCGGGCCACGGTCTTCGAACCGCGCTCCGAGCAGTTGCCGACGACGGCAGCCCTCCGGCCTCGGAGGAACTCACGCGCGTGCTCGGAGAGGAACGCCTTGGACGACCGCTCGACGAGGCGATCACCGCCATGTGCGAGCGGATCGGTTCCGAGGATCTCGAGTACGTGGCGACTGCGATCAAGGTGCAGTCACAGGCCGGCGGATCGCTTGCGACGCTTTTCGACACGCTCTCCGAAACAGTGCGGGAACGGCAGCGGCACGCGAGAAAAGTCCGTGCGCTCACGTCCATGGGCCGGATGTCCGCCGCCGTGCTGATCGCCCTGCCCTTCGGGCTCGCGGCTCTCATGACCCTGATCAGCCCGGCTTACATGGCTCCGTTCTACAAGACCTCGACCGGGCACATCCTGATCGGGTTCTGCCTCGTCTCGATGACCTTCGGCGCGTTGCTCCTCAAACGCATCGTGAATGTGAGGTACTAGTCATGCTCGTTCTGCTCGTCCTCGGGATCACGTGCCTTGCCCTCTCCGCCTTCCAGCTCACGCGTCCGCGTGCCCTCGCGGACCGAGATCGCCGCCTCGCTCTGGAGCGGGTGAGGTCTGCCGCCGACGCCGTCACGACGACAGCCCAAGCGCGTCGCTCACCGGTCTCAGCGCTTGACCGCGGAGATCTTCATGGCCGGTCGAGTCGCGCTGACGGGATTCGGCATCTTCGCCGGGTTTACGCTCGCCCACGGCGTCGGCCGGATCCTGCTCGCCCTCGTCTTCGGGTTGGCCGGGATTCTTTTCCCCGGCTTCTTCCTGAGCAAGGCTGCCACGCGGCGCGCAGAGAAGATCGACACGGAGCTGCCCCACTTCGTCGATCAGCTCGCCCTCGTGATCGAGGCAGGCATGAGCTTCGACGCCGCACTCACATATCTGGCGGACGTCGGCGAGGGCCCGCTGTCGGAGGAGATGAGGCGCGTGCTCACGGAGCTGCGCGTGGGCGAGTCACGCAAGAGCGCCATTCGCAACTTCGCGCTGCGTGTCGGCAGTGACGAGGCCATGGCATTCGCAAACGCGGTTCTGGCGTCAGACCAGCTCGGGTCGCCGCTGAGCGGCATCCTCCGAGCCCAGGCGAGCGACCTGCGGCATCGGCGCCAGATGTACGACGAGGAACGCGCTCAGAAAGCTCCGGTGAAGATGCTGCTGCCGATGGCGATCTTCATCTTGCCCGTGATGTTCGTGCTGATCCTGGCGCCCGCGTTTCTCGGCTC
>QHWB01000112.1:2313-2998 GCA_003222395.1 Acidobacteriota bacterium
ACCCTCGGGGTTGGGGACGACCGTGCTCGAGGGTTGGGCTGCGCTCCTCTTCCTCGTGCGTCGCCCGGCCGACCGGCTGAGCCTCCGGCTGATCGCCTGGGTCGCCGCACCGATCGGGAGCTTCGCGATGCTCTTCGCGCGTCCGGCTGAGGGAGGGCTGGCGGCGCTGCCGTGTGAGCTTCTGCAGCTGCTCGGCGTTCTCATTGCGTTCGTCAGCCTGGCGACACTCGGCCGATCCTTCGGCCTCGTCGCGGCCAACCGCGGCGTGAAGATCCACGGGCCGTACCGGCTGGTCCGTCACCCGGCCTATGCCGGCTACCTCGTCGCCTACCTGGGTTACGTGCTCGAGAACCCAGCGCTCGCGAACATCGCGCTGCTCTGCCTCGGCACGGCTTTTCAGCTGCTCCGGATCCGCGAGGAAGAGCAGATTCTCGCGGCCGACTCCGCGTACGAGCGCTATCGCACAGCGGTGCGGTACCGGCTGGTTCCTCGGCTCTTTTAGGTCGGCCTCCTAGCGGCGCAGAAGTCCGAGCGCAACCCGCGCGATCCAACCGCCGCTGAGGAATCCGTAGACCAGAGCCGGTAGAGCGATGCCGAAGATCTCGACGTACTCGATCGTCTCGGGCCCACTGGTGCCGATTCGATCGAGTGCGTAGGGAACAGACCGCAGCACGGCGCACGCGAG
>QHWB01000112.1:3018-3769 GCA_003222395.1 Acidobacteriota bacterium
CATCTGCTGATGACTCGCCGACGCCAGGCTTCGAGCTCGTACTCGCGCAGGTCGTGCTCGAAGGCCGGCCACCAGGGAGGCGAGTCTTCGTCGCGTTCCTCACGCCAATCTTCGTCGGTGCCGCTGAGGATGAGTGCCGCTCCGACCGCGAACGCCGCGACACCCACGAGGAACGCCGCTTGATCGATGACCTTCGGGAGCTGCGCGAACGCGTGCAGAGCCACGGCAAGGGGCAGCGGGCCGGCGACGAGGACCCACCCACACGCACGGAGGCGTGCCGACACCACGCGGCGTGGCGCCCTCTGAGCGACGAGGAAGATCGCCGCAAGCAGGAGCACACCGAGGATCGCGTCGAGCGTGATCAACCGCATCGCCGAGAGCGACTGTATAGCCCCGGGTAGCCGCCAAGAAGCGGTATGCCCTCGACGTTCGTCTAGTTCTTCGCTGCAGCACGTTGAATCATCCGTTCAAGGGATCGACTCGGAGCACGGTGGAGGTGAACATGCGTGCAGGGGTTCGAGGACAAGCGAGGGGGAGACAGCCATGCGGCGGCTGAAGGTCCTAGTTGCGGACGACCATGAGTTGATGCTCGAGGCAGTGCGGCTTGCGCTCGCGGAGGCGGCAGACGACTTCGACATCGTGGCAACGACGACGCGCGGCCAGCAGGTCCTGCCACTGACGGCGCAGAAGCAGCCCGATCTCGTCGTGCTCGACCTGCGTATGCCGGGGATGGACGGGCTGACTTGTCTCG
>QHWB01000063.1 GCA_003222395.1 Acidobacteriota bacterium
ATAAAAGGTACGCCGGGGATAACAGGCTGATCTGAGCCAAGAGTTCACATCGACGCTCAGGTTTGGCACCTCGATGTCGGCTCATCGCATCCTGGAGCTGTAGCAGGTTCCAAGGGTCCGGCTGTTCGCCGGTTAAAGCGGTACGTGAGCTGGGTTTAGAACGTCGCGAGACAGTTCGGTCTCTATCTGCCATGGGCGCAGGAGATTTGCGTGGGGCTGTCCTTAGTACGAGAGGACCGGGATGGACGGACCTCTAGTGTACCGGTTGTCGCGCCAGCGGCAGCGCCGGGTAGCTACGTCCGGAAGGGAGAAACGCTGAAGGCATCTAAGCGTGAAACCCTCCACAAGATGAGATCTCCCGAGCCGTAAGGCTCCTAAAGGCTCCTGGAAGATGACCAGGTGATAGGTCGGGTGTGTAAGCGCGGTGACGCGTTGAGCTTACCGATACTAATCAGCCGTGAGGCTTGACCATAAATATTTTCCTCAATGCACAAGGGAAACCTGCGTGCACGTGAGGTCGCGTAAAACTACCGTTTGCAGAATATTCCGTTGCAGCCCGCCGCACGGCGGGTGCTCTTTGAAATTGTCTGGGACGACCCACCTTCGCGCCTAACGGCGCTACGTTGGGCAAGCCGCATAGCGCTTGTCCGCCGAAGCTCGCGTAGCGAGCGAAGGCGGGACCCCAGGCAGACAAGTTTGCCGGTGGTCATAGGAGCAGGGTCACACCCGTTCCCATTCCGAACACGGAAGTTAAGCCTGCTACCGCCGATGGTACTGCGCGGGAAACTGTGTGGGAGAGTAGGTCGCTGCCGGCATTAATACGAACAACAAGCCCGATGCGGAGAGTTCACGCATCGGGCTTTTTGCTTGTACCGGTGACCAGTTCACGCATCGGGCCTTTTGTTTGTACGATCGCTCATGGTCTCGCCGATCGTCCACGAGCGGCTCGTTCGCGCCATCCGTGAGAAGCGGCTGATTGCTTTCGACTACAAGAGCACGACCGGGCGCGTCGCCGAGCCGCACGATTACGGCATGAAGGGCGACGCCGAGTGCGCGCTCGTGTACCAGATCACCGGTCAGAGCCGTACGGGCGCGAGCCACGGATGGAAGATGTTCACCGTGAGCGCGATGGCGAACCTGCAAGTCCTCCACAAAACGTTCGCGGGCAGTCGCGCGATGCCGTCGCAGCATCACGTCCACTGGGATCGGCTGTTCGCGCGCGTCGAGCAGTGAAGCCGTCGCGCGCCTGGAGCTGACGCCGACGGCTCGCCGAGCGACCCCGTTTCCTGAAGCCGTTTCCTGAAGCCGATCACGCCCCCAGCAGCCGCTTCGCCTTCTTCGCGTCGTCGGGAACGATCGCGAGTTCCACGAGATCGCCGGCGATGCCGGTCAGATAGATCGCGCGCAGATTCACGCCGCCCTCCGCCAGCTTGTTGCTGACCACCGCCAGCTCGCCGGCCCGGTTTTCGAGCATGACCTGCACGACCTCGCCTTCTTCGTAGCGGATGTTCGACGACTCGAGCGCTGTCCGCGCGGCCTCGACATCGTCGGCGATGATGCGAATCGTGACGTACGTATCGATCGCGAGGCCCGCGACCGATCTGATGTTCACACGCTGGCGCGCGAGCGCTGAAGCGACGCGCGCGAGCTCTCCAGGACGGTGCGTGAGCTTGATGGCGAAGTCTCGCATTCCGGCCTCCTCGTGGCCGGGTAGTGTACTTCGTCGGGCGGAGGACGGATAGACGAACCGTCAGCGGCGTGGCGCGCCCCGCTCAGCAGCCGCGACCGCTTTTCGCGCCCACGTCGTCAGATCCATGGCGCTCTCGAGCACGGCGAGCGGCACGGCGTAATACTGCATCGTGCCGGGGCGATCCCGATATGGTTTGAACGGCTTCATGCCGGCGCGCGTGTAGTCGGATCGGTTCCCTTCGTCTACCTTGAGGTACAGGACGTCGCGCGCGATGATGCCGAAGAACACGCCGCGATGGTACAGCCCGACGCCGCCGAACATCGACCGTGATGTCACGTCGCCGATCTCCTCGAGCTGATCGAGGACGAACGAGCGAAACGCCTCGGTCGCCTTCAACGATCGAAGCGTCCGGCCGCGCGGTCGCTTCCCGCCCTTATCATCTGACTTGCGCATGACGGTCCTGATCACCGGCGCATCGGGATTCATCGGCGGCGCGATTGCGGAACGCCTCGTCGATCGTGACGCCATTCGAAGTCTATCCTCTCACCCGGCGAAGAATCGTTTCGGCGACCGCGTGCGCACGTTTCCCTACGATTTCGAGAAGGCGGAGGGCATGGCCGCCGCGTTCGAGGCCGTCGACGTGTTCGTCAATTCGTTCTACGTGCGCTTCAACTACGGACCGTGGACGTTCGCGCGCGCCGTCGAGCAGTCGCGGACGCTGATCGCTCTCGCCCGTGACGCCCGCGTACGCAAGATCGTTCATGTGAGCGTCAGCAACGCGCGCGAGGATGCAGAGCTGCCGTACTACGCGAACAAGGGTCGCATCGAGCGTCTGATTCGTGAATCGGGCGTGGATTATACGATTCTCCGTCCGGCGCTCGTCGTCGGTCCCGGGGACATCCTCGTCAACAACATCGCGTACTTCCTGCGGCGCCTTCCACTGTTCACGATATTCGGCCGCGGCGATTATCGCGTGCAGCCGATCACGCTCGACGGCTTCGCCGATGTCGCAGTCGAGGCGATCGAAGGCGCGCGCTGCGGCGAGACCGTCCCGGTCGCCGGTCCACGCGATTGGACGTTTCTGGAGATGGTGCGCGCGATACGCGCGGCGATTCGCAGTCGCGCACCGATCGTCCACGCTCCGGCGTGGCTCGCGCTCGTCGGACTGCGCGCAGCCGGGACGCTGCTCGGCGACGTCGTGCTGACGAGCGACGAGATCAAAGGGTTGACGCGCGGGTATCTGTATTCGGACGCGCCGCTTCGCCGCGGCGAAGATTTTCGAGACTGGCTCGACCGCGCCGGCGCGGCAGACGCGCTCGGACGGCGCTATGCGAGCGAGCTGGAGCGTCACTTCCGATCGTGACCCCTCTTCGGTACGTTGGCACTGCCGGCTGGAACATCCCGAGTATCCATCGTTCCCGATTTCCATCCGGCGGGTCCCAGCTTCAGCGGTACGCGGCGCGGCTGAACGCCGCCGAGATCAACACGTCGTTCTATCGTCCGCACGCCATCACGACCTACGAACGCTGGGCCGCCGTGGTGCCGCGCTCGTTTCGATTCGCGATCAAAGTTCCAAGGATCATTACGCACGATCGCGCGTTCGTTCGCGTCCGCGATCCGCTGACGCGGTTTCTCGAGGAGATTTCCGGCCTCGGCGAAAAGACCGGTCCGCTGCTCGTGCAGCTGCCGCCGTCATTCGCATTCGACGCTCGACACGTCGGCCGCTTCTTCGAGTTGCTGCGGAAGCGCCACGACGGCGCGGTCGTGTGCGAGCCTCGACACGAGACGTGGACGGCTGTGGCGGCGACGAAGCTGCTGGCGTCGTTCCGCATCGCTCGCGTCGCTGCTGATCCGCCTCGCGTCGCGGGTCTCCACGAACCCGGCGGCTGGACCGGCATCGCGTACTACAGATGGCACGGCTCGCCGCGGACCTATTTCTCGCCGTATCCGCCCGACGCCTTACGCGCGCTTGCAATGCGACTGACCTCACACGACGTCGACGCCTGGTGCATTTTCGACAACACCGGTTCAGGCGCGGCGGCCGGCAATGCCGTAGAGTTGCGGAAGCTTTTCGGAAACCGACCGTGAACGCTTTCGTGCTCAACCGTCGCCGTCGAGCGCTCTTCTCGCGCGCGCGACGTTGTCCGGCACGACGGCGACCTCCAGCAGATGGCCACTCGTGCCGGTGACGTAAATCGCGCGGACGCCGACGCCGCCGTTGGCGAGCCTCGTGCTCAGCATCGCGAGCTCGCCGGCGCGCCTCTCGAGAAGTACCGGCACGACCTCGCCCTCTTCGAACCGGACGCTGGCGGCATCGAGCGCGCGCCGTGCGGCGTCTACGTCCGAGGGGATGAACCGCGCGACCAGGCGCGGTCCGATGGCGAGCAGAGTGCCGCCGCGAAGCGCGACGTGCTGTCGCGCGAGCGCAGACGCGATTCGGGCGAGCTCACCGGGTTGAAGCTTCACGTCGATCGCGATGTCTCTCATGGCGCGGAAGCACAAGTGCAAGATTCGGGCGCATTCAGATCGGGCCGGTTTCGTCCGATCGCGATCGAAACCGTGGCAGAAACTGCCGCGCCATCAGCCGGAAGGTACGCAGATTAGAATCATCGCGCGCTTCGATGCACAACACCAATTCTGCCGACGACATCGTCGCGACCGTCAGTCTGATGGCGATTGCGCTCGCGCTCTCGATCGCGACGATCGTTCATCGACCGCAGTCGACGCTCAACACGGCGTTCGTCTTTCAAGACGAGGGACTGAATCTGCTGGTAGCCGATGAGCTGCGAACGGGCGGCGTGTTGTACCGCGACGTCGCGTATCCTTATGGACCAATCCCCGCGTACGCGCACACCGCGTTTACCGCCCTGTTCGGCAACACGCCGATTGCGTATCTCTGGTTCGTCTCGCTCGTCAGCAGCGCGACCGTCGGCCTCGCCTACTGGGTGATCCGTCGCGCCGCGGCTGCGCCAACGGCGATGTTCGTCACTGCCGCGGGCATGCTGACGGTCCTCATCGTTCCTGGATCGCTCGTCGGCGGCCAGACGACGGCCGCGTATGTCTCGATTGAGCGCGCAATGCTGCTCGTCGTCGCGCTCTTGTGGCAACCGCCTGCGTCGAGAAGCCTGAAGCAGTCGCTGGCGATTGGAATCGCGCTTGGCGTGTGGCAGGGCGTTCGGTTTGGCGGCGCGTTCGTCGCCGGCGCGTCGGTGCTCGTCCTCGATGCGGCCGACATCGTCGCGTGGCGAGCCGACCGGGTCACCGTCACGCGCTGGGGGCATTCGCTGGCGGCAATCGCGCTGGGGTTCGGTACGCTCGAGGCTGCGTGGATCGCGATTGCGTACGCGATTCTGCCGGCGGCGATCGCGCGCGACGCTATCTGGCCTTCTTACATGCTCGACACGTACGCGGGATGGGTGACGCCCGACGTCCGCTGGCTGCAGTGGGGCGGATGGCGGCTGTTCGTCGCGCAGTACCTCGTGCCGTGTTCGGCAGGCGCATTTGGCGCAATCGGCTTCTGTCGATGGATCAGGTCGCGAAACGATCCCGATGCAGCAGCGATCTTCGTACCGCTGATCTTCTTCATCGTCGGTTGCGCGTCCTACTTCCGCCAGGTGCATCATTTCCGGCAGTTCATGTGGACGCTCGTGCCGGCATCGGCGTGGGAACTGCAGCGGCGTGGTTTCACATGGCACGCGGTCACGGCAGTACTGTGGGCGCCGGCGTTTTTCACGCTGCTCCGCAGTTCACTGTTGGTGGGCACGGCGCCGGCGCTGGTGAGCATCGCGCTGCCGGCCGGCGGAACGATCGCCGCCACGCCGCCGCTTGCGGCGCGTCTGCAGTTTCTACAGCGGTTCGTCGCGTCGGACGCGCAGGGCGCCGCCGTGATTTACCTGGATAGCGGCGCCGGCTGGTACAGCACGTATCGTGTGCCGCGCGCCACGCGCCACGCGTGGTTCGCCGGCTTCGACGTCATCAGACCGTATGAAGAACGATCGTTTTTCGACTCGCTGGATCGTACGGCCGCGGTGATCGAATGCGAAAAGGACGATCGGCCGCTGACGCCGGCCGGCCCGCGATTGCCATTTCCGCCGGAGGTGAACCGCGCCCTGCGCCCGCGCCTCCAGCTCTGGACGGAGGGCGCCGGCTGCCGCATCTACCGTATCGCGCGGGCGGAAAGCCGCCGCTCACCGACTTGATCGCTTGGCGTCTGAAGGAGTGGCCAGCCGCGCGCGAACACCCCGCACGATGAGCTCGCTCAGCGCCGGCGCCGGCAGTCGATTCAGCTCTTCAGCCGACTGATCGGTGAGGCGGTACTCGAGCGCGATGTTCACGAGGTGCCACGCTGCCAGCGCCGACAGCTGCTTGCGCAGCAGCGGCTCCCCTTTCTCGTAGACCGAGAACGGGTCGAGCACGCTCGACACCGGTCCTTCGACGGCGGCGGTGGTGTACGGTGCCGGTCCCTTGAAGATCGACGGCTGCGGCGGCAGCCTGGGGACGACCAGCGGCGTATCGAGCGCACGTTGCAGCGCGCCTTCCAGATACACCGTGGTAAGCCCGGTCGCCCAGTATTCCGTATCCATCCGATTCGGCTGCGTCGTCTCTCGCGGTGAACGAACCGGCCGCCCTCCGTCTATCGGGACGAATTCAATCCATCCTTGCCACCGTCCATCGTCCATCGGACCGCCGCAGGCGCGTGCTTCGTACGTCGTTCCGTCGCGTCCTCTGACGGGCGTGTCGAACGTCAACAACGTTTCAGCCACGACGTGCTCCTTTGAACTCGAGCCACTAGTGCAATTACGACGCCGTAATCACGTGATCCGTTTGGCAACCGCCGGACGATCTCGTCCGGCGTTTTCGGCCAAAAACCCACCTCGGCTGCGGGAACACCGTTTGCGAATGCAGAGCTGACACGGAGGATTCTATGGACGCTGCAGCCCACATCGGACCGTCGATTCACATCAGGGGCGACATCAGCGCCCAGGAACCGCTTACGATTGCCGGGCATGTGACCGGTACGATCGACGTCAGCGGGCATCCGCTCATCGTCACCGATTCGGCACAGGTCGCGGCCGACATCATCGCCCACACGATCGTCATCGGGGGCAGCGTCAACGGTCATCTGACCGCGGACGGGCGGATCGTGCTGCACAAGACGGCGACGTTCGAAGGCAACCTGTCGGCGCCGTCGGTCAGCGTCGACGACGGCGCGCTGCTGCAGGGACGGCTCGAGATCGCCGGCCGGCGGTAGCCTTCTTCGATTTCGCCGGGCTCTTCTTCGACAGCTTGCTCTTCGGCACTTTCGCGCGCACGAGCTCGTACGACGTGCGCAGCAGGCGTTCGAGCTCCGCCCGCTCGAGCGCCTCGCCGAGCGATTCTTCCTGTACCCACATCGCCCGCGCCAGATAGGGCGCCGGCCTCAATCCAGGCCGCTCGACCAGCTCGCCGAACGCGTCGGCTGTGCACTTGAACGAAATCTGATGCGGCCTCTCCGTGTTCGCGACGCAGAACATCTTGCCGCCGACGCTGAACACGAGATCCGCGCCCCACTTGATGTCTTCGGTCACATCGGGCAGCGCGAGGCAGATCGATCGAAGCGTCTCGAGCGTCATCTGATCAACTCTCTGACGGCCACGTGGTGAGTATATTAAGGTTCGCTGGTTGGTTTCGGGGTTCGGGGTTCGGGTTCCGGGGGTTCGAGTTCTTCGCGCACCCTGCACGCTGCACCCTGCACGCCGGCACCGTGCCCCCTGCACCAAAGGTAATGAAGGAGCCGTCATGCGAAAGATGATTTGCTCAGCGATCGCCGTGTTGGTGACTCTCGTACAGGCCATCGCGATCTCGCAATCACGCGGACCGCAGCGTTCCGCGGTCGATGTCACCAACGCCGATGTGCGCGCGACGCTCAAGGGCGCGCCTGCCGACGGCGTCATGGATCAACAGATTCGCGTCGTCGACATCGGCAAATACAACGTCGCGATCGGCGTCCTGCATCGCGCGGCTAAGGCGAAGCAGACGGCCATCGAGCATTCGCAGGTCACCGAGGTCTATCACATCATCGAGGGATCGGGAACGTTCGTCACCGGCGGCGATATGGTCGATCCGACGCCGTCGCCAGCCGACGGGAACACCGTGAAGGTGCTGGTGGGGCCGAGCACGAACGGCAGCGCGATTCGCGGCGGTCAGAGCCGGAAGATTGGACCCGGCGACGTGATCGTCATCCCGCCGGGCGTTGCCCACTGGTTCAGCACCGTCGAATCGGACATGAACTATCTGGTGGTGCGCGTCGACGCCGACCACGTGCTGCCAGCTGGGTACGTCAATCCCGTCGTCACCAATGTGAAGGAGTAAACGGCGACGGCGACTGCGAGGACGAGCATCGACGATTGGCCCATGTACCATGAGCTCGGATCCAGCGTGGAAGATGTGTCCGGGCGGAAAACGCACACCTTCGAGCGAGTCCGGCCGATCGAGCCGGACGTCGGTGGATGCCGTGCGGGTGCGGGCCTCTGAGCTCGTTTGCGAATCATACCGACGGAACAGCCGTCACTCGTACCTGAGCGCCCGGACCGGATCGAGCCGAGTCGCGCGGCGCGCCGGCCAGAAACACGCGGCGATCGACACGAGGGTGAACAGCACCGCGATCGATACGAGCGTGAGCGGATCGTTCGGGCTCGTTTGCACGAGAAGACTCCGCAGCAGTCTGCCCACGCCGAACGCGCCGGCCATCCCCAGCAGGAGCCCGAGCACGAGCTGCGCGAACGAGCGGCGGATGACGAGCCACCACACCTGCGGCTGCTGCGCGCCGAGCGCCATGCGGACGCCGATCTCCTGGGTGCGCTGCGTCACCGAATAGGCGGTAATGGCATAGAGCCCGACGGCGGAGAGCAGCAGCGCGATCGTCGCGAAGATCGCGAACATCGAGCCGAAGACGCGGAAGGGCCATCGCGCCTGCGCGAGCATTTCGTCCATCGTCCGGATGCCGAACAGCGGCAGATCCGGATCGAGCGCGCGGACCTCTTCACGCAGCGCCGGCGTCATCGTGCTCGGATCGCCGGGCGCGCGCACGATGAGCGTCATGAACGGCGTCGGCATCGCTCGGTACGGGACGTAGACGACCGGGTCCGGATCCGGATCCTGGAAGTTGCGCTGTCGCACCGTTGGCGAGACGCCCACGATCGACATCCACGTCGGTTCCGTTCCGGTCGCCACGTCGGAGACGAGCTTGATGCGGTGGCCGACGGGATCCTCGTTCGGAAAGTACATCGACACGAAGCGCTGGTTGACGATGCCGACGTCATGACCCGCCGTGCCGTCCGTGTCGGCGAACGCGCGTCCGCGGACGAGCCGCACGCCGAGCGTGTCGAAGTACCGCGGCCCGACAGCGAGGCGCGTCACCTGCGGCGGCAGCTCGCCCGTTGGCGGCGGCCGCCCTTCGATCGTCAGGCGCAACGCGGCGCCGCCCATCATCGGCGGGTTGCTCGCCACGGTCCCGCCGCGAATTGTCGGCAGCGCGCCGAGCCGCTCGTCGAGCCTCTGGTAGAACGCCGCGCGCTGCTCGGGCGTCGGGTACTTTCGATCGGGCAGCTGCAGCGCCATCGTCAGCAGATGCGACGTCTCGAAGCCGAAATCGAGGCGGTACAGCGTGAGGAAGCTGCGCATCATGAAGCCGGCGCCGGCGAGGAGCACGATCGTCAGCGTCAGCTCGGCGACGATGAGGGCGCCCGTCCAGCGGCGCGCCCGGATGCCGCCGCCGCCAGCCCGCCCGCCCTCCTTCAACACTTCGTTGATGTCCGTCTTGGAGATGTGCAGCGCCGGCGCGAGGCCGAAGATGATTCCGGTCAGCAGGCACACTGCGGCGAAGAACGCGAACACGCGTCCATCCATCGTGAACCGGATCCAGTACGGCTTGCCGACGTCCTGCGTGACGGCGTCGAACCACCTGACGCCGAACACGGCCAGCCCGAAGCCGAGCGCGCCGCTCAGGCTCGCGAGGAGGACGCTCTCGACCAGAAGCTGCCGCACGATTCGCCAGCGCGTCGCGCCGAGCGACACGCGGACCCCGACCTCGCGCGCGCGAGCGGCCGAGCGCGCGAGCAGCAGGTTCGCGACGTTCGCGCAGGCGATGAGCAGCACGAACGCGACGGCGCCCATGAGCGACAGGAACACGAGCCGGATCGGTCCGCCGTTCACGCGCTCGTTGAACGTCATCACCGTCAGGCTGATGTCCTTGTTCGTGTCGGGAAAGTCGTGCTCGAGGCGCGCGGCGATCGCCTTCAGCTCGCTTTGCGCGCGCTCGCGCGTTACCCCCTCGGTGAGCCGGCCGAACAGCTGCACCGAGCGCTGATTCCGCTTCTGCGCGGCCAGGTTCGGCATGTTCGACAGCGGCAGCCACAGATCGGCGTTGAATGGGAACTTCATCCCTTCCGGCATCACGCCGACCACCGTCGTCGGTACGTCGTTGATGCGAACCGTGCGGCCGATGATTGATCGGTCGCTTCCGTACCGCGTTTTCCAGATGCCGCCGCCGAGGATGACGACCGGGGTGGCACCGGGTTGGTCGTCCTCGGGCAGGAAATCGCGGCCGAGGACGGTGCGCTGTCCGATCAACTTGAACGCGTTGCCGGAGATATATGGTCCGGCGTAGCGCTCCGGCGCGCGTCCCTCGTCGCTCACGTTCATCGTCGTGCCGTTGAACGCCGCGACGCCGGCGAAGCTTTTCTGTGCGTCGCGCAGGTCCCGGAAATCGAGCCACGAGATGCCGAAGTCCTGGCCGCGCGCCATGTTGCGCTCGCCGATCGACATGATGCGGTCGGGGTCGTCGAACGGCAGGCCGCGGATGAGGACGGCGTTGACGAACGTGAACACCGTGGCGTTGACGCCGATGCCGAGCGCCAGCGCGACCGCCGCTACTGCCGTGAACCAGCGGTCCTTGATTAACAGGCGCACCGCGAACCGCACGTCCTGCAGCAGGCCCATAGCTCCTCCGCGGATCGGACCGCAGTCTGATCCCGGTGTTCGGCGCCGCCCGCGACGTAGGAGGGAATTGCTCCGTCAAAAGGCTCCCGCACGACAACTCGGAGGAGGGAAGCGCAGCGGCAGAGCCCGCGGGTTCAGGCGTCAGGCGTACTAGACGTGATACGTGATCAGGCGGCGGCGCGTTCCCGTTCACGCCGACGGTGGCGGCGATAGCGGTTGAACACCTCGCGCTCGCTCTCCAGGCCGAGCAGCGACTTCAGGCTCGTTCCCGCGAACGTGTGGGCCAGCATCTCGCGCGCGTGGGCGAGGACGAATCGCGGGTTGTGGAAGAGCGCGGTTGGGAAGTGACGCAGCTTCATCCAGCGCTCGGCGCGCCAGCGCAGGAACTCGATGTCATCGGCCGAGACGTGCTCGCTGCGGACGACGGCCGTCGTGCCGTCGTAGTGCGAGGTGTTTTCGTCGACGATCAATCCGCGGGCGCGGAAGTCGCCGGTCATTGGCGTCGCGGGGTACGGCGTCGGGTGCTGGATATAGGGCCAGTCGACGTACTTGCGCGCGAACTCGAGGTTCGCTTCGATCGACTCGCGCGTATCGCCTGGATTGCCGACGATCAATCCGCCGACGACGTACATCCCGTGCCGGTGCAGGTGCTCGATCGCTTCGATGCTCGCGTTGCCGACTGTGCGTCCGCGCTCGCGGCGCGCGTTCTTCGCCTTCGCGCGCAGGAACTGCAGGTCCTCGTCGAGGATGTTCTCGATGCCGAGGAAGACGTAGCGGAATCCGGCGCGCTTCATCAACGGCGCCAGGCGCGCGCCGTGCTGTGCCAGCGGCGCGGTCATCGCCTGCACCATGTACTCGCAGTCGTCGAAGCGGGCGTCGAGGATGGCGTGGCACAGCGCCTCGAACCGGTTGATGTCGAGCGTGATGTTGTCGTCGACGAGGAAGATCGCTTCGGCGCCATGCGCGCGGGCGTCCGCGATGTCGGCGATGACGCGATCGATCGGGAACGGATGGAAATTGCGCCCGCGCATCTCGATGATGGAGCAGAAGCTGCAGTCGTAGGTGCAGCCGCGCGAGGTCTCCACGACGTCCACGTTGCGGCCGAGCAGCGTATATCCGCGCAGCACGCGCGCGTCGCGCTGCGGCAGCCGCAGCGGATTCGAATCGAGCTGCATCACGGGGCGATCGGGCCCGTGCACGAAGCCGGCGGCCGTCCGGTACGACAGCCCTCCGATAGCGGATGGACTGACCGAGCCGTCCGATCCCGCATTCTCGAGCGTCCGCAGCAGCTGGCAGAACGTCTGCTCGCCTTCGCCGCGAACGATGAAATCGATCTCGGCGAACGAGTCGTACGCGCCGGGCGCGAGGCTCGGATCGTAGCCGCCGCAGACGATTCGCGCCGAGGGCCGGACCGCGCGCACGAGGCGCGCGATCGACATCGCCGTCGCGCGCTGAAAGGTCATCACCGACAGACCGACAACGTCCGGCTCGAACTCGCGCACGAGATGCGCAACGGTCGCGCGCACCGACGACTGGACCAGGATGAGATCCGCGACGGCCACGCGGTGATGCGGGTCGACGTTGGCGGCGAGCGACGTCAGCGCGCCGTTCGGCATCCGGATGGCGACCGGCGGCATGTGCTCGAACGAATCGGGCATCGAGAGCAACAGGACGTTCAATTTGCCCTCCGCGAAGACCCGAGCATAGCATCACGCCATCGTGAGTTCGCAAAGTTCTCGAAGTTCGGCCGGTTCCCGAGACTCGGCGACGTATGCGACCGCGGCCTGGCTTTTTCTGCGGCTCCTCGGGGTCATCTATTTCACCGCGTTCGGGTCGCTCGCGGTGCAGGTGGTCGGGCTGGTGGGACACGATGGGATTCTGCCGGCGCGTTTGTACATGGACGGCGCGCGTGCGTTCGTCGCGTCGGAAGGCATCGGCATCGATCGGTACCGCCTGCTGCCGACGCTCGGCTGGATTTCGACGGGCGACGCGTTCCTGCGCGCCTGCTGCTACGCTGGAGCGGCGTTGTCGATCCTCCTTGTGGTGGGTGTCGCACCGGCCGTCGTGCTGGCGGTCGTCTGGTTCGATTACCTCTCGCTGTCGATCGTGTGCCGCGAGTTCCTGTCGTATCAGTGGGATGCGCTGCTGCTCGAGGCCGGGCTCATCGCCGTATTCCTCGCGCCGCCGGTCTGGCGAGAGAGACTGGTCGACCGTGCGGACCCGCCGCGCGTCGTTCGATGGCTGATGACGTGGCTGATGTTCCGCCTGATGGTCGGCTCGGGCGCGGTGAAGCTGGCGAGCGGCGATCCGACGTGGCGCAGCCTGACGGCGATGACGTTTCACTACGAGACGCAGCCGATCCCGACGCCGCTCGCGTGGTACGCGCATCAGCTGCCGCTCTGGTTTCAGAAGGTCTCCACCGCCGCGGTCTTCGCGATCGAGCTGATCGCGCCGTGGTTCGTGCTCGGGCCGCGGCGGCTCCGCGTCATCGCCTTCGCGCTGGTCGCCGGCCTGCAATCCCTGGTCGCGCTCACCGGCAACTACGCGTTCTTCAATTTCCTCGCAGTGGCGTTGTGCCTGTTCCTGCTGGACGATCGTGTTTTCGACCGCGTGTTGCGCCGTAGCGCGGGGCTTTCAGCCGGGCGGCCCCGGACACGCTCGCCTCAAATGCTCGCGCTACGAACGGTGGCGGTGTGGCTCTTTGCGGTCATCACCGTTCCGGTGTCGCTGATGATGTTTACCGGCAGCATCGGGCTCGCGCTTCCGCTGCCGCTCGTGGCCGAGGTCGCCGACTTCATCTCGCCGTTTCGCAGCGTGAACTCGTACGGCCTCTTCGCCGTCATGACGACGACGCGCGACGAGATCGTCGTCGAGGGATCGAACGACGGCGAGCGCTGGCAGCCGTACGAGTTTCCGTTCAAGCCGGGCGACGTGAATCGCCCGCCGCCGTGGGTCGCGCCGCATCAGCCGCGACTCGATTGGCAGATGTGGTTCGCCGCGCTCGCGTCGTACGCCGATGCGCCCTGGTTCCGCAACTTCTGCCTGCGGCTGCTGGAAGGATCGCCCGACGTGCTCGCGTTGATGCCTCGCAACCCGTTCCCGGACGGTCCGCCGAAGTACGTTCGCGGCGTGCTGTATCGCTATCATTTCGGGAAGACGGCGTGGTGGACGCGCGAGCAGATCGGCGACTATTCGCCGGTGATGTCGAAGTAGATGAGACGAAGCGCAAAAGATGTAGCGAGTAGACAAGGATCGAGGCCGATGAAAACCGAAAAAGAATGGCAGGAGACGCTGACGCCGGAACAGTTCCACGTGCTGCGCGAGCACGGCACCGAGCGGGCGGGGTCGAGTCCGCTCAACTACGAGAAGCGGACCGGCACCTTCCACTGCGCCGCCTGCGGGCAGGCGCTCTTCACTTCCGACACGAAGTTCGAGAGCGGCACCGGCTGGCCCAGCTTCTGGGCCCCGATCCGAGACGCGGTTGCCACGAACGTCGATCGGAGTCACGGCATGACGCGCGTCGAGGTCCACTGCGCGAAATGCGGCGGCCATCTGGGCCACGTGTTCCCCGACGGTCCGCAGCCGACCGGCCAGCGGTACTGCATGAACGGCGTCGCACTACAATTCGAAGCGGGCGGCAACTAATCCCGCAAGCCGCCGCAAGCCGGTTGCGTTGACGCGGCGCCGCCGGTAGCGCAGGCCTTTAGAAAGGGCCTGCGCTGACCTATTTCGTCCTTTCGCGATTTTCGTGGCAGCGCACAGTGGTTTGCACCCATGAGGCGTTAGAATCTGCCTTCGCGCAAACCTCGCAGGATAGTGGAGGCCGTATGTTGAAGAAGTGTCTCTCCACACTCGCACTCGCTCTCATCGTCACCTGGGTGGCATCGGCGCAGGATGCCCGGACCGTCGTCGCCAACGCCTCGAAGGCGATGGGCGTCGACACGTTGAAGACGGTGCAGTTCTCGGCCACCGGATTCGATTTCGCGCTCGGGCAGGCGCCGAATCCGAGCGCGCCGTGGCCGAAGTTCATCGAGAAGAGCTACACGCGCGCGATCAATTTCGAGACGCCCGCCTCGAAAGTCGACCGCGTGCGCATGCAGGGCGAGAATCCGCCGCACGGCGGCGGCCAGCAGCCGCTCGTGGGCGAGCAGCCGGTCAGCCAGACGATCATCGTCGGCTCCGACACGCCGTGGGTGCAGCAGCTCGAGATCGTGCTGATGCCGCACGGATTTCTGCGCGCGGCGGCGGCGAAGAACGCCACGGTCGAAACGAAGACCGTCGGCGGCAAGAAGTACAGCGTCGTCAGCTTCCTCGGCGACAACAAGGCCAAGGTCAACGGCTACATCAACGCTCAGAATCTGGTCGAGCGCGTGGAAACCTGGATCGACAACCCGTTCTTCGGCGACATGCCATTCGAGGCGATCTACACCGACTACAAGGATGCCGGCGGGGCAAAGTTCCCGATGCACATCGTGCAGAAGCAGGGCGGCTACCCGATCTTCGATCTGACGGTCACCGACGTGAAGGCAAACGCGGCCGTCAATATTCAGCCTCCGCAGGGGCGCGGCGCCGCGGGCGGCGGCGGTGGCGCGCCGGCGGCCGCGCAGGCGACGTCCGAGAAGCTGGGCGACGGTGTGTACTTGATTCTCGGCGGCTATGCCGCTATCGCGGTCGACTTCAAGGATCACATCACGATCATCGAGAGCGGACAAAGCGAGGCGCGCGGCCAGGCGGTCATCGCCGAAGCGAAGCGGCTGATTCCCAACAAGCCGATTACCTACGTCGTCAACACGCACTCGCATGTCGATCATTCGAGCGGTCTGCGCGCCGCGGTCTCGGAAGGCCCGACGATCCTCACGCACCAGTTGAACAAGGCGTATCTCGAGAAGACTCTCAGCCTTCCGCACACGCTCAATCCTGACAAGGCGCAGCAGAACGGCAAGAAGCCGGTCATCGAGGGCATGGGCGAGAAGAAGGTCCTGACCGACGGCACCCACGTCGTCGAGCTGTATCACCTGCAGAACTTCGGACATCACGACGGGATGCTGATCGCGTACTTCCCGAAGGAAAAAGTTCTGCTCGAAGCCGACGGCTACAATCCGCAGGCGCCCAACGCGACGCCGCCCAGCCCGCCCAGTCCGTTCACGCTCAGCCTCCTCGACAACATCCGTCGACTGAAGCTGGACGTGGATCGCATCGTGCCGGTGCACTATCCGGCGGACAACAGGGTCGTGACGATGGCCGAGCTGACGAAATGGGTGGGCCGCACCACGACGAACTAGATCCGGGGGGCTTCGCCCCCGCGGACCCCCGCGCCGTCGCTCGCGGGGCCCCGTTGCCCCGCTCCGCTCCGGCGGGCGCGCCTGTGGCGCGCCTACCGTCGGCCGTCAGGTCGATCGAGTGATGATGAAAGCCGCAACGTGTGTCGCGGCCGGCGCGCTCTTCGTCGCGCTGGCCGCGCAGACGCATTCGCCGCAGACGCACCGTCTCGAGGCGACGCCGTCGACCGTCGCGTACGGCTACTACTGGTCCGACGCGAAGCCGGCGCTGCGGATCGCATCGGGCGACATCATCGACGTCGACACGCTGCTGACGAACTCGCCGGTGGGACTCGCGCGGGCCGGCGTGCCCGACGACAAGATTCAGAGCTCGCTGAAGGCGATCGTCGGCGAGGTGACTGGCGATCGCCGCGGGCCGGGCGGGCATATCCTCACCGGTCCGGTGTACGTCGAGGGCGCCGAACCGGGCGACGTGCTCGAGGTGAAGATCGTCTCGATCGATCTCGCGATCGATTACGGCTACAACGGCTGCAACGGGTTCATCCCCGAGAACTGCGATCGCACGGTCGGCATCAGGATCATCCCGCTCGACAGGAAGACGATGACCGCGCAGTACATGCCGGGCATCGTCGTGCCGATGAAGCCGTTCTTCGGCAGCATGGGGGTTGCGCCGGCGGCGCCGCTCGGCCGCGTCAGCAGCAATCCTCCGGGGCGGCACGCCGGCAACATGGACAACCGCGAGCTCGTCGCCGGGTCGACGCTCTACATTCCCGTGTTCGCTCCCGGAGCCCTCTTCGAGGTGGGCGATGGCCACGTCGCGCAGGGCGACGGCGAAGTCGATCAGACCGCCATCGAGACGTCGCTGCGCGGGCGGCTGCAGCTCATCGTGCGCAAGGACATGAAGCTGACGTGGCCGCGCGCCGAGACGGCGACCGACTACATCACCATGGGATTCGACGAGGATCTCAAAACGGCGACGACGATCGCGATCCAGGAGATGGTCGACTTTCTTGCCGTGGCCAAGCAGCTGACGAAGCATCAGGCGTATCAGGTCGTCAGCATTGCCGGGAACGTCGCGATCACGCAGCTGGTCGATCGGCCGAACGTCGGCGTCCACGTGCGGATGCCGAAGAGCGTCTTCAAGGGACGCTGATCCAGCGCTCGAACCATTCGAGATTCCGCTTCATCTGCTCGCGCTGCTGCATCGGCTCGCGCAGTACGTGGCCGCCGCGCGGGTAAATGTCGAATTCGACGATCTTTCCCATCGACTTCAGCGTGCGGTAGAACTTCCACGCTCCGGCGATCGGCACGCGAGGATCCACTTCGCCGTGCTGGATCAGGAGCGGCGTCGTCACGCGGTCGGCGAACGTGATCGGCGAGTGCGCGGCGTACGACGCGCGGTTCTCCCACGGTCGCCCGAAATACTCGGCCATGAACTCGCCACCTTCGGACAGGAAATAGTTGTCCGACAGATCGCTGAGGCTGGCGCCGGCTGAGGCCGCTTTGAATCGGCCCGTCTGAGTGACGATCCAGTTCGTCATGTATCCGCCATAGGAAGCGCCCATCACGCCGAGCCGGTCCGGATCCGCGACGCCGTCGGCGACGAGCTTGTCGACGCCCGCCATGATGTCCCTGTAGTCGCCCTCGCCCCATGCATTGACGATCATCCGCTGCCCCGCCTCGCCGTATCCCGCGCCGCCGCGCGGCATCGGGAACAGGACGCCGAATCCATCGGCCGCGAGCGTCGGCGTCGGATACGGATCGACCTGAGGAACGATGTGCATGAACTGCGGGAACAGGCCGAGCGTGAATCCGCCGCCGGGTCCGCCGTGGACGTACACGAGGAGCGGCAGCCGGCGACCGGCCGGAGCGTCGGGCGGCGTCAGCAGAAGACCCCAGATCTGCATGCCGTCGAAGGATCGCCATGCGATCGGCTTCAGATTGCCGACCACGGCGTCTCGCAGCTCGGGATTGACATCGCTGATCGTCGTCGCGCGTCCGCTGGCGACGTCGAGCAGCTGGAGGTCGCCCATCGTACGCGCGTCGACGCTCTTGTACGCGAGCCGCCGACCATCGTTGCTGATGCCGATGTCGAACGCGACGAGTGGACCGTTGATGCGCTCGGCTCTGCCGTCCGCGACGGACACGCGGACGATCGGCTGCTCGAACATGTGATCGGCGCGGGCGAAGGTGCCGTCGTTCGCTTCCAGATAAATCGATCGGCTGTCGCGCGCCCACACGAACTCGTTCACCCAGGCGTCGTCGAGGCCGAAGACGCGCGGCGACCCTCCCGATGACGGCGCAATCGTCAGACTGCGCGGCGCCATGATCTCCGCACGGCCGTTCGTGGAGATGAACGCGATCGCGCGGCCGTCGGGCGAATAGCGCGGTCCCGTGTTCATCCCGGGGCGATCGACGATCACGCGCGGCGCATCGTGGGGCGGCCCTTTCAGGGCCGCCGCATCGCCGCTCGCGTCGACGCCATAGATCTTCGTCGAGTACGCCGCCATGAAACCCGACTTGTCGGCCGCCGAGTACGCGATCTCGCGTCCGTTGGGCGACCACGACAGGCTGTCGACGTACTGCGTCGCGGGCGTCACGACGTCCGCCTGCCCTGAGCCGATTGCCTGAATCGCGATGCGCGTCGGACGGTCGGCCGCGTCGGCGCGGACGACGAACGACCGGTCCTGGCGCCGGCGCGCTTCGTCCGGCGCCATCGGATCGCGCGTGAGATACGCGAGGCGCTTGCCGTCGTGCGACCACTCGTATCCGAACACCCCCTCGGGTGCGTCGGTCAGCTGACGCGGTTCGCCGCCGGACACTGGAATCGCAACGACCTGCGGACGGCTGCCCACGAGTGCGATGACCGACACCATCGAGCCCTCGGGCGACCACTGGAGCCGCGGCGCCGGCGACGGGGTATTGAAGATGTGTACGGCCTCGGCGAGCCTTCGCGGCGGACCACCCGCGGCCGCCACCACGTAGAGCGCGGGGACGTGCTCGTTCTTCTCGAGCGACGGCGTCGAGACGACATACGCCACGCGCTCGCCGTCGGGCGCGATCCTGACATCCACGATCGAGCGCAGCGCCATCAAATCGTCGACGCCGAGACGTGCCTTGCCGGGCCGAAGCCTCTCGAGATTCTGAGGAGCGAGGATTGGACCGGAGTGCAGCGTCACCGCGGCGACCACGGTCACGGCTGCCGCGAGGTGCAGCTTCATGCGTTTGCGGAAGTATACTGGCCGTTGCGATAGGCAGGGACGGACCGGCGTGTCCGCCCCTCGGTTGTGTTCCTCGCCGGAGGTCAGCGATGGCGTACACGTATCACGAGCTGAAAGAGAAGACGATTGAAGATCTGCGCGAAATCGCCAAGGGCGTCGAGAATCATGACGCCGTGCAGGGCTACTCGCAGATGAACAAGCAGCACCTGCTGCCGGCGCTGTGCAAGGCCCTCGGCATCGACACGCGCGAGCACCACGACGTCGTCGGGATCGACAAGGCCGCCATCAAGGCGAAGATGCGCGAGCTGAAGAAAAAACGGGCGGCCGCCATCGAGGCCCACGATCACGACGAGCTGAAGAGCATCCGGCGCCACATGCACAGCCTGAACCGCCAGATTCGCGCGCACGTCGCGCCGTAGACACATTACATTGCAGATTTCTGATTGTAGATTTCAGATTGATTGCAGATTTCAGATTGATCGCAGATTTCGGATTGATCGCATTCGGCAATCGACCGTCAGGAATCGCCAATCAGAAATCAGCAATCAGAAATCAGCAATCTGAAATCAGAAATCTCAGGGAGTGTGAAATGGCCGAACTCGATTCGCTGCCGCCGGGATCGTTCTGCTGGCCGGAGCTCGGGACGACCGATCCGAAAGCCGCCGCCGGCTTTTACCGAACGGTCTTCGGCTGGGACGTTGACGTACAGCCGATTGGCCCTACGGAGACCTACTCGATGTTCAAGATGCGCGGCAGGGAAGTCGCCGCCGCCTACACGCTGCGGGATCAGGAACGTCAATACGGCGTGCCGCCGCACTGGAACACCTACGTCAGCGTCGAGAACGCCGACGCGGCGGCCAAGCGCGCGCAGGAGCTCGGCGGGAAGGTTCTCGCGCCGCCGTTCGACGTGATGGATGCAGGACGCATGGCCGTGCTGCAGGATCCCACGGGCGCCACGTTCCAGGTCTGGCAGGCCAAGCGCCACATCGGCACGAGGCTTCAGCGCGAGCCAGGCGCGCTGTGCTGGACCGAGCTCGCGACGCGCGACACACGCAAGGCCGAGACGTTCTATACGCAGCTGTTCGGATGGAACGCGAAGCTCGGCACCGACGGAGGAGTCGAGTACACCGAATTCAGCGCAGGCGGATCGCCGAGCGGCGGGATGATGGCGATGCCGTCGCAGGTGCCGAGTCAGGTGCCGGCGCACTGGACGCCCTACTTTCAGGTGACCGATTGCGACGCGTCAGCGGCGAAGGCGACGTCGGCCGGCGGCAAGACGATCGTGCCGCCGACCGACATCCCGAAGGTCGGACGCTTTGCGATGATTCAGGACCCGCAAGGCGCCATGTTCGCGATCTTCAAACCATCGAATACCTGACTACTGCGGAACGACGCACCCGGGACCCGGATAGGTGGAGGTTCCACCGTTCGAGTATTCCGGCTGTACCCAGTAGTTGCCGCGCGTCATCTGATAGAGGTTGTGCCACGCGCACTTGTCGTCCGCCTCGTCGCCGGCGGCGTCGTACCACGCGTTCAGGTCCGGATCGGTGACTGCTTCGCGAATCTCGTGGCTGCTCACGATCGTCAGCATATCGGCGACGGCCTTGCCCGGCAGCGAGCACGCCGCGCAGTTCGTGTACGGGAACACGGCGTACTTGATGTCCTGTCCGTTGTACGCGAAATGACCGTGATAACCACAGAAGCTGGAGCACGACGCGCCGCCCTGCAGCGTGATGCGCATTCCCGCGGGGAAGTACATGCCGAAGATCGTGTTCGGGTCGGGCGTCACGACGCCGCTGTTGAACAGCGACGCGATGTAGTTCTTGACCTTCGTGTCGGAGAAGCTCGACTGCGCCGCGCGCGAATCGACGTAATCGCCGGCGAATGCCAGGACGGGCGAAATCGTGTCGGCCGCGCTGTACTGAGTGACGATCGTATAGTCTGCGGCGGTATCGCTCTGGCTGTACGCGACGCCGTCCGAGAAGTGGGTGGCGAAGTCGGCGACCTGAGACCGCAGCGACGTCTGTCCCTGCGATCCGGCGCTGTTGGCCACGGTCGAATTCCAGTAGATCGCGAAGAATCCCGCGAACGGAATCTGGTGTCCACCGTGGTTGATCAGATTGCCGGAACCGTAGCTGGCCGGGTAGACATTCAGCGCGTTGCGAGGCGGCGCGTCGGTCGGCTGCGTGTCGTGGGGCGAGTGAATCGCCGCCGGCGCCGGCAGCACGTGAATGGTCTCGCCCGTGTCAGAATGATCGATGAACGGATTGCCGTTACCCCTCGATTGGCCGAGCGTCACGCGGCTGCCGGCGAATGCGACGAAGGTTGCGAATGATAGCGCGAACACGACACGTCTCATGAAATCTCCTTCGGTTCACGGGGCGATGAACCCTCGCGATTATAAAAGTGGAGTCGCACGATGCTCACGAGAAAACCGCTCACAATTCCGTCATCGGCTGACTCGTTGCCCGGACGCAGCGATCGCATGGCGATTACAGAAACGCATTTCGTGAACGGGAATCGGATCGCGCCGCCGTTTCCCGACGGACTGCGGCAGGTCGTGTTTGCGATGGGATGTTTCTGGGGCGCGGAGAGAAAATTCTGGAAGTTGAACGGCGTATACAGCACAGCCGTCGGCTATGCCGCGGGACACACGCCCAACCCGACCTACCGCGAAGTGTGCAGCGGCATGACAGGACATGCAGAAGTCGTCCTCGTCGTCTTCGATCCGAAGACGATCGGCTACGACGATCTGCTGAAGGTGTTCTGGGAGAATCACGATCCGACGCAGGGGATGCGCCAGGGCAACGACGTCGGGACGCAGTACCGCTCCGGCATTTATTACCACGACGACGAGCAGCGGCGCGCCGCCGAACGATCGCGCGATATGTTTCAGACGCAGCTCACCGCCGCCGGCTACGGCGTGATCACGACAGAGATCCTGCCGGCGCCGGAGTTCTACTACGCCGAGGACTATCACCAGCAGTACCTCGCGAAGAACCCCGAAGGCTACTGCGGCCTCGGCGGCACGGGTGTGACCTGCCCGGTCGGCGTTGGAGCGAACGTGTGAGCGCCAAATATTTCTCCGCGTTCCTTGCGATATCTGCGTTCTGTACGATCGCGATCGCGGCGGCCGCGACGAAGCCCGCCGGCAGTCCTCCCGCGGGCATGCAGCAGGCAATCTTTGCCGGCGGCTGCTTCTGGAGCATGGAGCACGTCTTCGACGAGATTCCCGGCGTCCAGTCGGTGACGGTCGGATACACGGGTGGTTCGGCGAAGGGTCCGAGCTACGAGCAGGTCGAGACGGGCACGACCGGCCACGTCGAATCGGTCCTGGTCGTGTTCGATCCGGCCAGGGTCGGCTACGATGCGCTCCTCGACGCGTACTGGCACAACACCGACCCGAGCGATGGGGCCGGTCAGTTCTGCGATACGGGACCCCAGTACCGTCCGATCATCTTCTATGGCGACGATGCGCAGCGGCTGCGCGCCGAAGCGTCGAAGCGCGCGCTCGAAGAGTCGCATCAGTTCAAGCGCGTCCTCACGCGCATCGAGCCGGCGTCGACGTTCTGGATCGCCGAGGACTACCACCAGCACTACTACAAGACCCATGCGGCCGCGTACACGATGTATCGCATCGGCTGCCGCCGCGACGCCACGCTGCACGCGCTCTGGGGCACTTCGCATCCGTAGCGCGAGGCTTTCAGCCGAGCGCTCAGGCAGTTGAGCGTTCCAGGCTCGCCTGAAGGGCTCGCCCTACCGTGTCATTGATCGCTCTCCCGATCGATCCGTTCATCGAACCGATTCGAGAGGCGGTGCGGCGATCGCGCGCGGCGGTGATCACGGCGGCACCGGGCGCGGGTAAGACGACGCGCGTGCCTCCGGCGCTCATCGAGGCGGGAAAGGTGATCCTGCTGCAGCCGCGCCGCGTCGCCGCGCGCGCCATTGCGGCCCGGATTGCCGCCGAGCGCGGATGGACCCTCGGCCGCGAAGTCGGCTGGCAGATTCGCCTCGATCGAAAGTTCACCGCCGACACGCGCCTGCTCGTCGTCACCGAAGGAATCCTCACGGCGCGTCTGCAGAGCGATCCGCTCCTGTCGGAGTTCGCCACGATCGTGATCGACGAGTTCCACGAGCGGAGCATCCACGCCGACGTCGCCATCGCGCTCGCGAAGCAGGCGTGGCGCGCGCGCGCCGATCTGCGCATTGCGGTCATGTCGGCGACGCTCGACTCGCGCGCCGCGTCGGCATTTTTCGACGATTGCCCGGTGATCGAGGTGCCGGGCCGCCTCTATCCGCTCGAGGTCGGCTATGCGCCGGGCGAGCCGATCGGCGACGCCGCGGCAGATGTGCTGCGCGCCACCGACGGCCAGCTTCTCTGTTTTCTGCAGGGCGCCGCGGAGATCGGCCGCGCAATCGCCGAAATCGAGCGGCGGATACCGGCCGGCGTCGAGATCGTCGCCCTCCACGGATCGCTCGACGCCGCCGATCAGGATCGCGCGCTCGCGCCCGCCTCTGGTCGCCGCATCGTCGTCGCGACCAACATCGCGGAAACGTCGCTGACGGTGCCGGGCGTAACCGCGGTCATCGATACCGGTCTGCACAAGGTTGCGCGATACGACCGCCATCGCGGCATAGACAGTCTCGAGACCGAGCGCATCACGGCGGACGCCGCCGAACAGCGGGCGGGTCGCGCCGGCCGCCTCGCGCCCGGCCGCGTCCGGCGGTTGTGGGACGCCCGCGATCGCCTGCGGCCGCATCGTGAGCCGGAGATTCACCGCATCGATTTGTCGGGAGCCGCGCTCGACGTCATCGCCTGGGGCGGCGATCCGCGAACGCTCGAATGGTTCGAGCGGCCGCAGGAGGACGCGCTCGACGCGGCGCTGTCGCTGCTGGCGCGGCTCGGCCTGATCACGATCGCGCCGATGCGCCTCACCGCTATCGGAGAGAAAGCGCGTCATCTCGCCATGCATCCGCGTCTGGCGCGCATCGTCGTCGCCGGCGGCGGCGCGCGCGCTCTCGTGCAGGCGTGTCAGTTCCTGACCGATCGGCATCGGCTGACGCCCCGCACGGCTGCGACGACATCCGATTTGCTGTCGATCGTCGACGATTCGGGCATCACCGATGCCGATTTTCGTCGCGCGATCCTGAGCGGCTATCCCGATCGCGTCGCCAGGCGCCGCGAGCCCGGTTCACCCAGTGTGCTCCTTTCATCCGGAACCGGCGCGATCGTCGGTCGCGAGAGCGGTGTTCACGACGGTGAGTTCCTCGTCGCCATTGACGTATCCGATGTCGATGTTGCGTCGGACTCTCGGCCCCGCGATCTGGCGCGGGGCGTTCGGCCGCGCGATGGGGCGCGGGGCTTTCAGCCGCGCGATCCTGTCATCCGCATCGCGAGCCGCGTCGAGCGCGAGTGGCTCGAGGCGACCTCTTCGGAAGTCGTGCATCGGTTCGACGAGGAGTCGGGCTCCGTGAAGGCCGCGCTGGTGCAGCGATACGACTCCCTGGTGCTTTCAGAGCGTCCGGCCGAGATCGATCCTGAGATCGCCGCACAGCTCCTCACCGATGCGTGGCTGCAGCGCGGACCGCGGCCCGAGGACGAGCGCCTCCTCCGACGCCTGCGGTTCGCTGGGCACGCGGCCGACGTCGACGATCTGGTACGCCTGGCCGCTCTCGGCGCACGAAGGTTGGACGATCTACAGCTCGCGCGAGCGATACCGTCGAACGTGATGCGCGAGATCGAACGCGACGCTCCGGAGACCATCGCCGTGCCGAGCGGCCGCCACGCGAGACTCGACTACCACGACGATGGAACCGTTTCCGCGTCGGTGAAGCTGCAGGAGCTGTTCGGCCTCGCCGACACGCCGCGCATCGGCAGGCGGCGCGAACCGGTCGTGCTCTCGCTGCTCGCGCCGAACGGACGGCCGGTCCAGATCACCCGCGATCTGCGCAGCTTCTGGGACCGGACCTATCCGGAGGTCAGAAAGGAATTGCAGGGTCGCTACCCGAAGCATCCATGGCCTGAGGATCCGTGGACCGCGCAGGCGACGCACCGCACGAAGCGTCGGCAATCTTAGTCTTGGAGCCGCGGCTCTTTCCGGCTAACCCTTGTTACTCTCTGTTTCGGCCAGGCCCAGAAAAACAAAGATGGCACGGTTGAGCGCCCTCATTTCCCCGGACGTCAGCGATCCAATGGACCGTCCCAGGCGTCTCCTTGGCACCGCCGTGAGCTTGTCCACCATGACGCGACATGCTCTATGTAATCCACTCCGGGCGCTGGGTTGGACGGAAAGTCTGAAGATTGGCGCTGGCGTCGGATCTGTTGTCAAGGGACACACCACGATCGAATCGTTGGCGTCGAACCGGTCGTCTTGGACGATGACCGCAGGACGCGGGTTGCCGGCATAGGCAGCGCCACCCGCGACCGTCCAGATTTCGCCACGCTTCATTCGGCATTCCAGGCCGAGACTGCGTCGACGAATTCCTGATCCTCTTTTGCGTGGGGACTCTTGGCAACCGCAAGCGACTGACGGTGAGCCGCGCGGGCGAAGGCCCTCGATCGTACATCTGGAACCCAGATCTGAACGGGACGAAGTCCCTCTTCGCGCAGACGAGCACGGTGCGCGCGCACCTTGTCGCGGGATGCCGATCGAGCAGCAGTCGCCATAGACGGTCCTCCAAGGGTTACATGTAACTTACTTACCATGTCGCGGCGCTTCGCGCAAATGCGTACCCGCCCGAAAATGGTTTGTTCGAACTTCCCCCAGTTGAAAGCTCTGAAAACGACTTGGCGTTCCCGCCGCGATTGAAAAAGTGGGGCCGTTCCCTACTCGCTGTCAAAGTCTCCGAACAGTGGCTGACCCGCGCGGGCCGCGTAGAAGCCGAAACAGGCGAGCGCTGCGACGGGCGCCATCGACAGGTTGCCTGGCCATGATGCCCACGCCGGTCCATTCAGCACAATGCAGCGCAGGACGATCCGTTCGATCGCGGGATCGAGATCGCGCGCGAGCGAGGAGGGCGTCGTGCCGCTCTCGTGCAGCTGTCGCAGCTCGTGGAGCGTCTTCGCGTCGTAGGCGCGGCGGCCCGTGAATATTTCGAACAGCACGAGACCCAGCGCGTAGATGTCGGACTTGATCGTCGCCGGCGGCACGGCCGGACGGCCGTGCCCTGCAACCGACGGTGCGGCGAGCTGCTCGGGCGCCATGTAGTGCGGCGTTCCCGCGACCACCGCGTTCGCATCGCCGGCAGCGGCCTGCCCTGCGCTGTGTCGAAGCGCCAGTCCGAAGTCGGTGATGCGCACGTTGCCGTCGCTGTCGAGCATCACGTTCGCCGGTTTGAGATCGCGGTGCAGCACGCTGCGCTCGTGCGCCGCCGCGAGCCCGGCGCAAATCTGGCGCGCGATGTCGATCGCCTTGTCCTGCTGAATGCGTCCGATCCGGCGGACGAGCGAGGCGAGATCTTCGCCGTCGACGTACTCCATCGTCAGGAAGCGGCGGCCGTCGGCCTCGCCGAGATCGTAGAGGCGGCAGACATTCTTGTGCGACACCTGGCGGGCGATGCGCAGCTCGTTGTGGAACTGCGCCGGCGATGCCGGGTCCTCGCCGCGCCCTCGGGGAGGAAATTCAGAGCGACCGGATGATCGAGCGTGAGATCCTCGGCGCGGTACACCTCGCCCATGCCGCCTTTGCCGAGCAGCGCGACGAGGCGGTATCGCCGGCGATGATCGAGCCGGTTGCGAAACGCTTGCTGTCGGTGATCCGTCCCGGTGTCGAGTCCGCAATCGTGAGGTCGTCGTCTGCTCGCGGCATTTAATCGGCCGGTGATCCGAGGATCGGCTGTCCCGCGCGCGCGGCGTAATACCCGAAACAGGCGATGAGAATGAACAGCGCGAGCGTGAGGTTCGACGGCGTGGCCCACCACGCCGCCGTGTGCAGTGTCAGTGGGACGCTCGTCAGCACGTTGTCCGCGAACGACGCGACGACGAGCACCAGCAGTCCGTGCCGGAAGATCGCGTAGGTCGCGAGCGCGATGATCGTGGCGATCATCACCGTGTCAACGCGCGATCCCGTAATCGCTTCGCCGTTGTCGGAGAGCACCGTGATGATGGCGGCACCGACGACAGCGGCGATCCATGCGCGCCGGATGACGAGGCGCAGCACGACGAAGAACAGCATGATGAACAGCGCGCTCTGCAGCGAGCTGTTCAGGACATTCACCCACTTCGTGAACACCATCGACGTCGACGCGAGCGCGGGAACCCAGCTGCCGAACCGCGGCTGCGGCGCAGTGTAGCCAAACCGCTGCGGCAGCATCGCCTGCGCCGTCTCGCACGCCATGAACGCGACGCCAATCAGCAGACCGATCAGCACGTCGCGGCCGACGCGCGGATCGCGCACGCGGCCGGCAAGTAGTCGCGTCCAGCCGAGCAGCGCGTCGGGCCAAAACCGCCGCGCGTACGGCTCGATCGCCAGGTAGTACAGCCACACAATCGTACCCAGGAACACCGCGCTGGCCATCGTGAGCGACGTCTGCTGCAGCTCGACGTCTGCCGTCGTCACGTGATGCGCGCTTACGATCCACGCGGCGATGGCGAGGATCGTCAAGCCGATCGCCAGGCGCGCGGCGGCGCGGCGATCGGCGCGGTTCATGCGCACGTTGTAGCGGGCGAGAATCGCCCCGCCGATCAGCGCCGCGAGCCAGACGCCGACGTTGATCGTGCCCAGGACCGTCTGCATCGCTGTACGCGACGCCGGCGGCATCTGCGAGGGGCGCGACCATGGACCGACGATGTAAAACGACACCGGATGGCTGCGATAGGATGCGGCCTCGACGCGCACGCGGATGTCGGTTCGATCGGGCAGCGAACCTTCCCACGCCGCGCGCGTGTCGGCGAAGTTCTTCGGCGCCCACTGCGGCGCCGCGGGCGTGAATGCCGCGAACGGCAATCCGGCGGCGTCGAAAACCCTGGGCCACTCGGGTGCGGCCGCCGGCGTCGCGTCCGAATCGACCTGGGGCGGCACGTGATGGAACTCGACGAGGCGGCCGACGGTGTCGAGGACGACGAGGCTCATGCCCGAGAGGAGCTGCGGCGGATCGTTGGCCATCACGCTGCCGCGCGGCGCATCGGGTACCAGGTCGCGCGGGCTCGTCCGATACCAGAACAACATCCCCGCAGGTCTACCCGAGCGCAGCGTGCTCCACCAGCCCGCGCCGCCATGCGCCTGGGCCCACTGCGGGAAATCGGGCGGAATCGAGAACCCTCGTGCGCGATCGGCCCCGGCTTCTTCATAGCCGAAGCTGCTGAGCAGCTGCTGCGCGCGATCCGTCAGCACGTCGATCGGTTTGTCGAGCGGCACCAGGCTCGGCATCGATGCGCGCGGCGCGAACGCCGCGAACACGATCGTCGAGACGATGATGAGCGCCGCGGCGGCGAGCCCGGGCAGGACGGCGACCGCGTCGGTCTCGCCGGCCGCGACGACCAGGTCGGGCGACGGCGTCTCGCCCGCCGCGAGCGCTTCGGCCAGTGGATTGCCGCCGGGCAGCGCGGCAGCGACGGCGAGCGCCGAGCCTGGCCGCCGCTCCGGATCGCGCTCGAGGCAGCGCATGATGATCCGTTCGACCGTTGGATCGAGATCGCGGACGACCGACGAGGGTGTGAGGGGCGCGGTTCCGCTCTCGTGCAGCTCCAGCAGATCGCGCAGCGTCTTCGCCTCGAACGCGCGCCGGCCTGTGAAGATCTCGAACAGCACGAGGCCCAGCGCGTAGATGTCGGACTTGATGGTCGCCGGCGGCACGGCCTGAAGGCCGTGCCCTACGACCGATCGTGGGGCAAGCTGCTCGGGCGCCATGTACTGCGGCGTGCCCGCGCACACGACGTCGGCATCGCCGGCGGCGATAGCGTCTCCTGAACCTTGTCGAAGGGCAAGGCCGAAATCGGTTATGCGGACGTTGCCCTCGCCGTCGAGCATCACGTTGGCCGGCTTGAGATCGCGGTGCAGCACGCCGCGCTCGTGCGCCGCGGCAAGCCCGGCGCAAATCTGGCGCGCGATGTCGATCGCCTTGTCCTGCTGGATGCGCCCGATTCGTCGGATCAGCGAGGCGAGATCCTCGCCGTCGACGTACTCCATCGTCAGGAAGCGGCGGCCGTCGGCCTCGCCGAGGTCGTAGAGCCGGCAGACATTCTTGTGCGACACTTGTCGGGCGATGCGCAGCTCGTTGTGAAACTGGGACAGCGACGCTGGACTGTTCGCGGCGCCCTCGGGGAGGAATTTCAGCGCGACGGGATGATCGAGCGTGAGATCTTCGGCGCGGTACACCTCACCCATCCCACCGCGACCGAGCAGCGCGACGAGCCGATAGCGGCCGGCGATGATCGAGCCAGGAGCGAACAGGCTGGCGCGCGGCGCCGACGACCCTGACGGACCAAGCGGCCTGCCCTGAGCGGAATCGAAGGGCGCGATGGTAACGTCGTCCGGCGGGGTCATCGGCACGACCGGAATTCTACTTGGAGGACCGATTCATATGGCAGTAAGACCAGTCATCGCCACGGTGGTCGCCGCGATCGCCTTTGGCAGCATGGCGCTTGCACAGGGTGGACGACCGCTGAGCCCGGCAGGCAGCTCCGCCACGCAGGTCGGCGGCAAGTACGATACGAGCGGCGCCGAGCCGGTGTACCGAAACGGCAAGTGGATCGAGATCACGTACGGGCGGCCGATCAGACGCGGCCGCAACCTGTTCGGCGGCAGCGGTGCGGACTACGGCAAGACGGTGAATCCCGACGCGCCGGTGTGGCGCGCGGGCGCGAACGAATCGACGCAGCTCAAGACCGAAGCGCCGCTCGTCATCAACGGCAAGACGATCGCGCCCGGCACCTACACGATGTTCATCGATCTGAAGCCGAACAACTGGACGCTGATCGTGTCGACGTGGCCGGCGCAGAAGGATTTCAACCCGGACGATAAAACCGCGGTGTTCGGCGCATACGGCTACACGCCGGCGAAGGACGTCGTACGCGCGCCGATGAAGCTCGATGTGCTGCCGCACTCCCACGATCAGCTGTCGTGGGAATTCCTGGACGTGACCGACGCGGGCGGGACGATCGCGCTCATCTGGGAGAAGACGATGGCGTCGGTGGCCTTCAAAGTGGCACCGTGAGACGTGCAAGTTCGAAGTCAGAAGTACGAAGTCAGGCCGAAACCTGACGTGCCTTTCGACTTCGTACTTCATACTTCAGACTTTGCGCGTCACTGGCCGGCCGTAGTCGTTCGGCGGCCGGCACGCTCCTTCTTCTGCTTCTCGACCATCTGCTGCAGGTCGGCCGCGAGCTTCTTCGCGTCATAGGCGATCCCGTCCTTGATCGTCCACGTGATACCGCCGACGCGCTCCACCTTTCCGGTCTTGTCGTTGAGCCGAATCGTGCCGTTCGCGTACAGGACCTTGAAGTTCTGGAGCGGGTTGTGATCGACGATGACCATATCCGCCAGCATGCCTTCGCGGACGATGCCGAACTCGATCGGTTTGTGCATCGGCTCGTGCAGCGTCAGCGCGCCGCTCATCGTCGCCGACTGGACGACTTCGAGCGGATGGAAGCCGGCTTCCTGCAGCAGCTCGAACTCGTTGATGTAGCCGATTAGACTGGTGCCACTGCAGGAGGGCGGAGTTGTTCGCGCTCGGCATTGCCATTCTGTTCTTAGCGGTCGTTTGTGGTCTTGCCGCTCGAGGCACGCTGCCGTTGGGAGTGGCTGCTCTCTACCTCACGGCCAGTTTTGCGGCGGCTGTCGCGTACAGCATCGACAAGTCGTCAGCGCGAAGCGGCGCATGGCGGACGCCGGAGAGGTCGTTGCACGTGCTGGCCTTGATCGGCGGCTGGCCCGGTGCGCTCGCTGCCCAAAGAATTTTTCGCCACAAGTCACGGAAGCCGTCATTCCGATTCGCGTTCTGGGTGACGGTCGCTCTGAATTGCGCCGCGCTCGTCTGGTTCTGGTGGAACCTGCTGGGGCTACCATAGCGGCCAAATGACATTGGTCCGCCTCGCCGCCATTGCCAGTCGCGCTGCTCGCGAAATAGCGTGCCGCAGGAGGAAGTGCATCGTTGCATTCCTCCTGCTTCTGATCGTTGCCAGTGCGACTTCGTGTCGAGCGGTGCGAACGCCGCAGACCGATCAACGCTACGTGCAACAGCTGCAACCCCTTCTGGAGCAGTTTGTTCAATGGCAGGAAATCCCTGGCCTTGCGATCGGCATCGTCGAAGGCGATCGGCTCGTGTCTGCGCACGCGTTCGGTCTGAAGCATCTCGAACGCCCGGCAGATCCGCTGACCGTTCGATCGCTCTTTCACATGGCGTCCATTACCAAGCCATTCGTGGGGACGTCGATTATGCAGCTGGTGGAGCGCGGCCACGTAGAGTTGGACGCGCCTGTACTGAAGTATCTGCCGTATTTTCGCCTCGCTGATGACCGCTACCAGCAAATCACCGTGCGCCACATGGTGACGCACACGTCCGGGATGCCCGATGTCGAAGATTACGAATGGGACAAGCCTCAGTACGATGATGGGGCCTTGGAGCGATACGTCCGCAGTCTGAGCAATGAGAAGCTGTTGTTCGCGCCTGGCGAACGCGTGCAGTACAGCAACATGGCCTTCGAGGGTCTCGGCGATGTGGTGGCCAAAGCGTCGGGTGAGTCATTCGACGATTACGTGCAGCACCAAATCCTGACACCACTGGGGATGACGGACAGTACGCTGTTGGTGAACCAGGCCAATGCGACGCTGCTGACGTGGGGTCACGAATTGGACGCGCAGGGGGCGCCTTTTCCCAGCCGAGTGTTTCCCTATAACCGGATGCATTCACCGAGTTCGAATCTGCACTCGAATCTCGTAGACATGGCGCGGTGGGCTATCGCCAACATGAACCGCGGCGAACTGGAGGGACACCGAATTCTTCAGACGTCAACACATGACATCATGTGGAAACCGGCCCATCAACTCGGTGGCGCCGCTGACGGACAGGCAGCGGTCGGGATTAGTTGGTGGCTCGATGTGTATCGGGGCACGCGAATGATCGCGCACGAGGGTGGCGATACCGGCTACCGGACGAATCTGGTCTTGCTCCCGGACAAACGGATCGCCGTCGTGTGGATGCAGAACGCTGAGTGGGCCGCCGCCGACGACAGCCACACGGATCAATGGCCTCAAGGTCCGGTGAGGCGCCTGAATGCGAATCGCGGACAGCCGGTCGCTGACAGCCGACAGCCGACAGCTGACAGCTGATAGCTGACAGCTGATAGCTGATAGATCAGCGTGCTCGGAACGGAATCGGCTGATCGGCGCAGTGCCGCTGGCGGTACGCTTCGAGTGCCTGCTTTGCCGCGCTCGTGAACTCGAGGCCGACGCGATAGTGCGGTTCCGCCTGCGGCTGCGGCTTCTCGAACGTCGACCAGGCGACCTGCGCGATGAGGTTCATCGTCTCGTCATTGTCCGGCAGCGCAACGTTGATCTTCTGGTGGGGGCGCAACACCGGCAGCGATACGATCTGAGCGCCGAGGACCGAGATGTCCACCAGGCTCGCGCAGCCGCTTTCGACAGTGACATCGAACGGATCGCGCACGAGGAATCGCGGGGCGCGCCTCGTGTTGAGGGTTTCGGTGTGCGCGGCGACGATCTTCGACAACGCCGCCACGACCTGCTGCGATGGCGTAACCAGACCCGGGTGCGATGCAGCGACCGCCGCGGGACGCGATTGAGTTGGCGTCCGGCCGTTGCCGAGCGGCATCGTTGTCCATCGTCCATCGTGCTCGACAACGAGCAGGATGGTGCTTCCGGGAATGGCCAACGCGCCGACGCGATCGATGAACGTCAGGCCCGCAGGCGTCTGGGCGAAGGTCGCGTCGATCGCGACGACCTTGGGCCGGTACGCTTTGATGCTCTCGATCGCCGACGCGAGGCTGGCCGAAGCGAAAGTCATCACGCGGCCCGGCAGCGACGTGCCGTCGCGAATCGCCGCCACTCTGCTTGCGTCGGCAACGATGATTGAGACCTCGGGCGGCATGCTGGCGTCGCGAGCGATAGCAACGGGAGTACCAGTTCTTGCCGGATCGATTTCCTTCGTCGATCCCGGGTCGGCCGTCGCCGGAACCAGCGCGACACAGTGCTGATGAAGCGGTCGTGGATATGGCTTTTGTGATCCTTGGAACAAAATTGCACTTCGGGTCCGCGGCCTCTTTCTGGAGTCGTCGTCGCCGCGGCCTTAACCCGTCGCCGGAATGCGCAGCGGAACGTCGACGGTCGTGTCACCCCATCGAGCTCTGAGCACGACGATAGCAGATGAAAATGTGGGGCACGGAAATCATCGCCCCTCGATGGCTATCGCGAAGGGCAGCTGCCCGCAATCGGCCTCCAGCCCTCGACGTCGATGAAGGCCTGGCCGCCGCCCGGACTCAGGCTGCCGCCTGACGGCCCGGGTCCGACGCGTACGCCGCCGCCGATCGCGACTCCGTCCGTTCTGTTCTGCCCTTTCTTCATCAGGCCGGTGATCTGGATCATCGAGCCTTCGTGGGCCTTGATCTCCGCCATCATCTTCTTCGGCCCGTTCATGCGCAAATGCATGCCTTCGGGAATGTCGAAGTTGCTGCCGGCCTCGTTTGCCGCCCGCGAGCCGACCGTGAAGATGTAGCCTTTGGTGCATCCGGGAACCGACACGCGGGCCGAATCCTTCGGCACGGGCTTGTTCTCCTGCGCGAGCAGCGGGCCGGCCAGCATGGCGATCGCGACGGTCGTGACGATGCGCGTCCTTATGAAGAGCTCCATGCGATCAACGTAGCACCCTTTTGTTTTTCGGCGAGCCGCTCGTGACGCTTGACAACTGACGCGCCCCGGCATAGAAGCCTCTGGCATGGCGAAGACCCGATACCTCGTCGTGGGCATTCCCAAATGACCGCCGCACAACTGCTGCTCTCTTGTGCTGTTCTCGGGCTGGCGCTCGCGAGCGCGCCATCGGTCTCGGCACAGACTTCTCCGGCGGGCGACTATACAGCCGCCGACATCGCGTACGGTGGTCGCCTCTACGATGCTCAGTGCACGACGTGCCACGGCGCGAACGGCGACGCCGTCGGCGGCGTCAATCTCCGCAGCGGCACGTTCCGCAACGCGATCACCGACCAGGATCTCGCGCGCGTGATCACGAACGGCATCCAGGGCACCGGGATGCAGGCGTTCAAGTTCGATGCGGCCGAGCTCGCGGGAATCATCGCGTATCTGCGCAACATGAATTCGTTCGACCGAGGGTCGGCGCGGCTCGGCGACGCGGACCGCGGGCGGACGTTGTTCAACGGAAAAGGCGGCTGCACGCGCTGCCACCGGGTCCTCGGCCAGGGCTCGCGCGTGGCGCCCGACCTGAGCGACATCGGCGCGACGCGCAGCGCCGGCTCGCTCCTGCGCTCGCTGACCGATCCGAACAGTCAGATGATGCCGATCAATCGGCCGGTGCGCGCCGTGCGGCGCGACGGCACGGTCGTCAACGGACGGCGGCTCAACGAGGACACGTACACCGTGCAGCTGATCGACGATCAGGAAAACCTGGTCTCCCTGACGAAAAGCGACCTGCGCGAGTACACGATCCTCACCGTCTCGCCGATGCCGTCGTTCAAGGACAAGTTCGATCCCGATGAACTCGCGGACGTCGTGGCCTATCTGCTTTCACTCAAAGGACGATGATCATGACGCGACGAGCGACCGCCGCAGCACTGGTACTTCTTCTCGCGGCCGCGATGTCCTACCGCGTGCAGGCGCAGATCGGCTACGACCGTCTGCTGAACGCGGCCAAGGAACCGCGGAACTGGCTGATCTACTCCGGCGGTTATTTCAGCAATCGGTACAGCGCGCTCACGCAGATCACGCCGGCCAACGCGAAGAACCTCGAGCTGAAATGGATGTATCAGGCCGCCGTCGCGGGCGCGTGGCAGACGACGCCGCTCGTCGTCGACGGGATCATGTATCTCACGCAGCGGCCGAACGACGTGGTGGCGCTCGACGCGAAAACGGGCCGCGTCTTCTGGATCTACAGGCATCAGCTCGATCCGACTCAAATCGTCTGCTGCGGCTCAAACAATCGCGGCCTCGCGATTCTGGGCGACACGCTGTACATGGGCACGCTCGACGCGCATCTCATCGCGATCGACACGAAGAGCGGCCGACCGGTGTGGAACACGCGCGTGGCCGACAACAAGGCCGGCTATTCCGTGACGCTCGCGCCGCTCGTCGTGAAAGACAAGGTCATGATCGGCGTGGGCGGCGGCGAGTACGGCATCCGCGGATTCGTCGCCGCATACGACGCGCGCAGCGGCAGCGAGATCTGGCGGTTCTACACGATTCCGGGACCAACCGAGGCCGGGTTCGAGAGTTGGAACGCTTGCCCGCCCGATGCGAAACCGTACTGCGATTCCGAGGCGTGGAAGCACGGCGGCGGCTCCGTGTGGGTGACCGGCTCGTACGATGCCGCGCTCAACCAGACGTACTGGGGCGTCGGCAACGCCGGTCCCGACTGGAACGCCGATCAGCGGCCTGGGGACAACCTGTACACCGATTCGGTCGTCGCGCTCGACGCCGACACGGGCAGACTCAAGTGGCACTACCAGTTCACGCCGCACGATCGGTACGACTACGACTCGGTGCAGGTGCCGGTGCTCGCCGACATCACGTGGCGCGGCACGCCGATCAAGGCGATGGTGTGGGCGAACCGCAACGGCAACTTCTACGTGCTGGATCGCGAGACCGGGCGATTCCTCGTCGGCAAACCGTTCGTGAAGGTGAACTGGATGGACACCTTCGACGAGCGCGGCCGCCCGCACCAGACCGTCCAGCCGCCCGGCCAACCGACGTGGCCCGGCAATCAGGGAGGGACGAACTGGTACTCGCCGTCCTACAGTCCGCATACCGGGCTGTTCTACATCTCCGCGTGGGAAAACTACGCGACGATTTTCGGCGGCACGCCGGTCGAGTATCAGGAGGGGCGCAACTTCGGCGGCGGTCAGAACCGGCCGCTCGTGCCGATCCCGGGCGCGCCGTCGATTCCGGGCTTGCGGCGCGGTCCGATCAACAACTGGACCGAAGCGGCGGCGACCGGCGCCGTGCTCGCCCTCGATGCGGCCAGCGGCGAGATGAAATGGCGATATCCGATGACGGACGTCACCGACAGCGGCATTCTGACGACGGCCTCGGACGTGCTTTTCACCGGCGGGCGCGAAGGGTACTTCCACGCGCTCGACGCCCGCACGGGATCGCTGCTGTGGAAAGCGAGCCTTGGCGCGCAGATCGTCAGCGGCCCGATCACGTACGAAGTCGACGGCCGGCAGTACGTCACGGCCATCTCCGGCCTCTCATTGTGCGTGTTCGGCCTGCGCGAATAGGTGTATGAAATTACTGTTCGCGTTCGAATGATCCGACCAGCTGCTCGAACTTGTTCTGGTTTGCGGCAATCGTTTTCGCGGGGCCGGTGAATTTCACGAAGACGTTTCCCTTCGGCCCTTCCACGATCGCGCCGAGGAGGCGATAACCAGAGGCCGCCGGATGTTCACCGGCCGTCGGGCCGCCCATTCCCGAGTACTCGCCAGAGGTGTCGATCGTCGTGAGGGTCAGTCCGTGCGACGTGCGTTTCGCGACCTGCGCGGCGGCGGGCTTGCCATCGCGGGTGCGGAACTGCCCTTTCCAGCGCTCGATGTTCGCGTCGACGCTGCCGCCCTGGCCTTCACCGAAAAAGTACACGACGCATTCGCCGTTCGCCTGATCGCCTGCTGCGGGCGCGACGATGTACGAGGCCGCGCGCATCGGCCTCGCGCCTTCGCTTTTCCAACCTGCGGGCGCAGTCCAACGCAACCCCGCGCCAGAATCGGCGAGAACGCCGGTCGTGAGCAACAGCGGCAACATCAGCAATATTCGCGTTCGCATCGGACAAGTATACGGTCTATGCGTACACGTACCGACCGACACGCGCTGCGTCAGAACGACGTGACGATTCACGCAGCTCGGCAGGCTCAAACGGATTAGGTTATCGCCTCATCCCGCCTTGGTGTAGCGGCGTGGCTTGAACTGACTGAGATTCGCGGCGCCGTGAAGAGTTCGAGCCGCCGGTTGAGGCCGCAGTCGCGTTTGGCGCCGGCCAATCGCGGGATTCTTGTGCGGTCGGCCGACCAGCCAGCTACCGGGAGAATTGCCCAGCGCGAGAACTCCGCCGAAGTAGTAACACACAGTCACGATCGTCAACGGCGTCCAGAATCGGCCCGCAACGACGAACACCAATGCGGCGATCGCGCTCACGATCGCCAGGTCGTACACCGCGGCTGCAGCGCGCTGCGAGCGTTTGAGCAGCACCTTGACGCGCGTCTTTGCAGGTGACCAGCCTTCGTCTGCGAGCGTCAGACGCAAAGAGACCGCGTCCTCGGGCGAGCGATCGTCCGCCGCGAGGCCGACGGGTTCGCTCCCTGCAACGGGCACGTACGGCTCGCCGGCCGGATCCGGGAAGCGCTCCAGAAATTCTCTGAGGACCGGTACGGAGTCGAGTCCGACCGCTTCGGCGTACGCACGGATGAACGCCCGGCGGAAGATACCCGACGGCCAGCGGGACACATCGTCGCGTTCGAGCGCCTCGAACAGCGCGACGTTGATTTTGGTGCTGTGCGCGATTGCCGCCAGCCCGATTCGCTGCCGTTCGCGCTGGGCCCGAAGCCGCGCCCCGAAGCTATCGTTCATGATCAATCGTGTGACTGATGCTCCATCAACCATTGCCGGCTGACGGTCACGTTGCGCAAATCGACGGAGTGTGCTGAACGCGGCGCCGAACGACGCACGAGACCGACGAGAACGCCGACGACGAGCGCGAAGGCGATCGCGGCTCCGAGAAGGATGTTGATCATGAATCCAAAGTCACCATCGCATGAGACATTTTGTGGGGCCGTGTAGCGTAAACGAGAACCGGACGACGTTTCAAGCCCGACAGCGGACGCCGGACCGGCATGTCGTCGCGGGTGACCGACCTAATCGACGGTTGCCGCGCTCCTCGATGCCCCGGATCAGGGCAAAGTATCAAGGAATGTCGTCCCTCGATTTGATTGTCCGGCCGAGAGGCGGTACCGTGGAGGCGTGGCGGCGATTCCATTCACCCGTCTGTTCGGCACGGCCGGACGCCGCGCCATCGAGTCGATCGCCCCGCGCCGGACCTTCGACGACGTCATTCTGCCGCCGGCGACGCGACGCGCGCTCGACACGGCGCTGGCGCAGGTGACGCAGCACGATCTCATCTTCAACCGCTGGGGGCTCGGCGAGCGCCATCCGACCGGGCTCGCACTCGCCTTCAACTTCGCCGGTCCTCCAGGCACCGGGAAGACAATCTGCGCCGAAGCCATTGCCCATTCGCTCGGTCGCCGACTGCTGCTCGTGCGCTACGCCGAGCTCGAATCGCTCTGGATGGGCGAGACGCCGAAGAACGTGGCCGGCATTTTTCGCACCGCCCGCGACGAGCGTGCCGTGCTGCTGTTCGACGAAGCCGATGCGATTGCGGCGCGCCGCTCGACGTCGGTCGACTATGGATTTCAGCGGGAGTCGAACACCGTCGTCAGCGTACTTCTGCAGGAGCTCGAGTGGTACAACGGCGTGGTGATCTTCGCCACGAACCTGGCGGCGAACTTCGACCCTGCCTTCGAGCGGCGAATACGGACACACGTTCTCTTCGAGATGCCAGGGGCTGCCGAGCGCGAGCAGATTTGGCGCGTGCAGATACATCCTACGCGCACGCCCCTTGCGGCGGACGTCGATTTCGGGGCATTGGCGCGGCGCCACGAGGTGAGCGGCGGCGACATTCGCAACGCGGTGCTCAAGGCGGCGCTCGCGGCCGCGGCGGAGCCGGCGACCGACACGGCGAGACGCATTCACCAGCGGCATTTCGAGGCCGGGATCGAGGATGTGATTGCCGGCAAGCGCGTGATGCGGCAGTCGCTGTTTGACGAGGAACCCGCGGCGCGGGATGCGAACGTCGTGGCGCGCGCGGCTGACCTGCGCGCGTCGCGCCTGCTGGCTTACGCGGTGTCGGCCGCCGGCGCCGCACTGATCGTCGCCGTGATCGCGCTCGCCGTGGCGTTGCTCAAGTAGCAGCCGGCGCGCGGACCGTAACGTCGCGATCGGCGTAGAGTCCAAGAACCGCTTCTTCGGACTCCTGCAGCTGCGCCCTTCGCAAGCTTCCCCTCACCACCGCGTGCAGCCCGGCGCAAAAGGAGGCACACGTATGTAATCGCGTGACCGATTTCGACAGTGGCAGACGTCGGATTCGATGTCGAAGGCGGCGGTTTGACGGAGCGTTCTCGACACATTTTTCCTGGCTTCGATCTTGTTCGTGGGCCGGTGCATCCAAAGGAGGCATCGGCCCGTGTCCGACAATCGAACCCGCATCACGTGCGTCTTGAGCGCACTCATCGCCGCAGGCATCGTCGCCGTGCCTGCGGCCCGGACGTCAACACATATGCCGCGCCGTACCGCTGATCCGCACGCCCGTGAACGGGCTCGAGCCGCGTCCTTGCAGCTGCCGATGCGCTTCGATCCGAGCGTCGGCGCCGGCGGCGTCGGCTTCATCGCGCGTGGCCCGAACTACGCCGTTTACCTCTCGGCGAACCAAACGACGCTGCAACTCGCGTCCTCGTCAGCAATGCCCTCAGCGGCGACTGCGCTCTCAATGCGATTGGTCGGCGGTCATCGACACCCCTCCGCGCCAGCCGGTCTCGAGCCGCTTCCCGGGACGACGAACTATCTGATTGGCAACGATCCGCGGCTGTGGAAGACCGGCATTCACGGCTATCACAAAGTGGAGTATCGCGACGTCTACCCTGGCGTGAACGTCATCTATTACGGCAATCAGCGACAGCTCGAATACGACTTCGTCCTCGCGCCTGGCGCGCGCGTCAGCGACATCGCCATCGCGTTCGACGGCGCCACGCATGTCGCGATCGATGCCGACGGCGGTCTCAGGATCGCGACCACGCGCGGCACTCTGCAGCAGCCGCTCCCGGTCGTGTATCAAGACGTCAACGACGTGCGGCGGCCGGTAGAAGGCGGTTTCGTCGTCGACAAAGCTGGCCATATTGGATTCCGCGTCGGGCGGTACGACCATCGTCTGCCACTCGTCATCGATCCGGTGCTGACCTACTCAACGTACCTGGGCGGTGGCGCCGGCGACGCATCGATGGGAGTAGCCGTCGGTGCCGACGGAAGCATTTACCTGGCCGGAGAAACGACGTCGCTCGACTTCCCGCAGGCGAACGGAGCGCTCGTCTCAGGCGGCGGTTCGCTCGATGCGTTCGTGGTGAAGCTGAATCCGACGGGTGACCAGCTCGTGTACGCAACGTATCTTGGCGGCAGCAGCTACGAGTACGCCAAAGACGTCGCCGTGGATGCCGCTGGCAATGCGTATGTGACCGGATCCACGACGTCGCGCAACTTTCCGACGCTCCACGCGCTGCAATCGACGCTCAGCGGCTTCTCGGACGGCTTCGTGACGAAGCTTGATGCCACGGGTGTGATCGTGTACTCGACGTACCTGGGCGGCCGTGGAGAGGACTGTGCGTACGGCATCGCCGTCGATAGTACAGGTCGGGCTCACGTGACCGGCCAGACCATTTCACCCGATTTCCCGACGCGCGGCGCCTTCCAGCCACAGCTTGGCGGCGGCGCGGCATGGAAGAGCACGAATGGTTTCCAATCGTGGAGCGCCCTGTCATCGCTGATTGCTTCGTCTCTGATCTCGTTTGCCATTGACTCGGTGAGTCCTCTCGTCGTGTACGCGGGCACCGAGACTGGTGTGGCGAAGAGCGTCGACGGCGGCCAGACGTGGACGGACAGTGCGAACTTCGGAGTTCCGGTACGCGCCCTCGCGATTGATCCGATTACGACATCCACCGTATATGCAGGAGTCGACGGTGCCGTCTTGCGCAGCACCGACAGCGCTGCGATGTGGACGGGTGTCGGCGTCTATGGAGCTTCGGTGACGTCACTCGCCATCGATCCGACGGCGCCCCTGACGATCTACGCGGCGGCCGTGCAGAGCTCTTATTCCCGAGGCGTTTCGAAGAGCATCGACGGCGGCGATCACTGGACCGATGTCGGCATGGGCGCGACGATCTGGTCGTTGGGGCTCAGCAGGTCCTCGCCGTCCACGATCTACGCGGGCAGCGATTTCGGCGTGTTCAAGACGACGACCGGCGGCGCGGCGTGGACGTCGGCCAGCAGCGGATTGAAAAGCCGCGTCTCGGCGCTTGCGGTCGACCCGACCGATCCCTCGACTGTATATGCCGGCACCGACGCCGGTCTTTTCATCACCACCTCGGGCGGCAATCAATGGGTTCAGTTATTCGGCGACTCGATCTCGTCCGTTGTGATCCCGCCCCACGCACACAACATCGTCTATGCGGCATCGGCTCACGGGGGCGTCGCCGTCAGCGGCGACAGCGGTGCGACATGGACGTTCGGCGGACCAGGCTCGCCGATTTACGCGCTGGCTGTCGATCCAGTTGTGCCAACGACGGTCTACGGCGGCGGATCCGCACTGTGGGATGCGTTCGTCACGACATTCAGTCCCGATGGCTCTGCCCTTGAGTACTCGACCTACTTCGGCGGCACCGGCTCCGACTACGCCACTGCTGTCGCCGTCGATTCAACGGGCAGCGTCTACATCGTCGGTGCGACGATGTCGATTGATCTCCCGGTTGTGAATCCGCTCCAGGCGACGTTCGCGGGCATGCGCGATCTCTTCGTCGCCAAGATCTCGCCGGCAGGCGCGTTGACGTATGCCACCTATCTCGGAGGCGCGGCTTCGGAAGACGGCGGTACGATCGCCGTTGACGCAAGCGGTCAGGCGCATGTCGCCGGCTACACGTTGTCGGGGAACTTCCCGACCGCGAATGCCTACCAATCCACGTTCGGCGGAGGCGATGGCGACGCGTTCGTCACGAAGCTCACTGCAACGGGAAACGGTCTCGTCTATTCGACGTTCCTTGGCGGAAGCGGATCGGAAATGGGCCCTCACGTCTACACGGTCGGACGCGACCCGGTAGTCTCGATCGCCCTGACGCCCTCTGGAGAGGCGTACGTCACCGGAGCGACTTCGTCGACAAACTTTCCGATAGTGCGGGCGCTGCAGCCGACTCACGGCGGCGGCGAGTATGATGCCTTCGTCGCGAGGTTGTCCGCCGGCGGCCTGCTGCAGTGGTCGACGTTCCTCGGCGGATCGGCTGGCGATTTCGGGAAGCGGATTGCCGTTGACCCGATCGGCGGCGTCGTCGTCACCGGATTCACCGATTCCACCAATTTCCCGCTGCGCAACCCGCTGCAGGGAAGCAACGGCGGATTCGACGACGCGTTCGTCGCGCGGATCGAAGATCCGGGCGATTTCACGCCGCCTGTAACCACGATCGACCTGTCGGGCACCGGCGGACCGGCCGGATGGTACCGGTCGAGTGTCGTAGTCACGCTCGCGGCGACCGATTTGATCGGAGAGAGCGGCGTCGCGTTCGTGGACTACCAGATCAACGACGCTCCGTTCCAGCGCTATGCCGGCGCGTTCACCGTCGCGGCGGAAGGCGCCACGAGGGTGACGGCTCGCGCGACCGACAACGCCGGCAACGTCGAGCCCGTGCCGCCGTCCGCACTCATCACGATCGACACAGGCGCGCCGGCGTTACAGCTCGACGCGCCCGTCGAGCGCGACTATCTGCACAGCGACATGTTGGCGCTGAGCTTCTCTGCGCGAGATGACGTGTCGGGCCTCGTCAATGGCAGCCCGTGGGGGACGCTTGACGGAGCGCTCGCAACGAACGCTCAGCAGATCCAGCTTCTGACGCTGTCGCTCGGCGCGCACACGGTAGTTGCGTCCGCGTCCGACGTGGCCGGCAATATGTCGCAACGCTCGGTGACGTTCCATGTCGTGGCCACGATCCGCAGTCTGATCGCGTCCGTCAACTTGTACGCTGCGCAGGGGAAGATCGATCCGGCGACCGAGAACAGGCTGCGTGCGAAGCTGAACGACGCGCAGGCCGCACTCGACCGCGGCAACGTGACAGTCGTCCGCAACAAGCTGTCCGACTTCATCGATGTCTGCACCAAGCGGCTTCCGGCCGATGTGGCGAACGTGCTCGTCGCTGACGCGCGCTACGTGCTCTCAACGCTGTGAGCAGGGCCGCATGGGTAAACACGAGGCGACTCGCCACCACCGGCCAGACGTGCGCGCGAAGTTTCTCGAACAGGCGCGGCCATTCCTCGTCGTACTCGACTACGACGACAGTTCTGGTCGTCAGCGCGAACTCCCGTCGATGTTCACCGATGTGCTCCCCTCGTTTGGCGTCGTGGCCGGCTGGCGGGCGACGAGTTGCGCAACGAAGAACTCCACCATCTTCACGGTCGACGTGATGCGGTTTTTCTCCTTCCGAAATCCATGGCCCTCGTCCGGAAACAGGATGTACTCGACTGGCACCCCGCGGCGCTTCAGGTTCTCCACGATCTGCTCCGCCTCGACGACGGGGACGTTGGTATCGTTCGCCCCGTGCTGAACCATCAACGGCGTTTTGATTCGATCCAGCTTTCCGAGCGGCGACAGATCGCGGAGGAGATCCGCCTGCGTCTTCGGATCGCCGTACTCGGTCGTCGAGATTGCCGCCATCCACGGCTCGGTATGCTCGAAGAACGTGAAGAAGTTGACCATCCCGAACAGGTCGACGCCGGCCGCGAACAGGTCCGGGTAGAACGTGACACCGACCATCGTCATATAGCCGCCATAGGAGCCGCCGGTGATGCCAACACGTTTCGGATCGGCGATGCGATTGCCGACGAGATAATCGACGCAGTCTTTCAGATCCTTGATTCCCTCGAACCGCAGCGGGCCGTTATCGAGGTTCACGAAGCGCTTGCCGAATCCTGACGACCCGCGCACGTTCGGGGCGAACACGCCGATGCCTTGCGCGACGAGCGCCTGATAGTCGCTTCGAAAGCCGGGACGCTCCTGGCCTTCCGGTCCGCCATGGAAGCTGACGACGAATGGCGTCGGACCCGATCGGCTCGCGGGACGATAGAGCCATCCACTCAATCCGAGGCCGTCGTGCGCCTTGAACGTCACCAGCTCGGGCCGAACCAGTTTCGAGAGATCGACGCTGTCATGCGGTGTCCGCGTCATCTGTCGCAGGCGGGCGCTGGGAATCTCGAGCACCCAGACGTCCGGCGGGGCGGTGGCGCCGGAGATCGTCATCGCGAGCCGTTTACCGTCTTTGGAGAACGTGAGCCCGCCGACGATCTCACCAGGCAGCTTCGGTCCCGCCGTTTGCCGTCCCGACGCGAGATCGACGAACGCGAGCTCGTTGCGGCCGGCGACATTCCATAGAAGCGCGGCCATTGTCCCCTGGTCGTCGATCTCGAAGCCGTCGAGCTCCGCATCGTCTCGTGCCGCGATAATCTGCGGCGGCGAGATGCGGTCGACGCCCTCGATGCGGATGCGCGCGAACGCGGCCGTATCGCGATCCTTGTCGGACGAGAGATAGATCGACCGGCCATCGGGCGCGAACGCGCCCGCGAACGAACCGGGCGGATCGTGAGGAGTGACGACGGCCTCAGCGTGCGATGCGAGATCGACGACATACAGATCGTTGTCACCGCGACCGCGCAGACGATCGATCAGCGCGAGTGTGCCGTCGCGGCTGACGTCCTCCAACCTTTGCAGTCCGTTGTTGCCCGAAACCAGCTCTCGCTCGCCGCTCGTGGGATCGATGAGGTACGCATCAATCGCAGACGGATTGGCGCGGTTCGATCCCATCGTGATGCGCCCGCCCTTACGCGTCCAGCCGCCGAGGTTGTTGGTTTCCTTTCCGCCGTCCGTCAACCGACGCAGTCCGGTGCCGTCGGGATGCACGATATAGATCTGCGTGTTCATTCCGCCGCCCGGCGCGAGCGACAAGGCCAGCCACTTGCCGTCGGGCGACCAAATCACGCGTCCGACCGGGTCGTCGCCGTTCGTCACCTGCAGCGCCGCGCCGCGATCGACGGCAGTCACCCAGACCTGCGGCACGCCGGTCCGGTCCGACACGAACGCGAGTCGTGTGCCGTCCGGAGAAAAGGTCGGCGACGAGGCGCGGCCGATTCTTGCCATGCGCGTCACCATCTCGACGAGCTGCGCGTTGTTCGTCGTCTGCGCGAACGCTAGCGGACGCGCGAACGCCGGTGAAAAAATGACGAGCAGGACGGTGACGTGAACGGCAATCTTGTGCATGACAAGCCTCGGCTCTGAATTTCGATGAGTGTATGCGATTTGATCTCGAGGTCGGATTCCTTTCGACAGAACGCTCGTTGTATCCTTTTACTTAGCCCTCGGTTTCGCCTCGGACCATCCGGACATTACAGCTCGCCGTCATCGTGATCGTGGCTGTAACGCTTGCGAGTGCTGTCCTCTGGAACCGCCGCCCCCCGGCAAGTGAGGCACGGATAGCAGCATGTCACGTCAGACGAAATACTTCGCGGTCCTCTGGGCCATTCTGATTGCAGCTGTCATCGTCACAGCACGGCGATCACTCGGACAAACCGCGCCACCTCCAGCGCCGTATACCGTTGAACAAGAGTGGATCGTCCAGCAAGTGGTGCGCGGCATCATCGACGTCAGCTCTGTTTCGACGCACAGGCGGCTGTCCACAGCGTCGGACGTCCGGGTTCGTGGTCTGGCGCCTCCGAACGAGCTGCTCCAGACCAATGCAACGTACCAGGTGACGACGTCGATATCTGGACTCCCGCGTCAGCTGCGCATCGTCGATCACGTGTGGGATGCGAAGACATACGCGCCGATCGCACGCGCGCTGCTCTCACCCACGGCCGAAACGGCAACCGACGATGACGAGTCGCTCGCGACGGCGCTGACCGATCCGTCGATCGACCACCTGCTCGCCGCGAGCGAGCGGGTTTCGGCTCGTCTCGCGCAGAATCCCCGCTCGGCGAGCGCACACGACCTGGCGGCGCTCGTCGTCGGCGCGCTGGCGCTGAAGGAGGTCGCACGCGACTTCAGCGACGTGCGGCCGGCGCTGAATCGCATGACCGTGCACCTCGCGGTGGCTCAGGCGCTGCAGCCGTCGACCGTCCGCGTGTCGCGTTCGCTCGCGACTGCGATCGTGTCCGCCCTCGTCGGCCGCCAGCGCGACGCGCTGCGGATCGCCGACGGGCTCGACGCATCGCCGTCGGCCGGCGTGCGCGCATGGGGGCGCGCGGTTCGCTTGCGCGTCACCGGCGACTGGCGCGCGATCCACGCACCATCGACGCTGACCCGACTCGAGCAGGCCGAATACCTCCGCGCGGTGTTTCAGCGCCGAGGCTACGGCAAGTTTCTCGAAGCCTATGACCGAATCGTTACCGTCGACGGCAGCTGGGATCAGCAGCGGCTGACATTGCTCGGGTCGGCCGACGTCGAAACTGGAAACCGGTTTGCCGAGTCGAACGTTCGGCAGCAGCTCGAAGAGGCGCGGCATCTGTGGCAGGAGGTTCACAAAGAGGATCCGACCGACGAAGCGCTGATCGCGGCGCTCAACGAACCGACGTCACCGATCGGCACCGCGTCGAGCGGCCAATCGATTCAGGTAATCGACTGGGGGTTGTGGGCGGCATTCGCTCAACGACACCTTTGCGAGTCGGTCGCGAGATGGGCGCATCACAACGACTACATGCTCGGGCTGCCGCAACGCGGTCAAGAAATTGCAACCGCTGCGAATGCGCGGTTGGCCTCGTTGCGCCTCTATCCCATCGCCGCGGTTTCGATGGCGCGCAACCAGACCGAATACGCGCGCGCGATCACGACCGCCCGCGCGCTCCTGGCCGACCATCCCGAGCTGATTTCCGCACCGGCCTGGATGCTGCTCCGGCATAAACCCGACTTCGCGAACAAGGCCGACACGTTCCCCAGAGACGATGCGTTCTTCCGGCCGCATGTACCTACAGGGACGGCCTTCGAGCTCCGCTGGCGGGCCCTTCAAACGCCATGTGAACGTCCGGTGCCGATTGAAGCCGTGCAGCTCTGGTCGCAAACTGCACCGTATGACACATGGGCAGCGTGGTACACGCTCTGGCCCGACAACCAGCCGAAGCCGACGATGGCGCAGGCGCGCGGCGTACTAAGTACCTTGCTCGACTACGACCTCAACGCGGCACGATACGTCTACGACGAGGTCCCTGCCACGCCGGCGGAGCTGCTGCTCCTCGCGCGCGTGATGTGCACAATCGAGGAGAACTACTGCAACCGCGTCGGGGATCAGTTGCTGCGCGACGGCCAGGAAGGCGAGGCAGCGATCGCGTACGAGCACTACATCAGCAAGGCGCGCAGCCGCGTTGCCGTGTCGCAGCGCCTCGAATGGCTGATCACCTACTATGAAGAACGCGGGCTCGCCGAACGGGCGACGGCGCTCGCGCGCGATGCGGCTGACACTTATTCGGCTGCGGGTCTTGCGGCGTACGCGACGCTGCTCGACCGCCGCGGCGAACATGCGCGCGCCGAAGAGCTGTATCAGGCAATCAGGGAACGCTACGAAAATTCGACGGACCTGGCGTCGCACTATCTGCTCGAGTCGCGCCGCACCCATGACGCCGCACTGGAGGCGAAGGCGATGGCCATCGCGGGAAAGACGTTTCCGCAGGGCGTTGAACGGGTCACGCTCACCGCCTTCTCGAATCCACCGACGGACGGCATCGTCTTCCACGACTACGGTCGCCGCGCCGAACGCATTGGCCTGCGCATGAGTGATGTCATCGTCGCAGTTGACGGAATTCGGGTCCGCAACCACCAGCAGTATTGGTACGTCATCCGATCGGGCTTCGATACGCGGGTCCCTTTGATCGTGTGGCGCGAAGGCGGTTATCGCGAGCTAAACGCGACGATTCCACAGCGCTCGTTTGGCGCGACATTCCAGTCGTACGAGCCGACTCGCGCGGCGGCGCCATCGAAATAAAAACCGAATCCGATCCCTGGCATAATCTGGCCGCATCGGGCGCGAAGGAGGGATGGAAATGGCGAGTGTCTCCAGCCGTCGAGCGTTTGTCAAACAGGCGGCCATGCTGGTTGCGGCAACGCAGGCAAGTCGATGGCCGACGCTCGCGGCCGCGGAGCCCGACGGCGTGATCGCGACAACGTCGGCGGGCAGGATCCGCGGGATCGCGAGCGAAGGCGTCAACGTCTTCAAAGGGATTCCCTACGGCGGCACGGCTGCGGGGAACAATCGCTTCATGCCTCCGACCAAACCGGCGCCGTGGACAGGCGTGCGCGATGCGCTTGCCTATGGACCCACTGCGCCGCAGACGGTCAACCGCGGTAGTGGACCCGCGCGAGGCTCGGCAGCAGCCTGCCCTTCATGTGAGGAAAGCGAAGACTGTCTGGTGCTCAACGTCTTCTCGCCGGGCCTGAGCGACGGAAGGAAACGGCCGGTGATGGTGTGGCTGCATGGAGGCGGCTTCGCCACGGGGTCGGGGTCGGGGCCGATCCTCGATGGCACCAGCCTGGCGCGCCACGGCGACGTGGTCGTGGTGACGATCAACCATCGCCTCAACGTGTTCGGCTTCACGTACCTCGGCGAGTCCGAAGGTTCGGACTTCGCGTCGTCAGGCGCCGTCGGTCTGCTCGACATCGTCGCGGCGCTTCAGTGGGTGCGCGACAACATCGACCGGTTCGGCGGCGATCCGAACCTCGTCACGATCTTCGGGCAGTCGGGCGGCGGGCGGAAGGTTGCGACGTTGATGGCGATGCCGTCCGCGAAGGGACTGTTCCACCGGGCCATCATCGAGAGCGGCGCGGTGCTGCGGTTGACGACGCGGGAAGATGCCGTTCGCACGACGGATTTGCTGATCGCCGAATTGGGCCTCGCCAAAGGGCACGCGCGGGAGCTGCAGAACGTGCCGATGGCCAGACTGCTCGCCGCCAACGCGGCGGTGACGAGCAAGCTGACGTTCGGCGAACCGGGTATGGTGGCCAACTCGCCGACGGTTGACGGCGCGGTCATACCGAACCATCCGTGGGATCCGAGTGGTCCGGCCCTCTCCGCCAACATTCCATTGCTCATCGGATATGCGCGGACCGAGGAGACACTCTACGATCGGCCCACGCCAGAGACGCTCGCGCTCGACGAGGCCGGACTGCGGGCGCGCGCCGAGAAACGCCTCGGCATGAACCCGGAGCGGGTGATCGAGGTGTTCCGCAAGGCACACCCAGACGCCACGCCGTGGGATCTGTGGATCCTGATTGCGACGGATCATCCGAGAGGAACCTATTCGCGCGAGCTCGCCAGGCGCAAGGCGCTGCAGGCCGCGGCACCGGCGTTCGCCTATCGTTTCGACTGGGAAACGCCGGAGGGCGGGGGACATATGCGGTCGCCGCACACGATCGAAGTTCCTTTCGTGTTCAACAACATCAAGGTCGCGGGGCCGCTGATCTCGAAGATGCCGCAAGCCTACGCGCTCGCCGACAAGGTGAGCGCGGCGTGGGTGGCGTTCGCGCGAACGGGGAATCCGAATACGCCGGGGTTGCCGAAGTGGCCTGCGTATTCGACGACGGCGCGCGACACCATGTTGTTCAACAACGCGAGCCGCGTGGAACAGGATCCCGACCGCGAGCCGCGGCTGGTGATGGAGCAGCTGTTGAAGCTGACGTAACCACTCATCGCGCGCGATACGCGACGCGACCCATTGTCGACAGCAGCACGTGCATGAGAGCTCCCGCGCAACGTACTTCTTTTTCGGCGTCACCGGGACGTGCGGCATCTGGAACGGATTCGGGTCCCGTTCATGGTTGTGGCGGCGGAACCGAGTAATGGAGCGCGACGAGGGACCACCCGCGGGGAGTGCGCCGGTAGACGTGGCTCTCCCATCCCTTTGATGCCATCGGCTGACCGGCCGACAACTTCGCCGTGAAGGTCCAGTCGAACACGAGCCAGGCGGTGTCTCCGTTGACGTGGATCGCGACGTTCGTCGATTCCAGATTTCGTTCCGAGAAGGCCTTCTGGAGGAAATTGATGTAGATGTTCGT
>QHWB01000113.1:0-2289 GCA_003222395.1 Acidobacteriota bacterium
GGGAGCATCCTGGACCCGCTACAGCATACGACCTCCTTCGATTACGACCTGGCGGGAAGACCCACGAACCAGACTCTTCCTGACTTGAACGTGATCGCGAGCGGCTACGATCCAAACGGCAACGTGGCCTCGGTGACGCCGCCCGGCCGTCCCGCTCACATGTTCGCCTACACCTCGGCGGACCGGGAAAGAGACTACAGCCCACCAGACGTGGGCCAGCCTCGGACCACGCACACCGACTACAACCTCGACCAGCAAGTCAGCAACGTGTCTCGGGCTGACGGTGACTTCATCACGCCGACTTACGATTCAGTGAAGGGCCGCTTGACTGCGGTGACTACGAGCCGCGGCACGAATGCATACGGTTACAGCGCGACCACGGGCCAACTCACTAGTATCAACACCTTCGATGGCGTGGGAGTCACGTACGGGTACGACGGCTCCCTACTCAAGGACATCACCTGGAGCGGACCGATTTCCGGCAACGTGCACAAGACGTATGATTCCAGCTTCCGACTCTCGAGCGAGAGCGTGAGTGGAGGCCAGACGATCAACTTCGGCTACGACAACGAAGATCTGTTGACGAGCGCCGGCTCGATGACCATTACCCGCGACTCAGCCACGGGATTCGTGACCGGCACTACTCTGGGAGCGATCAGCGAATCCCGCACCTACGACGCCTACGGCGCTGAGAAGACATACACAGTGGCGGCGAACGGCGCGACGCTCTACTCGATCGACTACGGCACTCGGGACAGCTTGGGCCGCATCGTCAACAAGACCGAAACGATGCAGGGGACGACGCACGTCTACGGGTACAGCTACGACGAGAACGGCCGACTCACTGACGTAACGACTGACGCAAGTGCCACCTCACATTACGAATACGACGCGAATGGGAACCGCTTGGTAGGGCCGGGGTTGACCGCTTCGCCGGTTTACGATTCGCAGGATCGGCTCTTGAGCTATGGAGACTGCACGTACAGCTACAAGCCTGACGGATCGCTCCGTGCGAAGACCTGTTCCGATGGCCCTACAACGTACGATTATGACGCTTTTGGAAACCTTCGGCAAACGACTTTGCCCGGTGGCGGCAGTGTGAACTACACGATTGACGGCCAAGACGCGCGGGTCGCCAAGCGTATCAATGGAACGCTGTTCGAGGCGTTCATTTACGGAGATGACATCAAACGGGTCGCTTGGTTAGACAATAACGGAGTCCTCAAGGCGCAATTCGTCTTCGCCAAACGTCCCCATGTGCCCGATATCATGATCGCGGGCGGCCAGACATACCGACTCGTCGCTGATCGGGTTGGGAGCATTCGCTTAGTTATATCCAGTGCCGGAACCGTAGTACAGCGAATGGATTATGACGAATTCGGCGCAGTTCTGTACGATAGTGCGCCTGGATTCCAACCTTTCGGATTCGCTGGAGGGCTTGCGGACCGAGAGACCCATTTGGTCAGGTTCGGCGCACGAGATTACGACCCAACGACTGGCCGGTGGACGACGATCGATCCGCTTCGATTCCACGGCGGTCAAACAAATTTGTACACATACGTCGGTAATGACCCAATCAATTCTCTCGATGCAGAGGGTCTCTACGCCGAGGTGGGCGTTCGGCAATTCTACCCGATCCGAATCCAGCGGGGGCAACGTACTCTCCGACGACGGGAACACAAAACGACGACTGCGTCAGAGCTCATATGATGCAGTGCAGAGCCGCTGATTATGCGTTCTGCGATTTCAACTGCTGTAAGTGTGTGTCGAATGCGCTATATGCGTGCGGCCTGAAAAAAGAGGGTCCTTGGCCAAACGCACCGTGCGACGGTAGCAACCCACCCTATGTCCCGAAAAACAAAAAGAAACAGAAGTGAGGTGATCCACGATGACGAGACGGGTTTTGGTGATTTTGGCCGTTTTCGTAGTCTGTCTCGCAGTGCAATACTGGCGGGAGGCAACTCATCGGTCTGACTCCGTTGGGTGGTGGTACACTCTATATTCAGCCGGCGCGTACGCCGTGGTGATCCTCGTTGTTGGCTTCGCGCTGCGATTTACCTGGCGCGCGTTGCGTGGGCAGCCATAGATCGTCCCATGCCAATCCTGCCAACGGCCAGACCGTGACCGTCACGATCTTGCAGTTTCGCACGAACGGGCTTCGCGCGATATTGACCTGCTCCCCGAATCTAAGTCCATTCGGGACGCGGGACTACGATCCGGGCACGGGCCAGTGGACGACGAAGGACTCGATCCAGTCCGCGGGGGTATGACGAATCTGTACGGTTACGG
>QHWB01000113.1:2398-3434 GCA_003222395.1 Acidobacteriota bacterium
CCCCAGTCTACGACGAGGCTGACCACGCTGAACAGTAAGCTATTCGGACACGCAGGACGTTCTCAACAACCTCCCTCCGGGTACCTCCATGACTCCTGACGTCACGTACGATGCTCAGGGGCCAACAGCTGCTGTGTCCGAAGTAAAGGGTGATGCCGAAGGCAAGTTTGGATGAGGGCAAACCGAAAGTATTACATCATGATGATCGTCGCGGCCATGATCGCGGCCGTGTTTGGCATCGCTTCCAATGAGCGCGCGTTGCTGCTCGTTCAACGTCGGCTCGAGATTCCGGCCAAGCGGCTGCGAATTGGGTCCGCGGAATTCGAGAGGTCGGATGGCTGGCTGCTCATCGCGTCCCGGGAGACTCCTGATCGATCGGTGCGCCTGTTCGGCATGTTCCCCAGCTGGTTCTCAATCAGACCGTTCAATGCGCCTGCCGAACGTTTCTATGCATTCCAAGTGATGGAAGACCCGAATAGAGCTACCGTCGTTCTGATTGAAAAAGATGCGCACCACATGAACGAGATCGCGGAGGTTATGACGAGAAGGAAGTATGTCGGCGCGGCTTCGCCGGCGAAGCGTCGAACGTTCCGCGGATACGACGCTCTGGAGTGGCGGTTTTCCTCGGGGTCGATCATCGACATCCCCACGCTGCGAGTCACGATTTTGCTGGAACCCGCGTCGTCCGTCCCTGAAAACGGGATTTCAATTGCAGAACCGAGGTGAAGATGCCTCATCCCTTGGAACTACGTCGTCACGATCCAGGCGGTGAGCGTGGCAGACTTGCCGCGTGCAAGGCGGGGCGCAGACAGTGACGTCACACTTTCCCCTCGCTATTGCGATTCTTTCGACGGCAGGTTGCTCTAAACCAGTAGGAGATCGATACATCGTCCCCGTAGCATGCCGAGGGTGGATACGTGTCGATTTCGGGAGAGCCGCCGCGAGCGCGCTGCCACGGGAGAAGGGAGTTCGGGTAATACGCATACCGAAGAGCGGCATGACGAGCACGTCCGACGAAGTGGACGAGCGGATCAGC
>QHWB01000115.1:0-1497 GCA_003222395.1 Acidobacteriota bacterium
GGAGGGGATCGAGCGTGAGTTAGAGGGTGAACCCCAGACGATGAAGGGGATGCAAGACTACGCGAATGCAAGCAAGTGGCGACAGATTGCGGCAAGGCTCCTCGCGACCGTGCGCGATCTGCAGCGCCAACTGCACACGCCGTACAAGCCCTCGATCAACAAACCACGACGCTGATCTGCATTGCTTTGCGACACGCTTTCCGGTCAGGAGCCGTGACTCCAGATCCATTTCACCGCGACAACCATTACGTCCCTCAGTTTTACCTAAAGCTCTGGGCAGACGATAAGAATCGTCTTTGGGTTTACCGTCTCCTGGTTTCCCATTCGCATATTCCATTGTGGAAGCGACAATCCGTGAAAGGCCGCGCAAGATGCAATCCGCAAGGCAATCTCCGACGCATCGCTGACGCGCAGCGACTGGAAACGCCTGATCAGATTCGCGGCTGCTCAAGATGTGCGCACGCCTGCTCGGCTAAATGAGATGCTGCAAAGGTGGCGCGAAACACTACCCGGCATGATGAAGGATGTCCTCCAGACCGGCGTGCAAGAGTTCGAGATTGCGAAGCGAACCGGCACACTTGTTCCCCGCGAGCCGAACATTGACGCTAGCGAGTTCCCTGTGCGGGTAACAACGGAGCGGCTGCTCGGCGGGAAAGGGGGGACCCTCCAACTCGAAATGTCCCCTGGTCGCGATCTCTGGCTCTTCTTCCTAAAGCGGCAGCTTCTGACGAGAACCGCTAACGTGTTGATGGGACACAAGTGGACCATTCTTCACACCCCTGATCACATCTCATGGGTCACAACTGATGATCCAGTGGTGCGCCTCAATTATTATGAACACGGTAAATACGATTTCGGTGGAGGCTGGGGCCGTGCGGGAACAGAAATGTTTCTTCCACTCGGACCTCACCATCTGCTGTATACGCGCATTGGAGACAAGCCCCCACGGCGCGGCACTGTACTGAGCGTTGAGATGGCAACTCATCTCCAACGATTTATGGTTGAACATGCCCATCGGTATGTGTTCGCGGTTTCGCCAGACAAGAACGTCGAAGAGTATCGGCCGCGCGTTGTCGACGCGGATGCCTCTGCCAAAGAGCAGGAGCAGTGGAGGCGCTGGCACGAAGAGCAGATAGCGGCGGTACAAGCATTGAAAAGATAACGGGGCGGCGCGATGGGGGCGCCTAGCTCGCCACCGCGCGACGGCGGATTTCGCGCGCCTGACCGCCACTCACGGGTGGAGGGTGCTGGTCCACCCCGCGTCGTTTGAGGATGTGCAGCTGCACAAGGACGCGGTTCGCCGCGAGACTGTCCTGTCGATGTTGGCCAAGTACCCGCGCCTTGAGAAGCCCGCACCACCACCTCCGGAAACCTCTTCTGCGAGTCATCGACCGACAGCAACGGCGCGCTCGGGACCGTGATCCATTACGACTACAGCTGTTTCCACCCGTAACATCGCCATCCGCAGTGGTCGCGGTTCCGACGCCTATAACCCAC
>QHWB01000115.1:1546-3165 GCA_003222395.1 Acidobacteriota bacterium
GAGCCCACGACGACAGACTCTGCAGAGCGGGCTGCAGGCGACTTCCGGCTCAGGTAGCCGCTCGTCTACGGCGACCGGCGTGGGGTTCATGCCGGGACAAGGTCGCGCTCGGCCCCAACACCAGTGTTTTCGCTACACTGCAGCGGTGAGCCGTGCTCACCCGTTCCTGGCTCGCCAAAAAGCGTACACAGCCCCGCCAATATCCAAGGCCGTGATGAAACGAAGAAGAACAACGGCGGAGTACGTCACCGTCCCAGGACGAAGATCTCCCATCACATATGTTTCTGGCGGTGCGCGCCCCGCTTCACCCAGATCTGGAGGAGGACGAGCTGGCGTCTCACCCTTTTTCATGCCCTCCGTAGATGCCAGCGCGAGTTCTGGAGGGCACCCGAGCCTCGTCTCGTAGGCTTTCAGGACCGCGCGTGAGCCTCGGTAGTATCCGTGTCCCTTGATGGCTGCTTGCGCCGCGAGGATGCTCGCCGCGATGCCGCAAACGAACAGACTTCCGATCAGGACGTACTCAAGCGGACCGGTTTGAGCGCCCTTCACCAAACCGGTTGCCGCGCCAACGATCGCGAGGTTCAAGGTGAGAAAGTATTGCGTTCGATCCCAGTTCAGCCGAACGTTGAACCTGTACTCCTCGATGGATGCCTTGTAGAGATCGACTAGCTTATCAGCCCAGATTTCCGCCACTCCGTCCTCGTGGCCCTTTCGGCGGCCGTGTTACGCGATAGAATGGGTAGACTTCCAAGAAAGTCGGCGTGAACGGGAGAGAGCGCGCGCGGATGGCGCGGTCGACCTCGGCGAGCGAGAACCATTGCACGCCAGCGATATGCGTAGGGTCAGGCTCTAACTTGTGAGACCAGACTGTCTCGAACAACGCGATGAACTTCACGACGCCTTGGTCTAGCATCGTCGTCCGGCCGATCTCGCGCAGGTGAGCCCCGCGGATTTCGAGTTCCTGCGCGAGCCTTCGCTCCGCAGCTTCCTCGTAAGTCTCGCCCGTGAATAGATACGCCGCGACGGAGGATCCCCAATGGAGAGGATTTCGGTCACGAGTCGGTGCGAGTTGTTGCAGTAGCAACCGACGACGATGATCGAAGATGAAGACGTGCACGACGCGGAACGCGTCCTTCTGCTGGAAAACGTCCTTCCGCAACGTGGATCCAACGACGCGGTCAGCGGGATCGACAACGTCGATCTTCATCGTCGGGCCGGGCGCCTGAGACATTGGTTGCCTCCTTCGCCTGCTACCCAGTCCTTAGACCACGCCCAGGCACGTCCTGTCTCCTCGGCTGGCCCGGATCGGCAGTCATGGTACGGCGCACTGTAGAATACCTTCACGCTATGTGACAAGTACGATCACAGTTTCCTCTGAAATCAAGTAGATCTGTGATCGTCCTTGACACACGTATGGGAACCTCTTCATCGTTCTGGATCGTGGGGCGACGACGAAGGGTCCGAGGCAACCAGCTCGATCTGATTTTGCTGATGCTCCGTGAGTTCATGCGCGAGCGCCGCACCGTGCAAGAGCTAGCGGACCGCATGGACGTGGACCGACGAACCGTCTACCGGTACCTGAAGATCGTGGGGCGCTCCGGCGTGCGCTTGTGGCAGAA
>QHWB01000114.1 GCA_003222395.1 Acidobacteriota bacterium
ATCGGGCGGCAACGACTGGGAGGCGCTCACGAACGGCCTGCCGCAGCGCGACTGCTTCGTCAACGTCCTGCGCGACGCGATGGCCGTCGACACACTCGACGAGTGCGGCATTTACTTCGGCACGACGGGCGGACAGGTGTACGCGTCAGCCGACGCGGGAGACACGTGGAAGCCGATCGTTCGCGATCTCCCGCCAGTGTTGTCTGTGGAGGTCCAGACATTCCAATGATCCGAGTGGTCCTTCCGGCACACCTTCGAACGCTGGCGCGCGTGGACGATGAAGTGCGGGTCGCTGTCGCGGGGCGCGTGACGCAGCGATCGGTGCTCGATGCGCTCGAGGCGTCGTATCCGGTGCTGCGCGGCACGATTCGCGATGGCGTGACGCTGCAGCGCCGCCCGTATCTGCGCTTCTTCGCATGCGAAGAAGATCTGTCACACGAGGCCCCAGACGCGCCGCTGCCTGAACCCGTCGTCCGCGGCGTCGAGCCTTTCTTGGTCGTAGGTGCAATGGCCGGCGGATGACACAAAGGACACGAAGGATACGAAGGACACAAAGGGAAATGCGTTTTATTCCGAACGCAGGGTCACAGACGGATCGATTCGCGCGGCTCGCCATGCGGGGAGCCAGCACGCAATCGCCGACACGGCCGCGAGCACGACGACGACCGCGATGTAGGTGAGCGGATCGAGCCGTGAGACGCCGAACAGCAGCGTCACGAGCGCGCGGCTCGCGGCCACGGCGCCGGTCAGTCCGATCGCGACGCCCACTCCCGTAAGGATCATTCCCTGACGCACGACGAGGGCGATGATGTCGCCGCGCGATGCGCCGAGTGCCGATCGGACGCCGATTTCGCGCGTCCGCTCGGCGACGCTGCCCGACAGGACGCCGTAGATCCCGACGGCGGCGAGCAACAGCGCCGCAAGCGCGAATGCTTCGAAGAGCGTCAGCGCGAACCGCCGCACGACCGCCGACTTTGCGAGCAGTTCGTCCATCGTCGCGACGCGGACGATCGGCTGGTCCTTGTCCAGCGACCAGATCGCACGCCGGATCTCCGGCACGAGCGTCGCGGGATCGCGCGGCGATCGGACGACCAGCGACATCAGCTTGTCGCCCCAGTGCCACTGCCGCGGCGTGATGTAAATCGCATCCTGCTGAATGAGCGCGATCGACGCCTGCTTCACGTTGCCGACGATCCCCACGATCGTGTACCACTGGCCGTCGTCCGGCCCGAAGCGCAGCCGCTGGCCGATCGCATCGCCGCCGGGAAATCGTCGCTTCGCGAACGACTCGTTGACGAGCGCCGCCCGCGGCGCGCCGGCGACGTCGTGCGCGGCGAGCAGCCGCCCGCGGCGCAGCGGGATGCGCATGACTTCGAAGTAGTCCGGCGTCACCGCATATCGGAGCGCAGCGCCGTCTTCCGGAGCGAGCCCCGCGAGCGTTCACCGCCTCGCGCGCGTCGTCGAAGAACCGGTACCTCGCGCTGTCGGCGTCGAAGCGTACGCCGGATTCCTGCACCTGCATGGTGACGAGCTGCGAGGCGTCGAATCCGACGTCCACCGCGAACACGCGCTGGAGACTCCGCAGCAGCAATCCGGCGCTGACCAGAAGCACGAGCGCAAGAGCGACTTCGGCGACAACGAGCGCAGCGCGAGTCCCGCGGTGATCTCCCGACGAACCACGCGAGCTGTCCTCCAGTCCGGCGCGAAGATCCGTGCGCGACGCATGCAGCGCCGGCATCATGCCGACGAGCAACCCGATCGCGGTCGTGACGGCGAGCGTCACGATGAACACGACGCGGTCGACGCGGATGGCGCCGAGCCGCGGCAGGTCCGGTGGGCTCAGTGCGACGAGCGCGCGCACACCCAGCTGCGCGAGCCCGATCCCCAACGCTCCGCCCACCACAGCGAGCAGCAGGCTTTCGGTAAGGAGTTGCCGGATCATGCGGCCCCGGCCTGCGCCGAGCGCCGCGCGCATCGCAAATTCGCCGCGCCGCTGCGCACCGCGAGCCAGCAGTAGGTTCGTGACGTTCACGCACGCGATCGTCAAGACGAGCAGCACCGCGCCGAACAACGCCCAGGGCACGCGTGCAAATTCCGGAAGACGCGTGTGCGCGATTCGATCGAGCTCGCCGGCGGCCTGAGCGCGCGTGACATCGTCGCGCAGCCGGCCGACCATGCGCAGATGATGACCCCACTCGCGGCTGTCGGGCGTGAACGAGACGGCGTACTGAAGCGGCGCCCACAGTTCTGCCGACGGCGCGAGGACGTTCTCGAACGCCGCGGGCATGACGCCGACGACGGTGAACGCGTGATCGTCGAGCCGAACCTGGCGTCCGACGATCGAATTGTCGGCGGCGAATCGACGGCGCCACAGATTCTCGCCGAGGATCACGACGTTCGGGCCGTGCTCCCGATCCTCCGCTTCGAGGAATTCGCGCCCGATCGCCGGCATGACGCCGAGCGCACGAAAGTACTTCGCGCCGACGCGCTGCCCCTCGAGCCGCTCGGGTTCGGCGGAACCGGTGAGCGTGGGCTGCCACGGTTTCATGACGGCGAGCGCATCGAACGATCGAGCGCGTGCGGAGACCTCGCGATACGTCCCGAAGGTGACGTCGAGATTCGAGCCGTTCACCCCGAAGTCCGAGATCATCATGATCCGGCTCGCGCGCGGATAGGGGAGCGGCTCGAACAGAATGGGATTGATTGCGCTGAAGATCGCCGTGCTCGCGCCGATGCCGAGCGCGAGCGTGACGATGCAGACGAGAGCGAAGCCGGGAGCGCTGCGGAGGCGGCGCAGTCCGTATCGCACGTCGCCGGCGAACGACCAGATCACGTTCTCCCAGCCGTACTCGCGGACCTGTTCGCGAACGAACGCGGCGTTCCCGAACTCCACGGCCGCTGCGCGGCGGGCTTCCTCGCGCGACAGCCCCTGCGCGACGAGCGCCGCCGTCGCCTCGTCGAGGAAGTGCTCCACTTCGTCGGCGACGTCGCGCTCGGCAGCCGGACAATCGACCAGCGCGCGCAGTCCGCGCGTCAGCTGGCGCCACAACGACATGCTGCTACCCCTCGGCCTTCAACAGCCGCGCGATGGCGGAGGCGCGGCGCGTCCACTCGGCGGTCTCGACCGCCAGCTGCTTTCTGCCGGCGCGCGTCAACGTATAGAACCGCGCGCGCCGCGAGTTCTCGGTCTGCCGCCATTCGCCGTCCACCCAGCCGGCGCGTTCCAGCCGCTGCAGCGCCACCAGCAGCGAGCCGGGATTCACCTTGAACACGCCGCGGGACACCTGCTCGACGCGGCGCGCGATGCCGAAGCCGTGCATTGGCTCGAGGCTGAGCGTCTTCAGAATGAGCATGTCGAGCGTGCCCTGGATGACGTCCGTCGTCTGGTCCACGGCGCCAGTGTAGTCGGCTTCATCTTGATGGTCAAGAGGTGGTGGCCGGCGCCTCTACTTCCGGCGGGGAGTTGAGTTGGCATACCGCTCGCCCTGAGCATGTCGACCAGCCTTCGCGCTTCGCGCTACGGCGGTCCGCCGTAGCTTCAGCGAAGGCGGAAGGACGAGCGCCGGGCTCGTGGTTCGACAAGCTCACCACGAGCGAGTTGCTGCGTCAACGCAACAGCCGTCCGGGCTTAGGCTCGCCGC
>QHWB01000064.1 GCA_003222395.1 Acidobacteriota bacterium
ACCCTGGCGTACATGCAGCGAACGCCGCTTCCCGACGCCGTTTGGGAAATCGGCCTTCCGAACGGCACGTACACCGTACGATTGGTCGCGGGCGACCCAAGCTTTTTTGGCAACCATATGGTGATTGCCGCCGAGGGTGTCGTAATCGTAGACGGGACGACCAGCAGCACGAATCCGTGGTTAGACCAGACGCAAACGGTGACCGTGAACGACGGCCGGCTGACCATTAGCAACGTCGCAGGCGCCGACGGCGGCAACAAGATCTGTTTCATTGAGATCTCGCAACCGTAGCGTCAGCGCCCGCTGTGCCGCGACCCATCGCCCGCCGAACAGACTGGGATCTTAAGAGACGTCCTCGAATGGACTGGGGTCGCAGGAGATCTTCGAGCGAGGTGATCCTTCAGATCGCCTCGCTCAACGCGGTCTTGAGCAGCAGCGACGGCCTCGAGCCCTTCGCGGTTGCACGCGGCCGCTACCGGGACATGCCCGTCGGCGGCGGCGCTACTCGCCGCTCCGGTATTCCGCTCGCGCGTTTGCGCCTCCGGACGCGGCGCACAGCTCCGTCCACGAACATTCTGCACGTTAAGGGCGAGTTCTGGTCGCATCAGCGGATCACCTGACGTCGGCGAATGGCGGACAGCCGCGCTATGTCACGAACATTGTGGACTCTCTTGTGGGAGTTGTCGTTTCCGTCACGAACACCAGCAGTCTCCGTCAAGAGTTGAGCGGCGTCAGCGAATGGCCGAAGATCGTGCGCATGACGGCGACGTCTCGCCCGCAGCGACGCTATGATCATCGACTCCGGATCTCGTCCACACGCACCAGGGACGTGACCATCGCGCCGAATCTCGGTGTCCCGTGGTCGACGGCGCGTGGGTGGCTCGCGGCGGAGGCGACGGTCGTGATCAGCCTGGATGTGGCGGAGGTCACAGAGTCGGAGCTACGGCAGGAGATCCTGAAGCTGCGACAACGTGTCGAGAAACGGGCGGCACTGCTCCGGTTGGCGCTCGCCCTGTTAACAAACCCCCGGGTCCCGGCTCTCAAGCGCTCCTCTGCCGGACGGAGAAGCCAAGCTGCGGATCCTGCGCGCCGTGGATCGGGCGGGCACGTGTATCCCGTTACGAGTAGTCCTGCGGTTCCTGCATCTGTCCCCAGACGGTACTCGCCTGTTTTTCAGCCGTTGTCAGGCAACGTCAGGGCGTGCGAAACGCCCTAGAAACGTTGAGGTCTTTCGCGATTCTCGTGTTTCACGCGCGCTCAGCGAACACCAGCCTACGCGACATTTTGTTACCCGGGTGTTACCACGAAAACGCCAGTCAGAGGGTCGCCGGGGCGCACCTGTGCGCCGGTCAAGGAGTTGCTGGCACCCGTCAGAGAGTCGCCGCCGCGAGCCGCGAATCTCGGTCGCAAGCGGATGTCCAAGGGCTGGCTGGGCGGACTCGACCGGTGCGCGAATGCTGATTGCCGGTTTGCCCAGAATCTTTTCGAATCAGCATGTGGCCGCGGAAGAAGCCTACGTCATCACCGCGGCCGGTATCGGGCGGCTCGGTGCTTGGCGCGCGGCCGAAGTCCGCCCTCGGTCTGACATGGCCTCAATCTGAATTTTGATCGAGCTGGAACCTGGCGACCAGCGGGCATCTGAAACTCGTGCATGTGCACTTCACAACGCCGAACTACAACAGGGCTCTAGTCGTCAGCGCCTCGTTCTCGAACGAGTTGAAGAGTAGACGCTCTTAGGGCGGCTCTCGTTGGGAATTCGAACCCTGTAGACCGACGCAGCTGCGAGCGCCCGGTTGTGTTCGTCCACTGCGTAATGCTGCTGCGTCGCTACGCCCCAGCAGTTCGCTCAGCTTGCCTGCGCCTTCGCGACCATCCACTCGTTAATCTCTTGCTCAAGCCAGCCGACAGCATTCGGCGAGATTCGGCGGTGCCTTGGGAACTCACCACGACGCTCGAGCCGCCAAATCGTCGACCGCGAAAGCCCGGTCCGGCCGCGAACAGTGTCCGCACATCGCCCTTTCACACGTCAGCTGCAGCGCTCTCAAATGCCAACGGCGTCATAACTCCGACAAGCCTGACGTGGTCCCAGCTCCTGCCGGAACCTTACTGCGTGTTTTCCGTCTGGCCGCGGACGCAGTGACGAGTCGCCTTTCCCCCCCAACGTCGAGACCGCCGAGCATGCGCAAATCCGACAGCTCGACCGTCGACTCGACAGCGCGACCTGCGTGCGATGAGCGCGGGCGCCCTCAGCTCCAGACTCTCTTGGAATGGACACGGAGGGGCGTCGCCTCTGACCAGACATATCTGTGCTCCGGCGTGCAGATCGGGCTTCGACCGTCCCTATCCGCGAAGAACCCTGGCGAAGAACTCTGTCTCCATCGGAGCTACCGATGTACCTCCGTGACAAAGCGGCGCCTTCCGTCTCGTCGGATATGGCGCGAGTGAAGTTGGTGGGCGACCACAATCAACTCATCGCGACGATCAATCCGTTCGAGTCGACGTTAGTTCAACGGTGGACCTGATCCGATCTCGTGGACAGTTGGTATGAGCTGTCTTTGTTCTTCGTTCTCTTTCTTTTCTAAGAGAGTGATCGATGTCGACGCTGTGGGAATCTCGCGTTCTGTGCGAGATTTCCAAACCCCTGTGGGCGCGTTCTGTGCGTCCACAGGGGTGGCGGCGTCCACATCGTCTTCGACGCTGCAAAAGTTTCAAGATCGAGGCACGCGCAACTACTCGCAGAGGCCCGGACGTTGAAAATTAGGGGGACCTGGAGGTCGAGCCCGGTCACGATCGTCGCTCCTGGGGCATCCTGAGCAGTTGTTTTGTCGCGCCGACCTTGGCGATCTGGAAGATCATGCCCATCGCTGCTTTTCCAGGCCCAACCGCGCTCGTTGCTCGAACACGGCCGGACTCACGTAGCCGATGGTCGAATGCCGGCGCCGCTGGTTGTACAACTCGACAACGCAACACCCACAATACTGAGTCTCGAGAAGTCCGGTACCTGTGGCATCCGTGGTTCGGTCGGCTTGTCACAGTGTACGAAACGATAACCAAAGGCGGACATCCGGTCTGTCGGTGCGGCGTTGAGGATCAGCGCAATGACCGATCGGTGGAAGTGCCGGCATGGATGTTTGAACCGGCCGCCTGTGATCACCTGCATCTGACAGCCACGCCATTCGTGGACTGTCAGGCGTTGATCGAATTGAAAGCCGTGTTGCCGACGGCGCCGCGGGCCGACGTGCTACAAGCACCGCACCATTCCTTGATTGCTCCGGGAGGTGCTGATGCCACGCGCCAGACGCCGATTGGGAGTCTCGCAAGCAACCGACGCTGTTTCATCCTCCGCCCCTCGCCCGCACTTTCAGATGCTGCCGCCGGACATTCAGGAACGGACGATTCGACTGCTCGCCCGAGTGCTGCGCCGGCACGCCGATCAGCCGCTCGGCTCCGGTGAAGCGCAGGAGGCGCGTGATGAGTGACAAGATCCGCCCGCAACACGTGGCGCGAAAAGCCATCCTGTATGTGCGCCAATCGTCCGCGTACCAGGTGAATCACAACCTTGAAAGCCAACGATTGCAGTACGCGATGCAAGACCGATTGCATCAATTAGGCTGGCGCGAGGTCGACGTCGTGGATGAAGACCTGAGTCGGTCCGCCGCGGGTACGGTCACGCGTGCGGGCTTCGAACGCATGGTGGCCGAGGTCTGTCTGGGGAACGTCGGCGGGGTGGCCGCTCGTGAGGTGTCGCGATTTGCGCGGAATAGCCGCGAGGGCAGCACCTGGTCGAGGTCTGTCGCGTGGTCGATACGGTCTTGGTCGACTTGGAAGCGGTCTATTGCCCGCGCCTCAGTAACGATCGCCTGCTGCTCGGATTGAAAGGTAGTTTGAATGAATACGAGCTCGATCTCTTGCGGCAGCGGTCGGTGGAAGCGCGTCGCGCGAAAGCCAAGCGCGGCGAGCTCCTCGTGGCGGCGCCGGTGGGGTTTCTGAAAACCGACGCGCCTCATTTCGAGAAAGATCCCGACCGCCGCATTCAGGAGGCCGTCGCGCTCGTGTTCCAGAAATTTGAGGAATTGGGAACGGTGCGCCAGACGTTATCGTGGTCTCTGGAACACGGCCTGCAGCTGCCGGCTCGATCGGTGTCCGGTGAGATCACGTGGCGACGGCCGTCGTTCGGCGTGCGCTATCGGATGCTGAATAATCCGATCTATGGCGGTGCCTACGCGTACGGAAAGACCGAAAGCACGATTCGGTATGAGCAGGGGGAGCCGCGCACGTCGTCTCGCCGGCGCCCGCGCGAGGAGTGGCTTGCCTTTATTTCTCACGCCCACGAGGGGTACGTGAGCTGGGAAGAATTTGAGCGGAACCGACAGACGATGGCCGCCAATACACGGGCGTGGAATCACACCGGGGCGGCGACGAACGGCCCGGCGCTCTTAACGGGAGTACTGCGTTGCCGCCGGTGTGGGCGGAAATTGGTCGTCTGCTACACTGGCAATGCTCACAACGTCCTGCGCTACGTCTGCGTCCGCGGCGCGCGTGATAACGGGGAACCGCGCTGCATCTCGTTCGGAGGACTCGTGGTGGACGACGCGATCGGCAAGGAAATCCTCTGTGTCGTGCAGCCGGCTGCCGTTGCCGCTGCTGTCGTCGCCAGTGAGGCGGCGGCCCACCAGCGAGATGAGGTCCTGAACGCGTGGACGCGCGAGTTGGAAGCGGCACGGTACGCTGCTCGCCGAGCGCAGAAACAATACGATGCGACCGATCCCGAGAATCGCTTAGGCGCCGACGAGTTGGAGCGACGCTGGAATACCGCATTGCAGCGTGTCCGCGAAATCGGGGAGCGCATCGAGCAACACACGCACGGCGGCAGTCAGCCCCCTGGTCCCAACCCGAGACGAATTTGAGAATCTGGCTGCGGACCTTGAGACCGTCTGGAGAAATCCGCACGCGGATGTCCGACTGAAGAAACGCCTCGTTCGAACACTCATTCACGAAATCGTCGTCGATACCGATCCCGAGGCCGGTGAGGTCATCCTGGTCATTCACTGGAAAGGCGGCGTGCATACCGAACTGCGAGTGCCGCGACGACGACGCGGGCAGTGTGCCACGCACACGTCGAAGAACGTCGTCGATGCGGTTCGCGTGTTAGCACGGATTTGTCCTGACGATCTGCTCGCGAATGTCCTGAATCGGAATGGGCTCCGCACCGGCCGTAGCAATCGCTGGACTCGAGAACGCGTGGTCTCACTGCGCACCCACCACGACATCGCTTGTTACGATCGCGATCGACGGGTCTCTGAGGGATGGATGAATCTGAACGAAGCCGCTCGGTCCTCGGTATCAGCGCGAGAACGCTCCGGCTGGCCGTCGAGCGCGGCGAAATCGAGGCCGCTCATCCTTTGCCTGATGGCCCGTGGGTGTTTCATCGTCAGGCGCTCGAAGCTCCAACGGCGGCCGCGCTCGTCGCTCGCGTGCGGGGCCGAAATCACCGACCCGCAGTACCAAATTCTCAGCAACCAGCTCTCGTGTTTTCAGGCACATAGCCTGGTGGGGCAGTATGAAACACGGTTGTAATGATCAAAGAACATCTGTAGCGTGCGCTCCAAATGACCGGCATTCATGATCAGCAGCCAGTCGAGGCATTCGGAACGCGCGGTCCGAACAAAACGTTCGGCGATCCCATTCGCTTCGGGAACCTGAATCGGCGTACGAACGATTCGAGCGCCTTCCGACTCAAACACCGCATCGAAGCTGTCCGTGAACTTCCGGTCGTGATCGCGAATGACAAAACGAATGGGCTGCGCGCGCTCGCCGAGCGTCCATGCGACTTGCCGCGCCTGCTGCGCGACCCACACTGCGTCTGGATGCGCCGTGCAGCCGGCCAGATGCACGCGGCGACGGCCGATCTCGATGAAGAACAGCACGTACAGTCGCTGGAGCCAGACCGTGTCCACGGTGAAGAAATCGACCGCGACGATGCTCTCCGCTTGGGTCCGCAGAAACTCACGCCATGACGGACCCGGTCGCTGACCGGCTGGGCCGACATTGTTCGCGCGCAGCACCTTTCGCACGGTCGTCGCTGATACACTAACGCCGAGCCCTTTCAGTTCGCCCACGATGCGCTGGTAGCCCCAACGCGGGTTCTCCCGCGCCAGCCGCACGATCAGATCGCGGACCTCACGACTGATCGGTTGTCGGCCAACTCGGCGACGATAGGTCCAGCGCCGCGCTACCAGTCGACGATGCCACTCGAGCAAGGTGGCCGGCTTGACGATAAATGACGCCCAACTCGCGCGCGGCAACAGTCGGCTCGCGGCCGACAAGAACACTCGGTCCGCCGTTCTGAGCCCAGGACGACCGACCTGGCGACGCAGAACGGCCAACTCGTGGCGGAGCACCACGATTTCCAATTCCTTGAATTCGTGTGAACGAAAGGCGAGAGCGACGAATTGCAGCACGCGTTGAAGTGCGACGTAACAGACGGAGAGGATCACGACGCCTCCGGAAATGTGCGAAAAGCGCCGTTATTCTATACGGGTAGAATTAACGCACCCCACAGGGTCGCCGATCGCGCGCATGCGGTGCCCGACGTTCGCCAAAACGCGATCGAAGACTGATCATCCGTTTCCGTTCAGTCTGCTCACGCGATCAGCACGCACCGTTGCGGCTCGCAGCGCCACGTCCCCGATTTCAACGACGTCGGATTTCAGGGGCGGCGGGTCGACGCCCGACGTCCCGTTCGAATGTGAACTGCCGCGGCAGGTTGAGCTGGAGCCCGGCATAGGCATAGGTGCGAGGCCCTTCGTCAAGTTGACTGCGTACACTGTGCCCTATGGCCATGAGCAAGATCATCTTCGACGTCAGTTTGAGCCTGCCTCCTCCGACGGTGATCAGCCCCGTCGAATCGGTAACACGCTCGCCGTGGAGCTCCGCGAGCAGCTCGAGCCGCGGCAGGACGTGGCCTTCGGTCGACACGCCGAAGATCCAGGTGTCCGGTCCGTTCTCCACGAGGTTTCGTCCCACCTCGCCATTGATCTCAAGGTGGAACATCTCCACCGTGATTTCAGTGGGCAGCAGGAGCTGGCGTCCTTCTTCCGCGATGCCCCTCGTCACAGAGGAGTGGGCCATGTTGAAGTCGAGCTGAGGATAGATGGACCACGCGATCCTCTCGCCTTCCTGGCCGATGAAGCGCCATTTGACGCCCACCGTGGCTTTGCCTGCGCCCGTTTCGGTTCTCTGTTCCTCGTGCTGCAGCGCGACCCAGGGCATCTCGAACTTCAGCTGAATCCGACGTCCGACCCCGTAATTCAGATCGACGCGCGGCACCTCGACGTGTTTCTGGGCGTGGGTTTTCTCCGTCAGCACGGCGATGTTGATCTCCCAGTAGCCGGGGCCGGGCGTGTCAGGATCGTCCGTGATGAGAGGCGGGCCACCCTGGGCGACAGCGAGTGCCGGTAGACATGCGGTTACCAGTGTAGCAACAAGGACACGGAGCAGTCGTCGCGTCACGAGGCAGAGAGTTACCACATTCTCATGTCACGCGGCGCGTCAGATCCCCGGACCCACCATCGCCTCGACCTGCTGGCCGCACGAGCGTCCTTTTGAAGTACAGCGTGGATTTCTGCGGAGTACAGGGATCTGGCCGCTGGCCGACCTCGCGCGGTCGGTCGCCAGCACTGCACCGGCCAAGATCAGGGCCGCGACTTCTTACCTATCTCCACCGTGTGACTCTGCAACACGGCGGTCCGACTCCAGCCGCGTCGCGGATTGCGCGCTGCGTCGAGAGTCGTCGTGACTGCCGTCGCTATGCTGGATCCGCGCGCGTCACAATTTGCGGGTGATTGCGTATCGCGTGTCTCGCACGGCCGCCGTGAGGCGTCCGCAGATCTGTGGTTCCTACGTCCAGGGCGCACGGAGGGTCCTCAGAGGGTGCAGAGTGCTCGCGTTCAAGTCGCGTTGTACAGCGGCCGAAATATGCTCGGAAGCACTTGGGGTCGCGGCCGATCCACAGATGTGCGAAACGACTTTCCGAGCGATCAGCTTCTCGGCCCGGAGGCCGCGATCACGGCCTGAAAACGACCACTTCATGGGTTCATCGCTGCGCTAGGATCAGTCCCTGTGGGAGTCCAAACGCACAACGGGGAGCCTGCCGTGACGAGGTCTCGCGATGAACAAGACAGTTGAAGTCGCGTTCATGGCGTATGCCTTCTGCCTGAAGCGTTTGGTTGCGGACGACGAATCCTTCGTCGTCGAACATAAGCACGAATGCATCATTCCTGAGTTTTTCGTTCGAAGGTTCTGCAGCGGCTGGATTGCGGGCCATATATGGCGCTGGCTCCTGTGAAGTACCCTCTATCGCTGGTGCTCGGATCAGGCGGTGCGCGAGGACTCTGTTTCATTGGCGCGCTGCGGGCACTGGAAGAGGCTGGGCTTGAAGTGGCACACGTAGTGGGCTCGAGCATGGGCGCGCTTGTGGGCGCTGGATACTGTAGCGGCAGGTCACCTATGGATCTTGCGCGTTCCATTCATGACTTCTCGTGGCGTCGAATCTTGCGTCCTGATCCGCTTGGTCCTGGCCTCTTCGAACCATCTGGGCTCATGATTACAGCGTCGGGACTGATCGACGCAAACACTTTGCAGATTTGCGTGTCCCTCTCACGGTCATTTGCACTGATCTCCAAACGGGTTCGGCCGTGCGTTTTTGCGACGGCCTATTGATCCGCCAGTAGTCGGTAGTTGCCTCACTGCCGGCGTGTTCACACCAGTTCACCACGAAGGTAGGTACCTGGTTGATGGCGGCTACACCGATCCAGTGCCTGTCACTGCCGCCACAGATAACTCGATTGTTGTTGCGGTTGACCCCTCGGCCATTGCGGACTGGGCACTCGATCTTGAGCCACGCCATTCGTGGAAGAACATCGCGAAAGTGGGCAAGTTGCTCGACAGATGAGGAAGACGGCCGACGTGTTGATCTTTGCACTGGGACGCGAACGGCTGCACCTGCGTGAGCACGTTCTCGTCGTGCCGGCGCTTGGCACGATGACGTTCCTCGATTTCAATCGCGCAGAGTGGGCAATCGAGCGCGGTTACGATGCGATGAGGGCCTCTATTCCTAACATCGTCGCCAAGATTGAGAATTCGGTGTGATTCGCTAAGTGTGCCCAGGGCCGATCGGTCCAGGTTCGCGAAAGCTCCGTTCACCTGAAAGAATCGAGTGGACCTGGACGGACGGCGCCGTTGGACAAAGCTGGAACGCGAGGGAGGACCATCGCTGGTTAATCAAATCGGTTTTTAGCACGCCAAAAAACATCTGAACTCGCCATTGCGCACTTGCTAAAACCTCCATCCAATTGTGTATCGCGGTGCTAGCCCGCGACATCGCGCGTTGGCGTCGGCCAACTCCACGAGGGCGACTCGGCCCGCCTCCCTGTCCCCGTAGACGATCTTGAGCTTCAGGAGTTGAACAGCATTGAAGAGGTTCAGGACATGCGTGTCGGCCGCACCGAGACCGATGAGGAAGTCATAGCGGTTCATTATCCAATGTTTCATAGTGGTACACCGATCGAGAATCTGGCCTACCCGCCGCGTGAGGCAGACACCGCCGCGTCGTGGCGCTAAAGCTACGAGTAGACTCGCGAGATCGAAGGCGTGCGCGACGTGCCGTTAATTTGCTCAAGGACCACGTGATTCGGCACGCGATCCTGCGCAATGATGTTGCGAACAGGGATCAAGTGAATAGCTTTCGTCGTGCGTCATCGCGCTCTCGACGCCATCTGATTATGACCCATTCTCCGATCGGGACACCGATGAGCACTGTCAAGTATGCTGCTCTTGTCAGTACCACACTGCCCGTCCGCAAGCCAACGACGGCAAGCACGAAGCCAAGTGCCGATGCAACGATCAGTAAGGAGCACCGCAAGAAAGCCCGTCTTTCGATATAGTACTTATAAAGAATCTGTGCTTCCAGTTGGCCTCCGGCGCCTCTAAAGATGCGGCGCTTGTACATGTCCAAGAAGTTTGCGTTGACGTTGCGGACGCCAATCACGTTGGCCACCTGCAGCAGCGTCAGAAGACCACAATAAATCAAGATGTCAGTCACTTCGGCGATCAAGCACCCAAACGCAAGAGCCAGCCAGACGGCAACGATAAGGACAGGCCCTTCTGCTTCTTTCTTTTTGTCGTCGACAAACGCCTCGTGCATCAAATCCAATTCGTGTCTGACGGTATGCAGGTACAGGACGAAATCAAGCGTCGTGACTGTTAGCAGCGCCGCTGCTAAAATGGCTGTTGTTCGGTCATCGTGGAACATTTGAATCAGTCGATCTCTTGAGAGTAACAGCGCTGCTACAGCCAACGCGAATCCAAAAGACCAGTTGATATATTCCCTGAGTCGATCGTACAGGACCGTTCTGTCCCATCGCTCAGCCGAAGTAATGAGCGGTTGATCACGCTGCGCGCCGGTAGAAGTTGAGCAGTCCACCGAGCCGTGACTGCCGGCGCACTCGGCCGGTACCGGTCACCGGTGCACCGTCAATCAAGGCGTTCTCCAGACCTTGATGATTCCTCTCGCGATGATAATGCGCGACAAATTCCGTCACTGCTCGTCGGAAGTAACCCTCTCCGATCGGAATAATCCTGTCGAGACATTCTTCCTTCATCGATCGCACGAAACGCTCCCGCGTAGGCATTCGCCTTCGGGGCCTCATACGGTGTCTGCACCACGCGAATCCCAGCCTCCTCGAGCCGTTCGCGCACGGCCGCGCTCCACTTCGCATCCCGGTCGCAAATCAACACGCGGCATACATGACCGTCCGCCACCGAAAGCGTTCGCACGACCTGTCGCATGAACGCTTCGTCCGGATGCGGCGTGGTCCCAAGCACCTGAACGCGGCGCGACGCGAGATCAATGACGAACACCGTGTAGAACGTCACGAGGCCTCGCCACGTCCACACCTCCGTCGTCAAGAAATCGGTCCCCGCGATCACTCCCCAATGCGCTCGCAAAAACGTCTGCCATGACGTCGGGCGCTTCGGCGCTGGTAACACACCGTGGGCCTTGAGGATGCGCGCGATCGTCGAGCGCCCGATCTGGTGGCCGACATTCGTGAGGGCACCCTGAATTCGCGTATAGCCCACGTCGGATTTTCCCCGGCCATGCGCAGCACGAGTTGTCGGATCTCGGCAAGAACACCGGAACGGCTGGTGCGCCTCGTCGTATAGGTCCACTTCCGCGCCACCAGCTGCCGGTGCCAGCGCAGCAGCGTATCCGGCGTGACGATCGTCGCGACCTCACGCAAGGCGTTCCGACCCAGCCGGTGGGCGCGTATGGCGAGTCGCCGCCGGTCGTCATCGGTGAACCGCAGACGCCGGCCACCGACCTGCCGCCGGAGGAGGCGATTCTCTTCGATCAGATACGCGAGTGCTCGCGCTCCCGGCGATCGAGCCAACCGATAATTGTCAGGAGCAACAACCGAAGGACGGACAGCTCGATCACGAGTGGGAGCTTATATCACAGACCGACGAAACCGTCCGGCAGATCACGCGATCCTAAGCTGGGACATTACGCCGTGGCATCAGCACCTCCTGCCGTGAGCAAGGAACGATGCTGGGCTTGTAGCACACCGTCAGAATCCGGACGTTGGGCAGGCCGTTGCGCGGCTCGCAGCAACGCCTTCAACTCCAGCAAGGCGTCGCAGCCGACCGTCGGCACGGTCATCACGCGCAGCCGACAACATGCGGCCGGCTCAAACATCCAGGTCGGTATCTCTATGGATCGATGATGTTGCACCTCCTCGAGACCGCACCGACACACGGCGTGCCCTTGCTTGACGAGCTTCTCATACACGACGACAGAACGACCGAACCACGGGTGCCATGGATAACAGACCTGTCGCGCCTCAATATTATGGGTGTTGTGTTGTCGACTTGTATCACAAAAGCCGGACGCATCTCGGACTGGGCAAGGACACGCCGGACGGCAGACCGATCCAGCCGGCAAGCGCCGGAGAGATCGTCGCGAGTCCTGAAGTCGGTGGTCTCCATCATCGATACGAGCGTCGCGCGGCATACGCGTCACGTCCCTTCGCTGCCTGTCGAATCAGGCAACGCTTGCGAGAGTACGCGCGGCTCGTGCTGTACTGAGACGGGCTTTCGCGTTTTTCAAGAGCACCGAGTCAATTCCGTGTACTCAAGGACGTCCGTTCGACAGCTTCGATGCGTTCGAGGGTAAGGCTGCTCGTGGCGCCGGAAGACGTTTTGGCGAATGACACCTTCTCGCGAACGGCCACACCACACAGAATCCGCACCGCATCCCGCTGCGCTGACGTGCGCCGTTGCGCAATCAACTTCCCGGCTTTCTCGGCACTGCTTGCGTGGCGATCGTCGGGCACTGGGCGTTGACAGCGGTCACGCACATGTTGCCGAGGAAGAAGTTCGTGCCGGGCGCTGACTGATCCCAGATGTCCATGCCCCCGCCGGTCGGCACGCTGTTGGACACCTGGACCGGCGGATTGCCGACAATCACGTTCTGCCGGATATGGTTGTTCGCCGCGCGGTCGCCGGACCAGTCGCATAGCCGTTGCCGCTCGTCTCGTTCCACCGGAGCGAGTTGGTGTTTCCCTGCACTCATATGCCGCCGCAGGTGAACCCAGCGGCCGATGCCCCGTTCCTGACCGACACGTTGCTCTCGACGCTGATCTGCGACGATGTGGGATTGATGCGAATGCCGGACATGCAGTTGGTGGTCGTCGTCACGTTCTGGACCCAACCGCGTGTGGTGCCCATGAACAGGATGCCGTCGGCCATGAATCGCTGCACCACTCCGGGTCCACGAATGCCGACGTTGCTCTGCGCATTCGTGCTGATGCCGATGTCAGTCGACGTCGGCGTCCCCTTGCACGCCGTATCCGGATCGGCTTGTCCGGTCATGGTGAACCCGTTGAGGGCAAGCACGATGTTCGGCGCGCCGAACGCGATGCAGGGCCCACCGGTCACGCGACACGTGACATCGCCGACGAGCCGTGTGTTTTCCGACAGCATGACCGTTCTCATGACGGTCCCGCTGATGTCTTCGGCGCGCCCGTCTCGCGCACCGAGGAGCAGGACTGCGATTGTGAGGGCGGGAACGACAACAGCGCCGGTCCATCCTCTCGCGTTGTGCATGAGTCACCTCGAGTGCTGAAAGTGAACGCCCCTTGCGCGAAGGTTATATCGCGTTCCGCCTCCGCACCGTCACGCGCTTTACGTGGGCATCCCCCTCGACCTGGTACCACCTGGTGCGGAAGTTCGGCTGGCGCCGGCCCCGGCTCCGCATGCACCCGGCCAAGCCGAAGGTCGGCCTTCGAACGACCCGAGCCAACGAGATGTGGCACGTCGACACCACCGTCATCCGCCTGCTCGACGGGACTCGCGCCTACCTGCACGCGGTGATCGACAACTTCTCTCGACGGATCTTGGCGTGGCGGGTCGCTGATACGTTTGCGCCGGCGACCAGTGTCGCTGTGCTGGTCGAAGCCAGTCGGACCGCGACGCCGTCAGAAACGACTCCGGCCGTCTTGGCGGACGCCGGCGTCGAAAAACGTGAATGCTCAGGTCGACGAGCTGATCACCACGGGAGTTCTGCGCCGGGTCTTGGCGTTCACCGAACTGAAGTTCTCGAACTCCATGATCGAAGCGTGGTGGCGCTCCCTCAAGCATCAGTGGCTCTTCCTCCACTCGTGGGACAGCGTCACCACGGTCCGGCGATTAGTCGCGTTCTACGTCCAGGAACACAACACGGTGCTTCCGCATTCGGCGTTTTGCGGACAGACGCCTGACGAGATGTACTTCGGCAGAGGCGACGCGGTTCCAGCAGACCTGACGGCACGCGCCGCCGCACGCCGGGCTCGCATTGAGGCGAACCGATCGGCGGCCTGCGGGAGATGCCCATCCATCCACGCGGCCGCATGATCACCGACAGCCGATGACCGGGACCCTGCGGGTCCGTGCGTCCGGAGGGGAATGCCCGGGACAAGCAGCGCACGCTGTCACCTGAGGAGACAGAGCGGAGCCGTGTCCGGACTCAGCGCCGCTCTCCCAAAGCCGCCCAGTGCCGCCTGAAATGACGGGAACTCGCGCACGAAATTCCAGAATGTCCGTGAAGATAGCTCGGCTTCTCTTGCTTGCTCCCACTATGGGAGCGCTGTATACTGACATCGTTGCGGATAATCGCTCGCCGTTCTCTTCGAGAGTTTTGGGAGCGGCACCCCGACGCCGAGCAGTCGCTGCGAGCGTGGTACCACGACGCCCGGAAAGCTGACTGGCGCTCGCCGGCCGAGGTCAAGCGTGTCTACGCGAACGCGAGCATCGTCGGCGAAAATCGAGTGGTGTTCAACATCAAGGGTAACAAGTACCGCCTGGTCGTCGCGATCAACTATCCGTACCGGACGTGCTACATCCGGTTTGTCGGCTCGCACGCAGCATACGACCGAATCGACGTCGCGAAGGTTTGAGGACACGGCATGCAGATCAAGCCAATCAGGACGAAGGCTGACCACCGGGCCGCGCTGAAGGAAATTGACCGGCTCATGGACGCAAAGGCAGGCACGCCAGCTGGTGATCGTCTCGACATCCTAACAACTCTGGTCGAGCGTTATGAGTCTCAGCATGAGCCGATCGAACCACCGGATCCAATCGATGCGCTGCTTTACCACATGGAGAGTCGTGACCTAAAGCGACGAGACCTAGAGCCATACCTTGGTAGTCGCGCCCGCGTCGCGGAAGTGCTCAATCGTCGTCGCCCGCTCACGATCGACATGATTCGGAAATTACACAGCGGTCTAGGTATATCGGCAGACGTCCTGATACGGCCGTATACAGTTCGAGGCTCAGCCGCGTAATTCTTCTCCAATGTTGGCGTCGCCAGTAGCAGGTTCGTCGCGTACACAGTCGGGCCAAACTCTCGGAGTTGACAGGGTGGCTGACGTTCCAAGAATCGATGCTAATGCCTTCAGGGACGGGGTTCTCCACTTCAACGGTGAGCTAGAGGCGTTGTTGGCTTCATTCGGCTACCCTCCGGCGTTTGGTTCCCCGCCGCCAAGGAGCATCTCGCAGTTCGGGACGTCGATGCTGTTGTTGGCGTGATCGGACAGACCCAGCTCCTGCAGGAATCCGCTGCCGATCATGTCGTCGCGTTGCTGCGGACACTCGACGAGCCAATCCAGCCTATTGCTCCGTTCACGTGTCTAAGAGCCGCGATTCGACTGCACAAATCTCGTGAGGCATGAACAGAAGACCTCGTGCCGCGCGTGACCGATCAGAGGGCAGGTCATCGGCACCAACGGTGTCAGAACGCTGCCGTTGCTGTGTCGCTCAGCTTGCACCGGCCCGTTACAATCCTCAGCTCACCCAGAGCCTGATTTCGTCATTGGCGCCCACGACTGATCGCCCGGCACGTGTACGGTGCACAAATTCGATCTGGCTCACGCCGCGCGCTCATATTCGTGCAACAGTCCGCCGAGACGGTCGCGGCGTTTCACTGCCATCGGTCGCGTGCCCGCCCAGTTCTCAATCGCCGGTCGGCCGTTCGGCGGCGCGAGGTCCAAGCTGCAGTGAGGCCGATAGCCGTTGTAATGATCAACGCACACCGTTGGCGTGCGTTCGAGGTGACGTCTGTTCACAATCAGCAACCAGTCCAGACATTCGGACCGGACGGTGCGGAAACACCGCATCGAAGCTGTCGGTGAATTTGCGATCGTGATCGCGAATCAAGAAACGAACAGGGTCCGCGCGCTCAGCGACCGTCCACGCGACCTGCCGCGCCTGCTGCGTCACCCACTCCCCGTTGGGCTGTGAGGTGCAGCCCGCCAGGTGCACGCGCCGGCTGGCGATCTCGATGAAGAACAGCACGTACAACCGTTGGAACCACATCGTGTCGACGGTGAAAAAATCGGTGGCGATGACGTTCTTTACTTGCGCACGGAGGAACTCACGCCACGACGGGCCCCCGCGCGTCCCCGCGGGGCCGAGCTGTTGCTCGCGCAGCACCTTCCGGGCTGTGGTCGCTGACACGGCGATGCCCAGTCCTTTCAGTTCGCCAACGATATGCTGATAACCCCAGCGCGGATTCTCGCGTGCCAACCGCACGATCAGCGCTCGAATCTCTTGGCTGATCGGCGGGCGGCCTGGCTGTCGCGCGTAGGTCCAGCGGTTCGCGACCAGTCGTCTGTGCCAACGTAGAAGCGTCGATGGCGTGACCAGAAAGGACGTCCATCTGACCCGCGGCAGCATCCGGCTGACCGCGCTAAGAACAATCGGTCTGCGGGCTTAAACGCTGGCCGACGGACCTGGCGTCGCAGGACCGCCAGTTCATGGCGCAGGACGACAATCTCGAGTTCCTTGAACTCAGTCGATCGGAACAGAAAAGAGATGAGCTGCAGCACGCGTTGGATCGCGACGTAGCAAACCGACAGGAACACGACGCCCTCCGAGCAGAAGCGAAAGCGCCGTTATTCTACGCAGGTTGATAAAAGCACCCCACAGGCGGGCCGTGTTCCCCGCGTGCAAAACGTTAGCGCTGCCGAACGCGACTTGGCTGACGTTTCGGCGAACGTTCTCGTCCTGGTCGCATGAGAAGGGCGTGCCGGGAAAGGTCGTCGCTTACCTGATGGGCCACGCGAATGTCGACACGACGTTGAACGTGTACACGCAGGTGATCGAGGGATCGCTGCGCGCTGCCGTCGACAAAGTCGGCGGCGAATTGTTCACGATGGTTCACTGACCGGGGCAGATCGGGTCCCCGAGCATGGGTTAAGTCGTTGGAAACAATGGCGGGCCCAGCAGGACTCGAACCTGCGACCTCCTGGTTCGTAGGTTAACGCAGGTTGTCTATCCTGTTGGTTCTTCGATGGTTTACCTCACGCTTCATACGTGGTGTTCACCGGTGTTCGGGAGCAAATTGTTCACAGATTGTTCACGCTCCGAGTCGCTCGTGCACCGAGCGTGGACCCGACGGCGTTTCGTCGAGAACACGCTTCGAGAATCACTGCGACGACGAACCTAAAACAGGGAGTCCATGCGCCTTGGCGGCCAGCCCGAGTGCCCCGTCATGTGTGGCCATGACGAGATCCACCCGCGACATCTCTTTCCAGAGAAGGGCTGTCGCCAGGTGAATCGCATCGAGGGTGCCCAGTTCCGTCGGCATCGGCTGCGCCGCGCGATCGAGAACCACGGCATCAATTTCCACGAGTTCCAACGACGCGATCAAGCGTAGGATCGCGGCGCGTCGGTTCGCGATCTCCTCGTCCGGTAGCTTCGCACGCAGCCGAAGACGATCCAGCGTGCGGAGACTCTCGGTTGTGATCAACGCGCTCGAGACGCCTTGCCGAATCTGTCGCCATTCGGGTAACGCGTCGGGCTGACGTAGGGCGACCCGCAACAGTACCGACGCGTCGACGTAGGCGATCATCGGTGCAGTTGACGTTCTTCCAGCAGCAGTTGCACGACGTCGATGGTGGATTTCAGACGCTTCGGTAGTGGCACACGATTCGGCGGCGGTGTGCCAGGTGCGGGTTTGCGGATTCGAAGCGCCGTTCGGTCTCGGACGGGCACGATTTGGGGGACAGGTGTTTCACGGTCGAGTACCGCAATGGTCTCGCCCCGACGAACAGCGCGTAAGTACTCGCTGAGCCGTGCCTTCAGTTCGGCAATCCGCACCTCTCTCATAGTCACATTATGACCAGAAGTGGTCATCGGTGCAAGTTGGCCCTATCTGAAACGGTGTCTGCACCACACGAACCTCCGCCTCGGCCAAGAACTGCCGCACCGGTGCGCTTCATTTCTGGTCGCGGTCGCAGATCAGAATGCGATGACGCAGCGACTCCTCGTCATCAGCGCGTAATGTCCCGCTCATCAGCCGAACCGACAATCATGCCGCGCGCTCGTAGTAATTGAGCAGTCCGCCCAGGCGCGGTCGACGACGGATCGCTCCAGCTCTGGTCGCCGGTACACCAGCGATCAACGCGTTCCCGATTCCTTGATGATGCCGTTCGAGATGGTACAAGGGCTATCGACCTCACCGCAGCTTGGACCTCGCGCCGCCGAACGGCCGACCGGCGATTGAGAACTGGGCGGGCACGCGACCGATGGCAGTGAAACGCCGCGACCGTCTCGGCGGACTGTTGCACGAATATGAGCGCGCGGCGTGAGCTGGATCGAATTTGTGCACCGTACACGCAGCCGACCCCGGAAAATCGGGGTCGGCTGTCAGGCATCATGATCGTCCGATACCGATTGTGGACGGGTGTTGCCGAAAGTCTTGCAAGTTCTTGCAAGGGGCGACCTGTGGGTCGGATACCGCACAAAGGACCGAGGCGTTGGCGCCTTGACTCGCGTCGATCGTGCGGATAGTCTCCGAACGCGGAAACACGCGCATGGCCCGACAGCAGTTACAGATGCTCGCCCAAATCGGACTGCCCGTGCTTGTCGTCGGTCTCGTGGTTAGTCCGCCTTCAGGCGCGTCGCGCTCCGCCGGACCACACCAACATCTTCCGAATGCCACCGATGGCGTGCCGTCGTTCCCCGCCACCCTCGGCACCCTTCACCACCGGATTTCCACCGACAGCGCGCCAGGTCAACACCTGTTCGATCGAGCGCTGACGATGTACTACGGGTTCAATCGAGATGCGGCACAGCGAACGTTCGCGCGCGCCGCGACGCTGGATCCGCGCGCGGCGATGCCGCAGGTCGGGATCGCGCTTGCGCGCGGACCGAACCTCAACATGGATGCGACGCCCAGCGACGTGCGCGCGGCATGCGATGCATCGCGCGATGCGGTCAGATTGGCGGCCGATAGCGGTGAGCGGAGGTACGCGGACGCTGTCGTCGCTCGATACTGCACGGTCGACGGTCAGGTCAACGCACGCGCGTACGCCGACAAGATGCGTGGGTTAGCTCACACTCTCGACGGCGATCTGGATGCTTCCGTCCTGTACGCCGACAGCCTCCTCCAGATCCGACCGCGCACGCCGGAGCAAGACGATGAAATCGTCTCCGTGCTCGAATCGACTCTGCATCGAGATGCGATGCACGTCGGCGCCAATCATCTGTACATCCACGCAGTCGAGGGCTCGACGACGCCGATGCGGGCGCTGGAAAGCGCAAGGCGACTGGAAACGCTGGTTCCAGGGATCGGACATTTGCTTCACATGCCGTCCCATGTATACATGCGCGTCGGCGACTATGACGCGTCGATTCGCATGAACGCGCGCGCGGTGTCGGCCGATTTTTGGTACCTGCAACACAATCCGCCGGGCGACGATGGCGCCATGTACTACATACACGATCTCGAATCCCTCGCCGTCGCCGACGCGTTCGACGGCCGGTTTGCGGAAGCCCAGAGCGCGGCGCGTGAGTTCGCCCGGGTGGAAGCAGGGCTTGCCGGCGACTTGACTCCACAACGGTTTTCCGCGCCGCTCGCCGTCGTCCTCATGCGGTTTCACGCGTGGACGGAGGTACTTGCGCTCGGTGCTCCATCACGCGATGATCCGTTCGCGTTGATGCTTTCCAGCTTTGCACGCGCGCAGGCGTCACTTGCGCTCGATCAGTCGCCGCGGGCGCGGCAGGAACGCGATGCGTTCGACGCCGCCGCCGCATATATGCCGGCGACCGCTACATTCCGCGGCAACCCGATCGAGCGCGTCGTCGCGGTGTTTCGTGCCGTTCTGGCGGCCAGGTTCATCCAGGCTGAACGAGGTCTGACGGCCAGCGTCGAGTCGTGGCGACAGGCCGTCGCCGCCGAGGAACTGCTCGACTATCATGAGCCGCCGCCTTTCTACTACCCGACTCGTGAGTCGCTCGGCGCGGCGCTCTTCGCGGCCCGCCAGTTTGATCAAGCGGAACGCGTGTTCCGGGCCGATCTGGCGAGAAATCCGGGGAACGGCCGATCGCTGTTCGGACTATGGCAGGCGCTCCTTGCCATGCGTCGCACCGTCGATGCCGAACGCGCACACGCGATGTTTCGACGCGCCTGGCGGCACGCAGACGCTCAACTCTCGATCGCAGATTTGTGAGATGACGCTCGGACCGCTCCGTATCGATGCGAATGCACTGAAAACAATCCTGGCGCTCATCGTCTGCTTGTGTGTGCTCGACATCATCCATACGTACGTCGGCGGTGTCGGCGAGGGCCTTCACCTCTCCTGGACGTACCTGTTCGTCGGCGTTCCCGAGTTCTGGATCACGTACCTGGTCGCGCTTCCCCTGGCGATTGCGCTGGCGGGGCGGTACCGACTCGATCTGCATCAGTGGCGCACCGTGCTGCCGCACGTCGTAGGCGGGTTCGTCTTCGCCTATGTTCATATGCTGCTCGTGGCAGGCGCGCCGTTCATCAGCCTCCGCCCGGAGCTGCCCTTTGCATCACGGCTATTCCGGATCATGCGCATGAATTTCGCCTCGGACTTCCTGGCCTACTGGGCGATCGTGGGGGCGACCTACATCGCGCGGCATTACTCGGAACTGCACCGGCGGCAGGTATCGGAGGCGCATCTCGAAACGAGCCTGGCGCAGGCCCAGCTCGAGGCGCTGCAGGCGCAAATGCGCCCGCATTTCTTCTTCAATACGCTGCAGGCGATCTCTGTTCTTGCGCTGAAGGGCGATAAGAACGGTGTCGTGGAGACGCTCGGTCACCTCGGCAATCTGGTGCGGGTCACCTGCGATTCGAAACGGCCTCAAAAGGTGACGCTGGCATCGGAACTCGAGTTTCTGGAGGAGTACCTCGCTATTCAGCAGTTGTCGCTCGGCGACCGGTTCCACGTCGAACGCCACATCGATGCTGATACGTTGCGCGCCCTCGTCCCGAGCATGCTGCTCCAACCTGTCATCGAAAATGCGATCGTTCACGGCGTCGCGTGCCGTCAGGGCTCCGGTACGATCGCGCTCGCGGCAACCCGCGTCAACGGCACGCTGGACTTGCGCGTGGCCGATTCCGGCCCTGGATTCGGCCGGATGCAGCACCGCGACGGCATCGGGCTGGCGAACACCCGTGGACGGCTGCAGCGGACGTACGGCAGCGCCTTTCGGCTCGAGTTGGGTGATGACGCGATTACAGGCGGCGGCTGCGTCTCGATCTCGATCCCGTACGAGCCCTCGGACGCGACGGTCCCGTCGTACGAAGAGTAGGCGGTGTCGTGATGATCCGGACGCTAATCGTCGACGATTCGCCGCTCATCCGCGAAGGCATCCGTCTGCTGCTCGAATCCGAGAAAGATATCGAAGTCGTCGGTGAAGCGGCCGATGGAGCGTTGGCGGTGTCCGCAGTATCGAGGCTCCGCCCCGACTTGATCTTCCTCGACGTTCAGATGCCCGGGACCGATGGATTCGAAGTGCTTGAAAAGGCCGTCTCACCAACGTGCGCGGTCATCTTCGTAACGGCGTACGATGATTATGCGTTGCGAGCATTTCAAGCGAACGCGGTCGGATATCTACTGAAACCGATCACGCCGAGATTGTTTCAAGCAGCCCTTCAGCGCGCGCGCCAGGTCTTGTCGGCCGGACGCAGCGAATCGACCCGCGAGACGAGCCCGAGCCGGTCGCTCGCTCGATTGGTGGCAAAAGACGGCGGCCGCTTCATCGTCTTGCGCCCGGATGAAGTGGACTGGATCAGCTCGGCCGGTGACTATGTCGAACTGCACGCACACGAGCGCTCGTTCCTCGTGCGCCACACCTTATCGGAGCTTGAATCTGCCCTGGATCCGGAAAAGTTCGTGCGCATCCACCGCACCACTATCGTGAATGCCGACCGGGTTCGCGCGATCGAGGCGTTGCCGCAAGGGGACTTCAGTGTGATGCTCACCACGGGCGCGAGGCTACGACTCAGCCGCAGTTACCGAGCGAGGCTGCTTCCGTAAATCGCGTGGGGCGATCAGTGCACTTTCACACGCGCCGCGAGCCGGCGGCCCTCCGCCGCCTCGCGCGACGCATCGGCGCCGCGTCCCTGACGCGTATACGCATCCGCGATCACGAAGTGACCGAGCGGCGCAAACTCGGCCTCAGGGTTCAGCTCGATGCCGCGCCGCGCGAGCTGGACTGCCTCGTGAAGATCGCCGCGATCGAGACGGAGCTTTGCGAGAAACAGATGTCCCTCCGCGAATGCGGGATTGCTGTTGACTGCCGCCCGGAACGCGTCCTCTTCCTCCGACACTTTGCCCAGTGTCTCGAAGACTTTGCCGAGGTTGAATTCGGCCATGTAGCTTCCCGGATGAGAGTCGATTTCCTTCTTGTACTCGGCAATCGCCGTGTTCAAATCGTTTCGCCGCTCCGCCGCAAGCGCCAGATTGAAATGCGCGAGGCGTAGATCGGGATTCTGCGACAGCGCCGCTCGAATCTCCCGTTCACCGGAGTCCAGGTCGCCTTGCTTGAGACGGAGCGCCCCGAGCGTGTTTCTGGCGGCGGCCATCGCGGGCTGCAGATCCAGCGCGACTTGCAGTTCCTTCTCAGCTTCATCGAGCGTGCGGCGATCTACGAGAATTTGAGCTACGAGCTGGTGCGCCTGCGCGTTGCGCGGATCGAGGGCAAGCAGGCGCCGGTATCCGAGCAGTGCCTCCTCGTCGCGCCCAATCGCGCGATACACGCCCGCTAGGTTGAACACGGCCAGGTCGTAGTCCGGTTTCAGCGCGAGCGCGCGGCGAAGCGCGTCCAGGGCGCGATTAAATTCGTGGCGGTGCGCGTACTGGTTCCCGAGCATCACCCACGCGTCGATCACCTCCGGATCTGTTGCGACGAGTTGCCTTAGCGTCGCGAGCCCCCGCTCCGAGGCGTTCGCGTCATGGAGCTTCTCGCGCGCGTCGACGAGCAGATTGAAGACGTCAATCTTGTCTTTCGGGTCTGCAAGGCGCTGGGGCCCGCGTGATGGTCCTCCAGCAAACGTTCCGACGTAACCGAGCGCTGCCAGCCGCACGCGGGCGTCCGGATCGAGGTCGACTTTCGGTTTCGGGCCCTCGTCGCGCGCCGAATCCATCGACTGGAGAGAGGCAGCCATCCGGTCGGCCAGCGGCCGGCGATCCGCGTAGATGTTCCGCGTCTCGCCTGGATCCTGGACCAGATCGTACAGCTCGGGTCGCGGCGCATCGATGTACTTGAAACGTCCTTCCGTCAGACTGCGGAGATCCCCCCAGCCGAAGTGGTATCGCGGGTAGACGGCTTCGGCGTAGCCGACGAGTCCCATGTCGCGCGTCGGTCCGGTCATCGCAGGGACGACGCTTTGTCCGTCGATGCGGCCATCGAACGGAATCGCGAGCAAATCGAGCAGCGTCGGCGCCACGTCGACGCTGCGCACGAGGTCTGTCACGCGGCGCGCGCGCAGCGCGTCGTACGGCGTCCGCATCAACAGCGGAACACGAAGGACCGAGTCGTAGACGAAGAATCCGTGCGTGCTCTCGCCGTGATCGCCGAGGCTCTCGCCGTGATCCCCCACGGCCACGATCACGGTTCGATCGAGCAGGCCGTGCGTTTCCAGAAAGCTTCGGATCCGGCCGACTTGCGAGTCGACGAACGCGATCTCGCCGAGGTATGGCCGACGAGCAAATCTGGTTTGGTACGGTTCCGGCGGGTTGTACGGCGAGTGCGCGTCGTAAAAATGAATCCAACAGAAGAAGCGGAACGATCGAACTGTCTCGAGCCACGCCAGCGCGTGGTCCGCGACGTCATTGCCCGGCCTCTCCACCTCGCCCAGAGACGGCGACTCGTACTTCGAGAGGTCGAAATCGTCAAAGTAAGTGTCGAAACCCTGCGAGATGCCCCAGGACCGATCGAGCACGTACGCGCCGACGAATCCTCCGGTACGGAAGCCGTGCGCCTTCAACCGTTGGGCGAGTGTCGTCTCCCGTGCGTCGAGGAAGAAGCCGCCATTGTCGCGCACGCCGTGATGAGGCGGGTATTTCGCGGTGAAGAGCGACGAGTGTGCGGGAAGCGTGAGTGGTGCCGCGGTAACGGCGCGCTCGAACAGCACACCCTCGCGAGCGAGCCGATCGAGTTCGGGCGTGACGGTCTCAGGAAATCCGTAAGCGCCGAGTCGATCCGCACGCGTCGTGTCGAGCGTGATCAGAACGATATTCAGATCCGACGGCCGAACGCCAGACGGCAGCCGCCCGATCACGGTGCCGCCCGCAGTTTGGTACTGACGATCGCGAAACGCCATCCGCGACAGAACAGCGATGCCAGCGCCTGCCGCGGCGACGACTACTACTGCTGCAATGTACCCAAGCCTGCCCGCAATGAACTGCCGATGCACGGCGTGGCTTCTATGGCTCCGGCCGCCTCAGCTCGATGCCGTTCAAATCGCCCGCGGTCTTGACTTCCTTGTCGCCGGCAGGCAGCCGGTTCATTTTGAGAATGTAGACGACCGTATCGACGACCGTCCTTTCGGTCAGGCTGCCCGGCTCATCGGGCGGCATCAAACTGATGATGGTGCTGTACAGCGAACGAACCGGCTTGCCATCCCACGACGACCAGAACGCGTTCCCTCGGAGTGGAGGCCCCCACCCACCCTGCGAATGACATGTCGCGCAGCTTTTCTGAAAGATCGCTTCACCGCGCCTGGCTTGCGCATCGGTGTAAATGGCTGGTGTGACGCCGTTCCCGACCCGGGGAGCCGGCGTGAGGCTGGTCAGGCTGATGCTTTCAGACCCGGGTGCGACAGCGAAGGCGACCCAGCCGGCGCCGTAACCCTTTCCTCCGATCGGCACAACGATGTACTGCCTACCGCCGGCCACATAAGTGATCGGGCCACCAGTGGTTCCCACCGGCAGCTCTGTTTCTGCGATCACCTGCCCGGTCGCCTTGTCGTAGGCGCGCAACTTCGCGGGGCCGTATATACCGCCGCGACCGAAGACGACGTCGCTTGAATCCCCGACAAACAAGAGCGTCTTCGTGACGAGCGCCACCGGCCGACCTGGATTCCCGAGTGGCCCCAGGTTGAGGTCCTTGAGGAGCGCGTGATTTCGAGGACCATCACCGTTCGGAACGCTCCAGACGCGTGTGCCCGTATTCATGTTCACAGCGGTCAACCGGCTGTACGGCGGTTTCGTGAGCGGAAGGCCGTCAATCGAAAGTCGCGACGGTTCCGGCTGAACTCTCTCTTCGGCGTCGTTCCCATGCTGGATCTGTTCGGGCGTTTCATGCGCGATCCAGTACGCCATCGTCGCGTGCGGGTCGGTGGTCTTCGTCAGCCCGTATGTGCCGAGTTGCCCCCAGGACGCGGCATAGTAGATGCCGGTTTCAGGATCGAATGCGCCGGTGTTCCAGTTGGCTGATCCCCACGCATTGGGAAACGCGAGCGTGCCCTTCTTGCCGTTCGGGCTGGTGCTCTTCATCGCTGGAGGAGTAAAGAGCGGGCCCATGGCATATTGGCTCGCCAGTTCGAGGGCTCGCTTCCGCAGTTCTGGCGTGAAGTCGATCAAATCATTCTCAGTGACGCCCTGACGATCGACCGCCGGCGGTTTGGTCGGAAAGGGCTGCGTTGGCGACGTCTGCTCGCCCGGAACGTCGGACTGGGGCACGGGCTTCTCCTCAATCGGCCACACCGGCGCGCCGGTGACCCGATCGAACGCATACAGAAAGCCCGTCTTATTAGCAGCGATGACCGCTTTGATCTTCTTGCCGCCGACGGTGATATCACCGAGAACCGGCGGAGTCGCGGAGTCATAGTCCCAGAGATCGTGGTGCACCATCTGGAAGTACCACACCAGCTGGCCGTTCCTGGCGTTGAGGACGACGAGGCTATCGGAGAAGAGATTCTGGCCGTGGCGATGCCCACCGTAGTACGAGACGGTGGGCGCGCTGAGCGGCACGTAAACGTAGCCGAGGTCCTCGTCTGCCGTGAGCGATGCCCACGCCGCCATGTTGCCGACGAACTCTCCCGAGCCCTTTTCCCACGTCTCCGCGCCGCGTTCGCCCTTCTGCGGCAGGACATGGAACGTCCAGAGCTGCTTGCCAGTCCGCACGTCGTAACCTCTGATGTCTTCAGGTCTGGCCCTGGCTTCGAACCCATCGTCGCCGTAGCCTTCGCCCGATTTGCCGCCGCCATTGCCACCGACGACAATGACGCCGCCGACGACGAGAGGACCGGCAAAGCCGAAATAGCGCGCATCGTCGGGCGTGTGGCGGTTGAGCGAGACGCGGCCGTTCTGTCCGAAGTCGCGATAGGGCGCGCCGGTCCTGGCGTCGAGGGCGTAGAGGTATTCGCCGCGCACCGCGATGATGCGCGCGTCCGCGCCATCGCGCCAGTACGCCACACCGCGCGTGCTTTGGCCGGTTGCTTCCTTCAGCGTCGGCGACGCCGGCTGCTGAATCCAGATCGTCCGCCCGGTGGCCGCGTCGAACGCCTCGATCAGTCCGACACCGTCGGGCGCATACAGCACGCCGTCGATCATGATGGGCGTGCCCCGAAAGTAGTTCGACGCGACGAGATCGGGAAATTTGGCCAACAGTTGTGATTCGATCGCCGGCCGCCGCCACACGGGTCGCAGGTTGACAACGTTCTCGCGGTTGATCTGATCGAGCGGCGAGTATCTCGTGAAGCCTTTGTCTCCTCCGTACGTCCGCCACTCGCCGGACGCGGACTGCTGCGCGACACCACGGCGTCCCGCCGTGGCGACGATCATGATGACAGCGCAACCGAGGACAGCGACCCTGCTGAAACGCTGAGAGTTCGTCATACGCCTCTAAAACTCGTACCGGATGCCGACTTGCGCCTGGCGTGGCGGTACGACGTTGAGAATTCCGATGTGACCGGTTCCGGTGTAGTAATTCTCCAGTGAGCTGTTGTTCTGGATGCTGTTCGGAGTGTCGACGTTGAAGAGATTCTGAACGTCGAGCGAGAGCCGCAGCCGCTGACTCGGTTGACCGAGCGGGAAGTCCTTGTCCAGACGCAGCTTGACGTTGTTGAGAGCCGGCAGGGTGTAGGTGCCGCGAGGCTCGGCGAGCACCGCGCGCGCGCCCTGACTGAGCGGGACTCTGATGATCCGCCCATACGGGCGCCCGGAGTCGCCGAAGTACGTCGCACCCACATGAATCCCCCACGGCGCCTCCCACGAGCCCGACAAGCGGACACCATGCGTGCTGTCGACTCCCGATCGCGCGTAGGCGTTGATCAAATCGTTCGGATCGCTGCCGTACGCGCCGCGACTGAGGAATCCGAATCCCTGGGAGTTGACGGCGCCCCTCGCGTAGATCAGACTCCGCTGCCATGTGTACGACGCTTGCAGCTGCCATCTCGCTGAAAGCCGCTTGTTCGCCTCGAAGGTGAAGCTCTTGTAGTCCTGATCGAGGTCGTCTCTGTTGGCCACTTCGTACAAGCTCTGCGACGAGGGGGAGGCGCGGTTGAAGACAGTCAGCGTCTGTGTCCGACCGTTGAACGTGTCGACGAACGCTTGTGCCGCGTACGTGCCGCTGACGTCCTTGACGCGGATGAAATTCCTCTCCTTCTTCATCAGGAACGACACGTTGATGCCAAAGTTAGGCTGAAGCTGTCGTTCGATCCCGACGAAGAACTGATCGACCCACTGGTTGCTGACACGCGGGTCGACAGCGTAGTTCGCTTTCGGGTCGATCGAATAGTACGGGATGTCGTACTTGCCCGTGACGTCGTTGTAAAAGAAGTAGTTGTACGGCGTATTGCCCGGGGCAATGCCTTGGAATTGAGGCGCGATGATCTTGCTGAAGTAGCGTCCCCAGTGCCCCTTCAGCACCGTCTTGGCGGCTTGATCCAGCTTGATGGCGAAGCCAACCCGCGGTGAGACGTCGTTGAAGTGGAAGACATTCGGAATTCCAGGGAATGTCTTACCGGTCGGCTGCAGGGTGCTGTCGAGCTGCTCGAGCGACGGCACAGAGCCGTTCGTCCGATCGTAACGGATGCCCAGGTTGACTGTGGCGCGGCCGTTGACGGTCCAGTCGTCCTGGGCGAACGCGCCATACATTTTGATCGTGCCGCCTTGTGCGTACGGTTCCTGCGTCAGCACGTAATAGGGCTTTGTGCCGAGGTCATAGAACATTCTGCCGCTCGCATATCCGCCGCGGATCGTCGACGTGTTCCACGGCGTCGTCTGCACTCCGAACTTGAATTCGTGCGTTCCCTTGACGAAATCGGTGGCGGTGTGCGACAGCGTGGCGTTGATGTTCTGCCTGTTTTCGAGGTCGCGGGTGTTCGCGGAGGTCCGATTCAGGCTGGCCGCGCCGGTGAGGACGTCGATATGTCCCGGAGTAGTCCGGTCACCGATCTGGGGGACATAGTCCTTGTTGATGTACACGCCACCGCCTTTCACCTCGAGCAGCGTGCTGCTGTTGAAGATGTGGGCCCATTGGGCGATCACGACGGGGTCCTTCCCAATCTCGACGCTGGCGGCAATCGGCGGCACCAGCTTGCCGGCGCCATATCCCCACCAGTCGCGGCAGTCGTTGTAATGCACCGAGAACGAGTCGCTGTTGGTGGGACGCGCGTCGATCTTGATAAACGGCCGCCAGATGCGCGTCTTATCCATCAAATCGGGCGGAACTCCAAGGCCGTCGGCCCGTTCCCACCGGATATGCTCCGAGATGTACTGAAACCAGAGCCTGTCCTTCATGATCGGTCCGCCGAACGAGTAGTTGTAGTCGAGGCGGTGATCGGTCTTCCGCGGGTATTGCTCATTCGGCGTGTTGTTCGCCTGCAGCGGGTCCCAGATGCCGTAGAAGGAGCCGCTCCCTCGAATCCGATTGCTGCCCGACTTGAGCACCAGGTTGATGACGCCGCCCTGGAAGCCGGCGTACTCGGCCGATGCCCCGACCGACTTCACCTGCATTTCCTGCATCATGTCGAAGTTCGGCCAGTCGAACGGCCCCCCAAACGACGGCGCCGACACGTCGAGCCCGTCATATTGGAACGCGTTCTGGTTACTGTCCGACCCGTTGATGTTGAACCCGCTGCCCGCGCCAATGTTGCCGTTCGTCACCTGGACGCCCGGCGCGAGCGCCGGGATGTCGAAAAATGACGTACGCGACACCGCGATGTTCTGGATTAGCTCCGTGCTGAAGTTCGAGCTCGTTCCGCCGTGTACGGTGTCGACCACCGGCGCCTGACCCGACACGGTCAGCGTCTCAGCGACGGCGCTCACCTTCAGCATCTGATCGAGCTCGATCGATCGCCCAACCTCGACGCGGATTCCTTCCTGCCGAACGGTGGCGAATCCGGAGAGCGAGAAGGTCACCGAGTACTGCCCGACCGGCAGGTTCTCCACGCGGTACGCGCCGTCGTTGTCCGTGACGACGACGGCCGTCCCCATGCGTGCTGGGCTGCTGGCTTCCACCGTGACTCCAACCAGCACGCCGCCTGTGTCATCGCGCACGATGCCGCGTATGCCGCCCGTCGACACCTGCGCAAATGCCGCGTCTGCCCCGAAGGCCATGGCGCCGACAATCACACTGGCCGTGATTGCTCGGCTCAACCAGGCACGATGTCGAGACGTCATCCCGCACCTCCCGGGTCTGTGACCGCAAACCTCAGCGGCGTGGACCAAACCACGCAGACGAATCCGAGCTGAAATCGCGGAGTACGTATGCGGTAGGCGCGCGGGAATCAAGCGATTTGCGACGAGTCGCGATAGAAGCCGTCGAGCCGCAATTAGCGCGTACCAGTTGACGGCTGATAGGGACCCGTCTGCTGGGAGACTCTCCGTCGTTCGAACACAGCGTTAGCACCCTTAACAGTCAGACATCTCGGCTGAAGCACCCCTGACAAAAACGTCGGAGTTGATGAATTGCCGCCTCGATTCGACACGCCGCTGAACGTCCCGGGCAACGCATCGGGGAGTTTCACCGATCGCGAAGAGAAAAGATCAGCAAAATGATCGGCGGCTCGTCAAACGGTTCGTGATGGATGGATCACTGAAAGGTTAAGAAGGGTTTCGAACGGATCGAAATCGCGGTCGCGGGTGCAACAGCGAGTGCCGCTCGCGGATACAAAAACGAGACAATCGATTGTTTTCCGGACAGTATGGCCGCGGCTGCGCAGCGTCCGATCGTTCCGGGTGGCCCTCCCTGGCCAGGTCGACGCCGCCTGATTCGAACACCTCCAGCTTGAGCAGTTGGCGCTCGACATTTTTCACTGCAATCTCGTCCCGTACGCCTTGCAAGACTTCACAGAGGATGACGTCCGTCACGCCGAGACGCTGGCGATCAAGTTCTGCATGTCGCCAATCTGTCTCGGGATTCCTGATGCCCTGGAGGTAATCGACCCAGACCGTCGTGTCGACGATCACCACGTCGGTTATTTTCGGATGCGACCCACGCGGGACGCGTCGAGGTCGCCTTCCCAGAGTCTGAATCAAATCCCTTTTTTCAGTTAGTTGGCGGGCCCAGCAGGACTCGAACCTGCGACCTCCTGGTTCGTAGGTTAACGCAGGTTGTCTATCCTGTGTTCCCTGGTGTCTGGCAGAAAATTGTTCACGAATTGTTCACAGCGGCCGACATAGGAAGCGCCGACCAGCGGCATTCGTTCGCGGATTCAACGGAGAGAAGTGCAGCTTATCGTCTACGCTCCGGCCGTCATGGTACAGCTTCAGACCGCAGCATGACCGATCCCGTTTCTATTTGTACGAGGAACGTTCCACGGCGGCGCCGCGCAGGTACACAGAGGAGATCCTCCGCGTGTTGGTGATGTCGTCCAGCGGGTTGGCGTCCAGCACGAGGAAGTCGGCACTCTTGCTTGCTTCGATCGTGCCGGTGTCGGTCATTCTGAGAAACTGTGCACCGTTACGCGTGGCGGCGACAATCACCTGCATCGGCGTCATCCCGGCCGCGACCATGTCCGCCATTTCCACGTGCGGCGCATAAGGCGTATTCCCATCGGTCCCGACCACGATGCGCGCGCCTGCGGCGCTCATCTTCGCGAGGTTGCGCGCTTGGATGCTCCAGAATGCGTGGGCGTCCGGCCGATTGGTGTTGCCCGTCTGAAGCCTTTCGAACTCCGCTGTCGGAAGGCTCTGCCGCAGCCAGTCGATATCTGCTACGACGACGCGATCGGGCATGTTCGGACCGAGGACCAGATTTTGATGCTGTTTTACGAGCGTGATGAACTCGTCATCGAGGTCCTTGTCTCGCACGCCGTGCGCAAACGCGTCGAGGCCGGCGCGAAGGGTTCCCTTTGCGTCCTCGAGCGTGTAGATGTGAGCGATGACGCGAAGGCCATTCTTGTGCGCTTCATCGATGACCGCGCGATAGATCTCGGGAGAAAGCTTCTTCACGGTGCCCATGCGATCGTCGACCCAGATCTTGATGATGTCGACCCTCTTGGCCGCATCCTCGTGCACGGCCTTCCGCGCTTCCGTGGTCGTCGTCACCCAGTACGGAGCGGTCGTACGCCCTGGTTCCGGTGCCGTGATCCCGCGCCCCGCCGTAAAAAACCTCGCCAGGCCCGGCATCGTCTGTGCGCGAACCTGGAATGACATGTCGGTCGTGTCCTGACCGAGACTCAGCGCTGCCAACTCCGAAGTACGCCCTCCGGCGCAGATCGTCGAGCAGCATCTCGCGCGTCTGGCTCAGATGGGTGTGCGTGTCGATGATCGCCGGCATCACCGTCTTGCCGGCCAGGTTCACGCGTCTCGCATCTGCAGGCACGCGCGGCACGCGCATCCACGTCTTGAAGTCCTGGGCTGCCCTTCCTCTCGGCTGCGCTGTTTAGTCTGCTGTCGATCTCGGAGTCGATCGCTCGAAGCTCTTGCCTTTTGCCTTCGAGCTCGCTCTGTTTCTTCCAATCGACGCGTCCACCGTCTTCCCGGGTGCCTTTGGATCGAGTTCATCTTGCTGAAGGCCAGCCCACGGCTCCAATTCAGTTATCCGGCTTTCGAGTTCACCTCGTTTTGTTTGTTGTTCTGCGCCCGAGCCGTCAGCAGCTGCGACACGATGCCGTGTAAGTCGCGGAGATAGCCGATTTGGTCTGTCAGGCGTCTAATATCGTTTTGCAACGTTTCACGTCGGTCGACCAACTGGCTGTGAAACGCCGGACGCAGGTGGGCGGCCGGATCTCGCTCGTCACCTTCAGCAATTATGGCCGGAATAGAGCGCAACATCCTCGGGCCGCGATTTCGCCAGGCGCGCCGCTCAACTGCGATTAGCGATACACTTGGTCCCCTCACGATTCCAGCTATCGAGGTGAATATGCTGTCGCGCCGCGAGTTCACTGCCTCTCTGTTCGGCGCCGCTGTCGCTGCGACCCGTGTGGCCGGAGTCGCTTCGACACAGGCCGATGGCCGGCCGGCACCCAGAACGGCGACGGTCAACGCTTCCGAGGCGCTTGCCGGGCTGACGCTGGCCGAGGCGTCCGCACGGCTGCGGACCGGAGCGGTCACGTCCGTCGATCTCGTGAACGCGTGCCTCGCGGCGCTCGACGCTGAGCAGCGCGCGGGCAAGGTACGCGGACCGCTTCACGGCATACCGATCGCGCTCAAGGACAACATCGATACCGCCGGCGTCCGCACCACCGCCGCGAGCGCGGTGTTCGACGATCGCGTGCCGACCGACGATGCCGAGGTCACGCGCCGCCTCGCGGCGGCGGGCGCGATCGTCGTCGGTAAGACGAATCTGCACGAGTTCGCGTTCGGCGGTACGTCGGCAACAAGCTACTACGGTCCGGTGCGCAACCCGTGGGCGCTCGAGCGCAATCCGGGCGGCTCTTCCGGCGGATCGGCTGCCGCCGTCGCGACGGATCTGTGCTACGGCGCGCTCGGCACTGATACCGGCGGCTCCATCCGCACGCCGGCCTCGTACTGCAGCGTCGTCGGGCTGAAGCCGACCTACGGCCTCGTTTCGATCCGCGGCATCATTCCGCTGACGCTTTCGCTTGATCACTGCGGCCCAATCACGCGCAGCGTGATGGACGCTGCGATAGTGCTGAACGTGCTCGCGGGTTACGATCGGCTCGACATCGCAAGCGTCGAACACGGCGCGGAAGACTACGTGACGGCGCTCAACCAGCCGGTGAGCGGTTTCCGGATTGGGATCGCCCGCGCGCCGTTCTTCGATCTGCTGGACGCCGACGTCGCGAAGGTGGTGGACGATGCTGTGCGCGTGCTGGCAAAGCTGACGAAGACCATGACGGACACGATGCTGCCCTCGACGCGGGACGTCACGCTCCCCGGCGAAACGTACGCGTATCACGAGGAGATGTTCGGCCGCATGTCGGGACGCTACATGATTCCAACGCGCCGCGCGCTGCAGAACGGCACGAACGCAAAGGCCGCGGATTACATTCGCGGCCGGTGGCGGCTGGAGTTGCTGCGGCGGACAATCGACGACGCATTCAAGGACGTGGACCTCGTGGTGCTACCGACGCGGCGCAGAACGCCGCGCACGGTCGACGCTTCGATCAAGCGTGAAGAAACCGACGTGCCGCGCAACCCGGAGCTGGAAAACACTGGCGCGTTCAACGTTTATGGGATTCCTGCGATTTCGATCCCCTGCGGCTTCACATCGAAGGGGCTTCCGGTTGGATTGATGATTGCCGGGCCGCGGTTCTCGGAAGGCCGCGTGCTCGCCCTTGCGCACGCGTTCGAACGCGCGACCGAGTTTCACACGAAGAAACCACCGATTCGGCCGGAGACGCCGCTCCCGCCGCTCGCGACGACCGACGAGGACGCACCGGCGCCCAAGAAAAGCAGCGCAGGCCTTTAGCGAGTTCTGCTCCAACACCCCGGCGGATCGTTCATTTCAACATCACCGAGCATCCGACAGCGGCCTGGACGGCGCAGCAAGTCATTGATGCCTTTCCCATGACTCGGCGCCGCGCTGGTTGTTGCGCGATCGGGACGCGACCTACGGCGAGGTGGTCCGCCAGCGAGTGGCGGGGATGGGTATCCGAGAGGTCTTGTCGGCGCCATCCAGTCCCATGGCAGAACGCGGTCGCGGAGCGATTCATGCGGAGGATTCGTCGGGAGTGTCTCGACCGGCTGCTGATTCTGAATACCCAACATCTCGAGCGTGTCCTCCGCGTGTTCACGGCTCATCGAAGTCGCACGCACCTTGGACTCGCGAAGGACGCGCCAGATCATCGATACGACCGGCGCTGGCGCGGTGAAGCACCACGGTCGTGTCGCGAGGATCACCTCGCTACGGCAGGCTCAGCGCGACCCATTCGGCGCTCCGAGGCTCCCTGCTGCCGACCGCGATGGCAATGTATTGCTTTCCGCCGAACATATAGGTCATCGGCGCGCCGGTCGTGCCGGAGGGCAGCTCGGTTTCCCAAAGGACGGCACCGGTCGTCTTGTCGAACGCGCGGAACTTCCGGCCACCGTAGCCGGGGGCGAGCGACGCAGGCATCTCGGGTCGAAGCCGCGACCCGAGCGCCGCCATGACCGGATCGCCTTCGCCGACGAAGAGCAGCGCTTTCGTCACGAGCGGCGCGCTCCGGCCAGGAGTGCCGAGCGGCGGCAGATTGAGCGGCTTGAGCAGCGGCGCATTTCGCGGCCCGTCGCCATTCGGCACCATCCACACCTGATCGCCTTTGTTCAAATCGATGGCCGTGATGCGGCCGTACGGCGGCTTGAGCAGCGGGAGCCCCTGCGGGCCGGGCGTCCACGCCCGCGTGCCGGACACGTAATTGAGATTCGAAACCTTCGGATCGCCCTTGACGATATCAGCGGTGAACGGGCCGGTGATCGACTGCACGTACAGCATTCCCGTTTCCGGATCGAATGCGCCGCCCTGCCAATCGGCACCGCCGACCGATCCCGGCAACTGAATGGTTCCCCGGATGCCGCCCGGGCCATCTCCGCGGACAGTCGGCGGCGTGAACAGGGGACCGATCCGATAGTGCTTCAACAGCTCGATCGCTTCGGCGCGCAGCTCGGGGGTGAAATCAATGAGATCGTCGACCGACACGCCCTGTCGGTCGAACGGCGGCGGCTTGGTCGGAAACGGTTGCGTGGGCGACGTGCGCTCTCCCGGCGTATCCGACGTCGGAACGGGCCGCTCCTCGATCGGCCAGACCGGCGCGCCGGTCGTGCGATCGAAGACGAACGCGAACGCCTGCTTCGTGAGCTGTACGATCGCCTTGATCGGCCGTCCCTCGACGGTGAGGTCCGCGAGAATCGGCGCCGCGGGCAGGTCGTAGTCCCACAGATCGTGGTGCACGATCTGGTAATGCCAGACGCGTTCGCCGGTGAGACAGCGGACGCACACCAGCGTGTTGCCGAACACGTTGTTGCCGAGACGATGCCCGCCGTACATGTCGTTGGTCGGACTCGTCAGCGGCAGATACACGAGTCCCTGCTCTTCGTCAGCGGTGATCAGCGACCACAGGTTCGCCTCGCCGCTGTACGCCCACGAGTCGTTCTCCCACGTGTCGTTGCCGGCTTCGCCGGGCTGCGGTATCGGATGGAACGTCCACCGCGGCTTGCCCGAGCGCACGTCGAACGCCTGGACGTTCCCCGGCGCCGCCTCCTTGTGCGTCGGGCGATCCGACATCGATCCGCCGATCCCGGTGCCGACAATGACCACGTCGCGACACACCTGGGGCACTCCGGTCCAGGCATACTTGGTTGCCCGGGGCCCGAGGCCCGGCCGCAAATTCACGCGACCCTTGTCGCCGAACGAGGTAAGCAGCTTTCCGGTCCGCGGATCGAGCGCGATGAGGTACTCGCCGCGCACGAGGAACAGACGCCGCTCCGCTCCATCGGTCCAGTACGTCACGCCGCGTGTGCTGTCGCCTCGCAGCCCCTGTCCGGGCTCATCGCGAAACGGCTCCTGCACCCAGATTGTTTTGCCGGTGCCGGGGTGAAACGCCTCGACCAACCCGATCGCGTTCGGGCTATACAACACGCCGTCGATCATCAGCGGCGTCGCGCGGAAATTCCCCGAATACGAGAAGTCTGGCGCGCTCTCGCTGATGCTTGAATCGACACCCGGCCGCCGCCACGCGATGCGAAGCTGCGAGACGTTGGCCTTGTTGATCTGATCGTATGGCGCGTACTTCGTGCTGCCGGCGTCGCCCCCGTACCGTGTCCACTCACCGCCGCGCGTCCCGTGTTGGCCGGCGAGAACGGCGATGGTCAGGACGACCGCAAAACCCGTCAGGACCGGCGCATGCATCCGCATCGTGTCCTCCTCGCCCGAGCGCGGGCGCCTCCGGCAGTGGAACGCAAAGATGATCTCCGGTTATGGATTATCCGAAAACGGATGATCGTCACCGTGGGACGTTCTTCTTCAGATCTCCGGAACCTCCAGCTCCCGAACCGCGCCGCAGCGCCGTGGACCGATAAAATATAGAGGAACCATGGGAGCACGTTCACGGCTTTTCGTCGCCGTCATGACGGCGACCGACGCGGCGAACGGCTTCATGGCCAGTGGACGCACATTCGCGCGCGACGGCTCGTTGGTCTCCAACCCTGTCCGCCGATCACGTAAACGTCAGAAGTGCGCTTCGCATGGGCCCAGTATCGCGGTCGGGGTTACCCCGGCGTCAGCTTTTTGGGGAAGGCCAGGCCATGAACACACGACTGCTCATGGTGCTGCACGTGAATATCGCGGCACCGCAAAACATCGGCGCCGTACCGCACGGCCCTCGACGAACGGCGCCCATCACGGGCGGCGACTTCGGGGGCACTCGTCTTCGCGGCACGGCGTAATGTCCCAGACATGAGTCGAGCCCACACGTTCGACGGAATTACGCTGCGCGAGCGTAATAGTTGAGGAGCCCTCCGAGCCGTGGTCGACGACGAATCCGCCTTCCGTCGCCCGGCATCGTCGGTGACGTCTCGATCAGCTCATTCCCCAGACCTTGATGATTGCGCTCTCGATGGTAGTGCGCCAGGAATTCGCGAATGGTCAGTCGCAGGTGCCGCTCTCCCAACATAATCACGCGGTCGAGGCACTCGGTCTTGATGGAGTGCACAAAACGCTCCGCGTGCGCGTTCGCATTGGGCGCCTGAAACGGTGTCTGCACCACACGAACCCCCGCGTCGGCCAAGAGCTGCCGCACCGGCGCGCTCCATTTCCGGTCGCGGTCGCAGATCAGCACGCGATGATGCAGCGACTCCTCGTCATCGGCGGCCGTCAGTGTGCGACCGACCTGGCGCATGAACATCTCGTCCGGATGGGCCGTCGAGCCCACGATCTGGACCCGTCGCGACGCGAGGTCGATGACGAAGAGCGTGTAGTAGGTCACCAAGCCCTGCCGCGTCCACACCTCCGTCGTGAAGAAATCCGCCCCGCCGATCGCGCCCCAGTGCGCCCGCAGGAATGTCCGCCACGACGTCGGCCGCTCGGGCACTGGCGGAATCCCCTGCGCCTTGAGCGTTCGCGCAATCGTCGAACGGCCAACACGATGCCGCAGGTTCTTCAATGCGCCTCGGATTCTGGTGTAGCCGCAGCGCGGATTCTCCTCCGCTATCCGCACGATCAGCCGTCGGATCTCTGCGGCCACGATCGGACGGCCTGATCGCTTCGTGGCGTACGTCCACTTGCGGGCGATCAGCTGTCGATGCCAGCGCAGAATCGTATCGGGCGTGACAGTCGTCGCCCCCTGACTCAAGAGACGACGGCCGAGACGTTTCCCGCGCCGCGCCAGACGGCACCGCTGCTCGTCGCTGAGTCGGAGTATTCGGCCGGCGAGTTGACCCCGCAGGATGCGGTTCTCTTCGATCAGATAGGCGATGACGTCCTGCTTTTGGTCATCCAGCCAGCCGGCCAAGGCGGCGAGAACAACCTGGACGAACACGAGGTCAATCACGGTGCAGAGTCTACATTGGCGACTGGGCTTCGGGCTTCTGAGAACTGTCGGCCGACTTGTGGGACATTACGGCGCCGAGGCGGTCTCGCGCGGTCACCGATCGACGCCATTCAATAGGCAGCAGGATCGCAACCGCGCTGAGAACTCGGTTTCGCATCGTGAGGTTCTCCTAATCCAAGTTGCCGCTCTAGAAGACGTACTTGACGCCCAGCTGGACTTGCCGGGGAGATCCGGCATTCGCCTGCAGGATCCTCGAGAAATTCTTCGAGTCGAAGTTGCCGACCGGCAGGTTGTAATGGGCGACGTTCAACACGTTGAACATCTGCAGCTCCACGCGCAGCCGACGCCGTTCGCCTGAGAGCGGGACGTCGCGCATCAGCGAAATATCGAGGTTGTCGAACCGCGGGCCGATGATGTTGCCGCGCGGCGCGGTGCCGAAGCGGCCCGGCGCCGCCATGAACGCGCACGGGTTGAACCAGTTCGCGACCGTGTGGATCTCGTTGGGCGCGACGCAGCTCGGATTGGCGGCCACCGGGCCCGCCACGCTCGGATCGCCCACCATATCTGGCCGGTCCGAGCCGCCAGTCGGAACGGTTCCGCTCTGCGGCACGCCACGCGTGACGGTGAGCGGATGCCCGCTCTGCACCGTGAGAATCCCGCTGAGATCCCAGTCACCCAGCACCTTGCTGAGCGCCCCGGACGTCAGCCTGCTGCGATCCGGTCCGAACGGCAGCCGGTAGACGACGTTGGTGACGAACCTGTGGTCGGTGTTGTACTGGCAGCGTCCCCACTCGGCGTCGAGGTCGTTCGGGTTCTGTGGAGTCGTTCCGCCGGACACGTTCGACCCGAAGAAGCTACCGTTGTCGGTGCACTTCGACCAGGTGTAGGAGCTGAGAAGGTTGAGGTCGCTGCTCCGCTTCTCCGCCTTCAGCTGTAAAGCGTTGTACTTGCTCGCCGCGCTGTTGTCGACAGTCTGGAGCGTCGGCTGGAACTGCGGGTACGGAACCGGCTGCCCGGGCTGCGGCTGATTGATCCGGTGGAACCGTGCGAGGTCGACACCGCGGCTGCCGACATAGCTTGCGTCGAGCAGCAGATTCTTCGCGGGTATCACCTGAACGCCCGCGTTCCACTGCTGCTGGGAAGGGTCGCGGAAGTTCATCGACATGAACGTTCCGCCCGGCGGTGTCTGCGACGGCGGCTGGTCGACGATGTTCTGGATCGTCGCGGTGCCCGGGCTGACGATGGTCTGCGTGATGCGGAACGGCGGGTTCAACCGCGCGTTCAGCTGCGCGTTGAGCAGCAGCTCGTCGTAGTACGTGCCGAAGCCGGAACGCACGACGAAGCGCTCGGACTCGAGCGGACGCCACGCGAAGCCGATGCGCGGCGCGAAATCGTTGCGGTCCGGCAGGTACGTCGCGTCAGGAATCCCGTTCGTGCCGGCCACGATGAACTCGCATCCGGGTTTCGGCGTGCACGTCGCTGACGCCCGACTGAGGTCGGGGACGCTCAGCTCGTTGTGCCCTTCGGTGACCGGTGCGTAGTACTCATACCGCAGGCCGAGATTCAGCGTCAGCGACGAAGTGACGCGGTAGTCGTCCTGGAGATAGACACCAACGGAGTTCGCGTACAGATCCATGTTGACTTCGGAATTCACCGTCTGCGCCGTCGACGGCGTTCCCTGTAGCAACTGCACGAGCGACGGCGTCGTGCTCGTGCCGTTGAAGTTCCAGATGCCGCGGGCCGTGGTGTCGAACAGCAGGTGATAGAAATACCGGCGGAACTCGCCGCCGATTTTCAGCTGGTGCTTCCCGCCGTTGAACGCCGGCGTCCACCCGAAGTTGTCCATCAGGTGCAGCGTGTAAGTCGGGTGATCCTGAGGCGTGTTCGTCGGCTGGCCGATGCCGTCGAACCCGGCGACCGACACGTTCGGCCACCCGAGATCGATCGGCGCTGTCAGCACGTTCGGGAACCCGAGCTCCTTGTTGTGGTCGGTTCTGTCGGCCTGCAGGAAGATCCCGTGCTCACCGTTGAAGCCGGCGCGAAACTCGTTCAACACGTTCGCGCTGAATACGTGATTCCAGCTGAACCCGCCGTTCTGGCCGTCGGTGTCCACCGTGGTGCCGTAGCCGGGGAGCTGGGTGTACGGCGCCAGCGGATCGAACGGATTCACCTTATGGCCGAATGAGAGCGCGTAGTGCCCGGCCACGTTGTCGTGCGCGGCGACCGCCTGATCCACCTTGATCGAGAACAACGGCAGGTTCTGCTCGATCGTCGGCGCCGACACGTAGGTGTTTGACGTGGTCGGATCGCCCACGTTGGCCGCCGGATACAGATTGAAGATGTTCACACCGGCCGGATTACGCAGCGCCGGCGGCACCGCGGCCAGCGCGGTCGTCTTCTGCGCTTGCGACGGAACGGTTGCCGTTCGCGTATCCGCCTGGCGCAGGATCAGGTACTCGAACGAGGCGAAGGCGAAGATTTTGTCCCGGCGAAGCGGGCCGCCGATGGAGCCGCCGAACTGGCTGCGGTCGAGCCGCGGGATTTCGCCCGGCAAATCAAACGCGTTCTTCGAGTCGAGGCGGCGGTTGCGGAAATACTCGTACGCGGTGCCGTGCACGTTGTTGCTGCCGCTCTTGAGGACGACGTTGATCTGCGCGCCGGAGCTGCGGCCGTATTCGGCGGAATACGTGCCGGTCTGCACCTTGAATTCCTGAATCGCGTCGACCGACGGCAGAGCGCTGTACTGATTGATCACGAGATCGTTGTTGTCGATGCCGTCGAGGAGGAAGTTGTTCGAGATCTGGCGCGCGCCGTTGGCGCTCAACGCGAGCCCCTGGCTCGAGACGAGTGTGTTCTCCGCATCGACCTGCACACCCGGCGCGAGATATGCGAAGTTCACGAAGTTGCGCTCGTTGAGCGGCAGGTTTTCGACCTGCGTCTGCCCGATCACCTGGCCGATCGACGAGGTGTCGGTCTGAATGAGCGGCGCGGCCGCAGTCACCTGGACGTCCTCCTGCAGCGCTGCCACCGCGAGGGTGAAATCCATCCGCACCGTCTGGTTCACCTGCAGTTCGATGTTGCGGGCGACCTTCTTGCCGAAGCCGGCGAGCTCCGCCGACGCCTCGTAGCTGCCCGGCGGCAGTAGCGGCGCGCTGTAGTCGCCGCTGACGCCGGTGATGACGTCGCGGCTCACGTTCGTGCCCTCGTTGCGGATCGTGACGGAGACGCCCGGCAGGACACCGCCGCTCGAATCGCGAATCGTGCCGACGATGGTCCCCGTACTTGACTGACCGAACAGCGCGGCTGCATGCAACAGCAGCGTGAGCGCGAAAGCAACCGGGCGCCCCAGAGCTGCGGCGGCCGATCCTGATGTCATTGTTAGCGGCATGTTCTGCTCCTGGCGTTTGGTGTCGACGAGTTCGCGCTGCCGTTGACGTGGACGAGACGGGTCTGTCGCAGGACGATAGGAAGCATGACGACGCTGTCCCGGTTAGCATAACGATCGTTCTCGGTCCGTGATCAGCTGTGCTCCACAAAGAATCGTGTCGCCCATTCGAACCCATTCACGCCGCTCGCGGCTCCAGGCAATATTCATGATGCGAGACCGGCTCATAGTCGCGGCAATCATACGCGACCGCCGCGGGCCGCCAGCAAGTCCCCCGCGCTGACGCGCCACTCAATCGATGCACCGTCCCGATTGCGCCGGAAATTGTGCCGCGCGGTTTTTTTGAAGACGACAACCGTCGTGGTTTTCGGCTGTTCTGGGCGTGGAAGAGCCGTCGTCGCGGTCGACCAATCGCTACTTCAGATATCCGAGCACTGATCCGCACGATGTCTGAGGCGAACCCACTGTGGGGCGCGCCGAGAATCCACGCCGAGCTCCTGAAGCTTGGTTTCCAGGTCAGCCAAGCGACCGTTGCGAAATACATGCGCCGACGATTGAGGCCGCCATCGCAGTCCTGGCGCACCTTTCTGACGAATCACTTCGAGCAGATCACCGCCGCTGACTTCTTCGGCGTGCCGACGGCTACTGGCTGGCCGTTGTTCGTCTTGGTCATGCTTGCTCACCATCGGCGGCGCATCGTGCACGTCGCCGTGACGGCGCCTCCGATTGCCGCATGGACCGCCCAACAGGTCCGAGAAGCCTTTCCCTGAAATGCCGCGCCGCGGTACCTACTTCATGACCGCGATCTGTCATTTGCCGGACTAGGCGCGACCGCAGAGGCGATGGCTATGACCAACGTGCTCACGGCTCCCCGTTCGTCGTGGCAAAACGGAGTCATCGAACGCTTCATCGGATCCGTGCGGCGGGAGTGCCTCGATCACGTCATCATCTTCAACGCCAACGGTCTACAACGCATCTTGAAATCGTACATGGAATATTACGAACGGTCGCGCACGCACTTGGCACTTCAGAAGGACGCACCGGTTTCGCGACCTGTCTCACCGACGATCACTGCCGAATCATCGCGATTCCACAGGTCCGCGGGCTTCATCATCGGTACGAACGTGGCCGCGTAATCAATTCAATCATCCACAGCTGTGAACGTCGATATGCCGTCGCAACGGCTCTGCGTCGGAATAGCCGCTTTCCGTCGTGGCTCGTCGGCAAACCCTGTTCTCGCCAGACGGAGTCACCGACCAATCGCTGCCACACGTGCCCTATGGACCCCAGATCGAGTTTCCAGCAACGACAGGCCGTACGTGCCGGAGACTCAGTTCATATGACGCCCACAGTTATGCGCTCTCGCCCGACAGTCGGAGGTTCCTGATGATCAAGGAAGACGCACGGCGCGATGGCGACTCGGAGCCTCCCGAAATCGTCGTGATTCTCAACGGGGGTGAAGAACTGAAGCGGTTCGCGGCGGGTGCCGTGAAGTGAGCTAGGCCTCTCTCGCACACAGATCGTCAGCGCCCCCCGTTTTCTTCAAAAGGGCTTGGTTGTAAACGATTACGGTCGTATACTCGCCATCCACGTTTGCGCCGCTGTCGCGCTTGCTGTCCGGTCTGGTAGTGCCCGACGGACATCGCGCACCCGCCTGACGACCGGACATCGACCGGCTCCGACTCCGGCGTACTCGAACGCTTTGCAAGTCGTTGTTTGATCGCTGGAAGGAGGATGTATGCGGTTGGTCAGAAGTCTCGAGGGCGTAGTGCGTCCCGCGCTCATGGCCCTCCTCTTCGCGGCCTATCCGGCCGTTCCTCACGCTCAAACGACAAGCGCCTCTGTGGCAGGCATCGTCCAGGACTCCCAGGGCGGAATCCTGCCCGGCGTGACCGTGACGATGACCAGCCGCACTCAGGGGAATGCGCTGACCGCCGTCACCGACTCTGGTGGCCGCTTCGTGTTTCCCATCGTCCGGCCCGACACCTACACGATCCAGGTCGCGCTTCAGGGGTTCAAGACGCTGGAGCGGACGAACCTCGTCGTCAACGCGAACGACAAGCTTTCAATGGGATCGTTGACGCTCGAAGTCGGCGGGCTGACCGAAGAAGTGAGCGTGACGAGCCGCGTGGTCGAACTGCAATCGGTGAGCGGCGAACGCTCGTTCACGCTCGAAAGCGAAACGTTGAAGAACATCGCGAACAACGGGCGGGCGCTCTTCAACTTCGCGACACTGGTGCCTGGCGCGCTGTCACAAAATCGCGGCAACACTGAGCTGGGCCAGGTCAGCAGCTTCACCGTGAACGGCCAGCGGCCCAATTCGAACAACATCACGATCGACGGCGTCGCCAACATCGACACGGGCGACAACGGCGGCAACATGGTGACGACGAACATCGACGCCGTCGCCGAGTTCAAGATTCTGACCAACGCGTACCAGGCGGAGTACGGGCGCGCCGTCGGCGGCCAACTGCAAGTGGTCACGAAGAGCGGCTCGCAGAATTTCCACGGTTCGGGCTACTGGTACGGACAACGGTCGGCGTGGAACGCCAATTCGTACTTGAACAAGCGCGAGACACCAGAGGTCCCGAAACCGAAGACGTCGCGCAACGACTCCGGGTACACGATCGGCGGACCGGTCGCGTTCCCGGGCTTCAACGAAGAGAAGAAAAAGCTATTCTTCTTCTGGAGCGAGGAGTTCCAGCGCCGCACCAATCCGCCGACCGTGCACAACGCGCGCGTGCCGACGGCGCTCGAACGGCGCGGTGATTTCTCACAAAGCGTCGACAGCAGCGGCGACCCGTTCCCGTACATTCGTGACTTCACGACGGGCCTGCCGTGCAGCGCGTCCGACACGCGAGGCTGCTTCCAGGACGGCGGCGTTCTGGGCCGGATTCCGCAGAGCCGCCTCTATGCGCCGGGACTGGCCGCTCTCAACATCTTCCCGACCGCGAACTTCTCGGGCGGCAGCGGGTTGAACTTCACGAGCCAGGTCCCCGACCAGGCACCGCGCCGCGAAGAGCTGCTGCGTATGGACTTCCAGCCAACCGACAGATGGCGGATTACCGGCAGGTACATGAAGGACAAGGAAGAAATCCTGCAGGCATACGGCACGACGTGGGCCGGCAACGGCAGCGACCAGCTCCCGACGCCGACGCTCTTCATTCATCCAGGATCGAACTACCTGCTCTCGGCGACGGGCGTCCTCAATTCCAGCACGTCGCTGGAGCTCAGTTGGGGACGCGCCGCGAACTCGCTGAACTACCAACTGCAGCTGCAGCAGTTGTTCCGTTCGAACGCCGGCGTGTCGGCGTTGCCGCTGCTGTTCCCGCAGGCGGTGCAGGCCGACTACGTTCCGTGGTTCGTCTTCCGCGGTCCGAACGGTACCGGGCGCACGGGCAACGCCGGCCAGTACCAAACCGATCGCGGCCCGTTCACCAACAAGAACGTCACGCACGACGTGATCGCCAACGTGACGAAAGTGTGGAGCGCGCACTCCGCGAAGGCCGGGTTCTACTACCAGAACAGCTTCAAGCCGCAGAGCATCTTCGCCAGCTTCAACAGCCAGATCGACTTCGTGGACAACTCGAGCAATCCCTTTGACACGGGGTTCGGCTACGCGAACGCGGCCACGGGCGTGTTCAACTCCTACCAGCAGGCTTCGAAGTACGCGCTTCCGGAGTGGCGCTATCACAACTTCGAGTGGTACGCGCAGGACAATTGGAAACCCACCGGCCGGGTCACCCTCGATTACGGTGTGCGGTTCTACTACCTGTCGCCGCAGTGGGACACCACGCTGCAGGCGTCGAACTTCCTGCCGGACAAGTTCAATCCGAACGCGGCCGCACTGCTGTATACACCGGTGTGCGTCGGCGGAGCTCCGGGTGCGGGATGCATCCGTCGCGGCATGGATCCGACGCTGATCGCGCAGGGCGTCGCTCCGACGCTGACGAACACGGTCGAAGAGCGTTTCATCGGGCGCCTCACGCCAAGCTCGAATCGCTTCAACGGCACGTTCCAGGCGGGCAACGGGATCAACGACCAGCTGCAGAACGGCAACGCGTTCCGCGTCTCGCCGCGGGTCGGCGCCGTGTATGACCTGACGAGAGAAGGGCGCACGATCGTACGCGGCGGATTCGGGATCTTCTACGACCGGCCGCAGGGCAACATGGTGTTCGACATGATCTCCAACGCGCCCGGCGTGTTGAACTCGAGGGTCGACTGGGGCCGGCTGCAGGACGTGACCTCGGCCGGCGGCGATCCGTTCCCGACGCTGTCGCTGAATCCGACCGCGTACGGCTTCAGGCCGCCGCGTGTGAATCAGTGGAACGTCGGCGTACAGCACAAGCTGGTCAAGGAAGTGATCCTCGACGTCGCGTACGTCGGCTCAAGTTCGGGCGACTTGCTGCGGCAGGTGCAGATCAACGCCCTGCCGTTTGGCGCGACGTTCCAGCCACAGAACCAGGATCCCACGCGCGTTCCAAGCTCGGTTCCTGGTGCCACGGCACTGCCGAACGACTTCCTGCGGCCGTACCGCGGATTCGGCAACATCCGGATGTGGGACTACGGCGGCTACGGGGATTACAAGGCGCTCCAGACATCGGTGACGCGCCGGTTCGATCGCGGCTTCATGGTGTCCGGCTTCTGGGTGTGGAGCAAGGCACAAGCGATCAACAACGACGACTTTGCCGCGGGCGTGCCGAATCTCAGTCCGGAGCAGACGAGACACCTGGACTACGGCCTCGTGAACTACGACCGGACTCACAACTTCACCGTGAACGCGATCTACCAGACGCCGAAGGCGACCGACCGGAAAGGGCTTGGTCTCCTCGCGAATGACTGGCAGCTCTCCGGCGTCTATCGATGGACCAGCGGACGACCCTACCAGGTCAACTTCTCGATTCCCGGCATCGGCGCTGCGAACCTGACCGGAACAGACGGCAATCCGAACGCGCGGATCGCCCTCACCTGCGATCCGGGTCGCGGATGGAGCAGCGATCCGTATCAGCAGTTCACCAACACATCGTGCTTCGCGCCGCCGCAGCCGGGCAGCAGGGGCGACGAAACGCCACGGTACTTCGCGCGCGAACCGCCGCTCAACAATCTCGACCTGTCGGTGTCGAAGAATTTCCCGATCGCGCACGGGATGAAGTTCGAGATCCGACTCGACATGTTCAACGTGCTGGACACCGTCCAGTTCACCACCGTCAACGCGACCGCGAACTTCAGGAGCCTGACGGATCGGACGATCACCAACCTCCCGTACGATGCGCAGGGCAATCTGGTGCAGCGGAACGGATTCGGAACGATCAGCGGCGTCGCGCCGCCGCGCACGCTGCAGCTCGTCACGCGCGTGACGTTCTAGGATCAGGACGAGTTCGACATCGGGGCTCGAGGGCGCACGCGCCTTCGAGCCCTGCATTGGTCGGACGTAAACTCACTGCGGTCATGTGCGTCTGGACCCGTTGGGTTCGTGCGGCTGGAGTAGGCCGTGCGGTTGTGCTCGCGTCGACCGCGTCGCTCGGCGCGATCGGGGCCTACGTGCCGACCGACGCAGCGCAGCAGGCAAGGGCGGACGCGCAGGAGCGCACGCGGCTTCTGCAATTACAGCGCGACGCGGTCAGCCGGCTGCAACAGGCTCGCCCTGAAGCGACGGCCGATCAGGTTCGACGCGCGCTTCAGGAGGCGAGCCGCGGTCTCGACGCAATGGGCGCCGCAACGACGATTCTGGATCCGTCGCTGCGAAGTGATCTTCGTCGCGCGGCAGTCGAGCTCACTTCGCTCGCATCGGCAGATACTCAACGCGTCGCCTCCGCGATCCAGTCCGCCCTCGCGCTCCTCGAAAAAGCGCGAGCTCAACTCGAGGCCGACGTCGCGCTTGGCCTCCCGTTCCAAGGAAGCTTCAGCCAGACGAAGCCCAAAGATCCTGCGTACGGCGGCCACGCGTCATCGATGGGGCCCGCGCCGGCGAACATGCCATTACCCGAAGACGGCGCCCCCGTGCCGGTGACGTTTGACGTCGGTGCACAGCTGCCGTGGAAGATGTATTGCGGCGGACCCACCAAGGATCACATCCTCGAATCGGCGTGCGGCGGCGTCGCCCTGTTCGACTACGACGGCGATGGACTGCTCGACATCTATTTAGTGACGGCAGCAGAGCTCACTCCGACGCGTGAGCGCGTCCCACATCGCAATGCCCTGTATCGCAACCTCGGAGGATGGAAGTTCGAGGACGTATCCAGGCAGGCCGGCGTGGATCTCGCGGCCTGGGGCAGCGGCGCGTGCGTCGGCGATTTCGACGGCGACGGCCGACTCGATCTCTACGTGACCAATTGGGGCCCGAACGCGTTGTTCCGCAACCGTGGCGACGGCACGTTCGAGAATGTGGCGGCCCGCGCCGGCGTCGCTGCCGGCGGCTGGAGCACAGGATGTGCGTTCTTCGATGCGGACGGCGACGGCGATCTGGATCTTTACGTCGCGCGCTACGTCGACACGACGTGGGAATCCGTCGTGCGGGCGCAGCGGACGCTCCAATGGCGCAACGGGCCACACATCATGGTCGGGCCGACTGGACTTCCCGGAGAGTCCGATCTGTTCTTCGAAAATGCCGGCAACGGACGGTTCGTGGAGGTCACTGACGCGCACGGCCTCTCCGATCTGTCACGTGCGTACGGCTTCGGCGTCGTGGCGACCGATTACGATGACGACGGGTTCATCGACCTATTCGTCGCAAACGACTCGAACCCGAATTTCCTCTATCACAACCTCGGGAACGGCCGCTTCGAAAGCGTCGGACTCGAGACCGGCGTGGCGGTGAACGGCGAGGCGCGCGCCCAGGCGGGGATGGGCGTCGACGCTGGGGACTACGACGGCGACTCGCGGATGGATTTAGTGCTCACGACATTCGCGCACGATCGCTACACGCTGTATCACAACGTCGATGGCAGGCACTTCGAGGACGCGAGTACGCAGTCGGGCATCGCGGCCCCCACGTTTAACCGCATGGGATGGGGCGCTGCCTTCTTCGACGCCGACCTCGACGGAAAGCTCGATCTGTTCTTCGCCAACGGCCACATTTTTTCGGACATCGACCGATTCCCGCGGCTCGGCGAAACCTATCGCCAGAAGAACCAGCTGCTCCTGAACCTCGGCACCCGATTCCGCGACGTGTCGGAACGCGCCGGCGCGGGCCTGCAGATCGCGGCGGTTGGCCGCGGCCTTGCCGTCGGAGATCTCGACAACGATGGCGATCTCGATCTCGTCGTCAGCAACACGGACGGGTCGCCGACGTTGCTGGAGAATCGGCAGGCGACCGGGCACCACTGGGTGGCCGTGCGCGCCGTGGCCGCAACCGGAAACCGATTCGCGATCGGCGCGAAAGTGACGGTCAGCGGCGGAGGCGCAAAACAGATCCGCGAGATCCGTTCGGGCGGGAGCTTCCTCTCGCAAAACGACCTGCGGGCGTACTTCGGGCTCGGCGATTATGCGGGTCCCGTCGACGTCGAGATCCGCGTGCCAGGCGGGCGTCGCTGGGGCTGGAAACAGCTTCCGAGCGACCGCCTCCATGTTCTCAAGCTCTCGGATTCATCGAGCATCCCTCGAGCCGGCGCTGGTCGATGACGTTGCAGTGCGTACCGCGGACGAAGCGGCTCCTCATCGCAGGCCTTCTGTCGGCGTGTGCCGTGTTTCGTGGAACAGCGCAAGTAGAGAAGCAAGCCGACTATCGACCCAAGCTCGCGGTTTCGGAATCGGCGGAGCCATTTCTGAAACAGCTCGAACCAGGCAACGATGGGTTCCCGCTCGAGCGTCAGGCAGCCGAGCTCGACGCGCGGCTGCGCGAGTGGTCCGAGGCGCTTCGCGTCGGCGGAGCCCAGGCCGCGGCCGTGGCCGCGCGGCTGCTTGATCCCGGCTTCCGCGGCGCACGGCTGCTCCCGATCGAGGACGCTGCAGACGATCAGGCGCCGCTCGCGGTAAGCAGGGCGAGCGATCTGCCGCGAGATGCCACGCTCGACGCTCGCGCGTTTGCGGCGGAACTGCGGCGGCTGACCGGCGATTTCCGTGACGTCACGGTCGCGGAGTTCCTCATCACCGCCATCGAACCGGACGCCCCCGGCGATCCGCCGCCAAGTCTCCGCACGACCGTCCGCTACGACATCGTCGGCGCCGGGACCACAGCGTACCGCGTGGAGCACGTCGGCGAGTGGGAGATGGGATGGCGGCGAAACGCGTCGGGCTGGCAGGTCGTTCGATGGACGGCAGCGTCGCATCTGGTCAGCCGCGCGCGACAGCCAATCTTCACCGAGATCACCGCGGCGGCGCTCGGTGGCAACGACTCGTTCCGCCGCCAACTCAACATCGATCTCGACTCGTGGATGGCGACGTTCGACTCGGTGCTGACGCGCGACTCGAACGGCCATCAAGGCGTGTCGGTCGGAGATGCGGATGGAGATGGACTCGACGACCTGTACGTCGCGCAGCCGGCCGGATTGCCGAATCGCCTCTATCGAAATCGCGGTGACTCGACCTTCGAGGACATCACGGACCAAGCGGGTGTCGGCGTCCTGGATGACACGGCGCAGTCGCTCTTTGCCGACGTCGACAACGACGGCGATCAGGATCTCGTCGTCGCGACGTCGACCAACCTGCTTCTCTTCATCAACGACGGCAAAGGGCATTTCACGCCTGTGCCGGACGCGTTTCGATTCGCGCGGCCGCTGCAGGGCGTGCTGACGTCGATCACGATGGCGGACTACGACCGCGATGGTTTTCTCGATCTGTATGTGTGCGTCTACTCGTACTTTTTCGGCGCCGGCGAGGACAAGGCGGGCACGCCGGCGCCGTACTACGACGCGCGCAACGGACCGCCCGGTGTCCTCTTTCGCAATGACGGCCGCGGACGATTCGTCGACGCCACACACGAAGCGGGACTCGACGCCGGAAACGATCGCTATCACTTCGCGGCGGCCTGGGCCGACTACGACGGCGACGGCTGGCCGGATCTTCTGATCGCGAACGACTTCGGAACCAAGAACCTGTATCACAACCTCGGGCCGCGTGACGGCAAGGTGACGTTCGAGGACGTCGCCGCTTCGGCGGGCGTGCTCGATTACGGTGCCGGGATGAGCGTCGCATTTCTCGACTACGACAACGACGGGTTGATCGACATCTACACCGGCAACATGTGGAGTGCGCCCGGACGGCGCATCACGTCGGCGCCCGCGTTCATGCACGACGCAACGCCGGAGGTGCGTGCGCTCTATCGCCGGCACGTGCGCGGGAACTCTCTGTTTCGGAATCTGGGAAACGGACGCTTCGAGGACAAGACGCTCGACGCGCACGCCGCGATGGGACGCTGGGCGTGGTCGTCGGACGCGTTCGATTTCGACAGCGACGGCTGGGACGACCTGTACGTCGTCAACGGCATGCTGACACGCACATCTCCCGCGCCGGCTGCCGATCTCGAGGGGTTCTTCTGGCGTCAGGTCGTGGCGCGCTCGCCACTCACGCGCGTACCGGGCACGCCGTACGACGATGCGTGGCGCGCGATCAACCAGCTGCTGGTGCACGGCTCGATCGCGAGCCGCCAGCGCAACGTGTTCCTGCGCAACGACCGACATGGCAGCTACGACGAGATCTCCGGAACCGTCGGCCTCGACCTCGATCAGGACGGCCGATCGTTTGCGGTGCTCGACATCGACAGCGACGGTGATCCGGATCTCGTCGTGATGGCCGATCGGCAGGCGCCGCAGCTTCGCGTCTTCCGAAACGACTTCGAGGCGAAGTCGGCGTCGATCGCCGTGCGCCTGCGCGGCACCAGGAGCAACCGCGACGCGATCGGTGCCCGCGTGACGGTCGACACCGATAGGGTCCACCGGACCAAGATCGTCCAGTGCGGTTCCGGATTCCTGTCGCAGCATTCGAAGGAGCTGCTGATCGGTCTGGGCGCGAGCGAGCGCATCCTGAAGCTGACGGTCAGCTGGCCCTCGGGGGCGGCGCAAGTGTTGACCGACGTTCCGCTGAACGCTCGCATTCGGATCGTCGAAGGCGGTCAAATCCAAACGGAGGCGTTCAAACCGCGACCGGCAGGGAAGACAACGACGTCTGCGGTTCCCGCTCAGGCGTCACCGCCACGCGCCACGTGGATGTACGAACCTTTTCCGGCGCCCGACTCTTCGCTCGCGGCGCTGAGAGGCAAACCCGCGATAGTACTTCTGTGGTCGTCAGAGGTTCTCGCGTCACGCGCAGCGCGCGAGACGCTCGAGCGCGGCGCAGCGGCGTTGACCCGGGCCGGCGTGGGATCGATCGCCATTGCCGTCGATGCTGCCGCGCCTGAAGTGAGCCTGAGCTACGCCGTTCTCAACCGGCATCTGTTCATGAATCGCCAGGACCTGCATCTGCCCACGGGTCTGCTCGTCGATGCGAGCGGCAACGTCGTGAAGGTCTATCGTGATCGCGTGGACGTCGACGAGATCGTGAGCGACGCGGGCGCGATCGACGTGTCGCCGACCGAGCGCCTCTCTCGCGCCATCCCCTTTCCTGGAACGTTCTATTCCGGACTGCCGCTCCGCAATTACCTGCCGTACGGCCGCGAGCTTCTCGACAACGGACTCGAGCGTGCCGCCGTGATGGTGTTCGAGCGCGCGGCCCAAGCGAATCCGGGTGCGTCCACGTTGTATCGTCTGGGCACGCTGCTCGCCAGAAGCGGCGAGACCGTCAAGGCGCGTGCAGCGTTCGAGCACGCGCTCGTCCTCAAACCAGATCTCGCTGAGGCCAACAACGATCTCGGAGCGCTGCTCGCGCAGGGGGGCGATCTCGATGCGGCGATAAGCCGGTTTCGGGCGGCGCTGGGGTCGATGCCTGACTATCCCGACGCGCTGAACAATCTGGGCTATGCGCTGCTGCTGACCGGCCGCGAGCAGGAAGCCCGCACGCTGTACGAAAAGGCGTTGGCGCTGCAGCCCGATTTTCCAGAAGCGCTGAACAATCTGGGGCTGCTCGTTGGCCGCGCCGGCGACATGGATCGCGCGGAGCGCTATTTCCGTGATGCGCTCGCCCGCCGCGCCGATTACGGAGAGGCGGCCAACAACCTCGCGCTGGTCCTCGTCTCGCGCGGGCAAACGGACGCAGCGGTTACCCTTCTCCAACGCCTGCTGCAGCAGACGCCGCAGTACGAGGCCGCGTACGTGACGTTGGCCAAGATCTATTTCAGCGCCGACCGTCCGAAAGACGGCATCGCCGTGCTCGAACGGCTGCTGCAGAGGAATCCGAACCATCCCGTCGCCCTTGAACTGCTTCGGCAATGGAAACGGCGCTGACCGGTACGATTCGCCATCACCGCCTCGCGCCAAAATCGGCCGTACCGACGCGAACGATCGTGGCAGGAGTTTCTGAAAACACACTGGGACGTGCTCGCCGCCGCGGATTTCTTCACGGTGGAGGTGTGGACCTCGGGCTTACGCGATTCGCGGTGTCGTCTGTCATCGAGTTGGCGACGCGACGCGTCGAGATTGCCGGCATCATGGCAGAGCCCGACAGCGCCTGGGTGGTGCAGTGCGGGCGTCAGGTCACCGATGCGGTCGATGGGTTCCTCATCGGGAAGCACTTCGTGCTGAACGATCGCGATCCGTTGTTCAGCAAGGCGTTTCGGGAGACGCTGGCGGCAGCTGGCGTTCAGACGGTCCGCCTGCCACCGCGCTCGCCGAACCTCAACGCGTTCGCCGAGCGCTTCGTGCGGACGATCCAGGAATCGTGCCTCGATCGGCTTATCCTCATCGGCGAAGCCTCATTACGCCGGGCGATCCGAGAGTTCGTCGCGCACTATCACGGCGAACGGAACCATCAAGGACTCCAGAATCAGCTCATCATCGACCCGGGCGCCCATCGCCGTGACGGAACCATCGCGTGTCGTGAGCGGCTGGGTGGTCTGTTGAAGTACTACCACCGGCCAGCCGCGTGACCCGGCCGGGCGCAGCAGTCGCATGATCGTTGAGCCGTTCAGAACAGCGCGAGACGAAGAAAGGTGTTTTGAACCGGCTTCAAGCCAACCGTCCGAAAGGGTTCCACTCGGAAAGTCTCGGCCCGAACCTCGCGGTCGATGTTGTTGCTGAGTGTGCCGACGCATTCCGATCGAGTTGTTGGACATTACGAGTAGCCAAACGCCGCGAGGACCGCAAGTGACTGATTAGGAGGACGGCATGAAACGCAGGCCAGAGCAACTCGCGCTATTTCTAGCCCTGGGTTCTCTACTGTTCATCTCGTCGGCTACGGCAAGCGCGCAGGTCACCACGGCGGACTTGGTCGGGACGATCAAAGACAGTTCCGGCGGCGTCGTGCCAGGCGTCACAGTCGCGCTGACTAACGAAGCCACCGGCGTCAGCCGCTCAACCACGACCACGGACAGCGGCACATACATCTTCACATCGCTGCAACCCGGTCGCTACAGGCTCACCGCTGAACTTTCTGGTTTTCGCAAGGTCGAGCGCACGGGCGTGGAATTGCAAGTCAATCAACGCGCGCAGATTGACTTGGATCTGGAAGTCGGGCTGGTCAGCGAGAGCCTTCTGATCGAGGGCAAAGCACCGCTGCTCGAAACCCAATCGTCCGTGCTCGGCAGCGTGATTGAGGAAAAACAGGTGCAGGATCTGCCGCTCAACGGACGCAACTTCGTGCAACTTGCCACGCTCAGTACCGGCGTGTCGGGCGCGGGCTCCGGCATGCGCGGCACGATCATGAGCGGGACGCGGCCCGACGACCTGCGACCCGGCACGGAGCTGTTCGTCAACGGCAACAGAGAAAACTCGAACAATTATCTTTACGATGGCATCGACAACAACACCAGGCTGACGCTGGTGATCGTCGTACGCCCGAACGTGGAAGCGATCAAGGAGTTCAAGGTTCAGACCAACCTCTTCTCCGCTGAGCAAGGGCGCAATCCCGGCGGACAGGTCAATGTCGTCACGAAGTCCGGCGGCAACAAGATTCACGGCGCGACCTACGAATTCGTGCGCAACGACCGGTTCGATGCCAACAATTTCTTCGCCAACCGCGCCGGGCAAAAGAAGCCGCCGCTCAAGCAGAATCAATTCGGCGGCGCGATTGGCGGACCGATTATCACGAACAAGACCTTCTTCTTCGCCGACTACGACGGGTTCCGTCAAACATTAGGGCGCGTGTTCGTCAACACCGTCCCCACACTGAAGATGCGGCAGGGGGACTTCAGCGAGCTGCCGGGAGCGATCTACGACCCGCTGACGACGCTCGTGCTCCCCGGCGGGGGCATGTCGCGCCAGCCGTTCCCCGGCAACGTCATTCCGCAAAGCCGGTGGGACCCGGTGACGGCCAAGCTGATGAACGCGTATCCGATGCCAACGTCTTCGGCATTGGCCAACAACCTGGTCACAACCCCGTCGCGTACGCAGGATTGGAATCAGTTCGACGTGCGCATCGATCACACGCAAAGCGAACGGAACAACTTCCTCGCCCGCTATTCCTGGTCGAAGACCGCAACGATCAACCCGTACACGTTTCCTGCGGTCCAGCTTCCCGGTTTGTCGAAAGCCGTCGGCCTCGGCAACGAGGACACCTTCGCGGGTCCCTCGGCCCTGCTCGCGGAGCACGCCGTGTTCGGCTGGGTGCATGTGTTTTCGCCGCGTCTGGTTCTGGACTCGCGCGGCGGGTACAACCACTTCAATCTCGATTTCACGCAAGCCGACGTCGCACCTGGCGATCAACTCGGCGAACAGCTCGGCGTGCCCAACGCGAACCAGCAGGACGAGCAGAATGGCATCCCGATTTTCAGCCCGGCGGGCTATACGGGCATCGGTCAGAGCCGCTCGCTGCCAATTCTGCGGCACGAAAGAACGTTTCAATACGTGACCAATCTGATCGCTGCCGGCGACAAGCACACGATCAAAGCCGGCTTCGACGTGCGGCGACGGCACATGGGCGAGTTTCAGACGAATCGCGGCAACGGCCGTTTCAACTTCACGCCGAACATCACCAACAACCCGGCGAACAACACGGGCGGACACGTGATGGCGTCGTTTCTGCTCGGCGCGCCGAGCTTGATCGAGCAGGATTATCTGCTGGCTGATGCGGCGATTCGCAGCACTGAGTACAGCGCCTATGTCGGCGATGACTGGCGCGCGACCGAAACGCTGACGTTGAACCTCGGGCTGCGTTACGAGCTCGACACGCCTCCCAGCGAAACGTCGAACTTGTGGGCCAACTTCGATCCGACGACGGCTACAGTCCTGGTCGCCGGCCGCAACGGCGTGAGCGAAACCGCAGGTGTCAAGACCTTCAAGAAGGCCTTTGCGCCGCGTCTTGGCTTCGCCTATCAGGTTGCACAACACACCGTCGCGCGCGGCGGAGCGGGTATCTTCTGGAACACGGCGGGGCACGGCGGCAACGCGTTGCGGTTGCAGCGCCATGTGCCCTTCGGACCGATCTATAGCTTCAGCCCCGGCACCCAATTCGTCACGCAGCGCGTCAGCGACGGCTTTCCAACGATACCGGCGCTCGATCTGACCCTTGCCGACCATCCCACCGGCAGCGTCATCGGCGTTGACCCGAACTATCGGCCCGGTTATGCCGAACAGTTCAATCTGACAGTCGAACACGAATTGCCTTGGTCCTTGTTGCTGAAAACTTCGTGTGTCGGCAACCTCGGTCGCCATCTCGATACCACCTACAACCTCAATCAAGCGGTGCCGGGATCGGGACCCGTCAACAATCGCAGGCCGTTTTTTGCCGTGCGTCCCACGCTGGCCGATGTGACGTGGGCCGTGTCTGACGGTACCGCCGAATACCACGCGCTTCAATTCAGCGCCACGAAGCGGTTGACTCGCGGGTTGAGCGGCTTGCTCTCGTATACCTGGGGCCATTCGATAGACACGGTGGGTCAAAGTTTCGGCGGTGGCGCGGACGGACCGTTGCCACAAGACCCTCGCAATCGCCTCGCTGATCGCGGTAATTCGCCATTCGACATCCGCCATCGTTTGACCATCGCCTGGAACTATGCGCTGCCTTTCGGCGAAGAGCACAGATGGCTGAGCGGCGGCGGGCCGGCGGGATACGTGCTGGGCGGCTGGCAGGTCAACGGCATCAACACGTTTCAGACGGGTTTGCCGTTTACGCCGACGCTCAATGCAACGACGGTCAATACCGGTACGGGCAGCCGCCCTGACCGCATAGGCGACGGCACGTTATCGAACCCGACCGTAGACCGTTGGTTCGACACGGCCGCGTTTGCGACGCCGGCGCCATTCACCTATGGCAATTCGGGGAGGAATATCCTGTACGGCCCCGGGCGCGTGAACTTCGATTTCTCGCTGTTCAAAGAGTTCGGTATCAAGGAAGGCACGCGGCTGCAATTTCGCGCCGAATGCTTCAATCTCTTCAACACACCTCAATTCGATCTGCCGAACGCAGCCATCGGCGCGGGCAATGCGGGAACTATTACAGGCATCGTCGGCACGCCGCGACAGATTCAGTTTGGCGCGAAGGTCGTCTTCTGAGAACTCGAAGCGGCGCGTGAAAGCCGGTTAGAACCGACCTTTCAACGCAAACTGCAACTGGCGCATCGGCACTGTGGCTCTCGTCTCGTTGATCGTGCCAAACCCTGTACGGTGCAGAAAATCGGTCAGGCCGCAACGGAATACTCGTGAATCACCCCGCCAAGACGGTCCCGACGCCGAACGCACATCCCATCGGCCGCGGATGCAGAAGGCTGTGCCTGCCGCGGCGGTTGCGGAGGGCGGAGTCCCAGCGCTCGGTGTGGACGGTGGACATTGTAAGGAGCGATGAACGTTGCCATAGCCCGCTCAAGATGTCGTTGATCCTGGATCAACAGCCAGTCGAGACACTCCGAGCGAACCGTCCGCACAAACCGCTCCGCGACGCCATTTGCTTGAGGAGCCCGAAACGGCGTCCGAATGCTGTCCATGCCGACACTCCGAAACACGTTATCGAAGCTGTCGGTGACCTTCTGGTCTCGATCGCGAATCACGAAGCGGAACGACTGTGGGCCGTCGGCTAAGTTCCACGTCATCTGTCTGGCCTGCTGCGTCACCCACGCCGCGGTCGGATTCGGCGTGCATCCGGTCAGGTGGACGCGACGACTTCCCAGTTCGATGAAGAACATCACATAGAGCCGTTGCAGCCAGAGGGTTAGAACAACACGCGCAGCCCGAGCTGTACGTGCCGCGGAAAGTTGATCTGGTTCGGCGTCACTTTGCCGAAACGACTCGAGTTGACGCCAACGTCGGGCGCGCCGTAGATGGGCGTGTTGAACGCGTTGAATGCCTCGATGCGGATCTGCGTCATCACGCGATCTCCGACGCGAGTGTTCTTGAACACCGAGAATGCCCATTGCGGCTCCCATGGATCGCGGATGTCGCTGAACCGCACGTTCAAGGTCCGGAAATCGTTCGGCGGAATCACGGCCCACGCGTAGCCTCCGTCTGGCCGCCGATTCGTGGCGGTGCTGTTGTCGAACCACTGATCGAGCGACTGCTGGCCGTCGGGCAGCTTTGCGGTTGGCTGCAGCAGAATCGCGTTGGGCGTCGCGGTCGGTGTGCCCGACTGGATTTCGCCGATGACGTTGATCTGCCAGCCGCTCGCCAACTGGGCCGCCAGTCCCGTGAGATCGCCGCCGACGCGGCGGTCGCGTCCGAACGGAAGATCGTACAGGGCCGTGATGACCAGACGATGCGTGCGGTCAGCGCCACTGATGGATCGCCAGGGCTTCGCGTCGAATCCGTTGTTCAAGTAGCCGGCATTGGTGCTTGGGCTGGTGTTGATCGTGGTCGCGCCGGCGGCCATCACGCCCTGCTCGAATTGTTTCGACAAGGTGTAGTTGACCACTCCCATCAACCCACTCGAGAGCCGTTTCGTGACGACGATCTCCAGCGCGTCGTACTGGGTGGCGCCCTCGTTCACGCGGTCCATCGTGATGCCCTGAAATTGCGGATACGGCCGCAAGAGCTGCCCGCGCTGAACCGTGTCGTTGTTGAGGATTGTCCCGGGCACGAGACCCGCAAATGGATTCGGTAGGAGGGTCGACAAATACGAGGCATTGCCGCCGAGCCGCTCGATGGCCTTCTCGCGCTCGGCGAGCGGGACTTCGTTGATCGCGTGGCCGTTGATCGGCAGCTTCCTTCCACGATTGCCGACGTACGCCGCGTCGACGCGGATCGTCCACGGCAGATCGACGTCCACACCGGCGGACCATTGATCGGCGTACGGAGTCTCGAAACTCGGATTGAGGAACGACAGGCCGCTGCCGATATTCGTCGCGAGCTTCTGCGATCCGTTGAAGGGCTCGAGGAGTCCTTCGGGAAACGGCCGCTCGAGCGTGTTGAACGGAATGCCGGTTTGGATCGACGAGATCACGCCCGTTCGCCGGCTGAAGCCGGTCTGGTTGATGCCTTCCTCGCCGCTGCCCGTAAGCGGCAGAAATGATCGGCCGTAATTGCCGCGCAGGACCATGCGGTCGTGAAGCTGGTATGCGGCGCCGACACGCGGCTGAAAGTTGTCGTAGTCGCGCTTGTAGGGATACCGCGGATTGCCGTCGACGCCGGCGAAGAGGAGGCCGCCTTTCAGATCGAGGCCCGGAACCCTGAACGGACTGGGGCTCGCGCGGTCGAAACCGATAGTGAGCTGATCGCGATGCTCCGTCGGCGGCGCCTGGAAATCCCAGCGCAGGCCGACGTTGATCGTGAGGCGCGTGGTCGCTTTCCAGTCGTCCTGAATGAACGCCGCATCATAGAGATACTGCCGTTGACTGGTGGTGTTGATGTCGACGCCGCCTCCCGAGGGATATCCGAGCAGGAACGACGCGAACGCATTGCCGGACGTGGCATCGCCCGACTGCGGATCGCGCTGCGTGAAGCCCCTGCTGAAATCGAACCGGCCGTTTGCGTCGCCGAGCGAGACACGATCGAGCCGATAGTTCCGGAGCTCACCGCCAAGTTTGACGAAGTGCCGGCCGGCGGTCTTTGAAACGGACGCTTGGACGGAGTAGATGTTGTTCAAGGTTTGACTGAACACGCCAGGAAAGAAATCCTGGTAGCTGTCGATCGTGATGTACGGGTACTGCCCGATGTTCTGGAAAGGCGTCTGGATCCCGAGATCTTCGTTGAGGTCCGCGTAGGTTCTCGGATTGTAGTCATTGAACCGATCGTACGACGCTCGAATATTCAGCAGCGTGCTCGAGCTCATGGTGAACACGTCGTCGAACGTGTCCATGTAGTGGTTGCGATGCTTCGGCCATTCACCGCGCAAGGCCGGCACCGGAAAGCCGTTGCCGTTGCGGAACTCGACGCCCCAGTTGGCGGTGCTCGTGACGAACACGCGATGCCTGTCGCTGAACTTGTGATCGATGCGTGTCAGATACGAGTTGTACCGATAGAGCCCGAGATTTGGCGATGCCGCGAGGTTGTTCGCGTTCGTGAATGACTCGCCGGTGACGTTCGGCATGGGAATGTAGCGGAGCAGCGCCAGCGCGACCGGACTGATTCGTCCCTGCGGAATCTGATTGTTCGGAAAGGGATCGCGAATGAACCGGCCCGGCCTGCTCGGATCCGGCCGCGTGGTCAGCGGGTCGTACACCGTAATGAGTTGGCCGACACTGTTGAACGTCTGCGAAAAGTCGCCGAGCCGCTGCAGCGGAGTCGGCACGGTCGACGTTCGCGGGAACGGGATGTTCTCGTTGAAGCCTTGATACCCGCCCATGAAGAAGGTCCGGTCGCGCTGAATGGGCCCGCTCAACACGCCGCCGCCATCGACGAAGCGGTGCCCGGATTTCGGGATCTCGTTGCGATTGTTCTGTGTGCTGTTGGCGTCGAGCGCGTTGCCGCGGTAGAAGGTGAACGCGGAGCCGCGGAACGCGTTCGCGCCCGACTTGAGCGTCATGTTGACGACGCCGCCGCTCGTACGGCCGTAGGACGCGTCGACGCTCGCGGTCTGTACCTTGAACTCCTCGATGGCATCCACCGGCGGCGCGTATTGCCAGCCGCCCGTGGCCGAATTCGGCGCGCCGTCGAGCAGGAATTCGTTGTTGCCGGTTCGGCTCCCATGGATTGAGATGTTGCCGTTCGTGTCCCAGGCGCGCGTGCCAGAGAACCCTGTACTGCCAAACGTCGTCTGCGTGAAAAACGTGCCGGCCGTGAGCTGCAGCAGCATGTACACTTGGCGGCCGTTGAGCGGCAGCTCCGACACACGTTTGTTTTCCATCGTTTGCGCGAGCGTCGATTGACTGCTTTCGACCGCCGTCAAGCCGCCCACAACCGTCACAGTTTCCTCGACGTCGCCGAGATGGAGCTGAATGTTGACGGTGCCGGTCTCGGCCGTGCGGAGCACGATGGCTTCTCGTACGAACGTCTTGAAGCCCGGGAGCGCCGCTGCGATGCGGTACGTCCCGGGTTGAAGGGGCGTGGCGGTGTACACCCCGCTCTCGTTCGTCACGGTCGTCAGGCTCGCGTTCGTGTCGACATTCGTGACCGCGATCGTCACGCCAGGCACGATGGCGCCTTGCTCGTCGGTGACGCGACCGATCATCGTCGCGCGAAATTCCTGTGCGCCGGCCTGCGCCGCGACGACCGACATCATGAGGGCGAGAGAAATCGACAAACCACGCCGGTACGATAAGCGGATGCGTGCGGCAGCAGCTGTCACTGTGCACCTCCGTCAAGGTCACTTGCGGGCCCTTACTTAACACCGGCGGCCCGTGCAATCGCAAGTTCATCCTTTGACAGCGATGTGACCCAGGCGTAGGGTTCAGCGCAGCGTAGCGATAAACGAGACCGGGAGCCTGTTATGCCTACGGTGGTCGGGTTGCTCGCGACGACGCTCTTGCTGCTCACACCAACGATCTCGAGCGCCCAGATCGGCGGAAGCGGTTCGATTCAAGGAACCGTGGTCGACACGTCCAACGCGGCGATTCCAGGCGCGACCGTGACGGCGACCAACGTCGCGACCGGTATCGCCACTGTCAGGCCGACGACGGAGGCTGGCGTCTACGCATTGATGCCGCTTGCTCCCGGTCAGTATCGCGTGACCGTTTCGCTCGACGGCTTTCGGACCTTCGTCCGCGACGGAATCATCGTCGATGCGCTGAGCGTGGTTGGACTGAATGTGACGCTGGAGGTGGGCGGCATCACACAGGAGGTCGTCGTCACGGCCGCGTCGCCGCCGCTCGCCACCGCCGACGCGCGGCTCGGTCAGACGATTCGAAACGAGGTTTACACCGCGCTCCCGCTCGTCATGAACACCGGTGGACCCCGCGATCCGACGGCGTTCATGTTTCTCATGCCGGGTGTGCAGTCGATCGGACGCTGGGGCAACGTCATGGGCGGTCAGGACTTCACGACTGACATGTACGTGGAAGGAATCCCCATCACCAATGCGGTCGTGCAGGGCGAAGGCCGGAATCTGTCGTTCGGGATGTCGGTTGAAGCGATCGATCAGTTCCAGGTCGAGACGAGCGGCACCGCCGTGATGTTCAGCGGCCAGGGCGCATCCAACTACGTCGTCAAATCTGGAACGAACATCATCCACGGCGGCGGGTTCGCGTACCTTCGGAACAAGGCGCTCGATGCGAAGGCCTTCTTCGCGGCGGTCAAACCCGACGACAACCAGCACGAGTACGGGGCGATGCTCGGCGGTCCGATCCGCAAGAACCAGGCGTTCTTCTTCATGGCGTACGACGGCTACCGCGACCGCCGGCAGACCGATTCGGTGCTGACGTCGATTCCCACGCTCGCTGAGCGCAACGGCGATTTCAGCGCGCTGCCGGTGACAATCTACGATCCGCGCACGACGCGGCCGAATCCCAACGGCACCGGCTTTGTCCGCGATCCGTTCCCCGGCAACGTCATCCCGCAGGATCGCATCTCATCGATCTCACGATATTTCCAATCGTTCCTGCCCACTCCAACCAACGCCGGCCTGCAGAGCAACTATCTCGGCGGCGCGCTGCCAATCAGCTTCAACAACAAGAACGTCACAGCAAAAGTCGATCTGAAGGTCAGCGCGCGGCAGCAGATGTCCGTGCTGTTCGCGCACGGCAAGCGCGGCCAGTCGACGCCGTTCCGTGGCGGCACCAATCCGCAAACGGCGTTGCCGTTGCCGTATACGGAGACGCGCCTGGTCGAAGAGATTCCGACGAGCGCTCAGATCAGGCACACGTCCGTCGTGAGCTCAAGGTGGGTGAACCAGGCCAGCCTCGGGTTCTCGCGCCTGTCAGTGCCGATTTTCAACGCGACGATCGACGGCCAGTATCCGATCAAGGCCGGTCTGCGCGGGTTGCCGCCGGGCGAGGCCGATTCGTCGTTTCCGGAGATTGCGTTTGCCGGCCCCAACGCGCCGACGCAGTGGCGCGGCACCGACGCGCGAGCCTTCACGGAATATCTGAACAACTATACGGTCCAGGACAATCTGAACTGGACTCATGGCAAACATGCGACCACGTTCGGTGCGCAGGCGCAGCGCATGGACGCCGACGAGCGCGAGCGCACGTACGGCAGCCTTGCAACCTTCGGCTTCAGTAACGTGCAGACCGCCGGGTTCAATGCGGCCGGCACGCTCCTCACGACCACCGGCAACGCCTACGCGAGTTTTCTGCTCGGCGAGCTGAACGCCACCACCGTCGTCCAGGATTCCGAGGTTGCTACGAGCGGACGTTTCTACGCCTACGCGTTCTGGGCGCAAGACAACTTCAAGGTGCGGCCGAACCTCACGTTCAACCTCGGTCTGCGCTACGACATCATGAAGCCGTACGTCGAGGTGCACGATCGGTGGTCCTTCCTCGATCCGGGATTGCCGAATCCGGCGATCGGCGGCTACCGCGGCGCGATCGTATTCGCCGGCGACGGCCCGAACAGTTGCCACTGCCGGACGCCGATTAAGACGTTTTACGGGGCGATCGGCCCGCGGCTGGGCCTCGCGTACAGTGTCAACGATCGCACCGTCCTGCGCGCGGCGTATGGGATCAACTATTCCCGCCGCGGTGCCGTGGGCGGTCGCGCCGGCGCGCGCAACGGCACGGGCACGCTCGGCTTCTCGGCCAACGCGAGCTTTCCGAGTGCGAACGGCTTCGATCCCGCGTACAACTGGAACAACGGCGTCCCCGCCTATCCGCCGCCGCCTTTCTTCGACCCGACGCTGAATACCGGCTTCGTCGCCGGACGAGGAACCGGTGGCGGCGTCACGTACGGCGATCCGGAAATCGGCGGGCGACCACCGCGCTATCAGAACTGGAATGCGGGCTTGCAGTACGGCCTCGCGAGGACGCTCACGTTCGGCGCGACGTACGCCGGAAGCCACGGCGATTTCCTGGGTGGCAGCGGACGCGGATTCTACGCGAATCAGCTCGATCCGCGCTATCTCGTCCTGGGCAATCTGCTAACGCAGCCGGCGACACCCGCCAACATCGCCGCCGCACAAGCGATCGTGTCCGGCGTCGCAATGCCGTACGCGAATTTCTCCGGCACGATCGCGCAGATGCTGCGGCCCTTCCCGCAGTACTCGGGCGTGACCGACGTCTACGGCGACGTCGCACGGTCCAACTACCACTCGCTGCAGCTCACCGTCGAGAAGCGGCGATCGGACGACGGTCTGACGGTGAGTCTCAATTACACGTTCAGCCGGACGACCGACAATCTGGCCGCGCGGACAGGCTACAACTTCGACCAGGACTGGTCCGTCGGCGCCAACGATCAGCCGCACGTCTGGAATGCGATGGTCGTCTACAACGTGCCGTTCGGCGCTGACGGCAGGCCGGGCAGCGGCAACACGGTCGTGCGCGCGATGGTGAAGGACTGGCAGATCTCGGGAATCACGCAGTTCCGCTCGGGCCGTCCGCTCGGTTCGATTGGCGCCGCATGCAATCTTCCGAATGCCGGCACCTGCTACGCCGATTTCAATCCGAGTTTCACCGGCGCCGTGCGCATCAATGGCGACTACGGGGACGGCGACGTGCTTGGCGCGAACCCGCCCTCCTACATCGACCGCAACGCGTTCCAGTCGCCTGCGGCGTTCACGTACGGAAACACCCCAAGGGCCCTCGCCTTCGATCTCCGCAACCCGAGTTCGTTCAACCAGGATCTCAGCGTTCGCCGCGATGTCCGCGTCTCACACGTCAAGCTCGGGCTCGGCGTCGACCTGTTCAATGTGTTCAACACGGTCGTTTTCGGCGGCATCCAGACCAACATCACCAACGAGAATTTCGGCAGGGTCAGCTCGCAGAGCAACACTCCACGTGTGGGGCAGATCAAGGTGCGACTGGAGTTTTGATCTCGACGGCGTACACGTGGCGCTGGCCCGGCGCGAACTGGCCGGTGAAGACCACCCATTTCTTGTCGGGCGTGATGTGGACGTTGGGTTCGACGCCGCCGCGCCCGGTCACGTAGTTGTGCCGCGACATGTTGAACAGTTTCTCGCGCGTCACCGTGCCGTTCGGTTGCACGCGGAACAGATTGATCCACATGCCGTTGGTCGAGTACGCGACCTGAGACGGATCGCCGCCATCGTCGGCAAAGAGCGCGTCATCGCGGGAGCTGTTGAAGTGCACGCCCCACCAGTCGCGTTCGATGTGATAGCGGACGGCCTGGCCGGTTTCCATCTTGACGCCGGCGATCCAGAAGACCTGACTGCGCGGCGTCTGGAGATCGAACCACACGGTCTTGCCGTCCCAGCTCCACCACTCGTGGCCGTTGATTTCCATGTCCATCGTCCGCTTGTGGATCAGCCGCATCTGACTGCCGTCGCTCCGGATCGTCCATGTGCGGTCCAACTCGTGCCACGTGCCTTCGTGGCAATACAGCAACAGCTGCGAATCAACGGGATTGAACTGCATGTGATTCAGGTCGCCGTACTGAAAGCCGGTTTCCCACGAGGCGCCGGTCTTCAGGTTCGTGAATACGAACGACTGCAGACCAGGATTGAGCGCGCGACGCGCCAGGCCGTCCTCCTTGGTGACGGAGTACTGCTGATCGGGCGTGAGATCTTCCATGGTCTTGCCTGGGAACATGCGCTGCAGTTGTGGAAGGACCGGGCGGGTCGGAGGGCGCGCGTATTTGCCGTCAAGGTCGGCGGCGTTCGCGTTCTTGACGACCGACAGGCTCTCGTCCGCGTTCACCAGTCCACGGGCGTTTGGCACGCCGCGGATTCGCCTGGTGTCGATGTTCACGGCCTTGAGCGTCCCGCCACCGCGGCCACCGGCATTGGCGGCGTCGTCGAAGTAGATCTCTCGCGTCCGCCGGGCAAAGTACCCGCCGCGCGCGCCGGGAGCGACGATTTGCAGCTTTGCTCCGTCTGTGCCGATCTTCGCGACATCGATGACGGCGATTCCATTTGGCGTATTGACCATCAGCGTGTCGCCGTCGGGCGAGAAGGCATTGTCGTGAAAGTACAGCGTCGATCCGCCGGCATCGTCGGTCAGCCGAACCGCGTGATGTCCGGTGTCGCGGTCGATCCAGTCTCGCGGCGGCTGTTGCGGGATGGAGAGGATTGTGCCTGCCGTCATCGACAGCGCGGCGAGAAGGCAGGGTCTCATGAACGGTCATCATACCGTTCCAGGCTGGCTTGCGTTGCGATCGCTTGACGCCAGCCGACGCGGTGCATACGCTGAGCGGCCGTGATCCGCAAGGCCCTCGCCAAAGTCGGGCCGCCGCGTTCTGAGCCACATCCGTTGCGGCGGTGATCGCTTGACGGCGCTTCAGTGCGACAGCATCGATCAGCGTATCCATCGACGCGGCGGCATCACGCCAGTACAAGCGCCGCGCCAACGGTATTACCGAGGCAGCGCCCCCGCGCGACGCATCCTGCTTGCGTCAGGCAGCGCGTCGCTCGTATCGATGGTGCAATCCACCAACTTCCGCGAACTCGATTACCGAACCTTCCGTCGTGTGCTGGGTCCGTCGTGATGTCGGTGCGTCTTTGTCCAGCGACAGATGTGTTCGCGACGCATGATAGTAGGAAAGATAACGCATGAGCACGCGCCGCAAATATCGTTCGCTGAGGACGATGACGTGATCCAGACACTCGCGCCGTATCGATCCGATCAGTCTCTCCACATATGGATTCTGCCAGGGACTCGACGGACTCGAGACGACCTCTGTGATGCCCATGCCGGCGACACGGCGCTGGCAGACGTCACCGTAGATGGCATCGCGGTCTCGCAAGAGCCACTTTGGCGCGGTGTCTTCCGGAAAGGCGGCCACGATCTGTTGCGCGGTCCATTCGGCCGTCGGATGTTCAGTGACTGTCACATGAACGACACGGCGTCGTTGATGCGCGAGGAGAACCAGCACGAACAGCACGCGGCCCGTCAGTGTCGGCACCGTGAAGAAATCCACGGAGACCAGCGCGGAAAGGTGATTCGTGAGGAAGGTTCGCCATGTCTGTGATGGAGGTCGCTGACGCCGACGGACGAGCCGTGACACCGTTCGCTCCGAGACCTCGATGCCCAGTTTGCACAATTCACCATGGATCCGGGGTGCGCCCCAGAGGGGATTCGCAGACACCATCTTGTCGACGAGTGTCCGAATCGCCGCGGTCCTCGGGCGGCCGGGATGTTTCTGCCGCGACCGCTCCGTCCAGCGACGTCGCAGCCATTGGCGATGCCAGCGCACGACCGTGTCTGGCTGGACGATGAGCAAGGCGCCGCGCCACTCCCGCCAGGACTTGGCGAGCACGATCCAAAAGAATCGGTCACGCGGGCGAAGATGCGGGCGTTTTGTGCGGCGCGTCAACGCGGCCACCTGCTGACGCAGCGCGAGGTTCTCGAGCGCGACGGCCCGGCGCCCTCGGCAGAGCAATCCGACCGATCGGAGAAGTACGACCAGCGCCGTCAGCATCCGTGATCCTGTCGCGCACTCGAACAGAAAATCAATCGACGTGACAGGGCGATCAGATATTGGCGAAGCACAGGTGGGCAATTCGCTGGCGGGAGTGGGAAATCGCTCCCGACGGCGCGACTCGGCGAGTGTTGCGGTTCGAACGGCTTGGGGACATTTCGCGACGCGAAGCATCCGATGTTCTCGCCCAGAAACTCGCCGCAACAGCTAACGGCAAGAAGCCGACACGATCGCGAGTGCTATTTAGCACGCTGGTGCGCGAATGGGAGGCATCGGTGCTTGCGATGTACAAAGCCTCGACCCAGAAACATCGCCGGTTCATGCTGAGGAAGCACTTGCTGCCGCGATTCGGCGACACGCCCGTCTCAGAGATCACGCGACAGGAGATCCAACGGTGTATCGCCCACCTCGCGGAAGTGGGATACGCGCCCAAGTCCATCGATCACATCCACGATGTGCTCAGCGCGGTACTCCGAACGGCCGTGAAGTGGGGGCATCTCCAGGACAATCCGGCCTCGCGGCATCGACATGCCCAAGCTCAAATGCGTTCGGCCCAAGTGGGCGTTAACGGCCGCACAAGCCACGGCACTGCTGGATGCGCTGAAGCTGATGGCTCGCACGATGGTCGGGTTGGCGATTCTCTCCGGCATACGGCGTGGCGAGTTGTTCGCGCTCCGGTGGCGGGACATCGACGAACAGGACCGCACGGTCACGGTGCGAGAGGCCGTTTACGACGGTCACTTCGACACGCCGAAAACCGAAGCGGGCGTGCGCCGGATTCCGCTAGCGGACGCAGCTGTTCACCTGATCGCGGCATGGAAGTGTCGTGCAAAGAACGTCCAGCCAGACGCGCTGGTCTTCGCGACACACGCCGGCAAGCCCATCTCGCCGAACAACGTTCTGCGGCGGGCCGTGTTCCCCGCGTGCAAAACGTTAGCGCTGCCGAACGCGACTTGGCTGACGTTTCGGCGAACGTTCTCGTCCTGGTCGCATGAGAAGGGCGTGCCGGGAAAGGTCGTCGCTTACCTGATGGGCCACGCGAATGTCGACACGACGTTGAACGTGTACACGCAGGTGCTCGAGGAATCGGTGCGCGCTGCCGTAGACAAAGTCGGCGGCGAATTGTTCACGATTGTTCACTGACCGGGGCAGATCGGGTCCCCGAGCATGGGTTAAGTCGTTGGAAACAATGGCGGGCCCAGCAGGACTCGAACCTGCGACCTCCTGGTTCGTAGCCAGACGCTCTATCCAACTGAGCTATGGGCCCTGTGAGGTCTCGCGAGGCAGACGAAACCAAGATCCTAGCATTGTTCGAGCCGCTCGCGGAACAGCCGGTCGTCGCGCAGCAGCGCAGCGAGACGCGCGCGAAGCTCGCGGGCGCCGGCGACGTGGTGCGGATCGAGTCGCGTGGCCTCGGCGCCGCGGCGCGCCAGCCACGAGAACACGAGCGGGGCCAGCCTCACGACGCGCGCTGAACGAAATGCGCGCGTCCCGAAAAAGAACTTCATCAGCCGCTGCGTGTGGACGGCGAGATCGGCGCCGCTCTTGCGCGTCCGCTGAATCATCCAGCCGCCGTCGGCGCGCGCGGCGATCAGCTCCACGGAGTCGTCTTCAATCGACGGCAGCACGACGATCACGTCGCGGATCAGTGACGGAGGGATCGCGCGTGCGCGCAGATCGGGCGCGGCGATCTGCACGTTGACCTCCGGCTGCAGCTCGTCGATGAGCGCGGCCTCGCCCAGCAGCGCCTCGAGCTCGGATCCGACCTCGCGCCACTCCGCGTCCGCCGCGCGCGTCATCGCCGACTTCGTGGCGCGCCAGCGGCGCTCGGCGAAATGGGCGCGCAGACGGCGCCGCAGGTTCACGGCTTTGCCGACGTACAACGGACGGCCGTCCGCGTCCTTGAGAATGTAGACGCCCGGCGCCGCGGGCGCGTCGCGGCAGATGCGCTCACCCACCCGGCGCCACACCTCGCGGCGATCCTCGACGACGAGCGCCTGCGCCACCAGCTTGCGCGCGAGATCCGGCGGCGCGCCGCGGATGCCAAGGACGTCCGCGGCCAGACGCTGATAGTCGGGGCTGTCGCCCATTTCGTGCAATCGCGCAATCAGGGCGTCCCGGAGCATGGCTAGCGGCGCGATGGATCTCGAAGAAGGCCGTGACCAATCGGGAACATGCCGGGCAGTGAAATCGGGAGCCTGCCCGCGATCGGCGCGTCGCCGGCGAGCGCGCGCACGGCCGCCGCCTCCATCCCGTCGAACGCTTCGTAGGTGAGCAGCATCGCCGGCAGCTTCTGGACGAACGTCGCAGTGTAAGGATTCCCGAACAACACGGTGACGTACGGCTTGTTCATCGCCGACAGGCCGTCGAGCAGCGCGACCTGCCGCTCGGACAAGTCCATCCGGCCGCTGTACGAAGCGATGCGCACGAACACCGACGCGACGATCGCGTCGGCGCGCCGCGCGAGGCCGCGCACCAGATCGAATTCGTCCGCCGTCGTCCGATCGGAAATCTCGACCGCCGTCACGTTCGGCCACCGCCTCTTCAGCTCCGGCAGAAACGTCCGGCTCGGCGCGCCTTCCCGCCAGCCGCTCGCGTAATCGATCACCGACAGATAGAGCACGTTCGCCGCCGGCGGAACGGCGAGCGGCACCTGACGGCGATCGTCCTTGATCAAGGTGATGGCGCGCGCGGCGAGGTCGTCGGCGAGCTGCTCATGATCGCGCGTCCCCAGCTTCGCATCGATCGACGCGAGGTCGACGCCGCGCGCGGCGTGCAGCCCCGCGCGCGCTTTTGCCGTCAGCACACGCTCGACCGACTGCGTAATCTGAACGTCGGAGATTTCTCCGGCCGCGACCGCCGCCTTGATGCCGCGAAACGCCGCGTCATCGTCCGGCGAGTGCAACACTTGATCGGCGCCGGCTCTGACCGCGAGCGCGGCGGCGCGATCCGGCGCCACGTTCTGGGAGATTGCGAACATCGACATCGAGTCGGTGTAGATGAGGCCGTCGAACTTCATCCGCTCGCGCAGCAGGCCGGTGAGAATGGGACGGCTCAGCGTCGCCGGCGTCGGCAGCCTCCGCGCCGCCCCGGGCACATCCGCCGGATCGAGCGCGGGCAGCGCGATGTGCGACGACATGACCGCACCGGCGCCCGCGTCGATTGCCGCCTGGAACGGCGGCAGCTCGATGGTCTCGAGATGCGAGCGCGGATGCTCGATGACGGCGAGGCCAAGATGCGTGTCGGTGGCGGTGTCGCCGTGTCCGGGGAAATGCTTCGCCGTCGGGATCATCGCGCCGTCGCGGACGCCGCGGATGTACGCGCGCGCCATGTCGGACACGAGCTTCACGTCCTCGCCGAACGATCGGATGTTGATGATCGGATTGCGCGCGTTGTTGTTGACGTCGACGATCGGATAGAAATCGACGCAAACGCCGAGGGCGCGTCCTTCTTCGGCCGACACCTTGCCGGCGCGGTACGCGAGCTCGGTGTCGCGCGTTGCGCCAATCGCCATCGCGCGCGGCAGTCGCGTGGCGCCGTTCATCATGTAGCCGACGCCGCCCTCGAAATCGGCGGTCGTGAGCAGCGGCACCTCCGCCTCGCTCTGCAGCCGGTTGAGCAGCGCCGCCGCGACGTAGGGATCGCCTTTGCGCGACGCGCCGCCGCCCGCGCCGTAGGTGGAATTGAGCAGCAGCGCCGGCATCGGTTCGGTCGCGCCGAACACGTGGATGCCGCCGACCTTCACGTCGCGCACCAGGTGACGCAGCGTCACGAACGCGTCGCTGTCCACGCTCGTGAAGCTGGCGTTGAGCGTGGTGACGAGCAGCTGGCCGATCTTCTCGTCGAGTGTCATCTTCTTCAGCGTCTGTTCGACCCAGCTCTGCGCGGCCCGGTCGAGCGGCGCGAGCTTCGTCTGCGCGATCGGCCGCGCCAGAACGGACGTCGCAAACACTGCGATGGCGAGCACCGCGCGCGGCAAAGGCATTGGTAGATCCTACTGGTCGCCAGTCGGCCAATCCGACTGAGTGAAAGCAAGACCCCCGTTCAAACCGTGCGTGCGGATTTCCCGCACACGGCTTACCAGGCGGTCTTCAGGTCGTGGCATGCGCGCCTCCCGGATACTGAATCGTACCGCGCAGGCGAATGAGCCCGAGGGCTTCGAAGAAAGGGCGGCGCCAGGCCGCGGCCCGGCCGACAGGGAGCCGCGAGCCCGCCCGCTTCAGCAGGAGGCCACGCAGGCGCTCTTCGACGTAGGCATCGACGTGGATAAATTTCGTCGCCGCATTACCCGTGCGAAAGTACTGACCCCAGCCGCGCAGCACGCGATTCACATCCGCAATCACGGTGCGGAGGTCGTCGTGACAGCGCCGGCGCGGCGTCAGGTCTCGCACGCGTGTGCGCACCCGTCGCATGGCGCGCGCGGACGGCCATCGATGCAGGTAGTAGACACGTTTCCGCGCCCGTTCCCATATCGGGCCGCTCATGCGCTTACGCAGGTGACACCCGAGAAAGTCGAAGCCTTCGCGGCCACGCGAGAGGTCGACTGTTCTGGTCTTCTCCGAATGCAGCTCGAGCCCGAGACGCGTGAGCACGCAGCTCACCCGCCGTTGGGCCTCCTCGACCGCCGCTTTCGTGTCGCACACGACCACGAGTGGAGTGGAGCACTGACGCGGTGGTGTACAGGCGCACCTTGGCTGTGTCCGCCGTTTCCAGCTTCGTGCCCGTGTAGGTGTCACCATCACTCCGTCTTCAGCGCCCCTCATCAAACCGGACGGGACCATTTCGGTCATCCGGCTTCCCGACTGTGTTCACCGCGTAGCGTGCGGAAGCGATGCACGACCGTGCCGTGGGGCTGATAGAGCCCCGCCTTCTTGAAGAAGGAGGGAGGGAATGCCCGAAAGCCCTTGCCACGTCGTTTGTGCTTCCGCCGCAGGAAGTTCACGAGCTTGGTGTAGACGTAGGAGTCCACCTTCTTGAAATGCCGGTGGGCGTTGCCGATGCGGAAGTACTGACTCCAGCCCCGAAGAATCGGATTCAGCGCCCGAATTTTCTCCTCGAGACTGTAGATGTCGTCGTACCCGACCGCATCGCGGACCTTGTGTCGGATGCTGCGCATCGCTTTCGTAGACGGCCAGCGATAGCAGAAGCGTCGTTTCGGGTTGCTGCGCATCGGCATGAGCCGAAAGTGCATCCCGAGAAAGTCGAATCCATCGGCGGCGTCGACCGTACGCGTCTTCTCCGCGTTCAGGGTCAGACCCAGGCGCCCGATGATGTCCTCCAACCGGCGAAACCACGGCTGCGGGTTTCCTCGGCAGAGAATCACCAGGTCGTCACAGTAGCGAATCAATTTCGCTCCGCGCATCCGCGTCTCCCATTCGACGTCGAGAGCATGCAGATATGCGTTCGCGATCAATGGCGAAATCGGGCCGCCTTGCGGGATACCCGCCTCCGTGCGGACGACGACGCCGTCTTGCATGACGCCAGCCCTGAGCCATTTACCAATCAGGCGCAGGATGACGCCGTCTGCAATGCGGTGCGCCACCATCCGCTTCAGCCACTGATGGTTGATGTGGTTGAAGTATCCGCGAATGTCGGCCTCGTAGAGGTGCCGCACTTTCTTGGTGACCAGCGTGGCTCTCAGGGTACGCAGCGCGTGATGCGCGCTGCGTCGTGGCCGAAATCCGTACGAGCAGTCCAGAAAGTCCGCCTCGAACACCGCTTCGACGATGCGCGCGACCGCACGTTGAACCAATCGGTCCTCGACGGTGGGAATACCAGCGGTCTCGTTCCGACTTTGCCGGGGCCTTTCGGAATCTCCACCCGACGTACCGGTGGTGCCCGATAGGTACCGGCTTTCAGCCGTGCACAAATGTCTTGGACTCGTGTCTCCACCTCGCGCTCGAACTCCGTCGTCGTTTCCCCGTCCACTCCGCTGGCACCGCGCCGGTTCATCTGCTGCCAGGTCTCGATGAGAAACGCTGGTGTCAGCACATGCGCCAACGAGGTGAAGCGCAGCGTGCGGTCTGCCTTGGCCTTGGTCGCAATCTGTTCCAGTTGTGTGGACATCCGCATCCTACTTCTGAGCGTAGGGGATGTATCCCTGGCCCAGCTCCTCGACCTGCTCCGCCGCTTCCCCCTGTGCGCGGCTTTCCCGCGCGCCGAGTACTACCAGCGGATCCGACTTCCACGACAGCGTTGGCCTTCCTATGGATGGTCCTTTCAGTCGGCCTACTCGATTCACCGTTCAAGACCGTCGTGGATCTCCCAGGTTCCGTGACGCTTCCGTGTCCGCCCGTGCCGTGCTCTCAGACCCCGCCGGAGTCTCCGGTCCCCTCGCCTCTGGCGGGGACCTACTTGTGCCTTCCAAGTTTTCGACCTTGTCGGCCTCCGGATTCCCGAATCACGAGGCTCCATCGCTTCACTTGCGTTACGGCCCGGACGTCGCTCGGCCTACGCTTAACTCATGTCGTTACCTCCATGAGCCCAAGGCTCGATTCCAGGTGGAGCGGCTCGTTCTCCTTGCCTGGGCGGGAATTGCACCCGCTGGAAGCGCCCGGCTTGGCCTGGCGCACCAAAGTAATCGCGGATGTCGGCGTCCAGCACGTGGTTGCCGCCGCGCGCGCCGTGCACGCGAAGGGTTTCCAGCGCCTGGGTCGCCCTCCGCTTCGGCCGGAAGCCATACGACGACGGCCGAAAGTCGGCTTCGAAGATGGGCTCCAGCACGAGCGTCGCCGCCATCTGCGCCACTCGGTCTCGGACTGTTGGAATGCCGAGGGGCCGCTGTCGGCCATCGGCCTTCGGGATGTATCGCCGCCGAACCGGCGGCGGACGATACGTGCCTGCGCGCAGCACCGCACCCAGCTCACTCAGCATGCGCTCGATGCCATACTGCTCGACGCCGGCGAGCGTCTCCCCATCGATGCCCGCCGCGCCGCGGTTCCGTTTCACATGCCGCCACGCTTCCCAGAGGATGTCAGCCCTCCAGATCCGATCCATCAGCGCGTGGAAGCGTCGATCCGGCGATCGTTTGGCTGCGACCCAGAGTCGACGTTGCAATTGGCGCACTTTGACGGCGGAGTCGCCTCCACCGGGGTTGTTGGAACCGGTGCCGCCGGTCATGCCCTCGCGCGTCCTTGCGTCCTCGACGTGACCACCGCAGGGGCCCTTCCCTCCCGCCGCGTTCTTCGTCGCGACGATTGCCGGTACTACGACCCCTCGGACGCCCGCTGCGCACGTCTCGCTTTCGCCATCGGCTTATACGAGGCGCGGTGCCCCGACCTCGGGCCGCGCAGACGGGCCTCTCGTGTTCCACCTCACTCCGTGCATGCGTGCTGCGCCCTCTACCCCGCCGAGACCTGTTGCGCGACTTCCGGATTCGCGCGCAGCAGGCGTGGCCTTCGCCGCGACATGACCGGCTCGGCTCTCGGATTGTGAATCTGACGAGGCTGCAGGCTTCACGTGATGTTGCGGCCCGCGTGCTTGCTTTCTCCGTGGAGACTTTTGACACCCCGCTCGAGCCGCAGGACTCTCATCCCGCGCTTGGGGTCCGCTACTCGGCGCTCCGGCGCTTACCGAGACGGGACTTGCACCCGTTGGAGGAAGGTAGCGTGGAGCGATGACGCTATTCACCGCTCCGTCACGACGCACCATGCGAAAATCCTACCTGATGTCGCTGTCACCAGACAGTCCGACGAGCGAGCACAAGGCGCAGGCGCCCCGGTCGATCGGCTGCTTCGTCGTCACCGTCAGCGACACGCGTACCGAAGCGAACGACACGAGCGGCCGGGCCATCGGCGAGCTGCTTTCGGCCGCCGGCCATCGTGTCGTCGGACGCGCGATCGTCAAAGACGATCCGGATCTCGTGCGCGGCGCGATCGAGCGGCAGCTCGCGCACGCGGACGTGCAGGTGCTGATCACGACTGGCGGCACGGGCATCACGTCGCGCGACAGCACGTACGAAGCGGTCGTCGGGATGCTCCAGAAACGGCTCGACGGCTTCGGCGAATTGTTTCGGATGCTCAGCTACGAACAGATCGGATCGGCCGCGATGATGAGCCGCGCCTGCGCGGGCCTCGTCGCCGGACGGATCGTCGTCTCGCTGCCGGGATCCGAGAAAGCCGTCCGTCTCGCGATGGAGAAGCTGTTGCTCCCCGAGCTCGGACATTTGGTGCAGCAGGCGTCACGATAGAACGTGTGCACGGCAATCTCGCGAAAGCCGGACACGATGTACGCGCGTACTTCACGATACCGTTATTGCGGATTGCGGGATCTCGGACTGCGGATCGTCCGAAATCCGCAATCCACAATCCGAAATCCGAAATCCGAAATCCGCGATGATGCGTCCATTCACTTCCACGATTTCTCTCGACGAAGCGCGCCGGCGACTCGACGCCAACGTGCGTCCGATCTCGCGAACCGAGCGGGTGCGGCTCGACGCCGCGGCGGGACGGGTCGCGGCTGCCGACGTGACGTCTCCGCTCGACGTGCCGCCGTTCGCGCGGTCGGCGATGGACGGGTACGCCGTCGTCGCGGCCGACACCGCGTCCGCGTCGCGGCACCACCCGGCCGTCCTCGGACTGATCGATCGGATCTACACGGGCCAGCCGTCGGAAGTCGTCGTGACCAACGGCAGCTGCGCGGAGATCGCGACCGGCGCCCCGCTGCCGAGCGGCGCAGATGCGGTCGTCATGGTCGAGGAAACGGCGAAGTCGGCGGACGATCGCATCCACATCTTCGCGGCCGCCGTGCCGGGACAGAACGTCGGCCGCCGCGGCGCCGACATCCTTCGCGGCGATCGCGTCGTCGCGAGCGGCGATCACCTGACGGCGAGCCGCGTCGGCGCGCTGGCGGCAATCGGCTGCACCGAAGTCGACGTGTACGCCAGGCCGCGGGTCGCGATCCTCTCGACCGGCAACGAAGTCGTCGAGCCCGGCGCGCGGCTCGCGCCGGGACAGATCTTCGACGTGAACCGGTTCACGCTGGCCGCGATCGTGTCGGCGCACGGCGGCGTTGCCGAATCGCACCGGGCCGTGCCCGACACCGTCGCCGACCTGGCCGCGGCCCTTGATGCCTGCGCCGGCGCGGACCTCATCGTCTTCTCCGGCGGCAGCTCGGTCGGCGAGCGCGATCTCATCGTCGACGCGATCGCGTCACGCGCTGGCGAAATGATCTTCCACGGCATCGCCGTACGCCCGGGAAAACCGACCGCGTTCGCACGCTTCGGCACCGCGTCGTTCTTCGGCATGCCGGGCAATCCGACGTCGTGTCTGTCGAACGCATACATCCTGCTCGTGCCGTTTCTGCGCGCAACGGCACGATTGCCGCCCTACGCGCCGCGCATCGTGCGTGCGCCGCTCGCGCGCCGGATCGTCTCGGCAGCCGGACGGCATCAGTTCTATACCGTCCGCATCCGCGACGGCGTGGCGCATCCCGCCTTCAAGGGGTCGGGCGACATCACAAGCCTCTCGCAGGCCGATGGCTACATTGAAATCGCCGCCGATCAGGACACCGTCGAAGAAGGATCGCCGGTCGACGTGACCCTTCTCTGAATTGGCTAATTGGATAATCGGGTAATCGAGTAATTGGGTCGATGATTCATTACCCGATTACCCGATTACCCGATTACCCGATTACCCGATTACCCGATTACCCGATTACCCGATTATCCGATTACCCGATTACCCGATTATCCGATTCCCTATCTGCGTCCGATCTTCCGCTCGTATTCGACTTCGAGGACGTCGGCCGTATGGAGATCGAAGGCGGGCGCCGTGCGCGCGTAAGCGCCGCGGAATTCGGAGTGGCAGCGATAGCAGACGGTCAAATCTTTCAGGCGACCGTAGACGACGAGATCGACGAGCGCAGCGGAGGCGAGGACCGCGTACGCGACGAGATCCTTGCCGAACCAGTAGAACGTGCCGCTGATGACGGCGCCGATGACGACCACGGTGAGGCCGACTTTGGGATCGAAGTCTTTGCGCGTGTAGAAGTCGGCGCCGTTACAGACAGGGCATCGATCGACGCCGCGGTCCGTCCGCACCGGCTCGGTGATGGTCAGCGCAATCTCATGGCCGCAGCGTCCGCATTTGATTGCCGACGGCGCATCGGCCCCGCGAAGGGGAAGGCCCGCATCGCATTTCGGACACTTCGCGAGAATCTGCACGATCCATATCGTACCGTGGCGATTCACTCCTCTCGAAGCGCGACCGTCGGTTCGAGCCGCGACGCACGGACGGCCGGCACGTAGCTCGCGAGCGCGGCGACGGCGGTCAGCGCCACCGCCGCCGCGGCCAGCGTGACGGGATCGCTCGGATGCAGACCGAACAGCAGCGCGCTCGTCCACCGCGCGGCGGCGATTGCCGCGACGGCGCCGACGATCAGGCCCGCTGCGAGGAGCGTCGCCGCCTCGCGCATGATCATCGCGACGACGCTGCCGCGATCGGCGCCGAGCGCGATGCGGATGCCGATTTCGTTCTTCCGGCGCTCGACCATGTACGACATGACGCCGTAGAGCCCGATCGTCGCCAGCAATCCGGCGAGCAGGCCGAAGAATCCCGACAGCGTCGCCATCAACCGCTCGCGCAGCAGCGAGTCGTGAACCATCGAGTTCATCGTCTGGAACTGGATGATGACAGACGGGCGAGCGGCCGAAACCGCGCTCGTCACCTCGCTCGTCACCGTCGCCAGCGGAGCGCTGGATCGCAGCACGACCTGCAGGAACGGATCCGGCTCGGCTTCCTGCGACGCCGCGAGGAACGCGATCGGCGTGAACTCTTCGCGCAGGTCGGTGTACTTCGCATCCTTCACGAGGCCGACGATCTCGTAGACCGGCCGCTCGACGCCCGCGCCCTCTTCGACCTGAAACGTCCTGCCGATCGGATTGCGCCCCTCGAAAAAGAGATTGGCGAACCGCTCCGTGACGATCGCGACCTTGCGCGACTGCGTGGTATCGCGATCGTCGAAATCACGGCCCGCCAGCATCGGCGTCGCCAGGGTGCGGAAGTACCCGCGTCCGACCTCGTTGAAGTTGACGTTCTGGGTGCGCGCGGCGCCGTCGATGACGATGCGGTTGTTCCAGCCCGATCCACTGACCGGGACGATGAACGCTTCGGCCGCGGCGTCGACGCCGGGCAGCGCCCGCAGCCGCGCCGACAACTCCTCGAACGCGGCGCGGCGGCCCTGCCCGGCGATACCGGACCCGCGCAGGTCGAGGTTCACGACGAGCACGCCATCCTGGCGGAAGCCGGCGTCGAGGAGCATGAGATTCCGCAGGCTCCGGACGAACAGCAGCGCGCCGACGACGAGGACGAGCGAGAGCGCCACCTGCACGACCACGAGGCTGCGGCGGAGACCGAAGCGTTCGCGCGAATCGGTCGATCCGCGGCTCCCCGCCTTCATCGCGGCGCCCGGCTCGGTCGACGTCGCGCGAATCGCCGGCGTCAGTCCGAAGATCAGGCACGTGGCGACGGCCAAAGCGCCGGTGAACGCGAACACGCGCCAGTCAGTCGTGAGATCGACGAAGATGCGGTTCGAGTCGGTGCGAAGGAAGCCGACGAGAAACTGACTGAGCCACCGCGCGATCAACAGTCCGCCACCGGCGCCGATCGCCGACAGCAGGAGGCTCTCGGCGAGCAGTTGACGAACGATCCGGCCGCGCGACGCGCCGATGGCGAGGCGGACCGCAATCTCGCGCTCGCGCGCGGTCGCGCGCGCGAGCAGCAGGTTCGCGAGGTTCGCGCACGCGATGACGAGCACGAGGCCCGTCGTCGCGAGCAGCAGCCACAGCGACGCCTCGTAGTCGCGCCGGAGCGACGACACGCCGGTGCCGGCCGGAAACGCCGCGAGCTTGAACGCGAGGTAGCTCTTCGTGTCCTCGGGTCGATAGCGCGGGGGTGACGTCAGCTGAAAAATCTGCGGCGAGATCGCCGCCAGATGCGCCGTGGCCCGCTCGATCGTCCATCCCTCCTTCAACCTCGCGAACAGGCCGAGGAACCAGACGTCCGGTTTGTCGAGGCTGCTCTGCACGCGCGTGAGCGGCTCGGCGCACAACGGAACCGCGACGTCGAACGTACGGCCGACTTCAATCCCGAAGAACTGCGGCGGCGCCACCCCAACGATCCGAAACGCGTGACCCTCTAGATCGAGCGCGCGACCAATCGCCGATGCTTCGCCGCCGAGCTCGCGCTGCCAGAATCCGTAGCTGACGACGGCGGCGGGCGACGCGCAGCCGCGGCCGTCGTCGTCGACGTTCAGCGTGCGGCCGAGCATCGCCTTCACGCCGAGCGTGTTGAAGAACTCGCCGTTCACCCAGATCCCCAGCGCGTAGCGCGCTTCGCCGCTGCGCGTCAGGTTGAACGACGTCGTGCCCCACGCGGCCAGTCCGTCGAACGCCTGCTGGCGATCGCGGATCTGCTCGAAGAGCGGATAGGTGAGCATCGGCCGGCGGCCGGTGAACCGTCCCGTGCGGCCGCCCTTGGTATCGGCAATCCGAAGCTCGACGAGCTGCTGCGGGTTCACGACCGGCAGCGTGCGAATGCGCACGGCGTCGAGCAGCTGGAAGATCGCGGTGTTGGCGCCGACGCCGAGCGCGAGCGACAGAATCGCCACGAGGGCGAAGCCGGGGTTGAGTCGAAGCAGCCGCGCGCCGTACTTGAGATCCCGCCACGCGCCGTCGAGGAAGCCGATGGTGTTCATCTGATAAATGTCCTCGCGCACCCGGGTTCGGTTGCCAAGCTTGCGAAGCGCGGCGAGCCGGGCCTCTTCGGGCGCCATGCCGCGCGCGATGTTCTCGTCGGTCTCGATCGCGACGTACGACTCGAGCTCGCGCGCCCGCTCGTCGTCCCATCGACTGCGATTGAAGAAGCGTTTGATGCTCATCGGCCCACGCTCGGCCAAAAGCCTCGCGCTACAAGCGCCACCACGACGGCTGCAGCGCGAGCCTTTCAGGCGAGCGAGCTCCGCTAGGCCGGCCTCAGAATTCGATTGATCGCGCGGACGATCTCGTCCCAGCGGTTCGTCTGTTCTTCCAACTGCTTCCGTCCCGCGGGCGTGAGCCGGTAGTACCGCGCGCGGCGGTTGTTCTCCGACGTACCCCAGAACGACGCGATCCAGTCGCGATCCTCGAGACGGTGCAGCGCCGGGTAGAGCGACCCGTGTTCCACCTGCAGCACCTCGTCTGATTGCCGCTCGATCGCGTAGCCGATGGTGTGTCCGTGCGCCGGCCCCAGCGCCAGCGTTTTCAGGATCAACAGGTCGAGCGTTCCCTGGAGCATTTCCCCTTGAATCGGCCGATTTCCACGTTTCGGCATGGCCAGACGATGATACTCCACTAGATCATCTAGTGGAAGGCTTAGACGAGGGGCGACGCCGAAACGTTTGCGGCTTACCGTCCGGAAAAGAACGACGGCAGCGGCAGATCGCGCATGGTGTGCAAGCCGGGTGCGGCGCTCAGCACTTTGGGAATCGAGTTGACGATGATCGACGCCGTGGCGACGTCGCCGTGAATCCCCCCGGCGATTCTCATCGACAGGCTGGGCAACCCTTCGATGTCGACCGAATCGTAGGTTTCCGGCGAGCCGAGATATGCCTCCATGTGCAGTTTGATCACCGGCTCGCCTTTGCGGTATCCGATCCCGTCCTGAATGATGCCGCACACGTAACCCGGATCGACCGCGAGGTACTCGCTCGAGATCGTCACCGACGCGAGCTTCGGCTGAATGTCATCGGCGATTCGATCGAGCGTCCAGCCGAGCGAATCGGCAATCATCGCGATCGATTCCGTCATCCCGACGTGGCGCACGCTGCCGTCGTCGACTTTCTTCTGGAACTGCTCGGTCGTCAGGCCGGCGCCGATCTTCTGCTGGAACGGCAGACGGCGGATTCGCGCATCCTGCACGCGGTTGACGACGATGCGATCGACCCGTTCGCACACCGACGTCAACGCGATCGGCAGCGCGTCCATCGCGAAGCCCGGGTTCACACCCGTCCCGAGCACCGCGACCTTCGCCTTCTTCGCCAGCTGATGGATCTGCCGCGCCTGCCGGATGTGCGTGTAACCCGGGTACGACAACTCCTCCGTCGTCGACACGATCGGCGTCTTCGACTTGAGAATCGTTTCGACCTGCGGCAGGACACCCTTGATCGACGAGCCGGTGCAGAGGATGACGACGTCGGGCTTCGCGCGCTTCAACGCTTTGGCCCCATCGCCCGCCACTTGATGATCGTGAACCCAGGCCGCTGCGCGACTTGCTTGACGATGGCAGCGCCGATAGGACCGAGCCCGAAATGCATCACTTTGATGTTCGGCATAAACTTTTGGATTATATGCCAGACCATCCCGGCGGCCTCACACGCGAGCACGTCGTGTGGGCGTACCGATTGCTCCTCGATCGCGATCCCGAGAGCGACGACGTGATCGGTCCGAAGCTCGCCGGCTCGCGCGACACGCGCGAACTGCGGCATCACCTGATGACGTCTTCAGAATTCCAGGAGAAGAATCGCGACTACGCACACACCAACGACCGAACCATCGTGATCAAGGAGCTCGAGAACGGTGTCCGTCTCTTTGTCGATTTGTCCGATCATGTCATCGGTTTGAACATCGTGCGCGGACAGTACGAGCGGGACGCCACCGAGCTGGTCAGGCGGAGTTTACATCCTGGTGACATCGCGATCGACGCCGGCGCGCACATCGGGCTGTTCGCGATGGAGATGGCGGCGGCGGTTGGAGCCGGTGGCGTCGTGTACGCGTTCGAGCCGTTCGGCCCCAACGCGGATCTGGTAGAGCGTTCGATTGCCGAGAATCAATTCGAGAAGCGTGTGGTGCTGCGCCGCTCGGCCGTCGGCGCGGAATCGGGAACGGCAACGCTGACGTTTCCAGTCGAGACGCTGAACACCGGCGGCGCTTACATCGTGCGGCCGGGAACGGCACCGATGCCGGGCAACAGGACGACCGAGGTACCGATCGTCGCGCTCGACGATCTCGACATCCGCCGTCCCGTGCGGCTCATCAAGATGGATGTCGAAGGCGCGGAGCCACTGGTCGTGCGCGGTGCGACGCGTCTGCTCGCTGAAGATCGGCCGCTGATCGTCTCGGAGCTGCATCCGGCGCAGCTCGAACGCGTGTCGGGCGTGAGCGCCGCGGCATTTCTCGATCAGATGCGCGCGCTCGGCTATCGCGCGACGACGATCGACGGCGCGCCGATCGATCGCACGCCGCATGACGCACTCGCCTCCGTCGTCTTCCGCACGAACTGAACAATCCGCTCGCTCATTTTGTTGCCGTCAGGCTGCAACGGGACATCGACATCGCAACGAGCCGCACGGCAGCAGTGGTGTAGCATTCTCGAGCATGCGCGGCGCATTTGTCGCCATCCTTTCGATCGTGCAGGGGGCGACGCCGGCGGCCGCCCAGGGCATCATCACGCCGCCGCTCTCGCCGCGCAACGCCAGCTACACGATCACCGCGCGCCTCGATCCATCCACGCACACGATTGCGGCATCCGAGACGCTCGTGTGGCGCAACATCTCCACGACGACGGCCACCGAGCTGCGCTTTCATCTGTACTGGAACGCGTGGCGCAACAACCGCTCGACCTACATGCGCGAATCGCGACTGGGAGGGACTCCTCCGAACGAGGACGCCGACAACACGTCCGATGCCGAGCGCTCGCGCATAGACGTCACGTCCATCCGCCTTGCCGCCCCCTTCGCGGCAGACCTGACGGCCGCGCAGCATTTCATCGCGCCGGACGATGACAACGAGAGCGACCAGACGGTGATGGCCGTGCCGCTGCCGCGTCCGATCGGTGCGGGTCAATCGGCCACGATCGAGATCGCGTGGACCGCGCATGTGCCCCGCGCGATCGCTCGCACCGGCGTCGTCGGACATTTCTACTTCATCGCACAGTGGTTTCCGAAGCTCGGCGTCCTGCAGGACGACGGATGGAACTGCCATCAGTTCCATTCGAGCACCGAGTTCTTCGCCGATTACGGATCGTACGACGTCTCGCTCACCGTGCCGCGCGGCTGGATCGTGGGCGCGACGGGCGTCGAGCGCGAGCGGCGCGACGAGGGCGGCAACGCGACCGTCCATCGCTACTACCAGGACGACGTTCACGACTTCGCGTGGACGACGAGCCCCGACTACGTCGAGCGCGTCGAACTGTTCGAGCATCCGACGCTGCCGCGCGTCACGATGCGGCTGCTGCTGCAGCCGGAGCACGCCGTGCAGGCCGATCGCCATTTCGCGGCGACGCGCGCCACGCTGCAGTACTACGGCGAGTGGTTCGGCGCGTATCCGTACGATCACATCACGATCGTCGATCCCGCGTACCACAGCCGCGCAGGCGGCATGGAATATCCGACGCTCTTCACCGCCGGAACGCGCTGGCTGGCGCCGAGCGGCGTCGTGACGCCCGAGGAAGTGACCGTGCACGAGGCCGGACATCAGTGGTGGTACGGGATGGTCGGCAGCAACGAGTTCGAAGACGCGTGGCTCGACGAAGGCTTCAATCAATTCTCGACCGCCCGCGCCGTCGCCGCCGCGTACGCGCCGCACTATTACACCCGGCGCTATTTCGGCGGCTTCGTCCCGTACGTGTTCAGCGACATCGTGCTCTCGCGCGAGGTCGACGACAACGACTGGAGCGCCTACGCGGCGGCCGCCAGACGCGACGTCCAGTCGACGCCGAGCTACCGATACTTTCCGACGTCGGCCGGCGGCATCACGTACGCCAAGACGGCGCTGTGGCTGAACACGATGGAGCGCTGGCTCGGGTGGCCGCTGCTGCAGCGGATCATGTCCACGTACTTCGCGCGCTGGAAGTTCGCTCATCCCTCGCCGCACGACTTCTTCGATACGGCCACGGCCGTCGCCGGCCGCGATCTCGGATGGTTCTTCGATCAGGTGTACCGCAGCTCGAATGCGTTCGACTACGGCATCGACGACTTGTCCAGCGTCGACGATGGCGGCGAGCAGCGGACGACGGTGGTCGTGCGCCGGTACGGTGAAGCGATCTTCCCAATCGACGTGCGCGTGACGTTCGCGAACGGCGAGCAGGTGACGGAACACTGGGAAGGACGCGATCGCTGGAAGGCGTACGTCTACACCCGCGCCGCCGCCGCGCAGTCGGCCGAAGCCGATCCCGGCCACGTGCTGCTGCTCGACGTGAACCGAACGAACAACTCCAGATCGCTCGCGCCGCGCGCGCCGGACGCCGGCGCGAAGTGGTCGACGATCTGGCTCGTGTGGCTCGAGGACTGCGTCCTGTCATGGGCATCGTTGGCGTGACGTTTCTCGACGGCGTCCGGCGCGTCAACCGCGCGCCGGCCATCCTGATCGGCGTGTGGCTGTTGACGTGCGCGGTGACACTGCCGCTCGCGCTCGCGATGCGCGCGATGATCGTCGAGCACCTCGGCAGCAGCCTGGCGGCCGACGCCGCGGCGAACGGCGTCAACTACGAATGGATGCAGGAATTCGCCGACCAGGCCACCGGCATCGGCGTCACGTTCAAGCCGACCATCATCGGCTTCGCGGCGGTCGTCGACAACATGAGCGCCTTCATGGACAACAGCTCGCGGCCGATCGTCATCGTCTGCGCCGGCGGCGCCTACATCGCGCTGTGGATTTTCCTCGCGGGCGGAATCATCGATCGGTACGCGCGCGATCGCGCGCTCCACGCGCACGGTTTCTTCGCGGCCTGCGGCGTGTTCTTCTTCCGCTTTCTTCGGCTCGCCGTGGTCCAGTGGCTGGTGTACGCGTTCCTGTTCGGCGCGATGCACGGCTGGCTCTTCGATCGGCTCTACGCTCGAATGACCCGCGACGTCACGTCCGAGCGGACCGCGTTTTTCGCGCGCGTCGCGCTGTATCTCGTCTTCGGCGTCCTGGTTGCCGGATGCAATCTGGTGTTCGACTACACGAAAGTCCGCGCCGTCGTCGAGGACCGCCGCAGCATGCTCGGCGCCGTGAACGCCGCGCTGCAATTCATCCAGCGGAACTACGCGGCGGCCGTCGCGTTGTACGCGCTCGACTTCGCCGCGTTTCTCGCCGTCATCGCGGCGTACGCGATGGTCGCCCCGAGCGCGGGCGGCGCCGGGGCGATGGTGTGGGCCGCGTTCACGATCGGGCAGCTGTACGTGCTCGCGCGGTTGTGGGTGAAGCTGGTGTTCTGGTCGTCGGAGACGGCGCTCTTCCAACAGCGGCTCGCGCACGCCGGCTATGTCGCCCGGCCGGAACCGACCTGGCCCGATTCGCCGGCAGCAGAGAGCATTTCGTAGGGCGGACCGATGTGTCCGCTCCTGCGGGCACTACGGCTTCTTCAACTCCGCCAGCGCGGCTTTCAAGCCGCTCGCGACGGTCGCCGCATCGCCTTCTCCCCAGAAGTGCATGAAGTAGAGATCTGGCGATCCGTGAAGCATGTGATTGTGCAGCGCGGTGATGCCAATGTCGTGCTGACGCAGCACCCGCGCGATCTTGTTCACTTCATCGGCGAGCATCACGAAATCGCCGGTCGCGGCGACCTTGCCGTTGCCGGTTGACTGAAAGTTGATCGCCGTCGCCATCCCCATGCTCGGGGGAAGCGTGACGCCCATCATCTGAATCGTCTCGGGACGCGGCTGCGACAAGCCGAGCACGCCGTTGTTGACGGTCCCCTTCAGGCCGATCGCCTGCTGGATTTGATCGGCGGCGAGATCATCGGTTGCGCCGCTCGTGCCTGTCGGCGCCGGCGGCGCGGACATCGGCGTCCTGGTTTTCGAGAGCGCGTCCTTCAGGCTCGCGGCGAGCGTCGGCGCGCTGCCCTGCCCCCAGAAATGGAGATACATCACGCTCGGCGTCTCGTTGATCAAGTGATTGTGGAGCGCGGTAATCTCGAAGCCGTGCTGCTGCAGCGTGGAGATGACCGGATTGATCTCGGCATCCGTCAGCACGAGGTCGCCGTGCGCGACTGCCGACGATCCGTTGGCCTTGAACGCCGCCCATCCGCCGAGCGCGAAGCCGGCTTTGACTTTCACGCTGCCGACGGTGACGTTCAGATCCGATCGCGGAAAGGCAACGCGGTACACGTCACCCGGCATCACCTGACCGCTCTTGCCGATCGCGCGATCGATGGCCGCCGTGTCGAGACCGGCAGCTTTGGGCGGGGCGGGCGTCTGTGCGCGGACACAGATCGCCGCAAGCGTAAGAATGAGGTAAAGGAGAATGGGGCGCTTCATACGCCCCATTATCGACTACGCGGCGTTGGCGATGATCGTCTTGATGGCGTCGGCGTCGAGCGACTCGACCGCCAGCAGCTCTTCCGCCATCGCGCGCACGGCCGCGCGGTTCTTCGCGACGACCTGACGCGCGGTCTCGTAGCCACGCATCACGAGCTCGTGCACTTCCTCGTCGACGCGCTGCGCCGTCGCTTCGCTGATGCCGGCGCCGCGATCGGTCTCCCACGGGTTGCCCGGCGTCCGGTACGCCAGCGGGCCGAGCGTCGACATGCCGAACTCGCAGACCATGCGGCGCGCGATGTCGGTCGCCCGCTCGATGTCGTTTCCAGCGCCGCTCGTCATCTGGCGGAGGAACAACTCCTCGGCGACGCGTCCGCCCATCAGAATCGCCAGCTGCGCGTCGAGGAACTCGCGCGTGTGCGTATAGCGGTCGCCTTCGGGCAGCTGCATCGTCACGCCGAGCGCGCGGCCGCGCGGGACGATCGTGACTTTGTGCAGCGGATCGGCGTCGGGCAGCAGCGCCGCGACAACCGCGTGCCCCGCTTCGTGATACGCGCAGGTAATGCGCTCGTGCTCGCTCATCGCGAGCGACTTGCGCTCGACGCCCATGAGGACCTTGTCGCGCGCCTGATCGAGATCCTCGTTCGTCACGACCTGGCGGCCGCTGCGGACGGCGAACAGCGCGGCTTCGTTGATCAGGTTCGCGAGATCGGCGCCCGAGAAGCCGGGCGTGCCGCGCGCAATCTGACGGAGATCGATGTCCGTATCGAGCGCGACTTTCTTCGAATGGATCTTCAGGATCTGCTCGCGTCCCTTGACGTCGGGCGCGCCGACGGTCACCTGGCGATCGAAGCGGCCGGGACGCAGCAGCGCCGGATCGAGAATGTCGGGCCGATTGGTCGCCGCGATGATGACGATGCCCTGGTTGGGCGCGAAACCGTCCATCTCGACGAGCAGCTGATTCAGCGTCTGCTCACGCTCCTCGTGCGACAGCGAGTTGCCGCCGCGGCTGCGGCCCACGGCGTCGAGCTCGTCGATGAAGACGATGCACGAGGGATGACGGCGCGCATCGCGGAACAGTTTGCGGATGCGCGATGCGCCGACGCCCGCATACATCTCGACGAAGTCCGATCCGCTCGCAAACAGGAACGGCGCCTTCGCTTCGCCGGCGATCGATCGCGCCAGCAGCGTCTTGCCGGTTCCGGGAGGTCCGACGAGCAGCACGCCCTTCGGAATGCGTCCACCGATCGCCGAGAACCGCTCGGGCTCGCGGAGGAAGTCGACAATCTCCTTCACTTCTGCCTTGGCCTCGTCGACCCCGGCGACGTCGTCGAAGGTCACTGTCGCCGTCTCCGGATCGGCTTCGCGCGTCTTGCTCTCCAGCGCCGGAATGCGTCCCGTCGTCACGCGATACAGGGTGAAGCCGAGCAGGCCGACGAAGCCGACGCCAAGCACCAGCGCGCCGTAGCTGTACGCGCTCTGTTCGCTCGCGGTCCGCACATCGAGCCGCACGTTGCGGCGCGCGAGCTCCGGCACGAACGCCGCATTGCTCGTTACGTAGTTGGCCGGCGCCGTCGTCCGAAACGCCTCACCGCTCCTCAGCTTGAAGTCGAGCGTGTCGCCGTTGACGACCACTTCGGCCAGCGCACCGCGGTCGAGATGCCGCAGCAGGTCGGAAAACGGCACCTGCGCTACTTGCACGCCGCTCCTCGAACGCAGCAGGGCGACGGCCGCGATCAGAACGAGCACGGCGACGGCGGAACCAATGATGGCGCGGCGGGACCACTTGCGACCAAACACGTGACACTCCAGTGCTTTGCGACCGGTCCGCCAAAGGCGGACACTACCTACCAGGTCGTCGTGAGTAGCTCGGGTTGTGTGAGGAATCTCCGCGGGGGACGCGGAAATGTGTTCACATCTTAACATACGTATCGGCTGTTCGGGCTGGCAGTACAAGCACTGGCGGGGAGATTTTTATCCTGTCGACCTGCCCCAGACGCGATGGCTCGAGCATTACGCCGAACGCTTCGATACGGTCGAGATCAACAACACCTTCTATCGCCTTCCCGATGCGACGACCTTCGCCGCCTGGGGACGCCGCGCGCCGCGCGGCTTCGTCTACGCCGTCAAGGCGAGCCGGTTCCTGACGCACATGAAGAAGCTGAAGGATCCCGAGGAGCCGCTACAGCTGTTCTTCTCGCGGGCGGCGCGACTCGCGCGGATGTTCGGTCCGGTCCTCTACCAGCTGCCGCCGCGTTGGCCTGTGAACCTCGAACGGTTCGAGCATTTCCTCAAAGCGCTGCCGCGCCGGCGCCGGCACGCGATCGAGTTTCGCGAGCCGAGCTGGTATAACGACGATGTGTTCGCGCTGATGCGGAAGCATCGCGTGGCGCTCTGTCTTCACGACATGGCCGGGTCCGCGAGCGGCCGTCGCGCCATCGGACCGTTCGTGTACGCGCGGTTCCACGGCGCCCAGAAGTACTCCGGCAGCTACAGCGACGCCGCGCTCGAACAGTGGGCGTCGTGGCTCGGCGAACAGGCGAAGCGCGGCGCGCCGATCTACGCGTACTTCAACAACGACACCGGAGGACACGCGCCGCGCGATGCCGTTCGCTTGCGCGAACGGCTCGACATTCTCTTAACGCGTGGGGAATCCACCCCCACGCGCTGACGCGCTCGCGCTCGCCCTTTCTACCATTCCTGCCCCTACAATGCCTCCATGTCGAAAAGTGATCGCATCGCCGCGTGGATGCGGCGGCAGATGACCGCCGCGGGCGCGCGCGGCTTCATCGTCGGGCTGAGCGGCGGCGTCGATTCGGCGGTCGTCGCGCGGCTCTCGCAGCTCGCGGCGCCGGGCAACGTCATCGCGGCCATCCTGCCGTGCCACAGCGATCCGCAGGACGAATACGATGCAGCGCTCGTCGCGCGGCATTTCTCGCTGGCGACGCTGCGCGTCGACCTGACGCCGACCTACGAGGCGCTCGCCGGCGACGTGCAGGCGGCGCTCAACGCCCTGCCGCCGCAGACGCGCGCCGCGTCTCCTTCCGATCCGCTGCGCGGCCGCGTGCCGCTCGCCAACATGAAGCCGCGCCTCCGCATGACGACCCTCTACTTCTTCGCGAACACGCTGAACTACCTCGTCGCCGGGACCGGCAACGAGTCCGAGCTTTCGATCGGCTACTTCACGAAGTACGGCGACGGCGGGTGCGATCTGCTCCCGCTCGGCAACCTCGTGAAGAGCGAAGTGCGCGCGCTCGCGCGCGAGCTGAACGTGCCGCAGGCCATCGTGGATCGGCCGCCGAGCGCCGGCTTGTGGCTCGGTCAGGTCGACGAAGAAGAAATGGGGTTCACCTACGCGGATCTGGAGCGGTATCTGGAAGACGGCGCGCAGGGCGTGTCACCGGCGCTCGCGATGAAGATCGAGCGGCTCGTGCGGATCAGCGAGCACAAACGTCAGTTACCGCCGCTGCCGGAGGGCGATTGACCTCTCTACCACGAAGGACGCGGAAAACAAATTCCGGCCACGAAGAGACGAAAAAAGAAGCGTGGCGAGCTATGTTTCCGCGAACTTGTAGCCGACGCCCCAGACGGTGAGGAGCAGATGCGGATTCGCCGGATCGGATTCGATGCGCCGGCGCAGGCGCTTGACGAGCGTGTCGACGCTCCGGACCGTAACGAAAGTGTCGCCGCGCCAGATCTTCGCGAGCAGCGCTTCGCGGCTGAACACGATGCCCGCGTGCGTCGCGAGCAGATAGAGCAGCCGGAATTCCTGATCGGTCAACTCGATCTCGCGTCCGGCAATCCGCACGCGGCGCCGCGCCGGATCGATGTCGACGCCGTGCACGGTGACCGGCGGGCCGAGCTCGTCGCCGTTGGAGGCGGGCGCCGCCACCGCACGCGGGCGCCGCAGCAGGGCGCGCGCGCGCGCGACCAGCTCGCGGACGCCGAACGGCTTGGTCAGGTAGTCGTCCGCGCCGCTCTCGAGGCCGACGACCTTGTCCGACTCGTCGCGCCGCGCCGTCAGCATCAGGATCGGCACGTCGTGATTCGTCCGCCCGTTGCGAACCGCGCGGCACAACGCGAGCCCGTCAAGGCCCGGAATCATCAGATCGAGCACCAGCAGATCGAAGCGATCGCGCTCGGCGCGTTTCAGCGCCTCCTGTCCGTCGCCGACGCCTTCGCACGAGTAGCCTTCCAGCCCGAGATGCAGGCACACGAGCTCGCGGATGTTCGGCTCGTCCTCGACGATCAGCACGCGCGGATGCGACGCCTGGGTCATGATTTTTTCATTATTCGTTCATTAGGACGTCACGCGCCGTCCGTCACAGTTAGACAGGAGGCACTACCATGACGTTCCACAGGAATTCGGTCGTTCTCGGCGCCGGCGCCCTCATCTTTACATTGGCCATGCTCGCGATCGCCGCTGGCGTTCACGTCTCTGCTCAGAATACGAATCCCGGGCCGCCGCCGTTTAGGGGGCGCGGGGCGATGGGCCCCGGCGGACATTTCGCACCGGGAGGACCGGGCCTCGGTCCGCTCGAGATGCTGTTGGGACACGCCGCCGAGCGGCTTGGTCTGTCGGACGCGCAGACGTCGCAGATCAAGAGCATCGCCGAATCGCACAAGACCGAGATTCAGGCGCTGATGAAGGCGATCGGCGACGCCCGACGGGCGCTGATCACCGCTCAGATCAACGCGCAATCCGACGATCAGATCCGCCAGCTCTCGACCGCGGTCGGAACGGCGGAAACGGAGATGGCCGTGGCCCAGGCGCACATCGCCGCGCAGGTGATGCAGCTGCTCACGGCCGATCAGCAGGCTCAGGTCAAGCAGATGGTCGCGCAGTTTGGCCAACGAGGTCCGGGCGGACCGCGCGGACCGCGTCGATGATGTGAGCGGCGGAAATCCCGAAGCGCTCGAGGAGCTCTTCGGGTTTTCCGCTGCGCGGGATCTCACGGACGGCGAGCCGATGCACGGTGAACCCGGCATCCGCTACCGCTTCGGCGACCGCGTCGCCGACGCCGCCCGCCGCATAGTGATCTTCCACGGTAATCACATGGCCGCCGGTCGCGCGCGCCGCGGCGACGAGTCCGTCGCGATCGACCGGCGACACAGAGTAGAGGTCGATCACGCGGATTGACGTCCCGCGCGCCTTCAGCTGATCGTACGCTTTGAGCGCCTCGAACACCGTCACGCCGGCGCCTATCACCGTCGCCACGTCCTGCGAGCTCTGGCGCAGTACCTTCAGCCCGCCGATCGAAAACGTCTCGTCGTTGCCGTAGATGACCGGCGTCTTCGGCCGGCTCATACGGATGTACGCCGGCCCTTTCGCATTCGCCGCGAGCGCGACGAGCCGCTCGGCGCTGACGCCGTCGCACGGATACAAGACGGTGAAGTTCGGCTGGGCGCGGAATATCGCGAGATCCTCGAGCGCCATCTGCGACGGCCCGTCTTCGCCGATCGACACGCCGGCGTGCGATCCGGCGAGCTTCACGCCGACGTTGCTGATGGCGGCCATGCGGATGAAATCGGCCGCGCGCGACAGGAAGCATGCAAACGTCGACGGAAACGGTATGGCGCCGCGCGCCGCGAGCCCCATGGCCGATCCCACCATCACCTGCTCGGCGATATAGCTCTGAAAAAACCGGTCGGGATATGCTTTCTCGAATTTGTCGCTGAAGGTCGAGTTCTTCACGTCGGCGTCGAGCACGACGACGCGCGGATCGGCGTCGCCGAGCTTGACGAGCGCCGTGCCGTAGGCCTCGCGCGTGGCGACCTGATCGCCGAGCTTGTACGACGGCGGCGCCACCAGCTTGGGCGCCACGACGGCGCGCGGCCCCGTCGGCGGCTTCGGGATGTGAGCGGCGAGTTTGATCGCCTGCCCGCCGGCGGGCACCGGGACGAACTGCCTCTCGAGCTCCGCGATCGCGCGGTCCATCTCCTCGCCCTTCTTGAACGCCTTGCCGTGCCACCCCTCCTTGCCCTCGGCGAACGACACGCCTTTCCCTTTGATCGTGCGGGCGAGAATCATCGTCGGCCGGCCGCTGGTGTTGCGCGCCTCGAGCAGCGCGTCGAGAACCGCCGCCACGTCGTGGCCATCGATGACGAGCGCGTGCCAGCCGAACGCGCGCCAGCGGCGTGCGAACTGCTCGAGATCGTGGTTCCACATCGTCGGCCGGCTCTGTCCGAGACCGTTCACATCGGTGATGGCGCACAGGTTGTCGAGGCCGTCGATGACCGCCACGTTGCCCGCCTCCCACACGGAACCTTCCGCCGACTCGCCGTCGCCGAGCAGCACGTACGTGCGATACGGCGACTTGATGCGGCGCGCGTTGAGCGCGCTGCCGACGGCGGCGCAGATGCCCTGGCCGAGCGATCCGGTGGCGACGTCGACGAACGGGAGGCGCGGTGTCGGGTGTCCTTCGAGATCCGATCCAATCTCGCGGAGCCTGAGCAGCTCGTCGCGCGGGAAGGCGCCGGCTTCGGCCCACGCCGCGTACAAAATCGGCGCCGCATGTCCCTTGGAGAGGATGAAGCGGTCGGCGTCGGGGTTGTGCGGATCTTTCGGATCGAATCGCATTTCGCCGAAGAACAGCGCCGCCATCAGCTCGGCCATCGAGCAGCAGCTCGTCGGATGGCCACTGGCGGCTTCAGACGTGGCGCGAATCGAATCGATGCGAAGCCGTGTCGCAACGTTCTTGAGGGCGGGAATCAACGACGCGCGATCGACAGACATGGTGTGTTTCAAAATTCTACTGTACGAGCAACTCCAAGAGGGCAAGACCGTATGCCGCGGCCTCGCGCGGATCGTCGAGCGCACGCGGCGCCTGCCGCGTCAGGATTCGCTCGGCATCCGCGCGATAGTCCGCGTGCGGAGCGACCACCGCCGCGGCGACGTAATCGTCGTCGCTGTGCAGCGACGCGAGCCTGCCGAACACGCGCGCGGCGTCGCACGAGGCGATGACGCCGCACGCGTCCCATCCCTGCCGCTGCGCCGTCTGCATCAGCTCTTCGGCGAGCATCGAATACGGCAGCCGTCCGCTGATCTCGTACGCCGTCAGCAGCGCAGACGCCGCGTAAATCTGATCTGCCAGCTCGAACGCGCCGCTCGGATCGAGCAGCCCTTCACCGGGCGAATACGCCGGACCGACGACGCGCTCGAGCTCGTCGATCGCCGCGGCGATAGCGTTGCGGTTGTCGACGACGCAGGCCGCGCCGAGACAGGCCTCGAGCGCCGCCGCCGCCTCGGCCGTCGTCGTCGCCGACCGCCAGCAGCGGCTGACCGCGGCGAGCAGGTCGCCCGCGGTCTCGCGCATGCGTTCGTCGTCGGAGACAGTGGCGGCTTCGGCGAACAATGTCAGCCACTCGGCGCGCCGCTGCATGGCGACGTCGCCGGCGTGCTGATCGAGCGCGCGCGCGAGCGCGGGCCCGAGCGCGTCGCGCAGATCGTCGCGACCGGTCGCGCGAAAGCGGCGCAGAAGGAAACGAAGCACGATCGGATCGTCGCGATCGCCGCGTCCGATCGCTTCGAGCAGGCGCGCCGTCACCTCGTCGATCATGCGCAAATTATAATGAGGGGATGGTCGCGGTCCGGTTCGCCGCGCTGGCGGCGCTCGTCGTGTGGCTGGGCGGCATCCTGGCCATCCTCTTCGGTGACGCGCTGCGGCGCGACCAGCTCATCACCTACGCGTGCGGCGGCACCGTGTTCCTGAGCCTGCTGGTGATGAAATTCGTCGGGCCGCCGCCGCGCGCCTTCGTCCCGCGTGCGGTCATCGTGCTCGTCATGCTGGCGGTGGCGCTGCTCGCCACACTCAATCGTGTTCCCGTGAGCACATTCGCTGCGCTGGACCTCGCGCTCGGATTCGTTCTCCTTTTCTGGTACGTGCACGAGTAGTTGCTCGCACAGCGAGTCAGCGGGTGATGGCCTCGAATGAAACACACGATCACGCTGATCCCCGGTGACGGCATCGGGCCTGAAGTCACCGAAGCCGTTGTCCGCATCCTGAACGCGTCGGGCGTTCAGATCGAGTGGGAGCCGCAGCTCGCCGGCGTCCTGGCGCTCGAGCGCACGGGGCACACGCTGCCGGTCGACCTGCTCGACTCGATCCGCCGGAACAAGGTTGCCCTGAAGGGGCCAGTGACGACGCCGATCGCCGAGGGGTTCACGAGCGTGAACGTCGGCCTGCGCAAGGCGCTCGATCTGTTCGCGAACCTGCGGCCGGTGTGGAACCTGCCGGGCGTCGATTCGAGATTCCAGGGCGTCGACCTGGTGGTCGTGCGCGAAAACACCGAGGACCTCTATGCCGGCCTCGAACATCAGGTCGTCGACGGCGTGGTCGAGAGCCTGAAGATCATCACCGAGCGCGCGTCGACGCGGATCGCGCAGTTCGCCTTCTCGCACGCGCGCCGGCATGGGCGCAGGAAGGTGACCGCGATTCACAAAGCGAACATCATGAAGTTGAGCGACGGGCTGTTTCTCGAGTGCAGCCGCCGCACCGCGCGCGAATACGCCGACATCAAGTACGACGAGCGCATCGTCGATGCCGCGTGCATGCATCTGGTGATCAATCCGGCGCAGTTCGACGTGCTGCTGCTGCCGAACCTGTACGGCGACATCGTCTCGGACCTGTGCGCCGGACTCGTCGGCGGCCTCGGCGTCGTCGGCGCCGCGAACCTCGGAACCGAAGTCGCCGTGTTCGAAGCGGTGCATGGCAGCGCGCCCGACATCGCCGGCAAGCTGATGGCGAATCCGACCGCACTGCTCCTCTCGGCCGTCTTGATGCTCGAGCACATCGACGAGCGGGACGCGGCCCGGAGGATCATGCACGCGCTCGGCGCCGTGCTGAGCGCGGGCGCCGTTCGGACGCGGGATCTTGGCGGCGCGGCGTCGACGCTGGAATTCGCCGACGCCGTGTGCCGCGCGCTCGCCGACTGATCGCCGGCAACTTCGAACTCCCGCCGTGCTATAGTCGCCGTGACGGCCCAATGCACGACGATATTTCACAGGCCGTGCTCGCGCGCGCGGAAGTACTGAAGTACCTGCGCGGCGGGTACGGCGAGAGCGGCGCGCAGGCTCGCGAGAGAATTCACGGGTATCTCGACGAGCTGCGCACGACGCAGCGGTATCCGATTTACCGCGCGCTGCAGCATCCTCTCTTTCCCATCCTCCGCAAGATCGAACGCCATCACGAACAACTCCATTACGTCGCCAACGCGGTCCGGTCGCACCGCATCATCTACGCGTCGAATCACAAGAGCCACACCGACTACCTCGTCGAGCCGCTCGTGCTCGACGACAACGGCATTCGACCGCCGCTCATCGCCGCCGGCATCAACCTTTTCGGCGGACCGCTCGGGCTGCTCCACAAGCACGTCACCGGCGCGATTCCGATTCGCCGCAACACCAAAGACCCGGCGTACCTGATCACGCTGAAGGCGTATGTCGCGGAGATTCTCAAGAAGCACGACCTGTTCTTCTATCCGGAAGGCGGGCGCAGCTACAGCGGCGAGCTGAAGCTCGCCAAGACCGGACTGCTCCAGGCGGCGCTGACCGCCGGACGCGCCGACCTGCTCATCATTCCGGTGGCGGTCGCGTACGATCTCGTGCTCGAGGATCGCATCCTCGCGCATCAGCAGGTCAAGAAGCGGCAGCGGCCGTTCACGCGCGAGCTCGCCGAAATGGTGCGCTACGCCGTCGGCTATCGTTCGCGCGCGTTCGTGACGTTCGGCGCGCCTATTGCCGCGGGCGCGTGCGATGGTCAGTCCCGCACCGAAGTGCTCGACCTCGCGCGCCTCGTGCGCGCGCGCATCGGCGCGCTGTACAAGGTGGTGCCGACTGCTGTCGTCGCCGCCGCCATGCGGCCGTCGATCGCGCGCCGCGATCTCGAATCGCGCATCGACCACCTGCTCGACGAGCTCGCCGCCCGCCGCGCCAATCTCGGCGTGACGAGCGGACGCGAGGCGATCGAGCAAGGGGCCGAGCTCCTCGAGACGCGAGGCATCATCGTCGCGGAGCGCGGCCGATTCCGCGTGCGCGAACGCACGGTGCTTCGCTACTACGCGCGCACGATCGAGCATCTGCTGGTGACGACGGGCCGGACGCATTGAATGTTTGGCGCGGCGTCAAAAGGCTTCTTCAACCTCCTCGCTCGCAGCCGCATCCTGAACACGCTGGCGTCGCGCTACGGCATGCGGCGTCCGAACAGCTTCGCGCGTAGATTCATCGCCGGAGAGACGATCTCCGAGGCCATCGAGGCGGCGCGCCGCGTCGAGGCGCGCGGCCTGACGCACACCCTCGACCTGCTCGGCGAGAGCGTCACCACGCTCGAGCAAGCCGACGCAGCCGCGCGCGCGTACCTGAAGGTCGTCGACGCCATCGTGCAGTCGGGGATCGGCCGCAACCTCTCGCTGAAGCTGACGCAGCTCGGCCTCGACGTCGACAAGGCGAGCGCCATCGACAACCTTCGCAAGATTCTCGAGCGCGCGGAGCCGGCCGCCTTCTTCGTCCGCGTCGACATGGAGAGCTCCCACTACACCGACGTGACGCTCGAAGTCTTCGAAACGCTCTGGCAGCAGGGCCACAGGCAGATCGGCATCGTGCTGCAGTCGGCCCTGCACCGGAGCGATCAAGATCTGCGGCGCATCAACGCGCTCGGCGCGCGCGTGCGTCTCGTCAAGGGCGCGTACAACGAACCGAAGTCGGTCGCGTATCAGAAGAAGGCCGACGTCGACGCCGCGTACGCGCGGATGATGAGGACGTTGCTGACCGAGGGCGTCTATCCGGCGATCGCGACCCATGATCCGAAAATGATCGAGCTGACGCGTACGTACGCCAATGAGCATGGCGTCGCGCCCGATCGCTTCGAGTTCCAGATGTTGTACGGAGTCCGCCGCGATCTTCAGGCGCGCCTGGTCAGGGATGGATACCGGCTGCGTGTCTACATACCTTTCGGACGGGAATGGTTCCCTTACTTCATGCGCCGGCTCGGCGAACGACCGGCGAACATCGGATTCGTGCTTCGCGGGATCCTTGGGGAAACTGGGTAAGGTCTTTCCACTGTTGCCGGTCGAAACACATCTCTCTCACGCCTCACCGCCGCCTCTTCGAAGCAACCACGGCACATCGTGCGGGTTACACCAAACAGGCTCAGCACGGCACGCCTCTTGATATCACCTGAACCGCACGGAGCGCCGGCGGCGTCCTTACCAGGGGACCCGTAGCGGCGGGAGGAGCGGGAGAATGGTTACCGAAGGATTGCACGCGGTCGACGCGATCCAAACCGACGAAGGCGTCGGCACGCGCGTCGTCGAGCGGCTGCGGCAGATGTTGTGCGGTCTGCATGGACACGACACGATGTTGCAGTTCCGACAGGATCGCATGTTCCTGCGCTGCGTCACCTGTGGTCACGAAACTCCCGGGTGGGAGCTGAATGAGACGCGGCCGAACGTCACGATCCGCGGCGACAGCCGGCGTCACGCCCTCGTCAGACCGCAGCTCATCAGTGCGCGCCGGATTGCGTAGCCAATCCCGACAGCGTGCGAATGGGTTTGAGCATAAACGCGCCGGGACCGGCCGAAAGCAAACGGTCCATCGCTTTCAGGTCCGGCCCGGGCGCGACCCTTCGCAAAAACATCTCACAACCTCAGCTAAGGCATCGCGACAAACGACGACGTCCGCCACGTTGACGTATTCCTCGGTTGAATGAAGTCCGGCGCCGCCGGGGCCGAACAGCACCGACGGAATCTCGGCATGTCCGAGTACTGCACTATCGGCCCAAAAACTCGCGCCGCACGTTCCGCCGTCATGGCGCCCGCCGCTGACTGCCTGAATTGCTTTCGCAAGCAACGTCGGCAGCTCATGGCGTGCGGCGATTTCATACGCGGGTCGGCTGAACAGTGGACGAGCCGTCGCACGGAACGTCGGATCCTCGTCGACAAGGCAACGCACGATGTGCTGCACTTCGTCGTAAGCCTGCGTCCCGGAATCGTGCGGCAGCGTCCGCCGCTCCATCTGCAGCGTCGCGCGATCCGGATAGCTGCTCAATTCCCGTCCCCCTTCGACGAATGACGCATGCAGCGATCCGGTGCCGAGCAGCGCGTGGGGCGGCCGGGCCTGCAGCGCGCGATCGAGCGATTCGAGTCGAGCGAGAACACGGCCGAGACGGAGAATCGCGTCCTGCCCTTCGGTCGGCCGGCTGCCGTGCGCCGCCTTTCCCAGCACTTCGACTTCGACCCACGCGAAGCCTTTGTGCGCGATCGCGATGGCGAGGTCGGTGGGCTCGGTGACGATCGCGGCATCCGCGGTCCAGCGGCGCACCAGCGCATCGGCGCCGATGCTCGAATGCTCTTCGTCGACGACCGCCGCGATGATGAGCCGGCCCGATTCGAGCCGGCGCTGCGCGACGACGCGCGCGGCGTCGATCATCGCGGCGACACCCGCCTTCATGTCCTGCGCGCCGCGCCCGTACAGCCGGCCGTCGCGCTCGACCGGATTGAACGGGTCGCTCATGCCTGCGACGCCGACCGTGTCGGTGTGTCCGCAGAACATCATCGCCCGACCCTTCGATCGACCTTCCAGCACACCGACGACGTTCGGGCGACCGGGCGCTGCGGCTTCAACTGTCACGTCGAGGCCGATCCGCCGCATCTCGATCGCAATCGCGTCGGCGACCTGCTGCTCGCCGGGCGCGCCAGGGACGAGCGTCGGATTGACGGAGTTGATGGCGACGAGATCGCGAAGCAGGCGGATCGCTGGATCCATGGCGCTGTAGCTTACAGCCATCAGCTCTCAGCTCTCCGTGTAGCGCGAGCCTTTCAGGCGAGCGGCGATAAAGGCAGCGGCCCCGCTCGGCTAAGAGCCTCGCGGTACGCGTGTAAGCTGGTGACATGCGCGTCGTGGCCATCACCGGCGCTTCGGCGGGCATCGGACGGGCGACGGCGGTGCGGCTGGCGCGCGATGGGGCGGCGGTCGCGATGTGCGCGCGGCGGAGGGAGATGCTCGAGGCCGCGGCGCGTGACGTCGACGCGGCGGGCGGCGAGGCGCTGCCGATCGTCGCGGACGTCACGTCGGTCGACGACATGGAGCGATTCGTGTCCGCGGCGGTCGATCGGTTCGGTCGGCTCGACGTGATCGTCTGCAACGCCGGCTTCGGCATTGCAGGCACGATCGACGACATCAGTCCCGATCAGATGCGGAAGCTCGTCGACATCAACTACATGGGAACGTTCTACGCCGCGCGCGCGGCGCTGCGCGTGTTTCGCCGCCAGCACCACGGTCACGTCGTGATCATCTCTTCGATCGTCGGCAAACGCGGCGTCCCGTACATGGGCGCGTACGCTGCGACGAAGTTCGCGCAGGTCGGCATGGCCGAGTGCCTGCGCGCCGAAGTCGCAGGATCGCCCATCCACGTGAGCGTGGTGTACCCCGTGTCCACCGAATCGGAGTTCTTCGACGTGATGTCGCGCGAAACCGGAACGGCGATTACGCACGCCTTCGGTCCGCGGCAGGACACCTCTATCGTCGCAGATGCCATCGCGCGCGCGATCGAACGTCCCGTGCCGGAAGTTTTCCCGCACTTCCAGTCGCGCGCGCTCGTGTGGCTCAACACGATGGCGCCCGGCCTGTGCGATCGCGTCGTCAAGCGTTTCGGCCGAAAACCTGTACGATAAAAGCAACCGCAGAGATCGCAGCGGCCGCAGAGAAAATAATCGTCGGCGAACTCTGCGTTCTCCGCGTTCCGTGCGTTCTCGATCATGACGACACCCCTCGAACGGGCCACCGCAATCGCCCTCGCGGTCCGCGACGCGGGCGGGCGCGCGTTGATCGTCGGCGGCTGGGTCCGCGATCGACTGATGGGGCGCGACTCCCCCGACATCGACATCGAAGTGTTTCAACTGCCGTCCGACCGCCTCCGGCAGGTGCTCGAGTCGTTGGGCCGCGTCGAAGCCGTCGGCGAAAGCTTTCAGGTCTACAAAGTCGGCGACATCGACGTGTCGCTGCCTCGACGCGACTCGAAGGCCGGACGCGGGCACAAAGGATTCATCGTCGTCGGCGACCCCGACATGATGATCGAGGAGGCGGCGCGCCGCCGCGATTTCACCGTGAACGCGGTCTCGTGGGATCCGCTGACCGGCGACTACTTCGATCCGTTCGACGGACGGGGCGATCTCGCGCGCCGGGTGCTGCGCGCGGTCGACCCGGCGACCTTTCCCGACGACAGCCTGAGAGTGCTGCGCGCGATCCAGTTCGCCGCGCGCCTCGAGTTCGCGGTCGACGATGACACGCGCGCGCTGTGCCGCGCGATTCCGCTCGACGATCTGCCCGCCGAGCGCGTGTGGGGCGAGATCGAGAAGCTTCTGTTCGCGAGCCGTCCGTCGATTGGTTTCGCGCTCGCGCTGGACCTCGGCGCCGTCGACAAGCTGTTTCCGGAGCTTCGCGCGCTCGTTGGATGCGCGCAGGAGCCCGAGTGGCATCCCGAAGGCGACGTGTGGGTGCACACCCTCCAGGTGATCGATCAGGCCCGCCTGCGCATCGACGACCTCTCGCGGCCGGAACGGATCGCTGTAATGCTGGGCGCCGTCTGCCACGATTTCGGCAAGCCGGCAACCACGGCGTTCATCGACGGCAGGATTCGATCGATGGATCACGAGGAGCAGGGCGTCGCGCCGGCGACCGCGTTTCTCGATCGCCTCAACGTCCAGTCGTTCGACGGGTACGACGTGCGGCGACAGGTGCTCGGCATTACCGCGCAGCACCTCAAGCCGGGATCCTGGTACAAGGCGCGCGATGAGGTGGGCGACGGCGCGTTCCGCCGGCTCGCGCAGAAAGTCGACCTCGAGCTGCTCGCGCGCGTTGCGAAGGCCGATTGCGAGGGGCGCAAGCCGGGAGCGTTCGATTGCTCGGCGATGGACTGGTTTCGCGAGCGCGCGCACGCGCTCGGCGTCGAGCATCGCCCGCCGGCGCCGATCCTGCTGGGTCGCCATCTGCTGGCGCTCGGCCTTCAGCCGGGGCCGCGTATCGGCGAGATTCTCAAAGCGGTCTATGACCAGCAACTCGATGGATCGGTGACCACGATCGATCAAGCCGTGGAATCGGCGAAGCGCATGATTAAATGACCCTATGGCAAGGTACACGCTCGTCTACGGTGTCCGGCTGATTCCCGAAGGCACATTGAAGGGAGTCGAGGAAGCGACGCTGAAACTCGCCGATGGCTCGATTGCGGGCCTGACACTTCATACGTTCGACGGTACGATTCCACAACTGCGCCGCTCGCTCGATCGCAGCCTCGACGCCTTCTTCGATCTGCTGCCCGGGGCCGCCGACGAGGACGTCGAGCAATTCGGCGAGTGATCGTTCGCCCTGAAGCCCCGACCGACCATGCTGCGCGCGATCGCGGACAATCGTCTCAACATCCTGCTCGGCGTCGTCCCCGTTTGCTGGGCGATGCGCGTCGCGGCGCCCGGCTCGCCGTGGATCTTCATCACGGCCGCGGTGTCGCTGATCCCGCTCGCCGGCCTCATCGGCCTCGGCACCGAGACGCTCGCCGAACGCGCCGGACCTGCGTGGGGTGGCTTCCTGAACGCGACATTCGGCAACGCCGCGGAACTCATCATCGCGATCGTCGCGCTGAACGGCGGTCACGTGTCGCTCGTGAAGGCCTCGGTCAGCGGAAGCATCATCGGCAATCTGCTGCTCGTGCTCGGACTGTCGTTCTTCGTCGGCGGACTCGGCCGCACTTCTCAGAAATTTCACCGGACGTCGGCTACCAACGCGGCAGCGATGCTCTTCCTCGCCGTCGTCGCGCTGGTCACGCCGGCGGTGGTCGAACTGACGCTGTACGGCAGCCTCGCGCCGCGACCGCCGGCTATCGATCGTCTCAGCCTCTTCAGCGCCCTGATTCTGATCGCGGCCTATGTCGGCAGCGTCATCTACGGCTTCACCGCGCACCGCGACCTGTTTCGATCGACCCGTCGCGGTGATGGCGACGAAGCGACAGTATCGACGGGCGTGGCGATCGCGATGCTCTCCGTCGGGACGGTGCTGACGACGATTCAGGCCGAAGTTCTGGTCGGCGCCATCGAACCGGCGCTGGCGCGGTTCGGGTTCACGGAATTGTTCGCCGGCGTGATCGTCGTCGCGCTCATTGGCAACGCCGCGGAGCACTATTCCGCCGTCGCGGCGGCGCATCGGGATCACATGACGCTGGCCGTGGAGATTGCCGTGGGCAGCAGCGCGCAGATCGCGCTGCTCGTCGGACCGGTCCTCGTGCTGTACTCGTGGATCATCGGCCACCCGATGTCGCTCGTCCTGCATCCGCTCGAAATTGCGGCCGTGACCGTCTCGGTTCTCGCGACGAGCATGGTGGTCGTCGACGGCGAGAGCAACTGGGTGGAAGGACTGCAGTTGCTGGCGGTATATCTCATCCTGGCGCTCGCGTTCTATCTCATGCCCGCCGACGGGTCGCGACAGGCGTTCGGACCCCGCGGCTGAGGTCCGACCGCGTGCGATAATGATTTTCGATGGCTGACCTGAGCGATCGCTTGATCGCCGAGCTCGTCGACGCCGTCCGCGCCCAGTTGCGGCGCGAAATCGTCGAGCGCCTTCGCGATGTCTATCTGATTGGCGACATAGAGAAAGACACCGCACGCCAGGCGATCGAGCGGCTGCGCGACCTGGCGAACGACAACAACCGTCCCATCACGCTCTACATCAACAGCGCGGGCGGCAACGTCACAGACGGTCTCGCGATCCACGACGCCGTACGGCACATCGTCAGCCGCGGCATCGAGGTCACGATCATCGTGCAGGGCATGGCCTATTCGATGGGTTCAATCGTGCTGCAGGCGGCCAGCGACGGGCGGCGACTCGCATTCCCCCACTCGTGGATCATGATTCACGAGCCGGCGAAATGGGCCGGCTGGCAGTCGACGACCGCCGCGGCGCAGCATCTCGAACGGCTGAAGCAGATGCAGGATCAGATCTACAAGATCCTGTCGGTGCGTTCGGGAAAACCGCTGCGTCAGATCATCAAGGACACGAAGCGCACTGATTTCTACCTCGACGCGCAGAACGCGCTCGAATACGGGTTGATCGATGCGGTCGTCGCGGGAGAGCTGCCGGCGCCGAAATCGTCGGTGGTGGAACTGCGCGAGGTGTCGAGCGAGCCGGCACCACAAATTCAAGCGCCTGCCATGGCGCCGGCTGCGAAAGCTCCTGTCGATTCCTGATCAGTTCCTCGACGCACGCCACTCTTCGAGCAGGCGCGCCGCGTTGCCGGCGACCGAGTGCAGCGTCGGCATCCACCCCAGCGCGCGGGCGCGCGGACTGCGGACGACCTGATCGAGCGCGAGCGCGTCGGCGTACGCGCCCATCTTGTTGCGCGCCTCGTCGATCGGCACGTAGCGGACGTCGGGCTTCACCGGCAGATACGGTTTGATCGCGTCCACGATGTCGTTCACGCGCTCGTCGCCTTCGTCGTTCGCGTGGTAAATGCCGGCGGCGTCGTCGCGCGCCGCGATTCGCGCGTAGAGATCGGCGAGGTCGCGCTCGTAGACGAGGGGCCAGTGATTGTTGCCGTCGCCGATCACGCGCACGAGGCCGTTGCTGGCCGACTTGAAGAGGTCCGCGATCATGCCGTTGCCGCCGCCGTACACGACGCCAGGCCGCACGACGATCGTCCGCAGCCGATCGTCGGCCGCGTCGAGCACCAGCCGTTCGTGCTTCGGGCGGAACGACGCCATGGCAATCGGATTGATCGGCGCGTCTTCGGTGGCGGGCTCCGGCGTCTTGCCGAGGATCCAGACGCCCGACGTGTAGATGATGAACCGCGTCGCCGGCGCCGCCGAAGCGACGGTCCGCGGACGCCTCGCCGCCGCGATGATCGATTGCAGCGCCGTCTGCTCCACGGACGGACCGCCGGCGGCCGAGTAATCGAACGCCGCGTGGATGTAGCCGTCCTGCGCTTCCACCGCGTCCGCGAACGAATCGGGCTCCGCAAGATTGCCGATGACTGGCCGCGCGCCGCGCTTGGCGACGCCTTTCGCCTTCTCGTTCGTGCGCACGAGCGCCGTGACGTCGTGGCCCGCGCGCACGAGCGCGTCGAGCACTCCGCCGCCGATGTAGCCGGTTGCACCAGTGAGGAAAATCCGCATCGCGTCCGGTCCGCGCGGTCTTCGCCGCGCAGCGGCCGTATATCATAGTTCACTCGTGGTCCGCGACACGCTGCTTGATTTTTTCGGCGATCTGGCTCTTGCGCGCGGCGAGTTTCTCGTCCACGACGATGGCTTTCGAAGCCGCGGTTACACATACGAAGAAGTGGCGCGCGCCGCGCGTGGATTCGCCGCGCGGCTCGCCGCGGCCGGCGTCGGAAAAAACGACAAGGTTGTCTTCTGGAGCGAGAACCGTCCCGAATGGATCGTCGCCTTCTGGGGCTGTCTGCTCGCGGGCGTCGTCGTCGTCCCGATCGACTATCGCGCGTCGCCCGATTTTCTCGCCCGCGTCGGCCGCATCGTCTCCGCCAAACTGATCCTCATCGGTCAGGACGTTCCTCCGGTGCCTGGAACGGCCGCTCCGCTCTGGAAACTCCATGAGATCGATTGGCGCGGCGGCCAGCCGCCGCCCGTGGCGATCGTAAAAGACGATGTCGCCGAAATCATCTTCACGTCAGGTGCGACGGCGGAGCCGAAAGGCGTCGTCATCACGCACCGCAACATCCTGGCGAACATCGTTCCGGTGGAGCGCGAGGTTCACAAACATCGGAAATGGGGAAGACCCTTCTATCCGCTGCGCTTTCTGAACCTGCTGCCGCTCAGCCACATGTTCGGTCAGGCGATGGCCACGTTCATTCCGCCGATGATTCCCGGCGTGGTCGTCTTCATGCGCGGCTACAGCCCGGTCGACATCGTTTCGCAGATCAAAACGCGACGCATTTCGGTGCTCGTGTCCGTGCCGAAGATTCTCGACGTGCTGCGCGAATATGTGATCGCGCGAGCCTTTCCGCCTTCGCCAAACGCTTCGGCGGACCACCGTAGCCTTGGCGGTCAGGCGAGCGGTACGATTCAGCCGAGCGGGAGACATTTCCTGATCCGCTGGTGGCAGTACCGCAAGATCCACCACATGTTCGGCTGGAAGTTCTGGGCGTTCGTCGTCGGCGCCGCGCCGCTCCACGGCGATCTCGAATCGTTCTGGCGCGAGCTCGGATACGTGGTCATCCAGGGCTATGGCCTGACCGAAACGGCGCCCATCGTCACCCTGAATCACCCGTTCGAGACGAAGAAAGGTTCCGTGGGCAAGCCGATCGCAGGCGTGGAAATGAAAATTGCGCCGGACGGCGAGATTCTCGTGCGCGGCGACAACGTGACGAAAGGGTACTTCAACGCGGGTGGAGAAGCGGCCGGCGCGTTCGAGGATGGATGGTTCCACACCGGCGACGTCGGCGTGCTCGGCGCCGACGGGCAGCTCTACATCCGCGGCCGTAAGAAGGAAATGATCGTCACGCCGGAAGGGCTGAACGTCTTTCCGGAAGACGTCGAGCGCGTCCTCGATCGGATCCCCGGCGTGCGAGAGTCCGGCGTCGTCGGTGTGCCGATCGGGTCCGAGGAGCGGGTGCACGCCGTCCTCATCCTCGATCCCGGCGTCGACGCCGACGCGGTGGTGCGCGCGGCCAACGCGCAGCTGCAGGACGCGCAGAAGATCAGGCGCGCTGTCGTGTGGCCCGGGCGCGAGCTGCCAAGGACCGAAGGCACACGCAAGCTGAAACGCGCGGCGATCCGCGAATGGGTGAAGAGCGGCTCGACGGCGTCGCCCGCCATGCAGGCGGGAACCGATCGGCTCGCGGCGCTGCTGACGAAATATGGAGCGCGCGCGGACATCGCGCCGAAGACGACGCTCGAAGAGCTGGGACTGAGCTCCCTCGATCGCGTTGAGCTGATGGTCGCGATCGAGGACGCCTTTCAGACGCGCATCGACGAGAGCGCGTTCTCGGAAGCGCGCGACGTCGGTCAGCTGCGATCGCTGGTGGATCGTGCGGCCGCGTCCGATCAACCGCCGATCGACCCGGTGGAATTTCCCTCATGGAACCGATCGTTGGCCGCGCGCGCGATTCGACGGGTGAGCCTGCCGACGTGGATTCTGCCGCTCGCGCGCGCGTTCGCGTGGCTGCGCGTCGAAGGACGCGAGCATCTGCGTGCGATCGACGCGCCGGTCATCTTCGCGTCGAATCATTTGAGCCACATGGATGCGCCGGTCATTCTCGCCGCGCTGCCGCCGCGGCTGCGGTACCGCGTGGCGCCGGCGATGGCGAAGGAAGTCTTCAAAGCGCATTTCTTCCCAGAACAGCACGGTCGGCTGGCGCGGTTCACGAACAGTCTCAATTACTACCTGGCCGCGTTGTTTTTCAACGCCTTCCCCCTGCCGCAGCGCGAAGCGGGGGCGCGGCAGACGCTCCGCTACATCGGCGACGTGCTCGAGGACGGATTCTCGGTGCTCATCTTTCCTGAGGGCGAGCGCAGCGAGTCGGGCGCGATCAGGCCGTTTCGGCCCGGAATCGGGATGATCGCGTCGCGGCTCGGCGTGCCGGTCGTGCCGGTCAGGATCCAGGGACTCGAGCACGTCCTGCGAGTCGGCTGGGGGATGGCGCGTCCGGGCCGCGTCCGCGTCGCGTTCGGCTCTCCTATCCGATTGACCGGCGACGACTATCACGCGCTCGCCGGACAGGTCGAGAAGGCGGTTCGGCAGTTATGAATGTGGCATAATAGTTGTCTGAGAAAGGACTTCTAGCAGTTGAGCAAGGACGATCTGATTGACATGCAGGGTACCGTGGTGGCGGTTCACAGCGGCGGACTTTACCGCGTGCAATGCGACGCTGGCCACGAGGTGCTGGCCCAGCTCAGCGGCCGCATGCGTCGCTTCCGCATCAAAGTGGTGCCGGGGGATCGAGTCACCGTGGGCGTCTCGCCGTACGATCCAGTCCGCGGCATCATCACGTTCCGCGCCCGCTAGAACAGAAACCAGTTTTGAATTCCAATACAACCGATCGATCCCAGGGAAAACGGGGACCTCGCCGGGGTCCGCGCCGTGGCTCGCGGCGGCCCGGACATACTCATGGCGGCAGCCAGGGTGTGGCGCGGCCCGTTCAGGGCCGCGAGGACGGCGGGCCTGAAAGGTCCTCTGCGCACAGCGCTCCCGCGCTCGAGGCCACGCCGTGCGACTCCACGCCGGTACCGTTCACATCGCTCGGCCTCGATGCGCGTCTGCTCGAAGGCGTCCGCGATCTCGGGTTCGTCGAAACGCGGCCGATTCAGAGCGCCGTCATTCCGTTCGCCCTGGCCGGGCACGATCTGATCGCGTGCGCCGAGACCGGCACCGGTAAGACCGCTGCCTTCGTCGTGCCGACGCTGCAGTGGCTGGTGAATGCGGGAGCACCGCTAAAGGCCTGCGCTAGGGATGCGCGGGAAACGACTATGGACGCGCGAGGATCGACGGCCGAAGCGGTAGCGCAGTCCTTTAGCGCTGCCAAATCGCGCGTGCTCGTGCTCGCGCCGACGCGCGAGCTCGCCGTGCAGATCGAAGACGAGATCCACGGCCTCGCGTACCACACGACCGTCACGAGCGCCGCGGTCTACGGAGGCGTCGAAATGGGCGCGCAGGAACGTGCGCTCAAGGCCGGCGTCGATATCATCGTCGCCACGCCGGGGCGGCTGATGGATCACATGCGCCAGCAGAACGCCGACCTGAGCGCCATCGAGCTGCTCGTGCTCGACGAAGCCGATCGCATGATGGATATGGGCTTCTGGCCCGACGTCCGCCGCATCATCGCGGCGCTGCCGACGGTGCGACAGACGCTGCTGTTCTCTGCGACGATGCCGAACGAAGTCGTGCGCGACGCGCTCGAGATCACGCGCGACGCGAAGTACGTGCAAATCGGTCAGCGCAGCGCGCCGCCGAAGAGCATCACGCACCGCGTCGAGCACGTCGCGTCGGGCGAGAAACTGAAGTGGCTGATCGAGCATCTACGCCGTCCCGAAGGCCCGGTGCTCGTCTTCACCCGCACGAAGATCGGCGCCGATCGCCTCGCACGGCAGCTCGCCTCCGCCGGCGTGCGCTGCACAGCGTTGCACGCCAATCGGAGCCAGGATCAGCGGCGCATCGCCGTCGAGGGATTCAAGGGCGGCCGATTCAGCGTCCTGGTCGCGACCGACATCGCGGCGCGCGGACTCGACATCGACGCCATTCACACCGTCATCAATTACGAAGTTCCGGATTCCGCCGAGACATATGTGCACCGCGTCGGGCGCACCGGCCGCGCCGATGAGGTGGGACAAGCCATCACGCTCGTGGCGCCCGAGGAGCGCCGCGCGCTCGGCTATGTGGCGAAGGCCATCGGCGTTCGCTTAGAATAAGGGCAGCAATGTCTGATCCGTTTTCGACGCCTCCCGCACCGACGACGCCTCAACCGCAGTCGCCCTCAGCAGTGGAATCTGCATGGACGCCGGCGATGGCGAAGTTCAAGTCGTGCCGCTGGCGGCGGCCACCGGACGAAGGCGTGGAATGCTGCGGCCACCGCGACGTGCTGCCGATGGCAGGCACGACCGGATTCGATCCCGAGGCCTGGTGCCCGGATTGCACGTTCTACAAGCTGCGCCGTACCCCGAAAAAACGATCGCCCGACGAATACCGCTATTAGCGGTTCGGCGTCCGGCCGAAGGCGAACACGACCGATTCACGCACGCGCGCGCGACAACCCGACCGCGAAGACCGCGGCGGCCCCCGTCGCCGTAATCGCGATCGCGGTCGGCGACCACCCGTCACTCAGCCACGCCGACCACCACCCGGGACGGCGCGAACTGCCCTGCAGCGACGGCACGCGAGTACCCGCAGCGTGTGTCGTGAGACGGCTGTCAACGCTGCAAACGCCGCGAACGTTTTCTACTCCCGACACAATCGCATCGACCTCGGACGCCAGCGCGTCACCGGTCAATCTCACGCAGCCGTTCTCGACGATCACCGTGATCGCACGCGGATGCGATGAGACGCGACCCAGCTTCGCGCGCACGCGTTCGCCGATCGTCCAGTCGTCGGCCCCGTCGCCGCTGAGCTGTGAGCGGACCTCTGCCGCCGCGCCGCTAAGGCGATTGCCGAAGTCGCGGCGCGTCGCGTCGTAGGCATCCCGGGTCTTGTGCGCTGCGCGCACGACTCTGTCGCGGACCATCGACCGCCGCCGGGCTCCCCGCGCGGGATCGAACAGAAACATGAGGCCGGCGCCGATCCCGGCGCCGCATATCGTCGAGCGGAGCGCGCTATCCATAGTCGTCCTCCCGGTTACGCCGGAAAAACGTTCAAGGCATGTGCCCGATGGAGCGCTCTATTCGGAAAATTCTCTGGCGAGCTCGACCCACTCGCCATTGGGCTCGAGCTGCTGGTAAGCGCGCCAGTGCGGACGAGCCTGCTGGGAAAGTCCCATCTTTTCGAACGTGACCGCGAGATAGAAATGGGCATCGGCGTAGGAGGGATTCAGTTTGATCGCTTCGCTGTAGCAGGTCTGCGCTTCGGCAAATCGGCCGAGATCGTGGTAGATGTTCCCGAGGTTGAAATGCGCCTCGAAAAAATCCGGCTCGAGGCCTATCGCCCGCTCGTAAAGCGCCTGCGCCTCCACGATCTCGTCGCGGCTGTAATGAATATTGGCGAGATTGATCATCGCGGCGACCAGATACGGGTCGAACTCGAGCGCCTTCCGGTACTCCGCCGCCGCTTCTTCCCGCTTCGATTCATCGCCGTCGTCGAGCGCCGACCCTGTGCGGAAGTGGGCTTCGGCCTTGAACGTGTCGCGCACGCGCGGGTGCGGTGGATCGGACGCCATCGCGGCGAACGTCTGCTTCGATGCAGGACGGCGAAGCGTCAGGATTTTCGCCGGCGCCGCATCGATGCGGAAGTCGAATTCGAGCTGTCCCTGGCGCGACGCCAGCAGTGCGCGCACGATACTCTTGAACGAGAGCCCCTGCTCGAGGCCGTCGTTCAGTTGCTTGACGACCGGCAAATCAGGAAACGCGAAGAAGGTGTCGGCATTGGTGCGCACGACCGGGCGGATGATGCCGCACTTCACGAGGTACCGAAGGTGATCCTCGCGGACGGCGCGATAGCGCTGCGCGAGATCGCGCATGGCGTGATATTGCCGCTTCAGCGCGTGGTGCGAGGGCATTCCCGCGAGACGGCAGAATTCCTCTTCGCTGACGACCCGGACGTTTAGTTCTTCGGCACGCCTGAGCTTCTGACTCTTCTCGCCCTCGGGTGACGGACCGAAGCCTTCGCCGCCGACGACGACCATCGTGGTCCGCACGTTGACGTCGTCGCCGGTCGCGCCGCCAAGCTGCGCGACAAGGGCGCGCGCGTCTTTGCGTCCGAGCGAGCTGAGTTTTCCGGTAAAAACGACGATCTGTCCTGCGAGCGGCTGCAGACCCATCGTCAGAAACGAACCTGAGGGCAAGCGACTCGAAGATGAAGGAGAATGAAGCGAATGTCAACGACAAAAGACGTTCGCGCATGCTGCTAGCCGGCGACATCGGCGGCACGAAGACGCTGCTGGGGCTGTTCGATTGCGCGTCGCCGCGTCCGGAGCCGATCGCGACCGATTCTTTTCCGACGCTCGAGTACGACGATCTGTCCGCGATGATCGCCGCGTTCCTCCAGCAGCACGAGTCCCGCCGGGAATCCATCTCTGCCGCTTGCTTCGGCGTCGCGGGACCCGTCATCGGCGACACAGCCGAGCTGACGAACGTGCCGTGGCGCGTCGACGCGCGTCGCGTGGCCGAGGCATTTCGCCTCAAACGCACCGCCCTCCTCAACGATCTGCAGGCGATGGCGTACGCCGTGCCGCTGCTGCGACCTTCGGAGATTCACGTGCTGCAGACCGGCGCGCCGAAGCCGGGAGGGAACATCGCGGTCATCGCGGCCGGCACCGGACTCGGCCAGGCGCTTCTTCACAACGTGAACGGCCGCTTCCTGCCGTCGCCGACCGAAGCCGGGCACGCCGATTTCTGCGCACGTACCGAGCGCGAGATCGTCCTGCTGCGCGAGCTCACGGCGAGGTTCGGCCGCGCGGAGGTCGAGCGCGTCGTGTCGGGACGAGGACTCTCGAACATCCACCGCGTCGTCCACGACGGAACGTGCGCCGCCGGCATCGATCCCGACGATCTGGAATCGCCCGCGGCCATCTCCACGGCGGCCCTCGAGCGGCGCTGCGCGGAATGCGTCGAAGCGTTCGACATTTTCATCGAAGCGTACGGCGCCGAAGCGGGCAATCTCGCGCTGCGCGCGATGGCGACGGCGGGCGTGTTTCTCGGCGGCGGCATCGCGCCGAAAATTCTCGACGCTCTCGGCGGCGGCGCGTTCATGCGCGCGTTTCGCGCGAAGACGCCGCTCGAACCGCTGCTCGAAGCGGTGCCGGTCAACGTGATCCTGAACGCCGAAGCAGGTTTGCTCGGCGCCGCTGTTTTTGCCGCAGCGCAATAAGGCGACAGAGAGGTCACCGAGCGAACTGTGGCGACGAGCGCGAAAGAGCGCGGCGTACGGCGCGCTGCGCTGTTGTATTCTTGAACTTCAATGATCTGGTTCTTCGACAAGGACGGCGAGAAACTTCGCTACGAAATCAGCCGCTACCGCGGCGGTCGCTATCGTGTCGTCATCACGCGTCCTGATGGAACGGAATCGGTTGAGGAAGTCGACGAGCCGACCGAGTTAATCGAGCGCTCCGTCCAAATCATGAACTCGCTGCGCGGCGACGGCTGGCGCGTGGCATAGTGGCGAGCTCGTACATCTCCACCGCCGCCGCCAGCGCCATCGCCCCTCCACGATCGTCGGCGCCGGTAATCGCCTGCCGATCCATGTAATACCGCTTCGTCGGACCCGACCCGGTGCTCGTGCACACATCGATCACGGTGCCGTCGTCGGCGACGTGCGCCGCCAGCCCGCGCCACGCGCGGTCGACCGTGCCGCGGTACGACGCGTCGAGCCAGCCGAGGCGGATGCCGCGCGCCATCGCCGTCATCAGCATCGCCGTCGCCGTTTCTTCGCGATAACTGGCGGGCTCGTCGATGACTTCACGCCACATCCCATCCGGCGCAACGTGCTGCTTCACGGCAGCCATGTGACGTCGAAACACGTCGAGCAGTGCGGCGCGGCCCGGGTGCGATGCCGGCATGACCGTGAGCGCTTCCATCAACCCGAAGGCCGCGAATCCATTCCCGCGACCCCATGCGGCCGGCCCGTCGACCGCGTGATTGAACAAGCCGTCGGGACGCTGGAGACGCGACGCGTAGGCCGTCAGCAGCCGGACCGCCGTTTCGAGCGCCTGCGAATCGCCGCGCGCGCCAGCCCGCGCGAGTACCGACGTCACCATGAACATGTCATCGGTCCAGCCGCCGCCGTATTCGGTCACGCCCGGCGCCTTCTCCTTCATCGCGAGCGCCGCTCCCTGGTCGGCAAGCGCCCGTGCCCGCGCGTCGCCGGCCGCCGCGAGATCCGCGAACACTATCGTGCCGGCGATTGCCGTCAGCTGAATCCGATCACCGAAGAGCGGTTTGTCACCGGATCGCCACGGCGATGTTTCGCGATCGACTTTCGCGCGCCAGGAAGCGTCGCCGGTGATCGACCCCAGACGCAGCGTGCCCGTCCAGGCAACCGAAGGTATGTAGCTGATCGACGGGGCGCCAGGATATTTGGCCGCGAGCATCTTTGCGATCGTCAGCGGATCGCGGCTGACGCGCGATCGGACCGTTTCGTGGACGTTCGAGCGGCCGGGCTTCGCCCCACGCAGGATGCGCTCGAACGATTCGTTTCGCTGGAGCGGCCCGACCACCCACGGGTGTGCGTCGGCGCCGAAACCGATCGGGCGCGCGTCCTCGTCCACGAATTCGATGGCCACGTCGGGCGCCTGGAACGTGCACCAGCGAACGAACGATTTCTCGTCGCCGTCAGCAAACGCAACCGCCGGCAACGCGCTCACGCTCCATTGGTCGCGGAGCTCGCGCGGCGCCTGCGTCTTGAACCAGCGGACCGCTTCCAGCACTGCCGCCGACGCCGCGTCGCTGCTCGCGCCCGCATACACCACGACGCGACGCTTCGTCGATTCGGCGTCGAACGCAGAGCTGTTCTCGAGCGTGAGGATCGGCCGATCGTCGCGCGTCATGCCGACGGCGCTGACGACGGACGGCTCGCCGGGCAGCCTGGCCACTGCGTTCAGATCGTCGACCGATGGGACGGCCGCGAGCACCGCGGAAACGATCAGCGTGGTGATCATGAGCGAAGTGTAACGTGAAGGAAGTGTAACGTGAAGATCGTCAGAAGCCGACGCCGATGTGGACGCCGACGCCGATCGACGTGAACGTTCCGTTGCCATCGTCCTGGAAACGGATGGGCACCACGAGCTCGCCGAAGAGCGTGGCGCCGCGGCCGACGTTCAACAAGCCGTGATTCAGAATCGGCGTGAATCCCCACGAAGCCTTGTTGACGTCGAATGCCAGGCGCGCGCCGGCGCCCCACCCGTTGCCGAGGCCCCACACCGCGCCCGGATGCAGCGTGAGATCGACGTGCAGCGGATCGTTCTGGATGACCGGCACGAGCTCGAGGTCGAACGCAAACGTCTGGCTTCGCCGGACGGTGATGCCGGTCGGAAATCCGATCACGAAATCGTCGGAGATCGTGCTCGTCGTGCCGTTCGCGCGCGTCGCGAGCGGCAGAACGAATCCGATGTGACCGCCTAGGGTGTCCTGCGCCGGCGCGGCGGCGACCAGTGGTCCGAAGAACGAGACGACGGCAACGATCGCGATGACGAGTCGACGAGCGCGCATGTGTGCTCCTTCGCTACTTGAGATGATGGACGCGATCCAAAAGATCCGCGGCGGGCGATGCCGCGTCGGCGGCAATCCAGCCGACGAGCGCGCCCGGCGATCCGAAGAGCACGATGACGGCGCCGTGACGCGGTGGCGCTGGCGCCACGCCGCGCTCGACGCGCATCCCCCGCGCGCCGCCCGCGACGAGCGCCGCCGACGGCGCCTCGATGCGCGTGGCGCCGCGGGCGCGCATCGACGCGGCCTTTCTCTGGCAGCGCGCGTACGTCTCGGGCCCGCCGGTCAACACCTCGATCGGAAGAGCGACGCGCTCGGCCGCGCCGTCTCCGATGTCGACGGCCCACAGTTGACGCTGTATCGTCGGAAGATCGCGAGGATCGGTGATTTCTTCGTGCCGCAGGAATTCCGCCCACGCGCCGTCGGGCGTGTCGGAGAAATAGTGCGCGGGACCGTCGCCGTCCGCGTGCCACCGCCCCGCCGGCTGACGATCGTCCTCCCAGAGGAATGGATAACGCGCGTCGACCTGGCGAAACCCCATCATGTCGCGGAGAGCGACACGAGGTCGCGCGCGAGCTGCCTGACGCGCGCCGGCCCTTCTTCGTCGGGGTCCCATTCACCTTTCAGCAGCGAGGCGGGCGAACGCCCGTCCAGCAGCGTCCGCTTGCGGTGAAACCAGCGCCGGATCCCGACGTCGTTGTACGAGCCGGCGAGGTCGCCCACGACGAGCGCGAGGAAGTGCAGCCGCGCCGCGACGGCGTCGGGTGTGGCGCGCTCTTCGGATTGATAGCGTTTCAGGCTCGATGCCGACACGTTCAGCAGCGCGCCGAGCTCGTCGGCCGGAAACACGCGCGCCAGGCCGCCCCATTCGAATTTCGGCACCGGCGACGCCTCGAGCGCCGCAATCATCATCTCGAGCACGCCCGTTACCTCCTCGGAGGTCGGCGCCGCAACATTATTGAGGTGGTCGGCCGCCGACGCGGCAATCCCCGCGCGCCGGACGCGGCTTGCCAGATGGCGGACGGCATCGGCGTCGCCGCGCGTCACGGCGCCCGGCTCGACGAGCCCCATCGCTTCCGCGCGCCGGACCGCCTCGAACAGGAGCCGCGGCACCGACGGCATCGGGGCCTGGGCGTTGGAGCTTCTTCGGACTAGCGCCATACCCCAATTCTACTCCATCTCTGGTCCGCAGGTCGACCGCGTCGAAATGCTCTAGAATCGATCGGATCGGTCCGAGGAGACGGAGCGGGCGGGAGGACGCGGAGAAAGATTGGTCTGTCGCGTACTCAGAGAGGCTCAATGCGCATCGCAGTCCCCAGGGAAACAGCTCCCGGCGAGCGTCGCGTCGCCCTGGTGCCGGAATCGTGCAAGAAGCTGATCCAGGCCGGATATCAGATCGCCGTCGAAGCCGGCGCGGGCGACGCCGCGGGTTTCGCCGACGCCGAGTACCGACAGCTCGGCGTCGATCTGCAGACCGACGCGGCGGCGCTGCTCGGATCGGCCGAGCTCGTGCTGAAGGTGACCGCGCCGGCCGGACGCGAATCGCAGCGCGACGAAGTGCAGTGGATGCGCCCGGGCGCGATCTACGTCGGCTCGCTGATGCCGCTGCGCAACCTCGACGCGACGCGCGCGCTCGCCGCGCGGCACGTCACGGCGTTCGCCACCGACGCGATCCCGAGGACGACGCGCGCGCAATCGATGGATACGCTGTCGTCGATGGCCAACATCAGCGGCTACAAGGGCGTGCTCCTCGCCGCCGTGGAGCTCGATCGCTACTTTCCGATGCTGATGACGGCTGCCGGAATGGTCCGCCCGGCGAAGGTGTTCGTCATCGGCGCCGGCGTCGCCGGCCTGCAGGCGATTGCGACGGCGAAGCGTCTCGGCGCCAACGTCGTCGCGACCGACGTGCGGCCCGAAGTCAAGGAACAGATCGAGAGCGTCGGCGCCAAGTACGTCGGCATCGAGCTGAAGGACAGCGCGGCGGCAGCCGGCGGTTACGCGCGCGAGCTGTCAGAGGACGATCGCCGGCGTCAGAGCCAGCTGCTGGCCGAAGAATGCGCGCAGTCGGACGTCGTGATCACGACCGCGCTCATCGGCGGCGTGTTCGCGCCGCGTCTGATTGCGGCCGACACGGTCTCGAAGATGAAGCCGGGATCGATCATCGTCGATCTCGCGGCCGACGGCGGCGGCAACTGCGAGCTGTCGAAGCCGGGCCAGACGGTCCGCAGCGGCGGCGTCACGATCCTCGCGCCGCTCAACGTACCGTCGACGATGGCGTATCACGCGAGCCTGCTGTTCTCGCGAAACCTGACGGCGTTCGTGCTCGCGTTCACGAAGGACGGCGCATTTCAACTCGACTTCAACGACGACATCCAGCAGGGCGCCGTCATCACGCACGACGGCGATGTGAAGCACGCGCGCACGCGCGAGGCCCTGCAGAAGCGTCAATGACAAAGAGTCACTGACACCCGCGCGAGAGATAAACAATGGACTTCTGGCCCACCCTCTACGTGTTCGTGCTCGCGTCGTTCATCGGCCTCGGGGTCATCCGGCGTGTCTCGCGCCTGCTGCACACGCCGCTGATGTCGCTCACCAATGCCATCTCCGCGATTGCCGTCGTCGGATCAATCCTGGTCACCGGCGGCGACTATCCGCCCCGGATCCGCGCGCTCGGCGCCATTGCGCTCTTCGCTTCGATGACGAACATCGTGAGCGGCTTCCTGATCACCGATCGGATGCTCAGGATGTTCAAGACCGACAGACGCCCGCCGACCGAGCCCGGCGCCAGGTCCGGAGGCGGTTCATGATCTACGGCATCAGCCAGCTCGGGTACCTGGTCGCGTCGGCGCTGTTCATCTTCGCGCTGCACTGGATGAACACCCCTGCGACGGCGCGCAAAGGCGTGTACGCGGGCGTCGCCGGCACGATGATCGCCGTCGTCGTCACATGGGCCGAACCGGCGGTCATTCACCACGCGTGGATCGTCGTCGCGATCGCCGCCGGCTTCGTCGTCGGCGTGCCGCTGTCGAAGGTGCCGCTCACGGCGGTGCCGCAGCGGACGGCGCTCTCGCACGCGTTCGGCGGCGCGGCCGCCGGCCTCGTCGGCACCGCGGAGTACTACCTGCGGCTGTCGGAAGGCGGCGAATACCTGACGCCGTTCCGGATGATCGCGCTCATCGCCGAGATCATCCTCGGCTACCTGACGCTGACGGGCAGCCTGATGGCGGCGGGCAAGCTGCAGGAAGTGAAATGGGTGCCGCAGCGGCCGGTCACGTACCCGCTCCAGAACATCAGCAACCTCGCGCTGTTCGGCCTCGCGCTGGCGCTCGCCGGCGCGATCACGCGGAGTCCGACGGCGGCGTGGGCGCCGTTCGTGTTCGGCGGCATCATCGCGCTCGCGCTCCTCTTCGGCGTGCTGCTCATCATCCCGATTGGCGGGGCCGACATGCCGACCGTCATCGCCATCCTCAATTCGTACGCCGGCTTGTCCGCCGTGGCGATGGGATTCGTGCTCGACAACAAGCTGCTCATCACCGCCGGTGCGCTCGACGGGTCGAGCGGTCTCATCCTCGCCATCATCATGTGCAACGCGATGAACCGATCGTTCACCAACGTGCTGTTCGGCGCGTTCGGTCAGGTGAAGGCGTCGCGGGCGGCGGGTGAAGAAAAAGTCTACAAGTCGGAAACCGTCGAAGGCGCGGCGCAGGTGCTCGAACAGGCCAACCTCGTCGTCATCGTTCCCGGCTACGGCATGGCGGTCGCGCAGGCGCAGCACAAAGTGCGAGAGCTCTACGATCAATTGAAGAAGCGGGGCATCACGGTGAAGTTCGCGATTCATCCGGTCGCCGGCCGGATGCCGGGTCACATGAACGTGCTGCTCGCCGAAGCGGACATCCCCTATACCGATCTCGTCGAGATGGACGAAATCAATCCCGATATGCCGCAGGTCGATGTCGCGCTCGTCGTCGGCGCCAACGACGTCGTCAACCCCGCCGCGCGCACGGAGAAAGCGAGTCCGATATACGGCATGCCGATCATCGACGCCGACAAGGCGCGCAGCGTGTTTGCCATCAAACGGAGCAAGAATCCTGGATTTGCAGGCATCGACAACGAGCTGTACTTCGGCGATCGCACGTGGATGTTGTTCGGCGATGCGAAGAATGTGATCGGGGAATTGGTGAAACAGCTCGCGGGCGGCTCCGGCATGCACTGACCAGACGGCTTTCGACGTGCCAGCTATTCTCCTCGGGGATGTTCCGAGAACCACGAGCGCGAAGATCCGAACCGCAACGCCGAAGTCGAGGGCCGCGTAGCGTCGATCGCCGGAAGCGCGCTCACGGTCGGAACCAGAACGGTCAACGTGAGCGCGACGACGCGCATCGTTCACGGCGACACGGTGCTGACGCTGACCAGCATCCACGTCGGCGATCGCATCCACGTTCACGGAACGGTGAACGGCAGCGCGTCGATGCGGCAAAGATCGAGGTCGAGAACGGCCAGGAGACGCCGGGACGCGGCGACGAGCGAACGAGGTCGTGATCAGCGGATCGATCTCGAACAAGGGCGGTGTGTGCCCGGCCCTCACGTGTACGGTCGGCTCGACGCCGGTCGTCACGGACAGCACGACGGAGTTCAAGAACGCCGGCTGCAGCGCGCTCGCGAATAACGTGCGCGTCGAGGTGAAAGGCACGAAGCGGTCGATCGGCAGCGTGCTCGCGACGAGGGTCGAGAAGAAAGATTAAGCGGGTTCGACCAGCGTCAACGCGAACCGATCCTCGTCATCGATCCACTGCTCGAGCGGACGGAAGGCCGCCCGCTCGAGCATCGCGACCACGCAGGCCGGCTCGTATTTGTACGAGCTCTCGGTCCAGACCGTCTCGCCTTCTCGGAATGCGATCTCCAGGCCGGCCCTCGAGACGCGCACCCGCTGCGCACGCGTGCTGACGAGATGCATTTCCACGCGCGACGCTGCCGCATTCCACGATGCGCGATGCGCGAACGCGGCCACGTCGAAGTCGCCGCCGATCTCCCGGTTGATTCTCACGAGCAGGTTCCGGTTGAAGGCGGCGGTGACGCCGAGCGGATCGTCGTATGCGAGCAGCAGCTTGCGTTCCTCCTTCACCAGATCGGCGCCGACGAGCAGCGCGTCTCCCGGCGCGAGGCCGCCGCGGATCGATCGGAGGAGCGCGTGCGCGCCAGGCGGATCGAAGTTGCCGATGTTCGATCCAAGGAAAAGCGTCAGCGTGCGCCCGTTCGCCGGACCGCTGCGGCGCACCGCGGCCAGTCCCGATTCGTACGGCGCCTGATGCGTGAAGACGTCGACGCGGCCGCCGTCGCTCAGCGTCCGCGCGGCCGCCGCGAGCGCGGCAGCCGACACATCCACGAGGTGGACGCTCACATGGCGCCACGACGGCGACGCGTCGAGGATCGTCGCCAGCTTGGCGCCGCTTCCCGGTCCAAGCTCCACGAGCGTGGAAGGCTGAACGCGCTCGATCAGCTTGCGGCGATGACGCTCGATGAGCCGCTGCTCTGCGCGCGTGATGCGGTACCACGGGAGCTCGCAGATCGCCTCGAACAACGCCGACCCGAGCGCGTCGTAGAAGTACTTCGAGGGCAGCTGACGCGGTGACAACGCCAGGTAGTACGCGATGTCGTCGGCGAACTGCCTAATTTCGGAGGCTGACGGGGCGGTCCGTGGCGCAACGGAAAGTGGCATATACGTATGGGTACCGTGGACGAAACCAGTTGCGGAAGGTGGGACGCAGCAGCTCGCGCGCGGTCGCGGGCGACGCGCCCTTCATCACGACGTGCTCGCCGTCGAAGAAGTCCGCTGAGTATTCGGGATACGACGCCATGGCTCGAAATCCTGGGAACGGCCCGAACGGCGTCGTGGTCCACTCCCATCCATTACCGACGAGGTCGTGCACGTTCCACGCACTATTTCCCTTTGGATGGGTACCGGCCGGTTCGGGATCCCAGCTCGAAAAATCGAACACGCCGTGGACGGCCGACGGCGTCTCGCAGCCCCATGGATGCAGACGCTCGCCGTCCGGCGAGCCGAATGCTGCGCGCTGGAACTCGGCTTCCGTCGGCAGACGTCCACCTCGCCATCGCGCGTACGCGCGTGCTTCGGCGTTGCTGACGTACACGGGCCATGCGGCCGGCAGCGGAACGAGAGCGAACATGCCGCGCCAGAACCAGTCGTCGTCGTGGACTTCCCAGAACAGCGGATGCGTTATCTGCTCGCGCTGCACCCACTCCCAGTCCTCGGGCCGCCACCACTGCTGATCGCGGTACCCGCCGGCGTCGACGAATTCGAGGAACTGCTGGCTCGTCACGTCGTGCTGCTCGATCGCGAACGCCGGCACATCGCAGGTCAGCGCCGAAAACTCGTTGTCCCAGCCGAACGGAACCGCCGCTCGATCGACGCCGAGCGTTGCGCGGCCGGCGGGAATCTCGATCCATTCGTGACGAGGCGGCGCGCCATTTGTGCGAGGACTGTAGCCAGCGGGCCGCCGTTTCCGCGCGAGCGGCAGCCGATGCCACATATACAACAGCGTCTCCTGATGCATCGCCTCGTGCTCGAGAATCGCGAACACCGCTTCGCCGCGATCGAGCAGCGCGTCGCCCGGGCGATCGACGTCGGCATTCGCGAGGGCGCGGAGCACCTGATGATCCGCTTCCTCGGCGAATTGATGCACGACCTCCCGCGTCGGCCACGCCGCGTCGGCGGCCGTTTCCTTCGGACCTGCCGTCTCGTGCGGATCGATCCCGCGCGCGAAGAGCGTTTCGAGACGGCCGTCGATGCTCGCGCCGCCGAGCGCCTTCTTCACGAGCGTGTTGAAGCTGAACGCTGGCAGGTGGCCTTCGTAGAAGACGATCGGATGGCGCAGCGCAATCGGCTTCGTGTAGTAGGCCTCGTCGTCGACGAGGTCGAAGAGCGCGCGCGATCGCGCGCGGTTGCGGCGATACCAGTCGATGAGCGGCGGGCGGTCCAGAGGCATGAATCTGTGATTATCGATTAGAATTGACCGAATTGATGATCAAACTGAACGGCGATCCGTACGAGGTCGCCGGTCCGTTGACCGTGGCCGAGCTCCTGGCGCGGCTCGACGTCGATTCACGCCGCGTCGCCGTCGAGCACAATCTCGCCATACTGAAGCGCGAGACATTCGACCGGACAAGGATCGCGGACGGTGACGAGATCGAAATCGTGAATTTCGTGGGCGGCGGCTGATGGACACCTTCACAATCGCAGGCAAGACATTCTCTTCGCGACTCATCGTCGGCACCGGCAAGTACTCGTCGCCTGCCGTGATGGTGCAGGCGCACGAGGCCTCGGGCGCCGAGATGATCACCGTCGCCGTCCGGCGCGTGAATCTGGACCGCACGAAGGAATCGCTCCTCGACTACATCGACGCGTCGAAGTACTTCCTCCTGCCGAACACCGCCGGCTGCTACACGGCCGATGAGGCCGTCCGGACGGCGCGGCTCGGGCGCGAGGTGGGGCTGTCGAACTGGGTGAAGCTCGAAGTGATCGGCGACGAGAAGACGTTGTTTCCCGACAACGAAGCGCTGCTCGAGGCGACGCGCGTGCTCGTGCGCGAAGGTTTCGTCGTGCTGCCGTACACCAGCGACGATCCCGTCGTCTGCCGCAAGCTCGAGGACGCCGGCGCCGCGGCGGTGATGCCGCTCGGCGCGCCGATCGGTTCGGGCCTCGGCATCCAGAACGCGAACAACATCCGGATCATCCGCGAGTTCGCGCGTGTCCCCGTCATCGTCGACGCGGGCGTGGGCACGGCGTCGGATGCCGCGCTCGCGATGGAGCTCGGCGCCGACGGCGTGCTGATGAACACCGCGATTGCGGGCGCGCAGGCGCCGATCGCGATGGCCGAAGCGATGAAGCTCGCCGTCCGTGCGGGCCGGCTCGCGTATCTGTCGGGACGCATTCCGCGCAAGATGTACGCGAACGCGAGCAGTCCGGTCGAGGGGTTGGTTGGTCGATAAAGCATCTGCGCCCGCGTGAGGCGCCGGAGGGAAGCGCGGCGAAGCCGCGCCGCCGAGCGCGAGCGAGCGGGGGTGGGGCCCCGCGAGCATTGATTGACGACCCGGCGAGGCTCAAAGCGGAACGCGACGCGGCCGACCGCGAATACAACGACGCGCTGACGCGGCTCGATCGCGCCATCCAGCGGCTGCCGGCCGATTTCCCCCACCCGCCTCCCGGCCTCGACGAACATCAGATCACGTCGCTCAACGCGCTCTGGAAGATCGACGTGCCGGCCGGCGGCGGCGGCGTCCGCGGACGCATCGCGAGAGTGGTGCGGCGGTTCGTCGCGCCGCTCGTCGAGCAGCAGCAGGCCTTCAACTCCGCGGTCGTCGATCACATCAACCGCAACGTACCGGTCGCGCGCGAGACGCAGGCGTCGATCGCCACGACGCTGACCGTCCTTCACGACACGATCGCCGAACTGGTACGCTTTCAAAGCGTCCTCGTGATGTTCCTCCAGCAGATCACGCCCTACGTCGACACGCGCGACCGCGACGTCGCCGGTCTCCTCCGGGGATTGTCGGGTGCGATCAACGCCGTCGCCGACGAGCTGATGAAGCGATCCGAAGCGCTGACGGCGCGCGACGCGCGCCGCGAGCTGCAGCTCGACGCGCTCGACGAGCGGATTGCCGACATCCGGTCGCGCCTCGACGATCTGGTGCGCGCGCTGCCGGCTGTCCGTCGCGATGGCTAGCGCTGCCACGGGTGGCGCGGGCCTTTCACGCCCGCGGTCGGCGGCCCTGAAAGGGCCGCTCCACAACCCCGTGGCCATTCGCTTCCTTCTTGCGCTGTTTCCGCTGTGGTGCACCGCCGCCGTTCTCGTGCTGTGGACACCGTGGCGGCAGAAGCTCATCGTCGGGTCGGTCGCCGCGCTCACGCTCGTTTCGCCAGCCTACGGGCTGCTCGCGCTCGCCGTGCTCACGCCGCTCGGTACGATGATCGAGTCGGCAACCGCGCTGCCGTACCGCCTCAGCGAATCGTTCGTGCTGGCCTTTCTCGGCGCGTGGCTGCTCCGCGCGGGAACCGATCGGCGAGGTCCGGCGGTTCCGCGCGCGATGGCGGCGGCGGGCTGGCTGCTTGGTCTCGCCGTGCTCGCATCGGTCGCATCGGTCACATGGCTGAACCGGGAATATCCTGGCCTGATCGCCGACTTGAGGACGTGGCTGCTGCAGGCGTACTACGTGTTCATCGATCGCGTCGGCTTCGTCGATGCGGCGCGAATCGTCGAAGGACTCGCGCTCGTCGTCGCAACGTTGTACGTGTTCCGCCGGAAACCGGCGCTCGCCGTATCGCTGCCGGCGGCGTTATGTGTGTCGGGCGCCGTTTCGGCTCTCTCGGCGGTCTTCATCTGGCGCGGCATCGGTCCCTCTGCGCTCGTGGACAAATACACCAGGCTCGGCTATCGCGCGGCCCACGTGCTCGATGTCAACGCCGCGGGATCGTATTTCGCGATGGTGGTGTGCCTGTCGTTGGGGATGATGCTTCGCGCGCACGGCAAGGCGCGTGGTCTGTGGGCTGCGCTCGCCGTCGCGAACGCGATCGGGCTGTGGTTCTCCGAATCGCGAAGCGCGATGGCTGCGGCGGCGGTTGTCCTGGCCATGAGCGCCGGCTGGATGCTGACCGCGCGGTGGACGATGCGTGCGCGCCTGGCGGCGGTGGCGGTGGTGCTCGCGATCGGGATCGCGGCGACCGCCGCTCGCGAACGCGGCCTCGAGCGCGATCAAGGGTCGCAGGCGGGAGCGTTCCGCGGGCAGTTCAACGTCACGAGCCTTCGGATGATTGCCGCGCGTCCGCTCGCGGGTGTGGGCGTCGGCCAGTACTACCGAACGTCAGCGCTCTTCCTGACGCCGCAGATGGCCTGGACCTACGGACACGAAAACGCGCACAACTATTTCCTGCAGACCGCCGCGGAGCTCGGCCTGCCGGGACTCGCGCTGTTTCTCGTCTGGATTGGCGCAGCATTCCTTGCGATCGTCCGATCGCTGACGCGCTGGGCCGAGCCGAGGCTGCTCGGCGCCGCGGCTGGAGTGTCGGCGATGCTCGCGACGTGCGCGACCGGCCACCCGCTGCTCGTGAACGAAGCCGCGTTTCCGTTCTGGATCCAGTTCGCGCTGGCGTTCGGCCTCGCACAATCGTCGCTGATGAACGCGGACGTGATCCCTGATCGGCGACAGCAATGGCGCGCGAGCGGCCGGCTCCTCACGATCGCCGCCGCAGCGGCGATCGTGCTTGCCGCTCTGACCAGCGCTGCGCGCGGGCTGGTCGAGCCGCCGGCATCCCGCGGCGTCAACGGACTGTTCGAATGGGAGACGGCCGACGACGGACGGCGCAGCCGATGGACCGAGCAGTACGCGAGCTTGTTCGTGCCCGGCGACGTCACCCGCGTGTCGATCGCGGCGCGCGTGCCGGCAACCGTCCGCGCGATCTCGCCGATGGGTGTGACGGTCGGAGCCGGCGGCGTGCCGCAGTATCGAACGCTGGTGGGACCCGAGTGGGTGAACCTCGACGTCGCCGTTCCGGGCATCGATCTGCCCAGCCGGTTCAAGCGGATCGACTTGAGGGTCGATCGCACATGGCAGCCGGCCGTCTACATCGCCGGCAGCGGCGATCTGCGTCACGTCGGCGTGCAGCTCGGCGAATGCGAGCTCATACGCTGACGGTGTCGACGCCGACGACCGCCTTCCACGTCAGCTGCAGCGCGGCGGCCGACGGACGGGCGGGAATCAGCCACGCGAGCGTCCAGCCGACGGCGAGCGTTGCCGCGAGGCCGAACGTCGACGGCCACATGAACCCAATCGGCGAGTGATACGCGACGACGTAGCTGGTGACGCTGCCGGCGACGCCGCCAGCGAGCGCCGGAAGCGCCGTCGCCTTGCGGCTGAACATGGCAAGCAGGTAGATCCCGAACCAACGGTCCGGCAAAGGCGTTGATCAGCTTGTTCGCAATTTCCAGCAGCGTCCGATCCGCGACACGTTGGTCGCCAGCAGCGTGCCGAGCATACCGAATGCGACCGTCGCGATGCGCGACACGAACACCTGCTGCCTCGCGTCTCGCGCAGCCGAAGCGCCTGCGGCACGAGCGAGGCGGCGGAGCGAACCGCCGCGAAGCGGCGGCGCCGAGTGAGAGCGAGCGGGGGTGGGGCCCTGCGAGCATAAGAATCGATCGGCCATCAGCGAGAGCCCGACGGGCAGCCACGCCATCGTCTGACGGGCGCGGAAGAATTCGTTCAAATCGGTCTGGCGGCGCGAGAAGTACACGCCGACCGCGGCGAGCGTCGCAAGGTATGCCGCGACGATGGCGACATCGAGCAGGTGGAACGCCGGACTCATCGCGGAGGTTGTACTACAATCGCGCGCGTATGACGCCCGTCTGGGGCCTGCTTGCAGCCGCGGCGCTGCTCTGGCCCGATCGCATCAGTGGACCGTTCGACGGCGTGCCGCTCGATCGCGTCGCCGAAGCGATCGCGGCCGCCGTCGTCTTTCCAATCCTGTGGTGGCTGCATCCACGATTTCTGACCACGCGAATCGCGCGAGCGGCAATCGTGTTGCTGATCGTCTGGAAGGCGTGCGCGACCGCGATCTTCGTGCAGGACGGCTGGTGCGTGCGATTCGTCCCGTCTCGTCCCTATTTCAAGGATGCGCGCGGCGCTCCTCACGCGTGGGACCTCCGCGCCGACTGGCGATCGCCCGACCCGGCGTGCTCGGCCATCATGACGCGGTCGTATCACGAATTGAGCGAGTTTCCCGCGTGGTTCTTCAACCTGCCTCCGGACAACGAGAGCTGGCCGATCGCCGCCGATCGTCCACCCGGTGCGCGCGTGGCGATGACCGTTCAGGGTTTTCTCTACGCGCGTGCGGCGGGCCTCCTGAACATCGGGACCGGACCTGATGTGGCCGCGTCGATCTCGGTCGACGGACACGCGGTCGACGGATCGGCGCCGCTTGCGGCGGGCATTCATTCGGTGTTCATGGACGGCGTGCTGACCGGCGATCGCTGGTCGCTCGTGCCGACGTGGAATGGCGAGGAGCTCTGGTCGGCGGTCACGACGACGGTGGGCCGGCCGTCCTCGCTGGATTTGTTCGTGCGACCGTGGGTGAGGTTGGTGCCATCGACCATCGTCGTCGTGCTTCTGTCGTCGTGGGCCATCACGGCGGCGATGTGGATCGGAGATCCGATCGTGCTCCTGTGGTCGGCCCTGAGCTCGGGCATCATCGGATGGCTCGTGCTGTCGGATCGCGCGCCGATCGCCCGCGCCGTCATTCCGGCGCTGCTTCTCGCGGCGTGGCTGCCGGTGCCTCCGCGTTTGCGCAACCGGCGCGGCGTGTTCCTGCTGGTCGGCATTCCGTGGCTGACTTATGCGGCCGCGTGTGCGTCGACGGCGATCGGCCGATTCGTGTTCTACGGCAGCGGCCACGACACGTGGATGCTCCAGCGCTTCGCGTACCGGATCGTGATGCAGGGCTACTGGCTCGAAGGCGGCGCGCCGACGTTCTGGTTCCAGGCCGGCTACCGCTGGATCGCCGGCGCGATCCACGCGCTGTTCGGCGACTCGAGCGCGGGCGAATGGGTGTGGGACAGCGCGTGTCTTCTCGCCGGGTCGCTTTTCGCGTTTCGCGCGACGCGGTCGTTCGCCGGTTTCCGGTGGGCGATTACCGCCGCGGTGCTGCCGCTCGCGGTCTTCATCGTGGGCACGCCGTTCTATCTGATCGGCTACGGGCTCAGCGAAATCTCGTCGGCGGGTTTCGTGTACGCCGCCGCCCTCTTCGCGATGCGCGCGCGAAACGGCAGCCTGCGCGCGGCGATCGCGGCGGGGGTGCTCGGTCTGCTCGCCTTCTTCGTCCGCCTGAACAATCTGTTGATGGCGTTGGGTGTCGTCGCATTCGCCCTGCCGCCGCGCATGCCTGCCGGCCTCGCGTTCCGGGTGCGCGCCTGGTGGGCGCGCGTCTCATGGCGGACCGTCGCGGGCGTCGTCGCGACGATTGGCTGCGGCCTGCTGCTGTTCGCGTGGCGGACGTGGTATTACACCGGCGTCTTCAGCGTGTTCTACGGGACGCAGCGGCAGCGCGTCGCCATCTGGTCGCTCGCGCCGTCGCTGGGCGGCGGTCTGGCGGAAACGGTCAAGAGCGTCCTCGTCGTGTTGACCGTCAACGAACCGCCGCGATTCGATCCATACTCGTTGCCGGTACCGATCGGCGCCGCCGTCGCGGTGCTTGCGGTTGCCCGCACTCCGCGGCTGCGCGAGGTGCCGCTGCCGCTGGCGCTGTTTTTCTTCGCCGGCATCGCCAGTGCGTTCATCGCGCACGGCTGGTTCTATCCCGGACGGTTCTCGGTTCACATCATTCCAGTCACCTGCGCGCTGACGATCTGCGCGCTGGCGCGAACCGCACGTAACATTTCGGCTGACGGAGGACGAGATGGCGAATGTGACGAACCCGATCGACGAGCGCCGCGTGGCGGCGTGGATCGGGCAAGCGCTAAGGATCGAGGGCAGGATCGTCAGCCAGGAGAATCTGACGATTGACGGTAAGGTGGACGGGACAATCGAGGTGGGCGAGCATACGCTGACGATCGGTGCGGGCGCCGAGGTGAAGGCCGACCTGACGGCGAACGCAGTCACGATCAGCGGCACGGTCAAGGGAAACGTGACGGCGACGACGAGAGTCGATTTGAAGCCGACCGCCTCGGTCGAAGGGGATATCACGACGCCGCGGCTCGCGATGGCGGAGGGAGCGGTCGTCAGAGGCAGGGTCGAGGCGAATGCGCGCGCGGCCGGTGCGGCAGCTGCACAACGCTAGGTTGCCGGCGATGGCTCACCGTACGAATATGCTGAGCTGAGGCGATCACCATCGATCGCGTACAGCGTGAAAGCCACTATTGCGATGAGCACCGCCGAGAGGCGTACCCGCGTGATCGATGACGTGCGGTTGGACACCGATTCGATCGTCCTCATCCCCGCGCGGGGTCGCGAACGCTCTGAATTATGACGCGTCGATGGACAGCATGGAGCGTCGCCGGCGGAGTGGCAACTGGGACGATCTACGCGCTCACACCACTCACGGTGTGCGTCGTCGTCGTTGCGGCAGTCGTGCTCCCGTTGTTCGGGGCCGGCCTGTCGTCTCGCGACCGGCGATGGCTCACCATCGTCGTTTGCGCGGCAATCGTCGCGCGCGTGCTCATCGTCGGCGGAATGTTTCTGCGGAACATACAGGTCCACGACGATCAGTTCGTCGGTGCCACATCCGGCGACGAAGCGTATGCAATGTCGCGGGCCTTGCGGACGCGCGATATCGTGCGAGGCTGGCCGACGACAAAGTACGATTACTTCGTCGCCTATGACGAATACGGACGCAACAGCTTCATCCCCGCGCTCACGGGGCTGCAGCTGATCTTCGGACCGACGCCCTACAGCCTGCGGCTGCTGAACGCGTTGCTGTTTCTTTGCGCGGCGCTGCTGCTATTTCGGGTTGCCTACCGCGCGTTCGGACGCGTGACCGCGTTTGGTGGACTGCTGGTGGTGCTCTTCTGGCCGTCGCTTTTTGTCTGGTCGATCTCGCTTCTGAAGGAGCCTCTCTACTTCTTGTGCGGCGCCGTCGCGGTCACCTGTGCGGTGACGATCGCCGGTGACCCTCGATGGCGCGTGCGCGCGGCGTGCGTGGCCGCGACCGTGCTGGCGTGGGCGACGATGCGCGACATGCGGCCTGCCGCTCTGGTGCTGGCCGTCGGCGGGCTCGCGACCGGCATCGTCCTGTTCATCTTCACCGCGTCGAAACGGGCGGCGTTCGTTGCGGTGGCCAGCGCGGTCGCCGCGATCGTGATGCTGTCGCTCGTGCCGCCGCTGCAGCGCCGCGTCGTCGCAGGCGTCGAGGCGGCCGCAAAAGTGCAGATGGGCCACGTCTTCACCGTCGGGCACGCCTACAAGCTGCTCGACGCCGGTTTTTACGTGAAGCCGGCGACGCCTGCGGCCTCCTCGCTGACGCTCAGGGCCGATGAAGCTGCTCGATTCGTCGTTCGCGGAGTCCTCAGCTTCGTCCTCGTGCCGCTGCCATGGGAAGTCCAGTCGGCGAGGGAGCTCGCGTATTTGCCGGAACAGTTGGCCTGGTATGCGCTCGTCGTCCTGCTGCCGCTGGGTGCCTGGGCCGCGCTTGGTCGTGGCCGACTCGCCGCATGTATGCTCATGGGCTACGCCGCTCCGACGGCGGTCGTCCTCGCGTTGACCAACGGCAACGTGGGCACGCTCCTGCGACTGAGAGGACTGGTGATTCCGTTCGTCGCGTGGCTGAGCGTCGCGGGAATCGATGCGCTGATGGAACGGTCGAAGCGACTGGTCGACGAACGTGGCCGCGTGTTCGGCCGCGTCAACCTGTTCGACGCGGCGCTGATCGCGTTCGCGATCGCGGTCGTGCCGATCGCGTACGGAACCTATCTCTTGTTCCGCGCACCGGCGCTCCGCATCGAATCGGTCGAGCGCGTCCCAATCACCCGCGAGGAACGTCGCGTCGCGGGAGGCAGCACGCTCACCGCGAAGCTAAAGGTTCGCGGCACCGGGCTGCGGCCGATGCTGCGCGCGCTGATCGACCAGACGCCCGCGCTCGGGTTCGTATTCGAGGATCCGCATTCCGCCGACGTGCTCGTCGGCGAAGTGCCCGCGGGCGCGCACGATCTGATTCTGTTCGACGGCGTCCAGGAGGTCGCGCGGGCACCGCGCGCCGTCACGATTCAGTCCGAGCCCTCACCGGAAATGCTCGCGCTCGGCGCGTTCAGCCAGCTCGACGAAGAAACTGCTGGATCGATCGCCGCCGTTCGCCTCTCTTCGTCGCTGGAGATCGTCAACGCAGGACCGCGGCGTCCCGATGCGAACGGCCGCTGGCAGCGCGAGGCCGAGATGAGGGTTCAATGCGATCCCGACCCGGCCGGCGAGGGATGCGTCGTCGGCGGTGTCCTGTTGAACGCGCCGCGCCCACCGACGCTGCAGCTGGTGCTGCCGTCAGGGCGGGTCGTCCCGTTTATCGTGAACGAGCTGCTGCCAAACACACCGCCGCAGTTCGTGACCGCGCGCGTACGCCTCGCCTCGGCGCCCGAGCCGCTGGCGCTGGTGCGAGTCGGCGATCGCGACGACGTGCTCGACGAGCGCGCGGCGACGGTGGTCGCGGTTGGAAGCCGCCACGCAACCGATGTCGACGTGACGATTCGCGCGGGCCTGGATCAATCGCGCGATGGACGGGTCTATCGGGGACGGGCGTTCAAGGCGGGCGCACCGTTCAGGCTGAGTACCGATCGGTACGGCTGCTTGACGGCGCGCAACGGCGCGCCACGTCGATTCTCGAAACCTCACACGCCGTTGCAGCCGCACGCGCTGCCGCCCGCGACTTCACGGCGTTGCCAAGGCGCGAACAAAGCCGATGCTGGCTCGTGATGACTGCGGTCGCCGTCGTGACGTACGCCGCCGTCTCGGCGACGCTACCGGCCCGCTCCACGGCGATCGTGCCACTCGGCAGCGCGATACTCGGCGCTATCGGCTGCGCCTGCGCCGCGCTGCCATTCCGAAAATAGCTGAAGCCATCGTTCGAAGCAGATGAGCGCCCAGAGCTGAGGGCCAAGATTCGCGGCGCCCGAGAGGTGGCGGCTCACCACGTCGTGCACGAACGTCGGCGAGAGCATGGTGCGATAGCGGGCGTTCGGCGACAGCAGCAAGTCGCGCGTGTAGTCACGCAGGCTGCCGCGAAACCAGGTGCCGAGCGGGACGCCGAACCCCATCTTGCCGCGTCGCTCGATTTCAGGCGGCAACAGATCTGCGAACGCGTCGCGCAGAATCGCTTTCGTCCGGCGCCCCTCGACCTTCATCGCGTCGGGCAGCGCGGCCACGAACTCGATGAGCGCGCGATCCAGAAACGGTGATCGCGCCTCTAGCGAGTTCGCCATGGTGCACCGATCCGTCTTCACCAGGAGATCGTCGAGCAGGTACGAGGTGAAGTTCGCGTGCAGCAGACGGCTGAGCGTCGAGCGCCCTTCCATCCGCGGCCGCTCCGGCGCGATGTAGTGAAGCTTGTCGACGGGTTTCACCGCCGAGGTGAAATCCGGATGCAGCAGCGCCTCCAAGTCGTCGAAAAATATCGCATTCCACATCGTCAGCCGCTCGAACAGCGGGAGATTCGCGCCTCGGAAGAACCGCTGGGCGCCGGCGAGCCGATGACGCTCGTGCGACGGCGAGCCGATCGCGGAAAACATCGCCCGTCCGGCCCGGCGCGCCGCCGCGGGCAGGCGCTCGGCCCACAGCGCGGCCATGAAGCGCGAATATCCCGCGAACAGTTCGTCGCCGCCATCGCCGGTGAGGACGACCGTCACCTTTTGCCGGGTGAGCTTCGAAACGATATAGGTCGGCACCGCCGACGAATCACCGAACGGGCCATCGTGATGCCAGACGAGCGTGTCGATGAGATCGATCGCCGCCGGCGAGACGCGAAACTCCGTGTGATCCGTCCTGAACCGGTGGGCCACCTGGCGAGCGAACGCGGTTTCGTCGTACGCGGCGTCGCCTTCGAATCCAATGCTGAACGTCTTGACGGGCTCGGCCATCGCGCGGCTCATCAACCCGACGACAATGGTCGAATCGATGCCGCCGCTCAGAAACGCGCCGAGCGGCACGTCGCTGACCAGACGACGCTCTACTGCGGCGGCGACGCGTTCGCGAACACCCGCAATCGCCGCTGCTCGATCGATCCGCGGCACCTCGTCGGCGGGTGGAAATTCGATCTGCCAATAGCGCCGCGACGCGCTGCGGCCGACCGCGTCGATCGTCATGTACGATCCCGGCTCGATCTGAAAGACTCGCTTGTAGAACGTCGCCGGATTGGGCACGTACCCGTGGATGAAGTAATACGGGATTGCCTCGAAATCGATCTCGAGGGGCGCGTCGGAACGGCCGAAAAACGATTTCATCTCGGATGCGAACGCGAACATTCGATCGGAGCGATAGCAAAACAGCGGCTTCTTGCCCGCGCGATCGCGGGCGAGCGTCAGCCGCTGGAGGTTGTCGTCCCAGATCGCGATGGCGAACATCCCATCGAGCTCGGCGACGCACTCCGGTCCTTTGTCCTCGTACAGATGAACGATGGTTTCCGTGTCGCTGCGCGATCGGAATCGATGGCCTCGCGCGACGAGACGATCGCGCAGCTCCCTGAAGTTGTAGATTTCGCCGTTGAACACCAGCTGCACCGTTCCGTCTTCGTTCGCCATCGGCTGGCTCGCATTGACCGTCAGATCGATGATCCGCAGCCGGCGGAACCCGAATCCCAAATGACCGCTGGGCGACGTGTACACCCCGTCGCTGTCGGGCCCGCGATGCAGAAGCCGATCGCGCATGGCGATCAGTCCGCCCGCGTGCACCGGCCGTCCGTCGAACCTCAATTCACCGCAGATGCCGCACATGCTGGATCCATCGCGTGGCGCTACACGAATACCGCATAGGTCAGGAGGACGTTTTCGAGCCAGAGCGACCATTGCGCCGACCAGCGCCTCGCGGCCGATCCGCTCCGTGGCGACAACGTTTGGCTGTTGTTCGTCTGGTGAACGTCGAGGACCACGACGCGCGCAGGATCGACCGTCGCCGACCGCGCGCGTGCGGCGCCGCGGTAGACGAACGTCTTGTGCCGCTCGCGGCCGTCCCAATGATCTTCGATCTCGGCGCCATCTTCGAACGCGACCTGGACCGTGATGCCGCGTCCGTTCTCGAACGGCCCGACTCGCGGCCGGCTCGTCCCGGTGAACAATCCATCTCCCAGCCGAGCGACCGTGACGGTCGTTTCGTACGTCCCGTCCGCGTCGCGGCTGCTCGTCAGGTTCTGGAGCGCGTAGTCGAACGTCACCGCTGGGTCGAACGCCTGCGCGAAGAGCCACGAGAGGTCCTGACCGCTCGTCGCCGAAACGACTTGCTCGAAGTGTTCGATCGAGACGGGCCCGTCACGGCCGGAGCGGATGAACTCTGCCAGCGCGCCGTCGAGAACCGGGTGGCTGAGCCAGCGTTCGAGCGTATTGAGCATCAGCAGACATCGCGCTGGGGAGTCGGCGGAACTCGTGAACGGTTCACCCACCATTTCCGGCAGCGCGCGAACCCGGATGAACCACGGCACGAACCCGCCGAATGCGCGCGCTTCGAGCATCGCGTAGCCGGGCGGGTTGTTCTCTCCCTGAAACGTCGCTGCCACGGCGCGTCGCGCGGTGTATTCGACCAGGCCATTCACGAACCACGCTGGCAGCGCGCGAGCATCGACGAGATCCAGCCAGTACCGCCGGCCGAGCGCCCGCGCTGTGGCGAGCTCGGGCCTCATGGCCGTCGGCGTCGACCACCACGGCGTGGCGTCGAGCAGCACGACCGAACGATCCGTCCACGCATCATGACGTCGCGGCGGATCGACGATCGTCAGCGACGTCTGCGGAAACGGCACCCAGCGCGAGACCGTCGCGAGGAACGCGGCAGCGGCGCGAAGGTACCGCGGCGCGTCGCGCCGGTGCTCGGCACGGGCGACGGCACGGACATCGATCGCAACGCCGTCGCCCGATGCGAAGCGGTCGCCGAGCTCGATGGCGCCGGAGGCGCGGCATCCCGCCAATCCGATCGCGAGCGTAGCGGCGATCACGCAGCGCATTGATAGAATGCCCGACGGTGTCCCGCTCCTCGAGCCCGCGTGTCGACCGTCGAGTTTTTCTGAAGGCAACTGCCGGCGCCGCGATCCTGCCGTTTGCCCCGCGCACGGCAGCCGCCGAAACGCTGTACAACGGCATCCGCCTCGCACATCCGTGGCCGCCGGTGCGCCGCAGTCTGTCGCTCGATCCCGTGCCTCCACCGTACCTGATCGATCGACCCGACGTCGTGCCCATCGACGTCGGACGTCAACTGTTCGTCGATGATTTCCTCATCGAGGAGACGTCGCTGGCGCGAACATTCCATCGGCCCGAGTACCACGCCGGCAATCCGATTCTGTGGCCGAGTACCGCATGGGAGAAGCACGACGACTACGCCCTGCGGACCAAGACTCGGTCGAACCCCGCAGCAATGCCCTTCAGCGACGGCATCTTTTACGACGCCGACGATCGCCTGTTCAAGATGTGGTACATGGGCGGGTACTCGCAGAACACCTGTTATGCCACGTCGCCGGACGGCATCGAGTGGACCAGGCCGACGCTCGACGTCGTTCGCGGCACCAACATCGTGCTGGCCGGCTTTCGTGATTCGTCGACGGTGTGGCTCGATCCGATCGACAGTGACCGGTCGCGACGATACAAGATGGCGCGTTGGTACGACCACTATATGGAGCTGTCCGCGTCAGCGGACGGCATCCATTGGCGCGCGATGGGCCGCACCGGACCCACGGGCGACCGAACGACCTTCTTCTACAATCCGTTCCGGCGTGTGTGGGTGTACAGTATTCGATCCGACTTCGTCGACGATCGGACGCGCCATCGGCTGTATTGGGAGACGCCCGATCTTTTCTCCAACGTCCAGTGGCGACGCACCGAGCCGACCTTGTGGGCGGGCGCTGACAGGGCCGACCCGCAACGGCCCGAGTACAAGATTTTTCCGGAGCTCTACAACCTCGACTGCGTCGCGTACGAAAGTCTCCTGCTGGGACTGTTCACGATCTGGCGCGGAGAACAACCGACGCGCGAGAAGCCCAACGACGTGTGCGTGGGGTTCAGTCGAGACGGGTTCCATTGGGATCGTCCCGATCGCCGCGCGTTTCTGCCAGTGTCGGAGCACGTCGGGGACTGGAACTGGGCGAACGTGCAGTCGGCCGGCGGATGTTGCCTGATCGTGGGCGATCGGCTGCTGTTCTATGTCAGCGGACGTCGCGGCGTGCCGGGGACGGGCGATCCCGGCGTGTGCAGCACTGGAGTGGCGACGCTCAGGCGCGACGGGTTCGCGTCGATGGACAGCGACGGCCAGCGTCCGCGCGTTCAGCGCGTTTCGCCTTCCATCGCAGCAGCGACGCTGACGACGCGGCCAGTGAGGTTTTCCGGACGCTACTTGTTCGTCAATACGGACGTCGACATGCCAGCCGGAAGCATGCGAGTCGAAGTGCTCGACCGGGACGGCCGTCCGATCGGCCCGTATTCGATCGACGCGTGCAATCCCGTCCGCGCGGACAGTACGCGCGCCCGCGTCACGTGGACCAGTGCAGCCGATCTCGGCGCAGTGTCCGGCGAGATCGTACGCTTTCGTTTTCACCTGAGCAGCGCCCGCCTGTACGCGTTCTGGGTGTCGGCCTCGCCCACGGGCGCCAGCCACGGATTCGCTGCTGCGGGCGGTCCGGGACTGCGCGGAATCGCCGACGCCGGCTAGACCGTCCACCCTCGCAGCCAGTAGTAAATCGTCGCGGCGTATTCGTAGATGGCATTGTCCGAATGCCAAAGCGATCGGGAGTCCGGCATCAGCCACGCCCGCAAGGCGATCTGTAAGGAAGGCGCCGGCGACGCCGACGGGACGGGATCGAACCCCGCTGCGTGGAATACCGCAAGCGAGCGGCGCATGTGTGCGGCCGACGTCACCAGCACGAAACGCTGGACCTTGTGCGCCCGCAGCAGCGGTCCGACGAGCGTGGCCTGCTCGCGGGTCGTTTTCGACGCCGAGTCCTCGACGATCACGTCGGGCGCGACGCCCGCCTTGACCAGAACGTCCCGCAGCAATTCGCTCTCGGGCTTCAGCTGCAGATCGGGCCGCGGAATGCCGCCCGACGCGATCACCAGCCTGGCTCCGATCTTCCTCGCAACACGCGCGGCTTCCAGCGCGCGCACCAGGCTGTCAAGGTTCAGCGTGCCGGCAACCAGCCCGCCGACTTCGGTGGTGAGAATGCCCCCGCCGAGAACGACAACGGCATCCGCGCCTCTCGCATCGCCGACGCTCATGACACGCGTCGCGCCGCGGCTCAGCGGGTAATTGAGCGCGAACGCGCCTATCGGCGTTGCGGCAAACCAGAAGCCGAGGACGGCGACCGTCAGGTATGCGCGCGGGCCTCTGGACATCGGACGCCGCCACAACCACACGACGCCAATCGCCAGCACCAGGAGCAGGGCCAGCGGCGACGACAGATGCAGTTGCTCCTTGACGAAGTCGAGAATCACCGGCCAGCGGGGAAGAACTCGTTAGGGACTGACCTGGCGCAGGTGAACGGAGGACGGCTTCGGCGGCTGCGCCGCTTCAACCAGCGGCTCGAGCCGCACCCGCAGCCGCGAGAGCTCGACGCTGTGCTCGGAACACATCATTTCGAGATTGTGGAGCCGCTCCGGCGTCATCGTCCTGGCGCTGACGACGATCGACTCGATCGATGCCGAGTTGATGAGGACGGCGAGCGCAGAATAGCCACCGAGCACCGGGTAGCCCATCACGCGGATGCCGGCCTTGCGCGGGTCGTCGTCGATGAAGCCGACGATCCGGGTGTCGGCGCCGGTCGCCGAGAGCTCGCGGACGGCGAGACCGGCGCCGTCGCCGGCGCCGTACACGACGACGCGGCGGCCTGCGTGCCGCTGGCGCTGCATGAACTCGCCGACGAGTCGGAACGAGGCGCGCGACAGCGTCACCGCGATGAGCAGCAGGACGGCATAGATGGCGAACACGGTCCGCGAATATGCGAAGAAATGGAAGCCTCCGATGATGACGATCAGCGCCGCGGCCGCGCCGAAGAAGACGCCCCGCGCGACGACGATCGTGTCCATCATGCCGAAATGGCGCCAGACGCCGCGGTACACGCCGACCGCGAAGAACGCCGCCATCTGCGCGGCGACAATCACCGGCAGCGACTTCGTGAACATCGAGAAGTTCCGCATGAACTCTTCGGGATCCTCGAACCGCATGCGGTAAGCGGCGTAGTAGCACATGACGACGAGACAGAAGTCGAGGAGCACTTCCGCTACCCGCCGCTTGTGCATGAACTCGACGACGATCGGCGTCAGCGACCCCTGCCTCGCGCGGGCATCCGCGTCGTCGTAGACGCGGATGCCCGCGAGGTAGGCCGCGAACATCACCATCGCGATCAGGAAGGCGGCGGCGGCCAGCAGGACCGACCACTTCTGGCCGAAGTTGCCGACGCCGACGCCGAGGACGGCGCCGACCGCGGCGAGCATCCAGAGGAATACGACGGCGCGCCGCTCGGACAGGCCGATGGCGACGAGCCTGTGCGATGAGTGGTCGCGGCCGCCCTGTGACGCCCGCCGGCCCGATACCCAGCGCGAGAGGGTGACGAGCGTCGTGTCGAATATCGGAATCAGCAGCACCAGCACGGGACCGGCGACGATCGACAGGATGTCGGATCGACCCGGCGTCTGCCGTCCTGCGCTCAACGTCACTGCAGCGAAGCTGAAGCCGAGCAGCAGGCTGCCGCTGTCGCCCATGAAGATCGAAGCAGGGTGCACGTTGTAGACGAGGAATCCGGCGGTTGCGGCGAGCAGGATCGCCAGGTACCGCACCTCGAAGAACGCGCGGCTGCCGGCGGCGCCGGGCAGCAGATCGATGAGCAGCGCGACGCCGGCAATCAGCGCGATGCCGCCGCAGAGACCGTCCATGTTGTCGATGAGATTGAAGGCGTTCGTCAAACCGACGACCCACACGAGCGTCAGCAGCATGTCGAGCGTCGTCGACGTCACCCAATTGAGCCGGTAGTCGAAGAACACGAGGATCGACGCGACGATGATCTGGGCGATCAGCTTCGTGGCCGGCTTCAGCGACAGGACGTCGTCGACGAGGCCGACGAGGAAGACGAGCGCGGCAGATCCGACGAGCACGGGCACAGCCGCGGCGACACGAAACACAACGGCGCAGAGAAACAAAGTGATCGCGATGGCCACACCGCCGAACAGCGCCACCGGCCGCCGGTGCCAGCGATCTTCGCGCGGCGCCGCCATGAAGCCGAGCCGCAGCGACACGACACGCGCGAGAGGCACCAGCGCCAGTGACAGCAGGAAGGCGACGGCGCCCGGCAGAAGAATCGTCATCAGGGAGAGTCGGGAGATGGTACTACAGCCGCGTCAGCGGATTCCCGTCGACCACGGGAGGCGCACCGAAGCGTCAGCGATGGCCCGCTGCACATCGGCACGAGCGGTTGAGTACAGAAAGATCGAGTAGCCCGCGCGAGTCGACGGCTCCACGGGGCGGAACGGCGCAAACGGATCGCCGGAAAGATAGACGCCGTTCAGGTTCGTGACGGAGATGGCGACCCAGTCCCACGGCTGCAGCTCCGCCTGGTCGCCGGACAACCAGGGATCGGCCGTCACGCCGTACGCGTTCAGCGGCGCGCTGCCGAAATACGACAGCAGCGGACGCCGCGCGCCGACGCGCTCGAACGCCGCCCGCAGCGCGGGCAGATCCTGTCCCCAATCGACGTTCGAATCGGCCAGATATCGAAACCCGTTCGCGGGCCCGCCGGCCAGCGTGTTGAAGTAACTCAGATAGTGCGGCGCAACCGATGCCGCATTCACGCTCTGAATCGCGAGTGCAATCGCCGATGCGGCCACCACGATACGAGGGCGGGCAAACGTCCCGCACACCCACGTTGTGACGAGGAGTACGGCGAGTGGAATGAGGATGAGAACGTAGCGAATGCCGATGTCGACGCGGCCGACGAGCGCCAGGGCGCCAAATAGTATGAATGCGGCACGCCAGACGAGATCGCTCGTTGTACCGTCTCGACGCGGCAGCAGGGAGATAACCGTCGCCGCCACGAGAGCGACGAGCTCTACGGGCGTGCTCTTCACCGACAGCGCCGCGGGAATGAAATACCACCATCCGGTTCCCGAATGCATCCCCATCAGGAACGACGGATGTCCTTCGCGCTGGTGTTTGAGCTGGAACAGCACGCCGGCGACCGGCGCCGGCACGTTGACGTGCTCGATGTAGGGAAAGGCGGCAGGCACCAACGCGAATCGATGGAGCGCCCAGACGAAAACGAAAGTCGTCGCCGCGATGACGCCAATCGCGGCGCAGGCGCCGCGGATGCGCGAACGAAACCGCGTGAACATTACGACCGCGACGATGATGAACAGCGCGAGCGCCGAATACTTCGATGCGACCGCGAGGCTCGTCGTGCCGGCAAGGAGCGCAAAGGTCGGACGCGTCGGCCGGTCCACGTACTGCGCGAGTGCGGCAAGCGCCGCCAGCGAGCAGCCGGTCGCCAGAACATCGGTCGTCGCAAGGGCGCCGTGCGCCACGACATTGGGCGAGAGCGCGACGAGCGCCGCGCCCACGGCGCCCGCGCGTGCATCGATTTCCATCGCCAGCCAGTAGTACACGACCAGCACGAGCGGCACGGCCGCGAGCGCGATCGCCGCGCTCCGTGCGAGCGCGATCGCCTTCGTGAACTGTTCCGGCGCGACCAGTGCCGGTAAGCCGTACCACAGGACGATCGGCAGCGGCGCGATGCCGAGCGCCGACAGCCGAGAAGCGTCGCCGTGCAGATACAACGCGCGGCTCACGTCGAGGTACGTCACTTCGTCGAGCACGGCGCTGGTCGTCGCGGCGGACCAGCCGGCCTCGACGACGACGATCGCGACGATGACGATGAGGGCCGCGCGCGTCATCCGGCCAGACGCCTCGCACGTCGCTGCCGCACGTTCAGCGTCACCGTCGCCAGCGCGATCGCCAGCGAGATGGCAAGCGGGAATCTCGCCTGCGGAAGGAATCCCACCTGCGATCCGATGCGCAGATTCGCCAGCCCGAACGTCGTCAGAAACAGTGCCGCGAGCGCGGCGCCGGCGGGCTCGAGCGCCAGCGCCGCGAGCGGCGAGACGAGGAAGTGGAAATTCCAGAGCGCGCGATCCGGCTGCTGCACGTACGCGAACACGCACGCGACCGGCACCGCCGCGATCGTCAATGCCTTGAGCGCAGCCGTCGCGCGGCGCCAGCCGACGGGCGCGAGCAGATACAGCGCGCCGAATTCGGCGAACTGCGCGAACGCCGATTGCCGGACGCTCTCGTGCGTCAGCCAGAACCACAAGTAGCCGCCGGAGGCGAGGCGCGTCGATGGGTTGCCGCCGTAGCTGTACCCGAAGCGCACCGTCAGGAACGCGTGGACGCCGACCCAGATCGCGAACGCGGCGCCCGCGATCGCGAAGGCGCGCCGCGCTGCAAGCCAGTCGGCGGCTCGCGCCGACGCGAGACCAAAGATGACGATGGGAGCGACGACGAATTCCTTGGCGAGCACGCCGACACAGGCGACCGCGGCGGTGGCGCGCCAGCGGCGTTCGAGCAGCCATCGCGTCACGAGCGGACTCAGGAAGAACATCAGCGGATCGGCGTTGAACGGGTCATAGATCGTGAACTGCGTTCCAAATCCGAGCGCCGACGTGAACATCGCAATCGTCGAGGCGCGGCGAGACAGCCCGAACGCGAGCGCCAGATCGCTCACGGCGATTGCCGCCAGCGCGTTGACGACGACCGAGTAGGCCTTCCATTTCAGGAACGTCGTGCCGGGCAGCCGGCCGACGATCCACGGGACGAGGACGCGATAGCAGTGGACCTCCGCGCAGCCAGGCACGATCGTCCGATCGGCCGTGTTCGTGTACCAGTACGAATCGGGCATGCGCTGGCGCGAGGCGAACAACGCGATCGTCCCGAGCAGCGCGGCGAGCAGGAAGAAGGCGGCCGCGCGATCGCGCCACGGCGGCGGCGCGGTCAACGCTGAAAGCGGCACTTGAGCAGCGCGAACACGGCGTCGACGCCGTCCACCCACCGGATCTTCTTGCCTTCGTCGATCCGCCGCGGGTGATAGCCGATGGGCACTTCCACGATGCGGCGGCCCGCACGAAGCAGCTTCGCCGTGAGCTCCGGCTCGAAATCGAAGCCGACGCATCGGAGACGAACGCCGTCGAGGACGTGGCGCCGGAACGCCTTGTATGCCGTCTCCATGTCGGTCAGATGTCCCCCGAACAGCAGGTTCGTGAGCGTCGTGAGCGCGGCATTGCCCACTCGCGTACGCGTCGACACCCGCCCGTTCGGATTGAGGAAGCGCGATCCGTAGACCACATCGGTCTCGCCGTCGAGGATCGGCGCGATCAGCCGACCGTACTCCTGCGGATCGAGCTCGAGATCGGCGTCCTGGACGAGCAGCACGTCGCCGGTCGCGAACTTGAGCCCGAGCCTGACCGCCGCTCCCTTGCCGATGTTGATGTGGCTCTCGAGGATGCGGATGCGGGGATCGTTCGCCCACGGGCTCGACGCGATCGCGTCGCGCGTGCCGTCGCTCGATCCGTCGTTCGCGATCAGGATCTCCTTCTCCACCGCTCCGAGATCGACCGCGAGCACACGGTCGACGACCTCGCGGATCGTCTGCTCCTCGTTGTAGACCGGGATGATGATCGACAGCTTCACCGGACCGCACGGTATGATGCAACGCGATGCGTCGAATCGTGTACGCCGCGTGCGGCGTGACGCTGATGATCGGCTTGTTCTTCGTGTTCGTCTGGGCGCCGCATCCGTGGGGCTGGGAAGGATTCGATCATTACCATCAGCTCGCGCTCGTGCTCGCGCACGGCGGCGGTTTTCCGACGCTCGACGTGCCGTGGGGCTACGCCGGCTTCCTCGCGGCGTTCTACCGGCTGTTCGGGGATCACCCGGCGATTCCGCTCGTCGCGCAGGTCGCGTTGAACGCGAGCGTTCCGCTGCTGACGTTCCTGGCGGCGCGCGAATGGGTCGGTGAGCGCGCCGCCACGCTCGCAGCGGTGCTCATCGGCGTCTTTTCGTTCAACACCGTGTACGCATCCACACAGTCGTCCGACGCCGTGTGCACGGTACTGTTCATGGCCGCCGTCGCCGCGTTCGTGAAAGCGTACCTCACGGATCGATGGCCGTGCTTCGCAGTCGCCGGCGTGCTCACCGGCATCGCGCCTCAGTTTCGACCGAATCTGATCCTCGTTCCCGTGGTGCTGGCGGCGTACGCGGTCGGTCAACGTCGAACACGCCGTCGCGCAATCGAAGCAGTCGTGCTCCTGGCCGGCGCCACGGCGGCGCTGAGCCCGTGGGTCATCAGAAACTATCGGTTGACCGCTACGCTGCTGCCGACGAGCGTTCACGGAGGAGTGCAACTGTGGTACGGGTCGCTGCAGGTCGGTCCGTATCTGCACAGCCGGGCCTACAACCCCAGGTCGGTGTTCGAAGGACCCGTGTTCGAGTACACGAGCCTCGCGGACGTTCCGATCGTCATGTCGGCCGATATCACGCCGTGCATCGCGGAACATCCGACGTCAACGGACGCGATCTACTGGACCGATCGCGATCCGACGCGGCGCCGCGCTCACAGCAGCCCTGGCGGCGCGCTGGAAATGGAAATCGCCGCACCGCATCAGTCGATGGTGCTCTACTACTTTTTCGAGTCGAGGTGCCCGGAGGATCAGGAGCCGCGCAAACACGTCACGCCATCGGCCGGCGAAGCGGGACCGTTCGTCTTCTTCGTCAGCCAGGATCACCTTGGCGACCTCGACGTCCACGGCGACCTGCTCGATGCCTTCGACATCGTGCGCATGATTCGGCGGGACGCGTGGAACGAACCGCTGTCCTTCGCCGATCGACTCGAGGCGGCCGGCGTCGACAGACTCGTCGACGCCGTCGCGGCGCTGATGCCCGTCCCCGCGACGGGCCGGGTCAGTTTGCCGGCGCCGCGCCTCTCGGTCGCCGCCGACCGCGCGACGATGGCGCTGCCCGACGGTTCGTCGATCGTCATGCCGCGCGTGTGGACCGGTCGAATCACCGATCTCATGTTCGAGGGCGGACTGGCGCTCGCGCTGATGCACTCATCGGCATCGCTCGGCGATCTCAGTCTCGCCCATCAGCGCGGCCTCGCCGTCGCCGGCCGCGCGCGCGGCGAGCGCGACGACGTCGCGATCAATCGCGTCTTCTATCGCCTGGAGCCACATCTCATGCGCCGGTACTCGGCGCTCGCGTTCGACAACATCCGTCGCACGCCGCTTTCGTTCGCGGCCGCATGCGTCTTTCGAGCCACGCGCCTCTTCATCGTCTCCGGATCCACTGACGTGCACACGGCGCAGCAGTTCGACAAGAGCCGCCGCATCTACGCGCTGGCCACCATCGCATCGATCGCCTCGCTGGTGCTGTTCGCTGTCGGTGCAATCGCGGCGTGGCGCAGGCGCCACGACGTCGCGCTGCCGCTGCTGCTCGTCGCGTACCTGCCGGCGACGATCTCGCCGTTTCTGACGAACATGCGGTACTCCATCACCGTGCAGCCATTGATGTTCGTCTTCATCGCCGTTGCGCTCGAACGGCTGCTCGCCCACGCGCCTACGCCCGTTTCCGCAGGATCACAGCCGATTTCGACCCGCCCGCATCGATGACCGCCCGCGCGAGACGCATCTGCCGCCGGCGACCAGCGCCGCCGCCTTGGGTCGCTCGCGTACATCACGAGAAGGCTTCCTGCCGGAACGACCTCGACGTCGAAATTGTCGGCGCTGAAGCACCGAGTTCGCAACCACGCCGATTTTTCGCGTCGACGTCGTCACGTTCGAACCGTCGGTGAAGAAAAGTTATGCGATCAAAATTGGAAAACGGCTATGAAACCTACCCCGTCCGTCGCAATAACCAAAATGTCGGGCCGCCGTCCGGTTTGGTCAGAACGCCGATCCTCTCAAGGCCGAGTGAGTTCACAAGATGATCCAATGGCACGCCATCGGCAAGCGGTTCGATGACGATGCTGCCGGGAGGAATCGATGCAATCGTAGTCTGCGCATCGAATAGAAAGGTTTGAGCAAGCAAGTCTTCGCGGTTTGATTTTGCTAGTTGAAAGTCCCAATGCGCCCGTCCGTACGGGATCGCTCTGCTCAAATACACTGTTGGCGCTGACCCACGTTCGCGCTCCTCGCCCAGAATGCATGTCAGTGCGCCTTCAAGCTTCGGACCAAACCACGCGATCGAGTTCAACCGGTACGCGGTGAAGTAATCGGAGCAAAAGTCGGCAAACTGCAACGGCATCAGCGCCAGCATTGCATAGCACAGCCAGCGGCTTGCGCGGTTCGCCGACGTCGCGAGTCGCCGGACGCCAAATACTGCGAGCAGAACGGCAAACGGAAGCAGCTCGAGTTCTCGTTGAACCGCCAAGGATTCTCCAACAAATACTGCACCCAACGGTGCCGTCAGAACGCCCGCGAACACCAGCCACGAGATCCTTGTTCGAGGTCCAATTACGAAATCCGCGACGCCGGCCACTAAGAGCGTCCCCATTGGGACCAAGAACACGCCAGCGCGTCGGGTCGAGTCGACCCAGTTCGAGCTTCCTCTGAAGAAGAGGTACACAGGGCTGTGAAAGTTCCAGTACAACGCCAAATCCTGTTCGAGGTTCGACGAGGTGAAGAATCCTCTGAGCGCATGCAATTTCCCGTTCAGTGGCACTCCGTATCTGACGATGGTTTCCTCAAAGAAATGTGGGTAACGCGGAACCCAAAAGATCAGCAGCGCTAGCGGCAGAAAGAATCCGGCCGCCGCCCAGAGCACTGTCTGGTGCATCCTCCGGTATTTGTGAAGTAGAAAGACAACGGTCATTGCGCCGTATACCGGCATCAACAGGAGCGCTCCGATATAGCTATACAGACCGACACCGAGAGCGAGGCACGCTGCAAAAATGAGGCGGGGGTTCGACTCGTGTTCGAAGCGTACAAGACACCAAAGCCAAATCAGGAGAAATGGGACGGGATACAAATAATCCATCGCGAGGCGGCTGTGAATGAAATGCGCTGGTGTGAGCGCCATGAGAGCGCCGGCAACCAGTCCGTACCCCTCGCTCCCAAACACATGTAGAGCAATCTTGTAGATAAGAATGATGTTGACGATGCCGATGCACACTGTCGGCAGGCGCACTGTCCACTCCGACAGAGGCAGCAGCTTCAGAAAGATCGCCGTGAAGTAGACCAGAGCGGGATGAAACCACACGTTCTCGCCGATTTGTGGCATTTGGAAATACAACGGCAGAAATCTACCGTTCGTGTCGTGCAATGACTGCGCGATCGCCCGCGCGTGGAGCGCGAAGAGCACTTCTGCCTCGTGCAGCCCGACCGGCGTATCGGAAAGCCGCCAAACGTAGAGGACAACTGCCGTGAGGAGGAGTAACGCTCGACAAGTCCGCGGGCGTGATAGCGATGGTGACATTGCGGCAATGATCCGCGCTCGAGCTCTACCGTATTGATGTCGGCGACTGCCGTTGTGGAAATTACGCCGCGCTCGAAGAGATCGCGAATGCGTGCGTCGCAAATCGCGCTTCGTCGCCGCCGATGCACAACGGGGCATCGCCGAGACGGTACATCGACAACGCCGCCGCGGCGGCCAGCACGAAAGCCGGCGCCAGCCACACGATCGAGGGCATCCTCAACGCTGCATGCCGTGCGAGGAATGCGCCGAATCGACGAGCACACGATCGCGGAGGAAGTCGAAAAGCACGCCGGCCTTCAGCGCGTTCGCGTTGCCGATCGGGTGCGCCGTGGCGTTCGGCATCTGCGACGGCCGGACGTGCAGGAACTCGTCGTACGAACTGACGGCGGGCGTGCCGTCGCCCAGCACGCGAAGGTAGAACGTATCGAGCGCCCTCGACCCGCCGTCGTAGAACACATCACCATCGGGACAGATCGGCGGCACGTCGTTCGCGAAGAAGACGATCCGGTAGCGGCCTTCGCGGGTCAGTTGCTGAAACGCTCTGACCGTTTCGAGCCATGCGGGGAACCCGGCATCGCGCTGAACGGCCGCGGGCACCGCCGGATTGGGTGTCATGCCGTAGATGCACTTCACCTGACGCACCTGCTCATCGGTCATCCGCTCGAATGGCGTCAATTGCTGCTGCGGCAGCACGCTGGCGTCGGAAGCGGTCGCCAACAGCGCTTCTTCGCTTCCCATGTGCTCGAGCCGCCGTCGGTACTCATTGGAGCCGGACAGGCGCCACCGCGCCGTCAGGTACACCTTCTTGTAAAGCTCCAGCGAATACAGATGCCGGCGCGCCGCCGAGAGCACGCGGGCCGCAATCGAATGCACGTGCCCGGGCTGTCGGACCGGATGGTTGTCAATCAGGTCGTTTTCGAAGAAGCCGACAACGACGACATCCGGGTGAAACCGATCGCCGACCTCGAGGAGCTGCGCGAGTTCCTGGCTCGTGTTGTAGCCTGGCACCGCCGCGTTCCACACCTGCCAGTCGACATCGGGCCGCCATCGCTTCAGCCGCTGCTCGAGCAAGTACGGATAGGTGGTCTCGTAGACGGAGCCGTGTCCAAAGGTGACCGAGTCGCCGAGAACGAGAATCCGAACCGTGTTGGACCGCTTCGGCAGCGGATACTCGCGTGGATCGCGCAACTCGAGGCTGTTGATGTGAACCGGAACGCCGGCGAACCACCCGGTGTAATTCGCGGCGAGCCGCTGGCCGCGAACGGCGTCGGTGAGGAAGAAGCCCGGCGTGCCGCGATGCGGATCCCACGACAGCCGCACCCACGCTTCGACGGCGACGACCAGGGCGAGGGCCGCCGCGGCAAACGCCGGAAGCGTGATGAAGGCAATTTTGCCCGGCGTTCGCACGTCAGATCCAGCCGTGGCGCCAGTACGCGAGGATGGCGACGTACTCCTGCAGAATCGCCGATACCTGCTCGAGCGACGCGCCGCGCCCGTGGTCGTAGAACTGGCTCGACGCCGCCGGCGTCGGGACGACCGAGACGTCCGGCGCCTGCTTGCGCCACACGAGCACCGCGCGCCGCATATGGTAAGGCGAGCTCACCAGCAGAATAGTGCTCCAGCGGTGCTCGCGAAGAATTGCATTCACGTACGTAACGTTCTCGTACGTGTTCGTGGCGCGCTGCTCGAGAACGATGGCCGACGCCGGCACGCCCTGATCGATGGCGAGCGCGCGCATCACCTCGGCCTCATGGAAGCTGTAGACGTATCCCGACGACAGCACCAGCACGCGCGCGTAGCCGCCGCGATACAAATCGATCGCCTGCTTCAGCCGCTCCTGCGCGCCTCCGCCGGCCCGGCCCGACTCGCCGACGCCGCCGGCGAACACGACGATCGCATCGGCTCGACGCGGCGCCTCCGAAATCTTGAGCGGGTCGGCCGCGGACCAGAGCGCGTTGGTCTGAAACACCAGAACGTATACGGCGACGACGGCGAGCACGGCCTCGACGACGCGCCACCGCGTCCGGCGGTACGCGCGGACGAGCGCCGCGTCCCACCGCTGGTCGGTCGACTCGCGCCGCGCGAGCGCTTCGTCGATGAGCGCCTGCATCGCGTCAATCCGCGTCTCCCAGCTGTTGGCGTGCGCCACCGACACGCGCCGCGCGACCTCGTCGGGCGTCGATCCGTTGAGCGCCGACCGGATCGCCGAGGCGAATTCGTCGGGCGTCGCCGCGACCGCCACGACGTCGCCGTGCTCGCGGTTGAAACGGCGGATCTCGGGCAGATCGGTCGCGACGACCGGCAACCCCATCACGAGGTACTCGTTCAGCTTCGTCGGATAGACGTTGGCGGTGTACTCGGCGAGACGGTACGGCACGATGCCGACGTCGAAGCCTTTGACGTACCGCGGCACCTCCGGATGCGGACGCTGGCCCAACAGCCGCACGTTCGCACGCCGCTCGAGCGGCGTCACGTCGGTCTGAGGGGGTCCGACCATCGCGAACGTCGCTCCGGGCAACCGGTCGGCGACGGCGGCAACGAGATCCTGATCGACCCATTGGTGCAGCCCACCGACGTAGCCGACGACCGGTCGCGGCAGGACGCGCAAATCCTCCGGCGCGGCCGTACCGTCGTTGCGCACGGCGTCGAAGCGGTCGAAGTTCACGCCGAAGGGGAAGAGGTGCACGCGCGCGCCGCATGCCGCCGCGCGCTCGCGCAGCCGTTCGGAGGTGACGAAGACGAGATCGGCTTCCTTGAAGAGGCGCTGTTCGCTCGCGGCAATGCGGCGCGCGCCGGGCGAGCTCGAGGCGAGATCGTCGATGCAGTAATAAACCGTCAGATGCGGATCGAGCTCGCGAATCAGATCGAGCGCGAGCGGCGTCGGCAGAAACGTCCAGACAATCGGCCGGTAGAACCCGGTCGCCCGCATCCACTGCTTGAGCGCGCGAAGCAGCAGCCAGCGGTTGATCCACCGCGCGACGCGCGAGTACGGCAGCGGCAGCACGATCGGCGAGTACACGAACAGGCTCGGACGCTCCTGCCGGAACCCTTTCGTGCCGCGCCACCAGTTGCGGATCCGCTGCCGGACGCGCGGCAGATCGCGCATCTGCGGCGCGCGCACGCCCGTGTTCTCGACGAACAGCACGCGGTGTCCCCGCGACGCGAGCGTCGACATGATTTCCTGGTGGCCCTGCCAGATGAAGTCCCAGTCGATCGACGAGATGCACAGGATGTCGGGCAACCGGGTCATTTGAGATGCGTCAGCGTCACGGAGCGCACGAGGAAATTCGTGCGCGGCGCCTCGGAGTACAGCAGGAGCCGGACTCGCGACGATGTGGCGACGAAGCCGCGCATCGACGGAAACCATTCAGGAGTCGCGAGCAGTGCCGGGAAGCCGGCCGCTGAGGCGCCCGCCAGCGACGTCACTTCGGGTCGCTCCCAGCGTCCCACGTAGAGCAGGTCCTGCGGTCCCGCGCCGTCCACGGCATATGTAATCAGATACCGCTCGCCCGGCGTCACGTCGATGTACCGCTCGAGCCCCGGCCAATCGCTGCCGCTCACGCGAACGCCTTCCGTCGTTCGATCGATGCGCGGCGGAGGATTCGCGGCCGTGCGGCGCGGATCGACGTAGTCGACCCACGGGCGCATGTCGCCGGCATCGCGCCACACGACGCCGTCTTCGGACAGGACGCGATCGCCGCCGACGATGCGGGCGTGCCTCGACCCGACGTCAGGATCGTGCTCACAACGAAACAGCGCCAGGGTGCCGTATGCCGTCCCGGGCGCGACAGCGTTGATCGCACAGCGCCGCATGATGTAGCCAAGCCACGCATGTCGCCACGCGGGCGTCGACTCCGTCGCCGAGGGCTGCAAATCCGGCAGAAACTGGGTTTCGTCAATCAGGACATACGTCGGTCGCGACGATGAGGCGCCCGGAAGATGCAGGCCATCCGGCTGCGTATAGGCGTACGAAACGTACTGGACCTCGGCGTCAGCTCCGAATGGCACCCAGAAATGTGGAGAGGCCACCAGCAGCTTGGGGCCCGGCGGAATCAGGGTGAGCAGCGTCGCGGCGGTCTGCTCGTAGGGAACGACTTCAGACTTGAGCGCGCTGCGGTACCACTTTTCGTAGTACGCGACACCGGCAGCGCCGTACGCCACGACGAACGTCGTCATGATGACCGAAACGCGCGTCGAAGTGCGTCCTATTTGCGCCGCCGCCTGCAATGCGGCGCCGGCCGCGATCGAGAATCCGATCAGCAGGTGCGGCATGTACACGAGCGCTTTGTTATGGATGAACCCGGCGAAGATGACCACCGGTGCGAATACGACAACGCTGGCGAGCTGAAGGCGGCGGCGACGATCGGGATCGCTCGTGCGGAAAAGCCCGGATACGATCACGATCGCGCCGGCGACGGCGGCCGCCTGAAAAGATCTCAACAGCGGATTCGGCACAAGGCTCGTCACGAGACCGAAGTACCAACCGCGATACCGTTCGGGCTCGCGCAGCACCTGCTGCCAGACGAACGGAAGCGACAGACCCGGGACGCGGTCGGCTGCGAACGCATTGACCTGGAGTTGAAATTCCGCCCAATTGCGGACGAGTATTGCGACGTACGGCCCCAGCATGATCGCCAGGCCGGCCAGGTATGCCCAGCCCGCCGGCGCCGTCAGCGGCCGGCGCCCATGGTCGACGAGGTACCACAGGAAGAGGATGATTCCGACCCAGTAGCAGTTGGCGTGACACAGAATCGCCGCGCCTGTCGCGACGCCGCTCGACAGAAACCACCACCAGCTGCGTCGCGGCCGGCCGCACAGGAATAGCAGGAGCGCGAGCGACGCAAAGAAGACCGCCGGCATGTCGGTGCGCGCATCACGCGCGCCACCGAGAAAATTGCTGTCGGTCGCGAGAAATAACGCGGCAGCGACGCCGCCGCCGCGACCGACCAGGCGGCTCGCAATCAGGCCGACCGAGATCAGCGTGCCGCCGCCGAGCAGCACGGTGAGCAGCCGTGCCTGAAACATTCCCAGGCCGAATACCCGGATCCAGGGCGCGAACAGATATCCGTAGCCCGTTTGCAGCAGGTACGCGTGGTCCAGACCGTACATCGGCTGGCGCGGCGTGCCGGTCTTCAGCACCTGATACGCCCGCTCCAGCAACCACGGTTCGTCGACGTTGACCCGCGGCAACGTGGTGAGGTACGGCAGCGCGTCATGAATGTAGACCGCCGCGACGATTGCGGCACAGACCGCGAGCCACGGTCCGTCCCATCGCCTCGGATCACGCAAGCTGCCGCGCCTCGAGCGATTTCATGATCGTGTCGATCGATTCCTCGACCGACTGGCGATCCGATTCGACCAGGATGTCCGGCGACAGCGGCGCCTCGTACGGATCGGAGATGCCGGTGAAGTGCTGGATTTCGCCGCGAAGCGCTTTCGCGTACAAGCCTTTGCTGTCGCGCTTGACGAGCTCGTCGATCGCGCAGCTGACGTAGACCTCGACGAACGCCGCTTCATGCGTGCGACGGACTTCGTCGCGGACGTCGCGATACGGCGAGATGGCGGCGCCGATCGCGACGACGCCGTTGCGCGAGAGCAACCGAGCGACGAACCCGATGCGGCGAATGTTCGTGTCGCGATCTTCCTTGGAGAATCCCAGTCCTTTGCTCAGGTTCGTGCGCACCTCATCGCCGTCGAGAATCTCGACGCGTCGGCCGCGCCCGACGAGCCGCCTCCGGACGCCCTGCGCGAGCGTCGATTTTCCGGCGCCGGACAAGCCGGTGAACCAGAGCGTGAAGCCGGTCGGCTCGCTCATCGGACCGCTTGCTCGCGCATGCCCGCTATCAGGACGCGCGCGACTTCCGCGCGCGTGAACTCCGGCGGCGGCACCTCGCCTCTCGTCAGCATCTGCCGCACTTGCGTGCCGCTGAGCGTCACGCGCGCCGACTCGTCGTGCGGGCACGTCTTGGTCGACGCCATCCCGCCGCACCGCGAGCAGTAGAACGTGTGCTCGAAGAACAGCGGCGTGATCCCGAGGTCGGACGCGTCGAACTCGTCGAAGATTCGCTGCGCGTCGTAGGTGCCGTAGTAGTTTCCGACGCCCGCATGGTCGCGCCCGACGATGAAGTGCGTGCAGCCGTAGTTCTTGCGCGCCATTGCGTGGAAGACCGCCTCGCGCGGCCCGGCGTACCGCATCGCCGCCGGAAAGACGCTGAGCACGACGCGATCTCTCGGATAGTAGTTGTCGATGAGCACCCGATAACTCTCCATGCGCGTCGCCGCCGAGATGTCGTCGCTCTTGGTCTCGCCGACGAGCGGGTTCAGCAGCAGGCCGTCGCAGATCTCGAGCGCCGCCTTCTGGATGTATTCGTGCGCGCGATGAACCGGATTCCGCGTCTGGAATCCGACGACCCGGCGCCATCCACGCTCGGCAAAGAGCGCGCGCGTCGCTGCAGGATCGCGCCGGAATTCCGCAAACGGCTCGTCGGACGGACACCGCAGCATCGTGATTGGTCCGGCCACGAGGATGTCGCCTTGTTCGTACAGGCGCGCCACGCCCGGATGCGCCGGATCTTCGGTCCGATACACGCGGCCCGCCTCGAGCCGTTTGTCGTACGCGAACGTCTCCGTCACGTTCATCGTCGCCACAATTGATCCCGCGGGATCGAGCAACGCGACGTTCGCTCCCGGACCGATCTGACGCGCGCGATCGCTCGACACCGCGAGCGTCACCGGCAGCGTCCAGATCGTGCCGTCCGCGAGGCGCATCCGCTCGACGATCGATTCGTAGTCGGCGCGCCGGACGAAGCCGGTCAACGGGCTGAAGACGCCGGTCGCGATGCACAGCAGGTCGGACTGCTGGACGGCTGTCAGCTGGATCGACGGGAGCCGCGATGCGTCTTCGAGCGCGCGCGCGCGCGCGTGATCGTCGAGAAAGCGATTGACGAGCGCGCCCCCATGAGGCGCGATGAGTCCAACGGTTGTCATGCTGTCGTGGTGTCCTTTTGAAAGATGGTGACGTTGTGTTTCAGCTGCGAGAGGCTGGTGCTGCGCATCGGGCGCGTGCCGACGGGGCGCAGGCCGACCGAGGGCGCCAACCGATTGCGGAGCTCCGCGGTCATCGTCCGCGCCGGGGGGATGTACATGTACGGGACGCGCTCGCGGAGGTCATCCGTTGTCATCTCGCGGCCATGCAGCATCCTTGCGAGCGCGAGAATCAGCGCGTCGAGCCATGCGCCGCGGCACGCCCGCATCGCGCGCCGAACGACGGCGAACGCGCGGTTGTACGCGGAATCGTACGGCATACAGCAGACGAGCACGCCGCCGGCTCGAAGATCGCGCGACAGCTTGTCAAACAGCGCGCGCGTATCGCCCGGGATCAGATGGAGCACGCCGTCGGTCACGATGAGGTCGAACGGTCCGCCGTCGAACGCCATGTAGTCGGCCTGCCGGAACGCCGCGGTCGACCGCTCGAGCGCGGCGCTCTCGATCGCGGCGGCGATGTTGACGGCCGAAATATCGATGCCGAGCACCGAGGCGGCCGGATGCGCCGCCGCGACGGCGCGCGCGAGGCGTCCGGTTCCGCATCCGAGATCCAGGACCGCGTGCGCCGGACGCGGCATGGAGTCGGCCACGATGCGCGCCATGCGCGCGGTCCGCTCGGGCGGCGCGCTGAACCGGCGATCGAACGCCTCACGCTGCCGGACGGACGAGGACATCGGCTGGCTGCGAGAACCGGTACCCACCCGCCGAGCCGAAGTGCTCGAGCAGACGAGAGTAGGCGTCGAGCATGGCGCTGGTCCCGCTGAAGCGGCGCTCGCAGTGCGTCAGCAGCACGATCACACCACCCGACCGCGCGATCGCGGCGGCGCAGTCGATCCACAACTGGAGAATTTCGGCGGCCGAGTAACCGAGAAAACGCAGGCTGCCGTCCCGTGGCATCGACAACGGCAGCTCGAGCGCCCCCTCGACGACGAACGGCCGCGCCGACGCGCAGCCGTTGTTGGGCACTGGAAACAGCCCGCCGGACGTCGGAATGCTGCTGTCGTACGCGAAGCGCTCGCCCACGTCGCGGACGAGGGCGCGCGTGCGAAGGAGCGACGGCGCGCGGTACCCCGTGGCGCCGTGTTCGTCGGCGAATCGGCGGCCGGCCTCGAGCCGCTCCCGCCGCGCCGCCGGATCGACAAACGGCGTCCGATTGCTGTGATCGAAGCCGTGGACGCCGATCTCATGTCCGCGCGCGCGAATCTCGCGCAGCGCAGCAGCATCGAGCGTCCAGCCGCGCGGCACGACGTAATTCACCGAGCGTGCGCCGGCGGCCTCCTCGCGATCGAGAAAGTTCCGCGTCAGGTTCGTCAGCCCTTCGGCCGAGTCGATGTCGTGCGTGAGCACGACCGGCGTCGGCGGCGGAACGGCGCACCGCTCTTTGGCGACGTCCGACAGAAAATCGGCGCTCAAATCGAGCGGCCACCGCGGAAATCGCGCCCACCGGTCCGCCTGGCGGCGGCGCAGACGACCGATGAGCGAGGCCGCCGCCGCCCGCAGCGTGCCCGGCACGCGCCGATAGCTGACCGGCAGACGCGCGGTTGTCGGTGGCGATTCGGTGAACGCGGCGAACTCGCGCAGTGCGTGCGCGTCGGCGGGCGTCGCCGCGTCGCACTGATCCGGCAGCGACACGGCGCCGTCGCGCGAAACGAACTGCGCAAGTCGTGTGCTCTCCAGCAGCGCTCGCGGGATGCGAAACGTCTGCCCTTCGGCCCATGCGAGCCGCGAGCAGCCGGCGCGCACGAGCCGCAGATCGACGAATGTGTCGTTCACGCGGGAGTTCGTTCGGTCGACCAGATCGTGAACGACGGACCGAGGAGCGCCGCGAGACGCTGATTCGGCTCCTCGTAACGGGCAGTCAGCGCCCGCCGCATCGACGCCGGCATGAGGTCGCCTGGTTTTTCAGACGGGTTGATGACGCCGATACCGTCCGCGTCCGCGCGGCGCGGCGGAAGGCCGAGAAACTGATGCAGCGTCGCGGCAAGCGACGCGGGGTCGTCGATGATATCCTCGAACCGCAGCACCAGCAGATGGTGGCGCGGAAACCGCTCGACGTAAGGACGCAGAAGATCCGCGTACAAGCCGCGCGAGAGATACGAGAAGGGGCGCGCGAATCGTAACCGGTCCGGCAGCGTCCCCTCGCGTTCCGCCTCGAGCCGGATCGCAGTCTCGAAATCCTCGGTCTCGAGTCCGTTCATCTTGCTCCACAGATAGTTCGACCACGCCCGCTCGACCGGGTCGCGCAGGATGAACACGAGCTTGACGGATGGAAGTTCGCGCGCGATTCGTTCGGCCGCTGGCGCACTCTCCAGATAATTCGTGCTCTTCTCCCCGGCCATCGCACCTGACGGCGCGGGAGCGAACCACGTCTTCGAGTAGAACTCGAGCCCCCGTTCGTAGAGCGAGTCGACCAGGAAGAATTTCGGCTCCGGCGTCACTGGCTTCGCCACGTACACATCGGGATGCCGCTCGAGCAGCGAGTACAGCCACGTCGTTCCCGAGCGCGGCGCGCCGGCGATGATGAAGTCAGGAAGCCGCAACGGACCCTCGCTGCGGCTCGGCCGCTTTGAAGCCAATGGTTCGCTCCACGATATACAGCGGCCGCGCGCGCGCCTCTTCGAGTATCCGCCAGAGGTATTCGCCGAGTACGCCGATCATCACGAGCTGCACGCCGCCGAGCACGAGAACGGCGAGCATGACCGAGGTCCAGCCCAGCACGTGGGTGCCGAACATGAGTTTGTTGACCAGAACGTAAGAGCCGAAGAGAAAGCTCAGGGCCGATACCGTGATGCCGAGCAGCGAGATGAGGCGAATAGGGATCAGCGAGAACGACACGAATGTATCGATCGCGGCCTTGATCATCTTCGCGGGCGTCCACGAAGAGGCGCCCGACAGCCGCTGCGGCCGAAAGTACGGAACTTCGGTTTCACGAAACCCCGCCCACGCGATGAGCCCGAATGTGAGGCGATTCCGCTCGTTGCAGCGGCGGAACGCGTCGATCGCGGGGCGACCGATCAGACAGAAGCTGCCGGTGCCGCCTTTCGGATACGTCGGAATGGCGAACCGGCGGACCGCTCGATAGAACGCGTTCATGGCCGTGCCGCGTATGGCGCCGTCGTCGCGTCCGGTCCGCGCACCCCACACGACGTCGTATCCGTCGCGCCAGCGGGCGACGAACTCGCGAATCAGCTGCGGCGGATCCTGCAGGTCCGCCGCCATCACCACGGCAGCATCGCCGCGGCAGTGATCGATCCCGGCAGCGATGGCGATATGGCTCCCGAAGTTTCGCGGAAATCTGATCGCGGAAATCCTCGGATCGCGGAGGTGCAGCTCCTCGATGACAGCGAACGACTGATCGCGGCTGCCGTCGTCGATGAAGATGATCTCGTAGTCGTAGTCGGAGAGCTCACGCATCACCGCGGCGACTTCCTGATGAAGCCGCAGCAGGTTCACACGTTCGTTGAACACGGGTACGACAATGCTCAGCAGCTGTCTCATCGGCGGGTGGCGGCCTCGACGACAGCATCGATGACGCGCTGCTGATCGACCTCCGACAGCGACGCGAACATCGGCAGGAAAATCGACTCCGCCGCGACTCGCTCGGTTACCGGCAACGACACGCTCCCAAAACGACCGCGATAGAACGGCTCGAGATGAATCGGCGGAATGCCGCGGCGGCACGAGATGCCCTGGTTCACGAGATTGCCGAGCAAATCGTCGCGATCGACGCCGCATCCGGGCAGCAACCGTAGACCATAGGACTGGTACGCGTGATCGGCATACGGCGGCCGTGCCGGAGTCTGCAATCCCGCAATCGGCGCGAACGCCTCGTCGTAGCGCCGAGCGATGGCCCTGCGGCGAGCGAGCAGCCGATCGAGCTTCGCGAGCTGCTGGATGCCGATGGCCGCCTGCACGTCGGTCATGCGGTAGTTGTACCCAAGCTCGCGATACTCCTCGTAGACCATCCCTTTCGCCTGATGACGGGCATGGTCCGACACCGTCGCCGCGAACGATCGGAGGCGACGCGCGCGTTCGGCGGCGGCGGCATCGTCGGTCGTGAGCATTCCGCCCTCGCCCATCGAGATCGTCTTGCGCGGATGAAAGCTCCAGCACGCCGTGTGTCCCTGCGCGCCGATGTGCCGTCCTCGATACGTCGACCCGATCGCGCACGCGGCGTCCTCGACGATGGTGATACCGTGCTCTTCAATCGCCTTCAGCGCGTCGAGGTCGGCGGCGAGGCCGACCTGATGGACCGGGATGATGGCCTTCGTCCGGCGGCTGACGCGCCGCAGCGCGTCGGCCGGATCGATGTTCCACGTCTGCGCGTCGATTTCGGCGAACACCGGCGTGCCGCCCGCGTACAGGACCGCGTTGGCGGTCGCTATGAAGGTGTACGACGGACAGACGACCTCGTCGCCGGGGCCGACGCCGGCGAGGATCAGCGCCAGATGAAGGGCCGTCGTGCACGACGTCGTCGCGACCGCGTGCGCGGCACCTACCCGTTCAGCGAAGAGCGCTTCGAATTCCGCGACTCTCGGCCCCTGGCTGACCCAACCGGTGGCGAGCACCGCCGCGACTGCGTCCGCCTCTGCGCGATCGAATTCCGGACGCGAAAACGGCACATCGCGTAGCGAGATCGCCGTCATTTTGGAATCGGCTGCCAATTGACTGGCTGCTCCTGTGCGGCGACGGCGCCAATATCCGGGTAGGCGTCGCGAAACCAGTTTACGTATCGGCGAATGCCATCTGTGATATCGACGAGCGGCGCGAATCCGAGCTCGCGGCGCGCGCGAGAGATATCGCCGTAATGGCGCCGAACGTCGGCCGGCCGATCGGGACCATGCTCGGCGCGAAGATCGACTCGGCCGCACTCCCGGAGAATCAGGTCCACCACCCGATTGACGGTGACTTCCTCGCCGCGCGCGATGTTGACCGACTCACCGACGAGATCGGAGTCGCCCGCCAGCAGGATGCCGCGAACCGTGTCTTCGACGTACGTGAAATCGCGGGTCTGTTCGCCGTCGCCAAAAACGAGCGGCGGGCGGCCGCTCAGGATGCGCACGACTGATTTCGGAATCAGCTCGCCGTAGGCGCCCTCGAAGTGCGCGCGCGGTCCGTATGTGTTGAATGGACGCGCGATGATCGTTTCGAGGCCGTACGTGCGATGGAACGCCATCGTGTAATGTTCGCCCGCCAGCTTGCTGGCGCCGTAGATCGTGGTCGGATCGCGCGGGTGATCCTCCGACATCGGCACGGTCTTCGCCGATCCGAACGCCTCCGAAGATGAAACGTACACGAACCGCCGGATGCGGGCGGCGACCGCGGCCGTGAGAACCCGGAGCGTCCCTTCGGTGTTCACCTTGTGCACGAGCTCAGGGTCGAACAGCGACACGCGGACGCACTGCGTCGCCAGGTGAAACACCGTGGCCACGCCGTCGAACAGCGGCGTCAGACGATCGCCGTCGAGCACGTCGGCGACGTGCAGCTCGACACGGCCGCTGGGGAGATGATGCGCAAGGTTCTCTCGCCGTCCCACCGACAGATTGTCGATGACGACCACACGATCGCCGCGCGCGACGAGCGCGTCGACGAGGTGACTTCCGATGAACCCCGCTCCTCCTGTGACCGCCACGCGACGTCGCCCGGCCGCCATCAGCGTTCCTCGATCCGGCGCAGCACGCGCGCGGGATTTCCAGCCACGATAGCGCCCGCAGGGACGCTCTTCGTCACGACGCTGCCGGCGCCGACGATGGCGTTCTCGCCGATTTCGACGCCGCAGAGGATCGTCGCGCCGGATCCGATTGTGGCGCCGCGCCTGACGATCGTCGGAACCATCGTCCAGTCGCCGTCGCCCTGCAGCTCGCCGGAGGCGGTGACGGCTCTCGGGAATCGATCGTTGATGAACGTCACGCCGTGGCCGACGAAGACGTGATCCTCGATCTCGACGCCTTCGCAGATGAACGTGTGGCTCGAAATTTTCACGCGGCGTCCAACCTTCGCGCCCTTCTGAATCTCGACGAACGTGCCGATGCGGCTCTCGTCGCCGATCTCGCATCCGTAGAGATTGACGAAATTGTAGATCCGGACGTCTCGACCCAGCTTCACGTCGTCCGCGATTGCGACGCATTTCATATCGTGATCCGCCGTCCTTCGTTGCGCAGCGACTGCTCCGCCGCCTCCAGCATCGAGACGACACGGATGCCTGCTGCCGCGCCGGTCATCGGCTCGCGGCGCTCGGCGATCGCCGACGCGAATTCGGCCGTGACCAGCGACAGCGCTTCACGGCGATCGTGTTTCGGCGCATACATGTCGCCGGTGCGGTACGAGACGAGAATCTGGCGGCGCGCTTCGTAGTCCTGGATGGAGAAGTCGACGCCTTTGTCGTAGACGCGGACCTTCTCGCGCGGATCCATGTCGTCGTACACCAGCATGCGCTGGCGGCCGCCGAGCAGCATCTGGCGGATCTTCACCGGCGCGAGCCAGTTGACGTGAAAGTGACCCAGAAAGCCGTTCGCGAAGTGGACGGTGATGTATGCGATGTTCTCGTGCGCGAATCCTGCCATCGACGATCCGTTCGCCGACACCGACACCGGCCGCTCGTCGACCAGGTAATCCATCACTGCGAGATCGTGCGCGGCCAGGTCCCAGATGACGTTGCTGTCGGTCTGGAACAGGCCGAGGTTCACGCGCACCGAGTCGAGATACAGCAGCTCGCCCAGCTCGCCGCTGTCGATGATGCCGCGGATCCGCCGCACCGCGCCGTTGTACACGAACGTGTGATCGACCATCAGCCGGACGCCCTGCTTCGCCGCCAGCTCGCCCAGCGTTTCGGCTTCGCGCCGGGATGCCGCGAGCGGCTTCTCGACGAGCACGTGCTTGCCCGCCTCGATGGCGGCGCGCGCCAGCGGAAAATGCGTGCTGAGCGGCGTCGCGATGGCGACGGCGTCGATCCGATCGGCGTCTATCGTCGACGCGGCGGAGTCGGCGACCGCGACGCCCGCGTGACGGCGCGCGGCGGCGGCTCTGCGGTCGGCGCGCTCGTCGGCGATCGCCGCAAGGCACAACCCGTCGGTCTCCGCGATGTTCCTCGCGAGGTTCGGTCCCCAGTAGCCGTAGCCGAGGACTCCGACCCGAATCTGTTTCATGAGATTTCAGATTTCAGATTGCTGATTTCAGATTGATTTCAGATTGATTTCAGATTCTAGATTTCAGGTTGATGAGAGTTCCGATTCAAATCTGCAATCAGAAATCAATCTGAAATCAAAAATCTCAAATCAGCAATCTCACGGATCCATGAGCTCGCGGTAGGCATCGAGCCACACGCGGCTGGATCGTTCCACGGTGAAGCGGTCGACGACGGTCGCGCGCGCGCAGCGTCCGAGCTCGCGGGCGCGGCGGCAGTCGCTGGTCAACTCGGCGAGCGCGTTCGCCCACGCGTCTTCGTCGTCGGGCGGCACGAGCCGGCCGTTGACGCCGTCCTGAATCAGCACGTCGGTCGATCGTTCCAGCCTCGACGCGACGCAGGCCAGCCCGCTCGACATCGCCTCGAGCAGCGCGAGCGGCATCGCCTCGCGCACCGATGGCAGCGCGAACACGTCGGCCGCCGCGAAAAAGCGTTCGATGGCTGTGGTCGTGTCGGCGAAGATCACGCGGCCGGAGAGTCCTGCGGCCGCCGCCCCGGATCGGATTCGGTCGAAGAGCGCGCCGTCGATTTCATAGTACTTCGGAACGGTGGCGCCGACGAAGACGAGAACCGCCCGCGGATCGCGAGCGGCCTCGCGGCACCACGCGCGGAACACGGCGTCGGGCCGTTTGTCGCGCGAGAAGAAGCCGACGAAAAGCGTCACGCGCGCGTCGAGCGGCCACCCGAGCTCCGCTCGAAGCGCCGCGCGCGCCCCTTCGTCCGGCGGCGCGAAGCGCTGCGGGTCGACGCCGTTGGGCGCATAGCGCAGGCGCGATCGATCGACACCGGATGCCAGACACCGATCCATCAGCAGCGGACTCACGGGCAGGACGAGCTCGGCCTGACGGAACGACCAGGCACCAAGCACGCCCGCGCGGCCGGCCTCCGCCGGCTCGTCCTGCCCCGCCGTGTGCAGATGGAGAAGGATCCGCTTGCCGAAGAGGCGCGCCAGCGTCGTCACCGGCACGTTCTTGCGCGAGATGCCGTGGATGTGCACGAGGTCGAAACGATCTCTTGCGGCGGCGAATTGCGCGGCCACTCGAATCGACGCGGCCGCGCGCGACGCGCGGCGCCTGACGTCCACCCGGGCGCGGTACACCGGAACTCCGTCGACGAGATCGCGCGGCGGCAGCGTCGGATCGACGGCCGTCGCCAGCACGGAGAATGTCGCGCGGCCGGCGAGCGCCGACGCGACGGCGCGAGCCTGGATTCCGGCGGCGCTGATCTCCGGGTGGTACGCCCCGATGACGAGCAGCACGCGCGGGGCGTCAGGCGGCACTAGCCACCAGGCGCGAAGGTGCGGACAAGAATGCCGTGGAAGCGTTCCGTCGTTCGGTGGATATCGAACGACTCGGCGACTCGATCGAAATCGGCCGACACGTGCAGCTCGCCGCGCGAGGCTCGGTCGAGCAGAACGCGCACCGTTTCCCCGATCGCGTCGACATCGTCGGGCGCCACGACGGGACACGCGAGGCTGCGGAGCAGGTCGGCCGAAGCGCCCTCGACCGGCGTCAGACCCAGAATCGGCTTGCGGAACATCAGATAGTCGACGAGCTTGCTCGGCAGAAACGGACTCGGGCCGGCCGACGGAGCGTCGATGACGAGCAGCACGTCGGCGCGCGCCGCCGCAGCCAGGACATCCTCGATCGGCCGGCGCGGAGCAAACGACACGATGCCGCCGACACCGAGCTCACGCGCGGCCGCCTCGAACTCCTGCACCTGCGGTCCGATGAATTGCACCGCGAGGCGCGCGCCGAGCGGCTGCGCGCGATCGAGATCCGCGAGCGCTCGAAGCAGCGGCAATGGAGTGCGAATGCCGCGGTAGAACCGGCCGGTGTACACGAGGCGCAGCGGGCCAGGTTCGCGAGGCGCGGCCGGCGGCAGCCGCCGCCGATCGAATCCGTGCGGAACGACGTGCGCTTTGCGGCGCCAGGACGCCGGAAACTTGCGCATCACGAGATCGGCGGTCTGGCCGTTGACGAACACGATTGCGTCGGCCTGTCTGATGACTTCGGCTTCCATGCGGCTCGCCGCCCGGCGCTGCGATCCGTTCACGCGTAGGTACGGACTGTCGGTCCACGGGTCGCTGAAGTGCGCCACCCACGGCAGCGAGGTGGAGTGGCGGACGCGCAGGCCGACGAGGTGATCGGACCAGGGCTGAGCGAACGTCACGAACCCGAGCGGCGGCTGGGCGGACGCTTCGCGGATGGCGGCGCGCGCGGCCGGTGCAACCCAAAGGCGCTCGCTGTCGGGCCAGCGCCGGAGCGATGGGACGAGCCGAAACGCGGCGCGCACCGGCAGCGACTCTTCGCGCGAGGGGACGCCAACCCGCCGCACGTTCCCGAGCGGCGCCGGGTCGCGGCCGTCGGGCCAATGCGGCCCGCCGCGGCGCGGCGCCAGGCACACGACCGTTGATTCCCATCCGAGTTCTCCGAGATGTTCGAGCGTGCGCGAGACCTGGGTTGCGCGCGGCCCGTACATCGGCGGCATCTCCCACGAGACGGCGAGCAGCCGCCTCATCGCCGAGGCGCGATGACATCGCCGGCCAGGCGATCGCGCAGTCGGACGGAGTACAGATCGGCGATGCGATCGACGATCCGCCGCGTGTGCTCGCGCCACGTGTGGCGCGCGACCGCCTGCTGGCGCGCGGCGGCGCCGAGCGCGCGCCGTGCCGCCGCATCGGACGCGAGGCGCGCCATCGCATCGGCGAGCGCCTCGACATCGCCCGGCGGCACCAGCCAGGCCGTGCGACCGTGCTCGAGCGTCTGGCCGATCTGCTCGAGATCCGACGCGACGATCGGTCGCCCCATCGCCATGTACTCGAACAGCTTGGTCGGCGAGCCGAAGAACGGCGTGCCGTCCGGGTTCGTCACGTGCGGCGACACGAGCAGGTCGGCGGCGGCGAGGTGCTCGGAACCATCGTCCTGCGGCACGAGGCCGGTGAACGCCGTCGCGTCGAGCGCGCCGCCGCTGACGAGGATCGCCCGCGTGGCCGCCGTACGCGCCCCGTCACCGATCATCAGCAGCCGCACCGCGTCTCGCAGCTCCGGATGACGCTGACGGAGCTGCACGTACGCGCGGGCGAGCACCTCTGCACCATGCCAGGGTCCGAACGTCCCGATGAAGCCGATGACGAAGTATCCGTCGAGGCCGTACGCGCGCCGGACCCGATCGCCGTTGATGTCCGGCCTATACAGCACGGGATCGACACCGTTCGGGTTGACGAGCACGCGGTCCGCCGCGACGCCCATGCGCCGCAGATCGGCGGCGATCGGGTCGCTGACGACAACGATCAGATCGGCGGCGTGCAGGTTCAGCGTCTCGATGCGCGTCGACAGCGCGTCGTATTTGAGCGGCCGTCCCCAATGACGGCTGACCCATACCTCCGATCCGTTGAACTCCAGCACCAGCGGCACGCCGAGCGCCCGTGAGACCGCCACGCCCGTATAGTTGCTCAGGCTGTATCGCTGATAGAGAAATGACACGCGACGCTCGTCGGCCACGCGCCGCACTACGCGCTCGAAGGGCGCGTTCAGCACGAAGGCCGGCAGCTCGCGGAAATTCCAGTACGCGTCGGAGGGCGCGACGGTCACGACCTCGATGCGCGGGTCGAGCGTGGGAATGTCGTCGGTCGTGATCAGAACAGGGGGGCCGGTGAAGTGTTCGAGGTTGTTCAGGACGCCGGCGGTGTGGCCGACGGATCCGCCGGCGCGAATCCCGAAGCTCAGGTCGGTTCGCAGGTAGAGCGGCGACGCCGACAAGTCGATGTCCGTTATCGTGCGAGGCTCGCCGACGATCGCTTCCAGCCGCGCGACCTCGCGCGTGATGCCGGCCACGACGTTGCGGACGCGCAGCGGCTCGAGCGCAAGCTCGGCGATCCAGCGGCCGAGAACGCCGAGCGAGATCTCGCGGCGCCGCCCGTCCGCATCCTCGATCGCGACCGATCCCCGACTGACGGCGTGCAACGCCAGCGCCGTCGCTACGGGACGCCCGGCGCTCGACACCCGATGCACCAGCAGACGCGACTCGCCTGCGCGAAACAGCCGCTTCATCAGGCCGCCCGTCCGCAGCTCGGCGCGAAACTGATCGTACGTCAACACCGTTTCGCCCGGCGCCGGGTCCGGCGCCGGCATGCCGCTTCGCACCACCGTGAGCCGCGTCATGCGCGTACAGCCTTTACGATGAGATTCCAGCCGGCCACGCGCTCGACGATCGCGCGCAGCGGCCGAAGCGGCAGCGGAAGCTCCTCCGACGTCAGCTGCCGCTGCATGATGACGACGTCCTGGAACGCCGCGAACAGCGCGCGGAGACGGTCACGCGTATAGACCTTCACGAGCGGCCGCGCGTCGTTGCCCGAGATCTCGACCGACTGCGACAGAATTTCGCCCATCGACTCGCGCCGCAGCCGCCCTTCGACGAGACCGCGCCGCCACACCTGCTGCCGCCAGTAGTGCCACGACGACTCGGCGTACAACATCGCGATGACGCGGCCGCCCGGCCTCAGCACGCGGCGAACCTCGCCGACGAGGCGCGCGGTATCGGGCGTGTGGTGCAGCACGCCGTGGCTGTAGACGAGATCGAAGCTCGCATCGGGAAATGGAAGCGTCTCTGCATCGTGGTGGATGAAGCGGCCGGTCAGACGGCGCAGCCGGAAGTTTTCCTCGGCGAGGCGCAGATGGCCGCCGGACAGGTCGACGTCCGTGACCCGCGCGCCGTGTCGTGCGAACTGCGCGAGGTCGGTGCCGATTCCGCCGCCGATTTCGAGCACGTCCTCGCCGGCGTGCCGATCGAATTCCATCACGGCCGGCATCCACGGCGCATAACGCCGATAGCGGTGCGTTTCGATTTCGTGGAACCAGTCCAGCGTGCGCGGCACGCTCCGATCGGCGTAGTGCGAGCCGACGGGGTTCTCGTCCCACTGCGCCTGGGCCGCGTCCTTGTAGTCGTCGCCGGTCTCAATCCGAGTTGCAGCGGCAGCTGCGGAAACCGGCGACGCCGGATCGCCGGCGCGCGCGCGGCGCGGCAGGTGCGACGCGATTCGAGCGAACGGCGCCAGAACGGCGGCGACGCGGCGGAGACGTCGGTAGCTGCGAAGGCGTTCGCGATCGACGGTCTCGACGGCGCGCTCGCGCGGCCAGTACAGCCACGCGCGTTTGCCTGCACCAATCGCCGCTCCGAGCGCCGTCAACTGAGCCGGGCCGAGGACGCCGCCTTCCGCCTCGACGACCAGGTCGCGTGGACCCGCGCGGTCGTCAACACCACCGGCCGACGATGTTTCGATCGTGGCGCGCGCGCGCTCGACCGTCGGAAGCCGCGACGGATTGGAGACCGCGAAGCACTGACGACCAGCGACGTACAACGCGTCAACGGACAAGCGGCGCCAGGCGATCGGCGACGTAGCGCCCGAGCATCGCCTGTCCTTCGTCGGTTAGGTGAACTGAGTCGAAGAAGTACTGTTCGCGCGGCACCAGCGTCGCGCGGCTCCACATGTCCACGTCGATCAGGTCGATCGATTGTGCGTGCGCCAGGTCTCTCAGGAGATCGTTCAGGCGCGAGGCTAGCTTCGCAAGCACGTATGGATTGTCGGTGTAGGGCGGCAGGTGGCCGATCTCGAGCATGTGCGGAGTCGGCTCGCGCTCGAGCTCGTAGAGACCCGCCAGCGTGACGAGAACGACGCGGCTCCCGGCCGACTGCATTTCTCGAACGATTTGTCGCAGGTCGGGAAAGAACGCCGGCACGAAACCATCGAGGGCGGCGAGCTCGCGCGCGTGCGCATCGGGATGCTTCGGCCGCTGGTACGCCGCCAGCGCCGCATCGCGGCGGCTGCGGAACAGCGCCGGTATGGCGCGCGCGACCCCGCGAACGAGACGCAAGGCCGCGAGCGTCGGTTGACCGAAGACCTGCTCCTGATTGAAGAACCCGTTCCACCCGAGATACACGGTCGCGATTTGCGGCCTGAGCGCTTTCAGACGATCCAGTTCCACGAGCACGTCGGCGGTCGTATAGCCTTCGACGCCGGCGTTCACCACTTCGACCGCAACGCCGCGCTGGCGGAGTGTCGCCTCCGCGACGCGAGGATAACTCGATGCTTCAGCCGTGCCGAAGGTGCACGAATCGCCGATGGTCAGGATGCGCGCCGCGCGATGTGCGCCGTCGATCTCGGGACCGCGGAATCCATCGCCGTTGATGCGCACGAACACCTGCGCGGGATCGGCTCGCAGCCGCGCGAGATACGTCTCGCCGAGGACGCGTCCGGTGCCGTGCTTGAACTCCGCCGCCTCGGCGTAGGTCTCGACGAATCCCGGACGCAGCCTTTTGTGCCACGGGCGCGCCGGATCGGCCATCTGATATGGCTGGAGATCGGTTACGGCGGGCGGCGGCCTGACCGCGAACAGCACGCGGGCACAGATCTCGAACACGACGGCAGCAACGAGGATGCCGGCCAGCGATCGCCAGAACCGGCTCATGCCATTGGAGCGGCCGCAAGCGTGGCGCCGGAGGGAACGCCGTCAATGCCGCACATGATCGTCCGACAGGCTCGCCTGTACCTGACGCAGACCGTAAAACCGGGCGTACGCCTCGTTAATCCAGTAGGTCGGGTCCGGGGATACATCGAGAAAAAAGATCGATTCCGGCACATTCACCGACGGCGGCACGCGGCACGCGCGGTCCGATGCCGTACGACAGGCATCGAGCGCCGCAGCGCGTGCATCCATCTCGGCGCTGAACCGCTGCGGGCGGCGATACAGAAAATCAGCGGCAATCGTGTAGCCGTTGCCTCCGAAACCGATCGCGGCAACGAGGGCAGCCGCGATCGCCGGTTTCAGCCCTGGCCTCCGCGGAATGCTCGACCCGCCGCCGCCCGAGCCGATCGCGGCGGTGACGCACGCGAACCAGAGCATCAGGAACGCGAAGAAGCCGACGCTGACGGTGCGGTGCTGCCCTAGAACTCCCGTCGCCCAGTACGCCGGAAAGACGGACACCGGAATGGCGGCGAAGGGCAGCGCAACCAGCGCAACGCCGAAGCGATCGCCAAGACGCGACAGCCCGGCTTGGGCGGCCGCGACCCGCTCGGCAAACGGCAGGTACAGAATCGTCGCGAGCACCAGCGTCCCGCTCGTGACCCACCCGACGCCGAAACGGACGGTCTGCAGCAGGGTGTTACCGACGGAACCCACGAGCGACCGGTGGGCCGGGTACATCGTTTCCCGCATTGCGTTCCCCGGCGAGCCGACGACGAGCGCCGAGGCGCCGAGCGCGACCGCCAGCATGACGAACGCGGTTCGCGTGACGGCCGCTCGTCCATTGCGCCACGCCCACGCGGCGGCAACCGTGTAGAAGATCACCACCATCAGCATCGCGACTTCGTTCAGACCGACGACGACCACGATCAGAACGGCGGCAAGCGCCGCGTACAACCGCCGTCCGGTGCCACTCACGTCGTCACGAGTCGCCTCGAGGAACGACGCGATCTGTAACGCGCCGGCGATGCACGCCACCTGGTAAACGACGGCGCCGGTGAACCAGTAGAACGTTTCACCGAGCGCCGGCGTCTGCGAAACGTACACGCCACCAAGCCCCAGCGCGCAGGCGAGAGCCTCGCGCCGCGTGAGCGCCGGCCGCGTCACGACCCGCACGAGCGCATACAGCGCCGCGAATGTCAGGAGGAACAGCGCGAACAGCGTCAGACGATACGCGAGCACCGATCCCGTTTGAATCGGGTCCAGCAGCGCCAGCACATCGGACGCGAACCGTCCATTCCAGCTGAAGTACTGGATACGCAGTGCCGGCCAGAAGCCTTCGACGTTGGCCGCGGCGGCAAAGGCGAGATCGTCGGCGACGGGATGCGCGAACGCCATCAATGCCGCGTACGGCACGATCGCCAGCGCGAGCGCAACCGTCATCCAGCCTAGGCGGCCATCGCTCATATCAGGCGCACGCCTTGTCGGCTTTGACGATCAGGTTCCAGCCGGCAACGCGCTCGATCCAGCGATGGAACGGCCGCAAGGAGCGCGGCAGCTCCGTTGGAACCATCTGGCGCTGAACGATCTCGATGCGCGCGAATGAGCGGAACATGTGCCGGAGCCGCGCTTTCGTGTACACCTTCACCAGTGGCCGTGCGTCGTTCGCCGACCGCTCGACCGAGCGCGACATGATCTCTCCCATCGACCAGTCGAAGAGCTGCTTCTCGACGAGACCCAGCGTCCCGACCAGCTGACGCCAGTAGTGCCACGAGTTCTCCGCGTACACCATGACGATCGCGCGCCCGCCCGGCTTGAGGACGCGATGGATATCGCGCACGACGGCCATCGTGTCGGGCGTGTGATGGATGACGCCATCGGCGTACACGACATCGAACGTGTTGTCGCCGAACGGCAGCCGCTCGGCGTCGTGGTGCGCGAACCGGCCGTCGAGTCCTCGCAACCGAAAGTTCTCCTGCGCGAGCGCAAGATGTCCCGACGAGAGATCGACGTCGGTGACGCGGGCGCCGTGGCGGGCGAACTGCGCGAGATCGGTTCCGAGACCGCCGCCGATTTCGAGGAGCTCAGCGCCGCGATGCCGTGAGAATTCCATGACCTCAGGCATCCACGGCGCGTATTCGCCGTATCGGTGTGCTTCGACGTTGAGAAACCACTGGAGCGTGTGCGGCGGCGCCTCCCCCGCATGCTGCGACCCCACGGGATTGTTATCCCACTGCTTTTGCGCCTGATCTTTGTACGCATCACCGGTCTCGAGCCGTTTCCGCTCGCGCTGCTCGACCGGCTCCGGGTGGGGGCGGCATGGCTGCCGTCCGACGAATTGCCACAGCCGGCGCACGTGTTGCGACCACGAATACTCCTCGACTGCGGCGCGACGCGCGTTGTGTCCGAGGGTTGCACGAAGATCGGGACGATCGATGAGACAGCACACCGCATCGACGAGCTCGTCGACCGATCCCGGCGTGCAGAGGATGGACCGCTCGGTCGTGGCCGTACCGGTCGGCGTCGATGGCGAGACGCGGAGCGCGGGCGACAGCACTTCGCCAATCTGTTCGAGGTTGCTCGCGACGATGGCGCCGCCCGTTGCCATGTATTCGAAGATCTTCGTCGGCGATCCGAAGAAGCGGCTGTCGACCATATGACTGCTATGAGGAGAGACGAAGACGTCACAGGCCTTCAGAAGGCGCGCGCCCTCCCGCTGATCGACTCGTCCGGTGTTCCGGACGCGATCGCCCAGCCGATGCGCGGCGGCCACATCGTCGACGAGATGAGTGAGGTTCCCTTCGCCGATCAGCAGGAACGACGCGTTCGGCCGCGCCGCGCAAATGCGCGGAATCGCCGCCGCGAGCACGTCGACGCCATGCCACCCACCGAACGTGCCGGTGAATCCGACGATGCAATCGTCGGCGCGGAAACCGAGCTCTTCGCGCAGCGATCGCCGTTCGACTTGCGACGGCGGCGCATACGCGTCGACGTCGGCCCCATTGGGATTGACGAGAATCTTGCAGCGATCCACGCCGCGCGATGCGACCTCGTCGGCGATCGGGGCCGAGACGACCGAAATCGCCGTGGCCTGTCGGAAGGCCGCCATTTCGGCCGCGCGGTACACGTCTTCGTAGATCATCCCGGTCCCGTCGAAGCTCCGCTGCATCGAAATTTCCGAGCCGTTGTATTCCACGATGTACGGAATCGCGAGCTCCCGAGCGACGCGAGCGCCCGCGTAGTTGCCGAGGCACAAGCGCTCGTAGATGAAGGCGGGCCGGACGACGCGGCAGATGTTGCTCAGCAGCCTGGCGTAATGTTCGGTTGCAGCGACGATCGAGTCCTCGCCCTCGTGCCGCGTTGGCGGATCGAGAACCACCTGGTCCACTCCAAGCGCATCGAGCAACTCGTAGCGGTGCGGCAACAGGCAGGTGAGCGACACAGCCGTGGCGGCCAGCTCCTTGGCTACGTAGCACGTGTGACCGTAGCTGCCACCTGACGTCACGCGATTCCAGAAGTCGGTCCGCACGTACAGTCCACGACCCGCGACCGATACGCGACCGTCCGGGTGAACTGTCGGACTGATAGGCACCGGATGAGCGCGCTCGGTCACCCGCGCGATGTCGGCGAGAATGTCGTACCGACGAATGGGAAATTCACCTCGATAGATCCATCGCAGCGCCGGACGCACGCGTGCCAGTCGTCGCCGTCCCCTGGCGGTGGGCGCGATCAGCCGCTCGTAAACGACGACCGATGCCCACAGGCGCCGGAAGCTTCGCAAACGCTCCGCGTCCACCGTCTCGATTGCCTCTTCCGCGCGCCAGTACACCCATGCGCGTTTGCCACGCGCGAGGACCCGTTCCAGAAACCGCATCTGCGCACGATCGAGGAATCCGCGGGTCGCACCGAGAACGGCGCCTTCGACGCCGTCGACGAGCGCGAGCGGGTCGGTGACTGGCGATGTGGTCGGAATGGAGAGCTGAATCCTGTGACGTTCGCTCGTCTCCTCGAGGCGGGGATCGGTGACCGTCGCGACGGCACGAAGCGAGGGCGCCACGAACAGGCATGGGCCGATCATCGAGCGTCCGCTCGACCGAAGAGCTGATCCTCGATTTCCAGCGCCACGGCCGTTGTCTCGACAATCTCCTCGAAGGGAATCGGCGACGGCTCCCCGCGCGCGATCGCGTCGCCGAAGGCTGACAGCTCTTCGAAGTGGCCCTTGAGGATCTCACTGCTCTGCCACAACACGGCGCCGTCGCTCGCACGGGTCAAGCTGTGGAAGTCGTCGACGACGAACGCGTCGTTGTCGCAGAAGACGGTGATGTGCTCCTTTCCCATGCCCGTCTTCGGCCCCAGCGCCGTGTACACGAGCGTCGCAAGCGTGCCGTCCTCGTAGGCGACCGTGGCGGTGAAGTTGTCGTTGCGCGCGTAGGCGAGCGACGCCGGGTCGATCGCGGCCGCCCCGATCGATCTCACGGCCGCGCCGGCGAGGAACCTGAACACGTCGTACATGTGGCACGCCTCGCCGATGTTGCGGCCGCCGCCTTGTGTGCCGTGAACCCAGTGATCGAGCGGGATGTAGCCGGCGTTCACGCGGTACTCGATCATCAGCGGCGATCGCCGCGCGGCGAGCCGCGCCTTCAGAATCTCGAGCGCCGGCGAAAAGCGGCGGTTGAAGCCGACCATCAGCGCAGTGCGCGTCTCGAGCGAGGTGTAAGTCGCCGCAATCGACGACAGTTCTTCCCACGTGAGCGCCAGAGGCTTCTCGACGAAGACGTGCTTCCCCGCTTCGAGCGATCGCTTCACCTGCGCGGCGTGTTCGTGGTGGCGCGTCGCAATCACCACGAGATCGATCGACGCGTCGGCAAGCACGTCGTCGACGTTCGATGTCAGCACGTCGACGCCGCGATCGCGTGCGAAGTTGCCGCCCTGCGCCGCGTTCCGGCTGACGACGGCTTTCAGCAAGTACCGATCGCGGCATCGGTCCATCTGCGGCACGAGCATGCTCGTGCCGAAGCTGCCGGCGCCGACCAGCGCGTACGCGATGCGACCGTCGGCTGGCGCGCGCGCGCGGCGAATCGCGACCGTCGTCGGCGCCGACCGCTCGCTCGCGTCGGCCGCGTCGGGCGAGTACTGAATCAGCACGCCGAGCGGCAGATCGCCTTCGGCGTCGGCAAGCGTCCGGTACAGCGCGGGAGCTTCGTCGATCGACACGACGCGATCGATCAGCGGCGCGACCGCAATCCGTCCCGACGCAGCGAGCTCGAGAAACGACTGCATGTTGCGGTTCTCGGTCCAGCGGACGTATGCGAACGGATAGTCGTGGCCTTCGAGCTCGTACGACGCGTCGTAGCGGCCCGGGCCGTACGACGTGCTCATGAGCAGATCGATTTCCTTTTGGTAGAAGACGTTGCGGTCGACCTTCAAGCCGACGTCGCCCACGATGACGACACGCCCCTTGCGGCGCGTCACGTCCATCGCCAGATTGATCACGGCGTCGGACTTCGTCGCCGCCGTCATGATGGTTTGGTCGGCGCCGTGGCCGCCCGTGACGTCGCGGACCAGAGCCCTGAACGCGTCGGCATCGCTCGCCCCGTACCGCATGCCGAGCGATTGCGCGCGCGCGACGCGACCGCCATCGAGATCGAGACCGATCACGTCGCACCCGGCAGCGCGCAGCAGCTGCGCCGAGATCTGCCCGATCATCCCGAGGCCGAGCACGCAGACGCGCTCGCCGAGCTGCGGCGCGGCGCGGCGGACGCCCTGCATGGCGATCGCGCCGAGCGTCGCCGTGGCGGCGATCTGCAGGTCGCAGCCCGCCGGCACCCGGCAGACGAGATTGCGCGTCACGTTGATGTAGTCGGCGTGGTTGGCCTGCCCGGCGCCGGCGCACGCGACCAGATCGCCGGCGGCGAGTTCGGTGACGCCGTCGCCAACAGCCACGACTTCGCCGGCAGCCGAATATCCAACCGCCCACCCTTGGACATCGCGGTCGCCGGCGGCCATCGCGGGCTGCGATCCGACGGCGGCCGGAATCGGCAATCGCCGCAGCTGCCCGCGCGCGATCCGCATGATCCGGTTCATCGCCTTGCGCGGATCGCGGGCGCTGGCGCGCGCGAGATGGCGCACCCGCGCCGCGTACGCGAGGCCGCGCCCGACGGCGGTCGAATCGGGCGAGGAGATGACTGCGGATCGCAGCGGCGCGATCTCGGTGCCAACGCTGATGGCCGAATAGTGAACGCGCACGAGGACGCTGCCGTGCGATACGACGGCACGCGGCACACGCGCGATGACGGCGCCGCCCGTGTTCAGAAGAATCTGCCGCATCAGATCAGGGCTGCGAAGAACTGAAGGAGTACGACAGCGTCAGCGGCACGCGCGCCGTCGCGGCGCAGACGATCACAGTAGACGGGTGCTTCACGCCGTAGCTCGGCGATACCCACGAGGGTTCGAGCGAGACACGGAACGACGCGTCGGCCTCGAGCCGAAACCACAGCTCCCGTTCGCGCGACGAGAGCCGGACACTTCTGCCATCGAGCGCCGCCGCCGTCACGGCCGGATCGAGATGAAATCGCGAGACGATCGCATGCGTGCCTGCGCCGGAAAGCATGTCGCGCACCGACAGCCTCGGTGAGCGCCGATCGAGCGCGATTTCGCGCGTGACGGTCACCGGCGGCGTCAGCCGCTCGTAGCCTCGATGCGAACCGTGAAAACGATCGGCCTCGTCGTCGCACGCGAGCGCGGTATCGAATGGCACAGCGTCGTAGTGCAGCTGCCATAGCGCGTTGGGGCCGAGAAAGCGGTTCAGCTCTTCACCGTCGATCTGCACGGTGTTGTGAAAAGCGGTGCTGCGAAATCGGTTCCGCCACTCGCGAGAGGCCGTGTAGAGATACGCGCCGCAGTCGGTGATCCAGTTCACGCCGTCCATCCAGAGCTCGAAGCCGAGGATGTCGTTGTGGCCATGGCCACCGCGGCCGCGCATCCCGACCTCGGCGCAGTCGACGACGACGTGCGCGCGATCGCTGCGCAGGATGAAGACGCCGCCGGCGTCGAACGCGCGCGAGTCGGCCGGCCGATCGTCGGCCGGAAGTCGATCGAAGGCATCAGCGCCCTGCGGTCCCAATAGCCAAAACGACTCGTCCCAGAACCGGCACGCCGCACGCTTGAAATCGGCGCGATCGAACAGGACGGCGCCGGTCGACAGGAGATACCGGTGATCGTTGAGCGTCTGCGTCCCGAGCTTCTGAATCCGGCCGTCGTCTGCGTCGCCGACGAGTGGCACCGATCCGTCCGGCTTGGTATATGCCTCGACGAACTCGTACATCCGTTCGAGGCGCCGCCAGGCCGAGTCGGGAATCGCAACTCCTACCGACCGCATGAGAATGTACGGCGTCGCGAAACCTTCCAGCACGAGACGGTGATAGGCGGTCGACTGCTCGAAATCGACTCCGTCCGGCGTCGTCTGACGCTCGATTTCGTCGACGACAATCGATCGCCCGAGGTCGAGCCACCCGTGGCTCTTCGCCGTATCGCCGAAGAAGATTCCAAGAAACACGAGACCGACGCCATCGCACAGGTAATGGTTTCCGTTGACGTCGCCCTTCTCCAGGTGCGTCGCGATGTAGCTGCCGTGCAGGAACAGCGATCGCAGTATCCGGCTGCGGAATCGCCTCGAGGCGCACGGCGCGGCGTCCGCGAAGAAGTGGAACGCCCACAGCCAGCTGACCGCGCGCAGCGCGATGTCCATCGCACACGCCCAGTTGACGCCGAACGCCCACGGGTTGCGATCGATCCAGTCGTCGACTTCCGCGACGAATTCGCGCGCGTACCGATCGTCGCCGGTCAGCCAGTACGCCTGTCCGAGCGACGTGAAGTGCTGACAGCGGCTCAGCTCCCACGGAACTTTGACGTCGGTCGGCCGATCGAGCTCCGCGTACTGCATCTCGCACGCATACTCGAGCGGCCATTCGCGTCCGGTTTTGAAGTCGGTGTGCCACGGCAGCCGCGCGCCGAGCGATACGGCGCCCGAGCCGAGCAGGTCGAATTCGTGACGCAGCACGGCGTCCGCCGTCCGCACGATGCTGACGCGTGCGTCCGGACAACGCCGCTCGAAAGCGGCCGTCCACTCGCCGCGCATCGCCGGTGAGAAGAAGAACGGCCGTCGCTTCAACCGATCCCATAACTCGTCGATCGAGGGTGCGCCGGTTTCCCGCAGCAGCGCGGCATCGTTGAAGAGGCGCGGCGCCACCGACGCCCACGGCTTGCGCGCGCGCCGCTGCATGGAGGACAGCGCGCGCGAGGCGAGATAGCGCGGTGAACGGCGCAGCGCGCGCCGCGCGCGAGCCAGGAACGAATCGGCGGCGGTCATCTGCGAATCAGGCATGGCGTGCGGCGTTCACCGCGGCTTCATGAAGGCATCGATCGCGTCGGCGATCCGGATCGCCGCGCGCCCATCCCACAGAGCGGGGCATCGCGGCGGCGGCGGCGAGGCCATGAACTCGTCGAACGCCGCAAGAATCGCCGCCGGATCCGTTCCCACGACGCGATTGGTCCCCTCGATGACGGTGATCGGCCGTTCCGTGTTCTCCCGCAGCGTCAGGCACGGAACGCCGAGCGCGGTCGACTCCTCCTGCAGGCCGCCGGAATCGGTCAGGACGATCCGCGCATTGGACGTGAGGCTGAGGAAATCCAGGTAACCCATCGGCTCGGTCAGCAGCACGCCGTGCCCATTTGCCGCGAAGCCCATCTCGTCGAGCCGCGCCCGCGTTCTCGGATGCACGGGAAAGACGACCGGGAGGCGCGCGCCGATCGTCTGCATGACGTTCATCATCGCGGTCAGCCGATGACGCTCGTCGACGTTCGACGGGCGATGCAATGTGAGGACTACGTAGCGTTTGGGTTCGACGCGGACCCTATCGCGCACGCGCTCGAACTTCGCCTGTGGAAGGAAGCGAAACAACGTGTCGACCATCACGTTGCCGACGCGGTGGATACGGTCCGGCGCCACGCCTTCGGCGAGAAGGTTCGCGTCCGCGTCGGCCGACGGCGTCAAGAGCAGCTCCGCAAGCCGGTCGGTGACGATCCGATTGATTTCCTCCGGCATCGTCCGATCGTTGCTGCGAAGCCCGGCTTCGACGTGCGCCGCCGGAATACCGAGTTTCGTGGCGACGATGGTTGCGGCCATCGTCGAGTTCACGTCGCCGACGACGACGACGAGATCGGGACGGGTTTCGAGACAGACCTGCTCGAAGCCGATCATGACTTTGGCGGTCTGCACCGCGTGCGACCCTGATCCGACGTCCAGATCGCGTTCGGGCTGCGGCAGTCCGAACTCGCGCAGGAAGATCCCCGCCATGGCTTCGTCGTAATGCTGCCCGGTGTTCACGAGCAACTGACGAAGACCGGGCCGCCGCCGCAACGCCTCGAAGACCGGCGCAATCTTCATGAAGTTCGGCCGCGCGCCGACCACGTGCGCGATCGTTTTCACAGGCAGTCCTCGCGCCCTTCGATCCAGGACGCATGCCACAGCACCGCATTCATCACGGTCCAGATCTGAAAGCTCGCCGATGCGCGTCCGGCGATTTGATCCTTCAGCAGCGTCCGGAAGTGCTCGTTGTCGAAGTACGCGTCGCGCGCGAGCGCCGATCGGTCGAACGCCGCGAGACACCGCGCGCCGAAATCGCCTTCGCGGAACCACTCGTCCATCGGCGCGCCGAAGCCCTGCTTGCGGCGGTAAATGATGTCGTGATCGAGATAGGGCTCGGCCGCCTTCTTCAGAATCTTCTTCCCCGTCGCGTCGGCGAGCTTGTAGGACGGCGGCAGCCTCGTGGCGAACTCGACGACGTCGTGATCGAGGAACGGCACGCGCGCTTCGACCGCGTGCGCCATCGTCAGCTTGTCGACGCGCATCAACAGGTGCTCGGGCAGCCGCAGCTTCATTTCGATGTACGGCATTTTCTGCAGCACCTCGGGCTCGACCAGTCGTCCTGTCAAATCGCCGATGTAGTGGCTGACGACGGCGTGGCTGTCGAGCGTGCGATGGCTGTCGGGAAGCAGACCTGGAACCGGGCAGGTAATGTCTGAATCGAACGGTGCGCGATTCGGCGTCAGCAGGGCGCGTCGATCGCCCCACCAGCACGCCGCGCCGCCCCAGAACAACTCCTCGCCGCGCTCGGCGCGGTGCTGGACCTCGAGGCCTTCGCTGGAGATCGCCGCGCGCGGCTGCGTCAGAACCGCCGCTGCACGGCGCCACCACGGCTGATGCTGCCGTGCCGGTCGATACACGGCCGTGTACAGCCGCCGGTAGTGCTCGCACCACCAGTAACCGAGGAAGTTCTCGTCCGCCCCCTCGCCGACCTGGACGACAGTGGTCCCGCTGTCTTTCACCAGCTTCGCGAGGAAGTAGAGCGGAATGCAGACGTTGTCGGCGATCGGCTCGTCCTGAAGCTGCACGAGCAGAGGCAGGAAATCCTGCATCTGTTTCCGATCGATCAGGACCTCGTGATGATCGGTCGTGTATCGACGGCTGACGCGGCGGGCGAACTGGAATTCGTTGTAGTCGTCCTTGCCCTCGTATCCGATGGTGAACGTCGTCACCGGCCGAGACATCAGCTCGCTCATGAGCGCGACGTTCATCGAGGAATCGACCCCGCCTGACAACAACACGCCGAACGGCACGTCCGACACCATGCGGCGCGAGATCGATTGCTTCAGCAACCGCGTCAGCTCGGCGACGGCATCGGCCTCGCTGATCTCATCTTCCGCCAGCGTCTTCGACGCGTCCGGAACGCAATCCCAGTACTCGCGTGCTGTGGCTTCACCGCAGTGATCAATCGTCAGGATGTGGGCTGCCGGCAGCTTGAAGATGCCTTTGAACAACGTGAGCGGCGCCGGCGTGACGATGAACGTCAGATAGTGCCAGAGCGCCGTCCGATCCATCTCGGGGGTCACATCGGGATGCACCATCAGCGCGCGAATCTCGGACGCAAACAGCCACTCGCCACGCGACGTCCGCGCGAAATACATCGGCTTGATGCCAACCCGATCGCGAATCAGGTACATGACCGGCCGGCTGGCGTCGCGCGCGTCGTAGATGGCGACCGCGAACATGCCGTAGAACTTGTTCACGCAGTCGACGCCCCACTCTTCGTACGCGTGCAGCAGGACTTCAGTATCGGAATGATCGGTCTTCCATTCGTATTTCCCGAGCGCTTGCAACTCTCGGCGCACTGCGGCGTGGTTGTAAATCTCGCCGTTGTACGTGAGCGAAACAGTTGCCGCGTCGTTGGTCATCGGCTGCGCCGCCGCAGGCGACAGATCGATGATGGCGAGCCGTCGATGGCCAAGCACGCAGCGCCGATCGGGCGACTGCCACAGACCGAACCCGTCCGGGCCGCGATGCGACATGCGATCGCGCATGCGCGCAACGACGTCGGGCGCCGCGCCTTT
>QHWB01000021.1 GCA_003222395.1 Acidobacteriota bacterium
TGCCCACCTTCTGACAAGGTGTACTGCGCCTTGAGGCGGTCGCGGCGGCCACAGAGTTCGGCCGCGGTCCGTGCGGTGAACTCGTCGCTGGTCGCCAGGAAGACCTTCGTGCGGAAGCACTGCAACAGGGTGCGCCAGGTCTCGTCGCCGTGGAGGGCGGACCGCAGCGAGCTGATGCTCTGCGTCGCCACGATGGGGATGAGCCGGGCCTGGCGTGAGAGGGCGAAGGCGCGCTCGTCACCACTGGGATCGGTCTCGCCAACGGTGGCGAACGCGTGATACTCGTCGCAGACGAACAGCAGGTCGCGCCACACCCGGGTCGGCTGCGCGGCCATCTGCGGAATCCGCTGCAGTACGACGCGCTGGAAATCCAACTTCAGAAGCACGCCCAAGGCGCGCGCCAAGCCGGGATTCATTGCCACGGGGAAGTTCAGCGCGATCACATGACCCGTCTCGAGCAGCTCCTCGAGCGGCGGCAGCGGTGTCGGATCGCCCGGCTTCAGCATGCCGGCGTAGGCGCTGCGCGGCGGACAGAAGGCGGCCTGCACCGCGGGGCTGTGATCGAAGAGCGACAGGAAGACGATGACGCCTTCGGTGATGGACGACCGCAGCCGCGCATCGAGACGGGCCCAGCCCTGGCGATACCACCGCTCAACGGCGCCGAGCTGGTGCAACCGATCCTGCCAGCCTTTCCCCTGTGGCTGCTCGACGCGGTACGGCACGTGCCGCGACGCGAGAAACGCCTCGAGTTCGTTGTCGTAGGGATGCGCCATGAGCTCTGGGCCTTCAGGAAACCAGTGCACGAAGGGCGCGTGGAGGCAGTGCAGCTTGTATTCGGCGTTGGGCACAAAGATGGACTCGGGCGGTTCAGTCAGGCTGTCTTGCAGCCGCTTGATGTCACGCTCGATCTGCTCCGGCTCGAGCACGTAGCGGTAGACCTCGGCGAGCGTCGTGTAGCCAACCGTGATCCGGCGCAACAGGATCACGAACTTCAGGAGATCGGTGTACGCCTGCTGCCAGAACGGTTCCTTCGATTTGCCAAACAGGTTGTTCAGCAGCGTCGCGATGGCGTACGCGACGGCGTACGGATCGAGATCGTTGTGGAGCGGGTTGTAGCAGACGCCGCTCCCGATGCCGACTTCGACGTAGTCCGAGTCCCGCCCGGCTTGCGCGAGGATGCCGCGGAGCTGCCGGCAAAAGTCGCCTTTCACTTCCAGCACCAACCCGCCGATCTTGCGGGCCGGATCGCCGGCGCGCCAGCGAAGGAGCTGATCAACGTACGGGTACATGCACGCGGAGGTCTTGCCGGTGCCGACTGCCCCCAAGACCATCAGACCCGTATACAAGCCGCGTTGCGGAATCTCCAGCCAACCGGGCTCCGGCGCTGGCCCCGGCCTCGTGAGGGCGTGCGTCTCGCCAAGCACCAGACTCGGCGCCCTCCGCGTCTCCGGTTCGGGATACCGCGGGAGCGGCCGATACCGCGCGGTCGGCACGCGGCGATACACGACGATCGCGAGTACCGACGTGACGAGCGACGCGAGGAAGAACGGCGTCGTGAACCAGAGCGTCGCGTAGCCGTACGCGAGCACCTGGAAGACCACGGGCTCCCGGAGCTGGATCAGTCCCAAAAAGGGATCGTCCGGCGGCACCGGATACGTGTGCAGGCCCCACATGCCGACGCTGGCCGCGATCAGCATCGCGACCACCCGGCGCGCGTCCACGATGGTCCGTACCATCCTCGCGTCCTCCGCCTACTCGACGCTCGCCCGCTCGCGCGGTCGATCCCGTGACAGCTCGCGCGTCAGCCGATCGGTCTGGGGGATCACGAGTCGGCTCGGTCGCTGCGTCCGGACGAACCGACGCGGCGCATAGGACTCCGGGTGCGCCGTCCGCCACGCGAGGAACTCCTTATCCTTCGCGAGCACCGTCTCGACGAGCTGGTTGATCACGTAGTCGGGCTCCTCGTCGACGAACGCCGCGTAGGCGTAGAGCGTCTCGTGGTTCTCCTGGTCGAGGCGCGTGCGGTGGTCGATGACATGTTTGCCGCGGGCGCGTGGTTTGATGACGGACATGGGGATTCCTCGAACGACGGCTGATGGCCGTGTAGCCGCCCTCGTTCGCGCGCCCTCTGGCGCCGCGCTGGACGACGAGTGAGCGGGCGAGCTCGGTGGGATGCTGGATCGCCACCAGCGCGGGCCGCAGGTCGGTGAGAAGGCGACGCCGGAGGCGGGACGTGAGCGACCCGGCTGGGGCCAGGCGCACGGCGGACGCCCGGGCCTGAGACCCGGGTCGCTCACGTCCCGCCTCTCTCCCCTCTCTTTCTGGCGGAGTCCGGCGGGAAGCGGGGCGGCACACGACGCCGCCCCGTGTGTCGGCGCGCAAGTAGCGCGCGCGGTGAACGATCCCGCGACCGGCTCGGCGAGCTGGCGACAACGGATCCGCATCGCGCGCGGGCAACGAGAGCGGACGACCGGCGAACGGTCCTCCGATGAGGCGTTCGCCCCCCCGTTCGTCCGGGTCGGCGCCCTACGCGGTTCCCACCAACGGCGCGAGATGCTGATACGCATGCGGTAGCACCTGCCAGTCCAATTGGCCGCTCCGACGCGCGAGGGCGTCGGCGAGCACCGGTGAAAGTGTCGCGTGCAGCGCGCGATCGCCCTGCTGCAACCAGGTGCGATAGAGGACGCGAAACCGTGGACTCGAGAAGGCGTCCTGGGCCCGTCCAAACCGCGCGTCCGCGATCACGGGGGCCGCGCCCACGGTCTGCCGCCGCTGCTCGAAAAACCAGCGCAACTCGTCCAGCGTCGACGGCTGCAGCGGCGTTGCGAGCTCGTCCCGCAGCGCGGCCCGATAGCGCGGGATCGCGCCGGTGAGATGACGCGGCACCAGGAGGCGAATCGTCCAGGCCGGCAACGCCGCCAGCAGGTCGGCATGGCGGTGCAGAAACGTCCGGAAGTCAATCGGCAGCCGGCGCGTGACGAGGTACAGAAAAATGTGCGTCCAGCCGCCCGCATCCAAACCGATGGGCAGCTTGTCGGGAAAGTACCGCATGGTCGTCTTCGGCGGCGTGCCGAAGGTCAGATGCGGCAGTTCCTGGGCCTGGAGCGGCGTCCTCCGGGTGAAGTGCGAGACCTTTTCACGCTCGGTCGCGAGCCACGTCAAGTCCGGGCTCGCGAGCACCGCATCGAGCACCATCAACCGCTCGACGGCACGAGCGAGGGGTGTTGGCTTTCGGTACCGGCTATTGGGTTCCCCGATGGCCGCATAGAGTTTTTTGCCGTGGAGATGATAGAGGTGCGTACTCCCGTGCGCGCGCGGGTACGCGGTGGCCACGCCACGGCTCACGAGACTCGCGAAGAAGTCGTGCATCACTTGCCCGCGTTTGATGCCCGCGAAGGTGCAGTACTGCCGGCCGAGACACACGCCGCCATGGAGCAGTACGGTCACCACGAACCGCGCGTGACGCTCGAGAAAGCCGAGTGTCGTGACGGCGTGCACGCGTTCGGCGAACGTCATTCCAACAGTTCCTCCGCGACCCGTGGATCGAATCCGCGCCCACCACTCCGACTCGATCCGCTCCCGCCGCCGAGCCGGGCGCCGATCGCCCGATAACACGTGAATCCGGCGCGGCCCTTCGCCGCGGCGTGGGCACCCCGGTAGTGTGGCGTCGTCACCTCCAGATCCTCGATGGCGCGCCGACCGTCCCGCTCGTCGTATTCGATCCGCACGTCCGGGAACTGCACCGAGTCGCCGTCGAGCGGCAGCTGGTGAGACCGCGCCCACTCGGCAATCTCGTCGGCCGTCCGATCCGGCCGGCCGTCGTTTTCGCGACGGCGGCGATTCGACGCCTGGAGAAAGCGTTGATACTCGCGCTTGAGCTCTTCTTCCAACACGACCCGCCGGAGGCGCGCGCCGCTCGCCACGAGCCGCTCGGCGGCTTTCGCATACGCGCGGTAGAGATGCGCGTCGTGCGCCAGCTCGCGAGGTTTGGCGATGCCGGCGTAAAACGTCTGCGCGACCTCGCGATCGGGAGTGCGACGCGCATCCTCGAGCACGGCGCGGCCCATCGCGGTCAGCGTCATGAGTCTCGTGCGTGTCTTGCCGACGACATGAGGCACGGTCTGGACCAGATCGAGATCACGCAGGTGCCGAAGATCGCGAGACCGCATCTCCTTCGGGTCGCGCAGGTCCGCCTCGGGCACGACGCGAAAGGCGCCGACCGTCGCCAGTGTCCGGACCTCGGTGCCACGGAGTTCGTACGCCCGCGCCTGGAGAGAGACGCGCTCCCGCTCGGGCCCGCGCGGCAGGTCCAGATCGCGCGCAAACACGTCGCGCGGATCGCGGCTCTCGCGGTCGGACGCGTCGCGTTCGAGCCCCGCGCGTCGACCGGCGTCAGGCCGCTCGATCTCCGGATCACGAGGGTCGTGGTCGACATCGCGCCACATCGCCCACCATCCGATTAGGACGTCAGGTCGTCCCCGACGTCATCGAGCACGGCGTCGCGGGTCGTGAGCTGATGATCCAGGTGGCGGAGCTTCCGTCCCGCATCGCCGAGCGACAGCCACCGCAGCAGGCTGTAGTAGGCCGCGCAGAGATTGAAGAACAGCAGCAGCACGCCGCCGACGATGAGCGTGCCGTGCAGCCGAAAGAGGCCGACCTTGTACGGCGCCAGAAAGCTCAGATCCGTGGCGAGCCATCCGACGGTCAGGAAGACCGTCAGCCCGGCCAAGAACAGGGCATTGGTCATCATCGTCCCAGCTCCTCGAACGCTTGATCGACGCGGAAATAACTGATCTGCAGCCCCAGCGGATTGACGCGCACGAACTCGTTCGGCACGCGATCGCGCAACATGAAATCAATCTGCGCGACATACGTTTCGCGCGCGCGCTCCGTGCGCAGACCCGGCGTGTATAGGACCTTCTGGAAGGTGACCGCGGCCTTGTACGGTGGCTTCGTCAATTCGCTCAGGCTGACGTTTTGGACGACGACGTCGTTTTCGTCCGCCGAAAGGTTCGTCAGGAAAGTGTCGAGCGTGCGGCTTTGCTCGTTCTGAGCGATGGTCGCGTCCGCGACGGCCGGCTCCAGAAAGAACAGCGAGTCCGGGTATTCGCGCTGGACCGTGGACCGAACGCGGCTGAAATGCTTCACGACGAACTGCGTCAGGAAGTAGCGCAACTCCGGTACCTGCGGGTGGTACGCCGTTGCGTCGTACTGGACGGCTTCGGCACGGCCGACATCATCGATCCGGACCACCAGCGGCTTCACGCGGGCAGCCTGCGCGACGGTCCGCAAATTCAGCGCGACCAGCCCCAACGCCACCAAGGAGAGCAGGACCACGGCGATCTTGAGGTACGTGTTCAAGACCAACGCCGAGCCGTACAACTCTACGAATTGGCGCTTCGCGTTCTCCAACGTCTTCGGGCTCAAGTCAGCAACCGTTGCACTCATATCGAGCCTGCCTCCTCTCAATGAAAGACGCGCAGGTCGAGCAACTTCCAACCGATCCAGATCGCGCCGGACACCAAGCCAATCAGAAGAGCGACACCGAACGCGATCCACACCAACTTTGGCAAGTCGGACCAGTGGAGTAATTCAGGCTCTCGGTAGTAGTTGGGCAATCGACGCGACATCTGAACCTCCGCCTTCACACCCGCGTACGCATGAACCGCGTGACGCTCGGCACGATCGTTTGCCCGCCCTGGCCGGAGAAGATGGAACTCGTCAGCGCGGGGACCAGGACGATGCCCGCACAAAACGTGACGATAACGGCGACAGCTTGAAGCCCGTACACACCGTACTCCGCAGAGGTGATGGTCGGCGGAAGGGTCGTCACATATCGGTAAACGAAGCGCTCAAAAATCATGAGAAAGGCGATCGCTACGACAGGGATGAAGGAGTACTGGACAAACGACTTGAGCCAGCCCCAAAAAATCCAGTCGAGCTTCGGCACGATAAAAAACGGCACAAACAGCGGCCCAAGGAGGCCACAGACCGCACTCGCAATCAGGCCGAAGGCGACGACGGCCAAAGACAGCGCCTTTGCCACGGCGATGAGCAACAGCACCGTCCAGTAGATCAGATTCGCCAGAATGGACCACGCATCCGGCTGCAGGAAATGGTCAGCAAGGTCGTCGAAATGGTGATAGATGTTGTCGAAGGCGCGTGCCTCCAGCACACTCTGAAAGTGGCCGGTTTGATCGGTAATCAGATTGCTGAACGACACGCCAATGCCGGGCAGCGGCGATTCGTAGTACGTAATGAACGCGTAGCCGAACGCCACAAACAGCAGCAGTTTCGCAAAGCCGAACATCTGATCACCGACTCCATCGTGCGAGAACATCATCCGAATGCCGTACCACGCGATGAGGATCACCGCGAAGGACAGAAACAGGCTGTACCCGAACCGGAGAAACTCCGGCTCGTAGGTCGTGAGCAGGTTCGTGATCGCCTGCTGAATGGTCGGCATGAGGTTCAACGCGGGTTGGGGCGGCATTTCTTCCTACCTCGCCGTTACGGTTGGCGCCACGTCTGCAGCGCGTCGCCCGTGCCGGCGGCAAAGGCATTGTTCGCGGCCCGGCTCTCGCGCCAGGTCGTGAGTTGCATGTTCAGGGCGGTCGCGTCGGTATCGCGCGCGCGTTTGGTGTCAACGAGGAGCTGCTCCACGATATCGGCGATGAACTGCGTCCGCGCCTGCCGCTGTCGCGCCCCGATCAAGACGGCGCCGCTCAGCGTATCGATCACGGCCGTCGTACTGTGCGTCGTCGACGGATCCGTGACGTGGGTCTCGAGCGCTTCGATGGCCGCCTGTTCGCGACGGCCGTTGTAACGAAGCAAGCCGTCGTCGTGGGTGGCCGCGATCGCCACGGCGTCGGCGGCATTGATCGTCGCCAGCCGGGCCCGAAAGGCCTCCCACGCGACCGTGTTCAAGCCTGACGTGATCCCTTCGTCCTCCACGGCGACGAGCGGATTCGTAATCCCGAGATATGCCGATCCGCTGCCATCGCCATAGTTCAGCGCCGCGTGATAGCCCTTCGCGTACAGCACGGCGTCAGACAGGAAATCGTGAATGCGCCATTCAGGCGTATCTGTTAAGGCGTACTGGTCCACGTTCGTGAACACGCTGAGTCGCCGCGCCATCTTGCGGATTTGGCTCCGTTGCGCGTCTTCGGTGTTGACGATCAGTTCCTCAAGTGCTGCGGTGAGCGTGTTCCGCAACACGACCGCCGGGTCGTACACGACAATCGGCCCGAAGATCCCGAACTGCGCGTGCATCGGCCAAGCGACCAGGAGTACCAGCGCCACGCTAACCAGCCGCGCCCGTGTTCGTCTGCGACTCATACGCCCTCGCGACTCCATTCGCTCTGAAATCCCTTATGGCTGCCGCCACGTTCGGAGCGCGTCGCCTGTACCCGCGACGAAGGCGTTGTTGGCCGCTCGGCCGTCACGCCAGGTCGTCACCTGCATGTTGATCGTCGTGGCTTCAGTGTCCCGCTCCCGTTTGGTGCGTGCCAGGAGTTGCTCCAGCGCATGGGAGAGCAGTTGATTCGCCGCCATGTCCTGGCGCCGCTCGAGCAGCTCGCCGGCCGAGATCTTGTCGAGTACGGCGGTCATCTGGTGGTAGTCCGACGATCCGTTCAGCACGTCGTCTTCGAGCTTTTGCACGGCTTGTTGCAGGCGGTTGTGGTACTCGCGGATCAGGGCGACCTGATGACCGCCCAGCATGGCCACAGAATCGGAAATCTCGACCGTCGCGTACTGGTTCTGAAAGAGTCGCCGCGCGTCGGCACTCACACGATCGAGCGACGCGTCCGGGCGCTGAAGCGGCACCGCGGTCGAGAGATAGGCGGTCCCGCGAGCGTCGCCGCTATTCATGCCCTGAATCCACGGACGACCGTACTCAAAAGGAGCGGTCTCCAATCCTGTGATGGCGATCGGGGGAATGCGATAGCCGTTCAGGTTGCGGAGGCCCTGTGCCATCTGGACGATCAGCTGGTACTCCGCGCGGAGTTGGTCGTACACCTGCTGCACCCGTTGGGCAATCAGCACGGTCTGCTCCAGCTCCAGCGGATCGATGACGACGAGCTGCGCGGAGGCCGACAGGGTCATGAGGCTCAACGCGAGCACGAGGAGACAGACGCGACGAGCCATAGACGCCCTCCTATCGGACGCGGACGCGAGCCGCCGGTGGCGCAGCGACCAGCGTGCGATCTTCGTATGCAGGCAATTCCAGATCGCTGGTCAGATACACTTCGACGCGGTGTCCTTCGCGAATCGTGATCGTCGGCAGACGATTGAGAAAGCGGTTCATGACCTGAGCGGTCGCCTCCGACGTCGCATTCCCAAAACCGCCCGCCATCACGATCGTGCGGTTCCCGGAGCCGCCGAACGCGACCGTGCCGAGGTACTGACCCAGGCCGCCGATCACTCCCACCGCACTGGCGGCGCCGAACGTGGAAAAGTAGTGGTGGTTGACCTGATCGCGCAGCGCGGCGTCTCCGAGCTGGTTCAACCCCGTGAACTGATCGAGACTGACGGTGCGGCCGTCGGGCAAGAGGAGCCGATGAAACGCGACCGCGAGCCGCGACTCGCCGACGGATGACACCGCCTTCGTCTCGCCCAGCACGCGTGAGCCCGCCGGGATCAAGACTTGCTGTCCGCTGTGTGAGTAAATCGGATTGGTCACCAGACAATTCACCGGACTCGCCATGGATCCATCGAGACGGTTCGTCAGCACGGTGTCGATCACGGTGCCTTCGAGGAGCCGATGCAGCGGCCCGGTGTCCCTAATCGGCTCGGTGCCTGCCGGTGTGCGTTGACCGGCTGGTGGCACCGGGGCAGGCACCGCCGATGCGGTCGAGGACGTCGCGGGTGTCGGCTGAAGGGGCGTGGTGGCCGCGCCAGGCGCGACGCCGGTCGTTAGATCGTGTGTGTACTGCGCCGTCGCGCGGACGACGGCACTCGCGACGTCGTCCACATTCGGCGGTGTGGGCGCCGCCACCGCCACGTCACGGGCGGTGCTCGCCAGCGCACGGCCAGCGCTCGCGTCGCCATTTCCCGTTGGCTGCTGGTCGGCCGGTCGTCGGCTCAGCACGACGTTGCTGGCGAACAGACTGTCGTACTCCCGCCGCTTCCGCTCTGCGGTGATCGGATCCGGTGAGCCAGTGCCCACTCGTTCGTGCGGCGCCGGCGTCGGGGTGGGCGCGGCCGCGGCGTGCGCCTGCTGCGCGACGCGGCTCTCCATGATCCGTAAGCGATCCTGGTAGTCGCGCAGGCGGTCGGGACTGGGCACCTGCGGCGCCGGCGTTGAGACCGCGGCCCGACGCGCGAGTGGATCCGGCCGGCCCGCGAGGACCATGATCAGCACCATGCCTCCGGCCACCGCCGCCAAGACCCAGGCTTGGATGCGCCGCGGCAACACGCCGCGCGGTTGCGGTCGCCGATCAGTGACTGGCGGCGCGCCGACTGCAGGCGTCAGAGGATCGGCCATCGCTACTGGCCTCGTTCGGCAAACGGCCACTGCGCCTTGCCGAGCGCCAGATAGCCGCGTTCCATCACCTTCGGCACGATGTACGTGCCGTGCCGGACCTGGAAGTTCACCAAGGCCGGCTGGCCGTCTTTCAGTTCGTAGAGCGCGGGGAGCTCGTGCGCGTCCGACTGGATGTACGTGAACTGCCCGTCGGTCCAGATCGATCGCACGCAGAACGGCTTCTCGTACTTGGGTGTGCCGTACGCAAACTGCAGTGTGGCCGGGTAGTGCTGCTTGAACGCGGTGATCGCTTCATCGGCCCGTCGCTGCGCCGCCTCGACGGCGTTGCGGGCCTTGACCAGTTCCGCTTGGACGGCATTGCGGGCCTCGACGAGTTCCGCCTGGACGGCGTCGTATTGCGCGGCCGTGTAGTACGTCGGCTTGCCCCGCGGCGCGGCCGGATCCGCATTCACGTACACCTTCAGATCCGGTGGTGTACCGCCGTTCTTTTCATCCAGCAGGAAGGAGTAGACGGCGCCTGTGGCGGTGACCAGATTCACATTGGTCGCCGCACCCTCTTTGGCTGGCTTGATATGCGCGATATTGTGCGTCGCGCTGATCACCCACCAGTCCTTATCGCCGCAGATGACGTCGAGAATCTCGTCGTCTTCGGGCAACACCACCATCGTGGTGTAGCGCACGCGGGTGTGGAGCGGAATCAGGGTCTGCGTCGACGCCGACACTTGTCGAACGCCCACCGTTTGTCCCGACGCGATCGATGGTGCGACGACGGACGACGCCGCGAGTGCGGCCACGACGGGAAACCATGCAGGGAGACCACGCGGGGACATCTGCACCCTCCTGATCAGGCCGATGCCGCGAGCCGATCGAGGCCCGCCTCGAAGCCGTATTCGCGCACCATCGCGGCGACCCGTTCGTTCTCCATCGGCGTGTTCGTGTAGATCCAGTAACTCTTGGGATCGACGGTGAGCGTGAGGACCTTCGTCAGCCCGGGACGTTTGAGCAGAATCTCTTGCCGCGGCACGAGGCCACGCAGCCGCTCCAGTTCCCGGTCGTTTAACTGAAACAGTTCCGCGTACTGCCGCGCATCGAACGCCGGATTGGCCAGGAACAGCTTGGTCGGACAGCTCTCGACGACCGTGCGGAGGAGATCGGCGGAGGCGAAGTCCTCGATCGCTTGCGTCGACAAAATCATGGCGGCGTTTCGCTTGCGCCAGGTCTTCAGACCTTCTTGGACATAGGCGCGCAGCGTGGGATGCTGGATGAACCGCCACGCTTCATCCATGACGCAGAGTTTCAGGGTCGAAGCTTCGGCCGGATCCTGGATGCGGGCGGTGACGCGGTGCAGGAGATAGAACAGGAGCGGCTCAAGCAGCGCGGGATACGCGCGTATCGCCTCGAAGTCGAACACCTGCAGTCGCTCAACGGTGAGGGTGTCCTCACGATTGTCGAACAGACTCGCGTACCGGCCGCGTTCAACCCACTTGTGCAGTCGTCCTGCGAGCGCGCGCGGAAGAAGATTGGCGACGGTGAACAACCGGCGTTGGGGCTCGTCGAGCACGTAGAGGTTTTCGACTGCGTCGTACACCTCGCGGTCTTCCGATTCACTCAGCCGATACCCGTCCTCACCTTCGAGCAGCACGCGGACGAACGCGTGGAGAAAATGCAGATGCTCCGGCGTCGCCGCTAACGCGAACGGGTTGATGGTGACGTCCGCGTGCCGGAGCCCGAGCTCCAAGTAGCGGCCCCGGAGCAGCGTGGCCAATTTCCGATAACTGTGCCCCAAGTCGAAGATGACCGTGAGGGGGTCATACTGCTGGGCGTGCGTCACCAGGAAGTTGAGCGAAAAGCTCTTCCCCATGCCCGTTGCCCCGAGGACGAGCGTGTGGCCGACGTCGTCGACGTGCAGGTTGAAGGCGTACGGGACGTGGTGGGGCGTCTCGAAGATGGCCAGCGCCGGCTGGTGCAGGTGCGGACTGATCCGTTCGCCGGGATCCGGCGTGAACAGGAAGCTGAGATCCGCCAGATTGGTTTCCAGCAGCGCCAGGCGACGCACGTTGTGCGCGCTGTTGCCGGGGACGACACTGAGCCAGGCATTGAGCAGGTTATAGCTCTCGTCGAACAGCACCCCGTCATGGACGGCAAAGACCTTCATCGCTTCCGCCGCCTGATGGTCCAACGCGCGCGGATCCAGATCGTGCAGCACGAGCGCCAGCGACGCGTGCCCAAAGAAGTGGCCGTGAACCTCCAGCTCGGTCAGCGCGTCGCCCAGCTGATGGACGGTCGCGTTCGCGGAATCGTCGACGAGCATCTCGTCGGGTCGACTCTCGGGCGCGAGGTAGTTGACGAGCGCGACGCGCTTGTTGAAAAAGTGCCGGCGGCGTGATTGGACATCGCGACGCATCCGGTCGTTCGGGATCCGCTGCCACTCCAGGCACGCGAGGCACTCGCCGGGAAGCGTGTACAGATCGCCAAGCAGATGCGCGAAGGTGCGGCTCGGCGGCTCCTTCATCGAGAGCACCTTCACGCGGTGCTGGCCGACCTGCAGGTGGTCGCGGTGGCACTCGACCGTCGAATCCGCGACGAAATAATCCAGATGGGTGTCGTACGTGAGGTGCGCGGCGTTCATGACCGCGGGGTCATAGTTCACGAGCTGTCGGAAGAACCGGAAGGCCTCCGCCTTGGGCAGCCGCTCCAAGACAACGTCGCTCAGTTGCACGTCCAGGGCGCCCGCTTGGTGATGGAGCGCGGCGATGGCGCGATCGAGTTCCGCCTCAAGGAAGGTGATCGCCTCTCGTCGCGAGAGCCACTGCCGGACCGCCTGCGTCGGCCTCCGCCAGAGATACTGCAAGGTGGGGCTGGTGCGGATGGTCGTGGGCGCCTCGTACAGCACGACGAGGTAGCACGCGAGCTCGTACAGCTCCGACCGTCGACCATTGAGGTACGCCGCGCGCTGCTGAATCGCCTGGTGCGCCACCGGTCGCGAACACGACGATGCCACAATCGGATCGACCGTCCGTTTCACGAGGTACTGGTACAGGCGATAGCGCTCGTCGAGCAGGCGGAGCGCCGCCTCAAAGCGATGGACGACCGCATCACGCTGGCCGTGCGTCAGCCCTTCACCATCGATCCCGCGAACCCGGTAGATGACGCCGACATGTCCAGCCTTCGTCAGGAACGTCGTCTCATCGACGAACCCCCAAAGGGCAAGCAGTCCATTGAGGCTGCCGGCTTCCTCATAGTCGCGGAGGATGCGCGCGAGCCTCACCATGGCGTGACCTCGACGACGACGGACTGATGTTTGCCCGGGTCATACCGCCGCCGCGCCTGCGACGATGTCAGCAGAATCCGGAGCATCTGCGGATCGCGCCTCGTCGCCCACGCGGCAAAGCCGTACAGGCCACCACACATCAACAGGCCTGCGAACAACGAAGAGAAGAGATTGAACGTCGCCGCGCCGAGGAACAGCGCCAGGAAGAACAGGCGGCGTTCGACACCGCAGATGGTCAACGGCCGATGGAGCGCTTTATAGACGATCCGATATGTCGGGCGGTCTGGCATGTCCCGACCTCGTTTCTGCGCGAACGCGGGCACGTTCAGAACAGCCACGTCAGGAACTGCGCCGCGAAGAGCGCGAGTCCGCCGCCAAACACGATGCCGGAAATCTGACGTTTCGCCCCGCTTTCGCCGTACATGAACAGGAGTCCACCGATGACGATGGCGACGAGCGCTAACGATCGCGCCAGCGGACCCGTGAACGTCGTGGCGAGATTGTTCGCCGCTCGCTCCCATGGCGACTGCGCGAAGGCGACCGTTGGCACGAGGAGAATCGCCAACACGGCGGCGCTCGTAGGGCGACCGAGTGGAACACGCCTGCCTCTCATCTCAACCTCCGCTCCCATACATTTCCTTCGTGATATCATACAAGCATTCGTATGAGGCCATCAGCGAAGTCAGCGCAATTGCTCGCGCTCTCTACTGACCTCGCGCGCGCGCTCGGGGTGAGGCGCAGTACACGCTTACGTAGCGTGATTCGGCAGACGAGCTTGCCCGCCGAAGTTCTCTTGGACCTCGCCATCGAGCTGGTCGACATTGCGAGGCGCAAGCTGTCTCCGCCACCGATTACGCGCACCGCGGTCGGTCTCGGCGCGGCGCGGTGGCGAAACGTGAGTGCCGCGGAACGCAGTCGGCTCTTGCGCCTGGCCGTGCAGGCGCGCTGGGCCAAGTACCGAAAGAGGGCGAGATCGCCTCGTCCGAGCGACTGATCGGCCCGTGATATTCGAGCACGGCGCGAATATGACCCTTCGAGATGTCGCTGCCCGTTGCTCGTCACGTGGGGCATCGACCGTGCGTGTTCGCATGCGCATGCCGAGCGACAGAGCAAAACGCGTCGCACGTCACGCCACGGCCGTATGAGCGGCTATGAGGCATTGTGATCGGAAGCGTGTGCGAGGACAGGACGAGGACAGGACCTCGCGGAGACGGTCCCGGATCATGACGAGGCTGTCGCGAGGGAACCTGCGACAGGCCCGAGAGTTGTGGCACGCCTGCCGCGCCATCGAATCTTCCGGCCGTCGCGCGCGGTGCCGACGAACGCGAGGCGACGACGCGACAACCGCGCGACGTTCATAACGGGAACCCGCCCCGCTCATCGACGATATAAATCCGTACATCGGCGTCGGGTTTGGCGTCACCGTCGCGCGATCCAGCCTGTGGCCGGCGACGCGCGACGATCAACCATCAGCGAAGTGCCAGCGCGAATGGCTAGTTTGCAAAGCAAAGTAGCCATTGACAGTGGGCTCGTCATGGTGAGAAGCTTTGTGGAAGGAGGCCCGACCATGACGGAGCTCGATCGAATTCGCTACGTCACGCAGTACTACGCCCATCTCCAGGGTCTTCGATTGGTCCCGCTGGGCCTGCTCTTTCTCGCCGCGGCGGCCTGGCGGAGTGGATGGCTCGTGCTCCCAGGCGCCGCCGACCGTGCCGAGTACTGGTTTGTCGGAGGGTTTTGGATCGCGATCGGCGTGTCGTTTTGGATCCGTGCGCGATATCAACGGCAGTTTGGGCATCTCCGGCCGCTGCCAGGACGGAACGGCTTCTGGTTCTTTATGGGGTTGTTGGCATGCGTGCTGGGAGCGCTGGCCCTCGAGGAAGTTGGTCGATGGCCGTTCGCGGCGCGGGCCCCCCTCGTCGTCGTGGTCGGGTGTTTGATGTACCTGGGTCTGGCACACGGAGCCCTTCGGAAGCACTACCTCATCGTCGCGTTCGCCGTTCTGGGCTTGATAGGCGCTCAGCGACTGGGCCTGTCGCCGGACCGAGAACAGGCGCTGTTCGACGTCGTCATCGGCGGAGGGCTGATGATCGCCGGCCTTGGCGATGACCGCCTTCTGCGCAGGCTGCTGCAGTCCCCCTCGTCGGAGGTCTATGCCGGGACCCCTTGAGGAGACGGCCTCGCTCGACCGTCTCGTGCATGAACCCTCCCGGTTGGCCATTTTGACGGCGCTGAGTGCCTGTCGGACGGCCGACTACCGGTTCTTGCAGGTGCTGACGGGCCTCAGTAGCGGCAATTTGTCGAACCATCTGGCCAAACTTGAAGAGGGCGGGCTTGTCACCATCGAAAAGAGTTTTCGGGGCCGGATGCGGCATACGGCCGTCCGGTTGACTGCGTTGGGTCGCGAGAGCATTCGGCGCCATTGGACTCAGCTCAAAGAATTGCAACAAGCCGCTCGCCGGTTGAAACAGCTTCCCATCGGGAGCCGGTGACGGACTGACGGTCCGTGTGGGTAAGTCGTGCCCGATGGGTCGTGACTACCCACACGGTCGTGCACAGAAGCCACGGTAACCCTCGCGAATTGGGCGGTACGCGTCGTTCCACAACGCTGGACAGGGCGGTGGATCGGAGGCATCGGTTGTGCAATCGCAAGCGACGTAGACGGCGCGATCAATTCTAGGCATGCGGAATTCACGTGAGGCACGGTGCCAGACCGTCCGTATCAAAGGGTCACCGTTAATTTGTATGCGGACGAAACCGCGTGGTTGGATGGTGTGTGTGAACGCTTGAAACGACGGGGTCTCACGAGGGCCACACGGTCAGAAGTGGTGCGGCTCGCCATCACGGGGTTACGGCGACGGCTGGGTGGCCTCGGCGATCCAGAACTCGTGACCGTCTTTCTTCAGGAGTTGCTTGAGGATGCGACAGCCGGTGCCGATCCGGAGACCCTCTTGCGGTGAAGAACGGGCCACGACCGTGATGGTGAGCGCCCATGCGCCGCGCGGAATGCCGACCATTCCCCCGTGCGGTGATGCTGATGCGTCAGCACCTGATGCGGAATGGCTCGACGTCCATTGTGGCGCCTGCGGAAAACTGATGATGGTGACGTTCGCGTCGTTGCGCACTCAACGCACGGTCGACTGTCCGGACTGCCTGGCGGCACGAGGACGACCGACGACGAATACGGGCCGATAGTGAAATTGAGGATGTAGGTACGACTTTGTCAGATCCGTAGTTGAAGAAACCGTTGTTCTGCTTGCTTCATCCACTGCATGTAACGGGGACGGCTGACGAAGAGCAGCCCGGTAAAAATCTCCTGCACGAACGCACGCACCTGCGGAAACGTCAACCGCGGCCCGGGGTGGGGTCGCGTGCGTTCGTGTTGGACAAAGGCGTACGCGATCGCGGAACGAACAGCACTCGGCCGATGAGTGTCGGAACGGTGAAGAAATCCATCGACGCGGCTGACGCGAGGCGATTTGTGAGAAACGTTCTCCATGTCTGAAAGGGCGGACGTGCGTACGGTTTCAGCAGACGCGACACCGTGCGTTCCGACACGTCGACGCCGAGCGCGCGGAGCTCACCGTGAATCCGCGGCGCTCCCCACAACGGATTTGCGGACGCCATGTCTCGAACGAGGGCGCGGATCTGCTGATCGATCGGTGGACGGCCGTCTGGCCGACGTTTCGAGCGTCGGGTCCATCGACGGCGAAGCCAGTCGCGATGCCAGCGCACGACGATGTCCGGCTGCACGAGCACCAACGCCATACGCCAGTTCCGCCACCTTCGCGCCAAGGCGATCCAAAAGTAACCGTCCGATGAATATCGTCGCATCGTGACGGTCGAGTCGGTACCGATTTTTGACTGAGCGAACGGCTCGATTATCGGCCGCCGCGAATCCAGTGACGGTAGGCCTGAACCCACTCCCAGCCACGCGGGGGCGGCGAGGGCAACGGCAGGTCAGCGAGTGAGATCAGTTGTCGGTGTCGGCCGCGACGGCAGATCGCGACGATCTCCTCGGCGTCGTTGAAATCGACGCCTTCGACTTCGACCGACATTCCCAGGATAGTCGTTGTAAACGGCACCGCGAGATGTTCTTCAAGTACGGCGTGGAATCCGACACGCTGTTCGGATTCGTCGTGGGCGTCGAGGATTGCGTCCTCGACCAACTCGTTCAGCTGACGGGTGCTCAGGCGCTTGGGACCCGTGTGCGCACGACGGGTTTTACCTTGATCGACTCGGCGTGCCATGAAGACGAGACGGGCAGCTTAGGCCGCCGCCGGCCGGCGGAATGACGTCGCCCACCCTTTCGGGGTGAGCTCGCTGATCAGTCGCTGCGGATGGGTCGCGACCCGGAGCAGAACGTCTTTCAGATAGTCGAACGGCGGCACGTCAATCAATTTACAGCTCTGGACGAGCGAGTAGAGCACGGCCGCCCGTCGGGCGCCCTCGAAACTGCCCGCGAATAACCAGTTCCGGCGACCGACTGCGACGACACGCAGTTGATTTTCGGCGCGAGAATGAATCGTACCGGGATCCTCGGAGAGCAATTAATGTGAGTCAGGCTACTGCGGCGTGCTCATAGTAACGTGCCTCGTACTCGGCCGGTGGGACGTAGCCAATTGGCTCGAGCAGCCGGCGGTGATTAAACCAGTCGACCCATTCGAGCGTGGCGAATTCGACCGCCTCCACATGCCGCCATGGTCCCTTTCGGCGAATCACTTCTGTTTTGAACAGACCGATCACCGATTCGGCGAGCGCGTTGTCGTACGAATCACCGCGGCTCCCGACCGACGGCGCAATGCCCGCATCGGCGAGCCGATTGGTGTACCGCATCGAGAGATACTGCGTGCCGCGATCACTGTGATGGACCAAACCGCTCGTCGTCTGCCCGCACCGGTCATAGATCGCTTGCTCGAGTGCATCGAGGACGAAATCAGTCACCAGGGACGAGGAGACGCGCCAGCCAACGATGCGGCGCGCGAAGACGTCGATGACAAACGCGACGTAGACAAAGCCGCGCCACGTCGCCACGTACGTGAAGTCGGAGAGCCACAGCTGATTGGGCCGCGTTGCGGTGAAGTTGCGGTCGACGAGATCTTGCGGCCGATCGGCCGCGGGCTGCGTGGTCGTCACCCAGGCGCGCCCGCGCGCCACACCGCTCAGACCCATCTCGCGCATCAAGCGCCGGACTCGACACCGCGCCGCGCGCAGGTTCTCGCGCCCCATCTGCCGCCAGACTTTGCGCGGCCCATACACTTGAAAATGCTCCGTCCAGATCCGGCGAATGATCGCGCGCAGTTCGTCGTCGCGCTGGGCACGCGCCGAACGCCGCGTCGGATCCGCCTGGTGCGTCTTGTGTCGGAAATATGTCGACGGGGCGATCGGCAGCACCCTGCAGATCGGCTCGACCCCATACGTCGTCCGGTGCTGGTCGATGAATGCGACCTTCATTTCGATCGGCGGTCGAGCTCCGCCTGTGCGAAAAACGCGGATGCTTTGCGCAGAATCTCGTTCGCGCGTTTCAATTCGAAATTTTCACGTTCTAACTGCTTCAGTCGTTGGCGTTCATCGGTGGTCAGACCGGGTCGCTGGCCGGCGTCGCGCTCGGCTTGACGGACCCACCGCCGGAGCGCCTCGGTGCTACATCCGAGCTTCTCACCCACCGACCGAATCGCCGCCCATTGCGAGGAATGTTCGGCGGCGTGCTCCTGCACCA
>QHWB01000022.1 GCA_003222395.1 Acidobacteriota bacterium
GTTCGGAAGGCCGATTTCCCAAACGGCGTCGGGAAGCGGCGTTCGCTGCATGTACGCCAGGGTGTCGTGCTGCTGATCCGGAGAGTTCGGATTGTTCCGATCGCGGGTATTTGTTGTGTTGTCACCGCTCCATCCATAGCTCTGGCCGTTCCCGCGATCGGCGAACGGCTGCCCGGTATCCGGCAGGTATCCGAGTGGTATAGGCGCACCCGAGGGCTGAAAGTTGATTTTAACGGTCGTGCCCGCCCCGCCAAAATGCAACGAACACGCGAGATTGTCGATGTCGGTCGATCCGTCGCGCAGCGTCAGGTTGGCTAAGTTCCACCGCCATTCAATCATTTTGAGGACTGATGTGTGATCGTACACCAAGTGATTGACTGATGGCCCGGCGCTATAAGGTGAAATTACGACCGTTGGAACCCTGAAGCCCAACGGCACCTTTCCGCTTGGATCGACATCGCCCTCACATGTTGCCGGAAGGTCCTGCATGCAGGGGTGATAATTCGAAGTCGGCGCAGCTGCTCGTGGTGGATTCACGTGATCGAAGAACCCCCCCGCCTCATCGAATGTGACCACGACTACGGCGTGTTGCCACTGCGGCCCGTTGATCACGGCATTCACGGTACTCTGAATCCAGGCATCGCCTTGAGTGATGTCACAATCTCCAGGGTGATCATCACACGCTCCAGGATCGACGTAAGCAACATTTGGCAGTGTGCCGTTTGCAGCGTCGGCCAAGAACTGGTTATACGTTTTCGTGATATTCGTGCCACTCGGCGGCGTCAGGCCGGTCTGGTACTTATCTCCGTAGAATTTACGGAGATAACTGGATCCACCGCTGTTCGTGTCGCCCCAATAGTACGCTGCACTCACACTTGGGGCTAGATTGATCAGCGAATCCCAGATCGTCGCCAGCGTAGAGACATTGCTTGGATTGTGGTTGTCCAGCAGGTCCGTTTGGCCGGTGTGCGCGAACTTGCGATTTGGCCATGTCGACGCTAACACCGACGAGAAATACTTGTCGAGCACGGTATATTGGGTTGCTATTTGGCCTAGAAAACCGAGATCTGCCTGAGTGTAATATCCAATCGCGACCTGGCTGGTGTTTTTCCCTTGACGAAGCCATCCCAGATTCGGGCCATAACCGGTGGGCGGATATCCGATCTGGGCTCCATTGTTATAGTACCAATAAGTATCGTGCATATCCGGATAAAAGTGAACGGGATCGTTCCCACCACCGGCCGCTGGGTTTCCGCTTAGCGAGTGCGTCGGATGGCCGACATTACTGTCGTCGTAGTAAGTCGCCGTTTGTTGGCCGTCGGCGTTCGGAACCCATCCGAAGAAATGATCGAAGCTACGATTCTCCATCATTATGAACACAATATTCTGAATGCCTGAGCTATCGGGAGGAGATGGGAGAATATGATTATCGGAGCACGTACCTTGACCAAACGCGAATGACGCGACCGACAGACTGATCGCAAACGCGGCTGTGATTCGAAGCATGTGAGCTCCTTTCGATCCGAACGGCGGCCGCTGTGCATCAACGATGCCATCCGTTTGCCCGACCGACACCGAGCGCCCAGTTACATCGTCAAAAAGCCGTCGGCTTACGGTTCGCCCTCGTTGGGGTTGATCGGTTGTGATCGGTTCGCGCGTGCGAGGTCGTCGTCATCGCGATTGTGAACCACTCTAGACGGCGCGGGCCTCGCGCCCATTGGAGAGTTACGGCCGAATGTTTAATGAACGACGACGAACTCCCGAACACACCGGAGACGCCCGTTCCCAGCAACAGGAGCGATGCTGGCTCAGGTGTCGGCGCCGGCCCCGATGCGGCTGTCAGATCGAAAGCGAATTTAAGATCCCCATCCCTTGGTAGTTCGAATCCTGCTGTTCAAGGCGAACGCGAGCAGCGTCGCTTCCTCGACGCGCAACGTGTAATCACCGGGAATCAGCTGTCCCGTTTGTCTAAACTGGGTGGATCCTGTCTCGACAGCCCCAGCGCCGAAGAAAACCGACCTGCGCCCAAGGAGCGACGCATGAGCGAAGTTGCCATGGAGGCTCGGACTCACAAAGTCGAAGGTGAACGGCGATTCGAAACGGAGGTCGACTGCAAAGGTGATGCTTGCCTCGCGCGGCCGTGGGATGGTAAGTAACCGCGAGGTGAACGACGCGTCGACGCTCGTGAGCCAGAATCACCAGAACAAACAAGAGCCGGCATGTCGCGGTCGGAACGACGAAGAAATCTGCCGCCGGCGATTTGGTCAACATGATTCGCCAAGAACGTGCGCCAAGTCTGTGAAGGCGGTCGCCGATGACGTACCACGTACTTCGCGACGGCCGCTTGGCCGCCGCATGGGCATGCCCGCAGGCCGCAGCTTGCACAAGCGCGGTTGCACGCGCTGCGACTGAGCAGCGGTCGTCGCCGTCGCCGTGCGCGTTCGCTGTCCCAATCGGCCCATCAGCAAAATCGAATCGACGTTCAACATAACGTTTGGCCGGCGCAATTCATCTGAGATGGCATTACAGTCGTGTCGGGATATCACTGCTGCCAATGCGCGCAGGTACCGACCATATTACTGAACGTGACAGAATGTGTGCAGTGCGTGCGCGTTGATACGATGATAGAAGATGATAGAAGGGACATCTGGACGTCTGAATGGTGATACGGCTAGATGGCGAGTGCTTTACGTACAAATCGCCGACGTGGACGTGTATGATTAAAGAACTGAGGCAAGTGGCTCAACCACGCCAGAACTGCCAAGCGGTCCAAGAACTTGAACGTTCCCCTTGCAGGGTTGACTAGTACGACTTTGTTAGATCCGCAGATGGAAATCCCTGAATTTCATCATGGTTTCCAGGTAGTGCGGATGCGTGACTAACAAATGGGCGGTGAGCACCTCGGTAATTACCGCGCGCGTGATCGGAAGAGTCGGAATACCGCGCCCCGGCACGTCGGTGCTCGTGTTGCAGCCAGGTGTAGGCGAGCGCGGTTAAGAGCACGTGACGATTCCACCCCCGATCGGACCGCCCTTCGAACGTATAGGGCATCACACGATAGGAGTCGTTTCGTGTCCTTTCCGCGACCGGGATCAGAAGTTCACGGATAGTTGAAGGTCGGATAGTTGATGACGTGTTCCGAAGTCAGGGTACAGCCAATCGAGACGCTCCGATCGAGCGGCCCGAACGACGAACGACTCGACCTGCCACCACCCGTTCGCCTGCGGCGCCGAAACGGGGTGCGAATGACTCAGACGGGCGATCTTAACAAGGAGCATCTTCACGGCGTCTTGAAACCATCCATGATGACTACAAGGGCCATCGACCTCTTGACCCTCAATCCGCGCATCCAACGCGCGGACGGTCGCCATGGCTACAAGCCGCGGCTCGTATCAGACGTCGCGATCGGGCACGGTGGTTGATCCGGAGTGTCAGATTGTTTATGTGTGGGCTCGTTAAATGATGATGCGTGTGGACGTGGGAAACCGCGTTCTGTGCGGTTTCCCACGTCCCTCTGGGCGTCCACGGGGACGGCAGCGTCCATGCGCGCGTTCATTCTACGCCTTCGGTGCCGTGAAGCGGTCTTCATAGAGAATCGCAAACTGCCGCATCGCATTTCTCCAGGAGGGAGCGCCGCGCTCTCATTTGGCGGTGATGTTTCGAAGCGCCAGCCAAATCAATTTGATTGCGGCTTCGTCGTTCGGGAAATGCCCGCGAGTCTTGATGATCTTCCGCAGCTGCGCGTGGACACTCTCCAGCGCGTTCGTCGTGTAGACCACGCGACGGATTTCGGGCGGAAACGCAAAAAACGGAATCACGTGCGCCCAGGCGCGACGCGAGGACGCGACCACGGTCGGAAACTTCACGCCCGACGGGCCGCGCTCGAACGTGTCCAGCGCCGCGCTGGTGCTGTCAGCGCTCGGGGCGGTGTAGATCGCGCGGCCATCGGCTTGCGCTCTTTCCAATTCGCAAAGTCGAGACTCGCGCGAATCAGGTGGACGATGCACGTCTGCAGGGCGGCCGCGGGAAACACCGCCGCGAGTGCCTCGCTCATGCCCTTGAGTCTGTCGGTGACCGCGATGAGGATGTCCTGGCAGCCGCGCGTCTTCAGATCCGTAAAGACGTTCATCCAGAACTTCGCGCCCTCGGTCTGCTCGATCCAGATCCCGAGGATGTCGCGGCTGCCGTGCGGGGCCACGGCGAGCGCGAGATAGACGGCCGTGCTGCGCACCGACGCTTCGTCGCGAATCTTGACGCGCAGCGCATCGAAGAAGACGACGGGATACATCGGCTCGAGCAGGCGGCTTTGCCACGCGGTGACCTCCGCGACGACCGCATCGGTGACGGTGCCGATCAGATCCGGCGAGACCTCCACCGCGTACATCTCGGCGAGGAACGCTTGAATTTCGCGGGCAGTCATCCCACGCGCATAGAGCACCAGGGTCTTATCGTCGAACCCCGTGAAGCGTCGTTCGTGCTTCGCGATCAGGCGCGGCTCGAAGGTCCCTTCGCGATCGCGGGGGACCTCGATCGCGAGCGGCCCGTCATCGGTCAGCACGGTCTTGCCGTTCGTCCCGTTGCGGATTGCGGGAGTCCTCGGGCTTCGCGCCACCGGGCGGATATCCGAGATGGTGGGTCAGCTCGCCGCCCAACGCGCGCTCGATAATGGCTTTCTTGAACCGGCGAATCGCCGCGTCGAGCTCTTCGGGCGTCAGCGGTCCTTGGCGCACGAATTCATCAAGAATTTCGGGTGGAACCGGCGCCAGTGGCGCCTCAGACGTGGGCGATTTGGGTTTGCGGGGCATCAACACTCCTCATGTTATGCCCCACACACAAAATTCCTGACAGGCTCGTTGATCCACGAATACGTCTTCGCACCGTGAGGATCGTCCGCACGCTCCACGCTATACGCGAGCTACATCCAAAAGACGATTAATGATCGCGCAGCGCAAATCCGTCTCCGATTTAACCGAGCTCAGGTCGAGCTCCGTCAATGGGACCGCATCAACAATAGCTCTGACAGCCTCGCCTCGAGTAATTATGGCACCCGTCGCCGCTCGAATATCAATCGTCAAACGGTCCAGGCGAACGATTTGATCTTCGGCGATCGCTAATGTAACTTTCCTCGTGGGACGCGCCATGGGCAGTCCTCAGGATTTGGTCTTCCCACGAAACGGCGTTGACTGCAATGCCGCCCATGGAATGTCTCCCGTTAACCAGCATCATGCCAATGCATTGCCGCGAGTCACGTTGTCAGTAATCCCATCAAGGACTTTGCGAAGGCGAGTGGATGACTCTGACTGCCCTCGAGCGCTCCCGAGCGACAACTTCGCCAATGTACAAGGGAGAGAGAGAGAGGTAGATCACAACGTCTGAGATCGGTTGGAATCACAAAAGCCAAGACTCACCCACAGACGGCCCTTCGGCGTTGCCGAGCTGCCCGTAGCTCGAAGAGCGATTGCCAACGCGTCCATCTGCAACATCGCACCAACCGCGGCGGCGGTGCCGTTCGATCGACAAGTCACCGTTTGTGCCACTCACCAATAGCGCCCCGAGATGACTGTTGCCGAGTGGCAAATCAGACAACTCCGTCTGAGTAGTGTCACGTGTTGTCGTGCGCGTTCAGGGCCGGTAGGACGACGAACAATCGCCGGTCGGCGTGATCAGGTCAAACGAGAGTAAACCGACGAAACGAGACGCATGGCGACACCGGCGACACCTCCTCTCGAAGCCGACGCGCCGACCAGGGATCCGAACCTGAGCGTCAGGTGTCGTTAGCGATGAGGTATGAAAACACTCAATCTAGGCGGCAGGCTATCTCTGTCAAGGGCCGCCTGCACGCCTTCGTTCTGCGGCCGCGGCCCGGTACGTCCGTCCGTCGGCGGGCATCGGCCGCCGATGCCAACGCAATTGGAAAACACCAGGCATACGGGCATTTGGTCCTCCGGGCGTCGCTTTCGGGAGCTTCCGGTGCTGGATCGGGCTCGTTGCGGCGATCATTTGAGCGCGCTTGTCCTGCGCCGTCACCTCCGTCGAATGCCGCAGTGAGCTGCTGCGGCCCGACCTCCACGGACCGCAAACCCTCTCGATGTGGGGACTTGGGGAGACTGGCGCGCGCCCAAGATCTCAGCGCCTCTGTTACGGTCTTCACGCGGTGGCAACCAGCAAGAAGTTGCGAAAGTCGTCCCAGATGGCCCGCCACGTTTCCTGAGGAAAATCGCACATTTCGAAGTAGCGTCGATCGTGAGCTCGTGAGCTGACTGACAAATGACTGACAATTTGTAGCGGCTCACGGCGTGTAGGGTGTTTTTAATCCGGTCTGCGTAAAATAGCGGCCCTTTTCGGCTGTGTTCGAGGAGGTGCCGTGATTTCCCTTTGCTACGTCGTGCTCCAGCGTGTCCTCCAAAATGGCTTCAGGCCCCATCGCAGCCTGGGACTCAAGCCTCCGAATGGTCGGATGCCGATTGAGACCTGGGAGGGCATGCAACCGATCACCGTGACACGTCGCGACCGTCTCGGCGGCCTCTTACGCGAGTATGAGCGCGCTGCGTGAACCCTTGGCGAGCCGGGTCCTCGCGACGATTGGCAAGCCAGGCTATCAAGGCAGGGCAGATCGAGTTCACGCGCGACCGCGAGATTCGCATTCCAGGCTAGCTGCTGACGCCCGAAGCGCCGGGATCCGTCGACGCCGACGGTGCTCCACATCGGCGAAGTGGCGGCGTGGAGCTCGGTCGCCGAGGACGGATTTGCCGAGCGGTTGTGCACAAAGGGCGGATGCCGCGTGGCCACAATCGACCTCCGCGGACGCGGCGATTGCGCCATCGCGTACCCGCAGCGCAGTCGGTTTTACTTTCCAAATCGCATCACCAACGAGGCCTACCTCACCTAGTTCACGTTGATGCTCGGCAAGCCGGTCCTCGGCGGACAGGTGTACGACAGCCTTCGAGCGTTGGACTATCTCGGATCGCGGCCGGACGTCGGTGGCGGCGTCGTTCTCGTCGGCGACGGCCCGCACGGCGTGATCGCGCTCTACGCTGCGGCACTCGATAATCGGGTGCGCAGCGTGGCGCTGCTGCGGACCGTGACGGACTACCGCTCCCTGCCCGTTGCCGACCGCTACACGCAACCGTTCGGGATCTATGCCTACGGTCTCCTGCGCGACTTCGATCTGCCGGAACTCGCGAGCGTCGTGGGACCGCGCCCGGTATTGCTCCTCGATCCTGCGACGCCGCTGGGCGAGCCGGCCGGCGCGGCGGCACGAGACCTCTACAGCGGACTGCCAAACCTCGCGTGCAGACGACCGGCGATCAGGACAACGTACAGATCCTGGCGGCGTGGATCCGCGGCCAGGACTCACGGTGAGCCGTTGAACCACGGGTGCAGCTGGTATAGGCTCCCCCCGTGAGAGGGGGCGTTCGATGACACGAATTCTGGCTTCCGCGTGCGCCGTCCTGACGCTCGCCGTCGGTCCCGCGTTCGCGCAGGCGAAAGCGACGATCACGGGCGTGCCGGAGATCCCGTTCACGACGGTGTCGAACTTCCTCAAGCTGCCGCCCGGGGAATCGCTCGGCGAGTCGGTCGCCGTCGCCACCAACTCGAAAGGCAACATCTACGTGTACCACCGGCGCGACACGACGCGCCTCTTCGAGTTCGACAAGAACGGCACCTACCTCAGGGAGATCGGGAAGGGCTACTACGGCTTCGAATTCGCCCACTCGGTCCGCGTCGACAAGGACGACAACATCTGGACTGTCGATGAGGGCACCAACCTCGTCACCAAGTTCAGTCCACAGGGCAAGGTGCTGATGGTGATCGGGCGGCGGCCGCCAGCCGTTGACGGGCCCGTCATCGCACCGGCCGGCCCGAATCCCCCGGCGCAAAAATACATTCTCTGTCGTCCTACGGATGTGGGTTGGGATCCACAAGGCAACATCTTCATCTCGGACGGCTACTGCAACAACCGCGTCGTGAAGTACGACAAGAACGGCCGCTTCGTCGCACAGGTCGGCAGTGAAAAGGCGGGCAACAAGCTTGGAGAACTCAACCTGCCGCACGGTCTTCAGGTCGACGAGCGCGGCCACGTGTGGGTGGCCGACCGAACGAACAACCGCTACCAGGAGCTCGACAACGATCTGAAACCGATCAGGGAGATCACCAATCTCGGCACCGGATGGACGCTGTGCATCTCGCCGGGATCGCATCAGTACGTCTTCTTCTCCAACTCGAATCCGAACGGGAATCCACCGGGGTCGTGGGAGAACACTGGCGAAATCTACAAGGCGGAAATCGACGGCACGGTGATCGGCAAGTTCGGCAAGCCCGGCAAGATCCCGCCCGGCTTCCAGGTGGTCCACATGCTCGATTGTCGTAACCCGAACGAGGTGATCCTCGGCGAAATCGAATCGTGGCGCGTGCAGAAGTACATCCTGCAGCCGACGCCGGTGCGCCCGAGCGCGGGACGCTGAAGGAGGCGCACCATGAAGACCCTCATGACATTCGCTCTCGCGCTTTGCGGTGCTGCCGCGCTCGCGACCGCGGTCACCGCCCAGAACTCGCCGGCGATCAACTTCGATTCGGCGCCGAATGCGTTGACGCTTCCTGACGACATCTACCTCGGCGAAGTTGGCGGCGTGGCCACCAATTCACGCGGCGACATCTTCGTCTACACGCGCACCGGCCATCCGACGATGTCGATCGCGTCGGCGCGTCCGTTCGTGCACGGCGGCTCGCGGCTGTTCCAGTTCGATCGCAACGGAAAATTCACGCGCGAGATCGGCCAGGGCGTGTACGGATTTCTCTTCGCCGCGCAGGTCCGCGTCGATCCGCAGGACAACCTCTGGGTCGTCGACGAGTACGCTTCGATGGTGATGAAGTTCGATCCGCAGGGCCGCGTGGTGTTCCTCCTCGGACGCAAACCGGAGTCGATTCAGAATCCGGGCCGTGCCGGCGGGCCCGGCGGCGGCGGTGAAGGCGGACGCGGCGGTGAGGGCGGCCGCGGAGCTGAAGCCGGCCGAGGCGGTGGTGGCGCACAAGCCGGCGGACGCGGCGGCGGGCCTCCGGGAGCCGGCGCGCAGCAGGACGTCTTCAATCGACCGACCGACGTCGCGTGGGACGCGCAGGGCAACATCTTCGTCGCCGACGGCCGCGGCAACGCGCGCGTCGCCAAGTTCTCGAAGGACGGCGTGTTCGTCAAGTCATGGGGCCAGCGCGGCAACGCGACCGGCCAGTTCGCCAGCGTCGACAGCATCGCCGTTGATGCGCAGGGCAACGTCTACGCCGCCGACGGCGGCAACCAGCGCATCCAGGTGTTTGATAACAACGGCACCTTCAAGACCGAGATCAAGAATGTCGGCAACGCGCAGGCGATCTGCATCACGCCGGGCGGCAACCAGGTGATGTACGTCTCGAATTCGAATCCGCCGAACGATCTCGATACCGCGGGCGAGATCTACAAGATGCGCCTCGATGGCACGATCGTCGGCAAGTTCGGGCGGGCGGGCAAGCTGCTCAAGGAGTTCGGCACGGTCAACGCGATCGATTGCCGCACCGAGAACACCCTCTACGTCGGCGAAGTCGGCAACTTCAGAGTGCAGAAGCTGACGCTGCGCTAGACACGACGATCGACAGGAAGATGGGCCGCATGCGAATCCTGTCATCCTGGCTTGGGGTCATCAGCGTGGTCGCTGTGACGATCGGCGCGCCGGTGCGCGCGCCGGTCACGGTGCCGATGTCGCAGTACGACTACGGGCGTACGGGCGCCAATCTTCAGGAGTCGATCCTCAACCCGTCCAACGTGGATGCCACTCACTTCGGCAAGCTCTTTTCGAGGAATGTGGATGACAGCATCTACGCGCTTCCTTTGATCGTTGCCGACGTCGAGATCTCCGGCCAACGCCACAACGTCCTGTTCATCGCCACGATGGGAAATACGGTGTACGCATTTGACGCCGACGATCCGGCGCAATCGGAGCCTCTGTGGTCGTGCAACCTCGGCACTCCCGCTCCCGGCGACAGCTGGATCGGGCCTATCCATCATGGCATTCTCGGAACGCCCTTCATCGATGTGCCAACGGGTACTCTGTATGTGGTCGCCCTGGTGTCGAAAGAGAACGAATACAACCTGTGGCTGAATGCCCTGGACATATCCAACGGAAGCCCGAAATACAATTCGCCACAACTGCTGTCGTTCCCGTTCGCCGGATCGGAGGGGACGCTCACGAACGTGAAAGGCGCACTCCAACGGGCGGGGCTGCTGATGGTCGACGATGTGCTCTATATCGCCTTCGCGAACATCGTGCCCGATCCGAACGACCAGCACTGGTCGCAGGAGGGCTTCGTTCAGACATTCAACGCGCGCGACCTGAAGCAACGGTTCGCAGTCTTCCAGACGACACCGAGCGGCCGGAAGGGTGGAATCTGGCAGGCAGGGCGTGGGATCGCGGCCGACGGTGACGGCAATATCTACCTGTCCACCGCCGGCGGCAGCTACGACGGTGTCACCAATTTCGGGAGCAGCACGCTGAAGTTCACCGGCCGGAGTCTCAAGCTTGCGGACTGGTTTACGCCGAAGAATCACGAGTATCTGTTCCTTCAAAACATCGATATCAGCGCGGGTGGGGTCACTTTGATCCCGAATTCGCCGCTCGCGTTTGCGGGCGGCAAGGAAGGCGTCATCTTTCTCCTCAATCGCAATGACATGGGGAAGCTGGAAGGCGCAGCAGGCGGGCCGCTCCAGAGGTTTCAAGCGACCGAGGGTTGCGGCCAGAAAGACTGCGCGCAAACGCTCGGGACGGCATTCTGGAGCCGCCAGAATGACGGCATGCTTTACGTCTGGGATCGACAGGATGTGCTTAGAGCCTATCACTTCGTCAACGGTCGCTTCGTCACGACTCCAGCTGCCGTGAGTGCGGTCAAACCAGGGATGACCGGCGGCCCGACCGTTTCGGCGAACGGCTCCGACGTCGCCAGCGGCATCGTGTGGGCCGTGACGACCCAATCGACGCGGAGCGGCGGACTGGCGCCCGCTACACTGCGCGCCTTCCGCGCCGCCGATGTGCGCCAGGAAATCTACAATTCCGATATGAACCACGCACGGGATGCCCTCGGCGATTTTACGAAGTTCGCGCCGCCGGTGGTCGCCAATGGAAAGGTGTACGTGCCGACGCAGTCGAAGGCGGTAGCCGTCTATGGCCTTCTCGGTGGCCGGTAACCGTCGGCTTCGTAAAGCTGCCGAGTGCTGATCGCCAATTATTCCAAATCCGCGACAACCAGACGCAAAGTAAGCGGTCGACGCGCGTGAAGCGAACACGCCCGCGCCGAGATCGATCAAGCACACGCAGTTGGTACCGCACGCAAGCACTTCGAGCTGCAACGCGGCGCGCGAGCGGACCGACGATCGAATCATCAAGAGCAAGGCGGCGAGGACGGACGTCATCGGCGACAACGTATCCGGTAGTGGGGACAACATCAACCGCAGCAACAAGAACCGCGTTTTCAGCAGGCACACGGGTCGTTGACGCCGCGCGCTAAGGCGAAGTCACCCTGTACGTGAATTGCTAAATTCGTGAGCGTTTCTTGGGGCGTGGTGTCCCAATTCTCAGCCTAGAGGTGTCGGCTTCCATTGTGGTCCGCAAAAAGTCCATCCCGAGGGAATTTCCGCTGAATTCGGAGTGCGACGACTTGGTCGTTGAAACGGCTCGCACGGTGCGATCTCGCGATCGCGATCAGCGAGGGCGAGCGCCTGCAACGTAACATCCTGTCACATGCCTCAGTCCCGTTCTTGCCTTGACGTCTGCACGATCGTGCGCGTCGCTGGCGACATGGTGCAGTTCGCGCTGTCGATGTTACGGCCACGCGGGCTGTCGTCCGCAAATATTTCGCTCACCAGACTCTTGCGGTGTGCGTGAGGTAATCGAGGAACACGACGGAATCCTCGGCAGCTCGCACCGCGGGTCCGCGTACGATAGATCGAGTCAATGATCGAGTCTTCGCGAACTCCCAGCAGACTTTCTGGTAGACTCTGAGCCGTCTCCTCATCAATTTGCGCGTGAAAGGACAGCCATGCGAACAGCCGTCCTATCGCTGTGGACCGGTGCCTTCATTTGTGCGGCCTGTGGTGGTAGCTCAGGGTCGTCCTCGACACCCATCGCGCCAACGGCGCCTTCCGTGCCCCCGCCGCCGACGGCCGTCACCTTCACGGGTCATCTGACCTCCACTGGCCGCGTGGACGCCCTCCCGAACGTGTCTGTGGATTTGGGCGGCCTGAAGACGGTCACCGGTCCCGACGGAGCGTTCAGCTACCGATTCCAGCCAGGGACGACGAGCCGCCTCACGTTTTCCGCCGACAGCATCGTGCCGCGCTCGCTTGTCGTCGCCGTTGCGGAGACGCGCGGTTTCGACGTAGACGCGATCGCGCTGAGTACCGGTTTCGATCTCGCTTTTTATCGTCAACTGCTGCGTGATGACCACGACTCGCCAGGAACCTTACGGCCTCTGCGACGGTGGACCACGACGCCGCAGGTCTATCTCAAAACCGTCGACGAGCTCGGTGAATCTATTCACGCCGGTACTTTGGATGTCATCGCGGCAGTTATTGCCGATGCCGTTCCGCGCTGGACGGGTGGCCGGTTAGCAACGCCGACGATTATCCGTGGGACGGAAACCAGAGAAGGCCAGCATGGCTGGATTACCGTGAAGTTCCCCGCGGGCAATACAGCAATCGAAGGCTACTGCGGGCAGGCACAAGTCGCCGTCGATGGTGGCTGGATCGCACTCGGCTACCATGTGCCCCCAACCGCGGCCGGCACATGCCGCGTGCCAGAGTACGTCATTGCACCGACCACCATTCGCCACGAAGTCGGCCATGCCCTCGGTTTGTTTCATACGGACAGTTCCTCGGACCTAATGTGGGGCGGCACGTGGTCGAAGGCTGACCAGTTGCCGTCTGCGCGCGAGCTCTATCACGCCGCGATTGCGTATCAGCGCCCTGTTGGCAATGTCGATCCCGATACAGACCCGACCAGCTCGGTGAATCTCGCGCCGTTCCGAATTGCTATACCGTAACCGCACAGCGGCGTCGTGCCGAGCCGAGGATCTACCGGTCGTCAACTCCTTCGATCTATCCGGCGAGGTGATGACTTGTCGTCAGCCCAGGCACCGGATGACTAGCGCCAGTCATCTACTTCACGAGTCGACGGAAGAAGACCGTTGCAAACTAGCAGTTCGTGGCCGACGCGGCGGTTCGTGTGGTGCAGACACCGTTTGGGGGGGCCAAACGCGAACGCACACGCGGAGTGTTTTGTGCGATCCTTCAAGAGCGAGCACGTCGATCGCGTCATTCTGTTAGGAGAGCGCCACCACCGACAGACCATTCGCGAATTCATGGCGCGCTACCATCGACAGCGGAATCGTCAATGTCTCAGGACCGAGCTGATCGAACCTTCGCCGACGGCGGAGACCAGCAACTGCCGGATTCGCCGTTGATCGCGTCTCGGACGGCTGTTTAAGGATTACGCGCGCGCGGCGTGATCCGCTGAATTCGAAGGTTCGGCCGACGTGCGCGACATTACGAGCCGTCCAAGCGTACTTGGGCGTGGGCGTGAAAGGGCTGTCTAACTGCGGTTTCACCAGCGTGAGCGACGAACGATGGCCATGCCAGACTGCGGTCACCTATCGAGCGGCGTTCTCGTTTGGGCGCATCGTTGACGAACTCTGGGGAGTGATCGCGATTTTGTGGGTTGTCTGCTTCGCGACCTTATTTCAGCAGATGATCGAATCGCCGTGGGACAGCGTCGTGTTTCTGGTTGGCTTCACCAGCCTCGGCCTCGCGTCGTACCGATTCCTGCCGTCGATCGTCCGAGCAACGATGCCGCGGGAATTGAGAGATGCACTTCCGGAAGATCGCTTCGCGGGGCCTTCATCACCATTGGCGCCTCGAACATATCGCGAACTTGTCAGGCGCTGGGCATCGCCGAAACGAGACTCGGGTGGCGGTGTCGTCTAAGTGCGGCTGAACCCGACAGCGGCCGCTTGACGCCACTATTCCATTTTACGCGGCTGCCCAAATCGCCTTCAACAAGAACGGCGTAGTCGTAGCATTCACTCAGAACGGCGAGTCGGTAGAAGTTGTTGGCGAACGGAGTACGGTCTCAGGCGTCAGTTCGTTTGCACAACTCGGCGGAAAATTCGACACGCTTCTTGACGCACGTACTGGTAAATAGTAGGCGTCTAACACTGCGGCCGACAAGCGGCGCGGGCACGTTCGAGTCGATTCGCGATGACAGAAGGGGCCGCTCGCGGCTGAGCGGCAGGACGTTCGACGGACGGAGCTGAGGGAATACGCGGGAGGGCGAGGGGTAATGCGCGAGCCGCTCATTCGTCGATACGAGCACAATTATTTCCGCGGCTTCGTAGTGGCAGCCAAGCGGGGTGGCCGGCGGTACGTGAAGTACTTTTCGAGCAAGCCGCACGGTGCGGCCGCTGCTCTCAAACAGGCGCGAATGTATCGGCAGTGGCTGCTGGCGCAGCTTCCTTGGCCGGCCAGGGTGAAGCGGCGGTACGTCCTCAACCGAACAGGCGTTATCGGGGTATCCCGCATCAAGGAGCGGGCGCGCTCGGGCAAGTGGTTCGTGCGTTACGTGGCGGTCTGGCCGACGAGGCAAGGGCGCTCAAAGAAGGCCAGCTTCTCTGTGAGGCGATACGGTGAAGCCGAAGCCCGTCGACGGGCGATCGAAGCCCGGCGGCGCGGTCTCGCGGAGCTCCTGCAACCGGGAGCTACAAACGTTTCTGCGGAGTGAAGGGCCGTCGAACAAAGCGTTGCACCCGGCGGCCGCCGGCGTGATCACGAACGGCCGCGGGTGAACGCCATGGCGGACGAACACAGTGGCGCACGGGTCGACATCGAATCGGAGGAGGTAGGCACCGGAGACATCGCGAGCCGTGGCAAGACGGTTGTCGTACGCCTTCGCGGTACTTTGCATCGCGCGACGTGTTCATGGATGGCGAGCAGTACACGTTCAGAGTCGGAGCGCGTTGCGATTGCAGGCCTGGAATACGGCGTGGAAGGTATGCGCATAGGGGGCCGCCGGCGGATTCGAGTTCCGCCGCATCTCGCGTACCGCGAAGTGGGTGTCGCGGGTAAAGTGCCGTCCAACGCGCTCTTGTTCTTCGACGTGGAATTGCTCGAAGTCCGAGGTTAGCGGATTCGCGCCGGCTGACGGCCGTCACTGCACCCGACGAGCGGCGCGGCCGCGAATGGGTGATTCGCACATGGTGAGGCACCGCTCGCGGCTGAGCGGCAGGACGTCTAGGCAATGCCATGAAGCGACTGACGCAAATCATGGTGCTCGTAGCGCTGATCTTGCTACCCGTCAGCGTTCCGGCAGCCGGAATCATTTTCTCGGGAATTCTTCCGACCGCCGTGGCGACAGGCGTTATCGTGATCTCCGGCCGCTCGATCGTGAGCAATTTCGGCGTCACCCAGGTGCTCCTCGGAATCGTGGCAATCTCGCTTTCGCTACTGTCGGTGTGGGTTTTAGCAACACGCGGGTGGAACAATTCACGGACGTCGCGGTCCGCGACATCCTTCCCGGAGAGGAAATTCATCAAATTGTTTGGAGCAGTCGCGGCTCTCGGCACACAAATGCTCTTCCTTGCAGCCTGCGGCCATCGACGCGGCGCTCCCGCTCCGGCGCGTCAGATCATTTCAACGTATTCGCTGTGGGATGGCATGGGACCGCCGAACACGGACCCACAATTTGCTGCCTTGGGATGTCTGGGAACGTTGTCCATTTCCAATCTGGATGTGAATTTTGCGCCTGGCAAGTCGCCCGGGTGCTCGTCACCGATGCACCAGCGGACGATGGGAACGCTCGGATATTGGGAGATTCGTGAAATTCGGGTGACACGCAGGCCTGAAGTGCTCATCTTCAGAACCGGAACGACCCCGCCAGCTCTGAGAGTGACGGATTGGGTAGGTTCCGAGGAATTCCAACGAGTCGTCGCCGACCTGAGGAACGCGTATCAAGCCTGGAAGTCACGGCACCCGGAGGTGAAATAGAGAATCAGCAGAGCCTTGTCGAGTTCGCCCATCACGCTCGAGACCTGAAACAATTGGGGTCGCGATGATCGCGGTGAGCGAAAGGGGATGTGCGAACAGTCGTTCCGCCTGACTGTCGGCTGCACTCGACGGCGGCCTCGTAAGGAAGAATCGGATGGGGAATGATTGGAGCGGCCGCCGCGGGTGAGCCGCAGCACTTTGGGCCGACGACTTCAGGTTGTCGTATTCATGTTGGAATGGTTGACCGGAAGGAAGAAGCGCAGCGAACTCGCTGAGTACTCGCGCCTACGGGCCAAGCCTACGCGGGCGTTGCCCGCCGATCTTGCGCACGAGGAGTCGGGGGAAATCTTGGGGTCAAAACGGATGGCTATCCAGAAGGACCTGCGCCGAAGCCATCATGACCCTGAGGGTGATACGCCGCATTTCACAACGCTGATAGCCTCCAGCGGTCAAGGGGTCGTAACTATTCCGATGCCGGAGGTGGGAAGCTGCATCCCCATGCGTTCCACGGCGACTGGAACTATGAGCTGAGACCGCAGCCAAGTTGATTACTCAATTTCGATCAAAGGCCTTAGAGATCTTCTGGAGTGAGGCCGGTTCTCTTCGCGATTCTGGCGAGCATCTTTGGACCGATCTCCTCATCGTCGTGAAACAAGAACACGACATCATCCCAATTCGCGCGAGTGAGCGTGCGGTGCGACCCGGACTGGCGCTTTAGTTGCCAGCCGATTTTGAAAAGAGCCGCAAGTACCCGTCGAGCCTTCGTCGAGGGCCAGCTGCTCAAGCCGCTTGAAACGTGACGTTCACGAATTCGGCGGGAACCTCTCGGTGTTCGAGGCGCTCGGCGATCACGCGCAAGGCCAGCGCCTGCACGCGGGCCACCGCTTCG
>QHWB01000116.1:0-857 GCA_003222395.1 Acidobacteriota bacterium
CGTAATGTTCATTTGGCTGACACGCACCGAGTAACGTATGTATCTGACGCACGTTGATCTCGGAGTGCAGCGCCGAAAAAATGGCGGCATGGATTGGAAAGCCATCGGGCGCCGCGCGCGTCGTCTCCGGCAGGACAAGGGCTGGACACAAGCGCAGCTTGGGACGAAAGCGGGCGGCGTGTCCGCGAACACGATTCGCGGGTTCGAGAAGGGCACGCTCAACACGCGGTGGCCGAAGATCAAGGACATCGTCCGCGCGCTGGGCACGACGATCGAAGCGCTCGCCGAACCGGACAACGTCGTCAAGCCGGCCGATCCGCTCCTCGTCGGCCTCACGCGCGAGGATCTCACCGTCGCGCGTGCGTACCACGACAGTCAGACCACGCTGCGGCAACGCGTCATGACCCTCTTACAGGAAGGTACCGATCAGGAGCAGGCGCCCCCTGAGGCGCTTCCCGAACTGGCGCGCCTCACAACTGTGTTGACGCAAGTCCCATCCGCCGCCGACCGCACCGAACTGATCGATCGGTTCATCGATGCGGTCAACGCCTCCGTCCTCGCGCGACGGTCGGACGACGTCGGGGTGGCACCCGTCGTTCCGCCCCGCCGGGAGAAACGACGGTAAGCCGGTGGCCCTCGAAGAGGTGCACTATGGCTCACCAGATCAAGTTAGTGCAGGTGCCGCCGACTCGTCGCGCGCGCCGATCGACGGTGACCCCGCAGACGCCACTGACGCCCCTGACCCTGACGCCGCGGCCCTCACCCGCGCCCGCGCCCTCCTCGCAGCAAACGCTCGATCGCCTGCGGCGCGAGGCCCCGCGCATGGCGAAAGCGATCGACCAGTTGATCGACGCGCT
>QHWB01000116.1:928-2668 GCA_003222395.1 Acidobacteriota bacterium
AGACGCGATCGCGGCGAGTTTTCCCCTCGGTGCCTTGGACGCGTACCGGATCGCGTGCTTCGGCGAGTCGGAGTCGTGACGCTCCTGATCGCGGCGACCTACACGGTGACGCCGACGACCTTCACGTGTCACTTCTGCGGGCGGACGTCGCACAATCTCAGTGATCGCGCCTACGCGTACTGTGGCGCCTGTCATCTGTTTCACGATGAGATCCTGCAGGCGCGCCGCCGCCATACCCTGGGCTACGCGCATCGCTGCGCGGAGTGGCGCACGGCGGGCGGGATCTGCGCCGTGTGTGAACAGGTGCTGGAGACACAGGAGGCGTGATGGGCATCGATCACGAACGGGTATTCGCGTCATCGACCGTGGCACTCGCGGTCAATGGCTTCGGATGCGCGATCCAACTCCTCGCGGTTGGGATCGATGTCTGGACGGGTCAATGGACGGGGCTTGTCGCGCCGGCGATCGGCGCGGGCGTGTCGGCGGGCGTGATCGTGCTCATCCGCAGTGCCCAAAAGCGCGACCGATTATGGACGGAGAAGATGCAGGCCGACATCGCGACCGCGACATTCATGAACGCGATGCTTGAGCAGCAGCACGACGCGATGAGGCGGGACGGTGCGCGCCATCCGACGGCCGAATCGAGGCACTGATGGGCATCGGTAAATACATCCTCGACGCCCAGCAGCAACCCGTCGAAGAACCGGAACTCCTGACGTGGGGTCGCTGGATGGAGACGGCCGAGCGGCACGTCGCGGTCGATCAGGTCCGTGACGTGAAGGTGTCCACGATCTTTCTTGGGCTCGACACACGCGACGCGGCGATCGCGGGCCATGCGGCGATGCTGGCGCGGGTGCTGGCGCACACGGAGACGGGCACGCCATGAACATTCCCGTCCACGAGTGGGAATGGTTCGGGAGCCCCGGCCACCTGATCGTCGCGCGCGATTGCCGCTTTCACCTCTGTACCCTCATCGGGGAGTACCTCGTCTCGACGGTCGGTCAGTACCTGCCGGACAGCCAGGTCCGCGAGATTTTAGCGACCACGCGCGGGATCGCCCTCGACGGGCGCGGCGACGCGCGACTCGCCGACTACATGACCAAGATCGGCTACGAAGAAATCGGCTCCGGGCGGCTCTTTGAAACGATGGTGTTCAAGACGACGGGCGAACGCTGCACGGCGAAAGACTGCGCGTGCGGCTTACCGACGATCGACCCGAGCGACTTGCTCTGCAAGGGCTACATGACGGCGGGCGCGGCGACAAAGGGGCATCGCGCGATCTGTGCGCGAGTGGCGGCGGGTCACATCACGGACGACGACGAGATTCACGAGAGCACCCGATGAAAAAAGAGATCCGCCTCGGCGATGAAGTCAAAGATCGCGTGACGCAACTCCTCGGGATCGTGATCGGGACGAGTCAGGAACTCTTCGGCGAGCCGCGCGTCACGTATCAGCCGCGCGAATTTCAGAACGGCCGGCTACTGGACCCGATCACCGTGCCGCTGGCGCGCGTCGTCTTCGTCCAGGCCGACGCCCTGCATCTGGATATTCAACAACTGCTCGACGGGCCCGATCCGCGGCGGGTCTGAGGAAGGGCAACTCTGCATGTCCTACGACTTGAAGCCGAAGAACCCGACACTCGACACGTTCCACTTCAGCGCGTTCAGTTTCCCGATTCTGGTGGAGGCCTGCGGCTATCTGTTCGCGTGCATCCAGAACGGGTCGAAGTGGTACTGCGCG
>QHWB01000065.1 GCA_003222395.1 Acidobacteriota bacterium
TCGCTGCTCGTGTCCGACAGCATGGCGACGCGATCGAGAATCGGCGCGAACTCGCGGCCGAGCATCTGCATCAGGAGACCGAGCTGCAGCGCCGCTTCGCTGGTCGGGAACCGCGAAACGACCGGACGCAGCGAGGCTTCGGCGTCGGCGTACCGTCCGCGCGCGATCGCCGCGCGCGCGCGAAGCGCCACGACGTTGGGATCGCGGGTATCCAGTTTTTCGGTGAGCGTGTCGACCTCCGCGTAGCGTCCTTCGATGAGCGCGCGGGCGGCGGCCTGGAGCGGCGTCGCCGCGCGGCGAGGCGCCTGCGCGGTCCCGGCGCTCGGCAGCGCCAGGAACACGAGAGCGCCAATCAAGAGGGACAGGCGCGTCAAATTCATGACCGGTCGTATTATAGGCTGCAAGTCAGGTGCCGGAGATTTAGACGCCTAGCGCGCGGGCCGGGCCGCTTTCCTGAGCATCCTCTCCTCGACAGCGACGCGCTTCCTCAGCAGCATGCCGAAGATCGCCGTCGCGATCGGTCCGCTTATAAACGCGCCGGTCATCAGCGTGGCGCCCACGAGCTCGCCCACGACACCGATGTAATTGGGGTGCGCGACGAAGCGGTAGGGTCCGCTCGCGACAAGCGGCGCGCCGGGAACGACGATGACGCGGAACGTCCAGGCCGGACCGAGCGTCGCAATCGCCCACCATTTCAGTGCTTTTGCGGCAGCGAACAGTGTCGCGCCAGCGAGCAGTACGGAAAGGGACGGTCCGTCGCGCAGAGTCCCTTCGCCGAGCATGGCCAGAAACGCCCCGGGATAGGCGATTCGCATCATCTTATATATATCGTCCGGCGGCTCCACGCCGCCGCGGGCCCGCTGGGCCCGCTCGTTGGCTGCGGCACGGCGGGCCTCGAGCAGCATGGGCAGAAAAATGACGACGGCGAGGGCGGTTACATGAGGCGTAGCGCGAGCCTTTCAGGCGAGCGGAACGGCATCGCAATCGCCGGCGCGGAGGATGACGGCCTGCAGGATCGCGGGGGCGAGGCGGGCGCCGATGGCGGCGGCGCTGACGGCACGGGGCGACCCGACCAGCGCGCGCAGCGCGCGGTTGAAGCGCTGCTTTCCTGAAAATTCGCGCCGGCGGCGCGCGGCGAGACGGGCGTGAACTCCAGACCAGCCTCGCTCCAGCGCTTCGAGTGCGGCGGCGGCGGCGAGCTCCGCGCCTCGAATGGCAAAACGCAGACCGTCGCCGGTCATCGGATCGACGAACCCCGCAGCATCGCCGGCAATCAGTAGTCCGTCGATTGGGGTGTCTGTCGTGTCGACGGCAAGCGGCCCGAGGAGCACGGGTCCGCAGACGCCGCGCGCATCGGCAAAACGATCGCAAAGCATCGGGTCGCCGAGGACCGTTCGCGTCAGCAGCATCGTGGGATTGCGAAGCTCGGCATCCGCGGGCTGCGAAGGCTTGACCAGGCAGACATTGGTCAACCCTCCAGGCACCTGGGCGATCCCGAGGTACCAGTTTCTGCGCACATGCATCTCGCCCACCGCTGCAGAATCTGACAGCGGTCCGACACCGGTCCGACTCCGGTCCGACACGTGTCGGACCCCCGTGAAGTACGCGCCGATGGCCCAGCGCCGCGGGCGGACGGGATGACGCGCGAGGCCGAGGCCGAACGCGATCGTGGAGTGGCGGCCGTCGGCCGCAATCGTGATGGGCGCGTCGAGGACGCGCTCGTGGCCGTTGTTGCCGACGATGACGCCGCCGACGCGCGCGTCGGCGACATCGGCGCGGTGCACGTGGACGCCCGATTCGAATTGACAACCTGCCGCCATCGCCGACTGCAGCAGCGCCCAGTCGAAATCGCGTCGCACGATCGCGCGCCCGCTCAGGCCGCGCGGATACCGTCCTTCGATCGCGACGCCGCGTTCGCCGGTGACCAGCATCCCGCCGACGCGCAGTCCGCATCGCTCGATCGGCTCGACGACGCCAAGCTCCCGCAGGCGCGCGAGCGTTCCTGGGTTGACCGTGTCTCCGCACAGCTTGTCGCGCGGAAACGCTGCGCGATCGACGATGCGCACGCGGGCGCCGGCGCGCGCGAGCACCAGGCCGGCAATCGAGCCGGCAGGACCCGCACCCACAATAAGGACATCATGCATTGGGTAATTGGGGAATCGGGTAATCGGGTAATTGATTGACTGATTGCGAAGTGGAACGTCCACGAAACGCTGTGCCCATTTACTCAATTACCCGATTACTCAATTACCCGATTACCCGATTATCCAATTATCCAATTCACGGTACGGTTCCAATGACGATCGCGCTGTTCTTCGATCCAAAGCCGAGACAATTGCAGAGTGCCGCGTCGACGTCGCCGCGTCGGCCCTGGTTGGGAATGAAGTCGAGATCGCAGGCCGGATCGGGATCGCGCTGGTTGATTGTCGGCGGCAGAAAGCCGCGCGACAGCGCGAGCGCGGCGGTGACGACGCCGGCGGCGCCGCTCGCGCCCTGCGGATGCCCGATCATCGACTTCACCGACGATCCCGCGAGCCGCTCGGCGTGATCGCCGAACAGCTGCCGCACGCACCGCGACTCCACGGCGTCGTTCAGCACCGTGGAGGTGCCGTGATAGCTCACGTAGCCGATGTCGTCGCGGCGGCGGCCCGACCGTTCGATTGCGAGCGACATGGCACGCACGATCTCCTCGCCGTCCGGCGCCATCTGCACGCGGTGGTAGGCGTCGCACGTCGACCCGTAGCCGTCGATGGACGCGTAGATCGTCGCCCCGCGCGCCCGCGCGCGATCCTCGCGCTCGAGCACCATCATCCACGCCCCCTCGCCGAGCACGAACCCGTCGCGTCCCTTGTCGAACGGCCGCGACGCTTCGGCCGGCCGCTCGTTGTACGCCATCGACACCGCTTTCATGCGCGCGAAGCCGAAGATCATTCCGGGCGTGACGCACGCGTCGGTGCCGCCCGACAGCAGCACGTCGGCTTCGCCGCTCCTGATCAGCGCCGCCGCGTAGCCAATCGCGTCGGTGGAGCTCGTGCAGCCGCACGAGAGGACGTGGCTGACGCCGTGCAGCCGGAGCGAGATCGAAATCTCGCTTGACACCATGCCGACGATCGACACGGGAATGGCGTAAGGCGTCACCTTGCGGCCGCGCTCGACGAAGAAGTCGTAGTACTGCCGCTCGCCCACGTCGATGCCGCCGCCGCCGCTGCCGATGACGACGCCCGATCCCGACTCGCCGATGGCGAGACCGGCGTCGGCCCAGGCTTCCCGCGCGGCGATGACGCCGATGAGCGCCGCGCGCGAGTACCGCTTCGGATCCGCCCGGTAATCGGGATCCCACAGGTCGTCGCCGTCGAGCGGCGGCACGTCGGCGATCGTCACCGGCGGCACCGCCGCGGCGACGCGGCAGCCGAGATCGGCGGCGTCGAATCCGGTGATGGCGCGCGTGCCGCTGCAGCCGCGGCGCACATGATCCCAGAACCGTTCGCGGCCGACGCCGAACGGCGAGACGGCGCCGATGCCGGTAATGACGATGCGGGAAGCGGGCGAACCGCGCATGTGGCAACTTATATCAGGTACGTATGACCAGATTCGAGCGTCTGTTCGTCTGGTCCGGCGGTCTGCTGTTCGCCGGCTCGATCGCGCTGTGCGTGTGGTGGTACCTGTTCTACCTCGGACAGCCGCGGCCGCGGACCGGCCTCGCGCCGCTCGCGTACGACGCGGTGCTGCTGACGATCTTCGCGTGTCACCACAGCCTGTTCGCGCGCGGGTGGGTGAAACGCCAGCTGACGCCGATTCCTCCGCATCTGCGGCGATCGGTGTACGTCTGGATCGCCAGCGTGCTGCTGATCGCCGTGTGTCTGTTGTGGCGTACGCTCGGCGGCGAGCTGTACGATGCGTCGGGCGCCAGCGCCGGCGCGCTCGTTGTCGTGCAGCTCGCCGGCGTCGCGATCGCCGCGTGGTCGGTCGCGGAAATCGATCCGCTCGAGCTCGCGGGAATTAGAACACCCGACGCGGAAGACGAGCTGCAATTTCAAGGCCCGTACCGGCTCGTACGCCATCCGCTGTATCTCGGATGGATCGTCGCGGCGTTCGGGACGCCCCATCTGACCGGCGACCGGCTCGCCTTCGCCATTCTGACGTCGCTGTACCTGGTGATTGCGATTCCTTGGGAGGAGCAGTCGCTCGTCCAGAGCTACGGCGGCCAGTACACGCGCTACCAGCGTCAGGTGCGGTGGCGCGTAATTCCTTTCATCTATTGAAAATTCGCGTGGGGCCCCACATTTTCTGGTTCGCCGGGGCCCCACCCCGGCGCTGTTGCTCGGCGCATTCGCGCCTCGCAACGGCTCAAGGCTGTCACGCGCTGCCGTCGCTTACGCTCCGGATCCTGATTCGATGCATTCCTGCTCAGCCAACGACCCGACGTTACCGATTGAAGCGCGAATCGTCGTCGCCCTGCGCGATGGTCGCCGCCGATCCGGCGTCGCCTTTCTGCAGGAACACCATCGAGTGCTGCGAAGGGATGTCGAACTTCTTCCCGCACGTCTTGCACGTGACGGAGTCGTCGACTCGAATCATGTAGTCGCGCAGCTTTCCGTACAGCGCGCGATCGCGATCGTCGGCGCCCGGCGGAATCCGATCCTTCCTCGTCCGCACGACCCATCGCATCTGATAGTCGTTCGTGCGCTTGCACCGCGGACACGCCAGCTTGTCGGTGCGCGTTTCGTTCCGGCTGTTGAAGAAGTCGCGTTCGTCGAGCGCCATGCCGCGATCATAGCAGGCCGCGCAGGGCAGATCGCGGCGGTAGCGCGAGCCTTTCACGCGATCGTGGCCACGACGCTCGGCTGAAAGCCTCGCGCTACCGACGGATAGAAAATGCGGCCGCCCTCGCGAGGGTCGACGAAAACAGGGCGGCGGAGTCGCGTGGGATGCGGCCCGGTGTATAAGGCGCGCCCAGCCGGTCGAGCTCCCGCTCGATGGCCGGCACGTCAGTGTCGACGAGCTGCCTGAGCGCCGCGCGCTCGGGCGCAAACAGCTCCATCGCAATCTGATACTGCTGCTCGTGCGTCGCCGTCGGCCGGGCGAGCGATCGATTCAGCTCGTTGCTGATCGTGTTGGCCCGCTCTGAAATCGCGACGGGCATCGGCACGCTCCGCGCGCCGAGCGACCGGTCGCCGCGCACGGCGACGAGAATTGCATTCAGCCGTTTCTGCATCCCTCGCGCCTGATCGTGCAGCGCGCGCGGCGCGGCGGGCGTCGCGTCGAGCGCCTTCACGATCGCCTCGAGCCGCGTCGTTGTGCTGCTGGCGAGCTCCAACGATCCCGCGATATCGCGCCGCAGCGCCTGGAGCTTCTCCTGAAACCGCCAGCGCGCGTCCTGGTCTGCCATCGTGTGCGCGGCCTGCGGGTCCATCACGACCTTGAACGTCGCGGGGCCGCCGAGTTCGGTCACGACTCCGCCGACGCGCTGCGACAAGGTGACGCGGTACTCGCCGGGCACGACGTACGGACCGACCAGCGGATCGCCGAACAGCTCGTCGAGCTCGCCGCGCGGCCGATTGGGCGGCAGCTGATGCGCCGGCGCGCGCAGATCCCACGCAACGCGCTGCAGTCCCTTCGCCACCGGTCCGGTGACGACGCGCACCGGCGTTCCGGACACGGACGCAATCGTCAGCAGGATCGCCGGCGGCTCTTCGTTCGCCTCCGCTCGCAACTGGTCGGCCGGCGGATATCGAATCGGCTGCCCCGCTTTCTCTGCCGCCTGCTCCGCTTCGGTGCGCTTTTCTTTCAGCGTCTTCAGATCTTCCTTCAGGTAATACGTGAACACGGCGCCGTACGGCGGGTTGTCGCCGGTGAAGAACATCTCGCCCTGAAATCCCTTGCCGGGCATGCCGTACGGCACCGTCGGGACGTAGAGCACGGCGTCCCTGACCGGATACAGCGTGGCGGCCGACGTCATCGTCGCGGCAGTGGACGTCCGAATCGGCGAGTAGTCGTCGACGATGTACACGCCGCGCCCGAACGTGCCGAGGACGAGATCGTTCTCGCGCTTCTGGATCGCGATCTCGCGCACGGCGATCGTCGGCAGACCGGCAATCCTGGTCCAGTGCTGGCCGCCATCCCTGCTCCAGTACGCGGCGAACTCCGTTCCTGCAAAGACCAGATTGGGATCGACGTGGTCTTCCGCAATCGCGTACGTCGATCCGCGCTCCGGGAGATCGCCGGCGATCGACTTCCATGTCCGGCCGCTGTCGGCGCTCTTGAGGAGATACGGTTTGAAGTCGCCGTTCTGATGATTCTCCGCCGCGACGTACACCGTCGCCGCGTCGTGCTGCGACGCGCGAATGCGCGCGATGTACGCATCGGACGGCACGCCTGGAAGTCGATCGATCTTCCGCCAGTGGCCGCCGCCGTCCTCGCTCACCTGCAGGAGCCCATCGTCGGTGCCGACGTAGAGCAGCTGTTCTTTCTTCGGGCTTTCGGCGATCGCCGAGATGTTTCCGTAGAGCGCCGTCGAGGTGTTCTTCGCGACGGCGTCGGGCCCCCAGATCCTGCCCATCACCGGCAGCGTGTTGCGATCGATCTGCCTCGTCAAATCAGGAGAGATCGCCTTCCACGAATCGCCGCGATCGTCCGAGCGATACAGCACCTGCGCGCCGAGGTACAGCCGCGTGTGCAGGTGCGGCGAGATGATGAACGGCGAATCCCAGTTCCAGCGGAGCGGCGCGCCGGCCTTGTCCTCCTGCGGCTGGATGCCGACCTGCTCGCCGGTGCGCCGGTCGAAGCGGGTGATCACGCCGTGCTGCAGTTCCGCGTACACGGTGTTCGGATCTTCGGGATCGACGTGCGAGACGAAGCCGTCGCCGCCCTGTGTGACGAACCAGTCCTGGTTCAGGATGCCGTGCTCGGATCGCGTCCGCGACGGACCGCCGAGCGAGTTGTTGTCCTGGAGTCCGCCGTACACGTTGTAGAACGGCGCCGCGTTGTCGACGTCGACGTCGTAGTACTGCGCGAGCGGCAGGTTCTCGAAGAACGTCCACGTCGCGCCGCGATCGAACGAGCGATACAACCCGCCGTCGTTGCCGACGAGAAGATGGCCCGTATTCTCCGGATCGACCCAGATGATGTGGTTGTCGACGTGCATGTGCCGCTGCCCGAGCGACCGGAGCGTCTTCCCGGCATCGTCTGAGACCTGGAAGATGACGTCGGGCACGTAAATGCGATCGACGCTGACCGGATCGGCGAAGACGTCGCCGTAGTACATCGAGCCCTGGTTGTAGTCGCTGCGCTTCTCCCACGTGACGCCGTTGTCGGTGGAGCGATAGATGCCGCCTTTGCCGTTCGCCGCCTCGACGTTCGCATACAGCACGTCCGGATTGACCGGCGAGATGGCGAGGCCGATGCGTCCGAGCTGTTCGGTGGGCAGCCCGGTGGTGATCTTCTTCCACGTCTTCCCGCCGTCCGTGCTGCGATGAATCGCGCTCTCGGGTCCGCCGTTGATCATCGTGAAGAAATGACGGCGCCGCTGGTACGACGAAGCGACGACGACGTCCGGGTTGCGCGGATCGATGACGACGTCGGTGACGCCGGTGTTGTCGGAAATCTTCAGCACCTGCGTCCACGTGCGGCCGCCGTCAACCGTCTTGTAGAGGCCGCGCTCGCCGCCCGGCGCCCACAGCGGGCCCTGCGCCGCGACCAACACCGTGTCGCTGTCTTTGGGACTGATGACGATGCGGCCGATGTGCTCGGAGGTCTTGAGGCCGACGTTGGTCCACGAACGGCCGCCGTCGTCGCTCTTGTACACGCCGTCGCCGTACGCGACCGAGCGCTGCGAATTCCGCTCGCCGGTGCCGACCCACACGACGTTCGGCCGCTTCGGATCGACGGTCACCCATCCGATCGAAAACGATCCCTGGGTGTCAAAGATCGGCTGCCACGACGCGCCGCCGTTGGTCGTCTTCCAGACGCCGCCCGACGCGGCGCCGACGTAGATGACGGCCTTGTTCGCCGGATCGACGGCGATCGTCATCACGCGGCCCGAGGTCACCGCCGGACCGATCGACCGGGCTTTGAGCCCCGCGAATGTTTCGGAGGTGAAAGTCTGCGACGCGGCCGGACGACCGGCAATCGCCAGAGCTCACACGATGGCGCCGATCGTCCATTTCGCCATGAGCCTGATCGTTCAGAAATTGATGCTCAGCCCGACCTTCATGATCCGTGGCGAGACGATCGTCTGCGGCACCAAGTACGTTGCGCCGACGCCGTTGCTGATCGAATCGGCCGTGTGCGCGTTCATCAGGTTGAAGATGTCGAACTGCGGCACGAGGCGGCGTCCCGGTCCGAACCGGAACGCGCGTGACACGCGGAGATCGACGAGCGTCACCGCGGGCAGCCGCTCGTCGCCGCGGCTGCTGAGGTATATCGTCTGTGAGGCCCGCGTCAGCGACACGCCCGCAGCCGCCGCCGCGGCTCGCGTCACCGAGTACGTGGAGATGTACGGATAGCCGCCGTTCGACACGAGGCTTCCCGCCACGCTGATGTCGCCGGGCGCCTGATAGCTGCCCGAGAGCCGGAACGCGACGGTCGAATCGTACCCGACGATGCCGCTGGCGAACGTGGTGAAGTTCGGGTCGTTGAGGTCGTTGCCGCTGCCGAGCGACTGGCCCGGCGCCACGCTGCTGTTGATGCCGCCGGTGTTCTTCCCCGCCGTCAGCCCCGCAGTCATCTGCCATCGCTGCGAGAAGCGCTTCTGCGCCGTGAACTCCACGCCTTTGTACGTGGTGTCGAGATACGGCTGGTTGTCGATGACGTTGTTCTGAAGGCCGTTGAACGCGGGCTGCAGGTTGTAGACCGTGGCGGTCACGGGTCTCGGATTCGCGAGCGTTCCGCCCGGACCGTTCGGGACGGTGACCGTGAACGGTGTGTACGCGCTCGGCGGGGCGGCGATGTTCCGCAGGCCAATCTGGTTCCGGTTCGTCCGGTAGTAGTACATGACGCCGATTCGCATGTCCTTCATGACCTGCCGCTCGACGCCGGCCGTCACCTCGTCGGAGTACGGCCAGCTGAAGCCGTTCGCATCGCCATACTTGACGGTCAGGCCTGGAAAGCCGCTGCACTGCGCCTGCTGGATTTCGCCCGCCTGCGCGATCCCGTCGTTGTTCGGATCCGTCCACGGACAGGTCTGGAACGCGTTGGTGAACGGGTTGACGTTCGTCACGCGATCGACGCCGACCTGCAGGCCGTACCGGCTGTAGCTCGCCTTGATCGCCGTGCGTCCGTCCGCGAGCGGGTCGTACGACGCGCCCGTGCGCCACACGAAGAGGTTCTGTCTGATCGGCGTCGAATTGGACAACGTCTGCGGGCCGACGAACTGGCGTTGCGGATTCGATTGGTCCGGCAGGATCCCGTTGTTGTGGTCGTACCGGACGCCGACGTTCAGCGTCAGGTTCCGGCCGACAGACCAGCCGTCCTGGACGAAGAGGCCAAGCACCTGGTCGAGATTCTTCGACGTGGTCGGCGTGTTGTACTCGCGCACCGACGTCGCGCGGCCATTGGAGTAGAGCAGGTACATGTTGTTCTGCACGTCGTACCGGCTCTCGAAGTAGAGGCGCGCGAACTGCACGCCGGTCTTCAACAGATGATCGCCGCCCCATCCCGAAGCCGTGTACGACACGGTGTTGTCGAACTGCAGCCGCGAGTTCGGCTGTTCCTCGTGCCGCTGGGCGGCGAAGTCCGATTTATTCAGCGTCGCGTCTTCCATGCGCACCGCCGTGGCCGGCGTGTCGGGTTGATAGAAGTAGTTGGTCTGTCCCTTCATCAGGCTGAACGCCGACTCGTACACCAGCCGCTTGCGGACGCCGGTGTACTTGGCCTGCGTCGACGAGGCGGGATTGGTCTGTACGAGCGAGGCGATGTCTGGCGCCTGGAACGTCCCATCGCGCCGGTGGCCCCGGATCTTGTTGTTCCAGTTGTAGGAGAACATCACTTTCTGGTTCGGCGATTGGGAGTAGACGCCCTTGCCCGAATAGTTCTTGAGCGTGTTGTCGTCGATCGCCTGCGTCCCGTTCGCATTTCGCGCCGCGACGAGCTTGTCGACGATCCAGCGGCGGATCGACCCATTGACCCACAGCCGGTCGGTCACGATGGCGCCGCCGCCGGCCAGGTTGAAGTCCCACGTGGTCTTCGTCGGGTTGCCGAGGAACGTCGTCGGCAGCGTGCCGTCGTCGATGCCGCTCCCGACGTTGTCGGTCTCGAGGCATCCGACGGTCGCGCGCTGCCCGGCGGCCGTCGGCTGCTCGAGGCATCCGCTCGAGAAGTTGTACCGCGCGTCGCCCCTCCATTTGTTGCCGGCGTCCTTCGTGACCATGTTGATCGACACGCCGCCCACCATCACTTCCGCGGGGATCGCCGACGTCATGTAGTTCACTTCCTCGAACATGCCCTGGTCGTAATACAGCATCGTCGCGCCGCCGCCGCCCCCCGGCCAGTTCACGGTCGCGCCGTCGATGTTGTAGCTGACGTCGTTGGTGTTCGATCCGTGCGAGGACAGCGAACTTTGCTGGAACGACTGAGTGCCGCCGACGTCGTACGTGCTCACCTGTACGCCGGGGATCAGTTTGGCCACCGACCAGGGATCGCGTCCCGTCGGAACGCCCTCGAGGACGTCCTGGTTCATGACGGTCTGCTGAAGGTTCGACTTCGTGTCGACCGTCGGCGACTGGCCCGTCACGGTGATCGCCTCGCTGACGCTGCCGACCTCCATCTTCCCGTTGACGCTCGCGATGAAGGCGGCGTTGACGATGATGTCGTCGTGCTCCACCGTACGAAATCCCGGCAGCTCGAATTTCAGCCGGTAGCTTCCCGGCGGCAGCCGATCGAACCGGTAACTTCCCGACAAGTCGGTGACCTGACTCTGCGTGCCGCCAATCAGCTTCTCTCCGGATAGAGATACCGTCACACCCGGCAGCACTGCGTTGCTCGCGTCGGTGACGACGCCGGCAATCGAACCGGTTTGAACCTGCGCCGACGCGGCCGAGGTGCCGAGCGCCAGCGCGAGCGTTGAAGCGGCGACAAGTCGAGTGAGCGTCCCCATCGTGCCTCCTCCGGGATGTCGTGCAAGGTCGCGGAATCCTATCACCCCGGCGTCCGCGCCGTACGGGACCGCCGAGTCATTTGACCCGCCCGGATCCGCATGCGATCCTGACGGTTGGATCATGCCGACCGACCCGGCGCGAACGTACCCGAGCGAACTTCCCGTCATCGCGCTTCGACAAAACGTCGTCCTCCCGCTGACGCTGCAGCCGCTCGCGATCAACCGTCCGGCATCGGTCGACTCGGTCAACCGCGCGCTCAGCGGCGACCGCCTCCTCTTCCTCGTGCTCCAGAACAACGACGACGACGAGCCGGCGATCGACAACCTGCGCCGCGTCGGCACGATCGGCGCGATCCGGCAGATGGCGAAGATTCCAAACGGCGGCATGTCGATCATCGTCGAAGGGCTCACGCGCGCGAAAGCGGAGAGTTATTCGAAGACGGCGCCGTCGCTCACCGCGATCGTGTCGCCCGCGCCCGACAGCTTCGTGCGATCGCTCGAAGTCGACGCGTACGTCCGGCGCCTGCAGGATCTGATCGATCGCGCGCTCTCGCTAGCGAGCGGCCTCTCGCAGGAATTGCGCGGCCTGGTCGCCGGCATCGACGACCCGCTGCGGCTCGTCTATCTGCTCTCGAGCCTGCTCGACATGCGCGCGGAAGAGAAGCAGCAGATTCTCGAGACCGACGATCTGCTGCCGAAGCTGCAGGCGGTGGCCGGCGCGATGAACCGCGAGATCGCGCTGCTCGAGATGAAGAGCAAGATCGAATCGGCCGCGCAGCAGGAGATGACCGACGCCCAGCGCGAGTACTACCTGCGGCAACAGCTGAAGGCGATACAGGCGGAGCTCGGCGAAGGCGAGAAGACCGACATCCAGGAGATCCGCCGGCGCCTGATCGACGCGAAGCTGCCCGAAACGGTGGCCAGGTCTGCGGAGCGCGAAGTCGATCGGCTGGAGCGGATGACGCCCGCGTCTCCCGAATACCAGATGCTCCGCACGTACATCGATTGGGTGCTGGACGTCCCGTGGTCGGTCCTCACCGAGGATCGCCTCGATCCGATCGCCGCGCGCGCGGTGCTCGACGAGGATCACTACGACCTCGGCAAGGTCAAAGAACGCATCATCGAATATCTCGCCGTCCAGAAACTGAAGCGGGCCGCGGCGCCGGCGGCGACGATCAAGGGACCCATTCTCTGCTTCGTCGGACCGCCCGGCGTCGGCAAGACGTCGCTGGGACAGTCGATCGCGCGTGCCATGAACCGGAAGTTCGTCCGCATCTCGCTCGGCGGCGTGCGCGACGAAGCCGAGATTCGCGGCCACCGGCGCACCTACATCGGCGCGATTCCAGGACGCGTCGTGCAGGCGCTGAAGCAGGCTGGCGCGATGAACCCGGTGTTCATGCTCGACGAGATCGACAAGATTACCGTCGGCTACCAGGGCGATCCCGCCGCGGCGCTGCTCGAGGTGCTCGACCCCTCGCAGAATCACTCGTTCCGCGATCACTACCTCGAGATCAACGTCGATCTCTCGCGCGTGCTCTTCATCGCCACGGCCAATCAGCTCGGCACCATTCATCCGGCGCTGCTCGATCGAATGGAGCTGATTTCACTTGCGGGCTACACCGAAGAGGAAAAGCTGCACATCGCGACGCGCTACCTGATTCCCCGGCAGCTCGAAGAGAACGGGCTCCGGCCCGACGCGGTGAGCTTCGAGGACAACGCGATCCGCCGCATCGTGACGGAGTACACCCGCGAAGCGGGCGTCCGAAACCTGGAGCGGCAGATCGGCGCGGTCGCACGAAAAATCGCCGCGCGCATCGCGTCGCAGGATGGCGGCGACCCGGCGAAAGGTCCGGCGGCCGCCGCCGCGGTTCCCGCCGCGGCGAGCCGCGCCGAGACGCAGCGAGCGTGGGTCGTGACTGCGGCGAGCCTGACCGAGTATCTCGGACCGCCGCGGTTCCGCGACGAGGTCTCGTTTCGCGTCTCGCGGCCCGGCGTGGCGACCGGCGTCGCGTGGACCGAAACCGGCGGCGACGTGCTCTTCATCGAAGCGCGCCTCCTGCCGTCCGGCCATCAGAATCTGATCCTCACGGGCCAGCTCGGCAACGTGATGCAGGAGTCGGCGCGCGCGGCCCTCAGCCACATCCGCGCGGAGGCGGCGCAGCTCGGTATCGCGCCGGAGTCGTTGGACAAGAACGATCTGCACGTCCACGTACCGGCAGGCGCGATCCCGAAAGACGGTCCATCGGCCGGGGTCACGATGGCGACCGCCATGGTTTCGGCGCTGAGGAATCAGCCGGTGCGTGACGACGTGGCGATGACCGGCGAGATCACGCTGAGCGGCCTCGTGCTGCCGGTGGGCGGAATCCGCGAGAAGGCGCTCGCCGCGCGCCGCCACGGCATCAAGGAATTCGTGCTGCCCGCGCGCAACGAACCGGACCTCGCCGAGCTGCCTGCCGAAGTAAAGGATGGCATTCGCTTCATCCCGGTCCAGACGCTCGAGGAAGTGCTGAAGGTGGCGCTGCCCGAACGATGATCGTCGCCTTCTACATTTCGGGCCACGGACTCGGACACGCTTCGCGCGCGATCGAGCTGATGCACGCGCTCGCGTCTACAGCCCCCGGCGACACGCGCATTGTCGTGCGCACGTCGGCGCCGCGTTGGATCTTCGACCGGACGGCGCCGTCGTCGATCGATCTGCAGCCGATCGAGGTCGATACCGGAATCGTGCAGATCGACAGCATCCGGATCGACGAAGCCGAGACGGCGCGCCAGGCCGCGCGCTTCTACCGCGACTTCGATCGCCGCGTCGAGGACGAAGCCGCGGTCCTGCGCGAGGTCGGCGCCGACGTCGTGGTCGGCGACATCCCGCCACTGGCGTTCGCGGCGGCCGCACGCGCGAAGCTGCCGTCCGTCGCAGTCAGCAACTTCACGTGGGACTGGATCTACAGCGTGTACGACTCGTTCGAGCGCGAGGCGCCGCATGCGATGCCCGCAATCCGACGCGCGTATTCGTGCGCGTCGCTCGCGCTGCGCCTTCCGATGCACGGCGGCTTCGAGCCGATGACCACCGTCACGCGCGACATCCCGTTCATCGTCCGGCGATCCACGCGAGACCGGCGCGACACGCGGCGGCGCCTCAGGATCGCCGACGACCGTCCTGCCGTGCTGCCCTCGTTCGGCGCCTACGGGCTCGACCTTCCGTACGACGAGCTCGCGCGCTCGGATCGGTTCGGGATGGTGCGCGGAGATTTCGCGCAGCTCGACGAGCACGATCTCCACTATCAGGATCTCGTCGCGGCGGTGGACGTCGTCGTCAGCAAACCCGGGTACGGCATCGTGTCCGAGTCCGTGGCGAACGAGACGGCGCTGTTGTACACGTCGCGCGGCCGCTTCGTCGAATACGATGTGTTCGCGAGAGAAATGCCGCGCGTGCTGCGATGCCGCTACATCGGGCAGAACGATCTGCTCGCGGGCCGCTGGGCCGATGCGATCGATGCGCTGCTCGAGCAGCACGCACCCGTCGAGCGACCGCCGATCGACGGCGCCGCGGTCGCCGCACGCTACGTGATACAGTTGGCCCGTCGCTGATCTCACAGGAGTCCTCTCGCGCGGAAGCTGCTCCCGCGCGCTCTTCTTCTCTGCTTCGTCGGACAGGTGAACGGCGGTCTTCGAGTACGCTTTTAACCACCATGCTCACCAGACGCCATTTCCTCACGCTGACCGGCGCCGCCGGCGCGCTCTCCGTCACCCGCCTTTCCGCCCAGCGCGGACGCGGATCCGAATCGACCGGTCCGCCGCCGCCGAGCATCGCCGCGCTCACGTCGATGCGCAATCGCGCGAAGCCGATCACCACCGACGAGCGACGCGGCCGAGTCGAGCGCGCGAAGAAGCTGATGGCCGAAGCGAAGCTCGACGCCATCATCCTGACCGGCGGCACGTCGCTCACCTACTTCACCGGGATCCGCTGGGGCAACAGCGAGCGCCTCTTTGCCGTCGTCATCCCGCGCGAAGGCAATCCCTACGTCGTCTGTCCGGGATTCGAGGAAGAGCGCGCGCGCGAGCAGCTCGCGCTCGGACCGCTGGTACACACCGACGTTGCCACATGGCAGGAGGATGAGAGTCCGTTCGACCGTGTCGCTCAGGGCCTGAAGGACCGCGGCATCGCGTCGGGCCGCGTCGGCGTCGAGGAGACGACGAAATTCGTGTTCGCCGACAGCGTCTCTGCGGCGGCGCCGGCCGCCCACATCGTCAGCGCCACGCCGATCACCGCCGGGTGTCGGATGCTCAAGGATGCGCACGAGGTCGAGCTGATGCGCATCGCGTCCGAGGCGACGCTGAAATGCTACGAGGCGGTGTTCAAGGCGCTCGCGCCGGCGATGACTCAGAATCAGGTCGGCCGCCTCATCGACGCCGGCTACTCGCGTCTCGGATTTCCCGGCTTCGCAAGCGTGCAGGTCGGCGAATATACCGCGTTGCCGCACGGTTCCATCCAGCCCCAGGCGATCCGCGAAGGCACCATCATCATGATCGACGACGGCTGCACGGTCGAAGGGTACCAGTCCGACATCACGCGGACGTTCGTGCTCGGCAAGGCGACCGACAAGATGAAAAGGGTGTTCGACATCGTCCATCAGGCGCAGACGGCCGCCCTGAAGGCCGCGCGTCCCGGCGTCGCCCTCGAATCGATCGACGCCGCCGCGCGCAAGGTGATCGCCGACGCGGGCTACGGTCCGGGATTCAAGTACTTCACGCATCGCGTCGGGCACGGCATGGGGATGGACGGCCACGAATGGCCGTACCTCGTGAAGAACAACATGTTCGGCTGGGAGAAAGCGGTGAGGATGATGCCGGGCATGATGTTCAGCGACGAGCCCGGCATCTATATCCGCGGCGAGTTCGGCGTGCGGCTCGAGGACGACATGCACGTCACCGAGAGCGGCGCCGAACTGCTTACGCCCCAGAGCCCTTCGATTGAGAATCCATTCGGCGCATCGTCATAGGGGACGGTCTCGAGACCGTTCCCGACCCATCACCGGCCGACCATATGACGGGCGTCCTTCTCATTTTCCAGACAGATGTAGTCGAGCAGCTCCGTGTCGAGCGCAATGAAGTGATTCAGCTTGACGGTCCACGGCGCGGTGTACGCCTTCGGATCGTCGACGGTGATCTCGATCTCGAGCTTGCCGTAATTCACGCGGCGGAACCGTTCGGTCATTTTCGCGGTGTCGGTCATCGGGCTTCCGCTGCGATCGAGCCACGTTCCGTCCTTGAATCCCACCGTCTGTACGATCAACGTATCGCCATCCCACTTGCCGGTTGAATAGCCGTCGAACGACGGCTGCTCGACCTCGGGCAGCGGCCGGCCGTCGGTGAAAATCTGGCGGTAGGTCTTGTTCTGTTCCTTGAGAATCAGCAGGAGCCCGGGTACCTGGACGTACTTCTGGAGCAGCGGTGTCGTGTGCGCTTTCACCACGCCTCCGGGCAGGCAATACGATCCCGGATCGTCCTTGCCGTTTTGGTCCATCCGCGCCTTCCGCGCCTCGGCTGCCCAACGCTGATACGGTAGACCGCCCTTCAGGCTCCAGCCGATGTTGACGAACTCCTGTCCCACCTCCATGTCGGCGCATCCGCCGGGAGCGCACGGTCTGTTGTGTTCGATGTCCCAGATGCCGGAGAGATCGGGTTTGCCATCGGAGGTTCGCGGCGTCGGCGCGGCGAGATCGGGCTTTCCCTCGTGAGTCTTCGGAACGCCGGCCGTCGGGTACTTGAGCCACTGCGCGGACACTGGTCCCGCCAGCGCGCAGAGCACAACGGCGATGCCGGTGACGATCTTCATGGCCACCTCCGGATGTGCACAGGATGCTACACCCGCCGCGATTGGCGGCGTTGGGTTTTACACGATCGCGCCGCCGCGGTTCAGTCTTTGATGCAGGTCACGAGCGACCAGATCCGCGGGACGTTCACCTTCTGAATCGAAACCGGCTTCAGCTCCGCCTGCGCCAGAAACGCGGGCAGATCGAGATCCGACTTGAAGCCGATGTGGACGGTGAACGGCGAGATGAGCCGCTCGAGCCACGCCATGAGCGTGTTTCGACTGCGGAAGTGATTGAGGATGACGATGCGTCCGCCGTGACGGCAGACGCGGCGCATTTCGCTGGCGACGGCCACAGGATCCGGAACGACGCTGATCACGTACGGGGCATATACGATGTCGAACGTATCGTCGGCGAACTTCAGGTTCGCGGCGTCCATCTGCAGAAGCCGTACGTTCCGCACCTCTTTGCGCGCGATGCGGTCGCGCGCCTTCTCGAGCATGGAACTCGACAGGTCGATGCCCGTGACCGAGCAGTCGCGCGGATAGAGCGACGAGTTGATGCCCGTGCCGACGCCGACCTCGAGCACGCGATCGGCCGGCCTGATGCCCATGCGGCGTATTGCGTCGACGCGCCCGGGATGCAGCGCCGGACCGAACACGACGTCGTAGATCCACGCGAGGTTCTCGTAGACGCGTGCGACGAAATCGTTTTCGACGACGGTGACCGAGAGGGAGCGAGTGGCGGCGTCTGACCCGAGGATATCTTCACTTTCGCGTTGCGGATCCGGCTCAAATAGGGCCATCAGGCTCCTTTGACGTTCAAGCGGTGTACCGCGAACGTGAACAGTCGAGCGACTATACATCTGGTCCGTTAACGAAGTCCATCGAGGACTGACAGCGCCGATTCGACGTCGCCCGATTGCGTCGACACCTGAAAGCCCTGCACTGCGCTTCGCAGCTCGGACGCAATCTCCCGTGCAATCGCGACGCCCTCGGCGGCGCCGCCCGAGCGACCGTCGCTCTTGCGCATGCGCTCGAGCAGCGCGTCGGGTACGCGAACGCCGGGCACTTCGTTCGCCATGAACTCGGCGTTGCGCGCGCTCTCGAACGGAAACAGCCCGGCGATGACCGGCAATCCCGCGGGCTCGAGCCGTCTGAGGAGCTGCTCGAACGCCCGCACGTCGAACACCGGTCGGGTCACGATGAACTCCGCGCCGGCGTCGACTTTGTACTCGAACCGCCGCAGTTCCTGATCGAGGTTCGTCGCGGCCGGGTTGATCGACACCCCGATGTGGAACGCCGTTGGTGCGCCGATCGGCTGACCGCCGACGTCGCATCCACGGTTCAGCCGCACGACGACGTTCGTCAGACCGATCGAGTCGACGTCGAACACGGCGGTTGCGTCCGGATAATCGCCGACGCGGCCAGGATCGCCGGTGACGAGCATCAGGTTGCGCACGCCCATCGCGTGCGCGCCGAGGAGATCCGACTGAATGCCGAGGAGGTTGCGATCTCGACACGCGTAGTGCAGCAGCGTCTCGACGCCCGCCTGCTGCTCGACGAGCACCGCCAGCGACAGCGCGCTCATGCGCGCGCCGCCCCGCTGGCCGTCGGGGATGCTGATGACGTCGACGCCGCCAATCTTCAGCCGTCGGGCCCGCTCGACTACCTGGTCGGTCTGGTACCCGCGCGGCGGCAGCAGCTCGACGCCGATCACGAAGCGCCGGTTCGCGATCGAGCGCGCGAGGCGCGATTTCTGATCGCGCGGCACCGGCGGTCCCTCGACACGGCTCAACGGCGGCGAAGGTGCCGCGCCGGCGCGCGGTGTCTCGACGCTCGCCCGGACCACAGCCGGCGCCAGCGCGCGGACCGCCATCTTGATCTGCCGGATGTGCTCCGGCGTGGTGCCGCAGCATCCGCCGACGAGCCGTACGTTGTGCAGGATGAAGCGCCGGGCGTACGATGCCATGTACTCCGGCGAGCAGAGGTAGATGTTGCGCCCTTCCACGTCGCGCGGCTTGCCGGCGTTCGGCTGCGCCGTGAGCTTCAGCTTCGTGACCGCGGCCATCCGCTCGATCGTGTCGAGCATCGGCGCGGGGCCGACGGCGCAGTTGACGCCGATGAGCGTCGCGCCGCGCCGCTCGAGCTCGGGCGCGAATTTCTCCGGCGGCGTCCCGTCGAGGGTGTTCCCGTCTTCCTCGGTCGTCATCTGCGCGACGATCGGCAGATCGGAGACGGCGCGGACCGCATCGATCGCCGCCCCCATTTCGTTCAGGTCCCGGAACGTTTCGAGGATGAACAGGTCGACGCCGCCGTCGGCGAGCGCCTGGGCCTGCTCGCGGAAATAGTCGCGCGCTTCGTCGACGCCGGTCTTGCCCCACGGCTCGATGCGGATGCCGAGCGGACCGATGGCGCCCGCCACGTACGCGCGGTCGTCGGCCGCGTGCCGCGCGATGCGCGCTCCCTGCTCGTTGATCGCGTGAAGCCTGTCGGCGAGACCGAACGAACCGAGCTTGATCCGGTTCGCGCCGAACGTGTTCGTCTCGATGATGTCGGCCCCCGCGCGCACGTACTCCGCGTGCACTTCCGCCACGAGATCCGGCTGCGTCACGTTCAACGCGTCGAAGCTCTTGTTGATGAAGACGCCTTTCGCGTACAGCATCGTCCCCATCGCCCCGTCGCAGACGAGCACGCGCTCTTCGATCGCTTCTTTGAGCGCTTTGAGCATCTAGATCCTTCGAATTGTACCTTAACGTGACCGATGGCGACTGCCGTCACCAATAGTCCGATCTGCGACGTTCTGTTCCGGATACGCCCGAGCGCAGCGCCTGCGGCCAAGCGAGCGGGGCGGGGCCCCACGAGCCGAAGGAAAATGCCGCGAGGGCGTCAGCGCGTGACAGCCTTGAGCTGTTGCGAGGCGCGCACGCGCCGAGCAACAGCGGCGGGGGTGAGGTCCCGCCGCGATAAGTAAAAGTGGGGCCCACGCGTTAACTTATGTATCTAACCGCTCTGTCTTGAACGTCTCTGCGTTGATCAAGAGATAAGACTTCGTCACCACATCGAGCCCGATCGAGCGGACCTCTTGTCGCATCGAGTCGGTGAATTCGTGGTGATGGCCGAAGAGATGCAGGCGCGGCTTCATCGCCGCGAGCACGTCGTTCAGGACCGTCTTGCCGGCATCGATCCGGCGGCCGGCCGGATAGAACGGACGCGGCGCTTCGTGCGTGAGAAACAGATCGATGTTCGCCAGCGCCTTGCATGCGAGCACTTCGTCGCGAACGAAGTGACGGCGCTTGTCGTCGCGGCTCTTGCCGAGCTTCAGCGACGCGCTCATCGACTTGCGCCCCTTCGAGGGCGGCAGCTGCGAGGCCGGCGTGTTGTACCAGCTCGGCGCGAACGTGCCGCCGAGCGCCGCCACGCGCCACGGCCCGACGATGAACGGTCCGCCGTTGGCAAGATAGTGCAGCATCGGCGACGGCGGGCGTCCCGCAATTGCCGCGGCGAGCACGTCGAACTCCTCATTGTTGCCCTTGACGAAATAGAGCGGCGCCGCCGGCGTGAAGTATTCCCCGTCGTTGCTCGCGACGTCGCCGACACACACCCACAGGGGCACGTCGCGATGCCGTTTCATGATGTCGTCGACAGCCTCGAACTCGCCGTGGATGTCGCCAAGCGCTCCGATCATCATGGGCGGGAGGGAGAGGACGAGTGGGAGGAGCAGGAGGGGCGGGACAGGCAGAAGGGGTGGGACCGGCAGGAGGGTCGGGACAGGCAGGAGGGGCTGGGAGAGCAGGGCCGGCGGGACGGGCAGGACGGATCGGATCGCTGCGCGGTTGCCACGGGCGCTTCGCCCTCCAGCCTGTCCAGCCTATCCTGCCCTTCCAGCCCGAATTGCCGGCGGCGGCGAAATGGTCGCCGGCACCAGAAGGTCCGTCTTGTCCCAGACAAAGTCGTCTTTGCTGTAGACCGCCAGCTCGTAGTCCTTGCCCATGAAAATCGCGCCGACCGGGCACGCTTCCTCGCAGTATCCGCAGAAGATGCAGCGCATCTTGTGAATCTGGTAAACCGAGGCGTAGCGCGGACCGGCCTGGACCGTGCCATCGTTTTCCGCTGCCTCGAGGTAGATGGCATCGGCGGGACACGCAACCGAGCACAGGCCGCACGCGACGCATTTCTCGAGCCCGTTCTCATCGCGCATGAGCACCTGCTTGCCGCGGAATTTCGGGAACATCGGGAACTTCTGATCCGGATAGTTGATCGTGATGGGCTTCCTGAACAGGTGCTTCAGCGTCGTCGCGAAACCGATGATGAACGGTCGGATCACAGCCATTTGCTCTCAGTTTACCCGGCCGATAAGATCAATGTAAATCAATGCAGGGCCCGCAGTTCCTCTCCGCCGAGCAGATCCTGCTGACGACGCTCGTCGTCAAGCTCGCCGTCATGGCGGCGCTGGCGACGATGCTTGTGCGCTACCGGCGCTTCCGCCACATCCTCATCTTCGAGCGTCGCGCATGGCCCGATCGGCTGGTGTTTGCGCTCAGCCTTGCGATCCCCCTGACGGCCGGCGTCGCGGCGCGGCTCCTCCTGCACTACGATGCTGCCGACTTGACGCTGGAAGGTTCCTTCATCGCCGGCCTCGTCGCGGGACCCTATGCCGGCGCGCTCGTCGGCGCGATGGGCGCGTTTGCCCCGCTCTTCAACGGCGAGCTGATCGCGCTGCCGTTCGCCGTCGGCTGTGGCTTCGCCGGCGGCGGCCTCCGCGAGCTCTGCCCGAAGGAAGCCATCTGGCACTTCTCGCCGTTCATCTTCACCAGCCTCCACCGCCGCGCATGGCAGATGATTCGATCGGTGCAGGTCGACTGGCAGGTCGTGCTGCTGCTGGCGCCGGTGACGCTCGAATTCCTGCGCCAGGGACTCGGGGCGCGGTGGAGCGCGCACCACCGGCTCTTCTACCTTCACGGCGCTCCGCCGGCATCGCCGTGGATGCTGTTCGTCGTCGTCATGGCGACGGTGCTGTGCGTGGCGACGCCGATCAAGATCTGGAACAACGCGCGCATCGAACACCGGCTGCAGGAGCAGGAGAAGCTGCTGCTCGCGGCGAAGATCGAGGCGCTCTCGAATCAGATCAACCCGCATTTCCTGTTCAATACCCTGACGTCGATTTCGTCGCTCATCCGCACGAAGCCGGAGACGGCGCGGATGCTCATCACGAAGCTCTCCGCGCTGCTTCGGCGGCTGATGCGAAGCACCGATCATTTCGTCACGCTGCGCGAGGAGCTCGAGTCGATCGACGAATATCTCGACATCGAGGTCGTGCGCTTCGGTCCGCAACTGATTGTCGACAAGGAGATCAGCCCCGACACGCTGGACGTCGTCGTGCCAAGCATGATCCTGCAGCCGCTGATCGAGAATTCGATCAAGCACGGGCTGTCGCGCAAGGTCGGCGGCGGACGGATTACGATCAGGGCGGAGGTTCGCGACGGCCACACGACGATCGAAGTCCACGACGACGGCCTCGGCATGAGCGAAGAGCGGCTCGAGCACGCACTCGACGGCGGCATCGGCTTGAGCAACGTCAACGAGCGGCTCCGTACGATCTACGGCGCGAACTACTCCCTGAAGCTGACGAGCGTCGCCGGCCGCGGCACCGTCGCGATCGTGAACATTCCTCAATTGACGGTTCCCGAACGGGTGACGGCGTAATATGGATTTGCGGGCGGTGCTGGTTGACGATGAACAGCTGGCGCGCGATGAGCTCGGGTTTCTCCTCGGCCAGGTCGGCGGCGTCGAGATCATCGGTCAGGCCGGCAACGGCGTCGAGGCGTTGACGACGATCGACAAGCTGCAGCCGGACGTCGTGTTCCTCGACGTCCAGATGCCCGGGCTGACCGGGTTCGAAGTCGCGCGGCGGATGCTCGACACCCAGGCGCTGCCGCAGATCATTTTCGTCACGGCGTTCGATCAGCACGCCATCGAGGCGTTCGAGGTGAACGCCGTCGATTACCTGCTGAAGCCAGTCGATCCGGCGCGTCTCGAGATGGCAGTCGACCGCGCGCGGCGCCGCATCTCGATCGATCGCAAGCTCGACCTGGGCGAAGCGGCGCCCGGCTTCGTGCAGGCCCAGATCGAAAAGATCGTCCAGCTCGTCGCCGAGCGCCAGCACCGGCGCGATCGGCTGGCGATCAAGGTGGGCGAGCGGTTCATGCTGGTACAGGCGGAAGAGATCGTCTACGCCTCGCTCGCCGACGACGGGATCGTCGTCGTTACGCTCAAGCACTCGGGCACGTCGAACTACCGGACGCTCGACGAGCTGCAGGAACGGCTCGACCCGGGCGTGTTCTGGCGGGTCCACCGATCGCACCTGGTGAACATCAACAAGATCAAGGAGATCGTCCCTTGGTTCAGTCGGAACTACATCCTGCGGATGAAAGACGAGAAGTCGACGGAAATTCCGGTCAGCCGAACGCAGACGCGCAGGCTCAGGGAGTACCTGAAGCTGTAAGCGAACGCTCGCCTGAAAGGCTCGCGCTACCCGGTGAACCAGAACGCCCGGCTGAAGGGCTCGCGCTACCCGGTGAACCAGAACGCCCGGCTGAAAGGCTCGCGCTACCCGGTGAACCAGAACGCCCGGCTGAAAGGCTCGCGCTACCCGGTGAACCAGAACGCCCGGCTGAAGGACTCGCGCTACCCGGTGAATCAGGACGCCCGGCTGAAGGGCTCGCGCGGCCACCCGAATCGGAACGCTCGTCTGAGACGCAGGCGGTACGGGCCGAACCAGAGCGCTCGCCTGAACAGCTCGCCCCGCCGGCCGAACCAGAGCGCCCGCTTGAAGGGGTCGCGCCACCGGCCGAAGCGGAACGCTCCCTCGAATCGACAGCACATGTAGCGCGAGGCTTTCAGCCGAGCGAGGCGATCGCAGTCGACGCGCCCGATTTGCGCCTGACGAGTCCGGGCATCCGCCTCGCGCAGGTAAAGGAGGAGCTAATCGCGTGGGTGAAGACGCTCGTCTCTGCCGCCGTTTACGCGATTCTCATCGTCACGTTCGGTTTCCAGATCGCGCGCGTCGAGGGCCAGAGCATGGCGCCGACGCTCGAAGATCAGGATCGGCTCGTCGTGAACAAGCTCGTGTACCGCATCGGCGAGCCGCGACGCGGCGACATCGTCATGCTGTACTATCCGCTGAACCCCGAAAAATCATTCGTCAAACGCGTTATCGCCGAAGAAGGCGACACGGTGCGCATCCTCGACGGCCGCGTGTACGTGAACGACATCCCGCTGAAGGACGATTACGTCCCGACGGAGTTCCGGAGCCACGACGACTGGGGACCGCAGGTCATCCCGGAGGGCTACTACTTCGTGATGGGCGATCACCGCAACAACAGCTCGGACAGCCGTCACTGGGGCATGGTGCCGAAGAAGTACATCATCGGGAAGGTGCAACTGCGCTGGTGGCCCGTGCCGAGCGCGCGGGTCTTCTGAACACCGTCGGGATTCGGGATGCGGGATTTGGGATTCGAAAAGTCAAAAGCCATAGCGCATGATCGGATCACAGACTCCGAGCGAATTGCGATCGTCGAGCCAATCTCGAATCCTGAGCGGCGGACTGCGAATCGCGAGCACATCCCGGACCCTCAGCGGGTCCCACAGCCGGAGCGAATCCCGAATCCCGCATCCCAAATCCCGACGCGGTACAAAGAGGTCGCGCGCGTCCTGATTCGCGTGTTCGCGTTGAACCTCGCGGTGGCGCTCGCCAAGATCATATTCGGCTACTCCAGCGGGGCGATCAGCGTCCTTTCGGACGGGTTTCATTCGCTGACTGACGGCGCGTCGAACGTCGTCGGCCTGGTGGGCGTCTACGCCGCGCGCCAGCCTCCCGACGCGGATCATCCGTACGGGCATCGCAAGTACGAAACGGTGGCCGCCTCGGTCGTCACCCTGTTCCTGCTGCTGGTCGTCATCGAAGTACTGCGCAATGCCGTCGACAACCTGACCGGTCGCACGAGCGCTCACGAAATCACATTCGGCAGCTTCGCCGTCATGCTCGTCACCGTCGTGATCAACCTCTTCGTAGTCATGTACGAATCGCGCGAAGGCAATCGACTTGGAAGCGAGGTTCTCCTCGTCGACGCGACGCAGACGCGCGGCGACGTGTGGTCGTCGTTGACCGTGATCGGAGCGCTCGTCGGCGCGCGCGCCGGGTTGCCGGTGCTCGATCCGCTCGCGGCGCTGGTCGTCGCTGCGTTCATCGCGTTCTCCGGATACAAGGTCGCGCAGACGACGACGCGGATTCTGAGCGACCGCATCGTGATGGCCGAATCGGACCTGATGAAGGTCGTCATGAGCGTGCCCGGCGTCCTGGGATGCCATCAGATTCGCACGCGCGGATCGTCGGATCACGTGTTCCTCGACCTGCACGTCTGGCTGCCGTCCGCGATGCCGCTCGTCGACGCGCACGCGCTGTCGCACGTCGTCAAGGATCGGTTGATGGCGCGGTATCCTCAGATCGCCGATGCGATCATCCACATCGAACCCCCACCCAATATTTCTTGAAGAGTGGCGAGCCTTTGTCGCAAAGAAGGAAGCCGAGGCTGTTTCCGCAGCTCTGTGGCCGCTGACGACTGAGACCGACGAGCATCCGATCGACGCGGTCGCAATCGGCAACGACTGGACGCGGAAACTGTTCGGCGGCGACTTCTACCTGTCGCCGCCGTCAGGCGCAGACCTGCCGTCGACGTCGCTCGTGTTCGTGCAGTCGCGCGACGGCAACACCGGCGCGAGCAATCCATCGACGCTCGGGGCCGGCGACACCGACAAGCATCTGATCTACGAAGGACTGTCGCGCGTGGCGGCCGATGCGGTCATGGCCGGCGCGCAGACGGTTCGCGGCGGCAAGATCGTGCTGTCGACGTGGCATCCGGAGCTCGTCGCGTTGCGCGCGTCGCTCGGCCTGGCGCGCCACCCGATTCAGATCGTCGCGACGCTGCGCGGGATGCCGTTCGACGACTCGCTGATGCTCAACCTGCCCGATCTGCGCGTCGTGCTTTTGACGATTCCGAGCTGGCTCGCGCTGATGCACGACCAGCTCGTGTCGCGCCCGTGGGTCACGCCGGTGCTGATGGACACGCCGGCCGATCTCGCCGGCGCCTTCCGCCAGCTCCGACGCCTCGGCATCGAACGGATTTCCTGCATCGGCGGAAGGACGCTCGCGCGGCAGCTGATCGACGCAGGATTGATTCAGAACCTGTATTTGACGACGTCACCGAAGGCGGGCGGTGAACCCGGCACGCCGCTCTATCCGACTCCGATTCATGCGCCGGTCGTCGTCCGCAAACACGGCACCGGCCCGGAAACGGGCGTGACCTTTGAGGAGTTGGACCTGCGACCTATTCGCCCTTCTTCACCAACTTGATCTCGAAGAGCTTCGGCCAGAGCTTGCCCGTGACGAACAGACGATCCTGTTTCGCATCGTACGCGATGCCGTTGAGGACGTCGGTGTTCGCGCGTTCGGTGGCGGTGAGCAGACCACGCAAATCGATGTACGCCGTCACGCGGCCGCTGTCGGGTGCGACGCGGGCCACGTAGTCGGTCATCCAGATGTTGGCGAGGATCTCGCCCTTCATGTATTCGAGCTCGTTGAGGTTGCGAAGCGCAATGCCGCCGGCGGTTACTTTGATGCGGCGCTTCTCCGCGAACGTTACCGGATCGAGCACGCGCAGCTCGTCGGTGCCGTCGCTCATGACGAGGTTCGTGCCGTCGCTCGTCAGGCCCCACCCTTCACCGGGGTACGTGAAGCGCTTCTTCGGCTCGAAAGTCGCGCGATCGTAGACGAACGCCACGTGCGACTGCCACGTGAGTTCGAACAGATCGTTCTTCCACACGGTGATGCCTTCGCCGAAGAACTCGCCGGGTACAGTGCGCTGCTGAAGCACCTTGCCGGTCTCGAGCGTGACCTTGCGGATCGATGAGCGGCCGTTCAGCCCAGTACCTTCATAGAAGTACCCGTCGAGATACTGAAGACCTTGAGTGAAGGCGCCCGCATCGTGCGGGTACACGTTCACAATGCGATACCCGTACAAAGGAAGGCCGCCACTTGAAGGGACCTGAGCCATCAAAATCGACCAGCCGCCGATCAGCGCGGTGAGCAGTCGCATGTCTTGGTCATTATCGATCGTTATGGGACACCAGGGATCAATGATTGCAGCGGTGTGCGTGGACTTGACGCCCGATGCAAATTACCCGTGATTGAATGGCCGCGGCGTCATCCCGCAGCCATCTCGCGCCCGCGCGAAACGCCCGAACGCCGCCGTGTTGAAAGCGTTCTTGCCGTGCGCGTTCTTGCCTGCCTGTAACAGGACCGGTACGCCTCGTGGAGATACTCCGAGTTTGAATATTACGAAACCGGAGATCGCCTTTGCCGAATTATCAGGCGCGCGGTTTCGTGTTGTTGGCAGATATATCGGGCAGCCGAACAGCCCCCGGTCGTGGAGGTGCACGCGCGTGCCGCCACCGCCGCCTCCCTGCGCGGCGATGGCGCGTGCGCACCGGAGCTGATGCGAACGTTTTATGGCCGGTTATGGCCGGGCGTGATCGCGCGACCTGACGAGCTCGCGCCTGGTTGCGAGCAACGCGAGCTCGAGTCGAGTGGAGACGCCCGTCTTGTTGAAGATCTGCGTGAGGTGGTGTTTGACCGTCTCCTCGCTGATCGAAAGCGTCGAGCCGATTTCGCGGTTCGTCAACCCACGCATGACGTTCCCGACGATCTGCATCTGTCGGTCGGTGAGACCGTACGGATGGCGCGTCTGCGGAGCGCTCCCGCTGAGCTCTCGTACGACCTGGACCAGGTCGGAGACCGATCCACGATCGAGCCACTGGCGGCCCTGCAGGACCGCGGAAATCGCGCCGAACAGAATGTCGCTGCCGGCCGTCTTCAACACGACGCCACGCGCGCCATGCTGCAGCGCTTTGAGAACTGCGGCGCGATCGATCGAGGGTGCGAGCGCGATGACCTTCGTCTCGGGAGAGTCCGGAGTGATCTGATTCAGTGCCTCGAGCCGCGACAGCTCCGGCATCGAGATGTCGAACAGCAGCACCTCGGGCCGATGCGCGCGCGTAACGTGGATGGCTTCGCGGCCGGTCTTCGCTTCGCCGACGACTCTGTAGCGCGCCTGCGATTCGAGCTTACGCTTCAGCACGTTTCTGACGATTGAGTGATCGTCCGCGATGACAATCCGAACAGTTGTGTCCGTCATACCTGAAAGTTGCGCAGGAGGAGCGTATGCGCGCGCTCCCTTCTACTTCGGTTGTTCAGCGGTGCTTCGTCCAGGCGGAAGCGGCGGCTCGTGAACGACCGTCCAAGCTTCACGTCCGCCGAACCCGATCTCCGCACGGCACACGCCTCCGCCTTCCACAGGTGTTCCCCGGGTGCGGACGAATTACAACTCGGATGCCACTGCCTAACCCCTTAAGCAGTGACAACGCGACGCGCCTTTTCGCGTGCTTGAGCGAGCACGCAGGTCTGTGGCGATGGTTCCGCCGGCGTGCCGTTTCGAGCGATTTTGCTTGGAAATTCGAGGGTGGACGGAGATGCAGGCCTGCGTCGGGGCGCGTGGGAAAAGTCTGCCCCGACCTTTCTATATATTGTCGGCCGCGGAATTTGTCGCCGAGGGTAGGCCTTCAGCGACACATTCAGTGGGCAACGAGCGACCACTGTGAGACGTAATACCCTCGAGAATGGCCGAGTCCGACTAGATCAAACAACCTATCGCGTCGGGCCCGCGACCTCCACGGGCAGACGCGCGCGGGACTTTCTCCACCGCTCGCGGGGCCCGACCCTGCTCGCCTCGCTCACGGACTCACGCTCGCTCCAGCCGCAGGCGCTGCCCGCGAGGGATCCAGGAAGAGAACGTCGCGTCGCCGGGGCGCAACTGCTGACATCACGTTCTTCGGAAGGTTCCTGATTTTCCGCCGCGCTTGAAGGTCAGCGTGATGTCGCCGATCACCATCGTCTTGTCGACCGCCTTCACCATGTCGTAGATCGTCAGCGCGGCAACGGCGACGGCGGTGAGCGCTTCCATCTCGACGCCGGTCTGCGCCGTCGTTCTGACGCGCGCCTCGATGTCGTAGCCGCGCGCGGTCGGCGTCAAATCGACGTCGACGCCCGAGAGCGGCAACGGATGACAGAGCGGAATGAGCGAGGAGGTCTGCTTCGCCGCCAGGATGCCAGCGAGCCGCGCGGCCTGAAGCGGATCGCCCTTCTTCACTTTGCCGGCGCGAATGAGGTGGCGCGCCTCGGACGACATGGCAATCGATCCACGGGCAATCGCTTCACGATCGGTTACCGGTTTGTCCCCGACGTCGACCATCTTGACGCGGCCGCGCGCGTCGAAATGGGTCAGCGGCACAGAACGGCGCCGTTTAGCTCTCACCGTCGCCTTGCGCGAGAAAGAACGAGAGGCTTTCGAGAGAGACGGTGAGATCCACGCTTTTCAGCTTCACGTCGGGCGGCGCCTGCATCGTGCCCGGCGAAAAATTCAGCACCGCTTTGATCCCCGCGGCGACGACGAGGTTGAATACGTGCTGCGCCGACGTGGCGGGCACCGCGAGCACCGCGATGCGGACCCCTTCGCGCTTCGCGATTTTCTTCAAATCGTGGATGTCGTAGATCGGCACGCCGAGCCGCGACTGCTGCCCCACCTTCTCGCGCAGGTTGTCGAACAGCGCGGCGATCTCGAACCCTTCCATCCGAAATCCCGGATAGTCGGCCAGCGCGAGCCCGAGGTTGCCGGCGCCCATGATCGCCACGCGCAGCTTTTGATCGAGACCGAGAATCTGGCGGAGATGGCGCTTCAGATCGCGCACGTAGTAGCCGACGCCGCGCACGCCGAACTCGCCGAAGTACGCGAGGTCCTTGCGAATCTGCGCCGCATTGAGGTGAAACTGCTGCGCCAGCGCCTGCGAGCTGATCGTGCGGACCCCCGCGTTCTCGAGCGCATTGAGGCAGCGCAGATACACCGAAAGACGGTTCGTGGTGAGCTCGGAAACCTGGTCTGCGCTCTGCTTGACCGGCGCGGCCTTCGACGACCCTTTGTTCGAGACTTTCACAAGGCAGGAAGAATTCTAACGCAATGCTAATATCCGCCTCCATGGCCACTCCCGTCCAGAAGCACGCCACCGGTTTCCAGCCCTACGTCAGCCCGAATCAGTCGCCGCCGGAGTTCACGCTGAAGGCGGTCGTCATCGGATCGCTCTTCGGGCTGTTATTCGGCGCATCGACGGTATACCTCGGCCTGCGCGCGGGACTGACGGTGAGCGCCTCGATTCCGATCGCGGTGCTCGCCATCTCGGTGCTGAAGCGGCTCGGCGGATCGACCATCCTCGAGAACAACATCGTGCAGACGATTGGGTCGGCCGGCGAGTCGGTCGCCGGCGGCGTCGTGTTCACCATCCCGGCGCTGATTTTTCTGACGCCGTACGGCCCCGCCTACTTCAGCTACTTCCAAATCGCGATGCTCGCCTTCGCCGGCGGCATTCTCGGCACGCTGATGATGGTGCCGCTCCGCCGCGCGCTGATCGTCAAGGAACACGGCACGCTGCCGTACCCCGAAGGAACGGCGTGCGCCGACGTGCTCGTCGCCGGCGAACGCGGCGGCAGGCTCGCGACGATGGTGTTCGGCGGTCTGGGGATTGGCGCGCTCTGGAAATCGCTGTCGTGGATCTTCAATCTGTTCCTCACCGAGCTCGATTACTCCACTTCAAGGAGCGCGCAGTTTCCCAATGCCACGCTGAACATCGACATCTCGCCGGAATACATGGGCGTCGGTTACGTCATCGGACCGCGCATCGCGGGCACGATGTTCGCCGGCGGCGTACTGTCGTGGCTCGTGTTGTTGCCGCTGCTGACGATTCTCGGCGCGTACATCCCAGTACCGTTCCCGCCGATCCATCCGAACTTCGCGAACAACCCGGCGACCGGTATGCCCTTCAGGATCTCGGAAATGAGCGCGCCGCAGTTGTGGAGCGCGTACATCCGCTATATCGGCGCCGGCGCCGTGCTCGCCGCGGGTCTCATCACGCTCGGCCGGACGCTGCCGACGATCATCGCGTCGGCGCGCGAAGGGTTGAAGGACTTCGGCGCCGGCGCGACGGCGACCGCACGGCTGCGCACCGAGCGCGATCTGCCGACGACGGTCGTGCTGGGCGGATCGCTGCTGCTGGCAATCTTCCTCGCCGTCGCGCCGAAGATGCCGACGCAGGGCAATTTCCTCGCGGCGATTCTCGTCATCATCTTCGGATTCCTGTTCGTCACCGTCTCGTCGCGCATCACCGGGCTCATCGGCACCTCATCGAATCCGATCTCGGGTATGACGATCGCGACGCTGATCCTCACATGCCTATTGTTCGTCGGGCTCGGGTGGACCGGTGATGCGTACGCGCCGATCGCACTCTGCGTAGGCGCCGTCGTCTGCATCGCGGCCGCGAACGCCGGCGGCACGTCTCAAGATCTGAAGACGGGCTACATCGTCGGCGCGACGCCGATCCATCAGCAGGTCGGCTTGATCATCGGCGTCATCACGTCGGCCGCCGTCATCGGGCTGACGACGATGTATCTGCATCGCGTCTTCGGCATCGGGACCGCAGCGGTGCCGGCGCCGCAAGCCACGCTGATGGCGACGATCATCAGAGGCTTGCTCAGCCGGAATCTGCCGTGGGGTCTCGTCCTGGTGGGCGTGTTCATTTCCGTCACGCTCGAACTATGCGGCGTCCGCTCGTTGTCGTTCGCCGTCGGATCGTACCTGCCGATCGCGACGACGGCGCCGATCTTCGCGGGCGGTCTCGTGCGCGCGTTCGTCGAGCGGAAGACGGGCGTGCACGAGGAATCGGAAATCGGCGCGGGCACGCTGTTCAGCTCGGGGCTCATCGCGGGCGGCTCGCTGTGTGGCATCCTGTTCGCGGTGCTCGTCGGCACCGGCCACATCGCCGGTCCGCAGTCGATCGGCAACTTGCTGCCGTTCCTGCACGACGGCGTCAGCGGCTACATCGCCGGCGTGGGCCTGTTCCTCGCGCTCGGCGCGATTTTGGCGAACGCGGCGCAGAAGAAAATCATGTGATCAGCGATTTGGGATTCGGGATTCGCGCTGTCGCGGTCGCTCTCGTCGTGACGACCGTGTCGATCTCCGCGCAGCCGCAGGTACGACGCGCGACGAATATTGCGGCGCTGCTCGCGTACCCGACCTTCTACACCGGTCGGCCGATCGTGATCGTCGGCAAGGTCGGCGTCGAGAAGGACGAGATCCGCGTCTCGAGCGAGGCGGGATCGATCCGGATCGTGAGCAAAGGCAGCGCGCCGGACGGTATCGACGAAGTGCGCGGCGAATTCTGGGATCTTGGCCGCATGAAGCCCGACGACGTGCGGTTGAGCACCTACGATTTGCGCGCGACGTTCCACATCGATCCCGACGGCCCCTGGCCGAGAGCCGGCGAGGTGACCGCGATTATCGCGACGTCGGTCACGCCCGCCCAGCCGCCGCCGGCGCCGTCGATCCGCGCCATCGTGCTGAATCCCGATCGGTACTTCGATCAGAAGGTGACGATCTCCGGACAGTTTTCGGGACGCAACCTGATGGGAGATCTGCCCGACGCGCCGGCCAAGAGCCGGTACGACTTCGTGCTCCGCGCCGCCGACGCGGCAATCTGGATCATCAACATGCGCCCGCGCTTGAAGGGCGCCGACGGCAAGGATTTCGAGCTCGGCCTCGATGCGCGCATCGACACGAGTCGATGGCTCGAATTGCGCGGCACCGTGCAGCAAGGGCGCGGTCTGATGTGGCTGGACGCCGAAGCCGGCAGCCTGAAGTTGTCGAAGCCGCCTACCGAGCCGACGCCGACCGAAGAGGCCGTCCGGGTGCCGGCGGGTCCTCCACCGGAAGTGATCTTCAGCACACCGACGGAAGACGAAACCGACGTGGCGACGACGACGACCGTCCGCGTCCAGTTGTCGCGCGATCTCGATCAGGCGACGCTCAAAGGTCACATTCAGGTACGCTATCTCGCCTCGCAGAGCGCTCAGCGCGGCGAGCCCGATACGCCGCCGATCGAATTCACGGCCCGATACAACCCCGCAAACCGCGTCGTGGAAATCAGATTCGCGAAGCCGCTGGAACGGTTCAGAACAGTGAAGGTCGAGCTCGGCGAAGGGATTGCCGGGACCGACGGTCAGCCGTTGAAGCCGTGGGTGCTGACCTTCGCGCTCGGCGGCTCGTAGGGCCGATCGATGTGTCGGCCGCGCGGTGTCCGGTCCGCGAGAGAGCGGACACGCTGACGACTACGGAATCACCCGAAACGCGGCCAGCACGCGGTCGCTTCCTTCCGATAGCTCGATGACGTAATCGCCCGCCGCGAGCGGCGACAGCGCAAGCTGCGCCGTCATCCATCGCGATCCGTCGCTGTCGGTGCGAACAGCCGCCGTCACCGGAACGGCGAGGGCCTTCCCGGTGCGGTCGAGCAAACGGGCGGCGCGAGCCTCGTTCCCGAGCGTCGGGATCTCGACGCGGACCTGCTCGCTGCGGCGGAAGCGGAGATCGGCGGTCGCGACATCACGATTGCCGGTCGACTGCCCGCGGCGGATCCAAATCGCGCCGGTCGCCCGCGGGCTCGGCGGCAGCGTGAGGTGAAGGGTGTCGCGCGTCAGGATCGTCGCGTCGACGCCGCGCGCGGCAACGCGGACGATGTACTCGCCTGGCTGGAGCGGGTGGTCTGCCACGAGGGTCGCGCGAAAGCTCCGCACGCTGGCGGCGACAGTGGCGCGCGCGCTCGCGATCGACGGTCCCTCGGCCACCGCGAGCTCGAACGTCATCGACGCGCCGCCCTTCCATTGTTCGTTGAACTCGGCGGCGGCGCCGAGCTCGCCCTCGACCCAGACGGTTGCGACCGGCGGATCGCCCTTCCAGCCGGCGGCCGCCTGCATGCGGATCGGCACCTCGCGTCCGTAGGCAGCAAGCGGCGAGATCGCCGTCGCGATCGCGGCGGCTTCCGCATTCGCCTTTGCCGGCGCGGCGCCGGCGGCAGCGGTTGCGGCGGCAGCCATCACAGCGCCCGGCGTCGCGGCGAGATAGCCGCGGCGTGCGCGGACGTCGACGCCGCGCCGCTTCACGCGAACGGTGATCGCGTGAAACCGTCCGTCGAGTTTTCCGCTCGAGTAGTAGCCGAGCAAATAGTACGAGCTGAGGTCGTCGACGACGCGCCGCATCCCTTTCGACAGATCGTTCGAGTCGACGATGGCGAGGCCGTCGGTCGCCTCGGCCAGAGTCCGCAGCGAGGTGAGCCGCGCGCGCAACCGCGCTACATCCACTGTCAGTGGTGTGATCGTCGTCGAGCCGGTCGGCGGCGCGCCGGTCGTAACCTTCGAGATCGGCTCGTCGAACACCACGAGGCCGCGCGGATCGATGGGATAGAACGACACGTTGGCGGCGTTCGCTTCGTCGAGCAGCATCCGGAAGTGCCGGTCGTCGTCCATGTATGCGAGCGTCTGTCGATCGCGCTCGCACGCCATGTTCGATCGCTGTCCCGGCACCACTGGATCCGCGGTCGGCCTGCCAGACCGCGGATCGACGCCGATCGGCGGCAGCGACGGCGCCTGGCAGTACAGCTTGCGGGCGAGGGTTGGATCTTCACGAAACAGGCGCCAGCCGTCGGTGATCGCAAGAATGGCTTTGCGTTCCTCGCGGACGCCGCGCAGATATCTGGCCAGATCCGACAACGCATCGAGTGTCAACTTCTCGCGCCGCCGCTCGATCATCTCGTCTGCGACCCCGCGGTCGTCATCGGAGCACTGCCGACTCGGTCCGAAGCCGGGAAAGCACATGCGATAGTCGTCTTCCACCGGGTCCGTTGAATTGATCTGATTGCGTTCGCCCCACGTCCAGTAGCGCGCCAGGAATCCTTCGATCGTCGTCGTCTTTCGCGCGAATGTGATATCGGCGGCGGACATGTACGGCGTCATGACACCGACGAGATCCTCCGGACCGATCAGGCGATCGAGCGCTTCGACCAAGGGCTTCCGGATGTTGTGCGATCCGCCGACGTCGACGTGGTGCGTATCGAGAAAGACGACGAACACGCGCGCGCGAGGATTCTCCATCATCGCCCTGGATTCGCGGACGGTGTTCGGCTCGATTCGCGTGTCCTGAGGCCCCGCGGACCGGATGACGACGTGCTCGAATTGTTCGATTTTCTGCGCGACTCTTTCCTCGAGGATCTCGAAGTCGTCCTGCGTGAGGTCCATGACCGGCGCCCCGTTCAGTGTCGGATAGACGTCGACGCGAACGTAGTTGGCTTCGGTGCGGAACGTCGGACGCGGAGGTTGGGCAGGTTGTGGGTCCTGCAACGCCGCGGAAATCCGGCTGAAACCGGCTGCCACGAGCGTCGCTGCCAGAGCGGTGTATCCGAGCGCGATCGCCGCGCGGCCCATCGCCGCAGTCTACACCGGACCTTGCGCGAGCAGCGCGGTGATCCGTTCGCGCGTCTTGGCGATCAGCGCGTTGCGATTGTCCAGCGTCAGTCCGGCGGTCTCGATCGGCTCGCCGACACGGATACTGACGGTGACGGGCCTCACGATCCGGCTGCCCTTCCGCATGGCATCGCGTCCGCCCTGGACCGCGACCGGTACGATGGGCGCCTGTCCCTTGATTGCCATGATGAAGCCGCCCTTCTTGAACGGCAGCAGCTCGGCCGTGCGACTGCGGGTACCCTCGGGAAAGATCAGAAAAGAGTTGCCGGCCCTTAGCGACGCCGCGCCCGCTTCGATCGATCGCAGCGCCGCTTCCTTGTTGCGGCGATCGACCGGGATGAACCCCCCGACGCGAAACGCCCGGGCCAGGAGCGGCAGCGCGTTCAGCTCCGCCTTGTAGAGGATGTGCGTCCGCGGATGCAGCGCCTCGAACAGCACCGGCGGGTCGACGTTGCTCTGATGGTTCGAGCAGAAAACGACCGCCCGATCGCGTGGAATGTGCTCGGCGCCGGCCACGCGGTATTTGATGCCGCTCAATCCGAGCGCGAGGCGGACGCCGCAGTGGCCGAGAAAGTACAGGAAATTTTTCGCGCCGAACAAAATGGCGAGCGCCATCCCGAGGGGCGCTGCGATCAGAACGTAGAGGGAAACGGCGAGATAAGTGGCGAGAGAACGGACGGCCGCGATGAACACGCGGCCGCCATCATAAACGAAACAGAACGATCGACTACGACGCGCGGGCGGTGCGGCGGCTGTTGTTCGCCGTCGCGCGCGGGGCGGCTTTCACAACCTTCGCGCGAGCAGGCGCGGCCGCGGCGCGCGAGGCCTTGACCGTGAGGCAGCGCTCGAGCGCGCGATCGACGCGCCCCTCGATCGCCGCCGCCGATTCGCGCATCACCTCGGAAATTTCCGACACGACGAGGAATCTGGCGCGATCGAGCATCCGCTTCTCGCGGAACGAGAGGCTCTTCGATTTCGAGAGGAACGTGAGGCTCTTGAGCACGTCGGCGACCTCGTAGATCGAGCCGCTGCGCATCTTGTCCGAGTTGTCCTTGAACCGGCCTTTCCAATTCTGATGGTTGTCAATCTTGCCGTCGCCGAGCAGCCCGAACAGGCGCTCGACTTCATCGTCGTTGATGGCGCGGCGGAGGCCGACGCCGTCGACGTTGGCCAGCGGCACGAGCACAGTCGTGTCGTTGGCGACGATGCGGAGATGATAGAAACCGCAGGTGGTACCGAGGATGGTTTTTTCTTCAATGCGCTCGACGATCCCGAGACCATGGTTCGGGTAGATGACCTTGTCGCCGATCTCAAATGTCACGGTTCCCCCTGTAGGAAGCGCTATATATGGAAGGCTGAAACGGCACCGGCAGTCCATTCAGTATAGCCGACTCCTGATCGCGAATCAACGCAAAATGGCCTGAAATCGGCCATTTTGCAGCATTTTGCACATGACGCCGAGCTGGCATTTGCCGCACCTTAAGTCCATGTGCGCTGCGAAGTTGTACGAGAAAATCGTGAAGATGCCCTCGGCGAGACGACCGAAGCGAGCTACCTCAACATTAGTGCGAAGACAGCTTCGAGCGGCTGAGAGTCACGAACCAGCTTTCGCAGTCTTCGCGCGATCCGCCGGCGAGCACGACCTCGAGGTGGATGCCGTTGACGTCCCAGACGTGCTTTGCGTTGTTGCCGACGACCTCAACCGTGAATGGATGGAGGAGATTCTCGGCGGAGTTGTGCATTCGATGCTCGTCCTGAACGCCGCGAAACAGCGCGAACTCGTGGTACGGACCCATGTGCAGCTCGAACGGCTGCATGCCGGGCCAGCGTCCGTCGTAGACGCGTTCGGCATATTGGCCGTCCGCTTCGCGGCACGACTGCCAGTTGCCCTCCAGCATTGCGCGCGAGCGATCGGTGAATGGCCTGAACAACTGTGCGTGGCCGAGCGTCGCGGTGCCAAGGCAGGCAGCGACCGTGAAGACTGCAATTCGTTGCCAACTCGCCTCTTGCCGCATCATCGAACGAGCCCTCCGGTATCGGCGAGTGCAAAGATGCGGCCCGTCGACGGTCGAGGAGCGGCGGCTGATATGATGGATTGTTTATGAAGATCACTTTTGCGCCACTGATCGCGCTCGGACTCATTGCCTCGCTGGCCTCCTGCAAGAAGGGGACACCCGCATCAAACTCTACGGCCTCCGCGGCCAGCCCGACAGCCGGCCCACAGCGTCAGCCTGTCGCGACAGCGCCAATCAAGCCGATGCCGGCGCAGATCCCTGCCGTGTTGGCGCGGGTCAACGGCGAGGTGATCGAGAAGTGGGAGTTCGACAGCGCAGTCAAGCGGATCGAGGCGCGCGCCGGTGCACCGCTGCCCGCCGACAAACGCGATGAGGTGCTGCGGGGCGTGCTCGATCGGCTGGTGGCATTCCATCTCCTCGAGCAGGAATCACGCAATCGCAAGATCGAAGTGACCGACGCGGAAGTCGACGCGCGCATCGGCGACATCCGCCGCAGCTTCCCGAACGAACAGGCGTTCGCGGAGAGCATGAGCGCTCAGGGACTCACCGTCGATCACGTGCGGCAGCAGTCGCGCGCGCAGCTGCAGGTCTCGAAGATCATCGACGCGGAGATCGCGTCGACGGCGTTGGTGCAGGAGAGTGACATTGGCGCGTTCTACGAACAGAACCTGCCGCGTTTCAAACAGGACGAGAGCGTTCACGCGAGTCACATTCTGATCGCCGCATCCGAGAACGCCACGCCTGGGCAGAAAGCGGAGGCGCGCAGCAAGGCGCAATCGCTGTTGCGGAAGGTGCGCGGCGGCGCCGATTTCGCGACCGTTGCGCGCGCCGAATCGCAGGATCCCGGCACCGCGCAAAATGGCGGCGATCTCGGCTTCTTCGCGAAGGGACGGATGACGCCTGCATTCGAAGCGGCGGCGTTCAAGCTGAAGGCCGGCGAGATCAGCGGCGTTGTCGAAACCCCATTCGGTTTTCACATCATCAGAGTGCACGAGCGCCGCGCGCCCCGCACCGCGACGCTCGCCGAGGTCAGCGGCCAGATCAAACAGTTCCTCGAGCAGGGACGCCGCGACCAGAAGCTGGAGACGTTCATCCAGCAGGTCCGCGGGAAGAGTAAGATCGACATTCTTGTGTAGAGGTCACGCGTCAGAGGCCAACGGTCAGGCTCGAGCCACCGGTAGACGGCCAGAGCTCGAGGTCAGGTCAGACGCAAGATGCCGGAGTGGTGAAACTGGCAGACGCGCGGGACTCAAAATCCCGTGGGGTTCACTCCCCGTGAGGGTTCGATTCCCTCCTCCGGCACCATCCGCTCGCCTCCGACGAGCCCTCGGATTGGTAGCCCTCACGCTACCGTCGGCGCAGCTTCGGTGCAAACCATTTGGCCGTTGGGCGAGCTTCGGTTGAAATACCGTTCTGATCCGTAAGCCCAATCAACGCTTTGCGGCGCGCCTTCGTCTAAGGCGACCGGAGGGATGCATGCGCCGAGTTCTCGCCTTCACCCTTGTCGCTCTGTCGTTTGTCGTCGACGCGACCGCGCAGGCGACTTTCCAGTGGAGCGGTCAGCTCACCTCGGGTCAGACCATCGAAATCAAAGGAATCAATGGCGACGTTCGCGCGACACCGTCCTCTTCCGGACAAGTGGAAGTCACCGCCACGAAGTCGGCGCGCAGAAGTAACCCGGCCGATGTCCGCGTCGACGTCGTGCCACACGGCGGCGGCGTAACGATCTGCGCTGTCTACCCGGATGTTCCTGGTAAGGAGCCGAACCGGTGCGATCCCAGCGGCACGAGCCGCTCGTCGACGCGCGACAACGATACGGTCGTCCATTTCGAGGTGCGCGTGCCGGCTGGCGTGGCCTTCGTCGGACGAACGGTGAACGGCGAAGTCAACGCCGAATCGCTGCAGGCGGACGTGGAGGCGCACACCGTCAACGGATCGATTCGCGTGTCGACGACAGGACTGGCCGTCGCAAGCACGGTGAACGGATCGGTCAACGTGACGGCCGGCCGCGCCGATTGGCCGGGTGAGGCGGAGTTCAAGACCGTGAACGGCGGCATCACGCTGACGCTGCCCGGAGCGTTCGACGCCGAGCTGCGCGCAGAAACCTTGAACGGCAGCATCACGACCGATTTTCCGATGACCGTCACCGGCCAGGTCAGTCCGCGGCGTCTGCGCGGCACCATCGGGAACGGCGGTCACCAACTCGTGTTGTCGACGGTCAACGGAAGCATCAAGCTGCTCCGAGCCCGGTAGCGCTCCGCGTCAAGGAGCGGAGCGACGGTCGACTAGCGAATCGTCAACTGCCGCTCGATTTCGTCCAGACGCGAGTTGAAGTCGACCCACCGGCTCTGCTCGGTGGCGAGCTGGTTCACCACTTCGGTTTCCTGCGCCTCGAGCTGTTGCTGTTCCTGATCCGCTTGCCGGATCGTGCGCGCCAGAGCGCGGCACTCGTTCTGGAGCGACGCGAGATGATCGTTGACGACCGCGGGAGCTGCCAGCGTCTGCTCGCATTGGTTCAACTGACTCGCCATGTCCGCGCGGCCCGACCTCTGCGTCGTCAGTTGCCGACGCAGATCGGTCAGCTGTCCTGACAACACGTTGATCCGCTGCTCCTGCGATTGCAGCCGCGCGATGAGAAGCTGAGCGCGAATGCCGGTGCTTGCCGCGTGGTTCACATCTGCCCGCAGCGCGCGCACTTCCTGGAGGAGCGGATCGCCGGCTGCGTTCGACGCCGACTGCGCGGCGACGATCGCCATCCCGCCGATCGCGACCACGGCCGCGGCAATCAGGATTCGACGCAAGAATTTCGAAGTCGCCATCGTTCATCCTCCTGATGCCGAATTCCGACTCCACGGACGCAGGTAGCTCAAACGAAACAGCGCGATGACGGCCGCCACATCGTCGGGACCGCGAATGCGCCGGCTCACCCATCCACTCTGCGGGAGGACGTGATGCGGCTCGGCGCGTCCCGACGCCACCAGTTCTTCGCGTACCTTCACCGGAAACGGCAGATCCGCGAGGCGATCGCCGTGCAGATGACCGATTTCGCGTCGACCGACGCGGAACTCGATTCCACCGAAACGGTGCGGTCGCACGATGATGCCGTCCCAACTCGCGACTTCGCGTTCGATCTGTTTGGAGAGGCCGTCGGTCATACCGGACCGCATCAGCGAGTCATCAGCGCTTCGCGTTCCGCCCCGACCGAGACGAATCTCACCGGCACGCGAATGAGATCTTCGATCGTCTCGACATAGCGGCAGGCCGCCTCGGGCAGATCGGCGAAGCGGCGCGCGGACGCGATGTCGGCGGACCATCCTTCCATCTCGGTGTAGACCGGCTTCGCCACGCGCAGCTCCGGCACGAGCGGAAAATGATCGACGCGCCGGCCGTTGATCTCGTAGTGCGTGCAGATTTTGAGCGGCCCTTCGCCGGAGAGATTGTCCAGTTTCGTGAGCGCAACTTCCGTCGCACCCTGAACGCGGACGCCGTAGCGCGTTGCGACCGCGTCGAAGTGGCCGATGCGGCGCGGACGACCGGTCGCCGCGCCGAACTCGCCCGTGCGATTCCGGAACTTGTCGGCCGCTTCGCCGTGAATCTCCGTCACGAACGGCCCCTCGCCCACGCATGTCGAAAACGCCTTCACGACGGCCGTCACCGTCGTCGGCGCATGAGCGAAGAGTCCGCCGCCCACTGCCGCGAACGCCGCGAGCGGACTCGACGACGTGGTGTACGGATAGATGCCGTAGAAAATGTCGCGCAGCGACCCGAGCTGCGCTTCGAGCAGAATCGTCTTGTTCGCCCTGGCTGCGGCTTCCAGGTAATCGACCGTATCGCAGATGTGCGGCAGCAGCCGCTTGCCGTGCATCGTCGCCCAGTCGCACATGTCGTCGAGATTCGCCGGCGGCTGGCCGTACACGCGTTCGAACAGGCTGTTCTTCAACTCGAGCGTGCGGCGCAGCTGATCGCGCAGGTAATCCGGATGGCGCAGCGCGCCCACCTGCACGCCGTACTTCATGTAGCGATCGCCGTACACCGGCGCGATTCCCTGCACCGTCGATCCGAACTTTTCTTTGCCGAGCCGCTGCTCCTCGTACAGATCCTGCAGCTTGTGAAATGGGAAGCAGATGCATGCGCGATCGGAGACTTTCAGATTCTCAGGACCGATGTGCACACCCTTGCCCGAGAGATACTGAATTTCGTCCGCGAGCGCTTCGAGATTGACGACCGTTCCGGGACCGACGATGTTGGCGACGCCCGGGTAGAAGATGCCGGAGGGGACAAGGCGAAGCGCGAACTTGCCGCGATCGTTGACGACTGTGTGTCCTGCGTTGTGCCCGCCCTGATACCGCACCACGCAGTCTGCGTCCTTCGCGAAGTAATCGACCATGCGGCCTTTGCCCTCATCGCCCCAGTTGCCGCCGACCACGATCCGAACGGGCATTCCTTCTCCTTTGAACCCTCACATGAAAGCTCACATCTTCACAGGTTCACCCGTGGCTGACAATGCGTGCCCCTCGTTTCGCCGAACGCCACTAGGTCCGATGGCCTAACAGAGAACACGGACCGACATAACGGAACATCTGTCAGACAAGTCGATGATTGACACAGGTTTACTGTTCGAGCTCCGACCGTCGGCTCCTCCGACGTGTCCCGTTCTGAAGCTGCGACGTGTGAGAGCCTTCGAGCGCGAATCGACATCAAAGGACTTGTTTCCAGAGATTTAAGACATGTCTGTCGAACGCGGCATGGTTCATGGTAGGAGAGGGCGCTCCTCTATTTCATATTTCAGCGGAGCCGTCAGCATCGAACCATGACCGTTGAATTCAACACTTTCCATAACGTTGCTCATCCCGAGGGGAACGGTCAGTCCGGCCTTCGAGTCTCGCCTGCGGCGCGGACCAACATCGCGCTCGGCGAGCTGCTCGTGGAACGGGACTTCATTACAGCGGAACAGCTGGCCGTAGCGATCGCGCAGCAGCGGACCTCGGGCCGACGCCTCGGCCACATGCTGATCGATCTCGGTTTCACCACTCCCGACGCGGTGCTCGGTGCGCTGGCCGTGCAGCTCGGCGTGGCGGCGACACGGCTGAACGGCTACACCGTGAACCCCGCCGCGGTGCAGGCGCTGCCGGAAAAGATCGCGCGCAAGCACCTGACGGTGCCGCTGCAGAAGATCGGCGCGATGCTGCAGGTGGCGATCGCGAACCCGAACGATCTCACCGCCCTCGACGATCTGCGATTCGCTACCGGCTGCCAGATTCAGACGCTCGTCGCGCTCGAGGACGAGATCGTCGCGGCGCTCGACCGCTTCTACGCGCAGACGTCGCTCGAATCGGCCACCGAGTCGGATCGCGATCCGGTGCTCATCGAGGCGTTTCATCAGGAACGGCGCGACGCGACGTACGACGATCGCCGGCTGAATAAAGGACGCCGGAAGACCGATCAGGCGCCGGAGAAGGAATTCGACGAAGCCACCGAGGAGACCGCGGTCCGCGCGGTCGATCGCGTGCTGTCGCGGGCGGCGTCCTCCGGCGCGAGCGACATCCATCTCGAGCGGACGGCCGACTCGATGCGCGTCCGCTTCCGCGTCGACGGCACGTTTCAGGACGTCGGGTACGTTTCGGCCGCCGTTGCACCGGCGATCGGCGCGCGTCTGAAGGTGCTCGCGGGCATGGACATCGCGGAACATCGCGTCCCGCAGGACGGCCGCCTCAGCGTCACGATCGGCACGCGGCGGCTCGACTTCCGCGCGTCCACCTATCCCACGATCCACGGCGAGAAGATGGTGCTGCGCGTGCTCGATCAGCAGTCGCTGAAGCTGGATCTCGTGACGCTCGGCCTGCGCGTGCCGATGCTCGACAGCTACCGAGACGTCATCCGGCGGCCCGAGGGCCTCGTGCTGATCACGGGCCCGACGGGAAGCGGCAAGACGTCAACGCTCTATGCGTCGCTCTCTGAGCTCATCGACACCGGCAAGAACATCACGACGATCGAGAATCCGGTCGAGTACGAGCTGCCGGGAATCAATCAGGGACAGATCAACGAGAAGGCCGGATTCACGTTCGCGAAGGGACTGCGTGCGGTGCTCCGTCAGGATCCGGACGTGATCATGGTCGGCGAAGTCCGCGACACCGAAACGCTGACGACCGCCATCGAAGCGTCGCTCACCGGCCATCTGGTGTTTTCGACGCTGCACACGAGCAGCGCCGTCGGCACGATCACCCGACTCCTCGACATGGGGATGGAGCCGTACTTTCTGGCGTCGAGCCTCCAGGCGGTCGTCGCCCAGCGCCTCGTGCGGCGGATCTGCGCCAACTGCTTGGCGACATTGCCGGTACCCGCCGGCGTCCGTCACCTGTTCGGCGACACGCTGCCGACCTCGCTCAGCCGCGGCAGCGGCTGCGCGGACTGCCGCGGCACCGGATTCGCCGGCCGCATCGGCATTTACGAGATGTTCCGCATGACGCCGTCTTTGCGCGAGCTGATTCTCGCGCGCGCCTCTGAGGCGTCGCTGCTCGCCCGCGCGCGCGAAGAGGGGATGAGCACCCTGCGCGATCAGTGTCTCGCCACCGTGCGCGAAGGGATGACGACCCTCGAGGAAGTCGTGCGCGTCACGCAGTAGGCTCCGTGGCGGCGCCCGCGTAAACCGCCGACGTCGCGGCGAGCAGCGCGAAGATGCCGGTCAGCCGGCTGATCACGGCGAGCATCCTATCGCGTCGATCATCCAGGTTGCGGATCGGGAGCCTTCCGTCCGCCGCCGCCAGGCGAATCAGCTTCGAATCCCCGTACGCTTCACCGTAGACGCCGTATACAACGGTACGACCGGCTCGCACGGCATCCAGAATCGCGGCCTCGCTCGCGTCCGTCGCGAACACATAGGTGCGCGGCAGACCGAGCGCGCCAATGCCGTGATAGTCCGACGATCCGATCGCCGTCATCCCTCCGCGCCTCAGGAACTGCTGCAGTTCGAGGCGGACGCGCGGCTCGAAGAACGCGCGCGGATGCATCACTTCCGCCCCGTCGAGCTGCGCGAGCGCGGCGCCCGAATAGGCCGGCCAGAACTCCGCAATGGGATGCGCTGCGATTGCCGCGCCGCCTTGGCGATGCACTTCGGCAATCGCCTCCGCCGCGGGCGCGGTCGGCGCGATCCGCGCCTCGATGCCTGCCGCGATCAGGTGATACCGCAGCCGGCGGACTTCTTCGCCGACGATGACGGTTGGACCGCCGACGAGACGCGCAAACCAGCGGCCGATCTTTGCGGAGACGATCTGATTGTGCGGCGTCAGCGCGAACGCTTCGATGCCCTGACGCCGTGCTTCGAGCACGAGATCCCACGGCCCGAGCAGTGCCGCGCCGGGAAACGTGCTGTGCACGTGAAAGTCCGCAGCGAGGACGCGATAACCGCCGACCGATATCGGAGCGCGAATCTGCGCTCGATCCGACCAGGTGCCGGCGGCAATCGCGACGAGCAGCAGCACGATCGCGGCGATCGATTTCACGTCAGCGGCCCAGCCAGTCCCAGCCGGTCAACGACGAGCGGCCAGCCTGCAAAGCCGGCGAAATACACGGCCAGCGCGGACCACGAGATGGCGCGCTGCAGGAGCACGTCACGGATGGCATCTGCGCGCGTTCGCGCGAAGGCGTCCTGGAAGAAACGGACGTCGATCGAGGCGGCGCACAGCGCGGCGGCGAAGGCCGTCAGGTCGATCGCGATCCACGAGCTCCACGCGGAGAACCACGCGTTGGCCTGCACCGGCGTAAGGAACGACATGACGCCGGACACGGCGATCAGCCACACTACCCACGGCCAGTCGCCTGCCGCGAAGCGATCGAGATCGCGCGCGAAGGAGCCGCGTCGACGCACGCGCCGCCTGACGATCGCGAACGACGCGCCCTCGAACAGCGGGATGATGACCCACGCCACCGCGCCGCCGAGGGTCAACCGGAGCGTCAAACGTCCCGACACTATCAGGGAGACGGCGCAGCCGAGGAGGAAGGTCTGAAAGAGCAGGCGCCTCACGGCGCATCCTCCGTGGACACGGTTTCGATCATTTCAGTTCCGAACAGCGCGCGATGTTGGACATTGAAGGGCGCTCGCATGACCGGCGGTCATCATCAGGATGATCGCAAGCACCGGTACCGATCGACGGCGCACGCGACATAATATCGGCCACCATGCTGCATGAATTGAAATTCGCACTCCGATTCCTCGTGCGTTCGAAAGGGCTCGCGGCGACGGTCATCGTGACGCTGGCCCTCGGCATCGGCGCGAACGCCGCGATCTTCGGCGTCGTCCGCGGCGTCCTCCTGCGGCCGCTCGTCAACCGCGACGAGGCGCGCCTCATCTACATCCGGCAAAGCGCGCGCGGCATCGGCGTCGAGAACGCCGCGTTCTCGGTGCCGGAGATCCAGGATCTGCGCGAGCGCATCAAGACGCTCAGCGCGTTCGGCGACTTCTCGACGATCGGCTTCACGATGATCGGCCTCGGAGAGCCGCGCGTGGTGCGCGCCGGCGTCGTCGGCGGCTCGTATTTCGAGGTGATGGGACTGCACGCGGTCCTCGGTCGGCTGCTCGATGCGCGCGACGACGGTCCGAGCGCCGCGGGCGCGGCCGTCCTTACCTATCGTTTCTGGACGAACACGCTCAAGAGCGATCCATCCGTGCTCGGCCGGACCGTCCGGCTCGGCACGCGCGCGGCAACCATTGTCGGCGTTCTGGAACCGTCGGTACCCTATCCGGCCGAAACGGAGATTATCGCGAACGTCGTGACGAGCCCGCACCATCTGTCGGCGACGATGGTGACCGGCCGGGTGCACCGGATGACCGAGCTCTTCGGCCGTCTCGCGCCCGGCGCCGATCTCGACTCGGCGCGCGCCGAGCTGCGAGCCGTTCACGGGGCCATTCTCAAAGAACATCCCGAATCGTATTCGACGAAAGCCGATTTCCGGATCGATGCCGTGCGGCTGCGCGACCAGATCACATCGCGCGCGAGGACGGTGCTGCTCGTGCTGCTCGCCGCATCGGCGCTCGTCTTCGTCATCGCCTGCTCGAACGTGGCCAACCTGATTCTCGCGCGGACCGTTCGACGCGAAGGCGAGCTCTCGATTCGCGCGGCGCTCGGCGCCGGCACCGGCGCGCTGCGTCGCACGCTGCTCGCCGAAAGCCTCCTGCTCTGCGGCGCCGGCGCCGCGATCGGCGTGCTGACGGCGCGGCCGATGATGACGATCCTGGCGCGCTACGCGTCGCGCTTCTCGGTCCGCGCGCTCGACGTGACGGTCGACTCGAGCCTGCTCTGGGTCGGCGCGGGCCTGGCGATCCTCTCGGCCGTGCTGCTCGCCTACGTCCCCCGTCTCCCTTCAGCCGATGCCTCGCACGGATTCGCGCTGTCCAGCGGCGGCGTGCGCATCACCGGCGGGACCAATCGCCGACTCCGTCTCTTTGCCGTGACGCAGATCGCCGCGTCGTTCGTGCTGCTGGTCGGCGCCGGCGCGTTCATCAAGACGCTGCTCGCGCTGCAGGCGGCGCAGGCCGGTTTCGAAACGCACCAGGTGCTCGCGCTGGACGTCCCGGTGATCTCGTACGGACGGACGCCCGATCAGATTCTGGGCTTCTACAAGGAAACGATGCGGCGCATCGCGGAACTGCCCGGCATCGACCGCGTCGCGGTCGGCACGACCGTTCCGTGGCGCGATGCGGGCAACTTCGGTCCCGGTTTCGAATTCTCCGCCGACGGACACGTGCGCGCGCCGGGCGAAGAGGATCCGCGCGCGCGGTTCCGGACCGTCTCGCCCGGCTTCTTCGCGGCGCTCGGGGTTCCGATCATCGCAGGGCGCGACTTCACGGATGCCGATCGCCGAGGCGGCGAGTCGGTCGTGATCGTGAGCCAGACCCTTGCCCAGCGCATGTTCCCGAATCAGGATGCCGTGAACCGCCACATGATGTGGACCGATCCCGTGATGAAGTTCATCGACGTCAACACGGCGCCGCGGCGCATCGTCGGCGTCGCGGCCGACATCGACGACGAGAACGTCGTGCCGGGCCCGGCACTCAGCGTGTACCACCCGCTCGAGCAGGAGATTGGCGGCGGCCGTCTCTTCGTTCACACGCGCACGGATCCGTACGCGCTGGTCGCGCCGATCAAACGCATCATCCGCGAGATGTCGGCGGATCAACCGGTCGAGCGCCCGGCGACGCTCGAGGACGTTCGCGCCGAAGTGCTGGCGCCCGACCGGCTCAACGCGCTGGTTTTCGGTGGCTGCGCCGCGATCGCGCTCGCGATTGCCGTGGTCGGCGTCGCCGGTGTCCTGGCGTTCTCCGTCAGCGCGCGGACGCGCGAATTCGGCATCCGCCTCGCCATCGGATCGCAGCCGCGCAGCATTCTCGCCGGCGTCGTGGTCGAAGGCGCCGTGATGGCGGCGATCGGCGTGGTTGTGGGCGGATTCGGCGGCTTCGTCGCCGCGCGCGCGCTGGCCAGCGTCGTCCAGCAGATCCAATTACCCGGAGCCGTGCCGATTACTGCGGCCGCGACGGTGTTAATCGGCGCAGCCGTGCTCGCATCGGTACTGCCGGCGGCGCGCGCCGCGGCCGTCGACGTCATGCAGGCCTTGCGAAGCGAATAAGGATTGCGTTATACCAGCGGCGAAATTAGTCGTTGGTGAGTCGTCGTCTGTCATTGGCCGTCGGCCGTCGGTTGACGATCAAGGACCAGTGACAAACGACCAATTGGAGGTGACGTTCGACGACCGGTGACTCCGTTCGCCAGGAGGGACACATGAAACGCGCGGCGAGTGTTGTGTTGTTCGCATCGGCGTGTCTGTTGATCAATCCTCACGCCGCGCTTGCACAGAGCGCGATTGCCGGCGCGGTCAAGGATGCGACCGGCGCCGTGCTGCCCGGGGTCACCGTGGAAGCCAGCAGTCCGGCGCTCATCGAACGCGTGAGGACGGTGACGACCGACGCGGCCGGTCTGTATCGCATCATCGATCTCCGGCCCGGCATCTATACGGTCACGTTCACGCTGCCCGGGTTCAACGCGATCCACCGGCGACTCGCCGGTCGTGGACGTGAAGAGCGCAACGCAGCAGCAGGTGCTGTCGCGCGATCTGCTCGATGCGGTGCCGACGGGGCGCAACATCTGGGCGGTCGGCTCGACGCTCACCGGCGTCACCCTCAGCGCGCCCGACGTCGGCGGCACCGCCGGCATGCAGCAGACCTACATGGCCGTTCACGGATCGCAGCGGCGCGACAACTCGATTCAGGTGGACGGCATGAGCGTCAACGGCATCGAGGGTGACGGCGCGATTCAGAACTACTTCAACGACGGCATGTTTCAGGAGATGAGCTATCAGACGGGCGCGCTCTCGGCCGAAGTGCAGGCATCGGGCGTTCGCCTGAACATGATTCCGAAGGAAGGCGGCAACGCGTTCAAAGGATCGATGTTCCTCTCGCGCACGCCTGGAAGCTGGCAGAGCAACAACTTCACCGACGAACTGCGCGCCACGGGACTCCGTGCGCCGAACCGCGTCGAAAGGATCCAGGACTTCAATCCGAGCCTGGGTGGACCGATCAAGAAGGATCGCCTCTGGTTCTTCACGTCGTTCCGGCGATGGGGCGTCGATCAGACGATCACCGATTCGTTCTACAACCTCGACCCGACACACGTGACGTACGTTCCCGCGGACGGCGCAAGCGGACGGACGCTGAAGCCGACCGTCGACGACAACATCATCAAGAGCGGCGTCGTGCGGCTGACGTGGCAGATGGCGTCGAAGCACAAGTTCTCTGCCTACATGGACCGCATCGTCAAGTTCCGGGGACATGAATGCCCGGCGCTCTACGCCGAAGAAGCGTGTGGCATCCGGAGTCCGAAGCGCTACTTCACGACGCAGGCGAAGTACACCGCCACGCTGAGCAGCAAGCTGCTCCTCGAAGCCGGCTTCTCGGAAAACGACGAAACCTATTCGACCAACGAAGCGCAGCCGAGCGTCGGCGCGAGCGACATTCCGCGCTTCGACCGTACGACCGGCGCCGCATGGGGCGCGCCGCAGGGTCCGTTCTATTTCCGCTCGCCGGATCGCTACACGTACACAGGCTCGTTGTCGTACGTCACCGGCACGCACGCGTTCAAGAGCGGGTTGCAGTGGGGCACCGGCGGCAACCGCCATCAGCGATCGCTGCAGAACGGCGTCGATCTGATTCAGGAGTATCGCAACGGCGCGCCGGTCTCGGTGCAGACCTACAACACGACGCAGTGGTCCGCCGAGCGGATCAAGTACGACCTCGGACTGTACGTCCAGGACTCCTGGACGATGAACCGATTGACGCTGAACCCAGGTCTGCGGATGGAGTTCTTCAACACGTACATTCCGCAGGAAGGAGCGCCCCCGGGACGGTTCGTGCCGCTGCGCGAGTACGGGCCGATCTACGATCTGCCGAACTGGAAGGATCCGTGGGTTCCGCGCCTTGGCGGCGTGTACGACCTGACGGGCGACGGGAAGACCGCGATCAAAGGTCATGTCGGCAAATACATGACGGCGTTCTCGACCGTCGGCTTCGCGCAGGTGTACAACCCGCTGCGACAGGAGACCGATCGCCGCAACTGGACCGACACGAACCGCGATGACGTGGCGCAGAACAGTGAGATCGGAGCGATCAACACGCCGTTCAATACGACCGGCGTGCTCAATCGCGTCCCCGATCCCAATATCGTGCGGCCGTATCAGTGGGAGTACAGCGTCGGCGGTCAGCGCGAGCTCGTGCGCGGCGTCTCGGTTTCGGCGAACTGGGTGAGAAGAAGCTGGCGCCGTCTCATCTGGACCGACAACACGGTCGTGAGCTTCGACGACTACACGATCGTCAATACGCCGAATCCGCTCAACCCGTCCGAGCTGATTCCGATCTACAACCTGCGCGCGGCGAAGCTCGGTCAGGTGACGCAGATCGACAAGAACTCCGATCAGAATCAGAAGTGGTACAACGGCTACGACGTCGGCTTCACCGCCCGGATCCGCCAGGCGAACATCTACGGCGGTGTGAGTACCGGCCGTCTGCTGACGGTCAACTGCGAGGTCGACAATCCAAACAGCCTGCGCTTCTGCGATCAGCGCGATCTCGACATCCCGTACCTCACGCAGTTCAAAATCTCGGGCGCCTACCCGCTACCCTACGGCGTCCAGATCAGCGGCAACTGGCAAGGGTATCCCGGCGTTCCGCAATCGACGCTGCGCCAGGACGGCGAGTACAACACGACGAACAATCGTGTGGACGACTCGTCGCTCAACGTGAACTACATCGTCGATCGCACGGTCGTGCCGTCGCTGACCGTTTCGAGCGTCACGGTGCCGCTCATCAAACCGGGCGCGAAGTATCTGAGCCGGTGGAACCAGATCGATGTGCGGCTGGCGAAGAAGTTCCGCGTCCACAACGTGAACTTCCAGGGACAGCTGGACATGTTCAACATTCTCAACGCCAGCTCGATCCTGACCGTGAACGAGACGTACGGCACGTCGCTGGATCATCCGACGGCGATTCTGCAGGGACGTTTGTTCGCCTTCGGCGCGCAGATGAATTTCTGACGGCGGAATCAGACTCGACACGGAGTTAAACGGAGACCCAGACGTTTGTCGTACAGAGTTTTGTGTCTTTTGTGTCTCTGTACCTGATTTCTCTCCGTGTTCTCCGTTTCCTCTGTGTCGATCGATCTGGATCAGATCAGAAGTGGACCTGCGCGCCGAGCGTGAGAATTCTCGGCTGCAGCGCCTGCGTCGCCTGTCCCAGTGCCGATCCGTAATTGGTGCCAACCGCGAGGATCGGATGTGCGTTCAGCGCGTTGAACAGATCGCCCTGAATCTGCCACGTCCCCTTGCTGGCTGGCAGCTTGAACTTGCGCGCGAACCGCAGATCCAACTGATTCAAACGCGGCAGGTACAGACTGCCCGGATAGTTCAGATTGACCGTCTCCTGCGCCTGTCCCGGCGTCAGCAGCGCCGTCGGCACGAGATAGGTCTGCTGCAGGTAGTCGAAGTTCGTCGCGCCCGATCCGTAGTTGCGCGTACCGGGGTAGCTCTGGAACGTGCCGCTGATGTTCAATCCGTACGGCAGCGGATAGGTCCCACCGACTTTCATCTGCGTGTGGAACGGGATGTCTAACTGCGTCTGGTCGCAGTAGATCGTGTAGTTCGGGTTGCTGGCCTGCGCGAAGGTGATTGTCGCGGTGCCATCGGCCGAATCGCACAGCCTCGAGACCTGCCGCGCCGTCAGGAAGCCACCGAACACCTGCATGCCGCCTGTAATGCGCGCCATGAACGACGCTTCGACGCCGTTGTATACCCGGTAGTTGTTCGGCGAGTTGCGATCGATGACCGGCGCGCCTTTGCCGATCAGGTCGGACCGAATCTTGTACACCGTCAGCGTCTGGGGCTGGATACCGCCGCACTGAAACGCGCCGGTGTTGCACGGGTTGTCGATGGTGACCGGCGTGAACGCGCCGGCGACGTCGAGTGCCGTGTTGTCGGTGTAAATCAGGTTGTAGTAGTGGCGATGGTAGTAGCCAAAACTGACCGACATGCCCGGCATCACCTCGCGCTGCACGCTCGCCGTCATCTCCATGCTGTACGGTCGCGTGATGTTCGGATCAGGCGTGCGCGTGAGCAACCCGAACGACGAGTTCGTCGACGGCCCGAGCTGGCTGACACCGGGCACGAAGATGTTGTTGGTCGCCGCCGGGTTCAGCCAATTGCGCGTGTCGGTCGACAGGACCATTGGGTTGTACGCCTGTGGGAAGGTGACGGTCGAAAACGCGGAGTTGTATTTGGCGATGCTCGCCTTCAACGCCGTCTTGCCGTTGCCGAACAGATCGTAGGAGGCGCCGAATCGGGGCGCCCAGTTCTTGAACGTCGGCATAGTCGCGCCGGGGAAGAGGGGCCGCTGCGCATAGCCTTCGGCGAGCATCAGCGCCTGCTGCTGCACCGACACGCCTTCCTCGTCGTAGCTCGCGTTGAAGTATTCCCACCGCACACCCGGCGTCAGCGTCAGCCGCTTGAGCGTCCACGTGTCCTGCACGTAGAGGCCGAGATCCGCGTTCAGCTTGTCGAACTCCTCGGTCGGCGTGTTGTAGAGCGTCACCTGGACTGGCGCGGTGACGCCATTGGTGGTGCGGAACCGCTCGTAGAAGTTGACGTTCGGATTCTGGAACCGCCGCTGCAGTCCGCTCTTGCCGTGCGAGAACTCCATGCCGGTCCGGATCGCGTGCGATCCGGTTACGTATGACAGCGAGGCGATCGCCGTGCCGCGGACCGGCGTGTGCACGTAGAAAGGATTGATCGGCGCGCCCCAGGTCTGGCCGTTCGTGAGGTTGACCTTCGGGATCGGACTGCACGCGCCGGCGGCGACGCACGCCTCGAGCCCCGGCTCCAACTCGCCCGTGATGTACGACTCGTTGTTGATCCCGGCGCCCGCTTCGAACAGCAGCCTTGTCGTCCAGACGCCGGTCCATTTCGCCTCGGTCATGTAGTACTGCTTCGGCTGCCGCGTGCTGAAGGTGTCCTCCGACCAGATCGTGCTCGTGCCGGCGACGCTGTTCTGCTCGTGCCCCCGGAACTTGATGATGCGATCCATGTAGAAGGCGAGCTTGTTCTTCGGGCTCACCTGCCACGTGAAGCGCGTCATGAAGCTCTTGATCAAGTTGTCGTCGGGCACCTGACGCGACGTGTCCGGGGCGAAGGCCGTGTCGCTCGGCTGGAACTGGTTCGCCGGATAGAAGGCGTTTGCGACCGTCTGGTTCACGCCCCAGTGGCGCATCGAGCCGTAGAACCACAGACGGTTCGCCTTGAGCGGTCCGCCCGCCGAGGCATTGAGATCGTGGATGCTGTCGAGGGCGTTGCCGGCCTTGAGCCCTTTGTCCACGAGCTCCTGTGGCAGCGGATCGGCCTGCAGCGACGATCCCGTTCGCGAGAAGAAGACGTCGCCGCGGAACGTGTTGCCGCCGTCCTTCGGGATCATGTTCAGGCGCACGCCGCCGCCGGAACTCTCGGCGGAAATACCGGCAGTCTGATAGCTCATCTCCGAGAACATGCCTTCGTTGAAGTACTGCTGGATGGCGCCGTCGCCCTCGATCCCGTTCAGGCGGATGCCGTCCACCATGATGTAGTTGTCTTTCGGATCGCTGCCGTGCGCCGCGATATAGGTCTGCTGCATCCCCTGCGCGCCGCCGACGTCGGGCTGTGACTGCGTGACGCCGACGAGCGTGGCGCCCACCGACTGAATGTTCCGGCCGCCGGTCGGCACCGCGTCGAGCAGCTGCTGCGGCAACACTTGCTGCGTGACCGCCTGCTGTACGTCGACGACGGGCGATGCGCCCGAGACCGTGACGGTTTCCTCGACGGCGCCGACGCGCAGCTCGCCGTTGACCGGCGCGGTGAAGTTCGCCGGCAGCTCGATCCCGTCGCGCTTCACCGTCGCAAATCCCGGAAGCGAGAAGGTGACGCTGTACGTGCCGGGACGCAGGTCGAGAATCTTGTATTGGCCCTGAGAGTCGGTGGTCGCCGAACGCGTCTGCTCGATCAACACGGGGCTCGACGCTTCGACGGTGACGCCGGGCAACACGGCGCCCGTCGTGTCTTTCACCACTCCCGCGATGGCGCTTTGTGCGTAGGACGCAGCGGGCAGCAACAGTATTAGTGCGAGAACGCCGACGAGAACCCGTGGGAACAGCCGGTCGATCGCCATTGATCCCTCCTCGTGCGAACACCAACCTGCGTTCGTTCGCCGCATCATATGCTCGTTGTCCGTCGTCGTTGGTCGTGAGATGCTTCGGTCATCGGGACGGCGAGCGCTTCTTCAAGAATCCGTAATTCGCATAAGGAGACTGCAAATGCGCGGGGCAATCACCGGGCTGTTGGCGGCGGTCGCGATCGGGTCCCTCTCCGCTCCGGTGCTCCAGCAGGAAAAAGGTGGCGACGATCGGACTGGGCCGTACGATGTCGTCCAAGGTTGGCCGCAGCCGCTGGCATTCGCGAAACCCGGCTACATTTGGGGCTCGACTGGAGGAATCTTCGCGGAATCGCCGAACCGAATCTTCATCGCCAACCGCGGCGAGCTGAAGCTGCCCGATAAGCTGCCGCCGAACTTCACCGGCTTCTGGGGATCGTTCGGTGAACAGGCGACGACGCCGACGCCCGAGTTCCGCAACTGCATCGTCGTCGTCGAGGGCGCGGGCAGGGCTGTCGAATCGTGGACGCAGTGGGACTACCTGTTCGAAGATGGCCGTGGACCTCATTCAGTGCTGATGAGCCCGTACGATCCCGAGCACAACGTCTGGATCGTCGACGACATCCATCATCAGATCTTCAAGTTCACCAACGACGGCAAGAAGATGTTGATGGCGCTCGGCGTCCGCGACGAGCCTGGCAGCGACGCGACGCATTTCAAGCGGCCGACCGACATCGCCTGGCTGCCCGACGGCACGTTTTTCATCAGCGACGGTTACGGAAATACGCGCGTCGCCAAATTCGACGGGAACGGGAAGTTCCTGCTGACGTGGGGCACGAGGGGGACCGGACCGAGCCAGTTCAACACGCCGCACTCGATCACCATCGATCGCAATCGGCGCGTCTACGTGTCGGATCGTGCGAACAACCGCATCCAGGTGTTCGACGAGAACGGAAAATGGCTCGACGCGTTCCCGAACATCCAGCAGCCGTACAACATCCGGATCAGCGACGATCAGTTCCTCTGGGTGTTCTCCGGTCCGCTCGACAAGATGTTGAAATACGATCTCGACGGTCATCTGCTCTACGCGTGGGGCACGCACGGAACCGCTCCTGGCTTCTTCTGGGCGGTGCACGAATTCGGCGCCGACGCGGACGGCAATCTCTACACCGCAGAAGTCTTCGGCGGCCGTTCGCAGAAGTTCCGGCCGCGCGCGGCCGCGGACTCGACGCACATCTACAGGCCGCAGCCGCTCACGCCGAAGTCGGCGTCGATGTCCACGCAGACGGGAATCGCGCCGCCGGTGTTCGACGCGCCCGTCGCCGGCGCGCCGGGCGCCGAGAAGTTCTCCGGCGCGTGGAAGCTGGTGAAGGCCGAACCCGAGGTCACGGCAGGTCGCGGCGGCGGAGCCCGCGGCGGCGGCATCGGTGGCCCGTACGCCGAAACGATCTTCAATCAGGCGCCGCCGTCCGTCGTGCTCACTCACGCGGCCGGAAAAGTGTCGGTCCAGATCGGATCGGCGTCGGCATCGTACACACTCGACAATAGAACGACGTGGTCGACGCCGGGCGATGTGAACGCGCTGAAGACCCGCGCGCACTGGGACGGCGCGAAGTTGCATCTCCACTTCAAGCAGGGGATGAACTGGGGTCGCGACGTCCTCTCGCTCGACGGTCCGACGCTGACGATCGTTCGCGATCTGGAATCGGGTGGCGCATCGACGACGAGGACGATGACGTATACGCGTACCTCGTGAGCTCGCCACAACGGAGAGCTCGCCGCCACGGAACACGCGAAGGGCACGCTCCATGAAGCCTGTCCTGGCGCTCGTCCTCTCGTTGGTGGTCTCGCAGACCGCACCGCTGGCATCACCGCATTGGGCAACGGGCGAGGTCATTCGCGTGTGGATCGACACGCGTCCGGCGCCAGAGGATGGCGTGCGACTCGTCGAACGTGCGATGAAGACCTGGACCGCCGCGGCTGCGGATCGGTTCACGCTGACGCGCGCGGCGTCGCCAGACGATGCGCCGATCCGCGTGTTCTTCATCAGCAGCGACAGGAATTATGGGGAAACGGCGCCGCACGTGGACCGTGCGAAGCGGAGGATCGTATCGGCCGAGGTCGCCATCAACGCTGACGTGCCAGCGGAGCCGCTGATGGCGCGCATCATTATTTATCTCACGGCGCTGCACGAGCTCGGCCATGCGCTCGGCCTGGCGCACACCGACGAGTTCGCCGACATCATGTACCGCTTCCGCCGGCCCGACGATGGCGAGCGGTACTTCGGTGGTTTCCGGCAGCGTCTGCGGTCCGCCGACGAAATCGGATCCGTATCCGCGACCGGGCTCTCGCCGGCTGATGTCGCGGCACTGCGGCAACTCTACGACCGGTAATCCGATTGGCGCATCCGCGCTTCGCGCTACGGCGTGCCTCGCCGAAGCGGAGCGAGGCGGGAAGTCGGATATACTGACCGCCCGCCGGAGGAGGCCATCATGAAGAAATACGTGGTTGCACTGCTGAGTGCGGCCGTTGTCGGCCTGGGTCCGACAGCGATCGCGCAGCAATCGGTTCCTGAAATCCCGTTCGACGCCGACATCAATTTTCTCAAATTGCCTGCCGGGATGAATCTCGGCGAAGCCTCCGGCATCGCCGTCAACTCGAAGGGCGACATCGCCGTGTTCACGCGATCGAACAGCGCGAGCGGTCCGGCGTACGGCGCGACGGCGTCGCAGATCCTGTTGTTCGACAAGACCGGTAAGTTCCTGCGCGAGGTAGGCAAAGGGCTGTACGCCTGGTCGTATGCGCATACGGTGCGCTTCGACAAGGACGACAACCTCTGGGCCGTCGACAAGGGATCGGACATGATCGTCCGCTTCAACCCGCAGGACCGCGTCACGATGGTGTTCGGGCGCAAGAAGGAAGCGTCGGACAAGGCCGAACCGTGGGAGCGCGTGACTCCGCCGCGGGCGCCGGTTCCGGGTCAGTTCCGCCAGCCGACCGACGTGGCGTGGGACACCGAGGGCAACATCTACATCAGCGACGGCTACATCAACTCGCGCGTCGCGAAGTTCACCAGGGACGGCGACTGGGTCACGTCGATGGGCGAGGCCGGCGGCGGCAAGCTCGGCAACCTGAACACGCCTCACACGATCGCCAACGATGCCAAAGGCAACATCTACGTCGGCGACCGTGGCAATCGGCGCATCCAGGTGATCGATCCGAAGACGAACCAGTTCGTGCGCGAGATCAAGATCGACGTGCCGGCGCCGGCCGACGCGATGCCGTGGATGGGCGCGAAGCCGGACGTCGCGCGCCTGCTGGCAGCCGATGCGCCTCCCGGATCGGCGACGATGGCGCCGGGCGCGCCGTGGGCGATCTGCGTCACGCCGCCGAACGCGCAGGGCGTGCAATATCTCTACAGCTCCGACGCGTATCCCGGCCGCGTCTACAAGCTGACGCTGGACGGCAAGGTGCTCGGCTGGCTCGGAAAATCAGGACATCAGACGAAGCAGTTCGGCTGGATCCACGAGATCGCCTGCCCGAGCGAGAACGAGATTCTCGTGGGCGAGCTGCTGAACTGGCGCGTGCAGAAGATCACGATGCACCCGCAGCAGGCGAAGACGTCGACCGCAGCGAGTGGACGATGATTGAACGCTCGGCTGAAAGCCTCGCGCTACACCGGCACGAGATTCGTGCGGCGAGCCTTTCAGGTGAGAGATCGGTAGGGCGAGCCTTTCAGGTGAGAGAGATCGGTAGGGCGAGCCTTTCAGGTGGGAGATCGGTAGGGCGAGCCTTTCAGGTGAGAGATCGGTAGGGCGAGCCTTTCAGGTGAGAGATCGGTAGGGCGAGCCTTTCAGGCGAGCCAGGAGAAGAACGAACGATGAAACGCATTGGATTGGGCGTTGCGGCGATCGTCGCTGCCGCGTCGGTGCTGTCGCTCGTGCATGCCCAGGCGCCGAACTTCCCGAGCACGAAGAACGGCGAGTGGGCGTACTACACCGCGGACGTGAAAGGCACGCGCTACTCGCCGCTCGATCAGATCAACGCAACCAACTTCAACCAGCTCGAAGTCGCGTGGCGCTTCAAGACCGACAATCTCGGCACACGTCCCGAGTACAAGCTGGAAGGCACCCCGCTGATGGTGAAGGGGGTCGTGTACACGACCGGCGGCACCCGCCGCTCGGTCGTCGCGCTCGATGCGAAGAGCGGCGAGCTGATGTGGGTGTACTCGCTGCGCGAGGGGGCGCGCGCCACTGCCGCGCCGCGGCAGCTCTCGGGCCGCGGCCTCTCCTACTGGACCGACGGCAAGGGCGACGAGCGCGTGCTGTTCGTCACCACGGGCTACAACCTCGTGGCGCTGAACGCGCACACCGGCGCGCCGGTCCGCCAGTTCGGCAAGGACGGCATCGTCGATCTGAAAGTCGGCGCCGTCGTCGGCAAGGGCGAGCAGATCCCGCTCGAGACCGGTGAAATCGGCCTTCACTCGACGCCGACCGTGGCAAAGGATGTCGTGATCGTCGGGTCTTCCTTCCGCGAAGGGCTGACGGTGAAGACGCACAACAACACCAAGGGCCTCGTCCGCGCGTACGACGTGCGCACGGGAAAGACGCTCTGGACGTTCAACACGATTCCGCGACCCGGTGAATTCGGCAGCGACACGTGGGAAAAGGAGTCGTGGGCGATCAACGGCAACACGGGTGTCTGGTCGCAGATCACGGTCGACGAAGACGCGGGCCTCGTGTACCTGCCGGTCGAAGATCCGACGTCAGACCTGTACGGCGGTCATCGCCCGGGCAACAACCTGTTCGGCGACAGCCTCGTCTGTCTCGACCTGAAGACCGGCCAGCGGAAGTGGCATTTCCAGATCGTGCATCACCCGATCTGGGACTACGACATGCCCGCGGCGCCGATTCTGATCGACATCAACGTGAACGGCAAACCGATCAAAGCCGTTGCGCAGGCGACCAAGCAGGGAATGCTCTACGTGTTCGATCGCATCTCGGGTCAACCGGTGTGGCCGATCGAGGAGCGACCGGTTCCGCAGACCGACGTTCCCGGCGAGAAGACGTCGCCAACGCAGCCGTTCCCAACCAAACCGCCGGCGTACTCGCGCAATGGCGTGCTCGAAAGCGATCTGATCGACTTCACGCCCGAGCTGCACACGCAGGCGGTCGAGCAGGCGAAGCGATATCGACTCGGACCGGCGTTTCTGCCTCCCGTCGTCAGCAAAGCGGAAGGTCCGCTCGCCGCGCTGACGGCGGGCACGCTGAGCGGCGGCGTCAACTGGCCGGGCTCCGCAGCCGATCCCGAGATGCACTGGTTCTTCACGCACGCGTGCAACGCGTGTCTCGCGCCGCTCGGTCTCGTCGCGCCGCCGAAGGAATTCTCGGATCTCGACTACGTGATGGGCACGGCGGGCCAGCAGTTCCGCCCGATTTTGGGCGGCGGTGAAGGGCTCGCAGCCGACGCGCCCCAGCGCGGCGGACCCGTTGGCGGACCGACTGGACCTCCGCCAGCGGCACCGGCAGGTCGCGGCGCTGAAGGCCGCGGCGGTGCGGCGGGCGGGCGCGGCGGCGCGGGCGGCGGCGGCGGCGAAGGCTTCGGTGGCGCGGGGACGATCGTGCAGGGCCTGCCGATCCTCAAACCGCCGTACGGCGTCGTTGTCGGCATCAATCTCGACAAGGGCACGCTCGAATGGTCGACGCCGCACGGCGATACGCCCGACAACATCCGCAACAGCCAGGTGCTCCGCGGCATCAATGTTCCGAAGACCGGACAGACGGGCAATGTCGGCGTCGTCGTGACGAAGACGCTCGTCATCGTGGGCGATCCGCTGGTGACGACGACGCCCGATCATCCGCGCGGCGCGATGCTGCGGGCGTACGAGAAGCTGACGGGCAAGGAGGTCGGCGCGGTGTACATGCCGGCCGCGCAGAGCGGATCGCCGATGACCTACATGATCGACGGCAAGCAGTATGTGATCGTGGCGGTCAGCGGCGGCGCGTATTCGGGCGAGTACATCGCGTACGCGCTGCCAAACACCGCGACGCGCACGTCAACGGGAAGATGACGCAACGACACCATTGCGCACATGATCATGGGGGCGGACACGTTGGTCCGCCCCTACGTGTCTGAACGACGTCTCGATAGATCCGCACCGCTCTCTTCCCTATCACCTCCCACGTCAATTCGCGCTGGAAATGATCCATTACGCGCTGCCGCGCTCCTGACAGATCGCGCGAACCGACGTCGCCGAGTGCACGCGCGCACGCCGACGCATCTCCTGGCGTCCACAGCGCGCCAACGGCCGTTCCAGTGATCGCCCGAAATGCTGGAATGTCGGTGACGACCGGAATCGCGCCGCAGGCGATCGCTTCCATGAGCGCGTAGCCGCTTCCTTCGTGATGGCTGCCGACGACGAAGATGTCGGCGGCGCTGAAGAAGGCGGCCATGCGATCGTGCGGAACCGCGCCGACCAGGCGCACGCGATCCTTCAGAAGAGGAGACGACTGGATGCGCGCCTTGACCGCTGCAAGCAGTTCCTCCTCCTGATAGACCATCGTCAGCGTCGCCAAGGGAACATCATTTTTCACTGCGCCCGGGGCCCCACCCCCGGGCGCTCTCACTCGCGCGTTGCGCTCGCTCGGGCTCAAGGCTGTCTCGAACGCGTCGACGACCGTCAGCGGGTCCTTGTTCATGTTCAAACGTCCGACCCAGAGCACGGCCGGCGCGCCGGTGACGCCGCTTTGCGATCGTGCGTCGCCGCGCGGCAACGGCGCGATCGTCGTGCTCGCCTCCATCACGTCGTGCACCGATTGTGTCGGCCGGATCAGCCGCGCACGATGCCAGGGCTCTGCCTGTTCCAGGGTGGTGAACAGGAACGCGTCAATCGATCGCATCAGCGAACGGCGGACGGCATTCTTCGCGGTCGTGGCGGCGCCGGGATCGCCGGACGCATGATCCTGGACGACCAACGCCGAGGACGCCTGCAGCGGACGCCGCATCAGCCATGTACGCATCGGAAACCCGAGACCGTTCACGTGAACGACATCGGGCTCGAAGCGCGCGGCCGCGCGGGCGAGCGTCAGGAAATCGGCGAAGACGTATCGCACGCCGTCGCGCGTGACATTCGCTGACGAGTGGAACTGCTGCAGCGTCAGCACCTCGACGTCCGGCGCCGCGTTCGCGATCGCGCGACTCCATCCGGTCAAAGTCGCGTAACGGTCGAGCAGCGCCTCGGGATCGCGCAGCCGCGTGTCGAACGCGTAGTTCACCTGAGCCACTCGCATTGGCGGTATAGTGTCCGCGCTATTTCTACAACGCGGCAGCGCATCATGGAACGCACCGTTTTCGGACTCGCGGCGGCAGTCGCGTCGCTTGCGGTGCTCGCCACGCTTGATGGACCCATCGCGGGCCAGGGCTACGCGCCGAGCACGAAGAACGGCGACTGGACACACTACACCGCCGACGTCCGCGGCACGAAATACTCGCCGCTCGATCAAGTCACCGCGGCCAATTTCAATCAGCTCGAGGTCGCGTGGCGGTTCAAGACCAGCAACCTCGGCACGCGTCCCGAGTACAAACTCGAAGGCACGCCGCTCGCCATCCGAGGCACGCTGTACACGACGGCCGGCACGCGGCGATCGGTGATCGCGCTCGACGGGAAGACCGGCGAGTTGATGTGGACGCACAGTTATCGCGAAGGCAACCGCGCCGCGATCGCGCC
>QHWB01000013.1 GCA_003222395.1 Acidobacteriota bacterium
GAAGATTGTCGGCCTGGCCGTTCCGCGGTCGCTCGACATGGTGGTCGCCCTCCTTGGCATCACCAAGACCGGCGCCGCATATCTCCCGCTCGATCTCGAATCTCCAATTTCCAGATTGACCTTGATGCTCCGAAACGTGTCGGCGCTGGGCGTCGTCGCGGGCGGTGACGCGCTGAAGACACTGAGCGTGACCGACGCAGTGTCGGTCATCATTGGTGTGCCACTTGTCGGCGAGGGGGAGATCTCGAATCCACTAGTCTTCGACCGATGCAGCGTGATTCGAGAACAGAACCTTGCCTATGTGATCTATACATCTGGCTCGACAGGCAAACCCAAAGCGGTAGGGGTATCTCATCGAGCGCTGACGAATTATCTAGCCTGGGGCTCACGTCTTTACGCATCAACGGACGGAGCTGGTGCGCCGCTGAACACGCCACTCGCATTCGATGCCACGGTCACCAGCGTCTATCTTCCGCTTCTTTGGGGTCAACGCGTGACGATTGTCCCCGAGGCCAACCAACTGGAGCGGCTGGCAGAGCTCCTCAAACACGGGCCTGATTTTACATTGGTCAAGCTTACGCCATCGCACCTACTCGGGCTGGCCGGTTTGCTGGGACAAAGCGCCGCCGATGTGCGTCCACGACGTCTCGTCATTGGAGGTGAAACGCTCACAACCGAAACGGCTCGCTTCTGGAGATCGCACGCGCCGATGACGAAGCTCGTGAACGAATATGGCCCCACGGAAGCCACCGTCGGTTGCTGTATTCACGAGATCCACGACGCCAGTCTGTCGGGGACGATTCCAATCGGGCACCCGACACCAGGTACGCGCTTGTACGTGTTGGACGAAAGGCTCTCGACCGTTCCTGCTGGCGTACTTGGTGAACTGTACATCGCGGGAGATCAGGTCGCGAGAGGATACGTGAACAACTCACAGCAAACCGGCGCTCGGTTTGTTCCAGATATTGCCGGGCCACCAGGCGCCCGAATGTATAGGACGGGGGATCTTGCTCGCTGGATGAGCGATGGACAGTTGGAATATGTCGGCCGCGACGACCATCAAGTCAAGATTCGTGGTCATCGTGTCGAGCTAGGCGAGGTCGAGGCCGCTCTCGTCGCCGAGCCTGCGATTGCAGAAGCTGTCGCGGTCATGCAACCAGGATCGTCGCCAGAGACGGCATCACTCGTCGCATATGTAACAGCAACGAAAGACTACCTTTTGGCGAATGATAATACTCACGTTTTGCCGAATGGTGATTTCTTCAAACATAACAATAAGTATGAGGTCGACTGGCTGTACGACGAGATCTTCGCGAGAGGGGGCTATGATAAACACGGGATCGAGTTTCCCGTAGATGCTTGTGTCGTCGACGTCGGCGCCAACGCCGGCATGTTCGTACTCTTCGTAGCCGATCGGTGTCCTAAAGGCCGAATCTACGCGGTCGAGCCGATGACGGCTTCGTTTGCCTATCTTTTGTGGAACATCCGTCAGTGTCAAGCCGCTGTCACGCCGATGAATGTCGGCCTTGGGGCGCAAGTGGGGAAACGCGAGTTCGCCTACTACGACAGGATGACAGTCATGGCTCGTCTCAACGAGTACGACCACGATGATGTGGTTGGCGGCCGGCTCAAGCAACAACTGCACAATCAAGAACTCCTCGGACACGCCGGCGCACGGGAGCTACTCCGTGAGATAGACGGACTCATCGGTGAGCGATCGACAAAGCGACGCGAACGTGCGAACGTCATCACGTTGTCAGACTTGATACAATCAGAATCCATCGAGCGAATCGACCTATTGAAAATTGACGTCGAGGGGGCTGAGCTGGAAGTCCTCGATGGTATCGCGGATGATCATTGGAATTGCATAGACCAAATAGTGCTGGAAGTCGAGAACGACTCGCCAGATCGTTTGACGTTAGAGTCTGTGCGAAACACGCTCGAAGCGCGTGGCTACCATGTTGTCGTTGACGTAGACCCCTTTCTGGCTGGTACCGAATTGTACAACGTCTACGGCTGGCGCGATTCGCGCCGACAGCGGCGAGCTGGTTTCGACCCTGGTAGGCGGCGAGCAACAGTCGTTTTTCCCGAGATGTTGCGCGAGCGCGTGGGTGCATGTCTGCCTTCCTACATGGTGCCTGCGGCGATAATACCTCTCGACGCCTTTCCCTTGACGCCGAACGGTAAAATCGACAGGCGGGCCCTCCCACTATACGCGCCGAAGCTACGCTCGGAGGGCCTCAGAACGTGGTCGATGCCAACCGAGGTCGCCCTGAGACAGCTGTTTGCCGACGCGCTCGGCGTTTCAGATATCGGCTTGCATGAAGACTTCTTCGCCATGGGTGGTCATTCGTTGTTGGCGGTGCAAGTCGTCAACAGGGCGCGATCGAGTCTCGGTGTCGAGCTGACGATCGGAGCACTTTTCGAATATCCAACTGTCGCTCAACTAGCAGCATCGATAGCCTCGCAACAGAAGGCGTTGGATCCACTGCATCATATCCTGCCGCTGAGAAGGCAAGGCACTGGCGCTCCTCTTTTCTGCCTGCCGCCCGCCGGAGGATTAGGCTGGCGTTACGCTGGCTTACTGAGTGTCATTGATGACCGCCCTCTTTACTGTCTACAGGTCAAGGGTATTGGTGATGAGACGTCATTTCCGGGTACAGTGTCGGCATTCGCCGCTGACTACGTAAAGGACATTCGCCAGATACAAGCTGAAGGACCATACCACTTATTGGGCTCCGGAAGCAGAACTCGACGACGCGACGATTGCCGCCAGGAAGCAGAAGCTGTATGCGAGCCTGATGAGCAATCGACCCGCAGAAATCAGTCAAAGAAACGCCGAGAGAATGATTGAGTTGATTTGTCATGTCGCCAATCTGAGGGATGAGCACGTTTTCGACGTTTTCGATGGCGACGTTGTCCTGTTCGCGGCGCCGGCGTTCCGTGCGTTGTCAACCCAGTGGCAGCCATATGCAACCGGCCAGATCAAGACACACGACATAGTGTGTGAACATCATGAGATGACGTTGCCAAGGCCGATACGCAGTATTGGTGAGCTGCTTCAGAAGTATCTGGCGTCGGGGTCAGTATCTTAGATGGAGGAACCGATGACGAATCCTTTCGAGGACGAAAACGGCGAGTACTTCGTAGTGGTCAATGACGAGGAGCAATACTCGATTTGGCCGACATTTCGCGAGGTGCCAGCGGGATGGACGGCAATAGGCGACCCGAGGCCTCGGCAGGAATGCCTGGATTTCATCGAGAGGACGTGGACGGATATGCGGCCAAAAAGCCTCAGAGAGCAGATGGAGAGAGACGCGGCAGAGCGTAGCGCTCGCCGCGTTGCGACACCGACTAAGACGAGTCAGGAGCTGTGAACAAGCGGCGTTGAGGCAGAGTATTCTCTGACGTGGTTGTTCCGTCCTCCTTTGTCGCGTCGGCTGCCGACCTGTAGACGACGGCCCGCTTTGGCGCGCGCAATTCTTCACGAAATCAGATGTGCGCTCTCAGCAGGTCGCGCGACTATCCAATCCCGAAGCTTGAAATTACTCCATTTTCGGTGCGCCGGCTGAAACTGGCGAGATCTTATGGATGAAAACTGTACGATGAGGGTATGGCGAACCTGTACATTCTTTGAGAGTCAGACACAGCATAGAAACTACGTTGAGCTCCGAGCGCGTCGGACATGACACATTCACCGCCTTCGTTTGGCGATTCGCGTAAACCTCGAGTCATGACATGGACAAGCTGACGCGACCGTCGAACTACTCTGTCGGGTCGGTGGCGACCAAGCCGGTCCTGGGCGCTGGCGCAAGACCAACCACAATACCATTATCTTACGCGCAGCAAGGTATCTGGCTGCTTGAACGCATCGCGGGTGGCCAAGGTACTGCGTTCAATCAGGTCACAGCATGGCGAATACGTGGACCGGTCAATATTGGGGCCCTTGAGAAGGCCGTGAACGCAATTGTCGGGCGGCATGAGGTCTTGAGGACGACATTTGTGGCTCGAGATGGCATACCGCGTCAGGTGATATCTCCCGAGGCGTCCATCCAGCTCGGCCTCGCCGACATCCGCGGCAACGCCGCGCCAGAGTCGCAGTGGAGTCTTGTCCAAGCGGCGTTGCGGGAAGAGTGCGAGACTCCATTCGATCTTGAGCACGGACCGATGATACGAGCGCGCCTGCTCAGGCTTGAAGAGGGCGACTCTGTCTTCGTCAAGACAGTACATCACATCGCCTCTGATGCTTGGTCACAGGGTCTGTTCAACAAAGAGCTCACAGTGCTGTACGACGCTACTGGGGCCGGCCGCCTCGGTCCGCTCTATCCTGCGCCGCTACAGTACGCCGACTTCGCGCTGTGGCAGCGAGCGTCGTTGGAGAGTGGTATGCAGAGCGGTCTCGACTACTGGAGGCGTGAGCTTGCCGGCAGTCAGACGCGGCTCGAGCTGTCCACGGATCGGCCACACTCGAGCCGCTGCGGGCACTCGGCGGGAGAATATAGGACCACCATTACTTCCGAGCAACTCTCCGCGCTCGGCGAGCTAGGTCGTCAATGCAGATCCACGCTGTTCATGACGTTGCTGACTGCGTTCGGAATTCTGCTCAGTCGGTACTCCGGCCTGGATGACCTCCTCGTCGGTACTCCAGTCGCGAATCGGGATGATTCAAGGCTGCACACGTTGTTGGGCTGCTTTGTGAACACGATTCCGCTGCGTCTCAGAGTGAAGCCGAGGGAGAAGGTTCGAGACATGATTGCTGCCGTGCGCAGGACGGTCGTCGACGCGATGACTTATCGATGGGTTCCGTTCGAATGTGTCGTTGACGACCTCGTTCCTCGACGCGATCTCGGCAGGCCGCCTCTCGTGCAAGTAATCTTCGTGACGCACAGTGTCCCATGGTCGCAACTGGCACTGCCATTTACACAGTCAAGTTATATATCATGCGGCGCGGCTCGCATTTATCATGACATTGAGATTCATGTCTGGGAGCATCACAATGCGCCGCTGGTAATCTGGCGCTTTAACCGTGATCTGTTCGACGTGTCGCGCATCGAACGGATGGCACGTGATTATTCGCTTCTACTCGATGAGCTGGTGGTTGGACTGGACCGAGCCATCGGTGAACTGCAGTTGAGAGATGTCCCCGCGGCTGGGCCGCGTTCGAGTCATATGACATCACATTGTATGTTGATACCGCAATCGAGCACGTTGCCATCTGTGCTCGAGACCGTCGTGACTGCGAGACCAGACGCGACGGCGGCCATGCAACATCAAGCGGGCGGGCTTACATACGGCAGTCTCAACGACCGTGCAAATCAGCTAGCTCACTACTTGATATCGAAAGGTATCGGAGCAGAGCAGGCGGTCGGCCTGGCGATGCCGACCTCATTTGATCTTCTCATCGCGATGACTGCGATCCTGAAAGCAGGAGCGGCGTACCTGCCGCTGGATCCGGACCATCCCACTGCTCGCCTCAGCTTCATGATCGCAGACGCCGCGCCGACCGCGATCCTGACTACGCGAGACGTGGTTCCACGGCTGGGCACCACAAGTACGCCGCTCATTCTCTTGGACGATCCCGACGTGGTCGATCTGGTCGCTCGAATGACGCAGGTCGCTCCGAATGATCATGATCGAGTGGCAACGCTCATGCCCTCGCACACCGCCTACATCATCTATACATCAGGGTCAACAGGTCGCCCCAAGGGAGTCGTCGTCTCACACGCTTCCGCGTTGACATTTATACAAGGCATTAGCAGCACGGTATCGCACGAAAAGCAATATCGTCAGCTTGCCCATACGACAATCAGCTTTGATATATCGTTTCTCGAGCTGATGGTGCCGCTCTGCATGGGCGCTACGGTAATCATGGTTCTCCGAAGCGATCGGAATGCACCCGATCGATTGTGGCAGATCGTTCACGAGGCGGCGGTGACCACGGTACAGGCCACACCCACGCTGTGGAAGGCTCTGATCGCGTCCCGCGACGCCCAACTCGATGGTATGCGAGTTCTCTCAGGCGGTGAAACGTTACCCATGTCAACTGCGACCGTACTATGCGAGGCGGCGGAGGCGTGGAACCTCTACGGTCCGACGGAGGCGACGGTATGGGCTGCAGCGCACCGTCTGAGCGAACCGGAACTATCAAATCATCTCGGGCGCGGCGTACCGATTGGGCGCGCGCTCGAAGGGTACGATGTATTCGTGCTCAGCGACAGCCTCGTTGGAGCGTTGTTTGACGTGCCCGGTGAGCTGTACATCGCCGGCATCGGCGTCGCTCGCGGCTACTTGAATAGACCCGGCCTCACCGCTGAGCGCTTCGTACCGAATCCGTTTGGCCAGGGAGACAGAATGTATCGAACGGGCGATAGGGGACGCGTCCGCACAGATGGTGTCCTCGAGTATCTGGGACGCGTCGACAATCAGATCAAGGTCAGAGGCGGCCGCGTTGAGTTAGGCGAGATTGAAGAATGTCTGCTCGCGATGCCAGACATAGCAGAGGCTGCTGCGGTCGTCAAGGACGATCGCCAGGACGCCGCGTCAGTGACCGCGTATGTGGTGCCGAAACAGGATCGTGTCGTCAGCCCCTCTGTCGTCCGCCGGTATCTAAGAACGATTCTCCCGGAATACATGGTACCGGCCTCGATCGTGACTGTGTCAGCTTTGCCACGTACCACGAACAACAAGGTCGATCGCCTGATGTTGTCTGATATGCAGTTGGGAGAGAGCGTCGAGGAGCGATCACCGAAGACCGCGCTCGAATTGATCCTGTGCCAGCTTTACAGTGAGGTCCTCGGCATTGACAACGTGTCGGCTGGCGACGATTTCTTTGCGCTCGGCGGGAATTCGTTGGTGGCGACGCGGTTGTTGAGCCGCATAAGGGCTGAGTGTAATGTCGATTTGCCAGTCGCGACGATCTTTGAGTCACCAGCGGTCTTTGAGTTAGCCGAGCGTGTCATGTCAGACGTTGAACAGGATGACGATACAGGCGATACGTAAATGGTCAAACACGCGCGTCCTTGTCGTCTCGACATCCGGTCCGTCGGATTGGTGTAGCCATCCGAAATCCTGCGAATTAAATTGCTCGCAAGACCGTTTCGCGGCACCAGCGTTCGTCGAATTCCTCGACGACGCCGTGACCAGCCAGTCCAGCGCCGGCGAAATGCACCCGTTTGCTCGCTGACAACCTCGCCAGGGGGCAGAGCTTGGACTGTGCGCGGCGGCGCCTGACGACGCGCTATTCCATATCAGCCTCGCACCCGTGCGCGGATCCGCTGTGCATGAAACGTGGGCGGCATAGAGTGGGCCTCGCGTGTCAGCGCAGAGGTCAGTTTATTAGTCGTGCCCTGAGCCCGACCCGGAGCCCCGCAAGCACCCCAGACTGTTGCCACCGGTCGCAGACCGGAGAGCGCGCCTTCTAGACTTCGATCATGCGGGCTGCTCGCTGATACCACGAGGAGCGTCACGATGGAGGTTCTGTCCTCGATGCGCCGGCCTCCAAGTGCATCAACAAACCGTCGTCGCCTGCGTACGCATCGCATCCGGTTCGACGGCTCAACAGGAAAGTGCGAGCAAGCTGCTTTCGACACGCACCACGCGCCCGGCAACCCGCGGCTCAAGACAACGCTCGCCCAAGTCGCCTGGATGGCGGCTCGCGGGTGGCGGCTCGCACGCGGAACACGTACCTCCGCGCGCAGTTTCTTCGCCTCAAGAGTCGTCGCGGACCCAAGGAGGTGATTCTCGCCGTGACCGCATCTATCCTGGCGGCGGCGTACTACATTTTTGAAAAATAACGTCACGTACCACGAATCGGGTGCGGACTATTTCGCGGGCCGAGCAAAGCCCATAACACCCGACGTCTCATTCGGCGCCTCGAAGAACTCGGCTTGCCGGTCGAGATCAGGCCGGCAGCGTAACATCGACCGTTTCTTTCTAGCGTAGTTCGCACGAAAGCGCAAATAAGCGAGAGGCAACGGTGAGCACACAATCGTTCTACCTCAGGCACAACGTGCAGGTCGAACCACTCGTCGACCATTGGTACGCATGGCCGCACCTCATTCCACCTGCGACAGCCGCCAGAAATATGACTGAGCGGCACTTGCCGATCATGGAGTCTTACGTGTCGGCGCCAGAGGTGCATACCGAGGCCGTCAGAAAC
>QHWB01000040.1:0-322356 GCA_003222395.1 Acidobacteriota bacterium
GCTGTCCTCGCAGGAGGCAGCGCACTGTTGGTGTGCCCCGCGCCGGGCGAATCGGAGACATCGCAGCGCGGCGTTCTCGCTCTTGCATCGGAAAGCGACTGCGCGCGCGACGGCGATTCGTCGCCTGCCGGCCGCTGGTCGGCGCGCCTCGTCGACGACGAAAACTCCGCGGATTCGACCGATGACGACGGCGACGACGCGCCGGACGGCGTGATCGCGGCCGCGCCGCATCGAATCGACGTCGCGTTGAACAGTGTGCTTCTGACCTACGGCGTGGTGATGTCGGTATACGGCACCGATTTCGACAACCGCGCGCTGCGCGGCCCGCCGGCTGGAGTCTCTTCAGATTCTTCCCAGGATTCCGACGATGACGATGGCGACGACGCGCCCGATGCCGTCGTCGCCGCCGAGCCCATCCGGCCGATAGACCTCGCGCAGACTCTCTTCATTCGAACCAACATCGTCGCCGCGTACACAGTCGACGTGGACGCCCACGCGCTGCGCGGCCCACCATCGCCGCTGCCTTCGGACTCATCCGACGTCGGCGATGAAGAACGGCCCGCTCTCGACGTGACGACGTTACGCAGGCCGGCGTATCAATCCGGCTCATCGCTTCTCCACAGGCTCGATGACGGCTCTTCATTCGGTCGCGCATCTGGCGGCCAATCGCTTCGCGCTCCACCGTAACAGTTCTTCACCATCACTCGTTCGCAATCTGATCTGACTTCGCAGGACGAAGTCGGACCAACCGGCTGCGCCTTCGGACGCCGCGTCGCTGGAGGTGTGTGCCAAGAGAGGAGTCGATGACTGCAATCGATGTCGCGTCGGTTTCGGGGGTGTGTGCAACGGGAATGCAGATTCATGCTTGGAGGAGATCATGAGTAGTTCGAAACTTTTGACGTGTCGCCGTCCACGATCGGCGAGACGTTGGGCGCTCGCTTTGACGATCGCGATGGTGATGCCGGGCGTAGGCGGTCAGCTGTTCGTGCCGACGACGGTCCATGCACAGACGGCCCCGACCGGATCCGGGTTCACGATCAACGCGGAAGATCTGCGGTTCATCTACGACCAGATCCTCGTCGCGCAGGATCACGCCGCCGGCGGAACGCTGCTCGGGCCTGGCCCCAACCAGGTTCACGATCCGCAGCTCCCGCGCGGTCTGCGAACCGTTGACGGGTCGTTCAACAACCTTGTACCAATCCCCGATCAGCACCTGTTCGGCGCGTCCGATCAGGTCTTCCCGCGTCGGACCACGCCGGCGTTCCGCGCCGCCGAGGCCGGGACGTCTTACGCGCAAACGTCGGGAGATGTCATCGACTCGCAGCCGCGCATCGCGACCAACCTGATCGTCGATCAGTCGGCAGCCAACCCCGCGGCCGTCGCGGCGGCCACGAACCCGTGCGGCTCGGGCGGCTTCGTGTGCTCGACGCCGACCAGCCTCGCGGCGGTTACCGACCCTGATTCCGGCGCGCTGTTCATCCCGAACATCACGCCCGACTTCGGGCTCTCTGCGCCGTTCAATCTGATGTTCACGTTCTTCGGCCAGTTCTTCGATCACGGCCTCGACCTCGTGAACAAGGGCGGCAACGGCAACGTGATCATGCCGCTGCAACCTGACGATCCGCTGTTCATCCCGGGCAGCCCGGCCAACTTCATGGTGATGACCCGCGCAACGATGCTGCCGGGTCCGGACGGCATCGTGGGAACGGCCGACGACATTCACGACAGCATCAATCAGACGACGCCGTGGGTCGATCAGAACCAGACCTACACCTCACATCCGGCCCATCAGGTGTTCCTGCGCCAGTACGTGATGGTTGGCGGAAAGCCGATGCAGGACGGCAAAGTGCTCGACGGCGGATTCTGCTCGCCGCGCGGCACCGGCATCCCCGGCGATCAGATCTGCAACATCGGCAACTGGGCCGAGGTCAAGGCCCAGGCGTCGACCAAGCTCGGAATCCGGCTCCTCGACCGGGACGTGTTCGATGTGCCACTGGTCCTCACCGATCCGTACGGGCACTTCAAGCCGGGCCCCCACGGATTCCCGCAGCTGGTGATCGGACCCGCAGCCACGCCGACGCTCCGCGAGGGCGACCCGACGGCGAATGGCGGGCGCGGCGTCAACTCGACCGACGCGCTGCACACCAATCATCAGTTCCTCAATGACATCGCGCACAACGCCGTGCCGGCCCCGGGTCTCGCGCCAGACGGCGACGCGACGATCTGCGACTTCCGCACCTGCGTCCAGCCGGCCGGCACGTACGACGACGAGCTGCTCAACCTGCACATGGTCACGGGCGATGGGCGTGGCAACGAAAACATCGCGCTGACGATGGTGCACAACCTTTTCCACGCGGAGCACAACCGACTGCGCGACCAAATCGATCAACTGATCAACACGCTGTTGACGCCGGCAGAGATTGCGGCGTGGCACGCGGTGCATTCAGGCTCGGGCTGGGACTACGGCGAGCGGCTCTTCCAGGCAGCGCGCCTCGTCACCGAGATGGAATACCAGCACCTCGTGTTCGAGGAGTACGCGCGCACGATCCAGCCGCTCATCAATCCGTTCTTGGGCGGCATTACCTCGATCAACGGCGCGATCGCGGCCGAGTTCGCACACACCGTGTATCGCCTCGGTCACTCGATGCTGCCTGAGGTCCTGGGACGCATCAACGTCGACGGAACGACCAACGACATCCGTTTGTTGAACGCGTTCCTCGCCCCTCAAAAGTACAACGACGGAGGGCCCGCCGGACCCCTGCCCGCCGCCGCGGCGGCCGGGAGCCTCATTCGCGGCCTGTCGCGACAGATCGGCAACGAGCTCGATGAGTTCGTGACGTCCTCGGTGCGCAACACGCTGGTCGGTCTGCCCCTCGACCTGCCGGCGATCAATATCGCCCGCAGCCGCAGCGAAGGGATTCCGCGGCTGAACGAGGTGCGTAGCCAGCTGTTCGCCGCGACGCAAGATGCGGCCCTTCTGCCCTACGCGAACTGGTTCGAGTTCGGACTCGGCTTGAAGCACTTCGAGTCGCTGACGAACTTCATCGCGGCGTACGGCACGCATCCGAACATCACGGCGGCAACGACGGTCGCAGCAAAGCGGGCTGCGGCGCAGCTGCTGATTGACGCGGGCGACGCGATCTTGTTCGCTCCTGCGGCGACCAGCGGTCTCAACAATGTCGATTTCTGGCCCGGCGGTATGGCCGAGAAGCAGTCCGTCTTCGGCGGTCTGCTCGGGACGACGTTCAACTACATCTTCGAGACGCAGTTGGAGTTCCTGCAGAACGGCGACCGCTTCTACTACCTGCAGCGTCTGGACGGCGTCAACCTGGTTCAACAACTCGAGGGCAACTCGTTCGCCGAGTTGGCCAGGCGCAACACGACTGTCGGCGGAACGATGGACATCATCTTCAAGACGGCGGATTTCAATTTCGATGCGGCGACCTTGACTGGAACCGCTCCCGTCCTCGTGGATCCGCTCGATCCGAACAGCGCCAGGATTCTGACGCTGGTCGACGGGACGAAGTTGTTCTTCGATCCGCTGCACGCCGGCAAGAACATCGTCTTCAACGGCGGTCCCGGCGTCGACCGGTTCCGGTCCGATGTCGGCGACGACTCGATCTACGGCAACGGCGGCAACGACCGGTTGTCGGGCGGCGAAGGCAACGACACGATCCTCGGAGGCGACGGCGACGACCTCCTCTTCGGAGACAACGGCGACGACGTCCTGAAAGGCGGCCCCGGCAATGACGCCATGCAGTCCGGGCCCGGGTTCGGCGCAGACCTCCTCATCGGCGGCGACGGGAACGACTTCATGGTCGGCAGCGACGACGGAAATGAGTTCTTCGCTGGCCCGGGGAACGACTTCGTCGTGGATGGCAGTCAGAGGGCCGAGACGATCGTCGGTGGAACCGGCGACGACTGGATCGACGCCGGCGATGGACATGACGGCGGCATTTTCGGGGACGAAGCAAACGTCTTCGACTTGCTCGCCGGCCTAGACCCGCTCGGCGGCGATGACGTCCTGGATGGCGGTCCTGGACAGGACAACCACTTCAGCCATGGCGGCGACGACATCATGCTGATGTCGGAGGGCTCGAACAAGTTCTTCGGCGATTACGGCTTCGACTGGATCACCCTGCGAGGCTGGACGCAACCGGAGTTCATCGAGCTCAGCCTGCTGGCACTGCCGAATGTTCCGGTGAACTTCAACGACCTCCGCAACAAGTACCGCTTCGTCGACGGCGCATCCGGCTGGGACCTCAACGATCACATCGGGGGCTCGAACGAGGTGCTGTGCGAGCCGCCGGGCGAAATCGCCGAGTGTCTCGTCGTCGGCATGGAGCTGACAACGGCAGGCGCGGCCAAGATCACCGGCCTCACCGCACTGATGGGACCGACCGGGTTCAACCAGGACTTGAATTCCCCTGCCATCCCGGGCGTCAAAGGCGTGGGGTTCATGGGCGGCGACATCCTGTTGGGCGGTCGCGGCAGCGACGTGCTGGAAGGCAAGCTCGGTGATGACCTGATTGATGGTGATTTGTGGTTGGACGTGAAGCTCCGGGCGGTCTACAACAACGGGACCGTGAGGGAGGTCAACGGCCCTCGGGATCTCGTACTGGATGTCCTCTCGGATCCGCAGCTGCTCAACCCCGGGAACATCACGATCGTCAAGCGCATCATCACGCCGCCGGCGGTTCCGGCGGACTGCGGCGCCGCGGTGCCGCTCAACTGCGACACGGCCGTGTACAACTTCCCCCGGGCGGATTTCGACATCACCCCCAACGCGAACGGCTCGGTGACGGTCACGCACGTTCCTGCCCTGGCGAGAGACATCCCGTTCGCCGAGGGCACCGACACGCTGCGGAACATCGAGCAACTGCAGTTCACCGATATGACCATCCCCACGCCGGTCTTCGTCGCCACGGCGATCGTCCCGAACGTCGTCGGGTTGACCGACGCGGCGGCGGCGGACGCAATCACGGTTGTGGGCCTGCTGGTCGGTGACGTTGCCGGCGTCGAAACCCTGGCCTTCCCGGTGGGCACCGTCCTCGACCAGTCCCCGGCCGCCGGCACGAGGCTGACGCTTGGGGGCCGCGTGAACCTGCAGGTCGCGATTGCACCGCGCGGGGTGGTGCCTAGCGTCATCGGACTCACGCAGGCGGTCGCGACGGCGTCGATCACGGGCGCCGGCCTGGTGGTCGGCACTGTGACGACTCAGAGCAGTGCGATCTTCCCGGCTGGAACCGTGATCACCCAGGATCCGGTCGCCGGTAAGAAGGTGCCGCTCGGAAGCGCCGTCAACCTGGTCGTATCGACGGGCCCGCCGCCGACGATCGCGGCGACGGTCACGCGCAACTCGAGCACGCAGGCGACAACGATCTCCAGTCCGTTGATCGCGGCGGCGGCGAACACGTTGCTGGTGGCGTTCGTGTCGACGGACGCGCCGGATCCGTGTTGCGCTCCGAACACGGTCGTCAACAGCGTCACGAACAACAACGGCGCCATGACGTGGACCAGAGCGGTACGGTCGAACGCGCAGCTCGGGACCGCGGAAGTCTGGTGGGCGTTCACGCCGGTTGTACGTTCGGGCATGAACGTGACGGCGAGGTTGAACAATTCTGTCGCAGCGTCACTGACCGTGATGGCGTTCACCAACGCGGCATCGTCTCTCGTCGGCGCGGCTGCCGTGGCAGCCAACGCCGCGAGCGGTGCGCCGTCGGCAACGCTGATCACCACCCGCGCCGACTCGTATGTGATTGGGGTGGGGACTGACTGGGATGCGCCGCGCGTGATGACGCCGGCGGCCGGTCAGACGATCGTGAATCAGTTCACTCCGACCGTGGGCGATACGTACTGGGTGCAGCGGACCAATCCGGTGCCGGCAGCCGGTACGAGCGTCACTATCAGCGACACCTACGGCGCGACGATGCCGGATCGCTGGAACCTGGCGCTGATCGAAATCAGAAAGCCGTAGTCAGAGCGGCGTTTCCGCGGGGCAGAGCACACATCGGGTGCTCTGCCCCGTTGGAGTATCCATGCGAGTCACACACGACGCGGGAGAGACACACGACACGCCCACGATCGCCGTGCTGCTGGCGAGCGAGCACCTCATCGTACGCGAGGGGCTGCGCAAGCTGCTCGAGGCTGAACCGGGCGTCGTCGTCGTCGGCGACGTCTCCGATCCACAGGAGGCGCTGACGGTGACGCGCGCTGTCAAGCCGCACGTGGTGATCGTCGGCTTCTCCGGACGGCTGCTCGTCCGGACGCTTCGATCGCTGCGGCAGCTCGTGCCGGCCGGCGAATACGGCCGCGTGATCGTCCTTGCGCCGAGAATCGACAAGAAGCAGATGGTCCAGGCGCTGCAGCTCGGCGTCGGCGGCATCCTGCTCAAGGAAACCTCGGCTCGGGAGCTCGTCGAAAGCGTTCGGAAAGTAGTGGCGGGCGAACGAATCGGCACTTCGCGCGATCTCGCCGGCAGCGGTGAACCGCTGCTTCGAAATCGCGTGGACGAATCCGGCACGACGCAGCAGTTCGGGTTGACCTCACGAGAGCTCGATATCGTCGCGGCGGTTCGACGCGGCGACAGCAACCGGGCGATCGCGCGGCGGCTCGCGCTGTCGGAAGACACGGTCAAGCACCACCTGACCAGCGTGTTCGACAAAACCGGGGTCGCTTCGCGGCTCGAGCTCGCGGTGTTCGCGATGCAGTACGGGCTCGGAGACGACGGCGTCGGCGCGCAAACGTTCATGAATCAGAGGTGATACCAATGCACGCTGTGAATCTTCGATCGATTCTGGCGCCGGTCGTCGGCGCCGCGATTTGCTTCCTCGCGGCCCAGCGGCCGGGCGCGGCGCTGCGCGAGACGCCGCTCGAGCACTTCAGCGCGCGAGCCGTCAGCATCGCCGACAACCAGCCCGAGGCACGCGTCGACATCCTCGTCAACCGCTGGTCGACCGACGATGAATGGACGAGAGCACGCACGGCGCTCGCCGAAGGCGGGCCGGCCGGGCTGCTCGACACGCTTCACCACCTCCGGCAGCGCGTCGGCGTGGTGCTGATGCCCGGCGTCGGCGCATCGGGCGCCCGCGCGCGTCTGCGCTTACCGCGGAACCTGGTCTTCGCGCGCGAGATCCGCGCGAAGGAGGGCCGGCGGGTGATCCTCGTCGCCGATCAGCACCTCGGCCTCGGCGAATCGCGCCGCGAGGCGCGGATCGATCGCGACGAGTTCAACCTGCTCGACGTCCGCTTCGGTCCCGATGGCACCGGCGTCGGCAAGCTGACGTCTGACACGAACATCAGGTACGACAAGGAAACGAAGATGATCGAGATGGAGGATTACGGCAAGCGGCCGGCGCGGCTGGTCGACGTCAGAGTGGAAAAGTCTGACGCAGCAACTACGAAGTAAGAAGTACGAAGTACGGCAAAACGCAGAGAACGCAAAGATCGCAGAGGATCACATCCCCCGCGATCTCGGCGGACTCTGCGTTTTGTCGTACATTGAACTTCGACCTTCGTAGTTCGAACTTTGTAGGTCGAACTTCGGACTTCGCACTTCAGACTTTAGCGAAGCGACTCCATAATCTCGTCCAACGCTTCCCTGCCCGGCCTTATACGATCGAGCGGAAGCGTCGCCAGCGGCTCGTCCACCACGTTCAGCAGCTCGAGGAAGTCGTCGCGATCCGGCTCGATGTAGATCAGGCCGGTCGCGAACTCGCCGCGGCGCGCGGTCTCGTGCAGCCGCTTCAGCGCGCCGATCTTGTCGGTCGGATCGTAGTCCTGTTCGAGCTTCTTCAGCACCAGCTTCGAACCGTCGTGCATCGTCACTTCCTGCGCGGTGCCGGGCTCGTAGTCGACGGTGATGTCCTCGAAGAACGGAACGAAGGTGACTTCTTCGAGCGGGTCGTCGTGATCCTTCGCGTACGCGTAGCTCTTGGTCGATCCCTCGTGGTCGTTGAACGTCACGCACGGCGAGATGACGTCGAGCATCACGGTGCCGCGGTGCGCGAGCGCCGCCTTGAGCAGCGCCAGCAGCTGCTTCTTGTCGCCCGAGAACGATCGGCCGACGAACGTGGCGCCCAGCTCGACCGCCAGCGCGCAGGTGTCGATCGGCGGCAGGTCGTTCACGACGCCGGTCTTCAGCTTCGATCCGAGATCGGCCGTCGGCGAGAACTGTCCCTTCGTCAGGCCGTAGCAGCCGTTGTCTTCGATGATGTAGATGATCGGCAGGTTGCGGCGCATCAGGTGCACGAACTGTCCGATGCCGATGGCGCCGGTGTCGCCGTCGCCGCTGACGCCGATCGCGATGAGCTTCTTGTTCGCGAGCATCGCGCCGGTGCCGACCGACGGCATGCGGCCGTGGACGGCGTTGAAGCCGTGCGAGCCGCCGAGGAAATACGCGGGACTCTTGCTGGAGCAGCCAATGCCCGACAGCTTGATGACCTGCCGCGGATTGACGCCCATCTCGTAGAAGGCGTCGATGATGCGCTCGGAAATCGCATTATGGCCGCAGCCGGCGCACAGCGTCGTCTTGCCGCCTTTGTAGACTTGAGGCTCCAGGCCGATTCGGTTGACTTTGACTGGTGTAGGCATAGTGTCTGTTATTCCCCGCCCGCGGATCCCGCGCTCATCCGGACGCTCGTCTTCTTCGCCACCTCGAAGCCTTCCTGCGCCAGCACGTCGTCGGTGATGCTGCGGGCGTCGATGGGAAGGCCGTTGTAGTGCAGCACGCTGCGCAGCTTCATCTGCCGTGCGGGCGAGAGCTCGAGCTTCATCAGCTGGAGCAGCTGCGCGTCGCGATTCTGTTCGATCACGTAGAGACGATCGTGCGCGTCGATGAACGCCGCCAGATCGTCGGTGAACGGATAGGCGCGCAGGCGGAAGTAGGACGTTTCGACGTTCGTCTCCTCGCGCAGCTGATCGCGGCTCTCCTCGATCGCATAGTGCGACGTGCCGTAGCCGATGAACCCGATCTTCGCCTTCGGATTCTTCTCGGCGACGGGCCGCGGCACGAGCGTCCGCGCCGTCTCGAACTTGCGCGCGAGCCGATCCATGTTGTCCACGTAGTCGTCCGGCCGCTCGCTGTACTGCCCCTTCGCGTTGTGGCCGGATCCGCGCGCGAAGTACGCCGGAAGGCCGTCGCCGGGAATCGTGCGATACGGGATCCCGTCGCCGTCGACGTCGGTGTAGCGGCCGAACGATCCGAGCCGCTTCAACACCTCCTCGGTGAGAAGCTTGCCGCGGTTGATCGGTCTGTCGGGGTACTTGAAGGCGTCCGACATCCAGTTGTTCATGCCGAGGTCGAGATCCATCATCACGAACACGGGCGTCTGCAGCTGTTCGGCGAGATCGAACGCGTCCATCGACATCGTGTAGGCTTCGTCGACCGAGCTCGGGATGATCATCACGTGCTTGGTATCGCCGTGCGACAGGAACGCCGTCGACAGCAGGTCGCCCTGCGCGGTGCGCGTCGGCAACCCGGTCGACGGTCCGACGCGCTGCACGTCGAAGATGACCGCCGGCGTTTCGGCATAGTACGCGAGCCCCGCGAACTCCGACATGAGGGAGATGCCGGGACCCGCCGTCGCCGTCATCGCGCGCGCGCCGGCCCAGCTCGCGCCGACCACCATGCCGAGCGACGCGATCTCGTCTTCCGCCTGCACGATCGCGAACGTCGCCTTCCCCGTCTCTCTGTCGACGCGGTACTTCTTCATGTACGAGATGAGCGACTCGCACAGCGACGAAGACGGCGTGATCGGATACCACGCGACGACGGTGACGCCGGCCATCATGCAGCCGATCGCGGCCGCCGAGTTCCCCTCGATGAGAATCTTCCCCGCCGTCTCGTTCATCGCCTCGAGATAATAGGGATCCTGCTTGGTGAAATTCGCGGCGGCGTAGTCCCACCCGGCCTTGAGCGCGCCCGCGTTCAGCGTGACCGCCTTCGCCTTGCGACCGAGCTGCTTGTTGAGCGCCTTCTCCATCAGCGCCATGTCGATGCCGAGCAGCTTCGCGAGGATGCCGTCGTAAATCATGTTGCGGACGAGGCGTCGCAGCTTCGCGTCCGGACACACCGGCGCGACGAGCTTGTCGAACGGAACCGGATAGAACGTGAGGTCGGTGCGAAGCGCATTCAGCTTCAGCGGCTCGTCGTAGACCACTGCGGCGCCAGGCTCGAGCGTGAGGACGTCTTCTTTCGCGGTTTCGGCGTTCATCGCGACCAGGAAGTCGACTTCCTTCTTGCGTCCGACGTATCCGCGCTTGCTGGCGCGGATCGTGTACCACGTCGGCAGCCCCGCGATGTTCGACGGGAACATGTTCTTGCCCGAGACCGGGACGCCCATCAGCAGAATGGAACGCAGCAAGACGAGGTTCGCCGTCTGACTGCCCGATCCGTTGACCGTGGCGACCTGAATGCTGAAATCGTTCACGACGCGCTGTCGATTCGCGGAGGCCCGCTGCTCCTGAACCGCTATATCTGTCGGTGACATTCTCAAGTCCTTACAGCGTATGTTATCAAACCACCTCTTTGATCGCTTTGCCCATATCGGCAGGGCTTTTCACCACTTTGACGCCCGCGGACGCGAGCGCGTCCATCTTTTCCGCCGCCGTGCCTGTACCGCCCGCGATGATCGCGCCGGCATGGCCCATCCGTCGCCCGGGTGGCGCGGTCTGACCGGCGATGAAGGCGACGACCGGCTTCCTGAAGTTCGACGCGATCCACGCGGCCGCTTCTTCCTCGGCGCTGCCGCCGATCTCGCCGATCATGATCACGGCGTCGGTGTCCCTGTCGGCGGCGAACAACTTCAACGCGTCGATGTGCGTCGTGCCGATCAACGGATCGCCGCCGATCCCGATGCACGTCGTCTGTCCCAATCCGACCCGCGTGAGCTGGTGGATCGCCTCGTAGGTGAGCGTGCCGCTCTTCGACACGATGCCGATGCGCCCTTCCTTGACGATGTTGTGCGGAATGATGCCGGCCTTCGCCTTGCCCGGCGAGATGATGCCTGGACAGTTCGGACCGATGAGGCGCGTCGCCGGTTTCGTTTTGAGAAACGTCATCGCGCGCATCATGTCGAGAACGGGGATGCCCTCGGTGATGCAGACGATGAGCGCCAGGCCGGCATCGGCGGCTTCCATGATCGCGTCGGCGGCGAACGGCGGCGGCACGAAGATGACCGACGCGTTCGCGCCGGTCTCGTCCACGGCGTCGCGCACGGTATCGAAGATGGGCCACTGCTCGTGAGTCGTGCCCCCTTTGCCGGGGGTGACGCCGCCGACGACCGTCGTGCCGTACGCCGCCGCCTGCTTCGCGTGAAACGTCCCCTCGCGACCGGTCAACCCCTGCACGAGCAAACGCGTCGATTTGTCGATCAGAACGGACATACGTGCTTGATATGCGGCCACAGTGTGGGCGACCACGCTCGGCCCCGGGCGTACGCATGGGTCCCGCCCTGCTTTACCGAGCGAAGCTCTTCGTGCCGCAAGACATCTTACGCAAGATCTTGCGGATGCCCGCCGGCGCTTCGTGGCGGAGGGCCATCGCTACCCGGCCAGTTGTACGACCCTCTCCGCCGCTTCGTCCATCGAGTCGGCGGTCGTGAAATTCATCCGGCTCTGCTCGAGCAGGCGCTTCCCTTCCTCGACGTTCGTCCCTTCCATGCGGATGACGATCGGCACCCGCACGCCCAGCTCCTTCACGGCGCCGATCACGCCCTGCGCGAGCACGTCGCAGCGCAGGATGCCGCCGAAGATGTTGATGAGGACGGCCCGCACGTTCCGGTCCGACGTGAGGATCTTGAACGCATTGCGGATCTGTTCCGCGTTGGCGCCGCCACCGACGTCGAGGAAATTCGCCGGCTCGCCGCCCGCCAGCTTGATGATGTCCATCGTCGCCATCGCGAGGCCGGCGCCGTTCACCATGCAGCCGATGTTGCCGTCGAGATGGATGTAGTTCAGCGAGAACTTCGACGCCTCGATCTCGAGCGGATCTTCTTCGCCGAGATCGCGCAGATCCTTCAGGTCCGCGTGCCGGTACAGCGCGTTGTCGTCGAAGTTCATCTTCGCGTCGAGCGCCAGCAGATCGCCGGCCTGCGTGACGACGAGCGGATTGATCTCGACCAGCGACGCGTCGGTGGCGACGAACGCTTCGTACAGCGCGGTCGCGAGCCGGACGAACTTGTTCACCTGCGCGCCGTCGAGATCGATGGCGAACCCGAGCTGCCGCGCCTCGAAGGGGACGAGGCCGACGCCCGGCTCGATGTACACGCGGACGATTTTCTCCGGCGTCTTCGCCGCGACTTCCTCGATGTCCATGCCGCCGGCCGCGCTCGCCATCATGACCGGCTTGCCGGCGGCGCGATCGAGGAGCAGGCTGAGATACAGCTCGCGCTGCATCTGCAACCCTTCTTCGACCAGCACGCGCCCGACGACCCGCCCTTCGGGACCGGTTTGATGCGTGACGAGCGTCATGCCGAGCATGTTGGCGGCGATCTTCTCCGCGTCTCCCGGCGAGCGCGCGAGCTTGACGCCGCCGCCCTTGCCGCGCCCGCCCGCATGAATCTGCGCTTTGACGACGACGACCGATCCGCCGAGCCGCCGCGCGATGTCGCCGGCCTCCGCCGCGCTGAACGCGACCTCGCCGCGCGGCACGGGCACGCCATGCTTCGCGAGAATCGCTTTCGCTTGGTACTCGTGGATTTTCATGACGTCGGGAAACTCCTGATGCTATTCGCCTTCGCTGAAGGCCGTCAACATTTCTCTATGCTCGCGGGGCCCGCTTGCTCGCTGCGCCGGGCCCCGCCGCCGGCGCGGTTGCTCAGCGCGTTCGCGCTTCGCAACGGCTCAGGGCTGCCGCTCGCGCGCGCTCGGCGGCGCTTCGCGCTTCCCTCCGGCGCCTCGCGCGAGCCGCTGGCGCTTCTTGCGTGCCTTTGTGACGCAACAGTAAACTTCTCTGTTGATGTCGTCGCGATTCGGCGTGTTCTCCTCTTCCGTCGGCACGAAGATCCTGATCGGTGTCACCGGAGTCGCTCTCTTCCTCTATCTCGTCATCCACATCGCCGGCAATCTGATCGTGTTCCTCGGTCCTGCCGCGTTCAATCGCTACGCCTTCGTCATGGAGTACGGTAATCCGCTGCTGCCGGTGATCGAGATCGGTCTGCTGCTGATCTTCCTGCTGCACGTCTACAAAGCCGTGACGATGTTCCTCGCGAATCAGCAGGCGCGGCCGGTGGCGTACGTGAAGAAGAAATACGCAGGGAAACCGAGTCGGAAGAGCTTCGCTTCGTCGACGATGATCTTCTCCGGCCTCTGGCTCCTGTTCTTCATCATCATTCATGTCAAAGCGTTCCGATTCAGCCCCGAATACCCGTGGCCGGCCGGCGGACGCGATCTCTACCGGCAGGAGATGGAGAACTTCGTCAGCCCGCTGACGGCCGGCTTCTACGTGCTGTCGATGGTCGTCGTCGGCTCGCATCTCTGGCACGGCATCGCGAGCGCGTTCCAGTCGATGGGCGCCGATCACCCGAAGTGGACGCCGCGTCTGCTCACGACGGGCAAGGTCATCGCGGTGCTGATGGCCGGCGGCTTCATCGTCATCGCGCTGTGGGCGCATTTCGTGGGAGCGCGCACGTGAGCCCCACGAAACTCGACTCGAACGTTCCCGCCGGGCCGATCGCCGAGAAGTGGGATCGGCACCGGTTCGAGATGAAGCTCGTCAACCCGGCGAACAAGCGAAAGTACACGATCATCGTCGTCGGGACGGGTCTCGCCGGCGCATCGGCGGCGGCGTCGCTTGGCGAGCTCGGCTACAACGTCCTCAACTTCTGCATCCAGGATTCGCCGCGACGCGCGCACAGCATCGCCGCGCAGGGCGGCATCAACGCCGCGAAGAACTATCAGAACGACGGCGATAGCGTCTATCGCCTCTTCTACGACACGGTGAAGGGCGGCGACTATCGCTCGCGGGAGGCGAACGTCTACCGGCTGGCGCAGCTGAGCGTCAACATCATCGACCAGTGCGTGGCGCAGGGCGTGCCGTTCGCGCGCGACTACGGCGGCCTGCTGGACAACCGATCGTTCGGCGGCGCGCAGGTGTCGCGCACGTTCTACGCGCGCGGCCAGACCGGTCAGCAGCTGCTGCTCGGCGCCTATCAGTCACTGATGCGTCAGGTGCACAAGGGCACCGTCCGACTGTTCGCGCGGCGCGAGATGCTCGATCTCGTGCTCGTCGAGGGGCGCGCGCGCGGCATCGTCTGCCGCAACCTCGTCACGGGCGAAATCGAGCGTTACGCGGCCCACGCGGTCATTCTCGCGACGGGCGGCTACGGCACCGTGTATTACCTGTCGACCAACGCGGTCAACTCCAACGTCACGGCGTCGTGGCGCGCGGCCAAGCGCGGCGCCCTGTTCGCCAACCCGTGCTTCACGCAGATCCACCCGACGTGCATCCCGGTCACGGGCGATCATCAGTCGAAGCTCACGTTGATGAGCGAGAGCCTCCGCAACGACGGACGTGTGTGGGTGCCGAAGAAGAAAGGCGACACGCGGCCGCCCGATCAGATTCCCGAAGACGAGCGCGACTACTACCTGGAACGGAAGTACCCGTCGTTCGGCAATCTCGTGCCGCGCGACGTCGCGTCGCGCAACGCGAAACAGATGGCCGATGAGGGACGGGGCGTCGGCGAGACCGGTCTGGCCGTCTACCTCGATTTCCAGGACGCGATTCAGCGGCTCGGCATCGACGTCATCCGCGAGAAGTACGGGAACCTGTTCCACATGTACAAGAAGATCGCCGACGAGGATGCGTACAAGGTTCCGATGCGCATCTACCCGGCGATCCATTACACGATGGGCGGCCTCTGGGTGGACTACAACCTGATGACCAATGTCCCCGGCCTGCACGTGCTCGGCGAAGCGAACTTCTCGGATCACGGCGCCAACCGCCTTGGCGCGTCGGCGCTCATGCAAGGGCTGGCCGACGGTTATTTCGTCATTCCGTACACGATCGGCCATTACCTCGCCGGCAGCACGATGCTGAAAGTCACCTCGGAGCACGATGCGTTCAAGGAATCGGCCAACTGCGTCCAGAAGAACATCAATCGACTCCTCTCCGTGAAAGGCAATCGCGGCATCCGTGAGATCCACCGCGAGCTCGGTCGGATCATGTGGGACAACGTCGGCATGTCGCGGACGGAGCAGAGCCTCCGAACGGCGCTCGCGCAGATACCGAAGCTGCGCGGCGAGTTCTGGCAGAGCGTGTCGGTGCCGGGGACCGACGACAACCTGAATCAGAGCCTCGAGTACGCCGGGCGCGTCGCCGACTACCTCGAATTCGCGGAGCTGTTGACGCTCGATGCGCTGCACCGCCGGGAGTCGTGCGGCGGCCACTTCCGCGAGGAGAGCCAGACCGCGGACGGCGAAGCGCTGCGCGACGACGAGCATTATTCGTACGTGGCGGCGTGGGAGTTCACCGGTGTCGGCAGAGAGCCGGTCCTGCACAAGGAGCCGCTGGTGTTCGAGGAAGTGCATCCTACGCAGAGGAGTTACAAGTGACGCCGAATCCCGAATCCCGAATCCCGAATCCCGACGAGGATCACGCGTGAGACTGAAGCTGAAAATCTGGCGACAGGCAGGGCCGGGGACTGCGGGGCGCCTCGTCGACTACGCTGCCGATCACGTGTCGCCCGACATGTCGTTTCTCGAAATGCTCGACGTCGTGAACGAAGGGCTGGTGAAACAGGGGCACGACGCGATCGCGTTCGACTCGGACTGTCGCGAAGGCATCTGCGGCATGTGCGGCCTCGTCGTCAACGGCATCCCGCACGGACCCGACCGCGGCACGACGGTCTGCCAGCTGCACATGCGCCGCTTCAGGGACGGCGACACGATCGTCATCGAGCCGTGGCGGGCCAGAGCGTTTCCCGTCGTCAAGGATCTCGTCGTCGATCGCAGCGCGCTCGATCGGATCATCACCGCCGGCGGATACGTGTCGGTGAACTGCGGCGGCGCGCCCGATGGCAATGCGATTCCGATCGCGAAAGAGGTCTCGGAAACCGCTATGGATTCGGCGGCGTGCATCGGCTGCGGCGCCTGCGTCGCCGCCTGCAAGAACGCGTCGGCGCACCTCTTCATGAGCGCGAAGATCTCGCACCTCTCGCTGTTGCCGCAGGGGCAGATCGAACGCTATCGGCGCGTCGTCGCGATGATCGAACAGGCCGACGCCGAAGGATTCGGAAGCTGCTCGAACGAGGGTGAGTGCGAAGCGGTGTGCCCGAAAGAGATTCCCATCTCCAACATCGCGCGCATGACGCGCGAATATTTCCGCGCGCTGTGGGTCGGCGGCCGGTAGTCGGATCACTCGACCCGGAGCGGCGCGGTCAGCTCGCGGACGTTGACGCGATCGAGTCGTGACACGATGTCGATGATTCGATCGGCATCCACCGGCGCCTCGGCGGTCAGCCGCCTGAATTTCTGCGCCACCCAATCCCACGACAGCGGCCGCTTGTAGAATCCAAGATAGTCGCGCTTCTCCTTCGTCACCTTCCGGCCGTCGCGCATCGTCACAGTGATCAGGCAAGGCATCTCGTCGGGATATCGCCAGCTGTACGTGTCGAGCCATTTCGATCGCAGGCCGGGGACGATCGAGTGCGGCCGCACGCTCACGCGCCGGAGCAGCCGCTGGACGTCGTCGCGGACAATCCGTTCCTGCCGATATTGATCCGGCCACACGTCGCCGTCGAGAATCGCCACCGACACGGCGTACGGCAGGCTGTGATCGGCTTCCTCCTTGTGCTCGACATCGGCCTGGCGCGCGCCGGCTTCGCCGCCGCCGATGATCTCGACGGCCTCGTCGAAGATCTCAATCCTGATCTGTTCGATGTTGTCGGGATCGAAACGGTGCTCGCGGTGCAGGTCGAGAACGCCCTCGATCGCCGACTGGCTGTGCACTTCCGCGTTGTATCGCTTCACGCTCGTGCGCAGCACCGCGCCGAGATCCTCCGCCTGCCAGTTCACACGGAAGGATCCGGCGATCGACTCCATGAATCCCTTCACGCCGTCGAAGACGTCAATCGGTCCGGTGACGCCTCGCATCGCGAGGAAGGTGTGGTGGGTCGCCGCCCCGGCGACGGCTGCCGACTGAAGGCCTTTCCATTGCGACACCCCGCCGGTGCGCGTTACCCACAACGTGTTCGACACGGCGCCGGCCATGCCCAGCGCGTTCGCGATCGTGTGCGCGTCCAGACCGAGGGCGCGGCCCGCGCCGGCAGCGACCGAATACGCGAGCTGCGTCGTATGGTCGAATCCCTGCTCGGTGATTGGCGCCAGCTCCACGAGCCGGCACTGGACCTGATAGGCGACTGCCAGCGAGGTCAGGAAGTCGCGGCCGTGGGCGTTCGCGTACTCGGCCGCGGCGAGGACGCCGGCGAAATTGTCCGACGGATGGCACGTTTCGCCAGTCGCCATGAAGTTGTCCATGAAGTCGAGGTAGCGGACGAGAGCGGTGTTGTAGCACGCCGCGCGATCGGGCGCCGCCTCGCCGCCGGCAATCAACGTCGCTCCGCGGCCGGCCCCGAAATCGTCGATCTGCTCGCCGAGCGCGCGCACCGGCGGGCCGTCGAGCGCTCCGCACGCGCATGCAAGCGAGTCGAGCACGCGGATCTTCAGTGCGTCGATAACGGCTGGCGTAAGGTGTTCGTAAGAAGCACGCGCGGCAAACGCGGCCAGATCGGTCGCCATCGGGCTGACGCCCTGGCCGATGGCGGCACGAAAAAGCCTTTCGGCCGTGCCCACTGCGTGGCCGACCTGTTCAGCAACTTTGCTCAGCGCGGAGTCGTGGGCGGGATTCGCATGAGCCACGCTCGACGGCGGTGCATTCACGGTGCCAACGCGGTCACGCGTGCTCTTCGAGCGGAACGACCTGAACCGCCGCGTCGCGAACGGTTGTCAGGAATCGATCGATGGTCGATCCCTTCCACAGGAGCTCCCATCGCGAACGCGCGCTCTGGCCGAAGATGACGTGCGTGATCCCCTCGCGCTGCGCGAAGGCAATCAGCCCGTCGGCCGGCCGCATCGCATGCACCTTCACGACGGTTGCGCCGAGGTTTTCCGCGAGCTTGATGTTCTGCTGCAGCGCGTCGGAATCGTCGGGTTTGATGCGTCCGGGCTGCTCCTGCGGCGTCTCGACGTAGACGGCGTACCACTTGGAGCCCAGGCGCCCCGCGATCCGCGCGCCGGTTCGGATGACCCGCGGGGCGATCGCGTTCGAGCTCATGCACACCATCACGCGCTCGGGAATGAGCGCCGGCTCGAGCCCTTCGCGCGCGCGATAACTGGCCGCCTTCTCGCCGACTTCGTCGGCCACGGCCCGCAGCGCGAGCTCGCGCAGCGTGCTGAGATTGCCTTTACGGAAGAAGTTGCCGAGCGCCTGTTCGACTTTCTCCGGCCTGTAGATTTTTCCCTGGCGCAGGCGGTTGCGGAGCTCCTCGACGGTGACGTCGACGTTGATCACTTCGTCCGCACGATCGAGCAAGGTGTCGGGCACCGTCTCGCGGACGCGCACGCCGGTCACGCGGGCGACGGCGTCGTTGAGCGTTTCGAGGTGCTGGATGTTGACGGCCGTCATCACGTGAATGCCCGCGTCGAGCAAATCGGCGACGTCCTCGTACCGCTTCCCGTGCCTGCTGCCGGGCACGTTCGTGTGCGCGAGCTCGTCGACGATCGCAACCTGCGGTTTTCGCGCGATGATGGCGTCGACGTCCATTTCTTCCATCGTGACGCCGCGGTACTCCACGTTGCGGCGCGGCACGACCTCGAGGTCCTTCAGCTGCGCGTCGGTATCGGCGCGGCTGTACGTTTCCACGAATCCGACGACGACGTCGAGACCGCGGACGCGCAGCGCGTGCCCGTCGGTGAGCATCGAGTAGGTCTTGCCGACGCCCGGCGCCGCCCCGATGTAAATGCGCAGGCGCGCGCGATCCCGTTCCTTCAGCCGCGCCAGCAGCGCGTCGCTTCTCGATCCCGGAGTCTCGTCGCGGAGGCTCACTTTCTGATTGGCCATTGCTCGTCGAGCGCGAGGTTCAGCTCCAACACGTTCACGCGCGGTTCACCCAGGAATCCGAACTGCCGCGGCTCGATGTGCGCCCCGACCAGCCGCCGCACATCCGCTTCGCTCGCACGTCGCGCCGCGGCCACGCGCGGCGCCTGAAACAGCGCCGCGGCGGGCGAGAGATGCGGATCGAGTCCCGACGCCGACGACGTGACGAGATCGATTGGCACCGGCGCCGACGGATTCTCTTTCTGAGCCGCGGCAACGGCGGTCTTCACCGCGTCGACGAGGTTTCTGCTCGTCGGTCCCAGATTCGTCCCGGCCGAATTCGCCGCGTCGTATCCGGCCCCGGCCGCGGAGGGACGTCCGTGGAAATAACCCGGTGAAGAGAACGACTCCCCGATGATGCGCGAGCCGATGACACGGCCCTCGCGCATGACGAGCTGACCGTTCGCCTTGTCCGGGAATATCGCCTGCGCAATCGCGGTCATGGCCAGCGGATATACGAGGCCCAGAAGAATCGTCGTCGCGATCGTCATCAGGACGGCGATGAGGAGATTGCGGGTGATGTTCATGGTTCGCTCGGCTGAAGCCTTCGCGCTACGCGGCGGAGCGTGGTCATCGCTACGCGAGGTGGAGCGCGGTAATCACCACGTCGATGATCTTGATGCCGATGAAGGGCACGATGACCCCTCCGGCGCCGTAGATCAGCAGATTCCGCCGGAGCAGCGCCTCGGCGGTCATCGCGCGGTACGCGACGCCGTGCAGCGCCAGCGGAACGAGCGCGACGATGATCAGGGCATTGAAGATCACGGCCGACAGAATCGCCGACTCGGGCGTCTTCAACCCCATGACGTTCAACGTCATCAGCACCGGGAACGTCGCTGAGAACATCGCCGGGATGATCGCGAAGTACTTCGCGACGTCGTTGGCGATCGAGAACGTCGTCAGCGCGCCGCGCGTCATGAGCAGCTGCTTCCCGATCTCGACGATGTCGATCAGCTTGGTGGGGCTCGAATCGAGGTCCACCATGTTGCCGGCCTCTCTCGCCGCCTGCGTGCCGCTGTTCATCGCGACGCCGACATCCGCCTGAGCGAGCGCCGGCGCGTCGTTCGTGCCGTCGCCGGTCATCGCGACCAGCCTGCCGTCCTGCTGCTCGCGGCGAATCAGCCGCATCTTGTCCTCGGGCGTCGCTTCCGCCATGAAATCGTCGACGCCGGCCTCGGCCGCAATCGATGCGGCGGTCAACGGGTTGTCGCCGGTGATCATCACCGTCCGGATGCCCATCGCGCGCAGGTCGTTGAAGCGCTCGCGGATGCCGCCCTTCACGATGTCCTTGAGGTGGACGACGCCGAGCGGCCGCGTGCGCTCCGCCACGACGAGCGGCGTGCCGCCAGAGCGCGAGATCCGCTCGACGATCGCCTGCAGGTTCACCGGCATGGCGCCGCCGTTGGCGGCGACGAACCGGCCGATGGCGTCCGCCGCGCCTTTGCGCACCTGGCGGCCGTTGAGATCGACGCCGGACATGCGCGTCTGCGCCGTGAACGGCACGAACACGGCGCGCTTGTCGGCGAGCTCGCGACCGCGGATGCCGTATCTCTCCTTGGCGAGGACAACGATCGAGCGCCCCTCGGGCGTTTCGTCGGCGAGCGACGACAGCTGCGCGGCATCGGCGAGCTCGCGCTCATTGACGCCGTCGAGCGCCACGAATTCGGCTGCCTGGCGGTTGCCGAGGGTGATCGTTCCGGTCTTGTCGAGGAGCAGGGTGTGCACGTCGCCCGCAGCTTCCACCGCGCGCCCCGACGTCGCCAGCACGTTGCGCTGCACGAGCCGGTCCATGCCGGCGATGCCGATCGCCGACAACAGCCCGCCAATCGTCGTCGGAATCAGGCACACGAGCAGCGCGACGAGCACGAACACCGACTGCGGCGCGCCCGAGTACATCGCGAACGGCTGCAGCGTCACGACCGCGAGCAGAAAGATGATCGTGAGCCCCGCCAGCAGGATGTTGAGAGCGATCTCGTTCGGCGTTTTCTGACGCTCGGCGCCCTCGACCAGCGCGATCATGCGGTCGAGGAACGCGTGGCCGGGATCCGAGGTCACGCGGACCTTGATCCAGTCCGACAGCACGCGCGTCCCGCCCGTCACCGCCGATCGATCGCCGCCCGACTCGCGAATCACCGGGGCCGATTCGCCGGTAATCGCCGATTCGTCGACCGACGCGACGCCTTCGATGATTTCGCCGTCGGCGGGAATGAACTCGCCGGCGCCGACGAGAACCACATCGTCCTTCCTCAGCGATGTCGCAGGCACTTCTTCATATGGCGTCCGATTCGAGCCGGACCCGACAGATGGGCCGATGAGTCGCTTCGCGATGCTCTCCGTGCGCGCCTTGCGCAGAGTGTCGGCCTGCGCCTTGCCCCGCCCTTCAGCCATCGCTTCGGCGAAGTTCGCGAACAGCACCGTGAGCCACAGCCAGAAGGTGATTTGGATTTCGAACCCCAGACCCGGCCGGCCAGCCGTCATGTCGCGCAGCAATGCGACCGTGGTGAGCGCGCTGCCGACCTCGACGACGAACACCACGGGGTTTCTGGCCATGGTCCGCGGATGCAGCTTGCCGATCACATCGCGCGCCGCGCCGCGCACGATGCCGGGGTCCCAGATGGACAGTTGTTTTGCGTGCGACATTAGAACACCTGCCCGTGATTCATCAGCAGATGCTCGACGATCGGTCCGAGGCTCAGCGCCGGGAAGAACGTCAGCGCGCCGACGATGAGGACGACGCTCACGAGGAGCGAGGCGAACAGCGGCGTCGTGACCGGGAACGTTCCCGAGGACGGCGCAACGCGTTTCTTGCGCCCGAGGCTGCCGGCAATCGCGAGCGTCGGGATGATCATGAAGAAGCGGCCGACGAGCATCGCCAACCCGATCGTCGCGTTGTACCACTTCGTGTTCGCGTTCAAGCCGGCGAACGCAGAGCCGTTGTTCCCCGTTCCCGACGCGAAGGCGTAGAGGATTTCGGACAATCCGTGCGGCCCGCGGTTGCTCAGGCTCGCCAGCCCGAATGTCGGCGAGAGCACCGAGATGCCGGTGAGCGCGAGGATGACCAGCGGGAAGACGAGCACGCCGAGCATGGCCATCTGCACGTCATAGGACTGGATCTTCTTTCCGAGGTACTCGGGCGTGCGCCCGACCATCAAACCGGCGATGAACACCGACAGGACGATGAAAACGAGGATGCCGTACATGCCGGCGCCGACGCCGCCGAAGATGACTTCCCCGAGCACGATGTTGACGAGCGGCACCATGCCGCCGAGCGGCGTGAACGAGTCGTGCCAGCTGTTGACGGCGCCGCAGCTCGCGTCGGTCGTCACCGTGGCGAACAGCGCTGAATTCGCCAGGCCGAATCGCGTCTCCTTGCCTTCCATGTTGCCGCCCGGCGCGAGCGCCGTCGTCGTTTGATCGGCGCCGGCGGCGGCGAGGATCGGATTCCCGCGAGCTTCCGACCAGTAGACCGTCGTCACGCCGGCGAGGAACAGGAACGCCATCGCGCCCCAGACGGCCCACCCGTGCGCGCGCGATCCGGTCATGTCGCCGAGCGTATAGGTGAGGCCGGCCGAGATCGCCAGGATGGCGAACATCTCGACGAAGTTCGACAGCGGCGTCGGGTTCTCGAAGGGATGCGCGCTGTTCGCGTTGAAGAAGCCGCCGCCGTTGGTGCCCCACTCCTTGATGATTTCCTGCGAGGCGACGGGCCCCTGCGCGATCACCTGCTCCTTCGAATCGATCGGCGTCACCGTGTCGTACGGCCGCAGGTTCTGCACGACGCCCTGCGATACGAGCAGCAGCGTGCCGGCGACGCAGAACGGCAGCAGCACCCACAGCGTGCAGCGCACGAGGTCGACCCAGAAGTTGCCGATCGAGTCCCGTTCCTTCTGCGCGATGCCGCGAATGAACGCGATGGCGAGCGCGATGCCGACGGCGGCCGACGCGAAGTTGTGGTACGCGAGGCCCGCCATCTGCGTCAGGTAGCTCATCGTCGATTCGCCGCTGTACGCCTGCCAGTTGGTGTTCGTCGTGAACGACGCCGCGGTGTTGAACGCGAGGTCTGGCGTAACGGCGCCGAACTTCTGCGGATTGACCGGCAGCCACTGCTGCACGCGCTGCATGACGTAGAGCACGAGCATCGACACGCCGCTGAACAGCAGCATCGCGACCGCGTACTCCGTCCAGTGCATGTCGCGCGTCTCGTCGACGCCGGTCGCCCTGTAGATCGACCGCTCGACGGGACGGAGCACCGGGTCGAGCCACGTGCGCTCGCGAGCGAACACGCGCGTCATGAACCGCCCGATGAGCGGCGTGACCGCGAGGATCGCGAGCAGGTACACCAGAATCTGCAGCCAGCCATTCGCTGTCATCAGAACCTTTCCGGCTTCAGCAGCGCGTACGTGAGATACACGAGCAGTCCGGCGCTCACGACGAGGCCGACGATGGAGTCGATCGTCATCGATCGCCTCCGAGCCGGGCGCACGCGTGCACGTACGCAATCGCGATCGCAAAGAACGTGACGGTGATGAGAACGAAGAGCGCGTCCATGGTTCACCGATGGAAAGTTCCGTCGAACGTCAGAATCAACGCGATGGCGAACAGATTCTGGGTCGGCGAGAGGTGATTGTCGGCGCCGGCGAAGAACCCTCCGCCACTCCCGCGCGAGTCGTCTAGGCGGTACTCGGTGCGCACGATCGCCTGTGTCGTCTGCAGCGGGACGCGGTACTCGAGCGTGCCGGTCACCGCTTTGATCGCCTGCGGGAACCCGGTCCACCGGCCGTCGCTGTCCCACGCAATCTCGGGACGCACCGTCGCACTGAACGGTCCGGCGAGCGACCAATGAATCGGAAGCTGCGCCGACATCCAGTACGCGCGCGACGCGATCGCATCATCTACGCGCTCGGTACTCACCTGATATTCGAACGCGGTCGTGACGCGGCTCGTCTTGCGCTCGAGGATCGTGTCGGACAGCACGCGCCAGAAGCCCAACGACGTGTCGTTCTGATGTGGGCCGTAGAGAACCGTTTCTTTGACGGTCACCGTGTCGTTCGGTTTGAACGCGAGCTGCGCCCCGGACGTCGGCACGCTGTTCGCGTTGGCCAGATGCCAATAACCGTTGATCAGAATTCCGGTCACGGTCAGACGAGGCGTCGCCGGATACGCGGCGTTGACGCCGAGCATCAGGTACGGCGTATAGTCCGCGCCCCACGGTCGGGTGTAATTGAAGTTGTCTTTCGCGTACAGCGAGTCGTAGCCGATCAGGCTGTTGAAGATGCCGCCCTGAATGGTGAGCCCCTTCGCGACCGGTGCGACGTACGCGACGCTGGTCGGCCCCAGATGACGCAGGACATCGGCCCCGCCCATGATCGGCGCCGTGCTCGAGAATCCAAACGTCTTCGAATCCTCGCCGGTCTGCGCCGTCAATTCCAACATCCATCGCGACGCTGCGGATCGCGGCTGACGGATATGGAACGCGAGCATGTTGACGTCGAGCTCGTCCACTCGCGGCGTCGTGCCGCGGCTGCGAAAGAGATGACTGGCAGGATCGTTGGCGTCCGCGAGCAGGCCGGCGTCGATGAAGGCGCCGTACTCAACAGCCGTCCGAGATTGTCCGCTTGCGGAAGGGACGAACATGACCGTGCAAAGAATTGCCGCACCGCTAGCCCGCCGCGTTGATGCGCGCGAAGACGACATCGTGACCCCACTGCTGCAGACGCCGCGCAAGCCGCTGATCGACCGTCGGCCACCACCATCGCCGCCGTCCGCCGACGACGATGCGCGAATGCCTGGCGAGCATCCACCGGAACACGTCGTCGATGCGGCGACATACGCACAGGCGGACGACCGCGTCGACGCCCGCGGCCGTGGCCATTGCCCGATACCGGTCGGTGATCGCGGTCGTTTCGCGCGGGTCGGCCGGCGGCGAGAAGCACGACAGGACGTGCGGCACGAGCAGCACGACGCGAGGATGCGATGCCCGGGCCAGACGCTTCGCCTCGGCCAGCGCGCAGCGCGTTCCTTCTTCATCTGTCGCGAGGATCTGCAGGGCATCGTGAACTGCTTCCATGAGTCCACGATAGAAACCCGCGCCTGATGGCGGCCGAAAAGGGTCCTAAAGAATCGCGAAACGATAGCCGACCCACGGTTCGCTGAGGAGGTAGCGCGGATGCGCCGGATCGGGTTCGACCTTCTTCCTCAACTGTCCCATGAGCACCCAGAGGTGTTCCGGCTGGTTCACCGCGTTCGGGCCCCAGATCGCTTTCAGGATGGCGCGGTGCGTCAGCACGCGCCCCGAATTGCGCATCAGCAGCGCGAGCAGCTCGAATTCCTTCGGCGTGAGTCGAATTTCCTCGTCGCCGCGCAGCACGCGGCGGCGGTCGTAATCGATCGCGAGATCGCCGAGCTGCAATCGGCCCCCGGGCATCTCGTCCTCGGAAAACACACGGCGCAGCGCGACGCGAATGCGCGCGAGCAGTTCCTCGGGACCGAACGGCTTGGTGACGTAATCGTCGGCGCCGATGTCGAGCACCGAGACTTTGTCCGACTCGCCGCCGCGCGCCGACAGCACGACGATCGGCACGGCCGATTCCGCGCGAACGCGCCGGCAGATCTCGGTCCCCTCGATGTCCGGCAGCCCCAGGTCGAGGACGATGAGATCGGGAGCCTGCGAACGGACGGCCGCCAGCGCCTCTTCGCCCGTTGTCGCGACAGCAACGTCGTATCCTCTGGACCGCAGGAGCGGCGCGAGCGCGCGTTGAATCGACGCTTCATCGTCGACGAGCAGGATTCTGGCGGCCTGGCTCATGCTGTCTGCTCCGCGGACGCCGTGGGCCGGCTCTCCGCCGGAACGACGATGGAGAACTGCGCGCCCCCGCCGGCGCAGTTCTCGGCCCAGATGCGGCCCTGCTCGGCGATCAACATGCCGCGCGCGATCGCCAGACCCATGCCGGTGCCCGCCACACGCCGCGCTGCGCCGGCGCCGCGATAGAACCGATCGAACAGGTGAGGCAGATCGCCGGCCCCGATGCCCGGGCCATGATCGCGCACGGTCATCGTCAGACCGTCCGATGCCGCGGTCAAGCGCACCTCGATGGCCGACCCTCCGCTCGTGTATTGCGCCGCGTTCTCGAGCACGTGCGCGAGCGCCGCCGCGGTAAGCCGCGGATCCACGCGGACCAGCAGGTCGGACTCGGACACGACCTCGATCGGACGATCCCGGATCGTCTGCTCCACCTGCTCGCGTGCCGCCTCGAAGATCTCCGACGGATGCACCCACTGCCGCTCGGCGGCGACCGCGCCCGCATCGATGCGGGCCATGTCGAGCACGTTCTGAAACAGGCGGTGCAGCCGCTCGACTTCGACGAGGATCACGTCGCTCTGATCGCGCCGCTCGGAGTCCGCGAGCCACGACGCCTGAAGATTGCTCGCCGCGACGCGAATGGCGGTCAGCGGCGTGCGGAGGTCGTGCGCCAGCGATGCGAGGAGCGCGGACTTGAGCTCCTCGTTGCGTCGCGCAATCTCGGCCGATTTCCGTTCCTCGAGAAATTGCGTCCGCTCGATGGCGATGGCCGAGACGCCGGCGATCGCATCGAGCGCGCCCGGCTCGATCGCACGGCCGGCGGCCGCCAGTAACCCGACGGGTTTCGTTCCAAGCCGCAGCGGAACCACGTGCACCGTGCGGCCGTCGACCCGCGCCGTACGATGGCCGGCGTAGGTCCGCGCGCGCGCATCGAATTCGAGCGCACGATCCGCGGCGCGGAACGCCTCCGACAGCTGCGTCGGATCGAGCGTCACGGAAAGGGTGCCGGCGTCGAACACGTCCCAGTCGCTGCCGCGAGGCAGACAGATGGCCGCAAACGCGAGATCGAACCGCCGGGAAATGAACAGGGCAAGCTGCGGGATCGCGTCGCGGCTGTCGGTGGTCAGCAGGATGTCGCGGCTCAGATCGAAGAGCCGGGCCAGCTCGTCGTGCCGCGCCGTCGCTTCGCGCTCGCGATCGCGGACCGCGGCTGAAAGGTTGCTCGCGATCACGCTGACCGCGAGGAACGCGAACAACGCAGCCCAGTTCTGCGGATCCGCGATGGTGAAGGTGCCGAACGGCGGCATGAAGAAATAGTTCAGGCAAAGATCGGCGACGCACGAGGCGGCGATTGCGGCCCACAGCGTCGACGCCGCAGCGGTCACCAGCACGATCAGCAGATAACTGAGGGCGGCGGTCGTGGGGTTGGTGAGATGCAGCCCGACCCGAAAGGCGGCCGTCACCGCGACGATGGCCGCCAGCGCAAGAGCGAGGATGAGCGCGTCGCGCCGTGCGAAGGATTGACTCATCGCTTCACTGCCGCAGGTGGAACGGGACGCTTGTCACGACCGTGTTCGGCTTGAACAGCAGCGCCCCCTTGATCAACAGCGCGCGCTGGTTGTGGAACAGGTGATGCCACCACCGTGCCGGCACGAACTCGGGCAGAACGATCGTGACGTACCCCTCGGGCTGCTCTGCGGACACGCGCTCGATGTAGTCGAGCAGCGGCTCCATCAACGACCGATAGGGCGATTGAAGCACGACGAGCGGAACGCCGTCGCCCCACTGTTCCCACTCGCGTTTCAGATGCTCGGTCGCGCTCGTGTCGAGGTTCACGTAAATGGCTCGAACGTCCGACGACAACGTCCGCGCGTAGTCGACGGCGCCGACGACGGCGCGCTGGATGCCGCTGATCGGCACGAGCACCGTGTTGTGCCGGCGCGCCCGTCGCTGCCAGCCCCGCAGCGTGAGCTGCGACGCGACGATGTCGTAGTGCCGCCGCGTGACGCGGAACAGCATGACGTTCAGTGGAATGAGCAGGAGAATAATCCACGCGCCTTCGGCCGCCTTCGTGATCGCCACGACGATCAGGACGACCCCCGTGACCAGCGCACCGGCGCCATTAATCGCGGCGCTCGTACGCCAGCCGGCGCCGCCCTCACGCCGCCAATGCAGCACCATCCCCGCCTGCGACAGCGTGAACGAGACGAAGACGCCGATCATGTACAGCGGGATGAGCGAATGCGTGTCGCCGCCGAAGGCAACCAGGAGGACGCCGGCGAAGGCGCTCAGGCCGACGATTCCGTTCGAGAACGCCAGACGGTCGCCCTGGTTCATGAACTGCCGCGGTACGTAGCGGTCGCGCGCGAGAATCGATGCGAGCCGCGGGAAGTCGGCGTACGCCGTGTTCGCCGCGAGCACCAGGATGAGCATCGTCGCCGCCTGCACGGCATAGTACGCGGCACCGCGATCGCCGAAGACGCCGCGCGCGAGCTGCGACACGACGGTCTCCCGCTCGCTCGGCAGGATGTGGTACGTCTGCGACAGCAGCGTGATGCCGAGGAACATCGCGATCGACAACACCGCCATCATCAGCATCGTCGCCGCCGCGTTCTTTGCCTCCGGAGGCCTGAACGCCGGCACGCCGTTCGATACCGCCTCCACGCCGGTCATCGCCGTGCACCCATTGGCGAAGGCTCGCAGGACAAGGAACATCGTCAGCGACGCGCCCTCCGATCGAACGGGGTCCGGCGTCACGACCGGTTGAACGTCACCCGAGACGACGCGCCAGATGCCGACGCCGATCAGCCCGAGCGTCGTCACGATGAAGAAATAGGTCGGAATCGCGAAGATGTTGCCGGACTCGCGGATACCCCGCAGGTTGCCGACCATCAGCACCACGACGAATCCGAGCGTCAGCTCGACGCGGTTCACGTGCCACTGCGGAAACGCCGAGGTGATCGCCGCGACGCCGGCCGCGATGCTGACCGCAACGGTCAGAATGTAGTCGATGAGAAGCGATGCCGCGGCGATCAGCGCCGGTAACTCGCCGAGATTGTCCTTCGCGACGATGTAGGCGCCGCCGCCCGTCGGGTACGCGTGAATGGTCTGCCGGTAGGAAAACACGACGATCGCCAGAATCGTGGCGATGACGATAGCGATCGGCGCCGAAAGGGTCAGCGCCGCCGCCCCCGTCAGAATCAGCACGCGGAGGATTTCTTCGGTTGCGTAGGCAACCGAGGAAAGCGCGTCGGACGAGAGAACGGCGAGACCGGTGACGCGAGAGAGCCGCTCGTGGTGGGCGAGATGCGCCGGGATCGGTTTGCCGACGACGAACCGCTTGAACTGCGAAAGAAGCCCTTCTTCGGGCACGACACCCTTCCACAGCCGGCGGGGTTAGCTGGCGGGCTCGAGGTTGGAAGGTCCTCTATTCACCGTCGCCCTTCAGGCGAAAGTGCAATGCGCCCCTGAGGCGGCTCGACGCCTCGTTGGTTCCCCCGCGCGCCCAGGCGTGGCGTGGGCGCTTAGGCCATTCTCCTGCGATCGTAGCGCGCAACAGGAATCGTGAACGGTCGTTTAGTACTTTTTTAGTACTTTGTCAGATCGCCTGCTTTGCGGATCGACCGATTGCGGCCGAGATCGTTTCGGTGAGCTTCTGCTGCGAGCACGGCTTGGTGAGCACCGCGAACGCGCCGGCGACGAGCGCCTTGAGGCGCACGTGCTCCTCGACGCCAGTGAGGATAATCACGGGAATCCCCTCCGTGACCGGATCGGATTTCAGGCGGCGGCACACCTCGAAGCCATCCATCTCGGGCATGCAGATGTCCAGCACGACGACCGACGGCTGATGGTCCTCGGCGAGCAGGAGGGCCTGCCGCCCGGATGAGGCGCACAGCGTTTCGAAGTCGGCCCCGAGCATCATTTGATAGAGGTTGCGCTGCTCGGTGGAATCGTCGACCAGCAGGACCGCCGGGCGAGAATGCGATGGCTCGGAACCCATATTTGAAATCCCGACATTATTCAACGAGCGGGACCGCTCGGGCTACGCTTTCTGCGGTGACAGCGGGGACCTGCGGGCAGCTAGCAACAAACGTTCCACCACGTTGCCTATCCCACCCATCCGATGGTGGCGTACAGACAAAAATCAGTGATCAGATGCAGCTCTCCGTCAGCTTCGCGTTCGGCTTCTCGGATCCGGGCGACGCCAGACTGGAATTCGTCGGGTGTCAGCACCGTCAGCTGCGAGGTGAACGACGTGTCGATCACGCCGTTCGCCATCGCGTCCGACGCCAGCGAGTCTGCTTCGATTCGATCGGCTTCGACCGATTCGGCCCACGCGAAACCGGCCTCGGTCAACTCGCCCCGGAGGATGCGCACGGGCGCGAACCGCGCCCGATCGATGGCGCGCGTCTCGGGAAAGTAGTCGTACACCCACCAGTTGTCGCGCTCGGCGTGCGGATCCTTCCCAATCGACAGGAGTCCGCCTCCGGGTTTCAGCACGCGACGCGCCTCGCGGAAGAAGCGCGCGCGATCGGCGAAGTGGTGCAGCGCGTTGACGCAGACGAGGCGATCGAAGGTGGCGTCGCGACAGGGCAGCATCTCGGCGCGCGCGCGGATCAGATGCGCCGTCGATGCAACGCGACGTGCGCGCTCGAGCATCGGCATCGACGGATCGACGCCGGCGAGCCGGCTCGCGGACGGCGCCGCCACCTGCAGCCAATGACCGGTTCCACAGCCGACTTCGAGCGTCGAGGGACGGGCGGACCCGAGGAACTGGTTCAATGTGTCACGAACGCCGTCGTACCGATACAGCTCGTAGCGACGATCGAAGCGATCGGCGATTGCATCGTAATTGGTCACGATCGATCGCCCCTCCCCGCAGATCGCGGCGCCAGTCGAGGAAGTCGGCCGCAGATACCGTCTCGCGGTGTCCGCTGAATCTCGGTGAAGTCGTCATCGGCATCACAATCCGATCGACGTCGTGCATGTCGTACGGATGCATCAGCAGCGCGTCGATGACGCCGAACAACGGCCGCGTAGCCCTCGCGCAGATCGCCGACGAAGTCGTCGCGATATGGCGAGGCCGCGAGTGCCCGCTGGAGCAGCCGTTCGAGGACTGCGGGTGGATCGGACTGGAGGCTCATGACGTTTCCAGTTTCGACTCGACCCCGTCCCACAACCCGAGCAGAACACGCCGCGATTGCCTGAGCGCTCGCAGCCCAGCCGTCGTCACGGTGAAATAGCGGCGCGCGCGGCCGCCGCGCTCCGGCAACGGATTGCCCATCGTGGATCGCAGGCAGCCCTTTTGTTCCAGGCGCTCCAGCGCCGTGTACAGGGCGCCACGCGCCATGCGCCGGCCCGCGGTACGCGCCAGTTCTTCGCGGATCGGGTTGGCGTACGCCTCGTCGTCGAGGCGGAGCACGAGCAGCAGAATCAACTGTTCGAGCTCGCCGACGTACACGTCTTCAGCCTTCATTGTAGGCATAATACACCATCCGGCTGAGCCGCGGGTGCCCTCGCATGGCACCCTCCGATGCATGAGCGCGCAGGCACGCGCGTTGCTCTCTCGTCCACGATGCGTCGCAGGGTCACCGGTTTTGCTCTCGTTATCGCCGGAGTCGTTCCGACAATCGGCCATGCGCAGACCCTTCCCAAGCTCGATATTCCCCTCACTTACCGCGCGACCCTGCTGACCGGCCGCTCGCCCGTCATCGTGCAGCCGCTCGACACCGGCGTCGACGTGCTGCTGCAGTCGGTCGGCGGAACGCTCGGTCGCGCGCTGCCGATCATCGACGCGCGCGTCGCGGTGGTGCCGAACGTCGCGCTGCCGACGCTCGCGGGCAGCGCGCTCGTTCAGCGGCTCGCGCTCGATCGCAAAACGCTCGGGCTGATGGAACGCACGGGGCCGACGATCGGCGCGACGGCCGTTCGGCAAACGCTGGGCTACGACGGCACCGGTATTGGCGTCGCCGTCATCGATTCCGGCATCACGGCGTGGCACGACGATCTGACCGATGCGGCTGCCCCCGCCTCACAGCGCGTCGCACGGTTCGTCGATTTCGTCGGAGGACAGACCTACCCGTACGACGATTACGGCCACGGCACGCACGTCGCCGGCATCATCGCCGGCAACGGCTACGACTCGAGCGGCGCGCGATCGGGCGTCGCTCCCGGAGCGAATCTCGTCGTCCTCAAGGCGCTCGATGGCTCAGGCTCGGGACGCATCAGCGATTTGATTGCCGCGCTGAATTACGTCGTCGATCACCAGGGCGAGCTCAACATCCGCGTGGTCAATCTGTCGATCGGCGCAGGTGTGTACGAATCGTACAACTCGGATGTGCTCGCGCAGGCAACCAGGCGCGTTGTCGAGCAGGGCGTGGTCGTGGTGAGCGCGGCCGGCAATAACGGCCATACATCCAGCGGACAGACGCAGTACGGCGGCATCACCTCACCGGGCAACGCGCCATGGGTGCTGACCGTCGGCGCCGCCAGCCACATGGGCACGATCGATCGCGCCGACGACGTCGTCGCCTCGTTCAGCTCGCGCGGACCGACGCGATACGACGACGCCGCCAAGCCCGACGTCGTGGCGCCCGGCGTCGGCATCGAGTCGCTCAGCGTGCCGAACTCGCAGCTCTCGTCGACGTACTCCGCTTACCTGCTGAACGGAACGATCGCGACGGCGTTCCCGCCATATCTGAGCCTTACCGGGACGAGCATGGCGACGCCGGTGGTCACCGGCACGGTCGCGCTGATGCTGCAGGCGAATCCGGCGCTGACGCCGAATGCCGTGAAGGCCATCGTGCAGTACACAGCGCAGCCATACGCCGGCTACGACGCCCTCACCGAAGGGGCAGGGTTTCTCGACGCCGCCGGCGCCGTCGCGCTCGCGCAGTATTTCGCGAATCCAACCGGCGCATTCCCATCGGCTGCCACGTGGAGCGCTCAGATTATCTGGGGCAATCAACGTGTGCGCGGTGGCCGGCCGATGCCGGGAACCAATGCCTGGCGACTCGATACGACGTGGGGCGCCGCGCGGACGGCCAGCGGCGCAACCGTTGTGTGGGGCGTTGAATGCACCACTTCGAGCTGCGACGGGAACCGCGGACCGCCACCGGCCGCGTGGGGCGCGACCTGCTCCGACGCCACGTGCAACAGCGTCACGTGGGGTAACGATTCCAACAACGTCGTCTGGGCGCAACAGTGCGGCGGATCCGATTGCTCCGGCCAGACGTGGTCCACCGGCGATTCGCAAACCGTGGTGTGGGGCACGAGCGCGGACCAGACAGTCGTGTGGGGCACGAGTGACAGCGAGACGGTTGTTTGGGGCACGAGCTGCGGTCACGACTGCGATCCGGTGATCTGGAATCGATAACATGACGCACGAGCAGCCCGCCCGATGCGATCTTCGGTTCGCGAGCCTGCCGCCGGCCGCGCGCGCGTATGTCGTCGCAGTCATCGCCGCCGGCGCCGCCGCCGCGGCCGCACGATTTCCGACGCAGATCGATCGGCCGATTCTCTTCGGGCTGCTGCTCGTCTTCGGGTGGCTGACGTCGACGTGGAAGGTCAATCTGCCGCTGGCGCTGAAGAACGGCTCGACGCTCTCGGTCTCGTACGCCGCCGATCTGATGTCGCTCCTGCTGCTCGGACCACCTCCCGCGATGGCGATCGCCATCGTCGGCGCCTGGGCGCAGTGCGCGCGACAGCCGAAGAAGTCCTACCCGCCCTACCGCACGATCTTCAGCGTCGCCGTGGTCGCCGTCACGATGCAGGCGGTGTCGATCGTCTACGAGATGGTCAACGGCACGCCTGCGCCCGCATCGGCCGCCGAGTTGACGAAGCCGCTCGTCGCGGTGATCGCGACGTACTTCGCCATCAACACGGCGCTCGTCGCGCTGGCGATTGCGCTCGCCATGCGCCGGTCCGTCTGGACGGTCTGGCGCGATAACTTCCTGTGGAGCGCACCGAGCTTCATGGTCGCCGGCGGCGCCGGCGCCCTCGCTGCCGTCGTCATCGCGCGCGGCGACTACTGGGTGGCGCCGCTGATTCTCGCGCCGGTCTACCTGACGTATCGCACGTACAAAGTCTTCCTCGCATCGCAGGTCGCCGAAAGGGCGCTGCGGCTGGAGAAGGAGCGCCTCGCGGTCACGTTGCGTAGCATCGGCGACGGCGTCATCGCAACCGACACGCACGGCCTCGTGCGAATCATGAACCCCGCGGCGGAGGCGCTCACCGGGTGGCCGCACGACGCTGCGCTCGCCCGCCCGCTCGACGAGATCTATCGCCCCATTTTTCGCGACGGCGTCGTCCACGGCATGCTCGCTTCGCGAAGCGGACGGCACATTCCGATTCATGAAGTGCGGGCGCCGCTGACCAACGACGGGGGGCAGCACGTCGGAAGCGTGGTGGCTTTTCGAGACGTGGGCGACGCGATTCGCATGCAGGAGGAGCGGACGCGCGCGAGCAAGCTCGAATCGCTCGGGCTGCTCGCCGGCGGCATCGCGCACGACTTCAACAACATCCTGACCGCGATCCTCGGGAACGTCTCGCTCGTACGCGCCGACGCACGGATCGATATCCAGTCGGACGGCGCGCTCGCCGACGCCGAGAGAGCTTGCGTGCGCGCGCGGCAGCTGACGCAGCAGCTGCTCACGTTCGCGAAGGGTGGCGCCCCGATCAAGAAGCCGCTGCGGGTCGAACGCGTCATCCGCGAATCAGTGCACATGGCGCTGTCCGGATCCACCGTCAGCTGCGCGATGAAGATCGACCCGGCGCTGTGGGCGGTGAATGCCGACGAGGGTCAGCTGATTCAGGTACTGAACAACATCCTGATCAACGCGCAGCAGGCGATGCCGCGCGGCGGACGCGTCGTCATTCGAGCCGAGAACGTGTCGGAACCGGTCGATCGGTGGGAGCAGGGAATCAAGGTCGCCGCCGGACCGTACTCGTCAGTCTCCATCTCGGACGAAGGCGCCGGCATCGGCCCGAGCCATCTCGGCAGGATTTTCGAACCGTACTACAGCACGAAACCGACGGGCAGCGGCCTCGGGCTGGCGACCGCGCTGTCAATCGTGAGGAATCATCACGGCTACATCGCCGTCGACTCGGAACCGGGACGCGGGACAACAGTGCGCGTGGCGCTGCCGGCGCTGTTGGCGGAAACATTCGACGAGCACGCTCCCGCAGACACCGTGTCGCCGTCTCGCGGCTACGGCCGCGTCCTCGTGCTCGACGATGAGGAGCCGATTCGAACGCTCGCCGTGAAGCTGCTCCACGCGATCGGATACGACGTAGACGCGGTGGCCACCGGGCGCGGGGCGATAGAGCTGTACACGCGCGCGCGCGAGGAACGCCGGCCGTTCGACGTCGTCCTGCTCGACCTGACGCTACCCGGCGAGGCCGGCGGCCGCGAGGTACTGCGGCAGCTCCGAACCATCGACCCTGCGGTGAAGGCGATCGTCGTCAGCGGTTACGCGAGCGACCCCGTGCTCGCCAACTACCGCGACTACGGCTTCAACGCGATGGTCGCGAAGCCGTTCACGCTGCGCGAGCTGACGGCGGCGCTCGACGAGGTCATAGCTTCAGAACATCGACCAGCTCTTTGACGGCGGCGGCCGATTTCTTGAACGCCGCATCCTCCTCCGACGTCAGCTTGATTTGAACGATCTGCTCGAGTCCGCGCGCTCCGAGCTTGCAGGGTACGCCGACGAACAGATCGCGCACGCCGTACTCGCCCTGGAGATAGACCGAGCACGGAACGATCTTCTTCTTGTCCAGGAGGATCGCTTCGACCATCTCGACGACCGACGCTCCCGGCGCATACCAGGCGCTCGTCCCCACGAGCTTCGTAATCTCGGCGCCTCCGTTCGCCGTGCGCGTCACGATCGCGTCGATTGTCGCCTTGTCCATCAGGTCGGTGATCGGGATGCCGGCGACAGTCGAATAACGCGGGAGCGGCACCATTGTGTCGCCGTGGCCGCCCAGGACGAAGGCATGGACGTTGTCGACCGACACGTTGAGCTCTTTCGCGATGAACGTCCGCATGCGCGCCGAGTCCAGCGCGCCCGCCATGCCGACGACGCGCTCGCGCGGAAACTTCGACAGCTTGTAGACCGCCTGCGCCATCGCGTCGAGCGGATTGCTGACGGGGATGATGATGCAGTCGGGCGAGTGCTTCACGATCTGCTCGGTGACCTGCTGCATGATCTTGTAGTTCACGTTCAGCAGATCGTCGCGGCTCATGCCCGGCTTGCGCGGCATCCCCGACGTGATGACGACGACGTCCGAGTTGGCGCTCTCGGCGTAATCGCCGGTGCCGAGCACGCGCGAATCGGATCCCCAGATCGGGCACGCCTCGAGCATGTCGAGCGCGACGCCGGCCGCCTTCTGATCCGCGATATCGATCACCACGACGTCGGCGAGCTGCTTGTCGGCGACGCCGCGCGCCACGGTCGCGCCGACGTTTCCGGCGCCGCCGACGACTGTTACCTTCCGGTTCATCGGTGCTCCTTCGAATCACGAAACTCACGAACACACGAAATACACGAAAAACAATGGTTGATTTCGTGTCCTTCGTGATTTCGTATTTTCGTGGATGACAAGCCTTCCCGATTACATATGGTCGATGATCGCGTCCCCGAACTCGGACGTCGTCAACTCCGTCGCGCCGTCCATCAGCCGCGCGAAGTCGTAGGTGACCGTCTTGGCGGCAATCGCGGCGTCCATGCCCTTCACGATCAAATCCGCGGCCTCGTTCCATCCGAGATGGCGGAACATCATCTCGCCGGACAACACGACCGACCCCGGGTTCACCTTGTTCTGATCCGCGTATTTCGGCGCGGTGCCGTGCGTGGCCTCGAACACGGCGTGGCCGCTCACATAATTGATGTTGCCGCCGGGAGCGATCCCGATGCCGCCGACCTGGGCGGCCAGCGCGTCGGACAGGTAATCGCCGTTCAGATTTGGCGTCGCGATGACATCGAATTCGTCCGGGCGCGTCAGGACCTGCTGAAGGGCGATGTCGGCGATGGCGTCTTTAATAATGATGCCGGCTCCTTGCCGGCCGTCCGGGATGCGGCACCACGGGCCCCCATCCAGCTCGACCGCGCCGTAGAACTGCTTCGCGATGCGGTAGCCCCAGTCGCGGAAGCCGCCCTCCGTAAACTTCATGATGTTGCCCTTGTGCACGAGGGTGACGCTCCTGCGCTTATGCCTCACGGCGTAGCCGATGGCGGTGTGCACGAGACGTTCGGTGCCGAGATAGCTGATCGGCTTGAGACCAACGGCGACTTCGACGTCCACGTCGCGGTGAGGCGCGCCGATGGCTTCGAGCGCCGACTGCCACTGACGCGACTTCTCGGTCGTGCCGAACCGAATCTTGTTGAACTCCTTCGGAAACTCTCTCGCGAAAAAGTCGAGCACCTTCTTCGCTTCGGGCGAGCCGGCGACGAACTCGATTCCGGCGTAGATGTCTTCCGTGTTCTCGCGGAAGATCACCATGTCCACCTTCTCCGGGTGTTTGACCGGCGACGGCACGCCTCGATACCACCGCACCGGTCGAAGGCACACGTAAAGATCGAGGAGCTGCCGCAGCGCGACGTTCAACGATCGGATGCCGCCGCCAACCGGTGTCGTCAGAGGTCCTTTGATTCCGACGAGGTACTCTCGAAACGCATCGACTGTCTCGTCTGGCAGCCAGTTGTTGAACTGCTTGAAACTTTTTTCCCCGGCGTACACTTCTTTCCAGGCGATCTTCCTCCTGCCGCCGTACGCTTTCTCGACGGCGGCATCGAAGACGCGCGCGCTCGCGCGCCAGATGTCGCGACCGGTGCCGTCGCCTTCGATGAACGGAATGATCGGATCGTCGGGGACCACGAGCTGGCCGTTCCTCAACGTGATTGCAGTGCCCATATCTTTTAGGTCACGTCACCTGTCAGTCGCGGAAGATTTCCGCGAACTGTGTGGAAAACTCTGTGGAAAACAGATCGCGTTTACGCGATTGTTGCATGCACTTTCGAATGATTTAGCGGTTTGCACTACGGCAGGGCGAATCAACATGCGGCGCTCGACAGCTCGACCAAAACCTCCGGATTATACTGTAGCCATGAATGATCAGAGAGGACGACACGCGTTGCTGACGGCCGCGTTCTCGTGCGGCCTGACGCTCGCGCTGTCCGCGTACGGCGTGCAGCAGCACGAGCACGAGGGCGGCGCACATCGTCATCCGGAAGCAGCCCAGATGAAGAATCCTGTGGCTGCCGACGCAAAGTCGATCGCGGCTGGCAAGACGGTGTTCCAGAAGAACTGCGCCAGCTGTCACGGCGAAACGGGCAAGGGCGACGGGAAGATGGGCGAGGAACTGAATCCGAAACCATCCGACCTCACCGACGCCGACTGGAAGCACGGCTCGACCGACGGCGAGATTTTCAAGGTGATTCACGACGGCTCCCCGAAGACCGGCATGAAGGCCTTCAAGAGCAAGCTGACCGAGCACGAGATGTGGGACGTTGTGAACTACGTGCGCAGTCTCGGACCGAGCAAAGGGACTTCGCGCTGAAAATCGTCATTGCCGACGATCTGCCGGCCTCCGCGGTCGAACTGCTCCGCGCCGAGGCCGGCTGGATCGTCGACGCACGATCCGGACGCAAACCCGACGCACTCGCCGCCGACCTCGCAGACGCTGACGCGCTCCTCGTGCGCAGCGCGACGACCGTCGATGCCCACCTGCTGTCGGCTGCCTCCCGCCTCCGCATCGTCGGTCGCGCCGGCACCGGCGTCGACAACATCGACGTCGCTGCCGCCAGCGCACGCGGCATCCTCGTCGTGAACGCGCCGGGCGCGAACAGCATCAGCGTCGCCGAACATGCCTGCGCATTGATGCTCGCACTGGCGCGATCGGTGCCGGCGGCCGACCGCGCGATGAAGGACGCCAGGTGGGAGAAGCAGAAGTTTCTCGGCAGCGAGCTGCGCGGGAAGACGCTCGGCATCGCCGGCCTCGGGCGGATCGGACAGGAGGTCGCGCAGCGCGCCCGCGCGTTCGGCATGCGGATCGTCGCGCACGACCCGTTCATCGCCAAGGAGATCGCGACCGCGCTCGGCGTCGAGCTGATGCCGCTCGAGGAGATGTGCGCGACGGTCGACTACCTGACGTTGCACCTGCCTGCGACGCCCGAGACGAAGCATCTCTTCGACGACGAGCGGTTCGCGAAGTGCCGGCCCGGCATTCGCCTCGTCAACACCGCGCGCGGCGAGCTGGTCGACGAAGCGGCGCTGCGCCGCGCGATTGCAAGCGGCATCGTGGCCGCGGCCGCGTTGGACGTGTTCGAAACGGAGCCGCCGAAGGACTGGTCGCTCGCGCAGCTTCCGCAGGTCATCGCCACGCCGCACATCGCGGCGTCGACCGAGGAAGCGCAGGAGCTGGTCGGCACCGAGACGGCGGCGACGGTTCGCGATTTCCTGCGCGACGGCATCGTTCGGAACGCGGTGAACTTTCCGTCCATCCATCCGGACGAACTGCAGCGGTTGCAGTCGTGGATCCGCCTCGCCGATCGGCTCGGCGGACTGGTGTCGCAGATGGGCGCGGCGCGGATCGAGGCGCTCGGCGTGCGCTATTACGGCGCGCTCGTCGAGAGCCGCGGCGTCGACGTCCTGGCGGCGAGCGCGGCAGCCGGCGTCTTGCGGCCGATCCTGTCGAGCGGCGTGTCGATTGTGAACGCGCGGACCGCCGCGCGCGAGCGCGGCATCGACATCGTCGAGTCGCGAAGCTCCCGTTCGCGACATTTCACCAGCCTGCTGTCGATCAAGCTTCACACCGATGCCGGCGAGCGGTGGGTGGAAGGGACGGTGTTCGAGCCGCACAGCCTGCGTCTCGTGTCGGTCCGCGGCGTCGACGTCGAGGCGCCGCTCGGCGGCACGATGCTGATCATCGCCAACGACGATCAACCGGGCGTGATCGGCGAGGTGGGAACGATCCTCGGCCGCCACAAGGTGAACATCGCGAACTTCGCGCTCGGCCGGCACGGCGGCGGCGCCGTCGGCGTCGTCAACGTCGACGAGGACCCCGGCGCGCCGCAGGCGCTCGACCGCGCGGCTGGAGAAATCCGCCGCGTGCCGGCGATCCGCGAAGCGTGGGTCGTGCGGTTACCGTGACGCTCGGCTGAAAGCCTCGCGCTACGGTTCGCAGATGTAGCGCTACGGTTCGCAGATGTAGCGCTACGGTTCGCAGATGTAGCGCTACGGTTCGCAGATGTAGCGCGAGCCTTTTAGGCGAGCGAACGTGATCAAACGCACACTCTCAGCGCACCCGGATGCACGCGCGCCGTCAAGCTGGTTCCTCCGTTCACGACCTCGCCGTCCACGTGGAACGTCATCGGCTCGTCGCACTCGATGGTGACGGCGGGCGCGCGGCGCGACGACCACACGGGAACGCGGTGGATCGACCGCGTCACGAGCCACGGCACACGGCAGAGTGACGCCGCACGAGACCGTTCTTCGACGACGACGACGTCGAGCAGACCGTCGTCGACGCGCGCGCCGCGCGCGATCAGGATCCGGTTTCCGAACTCGGTGCCGTTCGCGACGACGACGAGGAGCGCCCGGACGGTGACACGCGTGCCGTTCGCGTCGATGACGTACTGGCGCGGACTGTACGAGAAGAGCGATCGCGCCGCCAGCATGACGTACCCGCGCGCGCCGCGACGGCGGTTGTCGGGACGGTTGAACAGCGCCGCGACGTGCGCATCGAAGCCGATGCCGGCGACGTTCACGAACCGTTTGCCCTCGATTTCGCCGACGTCGATGAGACGCGCGTCGGCGCGCAGCGCGGCCGCGATCGCCGCGTCCGCGCGCCGGCTGACGTGAAGCTCCGTCGCCAGGCCGTTGCCCGAACCGCCAGGGACGATACCGAGCGGCACCTCCCCGAACGCGAGCGCCGATGCCACTTCGTTGATCGTTCCATCGCCGCCCCACGCGATCACGAGGCGCATACCGCGGTTGACGGCCGCGCCCGCCAGCTCGCGCGCATGGCCGCGCCGCTCCGTGATGAAGACCTCCGGGCGATCGCCATGGCGTTCGACGGCGTCGATCGCCAGCTGCGCGCGTGCGGGCGCGGTGTCCGCCCGCGCGCCGCCGGAGATGGGATTGATGATGATTGCGACGGAAGACAAACCCGGGATTCAGCCGGAGCAAGCTCGGAATTGGCCCGAGCCAGGCTCGGGCCCTACCTCAGAGGTAGACGACGAATCGTGTGGTCCGTCACGTCCGTGAGCTCGACGACGTCGGCGCCGATGGTCGTCACGACGTATCGAGCGGTGACGCTGTCTCCGACCTTGACGATGAACAGCTCGCCGTCGCCGGAAATGATCGCGCTGCGCACCGCGCCGTCGGGGCCGTCGTCTTCGGCAAGACCGACAAGCTTGAGCGAGGGCGCAATCATCGGCGGCGGCGCTTCGACGAGCGCAGCTTTCGGAGCCTCCGGCATCGACGGCGCCGCGGCACGAGCCCCGGAATGAAAGGTGAAGAGGTTGCGGCCAGGCTGTCGCGGCGTCGCGTCCGGCCGAAGGCGCTCGTGCAGCCGCGCGATCTCCTTCGAGAGATTCTCGCCACGCGCGTCGATCGGAGCATGCGTGACGATCGGAACGGATGCGATCTCGCGGTTCGACGTCGCCGCGCCCGCGAGCCACGCGATCAGTGCGGCGCTGGTGACGACGAGCGTCAACGTGCGCTTCGCATTCATCAGGATCTCATCCGAATCGTAGCATGCGCTCTCCGGAGGTGTGCTATTATTCGACGTGCACCCTTCGTCGACTGAGTCAAGGGTCGATTCGGTTCCTCCGCTCACCATCGTCGCCGTCATCCCCGCCCGATACGCCTCGACACGACTCCCCGGCAAGGTGCTCGCCGATCTCGATGGGCGTCCGATGATCGAGCACGTCTACCGGCGCGCGTCGTCGTCGTCGGTCGTGTCGCAAGTGATCGTCGCGACCGACGATTTGCGGATCGCCACGCGCGTGAACGAGTTCGGCGGCAAGGTCCGACTCACGAAACCGACCCACGAGACCGGTACCGATCGGCTCGCGGAAGTCGCGGCGACGCTCGACTGCGACGTAGTCGTGAACGTGCAGGGCGACGAACCGCTCATCGACCCGATGGCCATCGCGGAGCTCGTTGCGCCGTTCAAAGCCGATCGGACGGTGCAGATGACGACGTTGTATCGGCGGATTCACGACGTCGCCGAGCTGAACAACCCGAACGTCACGAAAGTCGTCCTCGATCGCGGCGGATTCGCCCTGTATTTCTCGCGCGCGCCAATCCCCTATCAGCGCGATCCGCGCGGCGGCTGGCCGCCGCTCTATCGACATATCGGTCTGTACGCCTACCGCCGCAGCACGCTGATGGTGCTGGCGACGCTCGAGCCGACGCCGCTCGAGCGTGCCGAGGCGCTCGAACAGTTGCGCGCGCTCGAGCACGGCATCCGCATCAAAGCGGTGGAAACGCGGTACGAATCGTTCGAAGTCAACACACCGGAGGATCTGAATCAGGTACGTCGCCTGCTTGCAGTGACATCGTCAAGCTGACCTGAGAGGACCATGGACGGAACGCCCAAATACATCTTCGTCACCGGCGGCGTCGTTTCCTCGCTCGGCAAGGGTCTCGCCGCCGCCTCCATCGGCGCCCTTCTCGAAGGCCACGGCTACAAAGTCACGATGCAGAAGTTCGATCCGTACATCAACGTCGATCCGGGCACGATGAGCCCGTATCAGCACGGCGAGGTGTACGTCACCGACGACGGCGCCGAGACGGACCTCGATCTCGGTCACTACGAGCGATTCACGAACACCGTCACGACGAAGAACTCGAACTGGACGACGGGCAAGATTTACCAGAGCGTCATTCAGAAGGAACGCCGCGGCGATTATCTCGGCCGCACGGTGCAGGTGATCCCGCACATCACCAATGAAATCAAGGACGCGATCCGCGGCGTGTCGAGGGACGCCGACGTCGTGCTCGTCGAAATCGGCGGCACGGTCGGCGACATCGAGAGCCTGCCCTTCCTCGAGGCCATCCGTCAGTTCCGTCAGGACGTCGGCCGCGACAACTCGCTCTACATTCATCTGACGCTCGTTCCGTTCATCGGCACCGCCGGCGAGCTGAAGACGAAGCCGACGCAACACAGCGTCCGCGATCTGCGATCGATCGGCATTCAGCCGGACATCCTGCTGTGCCGGACCGATCGCTTCCTCGACCCGGACATCAAGCGCAAGATCGCGCTGTTCTGCGACGTCGACGAAGAAGCGGTCATCACCGCCAAGGACGTGTCGACCATCTACGAGGTCCCGCTCGTGCTCGCCGCCGAAGGGCTCGATCGGATCGTCCTGAAGTATCTGCACCTGCCGCAGACCGAGCGGCGCATGCAGGCGTGGGAAGATCTCGTCAACCGGATCAAGAATCCCGTCGACGAGCTCACGATTCACGTCGTCGGCAAGTATGTCGGCTACGAGGACTCGTACAAGAGCCTCAACGAAGCGCTGTATCACGGCGGATTTCCCCACCGCGTGAAGGTGAACATCAAGTGGATCGAAGCCGAGGCGCTCGAGGAGCCGGGCGGCGATCGCCTGCTCGACGGCGCCGACGGCATCCTCGTGCCGGGAGGATTCGGCAATCGTGGAACGCGGGGAATGATGAAGGCGGCGCAGGTCGCGCGCGAGCGCGGCATTCCGTACTTCGGGATCTGCTACGGCTTCCAATGGGCGACGGTCGAGTACGCGCGCAACGTCGCGGGTTTGCACGACGCCGATTCGACCGAAGTCAATCCCGAGAGCCCCGCGAAAGTGATCTACAAGCTGCGCGATCTGCTCGGCGTCGACGATCTCGGCGGCACCATGCGCCTGGGCAGCTACGCCTGCGAGCTCGCGCCAGGATCGCTGGCGCAGCGCGTCTACGGGTCGAACGCGATCGCCGAGCGGCACCGTCACCGCTACGAGTTCAACTGCCTGTACGAGCGCACGCTGACGGAGCACGGCATGCGCATCTCGGGCCGCTCGCCGGACGGCAAGTTCGTCGAGATCGCCGAACTGCCGGAGCACCCGTGGTATCTCGCCGTGCAGTTCCATCCGGAGTTCAAGTCGAAGCCGACGCATCCGCATCCGCTGTTCGCCGCGTTCGTCGGCGCAGCGCTGCAACACAAGGCAGGCCTCGTCGGTCAGGTGGGTCAGGTGGTAACTGCCCGACCCACGCGGCCGTTATAATCGCAGCGTGATCCCCGTCAGCCTGGGAGAGATTTCCATCGGCGGCGGAAGCCCGCTCGTCCTGATCGCGGGTCCGTGCGTCATCGAGAGCGAGCAGCACGCGACCGAGCTGGCCGGCCGCCTCGTCGAAATCGCCCGCCGCGCGCGGATGCCGTTCATCTTCAAGGCGTCGTACGACAAAGCCAACCGCACGTCGGGAACATCGTTTCGCGGGCCGGGCCTCGACGAGGGATTGCGCGTGCTCGCGTCGATCAAATCGCGTCATCGCGTGCCGATTCTCACCGACGTTCACGAGAGCTCGCAGGCGAGCGCGGCCGCCGATGTCGCCGACGTGCTGCAGATTCCCGCGTTCCTCTCGCGCCAAACCGATCTCATCGTCGCCGCGGCGAAGACGGGGCGTGTCGTCAACATCAAGAAGGGCCCGTTTCTCGCGCCTGATGACGTCAGGCACGCGGTCGCAAAGGCGGTCGACGCCGGCAACCGACGCGTCATCGTCACCGAGCGCGGCACCAGCTTCGGGTACCACGATCTCGTCGTCGACATGCGGGCGTTTCCGATGATGCGTGCGCTGGGCGTGCCGATCGTGTTCGACGTCACGCACAGCCTGCAGCTGCCCGGCGGCGGCGATGGCGTGACGGCGGGCCTGGCCGAGTACATCGAGCCGCTGGCGTCGGCCGGGGTCGCTGCGGGCGTCGACGGCGTGTTCCTCGAGGTGCACGAGGATCCGTCGCGGGCGAAGAGCGACGCGCAGAACGCGCTGCGGCTCGACAAGCTCGAAGCGCTCCTCGAACGGCTGGCCGACATCGACAGGATCGTCAAAAGATGTGAGGCGCCACGCGGAGAGATGAAGATCCGTGGCTGATCTCGAGCTCGCGAGAAAGGTTCTCCGGACGGAAGCAGCGGCGATCCTGGCGCTCGTCGAGCGGCTCGACGGCCGGTTCTCATGCGCCGTCGAATTGCTCCGCCAGTGCCGGGGACGCGTCATCCTGACCGGCATGGGCAAGTCGGGAATCATCTGTCGGAAGATCGCGGCGACGCTGTCCAGCACCGGAACGCCGTCATTCTTCCTGCATCCTGCGGAAGCGATTCACGGCGATCTCGGCGTCATTCAGGGCAACGACGTCATCGTCGCCTTGTCCTACAGCGGCGAGACCGACGAGCTCTTGCGTCTGCTGGAAGCCATCCGGCGCCTTGGCGCGCGCCTGATCGTCATCACGGGGTGTCCGGCGTCGACGCTGGCGCAGGCCGCAGACGTCGCGCTCGACTGCGGCGTCGCCGAAGAGGCGTGCCCGATGAATCTCGTGCCGACGGCGAGCACGACGGCGGCGCTCGCGATCGGCGACGCGCTGGCGATGACGCTGCTCGTCGAAAAAGGTTTTTGCGAAGAAGATTTCGCGCGGATGCATCCGGGCGGCAAGCTCGGCAAACGGCTCATGCGCGTCGAAGCGCTGATGCACGCCGGCGCCCAATGTCCCGTCGTCCGCACCGACACGCGGATGCGCGACGTGATCTACGAGATGTCCAGCAAGAAGCTCGGCATGACCTGCGTCGTCGACGGCGCCGCTGACCGGGCAACGCTCGTCGGCATCATCACGGACGGCGACCTGCGACGGAAGATGGAACAGGCACCAGACATCCTGTCGCTGCTTGCCGCCGACGTCATGACACGCAACCCGATCGCGGTGCCGCGCAGCATGTTCGCGGTCGAGGCGCTCAACATCATGGAACGCCATCACATCACGGCGGTAGTGGTCGCCGACGGCGATCAGCAGAAACACGTCGCCGGCGTGGTTCACCTGCACGACCTCTGGCACACGGAGATGTTCTGATCACCGCACGAGCGGCGCGCATCAGACTGGTCCTGTTCGACGTCGACGGGGTGTTGACCGACGGAAGGATTCTGCTTCACGCGGATGGCACCGAGAGCAAGCAGTTCGACATCAAGGATGGAACGGGCATCGTGCTCGCGCAGCGCGCGGGACTGACGGTCGGGTTCCTCTCCGCGCGGATGTCGGCCGCGACGCACCAGCGCGCGACGCAGCTGGGCGTCACGCTCTTGCACCAGGGCGTGCCGAGCAAAATCGAGACCTATGGACAGATCGTGGACGAGCTGCTGCTCGACGACGAGCAGGTCGCGTACATGGGCGATGACATCGTCGATCTGGCCGTACTCGCGCGCGTCGGCCTCGCCACGGCGCCCGCGGACGCGTCGCCGGACGTCCGCTCGCGCGTGCACTGGGTGAGCCAGGCCGGCGGAGGCCGCGGCGCGGCACGCGAGCTGATCGAACTGATCCTGCGCGCACAGGACAAGTGGGCGCCGCTCGTGGCAGAGTACGAGGCGCAGGGTGACGAAAGACAACGACACACGATAAAAAAATGAATGGGTATGCGCCCCTGCTCGCCGCGCTGGTCGCGCTGCTGGCGGGGCTCGCGATCGGCAAGGCGTGGGAACGCTATAAGCTGCGCGACGGCCAATGGATCGATCGCCGCCGGGCGCGCGAATCTCCTCACTACATCCTGGGCCTCAACTTCCTCGTCTCGAATCAGATCGATCTCGCGATCGAGGAATTGAGCCGGGCGGCGAGCCTCGATCCGAACGCGCTCGAAGTGCACATGATCCTCGGCAACCTGTACCGCGAAAAAGGTCAGGTCGGCAAAGCGATCACCGTTCATCAGAATCTGCTGCAGCGTCCGCGGCTCAGCAGGCTCGAACACGCGTACGTGCTGCTCTGCCTCGGTCTCGACTACAAGCGCGGCGGATTCGTGGATCGCGCGCTCGAGGCGTTCAACGAAGTGCTGCGGCTCGATCAGCAGAACGAGTACGCGCTCCTCAATCTTCAGAAGCTGCACGAGGAGCAGCATCAGTGGACCGAGGCTTACGACACGCGGCAGCGGCTCTCGAAGCTGACCACGACCGAAGCGCGGCCGCAGAGCCAGGCGATTCTCGCCTTCCTCGAGAACGAGATCGGACTCGAAGCCTTACGGCGCAAAGACTACTCGGAAGCGATTCGCCGCTTCGAAGGGGCGATCGATCTCGACGCGCGCGCCGTGCCAGCCTATCTGAACCTCGGCGACGTACGCATCGCGCAGGGCGACGACCGCGCGGCCGCGGCGATCTGGGAAAAATTGATCGACGTCGCGCCGGATCGAGCCTACCTCGCCTTCGATCGACTCGAGGCGCTCGCCATTCGCACCGGGAATCCCGAGCGCTTCACGCGCCTCTGCCGCCGCCTCATCGAGGAGAACGCGCAGGACTGGCGCGCCCGCCTCGCCCTTTCGCGTCACCTCGCGTCGAGCGGTCATCCGCGCGACGCGCTCGATCTGCTCTTCTCCGCCCTCGTGCAGAACCCGCATGCGTTGAGCATCCACCAGGCGATCTGGCGCGCGCTCGGGCAGCTGCACCATCCGCCGTCGCTCGTCGATCGCTACACCGAGCTGACGCAGCACGCGGTCTTCTATCTCGATCCGCACGTCTGCATGCGCTGCCGGTACCGCAGCACCGAGCTGTTGTGGCAGTGTCCGCACTGCCACGACTGGAACACCTTCGTCGAGGAGCGCATCGCGCCGGCGCAGGACACGACGGAAGTCGAAGTCTGAACTGGTTGCTGGTTGCCGGGGCTGGCGAGCCGGTCAGATCGATCGAAGAGTGCTGATGACCTCGGTGACCTGGCGGTTGGTGTCGTCGAATGTGCCGTCTGTCCTGATCACGAAATGGGCGCCTGCGGCCTTTCGGTCCGTTGGCCACTGAGCGGCCAGACGCTGGCGCGCGTCGGCCTCGCTCATCCCGCGCTCGCGCAGGCGCGCGATCTGCATCTCCGGCGGGCAGACAGTGACGATCACGCGATCGAAATCGTTGTCGTGGCCTGTCTCGAACAGCAGCGGCACATCGACGACGGCAAACGGGTACTGGTCGAGCCGCTCGAACCCGCGGATGCCGGCCGCGATCGCGCGATAGACCGCCGGATGCACGATCGCTTCGAGGTCGCGCCGCGCGGCGGGATCGGCAAACACGATCGGACCGAGCGTCGCGCGGTTCACCGATCCGTCTGGCGCGAGAACCTTGCGGCCGAATCGTTCGGCGATCGCCGCCGTCGCCTCGGTGCCGGCCGACATGATGCCGTGGACGAGCTCGTCTGAATCGAGACACGGTACGCCGTGCCTGCGAAACTGTTCGAGGACGTAGCTCTTGCCGGTGGCAATGCCGCCGGTCAGGGCGATTCGAAGCATGGCGTCGCGGCGACCTTGAGTATTTCGATTCCGTATTATACGAAACCGGAGATCGCCTTACACGATTTTCATCCCCCGGCCCGTTGATTCGCAGCAGTGAGGGTGTTCTTCAGCAACATGACGACGGTGAGCGGGCCGACGCCGCCGGGAACGGGTGACAGCGCGCCGGCGACTTCGGCGACCTCGGGATGAACGTCGCCCACCGTCAGCGATCCCCGGCGCTCGAACGTTTCGCGTCGTCTGGACCCGGCGGGATAGATGCGTTCGACCGCCTGACGATCGCGGATTGCGGTGATGCCGACGTCGACGACTGCGGCGCCCGGCTTCACGAACTCCGCGGTGACGAAGGCGGGGCGGCCGATCGCGGCCACGAGGATGTCGGCCTCTCGCGCGACGGCACGCAGGTTCGACGTGCGCGAATGACAAATCGTGACGGTGGCGTGGCGATGCAGCAGGAGCAGTGCCATCGGTTTGCCGACGATATCGCTCCGGCCGAGCACCGCGGCGCGCGCGCCGGCGATCGTCACGTGCGATCGCTCGAGCAGCTCGATGACGCCCGACGGCGTGCTCGCGACGAGCGCCGCCCGGTTCTGCACGAGATACCCGACGTTGACGGGATGAAACCCGTCGACGTCCTTCGCGGGATCGAGCGCATCGAACACGCGTCGCTCGGCGTCGGCGCCCATCGCCTCCGGCAGCGGCGACTGCACCAGGATGCCGTCGTGGACGTCGCTTCGATTCAACCGATCGACGACGCCGAGCAGCTGGTCGAGCGATGCCGTGGCCGGCAGGCGCTCGACGTCTGCCCGCAGTCCCGTCTCGCCCGCCGACTTCACCTTGCCGCGCACGTAGATCTCCGACGCCGGATCGTCGCCGACGAGGACGATCCCCAGACCCGGCGGACGTCCCGTCCGCGCCGTGAACGAAGCGACGGCGGGCGCGAGCTCGCTCCGGATCTGGTTCGCCACTGCCGTCCCGTCCAGCACTCGCGCGGGCATTACCCCGCCGCCTCGGTTTCGAGTCGCTTGAGCGACGCAGGGCGACCCAGGACAACGAGCTTGTCGCTCGGCCCGATGAGCGTGTCGGGCTCCGGGTTGAATTCGATCTTCCCCGTCTGCCGCCGCTGGATGCCGACCACGATGACGCCGTAACGCTGCCGCAGGTTGGCGTTGAGAATCGACTGGTTCGCCAGAGCCGATGCCGCCGCGATCGTGATCTCCTCCATCGCGAGTTCCAGATTGTCCGAGCTGGTCGCCAGCTCGACGAAATCGACGACCGCGGGACGGAGCGCGGTCTGCGCCATCTGCATGCCGCCAATCTGGTAGGGGGAGATGACACGATCCGCGCCGGCGCGCTTCAGCTTCTGCGTCGCATCCTCGGTTTCCGCGCGGCCGACGATGAACAGGTCCGGCCGCATGACGCGCGCGCTGAGCACCGCGTACACGTTCTCCGCGTCGGTGCCGACGGCCGCGATCACCCCGCGCGCGCGGTCGATGCCGACGCGCTTGAGCACCTCTTCGCGGCTCGCGTCGGCTTCCACGGCGAGCGCGCCGTCTTCCATTGCCGCGTGCACGCGATCAGGATCGCGCTCGACGACGACGAACGGCACCTGCTGCCGCTGAAACTGCTGCGCGACGATGCTGCCGATCCGGCCGTAGCCGCAGATGATGAAATGATCGGTGAGGGTTTCGAGCATACGTTGATGGCGGCGTCGCTGGAGCCGCTTCGGAAGGCCGCCCTCGACGACGACCGTCGCAAGCAGCGTGAAAGTGTACAAAGCCGCGCTGACGCCGGCGAGCAGCAGAGCGACGGTGAAGATCTGGCCGGAGCGCGACATCGGCGGCAGGTCGACCGTGGTGATGCCGAGGATGGTCGTGTAGAACGCACGCCACAGCCCCCAGCCTTCCGTCCAGTGATAGCCGAGCGTGCCGAGGATGACGACCGAAACGAGAAGGGCGACCGCGAATGTCGGGCCTTGCGCCCGAAACATACGGTCGCTCCGATCGGAAGCTGTCACGCGGCCGTTCAGCGCCGCCGCGTCCCTCCCGCCGCCTCCAGGGCGGTATCGCGCCGGCGCACTTCGCTGTGCGAATAGCCGTAGCCGAAATAGATCACGAAGCCGATTGCCATCCAGACGACGAGCCGCAACCACGTCTCGCCCGGCAGCCCCGCCATCAACGCGAAGCTGACGAGCGCCGACAGCGCGGGCACGAACGGCACGAGCGGCGTCTTGAACGGCCGCTCGAGCTCGGGCCGCTGATACCGCAGGAAGATGACGCCGATCGAGACGATCACGAACGCGAGCAGCGTGCCGATGCTCACCAGCTCGCCGAGCGCGCCAATCGGCGTGAAACCGGCGGCCAGCGCGACCGCCACGCCCGTGATGATGCTCGTGATGTGCGGCGTGCGGAAGCGCGGATGGATCTTCTTCGCGAACGGCGGCAGCAGACCGTCGTTCGCCATCGAATAGAAGATGCGCGGCTGCGCCATCATCATGACCACCATCACCGAGCTCAACCCTGCAATCGCGCCGAGCTCGACGAGCATCGTCATCATGTGCAGCAGCGAGCTGCCGCCCGACGCGGCTTCGGCTGCGCGAATCGCCACGACCATCGGCGCCGCCTGGCCGAGCATCTGCTTGTAGGGAACGAGGCCGACCATCACGCCCGAGACGAGGATGTAGAAGATCGTGCAGACGACGAGCGAGCCGAGAATCCCGATCGGCATGTCCTTCTGCGGGTTCTTCGCTTCCTGCGCGGCGACCGACACGGCGTCGAATCCGATGTAGGCGAAGAAAATGACGCCTGCGCCGCGCAACACACCGCTCCAGCCGTACTCGCCGAACCTGCCGGTGTTCTCCGGGATGAAGGGATGCCAGTTCGCGGTGTTGATGTACGCGGCGCCACCGAGGATCACGATCACCACGACTGCGACCTTGACGAGCACGATCGCAGTGTTGACGTTCGCCGACTCCTTGATGCCGATCACGATGAGCACCGTCACGGCGGCCGTGATCAGCACTGCCGGCAGATTGATGATCGCGTCTGGACTGCACCCGGCGGTGTTGATCAGGGTGCATGGCGCCGCAGCAAACGCCGGGGGAATCGAAATGCCGAGGAAGTCGTGCAGGAAGCTGGTGAGATGTCCCGACCAGCCGACCGCGACGGTCGCCGCGCCGAGAGCGTACTCGAGGATCAAGTCCCACCCGATGACCCAGGCGATGAACTCCCCGAGCGTCGCGTATCCATAGGTATAAGCGGATCCGGCAATCGGCACCGTCGCCGCAAACTCCGAGTAGCAGAGACCGGCGAGCGCGCTCGCGAATCCTGCGAGCACCATCGACAGCACGATCGCCGGCCCGGTGTATTGCGCCGCGGCCTGCCCGGTGAGCACGAAGATGCCGGTGCCGATGATGGCGCCGATCCCGAGCGTCACGAGGTTGAGGGGACCGAGGACGCGCTTGAGGGAATGCTCCCCGCTCGCGGCCGCTTCGGCCTTTATCTGCTCAATCGATTTCGTCGCGAAAATCGACATGGAAGTTCCTTTTCCGCGGGTTGAAAACAACAGCGGCTACCGGCCGGGATTATACATGGTCGCTCGGCCGATAGCCTCGCGCTACGGCACGTGTCGGGCGAGCCCTTCAGCCGAGCGGCGACAGGCGATTCAGGCGAGCGCACGAAGATATTCGCGTACGCGCTGCTCGGGGTCGCCCGTCCGGAGCAAGTCGCTGATCACGGCAACAGACGTCGCGCCCGCCTCAATCACCCGCGCCGCGGTTTCAATGGTGATGCCACCGATTGCGAGCAACGGAAGATTCCGTGCGGCGGTTCGATTCGCCGCGACACGGACGAGGTCGAGCCCGATCGCTCCGTACCCCGTGGCCTTCGTGGACGTGCCGAACACCGGTCCGATCGCGACGTAGCTGACCGGGCCTTCCATTGCCCGCGCGACCTGAGCGTCGGTATGTGTCGAGACGCCGACCATTGCACGATCGCCGACCACTCTCCGCGCGTCCCCTGGCGGCAGATCGTCCTGCCCCACGTGCACCCCGTCGGCATCCGCGAGACGCGCGATATCGGCGCGATCGTTGACGATGACAATGGCGCCGGCGCGGTGAGCGCGCGACACGATCGCCGACGCCGCATCGAGCAGCGCCGCGCTCGACATCGTCTTCGCACGCAGCTGCAGGAAGCGCGCTCCGCCGCGGAGGTACGCGTCGGCGAGATCGACCGGCGTCCAACCGGCTTGCGCTGCGCATTCGGCGTCGACGATGGCGTTCAGAACAGGGATTTGGGATTTGGGATTTGGGATTCGATGAGGGATTCGCCCATCCGTCACACAGCCTCGGCAAGCCGGCCGCCCGAGGTACTAGGGCGCGAGAGGAAGCGCTCCATGAACGAGGTGCTCAGCTTGCCGGCGACGAAATCGGGATCGTTGAGGATGCGCAGGTGCAGCGGGATCGTCGTCTTGATGCCCTCGATGACGGTCATCTCGAGCGCGCGGCGCATGCGCGCGATCGCTTCGGACCGATCGCGTCCGTGGACGATGATCTTGGCGATCATCGAGTCGTAGAACGGCGAGATCGTGCATTCCGAGTGCGCGAACGTTTCGACGCGGACGCCGGGCCCGCCCGGCACGCTGAAGACGTGAATCACGCCTGGCGACGGCACGAACGTCTCCGGATCTTCGGCGTTGACGCGGCACTCGATCGAGTGGCCCGAGAAGGTCACTTCGCTCTGCTTGAACGAGAGGCGCTCGCCGGCGGCGATCCGAATCTGCTCCTTGACGATGTCGATGCCCGTGACCATTTCAGTGACCGGGTGCTCGACCTGCAGCCGCGTGTTCGCTTCCATGAAATAGAAGCGCCCCTCGGAATCCATCAGGAACTCGAACGTCCCCGCGTTCGTGTACTGCACCGCCTTCGCCGCGTCGATGACGATGCCGCCCATCTTGCGGCGCATCTTCTCGCTGAGCGCCGGCGACGGCGATTCTTCGATCAGCTTCTGGTGGCGCCGCTGGATCGAACACTCGCGCTCGCCGAGGTGAATCACCGAGCCATGATGATCGCCGAGGATCTGGAACTCGATGTGCCGCGGCGACTCGACGTATTTCTCGATGTACACGTCGGCGACGCCGAACGCCGCTTCCGCCTCGCGCTGCGCGGTCTTCACGGCGTGCGAGAGCTCCGCGGGCGCGCGCACGACGCGCATGCCGCGGCCGCCGCCGCCGGCCGTCGCCTTCACGATGACCGGGTAGCCGATGTCCTTTGCGAGCTTCAGCGCTTTGTCTTCGCTCTCGATCGGACCGTCACTGCCCGGAAGGATCGGCACGCCCGCCTTCTTCATCACGCGGCGCGCGCGCGCCTTGTCGCCCATCAACCGGATCACCTGCGGATCCGGGCCGATGAAGCGGATGTGGCACGCCTCGCACACTTCCGCGAGGTACGCGCTTTCGGACAGGAAGCCGTAGCCCGGATGGATCGCGTCGGCGCCGGTGATCTCCGCGGCGCTGATCACGGCCGGCACGTTGAGGTAGCTGTCGGCGCTCCGCGCCGGCCCGATGCACACGTCTTCGTCGGCGAAACGAACATGAAGCGAGTTCTCGTCGGCCTCCGAGAACACGGCGACGGTCTTGATGCCGAGCTCGCGGCAGGCGAAGATGATTCGCAGTGCCACCTCGCCGCGGTTCGCGATCAGGATTTTCTTAAACATGTTGGCGACGCTCGCCTGAAAGGCTCGCGCTACACGCCTCGCCTCACCGGGTCCTGATGGCGAACAAGCGTTCGCCATATTGAACGGGTTGACCGTTCTCGACGTAGATGTTCGCGACCTCGCCGTCGTACTCCGAATCGATCTCGTTCATCAGCTTCATTGCCTCGATGATGCAGAGCACCTGGCCCTTCTTCACCGTGGATCCGATCTCGACGAACGACGCCGCGCCAGGCTCAGGGGATCGATAGAAGGTGCCGACGATCGGCGATTTCACGACGGCGAGCTCGACCTCCGCTTCGGGCGCGGCCTCGCTGACTGCGGCGGACGGCATGGACGTGGCGGCAGCGGCAGGTGACGGCGCGGCCGAAGCCGTCGAGGATATGGCGACAGGGACCGCTGCGGCGGGAAGCGCCACGACGGGCGGACCGGCGCCGTTCTTCCGAATCTTTAGACGGAGTCCCTCGTGTTCGATTTCGATCTCGGAGAGCTCGTGCTCGCGCACGAGGTTCAGAATCTGTTTGAGCTGCTCGAGATCCAATCCTCAGGTCCTCAGATTCTCAAATCCTCAGATCCTCAAGTCGTCAAATCGTCAAATCTCGAGGAGTTCCGTCGTTACGTCCGTGAGCACCTCGGCGCCTTCCGCGGTGACGAGCACGTCGTCTTCGATGCGAACGCCGCCCCAGCCGGCGAGATAGGCGCCCGGTTCGATCGTGAAGACCATACCGGGAGCCACGGCTTCGTGCTGCGTGTCGACGTCCGGCCGTCGCCGTGTGATGCGGGGATCCTCGTGCACTTCGATCCCCAGACCGTGCCCCGTGCCATGACCGAAGGCGTCGGCCAGGCCGTGCGTGCCGAGCGTCTCGCGCGCCGCCGCATCGATGTCGAATCGCGATCGACCGGGCGACACCGCGGCGATGGCTCGATCGTGCGCCTGACGAACCGCCGCGTGGACGTCGCGCGCCCGCTGGTCGGCTTTGCCGACGGCAACGGTTCGCGTGAGGTCGACGCAGTATGAGTCGTATATGCCGCCGAAGTCCAGCACCACGAGGTCACCTTCGGCGAATGTTCGCTCGCCGGGATGGGCATGCGGCAGCGCGGCGTTGGGACCACTGGCGACAATCGTATCAAACGCGGGCTTGCTGAATCCGGCGTCGTGAAGCCGCGCGTCGACCGCGAACGCGACGTCGCGCTCGGACCGGCCGGGCCGAATCTCGTCGAAGACGCCGCGCGCCACCATGGACAGCCGTCTGGCGGCTTCGCGCAGCGTGGCGATCTCGTACTCATCCTTCGTGAGCCGCGCGCGCTCGACGACCCCTTCGGTCGCCGCGAGCTCGGGCGCATGGTCGCGCTGGCGGAGCGTCCGATCGAGCCATGCATGACGGCTCACGCTGAGATGCGCCGCCTCGAATCCGATTCGGCGGCACGCGAGCGACCCCAGGTGTGCAGCGAGCGCCGCGTCGTAGGATCCTTCGACGCGAACGAGCTCGAGATTGGGACAGGCATGATCGCGGCCGCGCGCCTGCTCCATCGACGTCAGGTAGCGGAAATCGGTCAGGAATGAGAGGCGATCGGCCGTCACCACGACGATCGCGCTGCTGCCCGTGAAGTTGGTGAGATAGAGGACGTTCGGCAACGACGTGACGACGAGCGCGTCGAAGCCGCCGGACGTCAGGTTTTCGCGAATCCGCTCGTGGCGCCGCTCAAGGGCGCTCGTCGGTGCGTGCGACATGAATGGCGTCGAGCCACTGCTCGAGCGCCGCGACGGAGTGCAAGGCTCGCTCGTGCGTGGGGTTCTCGACGGATTGTACTTCCGGAGCGGCACCGGCCTGCGTCGCTTCGGGTTCGGACGACGCGGCAGGCGCGGCTTGGTCGACCGCGGCTTCCGTGGGCGACTCAGGCTCGATCTCGGTCGTCGCAGGCGGAGCGGCAACTCGAGGGACCACAGGCGGCGGATCCGAAGCTTGCGCCGGCGCAGCCGGCGATGATTCGGGCACGGGCGGAGGCGCGTGCTTCAGCAGCTCCTGCTGCATCTGCGCGAACGAGAGGCCGTCGGTCGGCGCCGCCGGCTTCTGCGGCTCGATTTCGCGCGACAGCTCGTTGACGGTCCGCTCGAGATCGGGATCGTTGCGCGCGAGCGTCAGCGCATTTCGATACTGATGCAGCGCTTCGCCGAGCTGACCGTGCCGATGATGGATTTCGGCGATGCCGCGTATCGCCGCGAGATTTTCCGGAGCGCTTCTCAGTACCAGCTGCAGCTCCGCGAGCGCGTCATCGAGCTGATTGAGCTCGATGAGGGCGCGCCCGAGCGTGACGCGCGCGGAAAGATAGCCCGGGTGGATCGAGAGACCGGCGCGGCAGGTGTCGACAGCTTCCTGACACTGTCCGGCGCGCCGCAGTTCTTCGGCGAGCTGCGCGAATGCAATCGACGCCGGATCCTTCTGGATCCGGCGTCGAAGGTCGTCGATGCGCTGGTTGTCGGCCATGCCGCGATTAGGGCACGGTTACCGTTGTAGAAACAGTACCGGTTCGACCTTGGTTGTCGGTAACGATCAGCGTAACCGTGTACGTGCCCAACACGGGGAAATCATGCGTAGCCACGGAGGCGCCGGTTGAATTCGGTGACCCGTCGCCCCAATTGAAGGCGTAGCCCGTGATCGACGCGCTTCCAACTGCCGTCGACAGGCTACCGTCAGCCGTTATCCTCAGACCACCCGCTTTCGTCACGTTCAACCTGGCTGTTGGATTCGCGCTCGCAATGGTCAGGCTGACATTCTTGGTCGATTTCTGGCCCGTGTCGTCGAGCACGCTCAAAACGATTGTGTAGGTTGCCGGCTGCTCGAAGACATGTGTCACCGTGATGCCGCTCCCTGTCGCGCCATCACCAAAGTTCCAATTGAACTGCGTGATGTTGTGACCAGGCGTTGACTTCGAGATGTCCGCGTTGAAGAACACGTTCTGTCCGGCCACAGGGGCGGCGGGTGAAACCGTGAAATCGGCAGACGGTGCCGCCGGTAAGCCTACGGACACAGTTTGTGAAGTAGATGCCGAAACACCGCGGTCGCTTGTGACCGTCAGCGTGACGACGAACGTTCCGGAAGACGTGAACACATGCGTCGTTGTCACGCCGGTGCCTGTCGCTCCGTCGCCGAAGTTCCATGCATACGAGACGAGCGTACTCGTCGATGAGCATGCGCCGCTCGGATCGGTCGCACAACTTGTGGATGCATCGAAGTTGACGCTATTTCCGACAAGGATGCCGTTCGGTGGCAAGAAGGCAAACGCGGCCTTCGGCGTGCCAGTCGGAGGCAGGATGACACCCGGCGGCACGAGGCGTATCATTCCGCTCGCCGGTGCCGCCGTGACGAACGTTCCCGACCCGGATTCCGACGCGGTGGCGACGATGTCGACGCACGTACCAGCGACGCCGTAACAGGTGCCGGTGATTCCGCCAACAGGACTCGGCGGCGCGGTGTAGACGACGAACGCCTTTCCATCGGTGTTGGTCACGACGGACCTGGCCGACAGCGTGCCGAAGTCCTGGGCAACGCCGCTCAGCGCCATATCGACGCGAACCGGCAACGACGCCTTCGCCTTTCCATCCGGACCGATCGCCGAAATCGTGATGCGCGACTGCGAGGCGCCATCCTGATTGATCGTTTCCGGGCTGGCCGTGACCGACAGCGACAGCGCGAGATCCGACGGCCCGCTGAGCGGCGGCGGTTCTACCTGATGCGCGACGCATCCCGTCAGCGTGAGCGCCGCAGCGATCGGTGCGATGTATGTGAACGCCTTCATGCCCTATGAATCCCCAAAGTTGCCGAAATCAATCTGCATCTGTCCGGTCGCGCTGATGTCGTTGCCGACAGCGTCTTTGCCGTAGAACGTGACGCGGGCGATCGTCGTGATGATCGACGCGGCCGTGCGAAGCTGTATCAGCGGCGACTCTTCCTTCGCGACGTGCCGAACCATCTCGAATCCGATCAGCAGCTGACCTGAAGCTGGCACGGTGCCGGTTATCGCGCCGTCGAGGGGATACGGCACGTCGACGCCGGGCGTGTTCCGGCCGTCGGCGCGGATGTACTCGATGTGAACGCGATTGAGCGTGACCGCGTTGTTCGTCGTCGGCGTGAGCGGCGCGGTGGTGGTGCCGATGTCCTTCAACGCCAGCGTCAACGTCACCTGACCGGGATCGTTGAAGATCGTCGGGCACGGCGTTGCCGCCGAGCACGGCGGCGGCGCAGTGAGATTCACGACGACGTCCGACAGCAGCACGGAAGAAAAGACGCCGGCGCCGTGGCCGCCGCCCGGCGTCGCCGCCAGCGAGTTGATGACGAGCATGACAGGCGATCGGCCGGTGCGGACGACGTCGCCGCACGACGTGGCCGTCCCCACCAGAGCGGCAAACGCAAGCAGACGGGTGATCATTCTCATAGAGGTCACTTGTCGCCTCAACCCTTCAGAATCCGCGGCGTGATGAAGATCAGCAGCTCCTGATCGTTGGTGCTGGTCAGGTCGCGCTTGAACAGCCATCGCAGCAGCGGAATGCTTCCGAGCCCGGGCGTCTTGTCGGTTTGATACTGCTCGTTCGACACGAACACGCCGCCGATGACGGTCGTCTGGCCGTCGCTGACCAGCACGCTGGTGTTCGCGCGCTGGGTGTTGATCGGCGGGATCCCATTGATGGCGCGCGTGAAGTCGGCCTGGCTGTTCTCGAGGCTGATCAACATGATCACGGTGCCGGCCGCCGTGATCTGCGGCGTCACCCTCAGCGTCAGCGCGGCATCCTTGAACGTCACTGTCACCGTATTGTTCGCAACGGTCTGGATCGGAATCTGCGTGCCTTGCGTCATTTCCGCTGCGACATTGTTCTGGGTCGTCACGCGCGGCGTCGACAGGATGCGGCCGTTGCCCGACGTTTCGAGCGCCGTGAGCGCCACGTCGAGGTTGAACGCGCCATTGATCGATCCGAGCGCGAGACCGACGGCGCTCGTCGCACCGGGCACACCGTAATTAATCGCGGTCGGCACCTGGCTTCCGGCTGGTCCCTGCGTGCCGCCCGTTCGTCCCCCGACGCTGCCGTTGTTCGGGAACGCGAACGGCGTCGTGTTGCCGAGCGCCGGATCGACGCGTCCGTTGAAGCCCCACTGGACGCCGAGCTGGCGCGCGTAGTTCTTCGCCGCCTGCACGATGCGGGCTTCGATTTCCACCTGCGGCTGCGGGCGATCGAGCGTGCCGATCAGTTCGGTGGCCGTCGTCAGTCGATCCGAGAGGTCGGTGATGATCAGCGTGTTCGTGCGCGGATCGATCTGGACGGTGCCGCGCTGCGATAGGGCGCTCTTCGTGAGCAGCGCCTGCAGCTCCTCCGCCTTCGCGTAGCTCAGCGTCTTGGTCAGCACGCGCAGCTCACCGGCGAGCGCCTGCTCTTCCTGAAGCTTGCGCTGCTGCGACTGCTCGTCGGCAAGAACCGACAGCGGCGCGATGCGCACGATCGTTCCGTCGACGATGTATCCGAGCTTGTTGGCGCGGAGAATGATGTCGAGCGCCTGGTCCCACGGCACGTCGCGCAGCGCGACGTCGACCGTGCCCTGCACCGCCGGTTCGATGACGATGTTCAATCCGCTGATCTCGGCAAAGGTCCGCAGGACCGCGCGAAGATCGGCGCCCTGGAAATCGAGGCTGATCGGATGGCCCTGATACCGCCGGCCCGCCTGCGGCGACACCGGCTGCGTAGTGTCGCCCGGCGTCGGCACGGGCGGCGTCGGCGTCGTCGGTTGAATCGTCCGCGCTCCGGCGGTCTGCAGCGCAGCCGCGTGCTTGTTCAGACCCAGCGCGGTGATCGGATCCTGGATCGGCTGGGGCTGCGAAGACTTGCGGTCTTCAACGGACGCGGCGGCGCTGTTCGTCTTGCCGGCGGCGTTGTCGGGTGCGAGCGCGAGCATCGCGTCGGGCGCGGCGCTTCGCGCGGGCCTGACATACAACGCCCCGTCCGCCGACGGCTTGTCGAAGTCGACCACGACCGTGTTGCGATCGCTGCGCACGCGGTGCGCGACCGGCTGCGTGAGCTCGATACGAACGCGCGAGCCGGGCGCACCGAGCGAGTCGTCTGGTTCGACCGACACCGCCGCAATCGGACTCTTCGCGTTTGCGGCAGTCGCGTTGGCAACGCCCCCGGTGGCGACGTTGCGGAAGTCGAGGACGACCGTCAGGGGATCGGGACGCGTGGCGATGTAGGCGACCGGCTCGGTCGCCTCGATGACGAGCGACGCCCCCTTCGCGTGCACCCGCGAGCTGATGGTCTTGAGCCGCGGGCCGGCCGGCGTTCCCGCCCCGGCCGATGCGCTGACGCGCGCATCCGTTGTCGCCACGGCGGCTGACAACGCCGACAACGCTAAAAGGGCGAATCCCCTCGAAAGAGTCATTCCTTGGCGTCCTCGAGCGATCGCAACAATTTGCGAACTTCCCGCTGCTTCACGAGCGACAACGGATCGTTGACTTCCTGAATGACGACCAGCCCCTGCGGCGTGATCGTCTTGATCGTTCCGTCGGCGAGCTTGTCGCCCTGGTGCACGATGTAGGTTCTGTTGTCCGGCCCCTGCACCATCGCGACCAGCTCGCCACGGCTCTGCACGATGCCGCGAACGGAAATTTCCGCGAGCGTCATGCCGGCCGCGCCGTCGCCGCGCTTCGACGTGACGTGCGGCTCGGTGCCCGTCCCCACCAGGCTGACGAAGGGATCGCGGCGTCCTTCGGGCTGATACGTGTAGGTTTCGGTCGGCGGCGCCTCGGGCGTGGGCGCGGGCGGCTGACCGGCAGTTGTCGAAGGCGTCTGCGGCGTCGCCGGCTTGGCCGGCTGTGCCTGCGGCGCGAGCGCGACCTTTCGACCCTGTTCAGGATCGGCCTGAGCCAGTCGAAGACCGAAGGCAAGGACGATGATGTGCAACATCACGCGCCCTTCGCGGCAGGCGCGGGCGCGGCCGCAGGTTTCGCACCGGCCTTGGCCGGCGCCGGTTTGTCGAGCAGCACGAACGTCGTCGCCGTGCACGTGGCGCTGATCGTCACGTTACCCGTCTGCCGATCCTTGGCTTTGATGTTGACGCCGCTGACGTTCACGATGCGGGTGAACTTGCCGACGCGATCGTAGAAGGTCGCGAGGTTGTGATACGTGCCTTCGAGCTCCAGCGAGATCGGCCATTCGGCGTGCAGCTGCTTGGTGACCGTGGCGCCGGGCTTGAACCCCTTGATCGTCAGGCTCGATTGCGATGCGACCGTCTGCATGCGGTTCAGGAGGTCGGCCGCATCTTTTTCTTCGGGCAGCACGGCGCGAAGGTTCTCGAGCCGCGCCTCGAGCTCGCCGACCTGCGCGCGGAACTCGGGCAACTTCTTGGCGGTCGTCAGACCCTTGGTGATGTCGGCGCGCAGGCCCACCAACTGCTGCTGCCGGCTCTGGAAGTCGGCGCGCACCGGCATCTCGTAGTAGTAGAAAAAAATTCCGCAGCCACCCACCGCGAGCGCGACGAACGCGCCGACTTGTGCATACCACGGTAGTTTCGTGAGACTGAGTTGCATGTTGCTACTGAGCCGTATCGGGGTATCGCCCCACGACCTTTATCCGCCTGTTTTCGCCCCAGCCACGGTGGCCGCCGGCTTCGGGTCCGGCGTCTGAAACTGCGCTTTGATGCTGAACCTGATCAACTCGCCCGGAGGCGTCGACATCGATTCGACCTGCGTGTTGATGATCTCGACCGACCGCTTGAAGTAGCCGGACGCTTCGAGGTTCGTGACGAACTCCGACAAGCCGGTCAGCGTCGAACAGCGTCCGTCGAGTTGCACGCTGTCGCCCGTCTGTTTCAACTCCATCAGCCACAGCATCGGCGGCAGCGCACGGCCGATCTGATCGAGCATGTGGACGGGACCCGTCTGCCCCTTCCGCAGCTGCTCGATGAGCGTGACGCGCTGCTGCAGCTGCGCCTTGCGCTGCTCGAACTGCTGCACCTGCTGAATGATCGAATGCAGGCGCGTCGTCTCCTGCTGCGCCGCCGCGATTTCGAGATCGAGCTGCGTCGATTCGTGCGACAGCGCCCAGAACCGCCAGCCGATGAACAGCAGCGCGAGCACGAGGATCAGGCTGCAGCCGACGACCAGCTTCTGCCCGGTCTGAAACGCGATCGCCTTTTTCTTCGGCGTGCGCTCGGCGGCGAGAAGATTGATGCGGATCATCGGTCGCCCGTCTTTCTGAGGGCGAGGCCCACAGCGACCGCGGCCTGCGGCACGAGGTTCGCCGGATCGTCGACGCCGAACTTCGACGCTTCGAACGAGATCTTCTTGAACGGATCGAACGACTCGACCGTCGTGCCGAACCGCTCCTGCAGCGCCGCGGCGAACCCCTCGACGCGCGACGCGCCGCCGCTCAGCACGATGCGATCGATGCGATCCGACGCCGCCGTCGCCTTGAAGAAGTCGAACGTCTTCTGCACTTCGAGCAGCACGTTCTCGGTCATGCTCTGGAGCACAGGCTTGACGTCGTCGAACCCCACGCCGTCGACCGGCTGGCCGCGTTTCAGCTGCTCCGCGCTCTCGAACGGCAGGTTCAGCTCTTTCTGCACCGCTTCTGTGTAGGAATTGCCGCCGATCGAGATGTCGCGGGTGAACACCGACTGATCGCCGGTCAGGATGTTGATGTTGATCGCGCTCGCGCCGGCGTTCAGCAGCACGACGACGTGATCCGGTTCGAGACCGTAATTGACCTCGTACGCGTTCTGCAGCGCGAAGGCGTCGACGTCGACGACCACCGCCGTGCGGCCCGCCTGGGAGATGACGCCGGTGTAATCAGCGATCTTCTCCTTCTTCGCGGCGACGAGGAGCACGTCCATCGTGCCCTGCGAATCGGCGCCGGTGCCGGCGTTGAGGATCTGGTAATCGAGGTTGACGTCCTGGATGTCGAACGGGATGTACTGCTCCGCCTCCCAGTAGATCGACTCGGAGAGCTCGGCCTCCGTCATCACCGGCAGGTTGATCTTCTTGACGATGACCGCGTTGCCCGAGAGCGAGGCGGCGACCTCCTTTGTCTTGAACGCCTTGTTCTCGAACAGACGCTTGATCGCGTCGGCGACGGCGGCGGCGTCGATAATCGCGCCGTCGACGATGCTGTCGGGCGGCACCGGTTCGATCGCGAACGCGATGACCCTGTACCCTTTGCCGGCCGCTCTGAGCTCGACCGCTTTGACGGCGCTCGAGCCGATGTCGAGACCGACGACCGATTTCGATTTGCCTAGACCAAACACGATAGTTTCCTGGTTGAAGCGAGTTCGAAGCTCCGCAAAGCGAATACCAAACCTCGTCCGCACGCGCGCGTGCCAAAAACCGGCGGCAATCGCCGAAATCTGCGATCGGTCGCGCGCGTTCGGCCGAGCGCCGGATTACAGTTTCGTCGCGCGATCACAAATCTGGGTCGGTGCTGCCGCCGAGTCCTTTATCGGCGCAAACTGGCTGGCGCATGAGTGGACACGCGTGACGGTCGGTTGGCTTGACAGTGCCCAGAAAGGCTCGTATGATTTGGGTTTACCGTTGCCTGGACCTGTCCGATAGAGGTGAGCGTCCGGGCAGGAAACCCCTTACATCGGTTATAGGGCACGTTGGGTTCGCGCTCGCGGGCTCGAGGCCCGCGGGTAGACAAAGAAGATGACTACGTTCATGGCCAGCGCCACGAAGGCGGCGGCCGACAGCCGATGGCACATCATCGACGCCGAGGGGCGGGTGCTCGGCCGGATCGCGACCCTCGCGGCGCGGCTGCTCCAGGGCAAGCACAAGGCTCAGTACACCCCGTTCGTCGACACCGGGGACCATGTCGTCGTCGTCAACGCCGCGAAGGTGAAGCTCACGGGCCGCAAGGAAGATCAGAAGATCTACCGTCAGCACAGCGGGTATGAAGGCGGCCTTCGCGAGGAACGCGCGCGCCTCGTGCGGCAGCGCAAACCGGAAAAGCTGGTCGAAGACGCGGTACACGGCATGCTCCCCAAAACGAAGATGGGCGAGGCGATGTACCGCAAGCTGAAAGTGTACGCCGGTCCGGATCACCCGCACGCGGCGCAGAAACCCTCCAAGCGCGAGGTCGCGTAATCGTGGCAGCAGTTCAGTACTACGGAACGGGTCGACGCAAGACATCCACCGCCCGCGTGTTCCTCCGGCCGGGATCGGGCGGCATCACGGTCAACCATCGGGCCTTCGACGCGTTCTTCCCGACCGAAGCGCTTCGTACGCAGATCCGGGAGCCGTTGCGGCTCACCGAAACCGTCGACAAGTTCGACGTGCTCGTCACGGTCGACGGCGGCGGCGTTTCGGGACAGGCGGGCGCCGTGCGACTCGGCATCGCGCGCGCGCTCGTGGAGTACAACGGCGAGCTGCGGAAGCAGCTCAAGACCGAAGGGCTCCTGACGCGCGACGCGCGCGCCAAGGAGCGCAAGAAGTACGGGATGGCGGGAGCGCGGAAGCGCTTCCAGTTCAGTAAACGATAGCGATCCGCTAGCGACTCTCGACTATCAGCTGTCAACCAGCTGAGAACCGACAGCCGAGAGCTGAGAGCTGGTCAAGGAGGAATAGTTGGCCGCGATTTCGATGAAGGATCTACTGGAGGCGGGGGTTCACTTCGGCCACCAGACGAAACGCTGGAATCCGAAGATGAAGGAGTACATCTTCGGCGAACGCAACGGCATCTACATCATCGACCTGGGCAAGACGGTGAAGCTCTTTCGCGATGCCGAGGAGTTCGTCACGACTCTGGCCGCCGAGGGCAGGACGATCCTCTTCGTCGGCACCAAGCGGCAGGCTCAGGACGTGATCGCCGAAGAAGCACAGCGTTGCGGGATGTACTTCGTCAACGAACGCTGGCTGGGCGGGCTGCTCACCAACTTCGCGACCATTCAGCGCAGTCTCGGCCGTCTCCGGGATCTCGAGGCGATGGAGAACGACGGGCGGTTCGACACGCTCTCGAAGAAAGAGATCGCGCGCAACCAGAAGGAAAAACGGAAGCTGCAGAAGAACCTCGAAGGGATCCGCAGCATGTCGCGGCTGCCCGACGCGGTGTTCGTCGTCGACACGAAGAAGGAAAAGATCGCCGTCGACGAAGCGCGCAAGCTGAAGATTCCGGTCATCGGCATTGTCGACACGAACTGCGATCCAGACGAAGTCGATTTCGTGATTCCCGGCAACGACGACGCGCTGCGCGCCATCCGGTTGCTGGCGTCGCGCATGGCCGAAGCGGTCATCCAGGGTCGCGACATGAAGCAGTCGGTCGACGCCGAAGCGGCGCGCCAGGCGGAGGAAGAAGCGGCGGCATCGGAAACGGATCCGCGCCGCGCCGCGCGCCCTCAGCGCCGGCAGCGCGAAACCGCACCGGCTTCCGCATAAACCAAGCGAGGCTTTTCCTTTTATGATGCCGGCCTCGGTTCGGGGCCGGCTTTTTTTTGGTTGTCGCGGGCCTGAAGGCCCGCGCCACGTGGTGGGGCGGATCCTTTTCCATATGATAGGGCGGCCGTTTCGGGGCCGCCATTTCGGAGCAAGCGATATGGCAACGACAGCGATCACGGCGGACATGGTGAAGAAGCTCCGCGATCAGACCGGCGCGGGCATGATGGACTGCAAGGCGGCGCTCGCGGAGGCGAACGGCGATTTCGACGAGGCGACCACGATTCTTCGCAAGAAGGGGCTCGCGAGCGCGGCGAAGAAAGCGGGACGTTCGACGAACGAGGGATTGATTGGCAGCCGTCTGTCCGCGGATCGCTCGACGGGAATCCTCGTCGAGGTGAACTGCGAGTCGGACTTCGTCGCGCGGACCGACGATTTTCGGGCGCTCATTCAGGACGTCCTCAACGAGATCGAGAAGGCGGGCGACGCGGCAAACGACGCCTGGCTTCAGGATCCGGATGGTCCGGTCAGGAAGCGCGTCGCGGCGACGATCGGCAAGCTCGGCGAGAACATGGCGGTGCCGCGATTCGTGCGGTACGCCGGCAAGGGCTACGTCGGACAGTACATCCACGCGGTCGGCGGCAAGCTTGGCGTGCAGGTCGAGTTCGGCGGCGTGACGCCGCAGCTTCGTGAGCGCGCGGAATTCACGAATCTCGTGAAGGAGATCGCGCAGCACATCGCGGCGGCCGATCCGAGTCCGCGCTACCTGTCGCGCGCGGAGGTGCCGGCACAGGCGATCGAGAACGAGAAGGCGATCTACCGCGCGCAGATGGAATCGTCGGGCAAACCGGCGAACATCATCGACAAGATCGTCGAGGGCAAGCTCGGAAGCTTCTACCAGCAGGTCGTGCTTCCCGAGCAGCCGTCCATCCGCGACCCGAAGCAGACGGTCCAGGACGCGATCGCGGCAGTGAACAAGGCGCTCGGCGCGTCGGTGTCGGTGACGCGCTTCGCGCGCTTGAAAGTCGGCGAAGCCGCGAGCTGACCGGTCAGCGGCATGAGGGCAAAGGGCCAGTCGGGTCCTTTGCCCCGCGATCTATAATCGCGTTTCGTGACGCCGCAGCCCGCCCCCGCCTACAAACGCATCCTCCTGAAACTCTCCGGCGAAGCGCTGATGGGCGAACAGACCTACGGCATCGATCCGGCCGTCGCGACGCAGATTGCGCGCGACGTGGCCGAGATTCAGGGCATGGGTGTCGAGACGGCGATCGTCATCGGCGGCGGCAACATCTTCCGCGGCGTTGCGGCCAGCGCACGCGGCATGGATCGCGCGACCGCCGACTACATGGGCATGCTCGCGACCGTGATCAACGCGCTTGCGCTGCAGGACGCACTCGAGCAGCAGGGCGTCCTGACGCGCGTCGTCACCGCGATCGAAATGCGCGCGGTGGCCGAGCCGTTCATCCGCCGCCGAGCCATCCGTCACCTCGAGAAGGGGCGCGTCGTCGTCTTCGGCGCCGGCACCGGCAATCCGTACTTCAGCACCGATACCGCGGCGGCGCTGCGCGCGATGGAAATCAAGGCCGACGTCATCCTGAAGGCGACCAAGGTCGACGGCATCTACGACGCCGACCCGATGGTGAAGCCGACCGCGACGCGGTTCGATCGCATCTCGTACCTGCAGGTGCTCGAACAAGGCCTGAAGGTGATGGACGCCACCGCCATCTCCCTCTGCATGGACAACCGCCTCCCTATCGTCGTCTTCAACCTGCGCACGCCGGGGAACATCCGGCGCGCGATCAGCGGTGAAGCCGTTGGATCGCTGGTGACGGCGTAGATGACGACCGGGCGTTTGACAATCTGTGAGGACACGCAATGGACGTGAATGACCTGAAAGGGTTGTACGCCGAATCCACCAAGCGGATGGGCGCGACGATCGACCACGTGCGCCACGAGCTCGCCGGCGTCCGGACGGGACGCGCGTCGGTCACGATTCTCGATCCGGTACACGTCGACGCGTATGGTTCGAAGATGCCGCTCAATCAGCTCGCGAGCCTCTCGGTGCCCGAGCCGACGATGATCGTTGCGCAGCCCTTCGATCCGTCGCAGCTCGGCGCGATCGAAAAGGCGATCCGCGCGTCCGATCTCGGGCTCAATCCGTCGAACGACGGCAAGGTCGTCCGCGTCCCGATTCCCGCGCTCACCGAGGAGCGCCGCAAGGAGCTCTCGCGGCACGTTCACAAGCTGACCGAAGAAGGCCGCAACAGCGTCCGCGCCGTCCGGCGCGACGCGAACGAACGCCTGAAGAAGCTGCTCAAGGATCACAAGATCTCGGAAGACGACGAGCGCAAGGGCCTCGACGAAGTCCAGAGGCTCACCGACAACAACATCAAGCAGATCGACGAGCTCCAGAAGAAGAAAGACCAGGAGTTATTGGGCAAGTAAGAAACAAGAAGGATGTCCCTGTTCACCCATCTGGAGTGCTCCATTCCGTGCGGAGCGCCCGCGCTCGATCCGCACGGCCGGCATTTCCTGTGCCCGTGCGGCGCTCCCCTGCTCGCCCGCTACGATCTCGACAAGGCCACAGCGTGGTCTCGCGAAACATTGCGCGGCCGCGTGCCGAACATGTGGCGGTATCGCGAGCTGATGCCGCTGTTCGACGGCGAGGAACCGATCACGCTCGGCGAAGGCTTTACACCGCTCGTGCATGCACGCGCGCTCGGCGCCACGATCGGTCTCGATCGCCTTTACATCAAAGACGAATCGCTCAACCCCACCAACTCCTTCAAGGCGCGCGGCCAGGCGGCGGCGATTACCCGCGCGAAATACATTGGCGCGACGACGATCGCGCTTCCGACCGCGGGCAACGCCGGCAACGCGGCAGCGGCCTATTCGGCGGCAGCCCGGCTCGCGTGCGAAGTGTTCATCCCGAAGGATGCGAAGCGGCCGTTCATCGATGAATGCCGCCTCTATGGCGCGAACGTGACGCTCGTCGACGGCCTCATCACCGACGCCGGGCGTCTGGCAGCCGAAAAAGGCGCGCCGCTCGGCTGGTACGACGTGTCGACGCTCAAGGAGCCGTACCGAATCGAAGGCAAGAAGACGATGGGGTACGAGCTGGCCGAGCAGATGAACTGGACGCTGCCCGACTGGATCGTCTATCCCACGGGCGGCGGCACGGGAATGGTCGGCATGTGGAAGGCCTTCGACGAAATGGAACGCATCGGGTGGCTGCCCCGGGGCAAGCGTCCGAAGATGGTGTCGGTGCAGGCCGAGCAATGCGCGCCGATCGTCCGCGCATTTCAGAGGGGCGAGGAAAGGGCGCAGCCGTGGGAAGGCGCGAAGACGATTGCGGACGGGCTCCGCGTGCCGCGCGCGATTGGCGACTTCCTGATTCTGCGCGCCGTCCGCGAGAGCTGCGGCACGGCGATCGCGGTTTCAGATCGATCGATGATCGACGGCATGCTGGCGATCGGCAAATGTCAGGGAATCAGCGCCGCGCCTGAAGGCGGCGCCGCTTGGGTCGCTATTCAGCGTCTGACCGCGGAAGGTTCTATCAAACCTCATGAGTCGGTCGTGCTCTTCAATACCGGCGGCGCATTGAAATACCTCGACGTCATCTCCTCGTAGCGGCTGTCATACGTTTTGCACGTGGACGCGCGGAGGTGCAGGTATGGTCGCCGTGCTCGGCTGGATTGTCTTCGGTCTCATCGTCGGCGCGATTGCAAAGCTCTTGATGCCGGGCCGTGACCCGGGCGGCTGGATTGTGACCATTCTGTTGGGCATCGCGGGTGCGGTGGTCGGCGGATGGCTGGGCCGCGCGGCGGGCTGGTACGGAACCAACGAGCCGGCGGGCTTCCTGATGTCGCTGCTCGGCGCGATCATCCTGCTCGCGCTCTATCGGCTACTGTTCGCTCGAAGAACGGTATGACGCAGCCCTGAAGGGCTGCGCGACGCGTTGAACGGGTGGTGCGGGCCTTCAGGCCTGCTCTGTGCGCGTTGAACCGGGTACCGCGGGCCTGCAGGCCTGCTCTGTGCGCGTTGAGCCGGGTACCGCAGGCGCGTTAGACCTGCTCTACGCGCGCTGAAGCGCGTAGCACGGGCCTTTCGGCCTGCTCGTCGCCGAAGGTGACGCCGAGGGCCTTCGCGGTCAGCAGCAGGTCGAAGTCCTTCGGCACCGTTTTCGTCTTCCCGACGACTTCTTCGAGAGGCCGTGCTCGGATGTCTGGCGGATCGAACGCGACCATTGTTCCGAACTGGCCGCATTTAACGAGCTCGACGGCTTTACCGCCGAACCGCGTCGCCAGCACTCGATCGAAGCTCGTCGGCGCTCCGCCGCGCTGCAGATGGCCGAGCACCACGTACCGTGTTTCCTTTCCGGTTACCGCGCCGAGCGAGGCGCAAACCTGTGCACCGATGCCGCCCAGCCGCGCCACGTAGGCGCCATGCGCCGCCTCGATCAGCGAAACGGCTCCCCCTTTTGGATACGCCCCTTCCGCGACAACGACAATGCTGAACTTGGCGCCCCAGCGATCGCGCGCGAGCAAACGTTCCGCAACGATCTCGATGTCGAACGGAATCTCGGGGATGAGAATCGCATCGGCGCCGCCCGCGACACCGGCATGGAGCGCGATCCATCCCGCGTGGCGCCCCATCACCTCGACGACCATGATGCGATGGTGCGCCTCAGCGGTCGTGTGCAGGCGATCGATCGCGTCGGTCGCGAATGCCACGGCGGTGTCGAAGCCGAAGCAGGTGGTCGTGCCGACGATATCGTTGTCGATTGTCTTGGGCACGCCGACCATGGGGATGCCGCGCTCACAGAACTGCTGCGCGATCGCCAGCGTGCCGTCGCCGCCGATGACGATGACCGCGTCGAGCCCCATCTTGTGGAACATCTGGACGACGCGATCGGAATAATCGTGCGTGCCCTCGGATGTTTGCACGGGGTACGCGAACGGGTTGCCGCGATTGGTGGTGCCGAGAATCGTCCCGCCGAATCTCAGGATGCCGGTGACATCGCGCGGCGTGAGCATGCGCGACCGATCGGTTTCAATCAGTCCGTCGAAGCTGTCCTCCAGGCCGATGCAGTCGATCCCGGAATTCGACGCGGCCTTCACGACCGCGCGGATGACGGCGTTCAACCCGGGCGCGTCGCCGCCGCCGGTGAGCACGCCGATCCGTCTGATCTCAGTCAGCATTTACTAACGTTTCGGACGTTCCCGCGTAACTGATTAGGGGATAGTGACGCGGTCGCCCGCGCGGGACGTCCACCGCCGCAAACGTTCGAGTGTAGGAGGGGCATGGTAAAATGAGGGTTCACTCAATGGGCGGCTAGCTCAGTTGGGAGAGCGCCGCGTTCGCAACGCGGAGGTCGGGAGTTCGAGCCTCCTGCCGTCCACCAATACTTTATTGCGTTGGGGCCCCACCCCCAACGCCAGACACGCTCGCGCCGTCGCGCTCGCGTGTATTCAGAACAGAACGTCGCAGAGTCCCGTCCTGCTTGTGAAGTACGCTCGCGGCATAGATCGCTCGCGGGTATTTCAAGTAGACCATCGCAGCCGTTCTCGACGTCCCGCCAAAACGCGCTCGCGTCGTCGACAACTGTACGATCGTGACGCCTGATCGCTCTGTATCGCCGCCGAGTGACGACCCGCGTCTCGGGCTGTGCGCGACGTGCGTGCATTCGCAGATCGTGACGTCGTCGAAGGGATCGACGTTCTCTCGCTGCCGTCTGGCTGACACCGATCCGCGCTTCGTGCGCTATCCCGTGCTGCCCGTGCGATCGTGCAGCGGCTATACTCCGCGCGACGAGGATCTGAATCCACCGTGAGCGTCGCCACGCATCTCGGGATCCGCCTGAGTGAATATGACGCGCGCATCCGCACGTTCATTCCTTTCTATGAGGAGATGCTCGACGTGGCCGCAGACGCTGTGCCGTCGCGAGCGCGGCGCATCGTCGACTTGGGGATCGGAACCGGTGCGCTGGCGGCGCGCTGCCTGGCGCGCGCGCCTCGAGCCGCGGTCGTCGGCATCGATGCGGATGCAGACATGCTTGCGGCGGCGGCGCGGCGGCTTGGGTCGCGCGCGGCATTCGTCGTCGACAGCTTTCTGCAAGCGCCGCTGCCCTCCTGCGATGCCGTAGTCGCGTCCTTCGCGCTGCATCACGTCCGCACGCGAAACGCCAAGCGGCGTCTGTATCGCCGCATCCACTCGGCGCTGCGGCCAGGCGGAGTCCTCGTGGTCGTCGACTGTCAACCATCGCGCGATTCTCAGGTTGCGGCGCGGGAACGCGATGCATGGACCGCGCATCTGCGGCGCGCCTATTCAGCGCGACAGGCGCGTGGATTTCTGCGGGCGTGGGCTGCAGAGGACGTATACGTCCCTCTCGAGGCGGAAATGGATTTGATGGCCGGCAGCGGGCTCGATCCGAAGGTCGTGTGGCGCAGGGACGCGTTCGCTGTCCTCGCTGGCCGACGGTCGCGCGTAGCGCAGGGCTCTAGGGTTGCCGGCACGTGAGTCAGTACGCGCGCAGCAGACGGCGCAGCTTACGTTCGGCGGCGTCGTCGGCCGCGCCGCGTGTTTCCGCAGTCGCCTCGATGCCAATCGACTCCTGATCCTCGCCCCTGACTTCGGTGACGCACGCCTTCCATCCGCCCTGATGGGGCTCCGACAGGATCCAGTACGTCCTGCCCTTCAACTCGAGTTGTCTGGCCATCTCGGTTTCCTCCGCCTGCGTGAGCGCCGTTACAGATTCGTGTCTGGCGTCACGATGCGTGTGCCGGGCCGGCACATCGTAGATGCCGGAGCCGCATCGATCCTCAATACAGTTTTCGGTCGAAATCCCAAAGTTTTTACGGTGCTGTTCCGATTTCACCGGAGATCGCGCAGCGCGGCGGCACTACTCTTGCCATAGGGTGAGCAACCAAACTTCCCGGCACCGCGAGGCGTTATGTGGCACTGGTTCAATTGTTACCTGTCTGGTCGTCACGAATACGGCGTCTGGTGCGAACCCGGCAGCATCTTCTTGCGCTGCGTCCACTGCGGAAAGCGGTCCTCTGGATGGGCGATCGACGCGCCGACTCACGTGCACGCGACCTCCAAGGCAGCACCTGCGGCTGCGGCACCGTCCCCGAATCCGCGCGTGCTGCCGTTCGATCGCGCCGTCGCTCGCTAAGTTGACACTGCGCTCACGGCCCGATCACAATACGGGCCGTGGCCGTTCCGCGCATCTCCAAAGAAGATCTGAAACAACGTCTCGACAGCGGAAGCGCTCCGGTCATCGTCGACGCGCGCCTGAAATATCCCTACGAACACAGCACCGTCAAGCTTCCGGGCGCGCTTCGCTACCTGCCGGACGGGCCGGCGCCGTCGCTGCCTCGCGATCGGGAGATCGTCGTCTACGACTCCGATCCCAATGAACTGGCGAGCTCTCACGTGGCCGCCGAGCTCATCCGCCAAGGATATCGCGCTGCCGCGCTCAAGGGCGGCATCGTCGAGTGGCTGACGGCGAATTTGCCGACTGAATCGAAAGAGGCTCCGAAGCAGGCGCCGCCCGAACCTGGCGCCCTGAAAGGCTAGCCCGTCGCGTCCCTCATCGAGACTCTCGAGCAGCTCGCGGCACTCGCCGCCATCCGCGGTGACAACGCGGAGCGGTCGTTGTTGGCTCTGGCCGCTGATATGGTGCGAGCGCGAGGGGTCACCTCCGAGAGCGAGCTCGCGGCGCTCTTCGACTCACCTCCAGCGGCGGCCGACGCCGAGGTGCTCAAACGACTCCGTCAGATGTACGAAGCCGGCGGCTGGGTGCTCGTGGAGTCGGCCATCGCCGACATGCCTGCCGACCTGCGGTGGCTGTTCGAGTCGGGCGCGGTCACGCTCGAACAACTGGCGGCCGTGCACCGCGCGCTCGGCGCCACGTCGGCCGCCGATCTGGCGGCAGCGATCGACGACCAGCGGATGCGTGGAGCTGCGGGCCTCGACGCGACAGTCGAATCGGCAATCGCCGGAGCGCTGCCGGCGCTCCGCGCGCACATCCCTCGCATTCCGCTCGGGCGCGCGGTCGCGATCGCCGAACCGATCCTGCAGCAGCTGCGCAAGACGCCCGGCGTGGAGTGGGCCGAGCCGGCCGGCTCGCTCCGGCGCGGTCAGGACCTGATTGGCGACATCGAGTTCGTCGTGTCGACCGACCGGCCCGGCGAGGTGATCGACGAGTTCCTGCGCGGCCCTGAGGTGACGAGAACGCTGCATCGCGGCGCACGCCGTTTGTACGTGCTGATCGATCGGGTCCAGGTCGGCATTCGTTTTCCCGAGCCGGACAATGCGGGCGCGTCGCTCCTGTACCTGACCGGATCGGCGGCGCATTTCGACGCCTTACGCGCGCACGCGCAATCGATCGGATGGCGATTGACGAGCAGCGGACTGCACGCGGCAGCCGATGGCGCGCCGCGGCCCGCGCCGACCGAGACCGACATCTACTCGGCGCTGGGTCTGCCGTGGGTCCCGCCTGAAATCCGGCAGGGCGACGACGAGGTCGCCGTCGCGGCTCGAGGCGAGCTGCCGGTTTTCGTCGCGCCGGACGACATTCGCGGCGATCTCCACATGCATTCGATCTACAGCGACGGCCGCGATTCGGTCGACGCGATGGTGGACGCCTGCCGCGCGCTGGGATACGAATACATGGCGATCACCGATCACTCGCCGCATTCGGCGGCGACGCGCAGCCTGACGCCCGACGCGGTGAAACGGCAGGCCGATGAAATCGCGGCGCTGCGCGAACGATTCGACGACATCACGATCCTGCACGGCTGCGAAGTCGACATTCTCATCGACGGCACGCTCGACTTCTCCGATCGCGTGCTCGAACAGTTCGATATCGTGCTGGCGTCGCTGCACGAGCGTGCCGGCCAGGAGCGCGACAAGCTGCTGAAGCGCTATCTCGCGGCGATGCACCATCCGTTGGTGACGATGATCACGCATCCGACCAACCGGCTCGTTCCGCACCGGGCCGGCTACGACCTCGACTACGACCGGCTGTTCGAGGCCGCCGTCGAGACGAAAACGATTCTCGAAGTCGACGGCGCACCCGCGCATCTCGACCTGGACGGTGCTCTCGCCCGGCGCGCCGTCGCCGCCGGCGCCATGGTCAGCGTCGACAGCGACAGCCACCGCACCGACACGCTGGAACGTCAGATGTATCTCGGCATCGTGACGGCGCGGCGCGGATGGGTCGAGCCGCGCCACGTGGTGAACACCCGATCGATTGCCGACCTCCGCGCGTTGATCGCGGCGAAGCGGTGAACCTGCGGGCGTTCGCCGTCGCAGCGGCCGTCGCCCTGACGACGTTCCTGCTGTATCGCGTGACGCTGCTGCCTGGTTTCGATCTCGGCGATACGGCGTCGTTTCAGACGACCGTGGGCGAACGCGTGATCACGCCGCGCGACGGCTACCCGCTGTACTTTGCCATCGGCGGCCTGTTCCTGCGGCTGACGGGCGGCGGCGACCCGGCACACGCCCTCAATCTCCTGTCGGCGATCGCGGCCGCGATCGCGTGCGGCATCATCGTGCTCGCCGGCGCGGAGCTCTCAGGGTCGCTGCCGGCTGGCGCGGCTGCCGCGCTTCTCCTCGCCACTTCGTACACCTTCTGGAGCCAGGCGATCATCGCCGAGGTGTACGCCCTGCATCTGATCTTCGTCTCGGCGACGCTGCTGCTGCTGCTGCGCTGGTCGAACCGGCCGAGCCTCGCTCGTCTGACGCTGTTTTTTGCGGTGTACGCGCTCGGCTTCGGTAATCACCTCTCGATGGCGCTGTTGTTGCCCGCGTATGCGCTGTTTCTGCTAATGGCGGCGCCAGGCGGCTGGCGTTCGATGCTGACGCCACGAGTCGTCGCGATCGCGCTCGCGTGCGCCGCCGCCGGCGCCGTGCAATACGTGTGGAATCTGCGGACGCTGTGGTTCCAAGCAACCCCGCCACACGGGCTGCTCGACGCGCTCCAGGCGTTCTGGTTCGACGTGACCAAGTCCGACTGGCGCGACACGATGGTGCTGCGCGTGCCGCAGTCGATGCTCGACGATCGCGCCGCCATGTACTGGTTCGATCTCAGGCAGCAGTTCGGAATCATCGGCGCCCCACTTGCAGTCGCCGGCCTCGCCCACCTTGCGCGAGTCGACATTCGCCGTGCGCTGCTGATGCTGCTGCTCTACGTCGTCAACGTGGCCTTCGCGTACACGTACAACGTCGGGGACGTGCATGTCTTCTACTTGCCGTCGCATCTGATCGTCGCGCTGCTCGCCGCTCCGGCGCTGACGTTCGTTCGCGAGCTCGTGAGGCCGGATCGCCGCGCGGGCGCCGACCGGCGCGTCCGCACGGACGCGTTCGCCGGCCGCGACCGCCGCGTCAGGCCCGATCGGCGCATCTATCCGGGCCGGCACATCGGACGCGCGCTGCGCGCCACCGTCCCTTCGCTGGTGATTGTCTATGCCATCGCTCGGGCCTACCACGACCTGCCGGCGCTCGATCGCTCCGCCGATCGCAGGCCGACCGAGCTGCTCGAACAGCTGACGACGGGACTCGACGATCGGCGCGACGTGTACCTGACCGACTTCAATTGGCAGATTGCCAATGGCCTTTCGTACTACGGCAAAGTGATCCGACCCGAGCTCGCGTACGGCCGGCTGCCGGACGTGCTGCTCTACGCGCCGGCGCTTGTGCGCGACAACCGCACGATCGGACGCGACATCGTGCTGAGCGAGCGCGCCCGCGCGGAAGTGAACGCCGCGTACGGACCTCTATTGCCGACGGTCGCTGACGCGCGCGTCGACGTGAAGCCGCTGGCGGCGTCGATCGCCGGCATCCCGCGCGGCACGCGGTATGTCCTCTGTGTGCTCCGTCCTTCGCGCGATCTCGCGCTCGATTCCGAAGAGCTGAATCGCGCGTGGCAGCAGCTGATCGGCGCCGCTCGGCCGGATCGAAACGGACACGAGGGCGAGACGAGCAAGACACCGAAAGAGGACTACGCCGTTCTGGCCGGTCTGGTGGGCGGGCGACCGCAGCTCGTCCTGGAATCGTCGCGGCCGTTTCGCCGCATCGTCACGCTCGACGGCGTCGACGTCGAGGTGCGGATGGAATCATGGCTCGCCGCCGATACCATCCGGCGCATGGGCTTCGGCCACGTGGTCGCCGCTCACCGCCACACGCTGATCGTCGAGCGCGGCATCAGCTTCGTCGCGTTCGACGATCAGGGGCGTGCGATTCTCACGGCATACCGGTCCAACATCTTTGCGCCGCAGCGGCGATATCTCATCGAACCTCAGCGATAACGCGACCACGCGTCCGCGAACGCGGCGGACCCGCGTGTTATCGTTGAGTCATGGCTCGGCTCTTCGCGCTGTTGCTCGTACCCGTTCTGATCGCGCCCGACAGGACCGCTCCGGAGCTCGCCCGGGCGCTGCAGAAGAAATACGACACCATCAAGGATTTCTCCGCCGACTTCGTCCACGCGTACGAAGGCGGCGTGCTGCGCAAGCAGATCACGGAGCGCGGGCATCTCCTCGTGAAGAAGCCGGGCAAGATGCGATGGGACTACACCTCTCCCGAGCAAAAACAGTTCGTGTCCGACGGCGTGAAGATGTATTCCTACATCCCGCAGGACAAACAGGTGATCGTGTCGACCATTCCACCCGAGGACGAAGCGACGACGCCGACGTTGTTTCTTGCCGGCAAGGGCAATCTGGTTCGCGACTTCACCGCCTCGATTACCGACGCTCCGAAAGGGATGCCGGCCGATACGCGCGCCCTGAAGCTTGTACCCAAAGTGCGCCAGAAGGATTACGATTGGCTCGTGCTCGTCGTCGACCCGAACACCCTCGACTTCCGCGGGCTGGTCACGGTCGATGCGCAGGGCGGGATATCGACCTTTTTCTTCGCAAATCTGAAGATGAACGTCGGTGTGGCCGATAAGGAATTCACGTTCAAGGTCCCTCGTGGCGTCGATGTTGTCATCGCATCCTCACGCTAGCCCGTCACGTGTGGCGAGGCGATTTCGCCCCGCGGTCCTCGCCGCCTGCCTTCTGGCCGCGGGCTGCGCCGCGTCGAGCGCGGTGCGTCGGGCCGGTGATGCGGAGCGCCGGCAGGACTACGACGTCGCGGTGGTCGAGTACACCAAAGCGGTCCGGCTCCGGCCGAACGACACGAACGCACGCCTCGCCCTCGACCGCGCGAAGCTGCGCGCCTCGCAGGCGCATTTCATCCAGGGTCGCCGGTTCGTGTCGCTCGCCAGGCTCGATCAGGCGCTCGCCGAATACGAAGTCGCCTCCGAACTGAACCCGTCGAATGGCGAAATCGACGACGAGCTGCGATCGACGCGCAACAAGCTGCGCACGAGAGTCGCCGTCGCGCGCGAGGGCAAGACCGAGTTGGAGTCGCTCGTCGAACGCACGCGCGACCTGCCGCCGCCGGGCCTCGACCTCCCTGCCGGCGTGAAGATGCCGGCGTCCTTGATCTTCCGCGATGCCAACAGCCGCGAAGTTTTCACGGCCATCGCGCGGCTCGCGAACATCAGCCTGATCTTCGACACGGCGTTTCGCGATCAGGCGCTGACCGTCGACCTCCGCAACGCGTCGCTCGAGGACTCGCTCAACACCGTGGCCGGCGCGACGCGCAGCTTCTTTCGCGTCACGGCACCGCGCACCGTCGCCGTGATACCGGATACGCCGGCCAAGCGCCGTGAATACGAGGAACAGGTCGTGCGGACGTTTTACTTGAGCAACGCCGACCTGAAGGAAACGATGGACCTGGTGCGGCTGGTCCTCGACGCGCGCCGCATCTCGCCGACCACGGCGACCAATGCGATCACGATCCAGGATTCGCCCGAGCGCATCGCAGCGGCCGCGCGGCTCCTGGCTGCCATCGACAAGGCGCGGCCCGAAGTGATCATCGACGTCGAGCTGCTCGAAGTGAACCGCACCAAGCTGCTCGAGTACGGACTGCAGATCGCGTCTGCCGGAACGAACGGGATCAATGGCAGCGCCGCGATTGCCGCCAACAGCGCCGGCGCCGTCACGCTTCACACGCTCCGTAATCTGACGCAGTCCGACGTGCTGCTAACCGCCGTCCCGTCGTTGTACTACCGGCTGTTGAAGACGGACGCGAATACCCGGACGCTGGCGAACCCGCAGCTGCGGACAACGGATGGCCTGCAAGCGACCGCGCGATTCGGCGAGCAGGTGCCGGTGCCAGTCACGACGTTCGCGCCCTTCGCTACCGGCGGCGCGCCGCAGCAGCCGATCACGTCGTTCAACTATCAGAACATCGGCGTGAACATCACGATCACGCCGCGCACCCACTTCGACGACGACGTGTCGCTGCAAGTGAATGTCTCGGTGACCAACATCTCCGGCACCGGCTTCGGCGGGCTGCCGACGTTCGGCAACCGCGAGATCAATACAGTCATCCGCCTGCGCGACGGCGAGACGAACATGCTGGCAGGATTGATTCGCGACGACGAGCGCAACTCCCTCGAAGGCGTGCCGGGACTGAGTGACGTCCCGCTGGTCGGAAGGTTGTTCGCGCACAACCAGAAAACGACCGATCAGACCGATATCATCCTGACGCTCACGCCGCACATCATTCGCGTGCTGGATCTGAACGAGGTCGACCTGCGTCCGTTCCGCCTCGGACGCGACTCGATCGCGCCAATCACCGAGCTGCCGTTGCCGATCGAGATGCCGCGGCCGATCGCTCCTCCGACGGGACCCACCGGACCGACAGGTCCTATGGGCGTCACGGGCGTCACGGGACCAACGGGCTCGATTCGATTCTAGGGTTACGCCACCTTTGCGACTCGGGCGCCGAGACCCTGCAGCCTTTCCACCAGGCGTCCATAGCCTCGTTCGACCGTTTCGAGCGGGGCGAGGCGGCTCTGGCCGTCGGCTGCCAACCCTGCGGCAATCAACGCCATTCCCGAACGAAGATCGCGGCTGTCGAGCGGACGGCCGCGCAGCCGGCGCGGACCGCTGACGATGATCCGGTGCGGATCGCACAGGAAGAGATCCGCGCTCATGCTGCTCAACTGCTCCAGCGCGAAGAGTCGCAGCTCGTAGAGCCAGTCGTGCACCAGCGTCTGTCCCTCGCACTGCGTCGCCAGCACGGTGACAAGGCTCACCATGTCGCTCGGGAATCCCGGCCAGAGACCGGTGGTGATCCGTCCTGCGGCATGCGGCCGCGATCGATGCACGCAGAACACATCGCCGTCCATCGCGCATTCGATCTTCATGCGCTTCAGTACCGCGGCAATCACTTCGATGTCCTCGGTACGCGCGCCGCGAACCTGGATCTCGCCTCCAGTCACGGCGGCGACGACCGCCCAGCTTCCCGCTTCGATGTAGTCGCCCCACAGCTGATGCTCGGCGCCGTGCAGCGGTCCGCCGCCTTCCACGCGAATCGTCGACGTGCCCGCGCCCGTCATTCCGACGCCGAGCTGCTGCAGAAACAGACACAGCTCGACGACGTGCGGCTCGCAGGCGGCGTGACGGATTTCGGTCACGCCGTTGGCGGCGGCCGCCGCAAGCAGCGCGGTCTCGGTGCCGGTCACCGACGCTTCATACAAATAGATCGACGTCGGCTGCAGACCGTGCGGCGTTTCGAGGATGTGGCCCGGTCCCGCGACGTTCCGCGCGCCCATCGCCAGCAGCGCCTCGAGATGCGTGCCGATCGTGCGGCGCGCCGGAAAGTCGCCGCCGGGCGGCGCCAGATGCGCGCGCCCTCTGCGCGCCAGCAGTGGACCGAGCAGCAGGACCGACCCGCGCAGCCGGCCGACGAGCGCGCCGTCGGGCTCGTGCTTGACGACGTCGGGACAGCGCACGCGAAGCGTCGTGCTCCCAATGCCTTCGACATGTCCGCCAAGATCGAGGATGAGCCGCGCCATCACCTCGACGTCGCTGATGCGCGGCACGTTGGTCAGCACGCATTCTTCGGTGGTGAGGAGGCACGCCGCGAGGATCGGCAGCGCCGCGTTCTTGTTGCCTTCCACCTCCACCGATCCCGACAGGCGTTGACCGCCTTCAATCACAAGCGTCGACATCCTGGTCCTTGGTTCGTTGTCTTTTAGCGGGAGTCCGGCTGATCGAACTGGCCAAGATACACGATCTCGTCCCGCAGCTCGACATTGAAGCGCTCGCGCACCGCCACGCGGCATCGCTCGATGAGCGTCCGGATGTCGCGCGCCGTCGCCGGCCCTTCGTTGACGATGAAGTTGCCGTGCGTCGGCGAGACGCGGGCCCCGCCGATGGCGACGCCTTTCAGCCCGGCGCGATCCACCAGCGCACCTGCCGACCACGGAATTCCGTCGGGCATCCGGTCGCGGCCCGGTTCGGGATTCCGGAAGACGCAGCCGGCGCTGGGCGACTCGAGCGGTTGTGTGCGCTTGCGGTACGCCAGCGACTGGCGCGCGGTCGCACGAAGCGCCGCGGGATCGCCCGGCGTCACGCGGAAGACGGCCGACAGCAGAATCTCGCCGCTGTCCTGCAGGCGGCTGCGGTCGTATCCGAACGCCATCGCGGCCACCGGCACGTCGGCGGTCGCGCCGTCGCGTGACGCGAGACGAACCTCCGTCACGAACTCGCCGATCAGGCGGCCTCCAAAATGCGCGTTCCCGAATACTGCGCCGCCGACCGTACCCGGCGTTCCGGCCCACGCTTCGAGTCCGGCGCAGCCATGATTGATCGTCCATCGCACGAGGCCGTTGATCGTCACCGCGGCGTCGGCGCGAACGTGATGCTCGCCGTCGCCGCGCACCTCGCCGCCGCGGGGACGGATGACCAGTCCGCGAACGCCCGCGTCGGACACGAGCACGTTCGATCCGCCGCCGAGGACGGTCACGCGGACGCCCTCGCGGCGCGCGAGTCTCAGCGCGGTGACGATCTCGTCGGCACCGCGCGTCTCGATCAGCCACTCCGCCGGACCGCCGACCTTGAAGGTCGTCAGCGGCGCGAGCGGAACGTTCGCCCGTACCCGATCGGCGCCGAACGCCAGGTCGAGCGACGCGCGGAACGTCGTCACGACGGAGACGACTCCACTGCCATGAGCGCACGTTCCTGCGCGATGAGCGCCGCCAGCGCTTCTCGCGGCGTGCAGACGACGAAGGAAATCGCATCGCCGGGAGACAGCTGGCCGGCCACCGCGATGTCGGCCGTGATGACCGTCGCGATCTTCGGGTAGCCGCCGGTCGTCTGACGATCCGCCATCAGGAGGATCGGCAGACCCGACGCCGGCACCTGCAGCACACCGAGCGGCGTCGCGTCGGAAATGATGTCGGCGCCCCGCGCGTGCGTCAGACGCGGTCCATCCAGACGGAATCCCATGCGATCGGACTGCTGGCCGATGACATACGGCGCCGATTGCAGCACGTCGAGGCTGTCCGCGCTGAAGTAATCGGCCTGCGGTCCCGGCAGCACGCGAATCCGCGCCTGGTGATCGGGCAGCGGCACATGACGCGGCGCCGCAGGCGGCGTCGATCGCGTATGCGTCGCGTCGCCGAGCACCAGGCGATCGCCGGCTCGGAGCGCGCGTCCGTCCAGGCCGCCCATCGCGCTGATGAGGTGAGTGGACCGGCTCCCGAGCACCGGCAGCGTCGCGATGCCGCCCGCAATCGCGAGGTAGGCACGCGCGCCGCGGCGCCGCGCGCCGAAGCGCAGCCGCGATTCGGCCGACGCGACGAAGGGAGCGTCCATCGGCACCGCGCGTCCGTCGAGCGTGAGATCGAATTCGGCTCCGGCCACGGCGATCACGCGCTCGGTCTCGAACTCGAGCTCGGGACCGAGCAGCGTGATCTCGAGGCCGGCTGCGCCGCGATCGTTGCCGACGAGCGCGTTCGCGAGCCGACAGGAGAACGGATCCATCGGTCCGGCGACGGGGACGCCACGCGCCTGAAACCCCCAACGGCCGGAATCCTGCACCGTCGTGAGCATGCCGGGCTTGATCACGCGGACGGCCATCGGTCGTACTCCTCGCGCGCGATCCGCACGAACTGTGCGGCGTCGCCGGCTTTCAACAGGAACGGCTCGGCGCGAGCCGGATCGAATGGCTTTACCGGCGTGCGCCCGATCAACTGCCATCCGCCGGGCGTCTCGGCCGGATAGATTCCGGTCTGCACGCCGGCGATGCCGACCGAGCCGAGCGGCACGCGCACGCGAGGCGTCGCGTGCCGCGGCATCGCGATGCGGCGATCGACGATGCCCATGTACGCGAAGCCCGCGACGAAGCCAAGCATGAAGACGCGGTAGGTGGCCGACGTGTGCAGTCGAATGACTTCGTCCTCGCTGACGTGCGCGAATGCCGCGACGCTCGCCAGATCCGGACCGAGCTCGCCACCGTAGCACACCGGAATGCTGATCGGAGCGCTCGTCGTCCGCACGCGCGTTTCGGGCCGCGTGAGCGCGTGCTCGACGCGCGTCATCAGCGCGTCGTAGTCGACGCGCAATGGATCGAAGTAGATCGCAACCGACCGATACGTCGGCACCACGTCGCAGACGCCGGCAATCTCCGCGCACTGCACCGCGTCGGCCAGCGCAATCGTCCGCGCGTTGACCTCGACGTCGATGCGCTCCTCGAATTCCACGAACAGCGCAGAGTCGCCGGCCGGAATGATCCTGGGCATTGGTTCGCTCGGCTGAAAGCCGCGCTACAGGTGCACGTCCGTTCTCGCGCGACACCCGAATCTGTAGCGCGAGCCTTTCAGGCGAGCGCTCACGGAGCCTTTCAGGCGAGCGCCTCCCGCGGCCCCTCCAGCGCCGTCAGCAGCTTCTGATGAATTCCCCCGAACCCGCCGTTCGACATGAGGACGACGAGATCGCCGCGGCGGTGTTCACGAACCACGATCTGGACGATGCCGTCGAACGATTCGGCTTCGCGGGCGGACTGTCCCCGTGCCTTCAAATCGCGCACGAGCCGTGGCACCGACAACCGTTCCGCTTCGGGCAGCTTCGATCGAAAGACCGGCGCGATGAGGACCTCGTTCGCCGAGCCGAACGCCTTTGCGAAATCGTCCTGAAACACGGAGCGGCACGACGAAGCGGACCGCGGCTCGAACACCGCCCAGATGCGCGCGTCCGGGTTCGCCGCGCGCAATCCGGCAAGCGTCTCCGCCACGGCCGTCGGGTGGTGCGCGAAGTCGTCGTACACCGTGACGGCATCGGCCACGCCGACGACCTCTAGCCGCCGCTTGATCCCGCCGAACAGGCGCAGCCCCTCGGCGATCCGCTCAGCACCGATGCCGACCTCAGCCGCGACGGCGATCGCGGCGAGCGCGTTGCGAACGTTATGGATGCCGACGAGCGGCATGTCGAACGCGCCGAACGGCGAACCGTGATGCCGCACCGTGAAGCGCGTGGCCGTCCCCGAGGTCTCGATGTCGTACGCGTGCCAATCGACGTCGCTGCCCGTGCCGAACGTCTGGACACGCGACACAGCGCCCGTCAGGAGCTCGCGCGCGCCCGCGCTGTCGGCGCCGACGAGCAGCAGCCCCTTGCGCGGCACCAACCGCACGAGGCGACGGAACGCGAGCATCACGGCATCGAAATCGGTGTAGATGTCCGCGTGATCGAACTCGACGTTGTTCACGACTGCGATGTCGGGAAGGTACTTGAGGAACTTCGCCGTCTTGTCGAAGAAGGCGCTGTCGTATTCGTCCCCTTCGATGACGAAATCGCGTCCCTGTCCCATTCGATAGCTCGATCCGCGGTCGCCGAAGTTGCGGGCGATGCCGCCGACGAGAACGGTCGGATCGACGCCGCCGTGCGTCAACAGCCACCCGGTCAGCGACGTCGTTGTCGTCTTGCCGTGCGTGCCCGCGATCACGATCGACCGCGCGCCCCAAAGAAAATGCTCGCGGATCGCCTCCGGCAGCGAGCAGTACCGGATCTTTCGATCGAGCACTTCTTCGAGCTCGGGGTTGCCGCGGGAGATCGCGTTGCCGACGACGACGAGATCGAGATCGCCGGTGATGTGATCGCCACTGTAACCGGTGAGGGTCGGGATGCGTTCCGACGCCAGAAAATCGCTCATCGGCGGATACACGTCCTGATCGGACCCGCGGACGTCGAGTCCCTTCCGCTTGAGCATCGCGGCAAGCGTCGCCATCGCCGTCCCGCAGATGCCGATGAAGTGGATCCGCCTCACATTTGGTCCTTGGTGCTCAGACAACCGCACTTTCCTCGATCACCATCCGCGGGTGCTTGTCGGCGATGACTCGACAGCTGACGCCGAGCGGCAGCGTCATCGCGGGACTGATCGTGTGGCCCGACGGGAAACCAAGCAGCACGGGACCTGGAAAATCGCGGAACAGCGTCGCCATCACGTCGCGCGCCCTGATGTCGCCCGACGGCTCGTCGCATTCCGGCAGCTCGCCGATGACGACTGCAGACGCTCGCGCCAGAAGACCTGTCTGGCACAGTTGCGTGATCATCCGGTCGAGCCGGTACGGACGCTCGCGGACTTCGTCGAGGAAGAGCACGTAGCCCTGAGGAGGATCGAACGCAAACGGGGTGGCGAGCGACGCGAGGAGCTGCGTCAGCGTGCCTCCGAATAACGGACCCGCCGCCTCGCCGGCTCGCAGCGATTCGACGGCCGATCCGGTCAGCTCGCCAGCCGGCTCGGGACGACACACGGCTTTGGTGAACGATTGAACGTCGTAGCCGGCGGCGCCGCGACCGAGACGGCCCGCGAGCATCGGCCCGTGAAACGCGATCACGCCGCAGCCGATCGTCAGAAAAGTCAGGAGCGCCGTGAGATCGCTGTACCCGATCAACGGTTTCGGCGTCCGCCGGATCTCGTCGCGGTCGAGCAGCGGCAGCACTTGCGCGCTGCCGTAGCCGCCGCGGACGCCGACGATGCCCGCGATCGACCCGTCGCGCCATGCCGCGCGCAAGGCTGCCGCGCGCGCATCACGCGATCCGGCCACGTACCGATCGCGCGCGAACACCGAGTCGTCGTAGACGGGAATGAATCCGAGGCTGCGAATCTCGTCAATCCCCTGGTCGAATTCGTCGCGCCGGAACGGACTCGCGGGCGCCACCACGGCGAGGCGATCCCCTCGAGCGAGGGCGCGCGGCTTGAGCATCACAGGTAGCGCGCCATCTCCCGAGCGATCGCCTGATGCTCGTCGCGGCCGATGGCGGCGCGCAGCTGCCGGCCGCCGAGCGGCCGCGGACCGACCGGCGCAGCGAGAAACCGCTCTTTTGCGCGCTGCTGCCGCTTCAACGCATCCTCGACGCGCGAAAGACGCAACCGCTCGTCCTCGACCGCGTGAACGATCTCTTCGAGCGCCGCCGCCTGTGTATCGTGATCGCCCGAGCAGACCAGCACGCCGTCGCATCCCGCCTCGATCGCCATCACTGCGGCGCGCGGCACCGGATATTCGTTCGCCACCGCCTTCATTTCCAAATCGTCGCTCAGGATGACGCCATCGAAGCCGAGCTCGCCGCGCAGGATGTCGCCGACAATCCGCCGCGACAGCGTCGCCGGGCGAGTGTCGTCGAGCGACGGCACGAACACGTGCGCGGTCATGATCGTCGCGACGCCCGCTTCGATCGCCGCCTTGAAAGGCACGAACTCCGTTTCTCGCAGCCGCTCCGGCGGGTGCTCGACGAGCGGCAGCTCGTGGTGCGAGTCGGTGCTCGTATCGCCGTGCCCCGGAAAGTGCTTCCCGCACGCAGCGATCCCTTCCGCCTGCAGCGTCCGCACGATCGCGCCGCCGAGCCGCGCGACGTCGGCCGCCTGCTCGGCCAGCGCACGATCGCCGATGACCGGGTTCTTCGGATTGGTATGCACGTCGAGGACCGGTGCGTAGTCGAGCGTCACGCCGACCGCCTTGAGCTCCGAGGCGAGGGCGCGGGCAAAGCGCTCCGCGAGCCGCTGGTCGCCGCTCCGCCCGAGCGTGATCATCGGCGGCCATTCGGTGAATGGCGCCTTCAGGCGCGCGACGCGTCCGCCTTCCTGATCGATCGACACCCACAGCGGGAGGTCGGCGGCGAGTCGCGACGCTTCGTAGGACAGCTCGGCCACCTGATCCGGATCGGCGACGTTTCTGGCGAACAGGATGACGCCGCCAAGGCTGAATTGCCTGACGAGCGACCGTAACTCAGGCGGAACCTGATGACCGTTGAACCCGACGATCAGGAGCTGGCCGATCCGACGACGAAGAGCGTTGGGCGACACTCACGTGATTCTACCAACCATTGGCGGCCGCGTCCGTCCAACGCCAGAGATGCGCGCCGCGCTCCGTCCGCTCGCTCGCCGTCCTGGTCTGTCGGCGACGATCATTCTGACGCTCGCTCTCGCCATCGGCGCGAACAGCGCCATCTTCTCGGCGGTCGACGCCGTGTTGTTGCAGCCGCTGCCGTTCCCGAGCGCCGATCGTCTTGTCGCGGTGTACGAGCGCAACCGTGCGCTTCGCCAGGCGACACAGCTCGTGGCGCCCGGACGACTCGAAGAATGGAACGCGCGCAACCACACCTTCGACGGGCTTGCGGCGATGTATTTCGAAAACATGACCGACACGACCGGCGCGCTGCCGGAACGGGTGGCGGCCATGCGCACGTCGCCAAGATTTTTCGCCGTTCTCGGCGCCGCTCCGGCGCTCGGCCGGACGCCGACGCCCGAAGAAGAACGCTTCGGAGGGCCTCCGGTCGCCGTCGTGAGCGACGCGTTCTGGCGCGACCGGCTGAACGGCGACCCGTCGGCAGCCGGCCGCAAACTGATCCTCGGCGGCGTGATCTACACGATCATCGGCGTCATGCCGGCTGCATTTCGATATCCGACCGAGCGCACCGAGGTATGGCTGCCCACGCGGGCGCCTGCGAGTTTTCTGCAAGTACGCACGGCAAGGCTCTACACGGCGTTCGGCAGGATGAAGCCTGGCGTCACGATCGACGAGGCGCAGGCGGATCTCGACGGCGTTCAGGCGCGTCTCGGCGAGGAGTTTCCGCAAACCGATCGCGGATGGGGATCGGCTCTCGTGCCGATGAAGGAAGAGCAGATCGGCGGAGTGCGCCGATCGCTGTGGCTGCTTCTCGGCGCCGTCGCGCTCGTGCTGCTCGCCGCCTGCGGCAACGTCGCGTGTCTCATGCTGGCCGACGCGGTGCGGCGCGAGCAGGAGATCGCGATCCGGTTCGTGCTCGGCGCGCATCGCCGGACGGTCGTCGGCCAGCTGCTCGTCGAAGGTGTCGTGCTCGCGGTCATCGGCGCCGCCGCCGGTCTGCTCATCGCGTACGGGGGCATCGCCGCACTCCGCGCCGCGGCGGCGGAATTGCCGCGAATTGCCGATGTTCGCCTCGATCTGCGGCTCGTCATCCTGACGTTTGCGGGCGGTGTCGCGACGACGCTGCTGTTCGCGCTCGCGCCGGCGCTGCAGGCGACACGCCACGACGGCGTTGATGCGCTCGCGCGCGGCGGCCGCGGCTGCGTCGGAGGACGCCAGCGTGTGCAGCGCGTGCTCGTCGCCGGCCAGATCGCGCTCGCGATCGTGCTGCTCGTTGGCGCCGCGCTGCTCATCCGAAGCTTCGAGCGGATGCAGCACATCTCTCCCGGCTTCGATCCGGAACACGTGCTCACGTTTCGTATGAGCGCGCAGTGGAGCGAGCGCGCGGACGCGGTCGTCCAGCGGCAGGCACGAACGATCGTGCGGCTGAATGCCTTACCAGGCGTGGAATCGTCCGCGTTCAGCCAGCTCGTACCCGGCGGCCTCACCATCCCGCCCGGCGAATTCCAGATCGCCGGACGAGATCGATCCGAGAAGACCTTCGCTATCGGACGGTCCGTCAGCGCCGGCTATTTCCGGACGCTGCACATTCCCATTCTCGCGGGCGGCACCTGCAGCAGCGATCCGTCGACGCCGCCGTTCTCGAAAGTGCTCGTCACCCGCGCGTTCGCCGATCGCTTCTTCCCCTCGGAGAGTCCCATCGGTCATGTCATGACGTGGTCCGGCATGCCGCCGGACCTCCGCGGCGAGATCGTCGGCGTCGTTGGAGACGTGACGGAGAACGGCCTGCTGTCGGGCGCGCCGCCAATCGTCTATTGGTGCACCTACAACCCGTACTGGCCGGATCCGTACTTCCTCGTGCGCACGGCGTCGTCGCATCCGGCTTCGATGGCCGACATCCGCGCCGCGCTTCGGGAAATCGAGCCGCAGCGCGCGGTCTACGCGGTTCGGCCGTTGAACGAGCTCGTCGCGGCGTCGATCGCTCAGCGGCGCGTCAACACGATTCTGCTCACGCTCTTCGCATCGACGGCGTTGCTGCTCGCGGCGATGGGTCTATACGGCGTGCTCTCTCAGCTCGTCGCGTCACGAACGCGCGAGATCGGCGTGCGAATGGCGCTCGGCGCACGAACCGGACAGATTCTCGCTCGTCGCTCGTCAGGCGGCCGCAGTGACCGCCCTTGGAATCGCCGCCGGGCTCGCCGGCGGATTCGCCCTCGCGCGGCTCATGGGCACGCTCGTGTTCGGAATATCGACGCGCGATCCCCTCACGTTCGTCGCCGTTCTAATCGTGCTTGCATGCGTTGCCGCCGCCACCGCGTATGTTCCAGCGCGTCGAGCGGCGCGTCTCGATCCGGTCGACGCCCTCCGCATCGAGTAGATACGGAACGGCTGTCCCCTTATCTCGATCCATGGACCGCGACGTGCGCGAACTATAATTTTGCCGGTGCACATCGCCTGTTCGGCGCCGACGCGCATCGATCTCGCCGGGGGCACTATCGACATCTGGCCGCTCTACCTTTTCCATGATGGCGCGACGACGCTGAACGCGGCGATCAGCCTGCGCGCGCACGCCGACATCGCAGCACGCTCGGATGGCCGCGTCGAGCTTCGATCGATCGACACCGATCGCGGCGCCGGCGCCGCTCACTGGTCCGAGCTCGATTCCACCGGCGACCTGTCGCTGCTCGCGCTGCTCGCGCGCCATTACCGGCTCGACAACGCGATGCTGACGACGCGGGGCGAATCGCCGGCCGGCGCGGGCATCGCCGGATCGTCGGCGCTGACGATTGCCGTGTGTGGGGCGCTCGCCAGGTGGACGGGCGCGTCGGAAGATCCTGAACACATCTTTCAGGTCGCGATGAACGTGGAGTGTCAGACAATCAAGGTGCCGACAGGCGTTCAGGACTACCGACCGGCGCTGTACGGCGGAATCGCCGCCGTCGAGCTGCGCGTCGACGGCATCAAGCGCGTCGCGCTCGACGTCGACGCGCGCGAGCTCGAACGGCGCATCGTGCTCGCCTACACCGGCGCGCCGCGCAATTCCGGCACGAACAACTGGGAGATCACGAAAAAACACATCGACGGCGACCGGCACATCTTCGATTGTTTCGAGCGCATCCGCGACACGTCCATCGCCATGCGGCAGGCGCTGCAGCGCGGGAAGTGGGACGAGGTCGGGCGTCAGATCGCGACCGAGTGGGACAACCGGAAGCGGCTCGCGCCCGGCGTCACGACGCCGACGATCGAAGACCTCATCGCGCGCGCCCGCGCGGCCGGCGCGACGGCGGCGAAAGTGTGCGGCGCGGGCGGAGGCGGATGCCTGTTCTGCTACGGGCCGCCGGAATCGCACGACGCCATTCGGAACGCCGTCGCGAGCGGCGGCGCTCGTCTTCTCGATTACCGCATCGAGGCCGAAGGCCTGCGGACGCGGGCCGCAGATGCACCCGAATAGGCGATGGACAACAGGGCAATCGCGCGGATCCTTCGGGAGATTGCCGACCTGCTGGAGATCAAGGACGCGAATCCGTTCAAGATTCGCGCGTACCGCAACGGCGCCGACATCGCCGCCAATCATCCGCACGAGCTGAATACGCTCGACGAAGCCGGCTTGCGCGAGATCCCGGGAATCGGAAAGGACCTCGCGACGCGCATCCGCGAGGTCGCCGAATCGGGCGACGCCGCGTTTCATCGCGAGCTCGTCGCCGAATTCCCGCCCACCATCCTCGATTTGCTCCATCTGCAGGGTGTCGGTCCAAAGACCGTTGCGATGCTCTATCGCGAGCTCGCCGTCCGGACGATTGACGATCTCGAAGCGGCCGCGAAAGACGGCCGCGTGCGATCGCTGCGCGGGATGGGTCCGAAAAAGGAGGCGTTGATCCTCAAAGCGCTCGAGGAACGGAAGCGATTCGCCGGCCGGCATCTTCTGCCCGATGCGCACGACGCCGCCGCCGCGCTCGTCGGATATCTGCGGGAGCGCGCGCCCGATGCCGTCGTCGAACCGGTCGGCAGCCTGCGGCGCGGATGCGACACCTGCGGCGATCTCGACCTGCTCGCGAGCGGCGCACCGCCCGGACTCATGGATCAATTCGTCGAGTACCAGCAAGTTGAGCGAGTGCTCGGCCACGGCGACACGAAGTCGAGCATCCTCCTCGAAGGCGGCTTCCAGGCCGACCTGCGGCTCGTCGCCGCCGACAGCCGCGGCGCGGCGCTCCAGTATTTCACCGGGTCGAAGGGGCACAACATCGCCCTGCGTGACCGCGCGATCGGCCGCGGCTTCAAGTTGAACGAATACGGATTGTTCCGAACCACCGACGACGTGCGCGTCGCCGGCGAGCGTGAGGAGGAGATATACGGCGCCCTCGATCTGGATTGGATTCCACCGGAGCTGCGCGAGTTACGCGGCGAGATCGAGGCGGCCGAAGCGCACGCGCTGCCGCGGCTGATCGAGCGTGCCGACCTGCGCGGCGATCTGCACAGCCACACGACCGCGACCGACGGCAGGGACGATATCCGAGCGATGGCCGATGCGGCGCGCGCAGCCGGCCTCGAGTATCTCGCGATCACCGATCACAGCCAGTCGCTGGCCATGGCGAACGGCCTCGACGAGCGGCGCGCCGCCGATCACGCGTCGCGGATCCGCGCGGTCGACGCGGAACGCCCAGGCATCCGGCTGCTCGCGGGCATCGAATGCGATATCAAGCCGGACGGCACGCTCGATCTGTCGAATGGTTGCCTCGCGGAGCTCGATCTCGTTGTCGCGTCGGTGCACTCCGCCTTCAACCAGGATCGGCGGCAGATGACCGACCGCCTGCTGCGCGCCATCGAGCATTCTCACGTCGACATCCTCGGCCATCCAACCGGACGGCTGATCCTCAGGCGTGAACCGTATCCGGTCGACGTCGACGCCGTCGTCGACGCGGCGGCGCGACACGGCGTGGCGCTCGAGATCAACTGTCAGGTCGATCGGCTCGACCTGAACGATGCGCATGCCAAGCTCGCGCGCGATCGCGGCGTCCGGCTCGTCATCTCGACCGACGCGCACTCGCGCCATGCGTTCGGCCGTCTGAGGTGGGGAATTCTCGTGGCGCGTCGCGCGTGGCTGCGTCCGGCCGATGTGCTCAACACGCTTCCGTTCGACGAGCTGCGCGCATCGCTGCGAAGGAACCGTCCGTGAGACTGCCGATGCTCTCGTCCGACGACAAGCTCGCCGAGATTCGGCGTCTGTACTTCAGCGCGACGCGCCAGACCATCGACGCCGACCTGACGAAGGCGCTCGATCTCCTGAAGTCGATGGCCAGCGAGGAAGAGCGCGAGCGGGCGACCGTCTACATGGAAGGCCTCGCCCAGATGCGCTCTGACTGGAACCGGAAAAGTAAGAAGAAGCGTTAACCCTTCCCGCTCAAGTTCGCGACGACGCGCTTGCGCGCGGCGATGCGGAGCGCCTCGGGAATGTTGCGATCGACCGATAGCTGCGACATGTCGCGGTTGTTGAGGCGCCCCATGAAATTGAGCGACAGCGCGAGCGGCGTCTTCGGATTCTTGATCAGGCCGAGCACCACGTTGTAGCTCTTCGTCCACGCGCGGTTGCTGGCGATGATGCGGAGCACCTCTTCCGAGAGGCTGGCCATCCGTGAATACGCCTCGATCTCCGGCCCGGTCAGCTTCGGACTGCTCAGCACCGCCGCCGAGATCATCTTGTTCGGATCTCTGATGAGCATCGCGCGCATCTCGCGCGACCCTTTCACCGCTGCCTTGAGCCGCTCGGAGAATCCCATCTTCGCGAGCCGCTGCGTCGCCGTCTCGCGGTCCTCGTTCTCGTCGACAGCGAACGCGTCCGCCTCGCCGACGTCGATCAGCGGATCCTCCGGCGCGGACGCTTCCACGTCGAGCTGCGGGATCTCGTCCGGAAACACTCCACGATCGGCGAAGAATTCGCGCAGTCCGATCGGCACGTCGGACCGGGCGAGAAACGTCTTGAGCGCCTGCTCGGGAATCCGGTTCAGAGTGTCGTCGGCCGTCTCGCGGATCTCGGCGTCGCGGTCCTCGAGCAGCAGCACCAGGATGGCGAGCTGCTCGTATGCGCGCGGTGCGAGCGCGCCCTGCGCCGCGAGGAGGCGGACATCGCGCTCGACCTCGCCTCGCTTGAAGGCATCGAGAAGGGGAGTTGGGTCAATCACCGTCTTTGGAGGTAATCCCTGTAGTTTGTGAGATTGAGTCGACGCGTGACGATTTCGCCGGTCTTCCCCAGCGGCTTCGCGTCGGCGCCGTTCAGCGTCAGCGCGATTGCGCCGGCGTCGCCCGCCGTCAGCACCATCTCGCGGCGCACATCAATACTCTGCCGCTCTCCGGCCTGAAGCAGACGATCGATCTTCTTCTGACCGTCGACGGTGGCCGACACCCAGCACGGGCTCTTGACGCTCAGTCCGACCGTCAGCTTGTCCTCGATCGGCGCGGCCGGCCGCGGTGGGCTGGCAGATGCGACGGGCGGTGCAGCGGTTGATGGTGGCGCCGGCGCCGCGGACGGCAGCGTTTCTGCGGCCGGAATCGAAGACGGCGCCGGCAGCGGATCCTCGAAGAATCGAGGCGACGGCTTCGCCGGTTCGGGCGTGTTCGCGGCAGGCGGCGTCTGCGAGGTCTGCATCATACGGCGGCCGGCGTTGCCGAAATACAACACGACCGCGGCGACAGGCACACTGATCGCGATGAGGCGCAGGAAGGTGCTCGCCATCCGCCGATCGCTTTCGACCGCCTCGTGATCTTCGACATGCTCCGATGGCGGGTGCCCCGCCGTGACCGCGTCGTGCGGAAACTGCGCGATGAATTCCTGAATCGTCGCCTCGGGATCGAGGCCGACCTCGATCGCGTACGAGCGGACGAATGCGCGGCTGAAGATGCCGCCCGGCAGGCGGGAAATGTCGTTGCGCTCGAGCGCTTCGAGAACGCTCATCGAGATCTTGGTGGCCGCGGCGATCTGCCGAAGCGAGATGCCTCGTCGCTCCCGCGCCTCGCGCAGCTTGCGGCCGAAGTCGCCGGGGATCCTGTCAGGGGCCATGTGCAGTGGGCAACGGTTTATGTTAGGGAGCCGGTTTCATGCTGTCAAACCGCGAACGAATCGTCCGCACGCGCTCGCGCAGCGATTCGCTCGACGTGAACAGGCCAATCGCCGCGATCCCTGCCGCGCCGGCGGCGGCGACATGGTCGAGCCGGTCGAGCGTGATGCCGCCGATGGCGAGAACTGGCACCGCAGTCGCTCGAACGATCGCGCGAAGCCCCTCGATACCGACGAGCGCCGTCGTGTCCGGCTTGGAAGCGGAGGCAAACACGGTTCCGGCGACGAGGTAATCGGCATCGCTCGCCGCCTTCGCCTCGCCGGGCGAGTGAATCGACCGGCCGACCAGCAGGGGACGCGGCATCAACCGGCGAGCTTCGGGAATCGAGAACGAGTCGCTTCTCAGGTGAACGCCGTCGGCGCCGGTCGCGATGGCGACGTCGACGCGATCGTTGACGACGATCCGCGTCGCGCTCCGCTTCGCGACGTCGACAACGGCGCGCACGAGCGCGCAGAGCGCGGCGCCGTCGAGATCGCGTTCGCGAACCTGAATGAGATCGACGCCCGCCTCGACCGCCGCCCTGGCCTGCGCCACCGGATTGGCGCGCCGGCGGTCGGTGACGAGACAGATCGTCACGGGCGGCCGGGACGCTCCGACAACGACACGTCGGGACGATCGCGCCCTTCGATGAATTCAGGGCGTCCCGAGCCCGTCGAGGGACGCGACGCGAAGACCAGCGCGAGATCGGCGAAGCCGGCGAAGAGGTTGACGAGTCCGAGGCCGGTGACGGCGCCGCGCACGAAATTGTTGGTGACGATCGGCTGGAGCGCCGGCCACGCCGCCGCAAAGTAATTGTGCTCCCAGAAGGCCGACCACGGCAGCACGATGAGCAGGAGGCCGACTTCGAGGAAGAACGCGACGTATACCAGCCGGCGGATCAGAACAATACCCTCACGCCTGGACCTTGCTCAACCGGCCGATGCGCGCCTCGATGTCGCGGTAGGCGCCCGCATCGGCCTGCAGCTCGAGCAGCACCGCGAGCGCGCGCGCCGTCTCACCGACCTGCTCGAGGCCTTCAGCCAGCTCGTACAACAGCTGGTGGCCGTCGTCGACATTCGGCGCCGGCGCCTGCGCCGCGCGCTCGAGCCATTCGAGCGCCTGCGGCATCTTGTCGCGATCGCGGTACAACCGTGCGATTAGCCACGAGGTCGAGAAACGCAGCTTCGGCGATCGCGATGCGTTCTCCAGCGCGCTGATGCATCCGTCGATGTCGCCCTTCGCGCGAAGCGCGAGACCGCGCTTGTATTCTTTCTCGGCGTCCTCCGCGCCGACGCGCTTCGACGCCTGTTCGCGAAGGTTGCCGAATACGCTGTCGAGATCGGCCGGTTCGGCGGCGGCAGGTTGCGCCTTCGCAGCCGGCGGCGGCGGCGCCGTCGCGCCAGGCTTGATGTCGTCGAGCACGATGCTGAGATCGACCTCGACGTCCTCGGAGGCCGCGTGAGCTTTCGACGGCGCCGGTGGCGGAGCGTCCTCCATGTCGCCGAGGATGGCGTCGAGATCGATGGCGTTGGCGCTCAGCTCGAACTGCTTCTGCTCGTCGCGCGCGCGCTTGGATGGAGGCGCCGCGCTCGGCTGCTTCTTCTCTTCGAGCTCGAGGATTTCGAGAATGTCCGCTTCGTTGGAATTCGTCTCTGTTGCGGCGTCTGTTTCGGCCTCCGGCTGTTCCGCCGACCCGAGCAAGCCGCCGAGCAGCTCGGTGCTCGTGAACGGCGTCTCGCCGCTCAACCGCTCCGCGATGATGCCGTCGGGATCGGGCTCGCCGAGGAGCTCCAGCGCGCGCCTGAACCGCTCGACGTTCGCGCGCTCCCACGGCTCGCGGGCCACCAGATCTTCCGAGATGAAGCGCGCCTCGCTCGCCGAGCCTGCGGCGATGTAGGCGTCGGCCAACTGCGCCTGCGCGCTGTACATCGTCGCTTCGAGCCCTCCGTCGACGCAGATCTCGACCAGTCGCATCAACGCCGGAATGTGATTCGGCAGGCGCGTGACGAACTCCTGCAGCGCGGCGGCCGCAGCGGCCCAGTCGCCCTCGCTCACGGCGTTTTCGGCGGCCAGCTCCACGACCTGGAAACCGGCTTCGGCGTGTGTCTCCGCGACGCTCCAGCCGAGCATCGCGATCTTCTCGCGGCGGCTCGAATCGTCCTCGAGCAGGCGCCGCACGATGGCGACCCCCTCCTCGGCCTTGTCGCCGCGCAGCCGAATGTCGGCAACCGTCATCAGCAGCTCCGGATCGTCGCCGGCGGTTTCGGCCGTCAGGTATTCGGCGGCCGTCTGCATATCGCCGCGCGCGAGGAACTTCCGCGCGAGCTCCGCCTTCAGCTCGGTGTCGTGCGCGTTGTGCGCCGACGCCTGGCGCAGCGTCTCCAGCGCCTCTTCCGTTTTTCCCTGCGACTCGAGGGCGGCGGCCAGCATGCGGAACTGTTCGACGGTCGTGGCGCACTCGCGCGCGCGCTCGATGTCGCCCGCGGCGAAATAGACGTCGAGCAGCTTCTCGCGAATCTCGTCGTCGTCGGGATTGAGCTTGGCGCCCTGGCGCAGCGCCTCGATCGCTTGCGGGTGGCGCCCCTTCTCGGCGAGCTCGCCCGCGATCTCCTTGAAGTCGCCGAGCGCGCCGCCGACGTCGCCCATCTCGATGCGAGCGCCCGCGGCCGCCAGGCGGCCGTCGTAGTCCTCGGGATCGAGCGACCCGAGGCGCACGCGCGCCATCAGGGCACCCCGCGTGTCGCCGCGGCTCCTGCGGAGCTCGATGAGCGCGTTGAGATGCGCGCGCGCGTCCGCGTACAGCTTCTGGCTGCCGAGGATGTCCGACAGCTGCAGCAGCGAATGCTCGTGATCGGGTTTGAGCTTGAGGATCTTCTTGTAGAGCGCGCCGGCCTTGGCGGCCGCGCCTTCGTCGTTGAGATTGTTCGCGATCTCGATGAACTGCTCGATCGCCTTCTCGGTGTGGCCACCGCGCATGTACAGATCGCCGAGGGTGTTCTTCGCCGCCCAGTCGTGCGGCTGATCCTCGACGATGCGCACGAATTCCGCGATCGCGGCGTCGACCTTGCCCTGCCGGATCAGCTTCTCAGCGTTGCGCAGTGTTGCAGCGCGATCAAATGCCACTGGGAGTTCTAGTCAATCGTATCAAACAGCGTCGGAGGGCGGAACGAGCGGCGGTGCATTTCTGAGTAACCGAAGCGCGCGACCGCGTCGAGATGATCGGCGGTCGCGTACCCTTTGTGACGATCGAAACCGTAGCGCGGATCGCGGCCGTGCAGTTCCAGCATCTCGCGATCGCGCGTCACCTTCGCGACAATCGACGCCGCCGCGATCGCCGAGCAGCGGCGGTCGCCGTGCAGCACGCCGCGCTGCGCCATCGGCAGGTCGGGCACGCGGAACGCGTCGACGAGCACGATATCGGGCAGCGGCGCGAGCGCGAGCACGGCCCGCTGCATGGCCCGGAGCGATGCCTGGTGAATGTTGATGCGATCGATCTCCGAAGGGTCGGCGGCGGCAACGGCCCACGCCACCGAATGCATCAGAATGCGATCGAACAGACGCTCGCGCTCGGAGGCGGGTACGAGCTTGGAATCGCACACGCCGGGAATGTGACGATCCGGATCGAGGACGACCGCCGCGGCGACGACGGGGCCCGCGAGGCAGCCGCGCCCGACCTCGTCGACTCCCGCGACGTGCACGAATCCGACGCGGCGCAGCGCGTTCTCCAGCGTGCGCATCGCGGGGACACGAGTCATAAGGTCAGGTGGTCCGGGTAAGTCAGATGGGTTCTAGCTTTTCCCCGTGTCCTTCATGCGCGCGGCTTTACCCTTCAGATCGCGCAGGTAGTACAGCTTCGCGCGCCGGACCTTCGCCGACTTCGTCACCTCGACCTTCTGGATCGTAGGCGAGTGCAGGGGGAAGATGCGCTCGACGCCCTGGCCGAACGACACCTTGCGCACGGTGAACGACGCGCGCGTGCCGCCGCGATGGACGCCGATGACCACACCTTCGAAGATCTGGATGCGCTCCTTGTCGCCCTCGCGCACCTTCACGTGGACCCGCACGGTGTCGCCTGATTTCATCGCCGGCCGATCGGCCAACTGCGACTTTTCGACCAGCTCAATCGCGCCCATGATTCCTCGCCTGTCCTTTCTGCAACTCTGCGGACCTGCCGTCCTGCAATTCTCGCAGAATCTGTTTCTCTTCTTCGTCCAAAACCGCGCCGTCCAACAGGTCCGGCCGCCGCTCGAGCGTCCGTGCCACCGCCTGCCGCTTCCGCCAGCGACGGATTTCGGCGTGGTTTCCCGAAAGCAAGACGTCGGGAACCTTCAGGACTCGCTCAGCTGACGCCGTCGCGCTCCCCGCATTTCCGGCGCCGCCGCGGCACGCGATCTCCGGCGGCCGGGTGAACTGCGGAAAATCGAGCAACCCGCGGCTGAACGAGTCTTCAGCGACCGATTGTTCGTCTCCCACCACGCCAGGAACGAGGCGCGCGACGGCGTCGACGACGACCAGCGCCGCGAGTTCGCCACCCGACAGCACGTAGTCGCCAATCGAGATTTCGTCGGTCACGCGCTGGCGAATCCGATCGTCGAACCCTTCGTACCGCCCGCACAGCAGCACGAGGTGCGGCTGCCCGCTGAGACGCTGCGCGTCGACCTGCGTGAACCGCTTTCCCTGCGGCGACGTCAGGATCACCGTCAACGGCCCCACGCGATCCGTTTCAATCGCGTCGAGCGCGCGGAAGAACGGATCCGGCTTGAGCACCATCCCGGGTCCGCCGCCGTACGGCACGTCGTCGACCACGCGGTGCCGATCGGTCGTGAAATCGCGCAGGTCCCGCACCTTCACGTCGAGCGTTCCGCGCTCGATCGCGCGTCCCACGATGCCGGCGGCGAGCGGCGCCTGGACCATCGCGGGAAAGATCGTGACGATGTCGACGGTCACGAATTCAGATCCAGCAATCCCTCTGGCGGCTCGACGACGATCCGCTTTCCCGCCGGGTCGATGGTCGTGCAGATCGCGGTCGCCAGCGGAATCAAAATCTCGCCGCGCGCGCCGGCCACCACGAGCCGGCTGCGATCGACCGTGCCTTCGACGTCGGTGACCGTGCCCACGCGGTCGCCGCCGCGCGTTTCGACGCGGCAGCCGATCAAATCGTGGCGGTAAAACGTGCCGCCCGGCAGCGCCGCGAGCCGATCGACCGGCACGCGCAGCTCGTATCCCGCCAGCGCCTCAGCATCGTTCATCGTCTCGATTCCCTCGATCCCGATCACGGGCCGCTCGCGCTGAAAGCGAACCGTGCTGATGCGCAGCGCTTCGACGCGCCTGTTCCGCTCGATGAACAGCTCGGCGCCGGGCTGAAACCGCTCGTCAGGAAAATCGGTCTCGAGGTTGACGATCACCTGCCCGCGATTGCCGTGCGCGCGAGCGATCCGCCCGACGACGGCCATCTCGTCCCAGATCATGAGATTGCTGATTGCAGATTGCTGATTGCTGATTGCTGATTGATTTCAGATTGTTGATTGATTTCAGATTGGACTCAATCAATCTGAAATCTGAAGTCTGAAATCAGCAATCTCCACAAGTTTCAGCGTCCCTCCCGTATCTCCAACGTGACCTGCTTGCCTTCGCGCTCGCCGGCCGTCGACGCGAGCGTCCGCAGCGCCGCCGCCGTGCGGCCCTGCTTGCCGATGACTTTGCCGATATCGGTTGGCGACACGAACAGCTCGATCAGCGTGACGTGCTTGTGCTGCGACTCGGTGACGCGCACGTCGTCGGGACGATCGGTCAGCGCCTTCGCCAGGACCTCGACGACTTCGCGCACGCCGGCCACGTTACTTCGCCTCGGCCGCCGCCGGCGCAGCCGCCGCCGGCGCGGGCGCCGGCGTCAGATGCCGCGCGATCAGCGTGCGCACGGAATCGGACGGCTGCGCGCCCTTCTTCAGCCAGTAGTCGACGCGCTCTTTGTCGACCTGCACGACGGCCGGCCTGCTGCGCGGGTTGTAGTGCCCGAGGATTTCGACGAACGAGCTGTCGCGCGCCGTACGCGAATCGGTGACGACGACGCGGAAGAACGGACGCTTCTTGGAACCGGCCCGACGCAAACGGATGACGACCATCTGACACTCCTGAAATGACGCTCGAGGCTCGAAATCCGCGCGTCTGATTCGCTTCGCTGGCAGCCCTAAAGGGCTGCGCTACCGACGCGGCGACACCGTGTGTCAGCTCCTGGTAGCGCAGGCCTCGAGGCCTGCCTTCGAGCACCGCCCTATCGACGGTTGCGAAGCATCTGCATCGCCTGGCGGCGCGCCTTCTTGCTGCCGCCGCCCGAGAGCCCGGCCATCCCGCCGAGCTGTTTCAACATCTTCTGCATCTGCACGAACTGCTTCAGCAGACGATTCACTTCTTCGACCGACGTCCCGCTGCCCTTCGCAATCCGCTTGCGGCGGCTGCCGCTGATGATGTGCTGTTTGCGCCGTTCGTCGGGGGTCATCGAGTTGATGATCGCCTCGACGCGAGTGATCTGTTTCTCGTCCGGCTTGTTCTCCGCGAGCGCCTTGATGCTGCCCATCCCCGGCAGCATCCCGATGATCTGCTCGAACGGCCCCATCTTGCGGATCGTCTTCAACTGGTCGCGGAAGTCTTCGAGCGTGAACTCGTTCGCGCGAATCTTCTCTTCAAGCCGCTCGGCGTCCTCCTGATCGATCGCCGCCTCGGCGCGCTCGATGAGCGACAGCACGTCGCCCATACCGAGAACGCGCGACACGAACCGATCGGCATGGAACGCCTCGAAATCCTCGAGCCGCTCGCCGACGCCCGCGAACGCGATCGGCACACCGACGACCGATACCACCGACAGCGCGGCGCCGCCGCGCGCGTCGCCGTCGAGCTTCGTCAGCGCGACGCCGGTGACGCCGACGCGCGCGTTGAACTCGCCCGCGCTCTTGATCGCATCCTGGCCCGTCATCGCGTCGGCGACGAACAGCCGATCCGAAGGATCGGTCGCCCGCTGAATCGCCACGAGCTCGTGCATCAACTCGTCGTCGATGTGCAGACGCCCCGCCGTGTCGACGATGACGGTGTCGAACCCGAGGTTTGCGGCCTCTGCCACAGCCCCCCTGGCGCGCTCGACCGGATCCATTTGACCGGCGGGATCATGGACCCGCAATCCCGCTTTGTGGCCGACGACATTCAACTGCTGAATCGCGGCCGGACGCTTCACGTCGGTCGAGACGAGCAGCGGATGGCGTCCCTGCTTCGCCAGCCACATCCCGAGCTTGCCCGTCGTCGTCGTCTTGCCGGCGCCCTGCAGCCCCAGCATCAGGATGACGCGCGGCCGCTTGGTGGACGGCTGCAGTCCGCCTTCGGCGTCGCCGAACAACGCGACCATCTCATCGCGCACGATTTTCACAACCTGCTGCGACGGGGAGAGGCTGCGCAGCACCTCTTCTTCCATCGCGCGGTCACGCACGCGGTCGATGAACGCCTTGACGACCTTGAAGTTGACGTCCGCCTCGAGCAGGGCGAGCCGGATCTCGCGAAGCGCCGTCTCGATGGCCTCGGGCGTCAGCCGGGTTTCACCCCTCAGCGCCTTGAATACGTCCTGAAGTCGATTACTGAGGGTCTCGAGCATGGCCCGGCTAACTCACTCTACGGCAAACGCTTATCGTAGCTGACGGGCTGGCGGACTGTCAAACAGCGGGCGGTCTACTTCGCGGCCATCTCCGTGCGCAGGGCCTGCAGCTTCGTGCTGGCGTTACGAATGGCGGCGACGACGGCGGTGGTTCCCGCCGTTTCGTCGTCGACCTCCGCAATCGCCTTTTCGAGCACCGCGAGCGTGGTTTCGACCTGCGAAGCCGTCACGTTTTCGGATTGCCGGACGAGCGTCTCGACGAGATCGAGACACGCCCGAACCACCTTGGTGGCCGCTTCATTGCGGGTCGAGCTCCGTTCGGCGGAACGCATGCCGACCATCAGGAAATCGCGGCTTGCGGTCAGTTGACCTTTGACGCTCATTCGTCTCCGAACTCCGTTACACGCTGGACAGCTTGTGTCCCAGCTTTTCCTTCTTCGTCTTCAGATATCGGCGGGTCGACTCCGACGCCGGAATCTCGAGAGGCAGCCACTCGCTGACCGACAGCCCGTAGCCTTCGACCCCCACCAGTTTACGCGGATTATTGCTCAGGAGCCGCATCGACCTGATTCCGAGCTCGCGCAGGATTTGAACACCCATGCCGTAATCGCGCTGATCGGCCTTGAATCCGAGACGCTCATTCGCTTCGACGGTATCGAACCCTTCGTCCTGCAGCTCGTACGCCCGAATCTTGTTGGCGAGGCCGATGCCCCGGCCTTCCTGATTGAGATACAGCAGGACGCCTCGACCTTCGGCCGCGATCTTCTGCATGGCGGCGTCGAGCTGCGCGCCGCAGTCGCATCGCGCCGAATGGAAGACGTCGCCTGTCAAGCACGACGAGTGGACGCGGACGAGGACGTCCTTGCCATCCTTCATCTCGCCGCACACGAGCGCGATGTGCGAGTGCTTCTGCACCAGATCTTCGAAGGCGTGAACCTGAAAGTCGCCATACTCGGTGGGGAGCTTTGCGGTGGCGACGCGTCTGACGAGCGATTCGGTCCGCATGCGGTACTTGATCAGGTCGGCGACCGTGATCATCAGCAGGCGGTGCTTCTTTGCGAACTTCGTCAGCTCCGGCACGCGCGCCATCGTGCCGTCTTCGTTCATGATTTCACAGATGACGCCGGCAGGATACAGGCCGGCGATGCGCGCGAGATCGACGGCCGCTTCGGTCTGGCCCGTGCGCACCAGCACGCCGCCCGTCCGCGATCGCAGCGGGAACATGTGTCCGGGCCGGATCAGATCGGACGGCCGCGTCGCCGGATCGATGGCGGCAAGCACCGTCGCCGCGCGATCCGCCGCCGATATGCCGGTCGTGGTCCGGCCGCGCGCCTCGATCGACACGCAGAACGCCGTGTCGAATCGCGAGCTGTTCTGCGACACCATCAGAGGGATCTCGAGCTCGTCGAGCCGCTCCGGTGTCATCGACAGACAGATCAGCCCGCGGCCATAGCGCGCCATGAAATTGATCGCGTCGGGCGTAATCTTCTCCGCCGCGATTGTGAGGTCCCCCTCGTTCTCGCGATCGGCGTCGTCGACGACGATCACCATGCGGCCGGCGCGGATCGCGTCGGTCGCATCCTCGATGCGCGCGAACGGCTCGGACTTCCTCCGTGCGCCTTTGGCGATTTCCATCAGTGCGCCACCTCTCCCGGGCGGAGGCCGTGAATCGTGAGGCCGGCGAGCTCCGCCGCACGGACCACGTACTTGCCGACCATGTCGCATTCCAGATTGACCCGGTCGCGAATCTGCAGGGCGCCGAGATTCGTGTGGCTCATCGTGTAAGGCACCACCTGCACATCGAATCGATCCGTTCCGAGGCCCGCAACCGTCAGACTGATGCCGTCGACCGCGATCGATCCCTTGTGCACGATATACGGGGCGAGCAGCGACGGAAAGCTCACCGTGAGCCAGTGAAAATCGGCGTCCGGACGCAACTCTTCGACGTGGCCGATGGCATCGACGTGACCCTGCACGAAGTGACCGCCCAATCGGCTGTCTGCGCGCAGCGGCCGTTCGAGATTCAGCCGGCTTCTCGGCTCGAGCGCGCCGAGCGTCGAGACGCGAACGGTTTCGGGCCCGATGTCGGCCTGAAACTCGTTCGAGTCGGCGAGAATGACCGTCAGGCACACGCCGTTGACCGCCACGCTGTCGCCGCGTGAAAGCTCCGGAGCGATCGGCGCGGCGATCCGCAGGCGGAAACCACCGCTCGTCGGCTTGCGCTCGATCAGTTCTCCGACCGCTTCAACCAGCCCTGTGAACATACCCTTCGATGACGACGTCCGGACCAAGCGACTCGACGCGCCGTTCGAACAGCGCGGCGGATGAAAATCCGCGACCCGACAGCAATTCGACGCCGCCGTTTCCAAGCACGTGCGGCGTCACGTACAACCTGACGTAATCGACGAGCCCTTCGTCCCAGGCCGCCGCGTGCATCGCAGCGCCGCCTTCGAGCAGCAGCGATCCGATCTGCTGCTCTGCCGCGAGACGCTGGAACGTCTCGCGCAGGCCGTCGCCGGAGGCGTCGATCGTCGCGCCTGCGTCTTCCAATGGCTTCCGCAGTTCGGCACACCGAGACGCTTCGGGAGTACTCACGATCATGACAGGCCCGGCGCTCAGTGTCGAGAGTACCTTCGCATCGGGCGGCGTGCGCAGACGGCGATCGAAGATGACGCGAACGAGCGGCCGCTCTCGAAAGATGCCGCGCGCGGTCAGCTGCGGGTCGTCGGCGAGCACCGTTCCGACGCCGACGGCAATGGCATCGACCTGCGCGCGGACGCAGTGTGCATGGCGGTTTGCAGCAGCGGATGTGAGAAAGGTGCGCCGGCCGGATGTTTCCGCGATCCGGCCGTCAAGGCTGGCCGCCGCTTTCAGGATGACGAATGGACGCCCTTCGCGCATCAAGGTGAAGAAAGGACGGTTGAGCGACGCCGACGCGTCCGCGCCGAGTCCGACCTCCACATGCACGCCGTGCTCGCGCAGAAAGGCGAACCCGCGTCCGCTGACGATCGGGTTCGGATCTTCTGTCGCCGCGACGACGCGCCTGATGCCCGCTTCGAGAATGCGATGCACGCACGGAGGCGTACGGCCGTGGTGCGCGCACGGCTCGAGCGTGCAGTACAGCGTGGCGCCGCGCGCGCGTCCGCCGGCCTCGTCGAGCGCGTTCACCTCGGCGTGCGCTTCGCCGGCGCGATGGTGATAGCCCTGGCCGACGATGACGCCGTCGGCCGATACGACGATCGCGCCCACGACCGGATTGGGGCTCGTGCGCCCGAGGCCGCGGGCGGCGTGAAACAGCGCGCGCTCCATGTACGCCGCTTCCTTCGGAGAGCGCCCGGTCTGGATCACCATTTCTCTTCGAAGAGACCGTCGACGTACTCGTTCGCGTCGAAGGGAACGAGATCGTCGATGCCTTCGCCGACGCCAACGTAACGGATCGGCAGCTTCAGATCGTTGGCGATCGCGACGGCCACGCCGCCCTTGGCGGTGCCATCGAGCTTGGTCAGCACGATGCCGTTCACGCCGGCCGCGCCCATGAATTCGCGCGCCTGCGTGACGCCGTTCTGGCCGACGGTCGCGTCGAGCACCAGCAGCACTTCCTGCGGCGCGCCGCTGACCTCGCGCGCGGCGATGCGGCGGATCTTCTCCAGCTCGTTCATCAGGTTCACGCGCGTGTGCAGACGGCCGGCCGTATCGACGAGGATCGGATCGCGGCCTTTGGCCTTGCCCGACGAGATGGCGTCGTAGACAACCGCGGCCGGATCCGCGCCTTCCCGCGCGCGCACCATCTCGACGCCGGCCCGCTTCGCCCATATTTCGAGCTGCTCCACTGCCGCGGCGCGGAACGTGTCGGCGGCGCAGATGAGTGGCGTCTCTCCCGCATTCTTCAGCAGGTTCGCCAGCTTGCCGACGGTCGTCGTCTTGCCGGTGCCGTTCACGCCGACGATCAACGTGACCTTCGGATGCGCCGCGACGTCGAGCGGCCGATCGACCGTCGCGAAGACGTCGCGGATCTCCTGCTTGACCAGGTTGCGAAGGCTCGCGCCGTTGGGCGACTTCTGCTTCACCTTGTTGATGATCCGGTCCGTTGCGGCGACGCCGATATCGGCCGAGATCAGTAGTTCTTCGAGCGCCTCTACCGTGTCGACGTCAACGGGACGCGATCGGCGCTCCGGCTGGTCGGCGACGCGCACGATCTCGTCGAACCGTTCGACGATCTGCTGCTTGGTGCGCGAGAGGCTTTCGCGGATGCGACCAAAAACACTCACGGTGGAATCTGGTAATTGGGTAATCGGGTAATTGGGTAATTGCGTTAGCGAAGACCTGCGATCGATCGATTACCAGATTACCAGATTACCCAATCATCCAATTGACCCCTGGCTCTCCGCTTCCGCCCGCTGACGGCGCAGCATCAGCGCGTCGATTGCCGTGCGCACGTCGGTTCGTCCGGCGAGCACTTCGGCCATTTGGGTCGTGATCGGCAGCTCGACGTCGTAGCGCGCGCCCAGCGCGAGCGCGGCGCCGGTCGTCCTGACCCCCTCCGCAATCATCTTCATGCTCGCCAGGATCTCGTCGAGCGATCGTCCCCGTGCGAGCTCGAAGCCGACGTGGCGGTTGCGACTCAGCGTACCGGTGCACGTCAGCACGAGGTCGCCAAGGCCGCTCAGGCCCGACAGCGTTTCACGGTGGCCGCCCGCGGCGCACGCGAGCCGGGTCACTTCGGCGAGGCCGCGGGTGATGAGCGCGGCCAGCGCATTGTGCCCAAGTCCGAGTCCTTCGACGACGCCCGCGGCGATCGCGATGATGTTCTTCAGCGCTCCACCAATCTCGACGCCCGCCACATCGTCGCTGCCGTACAGACGAAAGTACGGTCCGCGAAACTCCGCCTGCACGAGCTCGGTCGCCGCACGGTTCGACGACGCGGCCAGCACGGCGGTCGGCAGCTGCTGCGCGACCTCCGATGCGAAGCTTGGACCGGAGAGAACGACGACGGGATGCGCGCCGACCTCCTGCTCGATGACTTCGGACATCCGCAGCAGCGTTCCGCCTTCCAGACCCTTCGTCGCGCTGACGAGGACGGCGCCGTTGAACACATGCGGCGCGGCGGCGCGCAGGACGGCGCGGCACCCATGCGATGGTATGGCGACGACGACGAGATCAGTGCCGTCGAGCGCGGTTTCAAGCGAATGCGTGACGCTCACGCGTGCGGGCAACGTGACGTCGGGCAGATAGACGGCGTTGGCGCGCCGTGCCTCGGTGTCGTCGACGAGCGATCGATCGCGGCCCCAGAGCCGCACGTCGTGGCCGGTGCGTCCGAGATGGACGGCGAGCGCTGTTCCCCAGCTGCCCGCGCCAAGAACCGCAACTGTGCGCACGGTTCACACTCTGGCGCCGATCCGTCGCTCCGTGCGGGTGCGCAGGCGCGCAAGATTCGAGCGGTGGCGGAATACGATAATCGCCGACGCGGCAAAGGCGACCGCGACGACGGGCGCCGGACTGCCGGTCGCGTACGCAATGGGCGGCAGCGCAACGGTCGCGACGAGCGAGCCGAACGAGATGTACTTCGTCAACCATACGGCGCCGGCGAAAATCAGCAATGCAGGCGGAACGGCCGCCGGCGTCAGGATCGAAAAGACGCCGCATGCGGTCGCCACGCCCTTGCCGCCTCGAAATCGAAGCCAGATCGGATAAATGTGTCCGACGATCGCGGCGAGGCCGGCGAGGGCGGGGCCGGCAGCGTCCGGACTCAATCGCTGCGCCAGCGCGACGCTCGCCGCGCCTTTCGCGATGTCGAGCGCGGCAACGAGAATACCGGCCTTCACGCCCGACGCGCGCATCACGTTGGCAGCGCCCAGATTGCCGCTGCCAATCGCCCGCAGATCGGTGGTGCCCCACCGCCGCGCGAGCAGCAGCGCGAACGGAATCGATCCAATGAAGTACGCGGCGACGATGCCCGCGGTCATGCGGAGAGGGTAGCACGCGCCAGCGGCGTGTAGGTCGATCCCGACGGCGACAGGCGGCTGCGATAGAGCGTGGCGTGGCCGACGCGGATACGCGCGATTGTTGTTGCCCTGGCGGCGTCGCCGACGCGTGTCCGGTCCGCTGCGCCTGACTCGCGCCAGCGCGCGAGCGTCAGGTGTGGATGGAACGGGCGATCTTCCACCGCGATGTCCAGCTGTCGCACGCGCCCGGCGAGCTCGCGCTGCACCGCGATCATCTCCTGCGCGCCGGCGGCGACGCCGATCCAGAGCACGCGAGGCGCGCCGCGCGGCGGAAACGTTCCGATGCCTTCGAACGACGCCTCGAATGGCGGCTGATCGATCGGTCGTTCGATCGTATCAATCAGGCGTGGCGCGCGATTCTCAGGCACCTCGCCAAGAAAGACGAGCGTCAGATGCATCTGCTCGTCGCGCACCCACTTCAGTGACGATCGATCGCCGATGGCTTTCTTCAGCCGCGCCTGCTCCACCGCGATCGCCGCGCGCGCCGCCTGGTCCAGATCGATGGCAATGAACAGACGCATTTAGACAAATGCCCCGAGCCGCCGCGGCGAGCGTGAGCGAGCCGCGACAGGTGCGCGACAGCCCTGAGCCCGAGCGAGCGCGAAGCGCGAGTGAGAGCGCCCGGAGGTGGGGCCCTGGGCGCAGTGATAAAGGTGAGGCCCCGCGCACAAATTAAGAAAAGTCGCGTTCAGCGGGGGCCTTTCAGGAGCAGCAGGCGCAGCATGTTCAATGCCGCGGTTGCCGACTGGTACTTGACGAGCTCACGGCCGCCGACGAATTGGAACGTGCGGACCCACACATCGTCTTCGACCGCGACGCCGACGCAGACGAGGCCGACCGGTTTTTGCGGCGTCCCGCCACCGGGGCCGGCGATGCCGGTGACGCCGATGCCGACGTCGGTCCGCGATCGCTCCCGAATCCCCTGCGCGAGCGCCCGGGCAACCGGTTCGCTGACCGCACCGTGCTCCGCGATCATCGCTTCGGGGACGCCGGCGAGCTCCACTTTCGCGCGGTTGCTGTAGCAGACGACGCCGCGCTCGACATAGTCCGAGCTGCCGGGAATGTCGGTGAGCCGTGAAGCGAGAAGGCCACCGCTGCACGACTCGGCCAGCGCGACGGTCAGCTTCCGCTCGCGGAGCAGATCGCCGACGACGGCCTCGAGCGGACGTCCTTCGGTGCTGTAAATCACGTCGCCGAGAATCGCTTCGAGCTGGCGAACGGCCGCGTCGAGCGCCGCTTCCCCGGACTGGCAATCCGGCGCATCGGCCGTCAGGTGCAGCTCGATTTGACCTGAGACGGCGAGAATCGTCGTCGCGATCGGCACCTGCTCGGTCGTCCACTTCGAGTACACGGGCTGCGCGCGGGCGTCGACGTCCGATTCGGTGCGGCCGGTCAGCTTGAGGACGCGGCGAAACAATCCGGAACCGCGGCTTCTGACCGCGAGCCGGTCGTGGATGACTGCGTCGAGCATGGGAGTCATCTCGCGCGGTGGACCGGGAAGCAGCACGAGAGACGTCGCACCGCGTTCGAGCCAGAGGCCGGGCGCGCTGCCGTTCCGGTTCTCGAGGACAGTCGCGCCGCGCGGCACCATCGCCTGCCGGCGATTGTTCTCCGGCATTGTCATGCCGCGCCGTGCGAACCGCTCCTGAATACCGGTGACGATGGCTTCGTCGACGTCGAGCGGCACGTCGAGCACGCGCGCGACGGCGTCGCGCGTGATGTCGTCCTCGGTGGGACCGAGGCCACCCGTAATCACGATCAGATCGGCCCATCCCATCGCGCCTTCGATCACGCGCGCCAGTTCTTCGACGTGATCGGCGGCGACCGCCTTCAGGCGCACGTCGTACCCGACTGCATTGAGCCGCTCGGTGATGACCAGCGAGTTCGTGTCGACGCGAAACGGCGTCAGCATCTCGCTGCCGACCGCGACGATGCACGCTTTCATGCCGCCACGGCCAGAATCAGCCGAAGCGCGAGGTTCGCGTAAATCGCGGCCATCCCGTCGTCGGCCATGACGCCGATGCCGCCAGGCAGACGTTCCAGACGATGGGCTGGAAACGGTTTGACGATGTCAGCGAGTCGAAACAGCAGGAAGGCACCCGCCGCACCCGCCCGGCCGACGGGGTTGAGAAATAACGTGATCAGCATCCCCATGACTTCATCGATGACGACCTGTCGCGGATCGGTCGTCCCGAAATGCTCCTCGGCGATCGATCCACTCCACGCTCCGATGACAAACAGCACCGCGATCGCAACGCCCTGGACAAGCGCCGACGAGGGCATGATGGCCCACACGAGCAACCCTGCGGCCGACCCAAAGGTGCCGGGAGCAATGCGGATGTAGCCGATGCCGAGCACCGTCGCGATGACGAGAGCCGGGATTCGGGATTTGGGGTTCGGGATTCGATTGGGCTTCGGGATTCGACTGGGATCTGGGATTCGAATCCCGAATCCCGAATCCCGAATCCCGTCAGACATCTGTTAACGAACGACGCGCGTGCCGGCGAACCGATCGTGGAGACCGCGGCGATCGCGGCTGAGCACGGCGGTGAGAAAGCCGAGCCCGGCGGGAACGGCGAGGATCAACCATACGATCGTGCGCAGCAAGGCCCGGCCGACGTCGAGCGAGCCATCGTCGTCGCTCGAAACCACGCGGATGCCGGCGGCCATCTTGCCGAGCGTTTGCCCGCCCGCGGTGAACGCGACAAGATAGCCGCCGTTCTGCACCAGCAGGAAGGCCAGCAGCGGTCCCTTGGGGAGGACGTCGAGGTCGTCGAGCGTGACGCCGCAGATCTGCATCGTGAAGTAAATGACGACGGCGTCAATCGCCGCAAGGATCAGCAGATCGATCGCAACGGCCACGAACCGTGCGGCGACGGCCGCGTCCTCCGCGTGGCGATGCTGCGATCGGGACCACCCGTGCCTGCTCGCGCGCGCGTCTGGCGCCGTCGGCGAGCCGATCGCGCCGCCGTCCTGGCCGTCGAGCGTCAGATCGAGCGTTTGCGCGCGCGGCTGCTCGGAACGGACGCGCGCGATTTCGGGCGTCGCACGTCGGACGGCCAACGGCGGCCGTGGCGCCGACGGCCTCGTGATGAGCGGCGCGTCATCGTCGCCGGGCGGTGTGCGGAACAACGGCAGCTCTCCGCTCGGGGGCGCCGCCGCTGGACGCGGCGGTCGCGACAGCACGACTTCGAGATCCGGTTCGGCGTCGCTCATCGGTTCCGGCTGCGGCGTCAGCGCGGCGTCGACGAGCGCCAGATCGTCGAGCGGGTTCGGCGTGCGAGCGTCGGGACGAATCGGCAGTTCGGGAATGCCGGCTGACGAGCTCAGCGAGAAGTCGTATCCACAATTGCGACAGCGTTCAACGCGTTCGAATCCCAGATAGCCGCACGTCGGACACTTCATGGGAGCTTCGTCACCGCCAGCAGCTGCCGCTGGATGTCGGCGCGCAAACTATCGGCGTCGGCTTTCTCAGCATCGGTGGAGCGCACATCGTCGAGCGCCGTCAGCGCTTCGTGCAGGTGGCCGCGCGCGGCGAGGCCGCGCGCCTTGGTCAGCGCCGTTTCGGCGCGGCGCGGCAGCGGCAGCGTCGTCTCGCGCGCGACCGGTGTCGGCGAGCTGACCGCCGGCGGATCCTGCAGCATGAGCAAGGCTCGCCAGTCGGCCTGATCCGTCGCGACGGCGGCGTAGCCGCCAACCGCGAGAATGGCGGCGACCGTGAGCGCGACGGCCATCGTGCCCCGTATCGATCGCGGTGTCTGATTGGCCGCCGGCACCGCGTGAGGCTCGCGCGCGTGCTCGTCGCGAACCGATGCGGCAAGCGACGCCGGCGCTTCGAGCCGGTTCAGCCGTTCGAGCACCACAAGAGCTTCGTCCGACGGCGCGCCGCCGTCGATCGCCGCATTCAGCAGACGCCGCGCCTCGTCGCCCTCGCCGCGCCGAAACGCGTCGACGCCGTGCTGCAGCAATTCCTCCGACTCGCGCTGACGCTCCGCCATCGCGCTGCGCGCACGCTCGATATAGGCGCGCGCCCGCGCATGACTCCGATCGAGAAACAGCGCACGGGTCCAGACGTTGATCGCCTGCTGATACTGCGCGGCAAAGTAGTGGTCGAGGCCGATGAGGAGCAGTTGCTCGATCTTCGCATCGCGATCGGCTTCCAACGCACCATCGTGCGCGTGGGCTGGATCGCTTCGTGAAGACTCTGTCATGAAGGCGGCGGGATTATATCATCGAGATTGCTGATTTCAGATTGCTGATTTCAGATTGGATTGTTGATTGGCCGTTCGGATCGAGCCTTCGTGATTTCCGATTCACGGGTTCCAATCTACAATCAATCAGCAATCAGCAATCAGCAATCAGCAATTGCGATGTCCCTGATCGAGTGCATTCCGAACGTCAGCGAAGGCCGACGCGCCGACACGATCGCGTCGATGGCAGAAGCGATCCGCGCGACGCCAGGCGTCCGCCTCCTCGATCACTCTTCCGATCAGTCGCACAACCGGACGGTCTTCACGTTCGCAGGCGACACGGCCGGGGTCGAGCGTGCCGTGCTGGCGCTCTTCGAGCGGGCGATCGCCGACATCGATCTGCGAACGCACAAGGGCGAGCATCCGCGCCTCGGCGCCGTCGACGTCGTGCCGTTCGTGCCAATCGAAGGGGTGACGATGGCCGAGTGCGTGGACCTGGCGAGAAAAGTCGGCGCAGCCGTCGCGGACCGCTTTCGCATTCCGATCTATTTGTACGAAGAAGCGTCGGACAATCCCCTGCGCAAGAACCTCGAGGACATCCGGCGCGGCGAGTTCGAAGGGCTCGCCGCGAAGATGTCGACCGAAGGTTGGGCGCCGGACTTTGGTCCGTCGGCGCCGCATCCGACTGCCGGTGCGTCCGTAATCGGCGCACGCATGGCGCTCATCGCCTACAACATCAACCTCGCGACGGATCGCCTCGATGTCGCCAAGAAGATCGCCGCGGCGATCCGCCAGAGCAGCGGCGGATACCGGTACGTCAAGGCTGCGGGTTTCCGACTGGAGAACCGCGGCGTCGTTCAGGTCTCGATGAACCTGACCAATTACGAGAAGACGCCGATCTTCCGCGTGTTCGAAACGGTCAAACGCGAGGCCGCGCGCTACGGCGTGTCGATTCTGGAAAGTGAGATCGTCGGGCTCGTTCCGTCAGCTGCGTTGAACGCGGCCGCCGAATTCTATCTGCAGATCGAAGGGTTCAAGCCGGGACAGGTCCTCGAGAACAAGCTGCGACGGCCGTAAGGGGTTGCTCGACCCTTCGGGCCGAGCGAGCTCGGTCCCTACACTGCCTCTTCTTCTCCCTCCAATTTTCGCGAGGGAGCAATTCCGAACGCCTTCATCTTTCTGTAGAGGTTGCTCCGCTCGACGCCGAGCACTTCGGCCGTCCGCGACATGTTGCCCTGCTGCTCGGCGAGCGTGCGGAGGATCAAGTCGCGCTCGAACCGGTCGCGCGCCTCGTGAAGCGACAGCCGCTCGGCGGACGCATCGTCGCCCGCCGGCCGAGCGAGACCGCTCGGATCCAGAAAGCCGAGGTCCGATGACGAGATCGCGTCGCCCGGCACCATAATCATCAACCGCTCGATGACATTGCGCAGCTCGCGCACGTTGCCCGGCCACGGATACCCTTGAAGGGTACTGCGTGCACCCGAATCGAACGTCTTGGCGCGGCGGCCGTACTCACGAGCGAATTCAGCCATGAAATGGTCCGCCAGCAGTGGAATGTCTTCCTGGCGGTCGCGCAGCGGCGGCACGAAAATCGGAATGACGTTCAAACGAAAGTACAGGTCCTCGCGGAAACGGCCCGCGCGGATTTCCGCCTGCAGGTCCTTGTTCGTCGCTGCGAGCACGCGCGCATCGACCTTGATCGTCTGTGTGCCGCCGACCGCTTCCATCGTCTGTTCCTGAAGAACACGCAGCACCTTCGCCTGCGTTTTCAGGCTCATGTCGCCGATCTCGTCGAGGAAGATCGTTCCGCCGTCGGCGACCTCGAACTTGCCGCGGCGGTCCGCAACGGCGCCCGTGAACGCGCCGCGCACGTGACCGAAGAGCTCGCTTTCGATCAGTTCCTCGGGGATCGCCGCGCAATTCACTTCGACGAACGATCCCGCGCGGCGGCGGCTGAGCGCATGGATCGTGCGCGCGACCACTTCTTTGCCCGTGCCGTTCTCGCCGTAGATGAGCACGCGGCCGTTGGTTGGCGCCGCCATCGCTACCTGCTCGCGGAGCTGCCGCATCGCGTAGCTCTCGCCCACCATGGTCTCGGTCCGGTCGACGCGGGCGCGTAGCGCGCGGTTTTCGGCCTCGAGGCGCCGCTGCCGCAACGCATTGCGGATGACGAGAACCGTTTTCTCGAGCGACAGCGGCTTTTCGACGAAGTCGAAGGCGCCCATCTTGATCGCGCGCACCGCAGACTCGATGTTGCCGTGGCCCGAGATGAGCACGACCTGCGCGTCGATCTGCCGCTCGCGAAGACGCGCGAGCGTGGCGAGACCGTCAATCCCCGGCAGCCACACATCGAGGACGACCAGGTCCACCGGGCCGCGCATGAGGCGATCGAGGCAGGCTTCGCCGCTCGACACCGCTTCGACCGTGTAACCTTCGTCGTGCAGCACCCCGGTGAGCGCGGTGCGGACGCCCGGTTCGTCGTCGACGATCAGAATCGTGGGTCTCAACAGGGCAACTCGATTGTAAAGCGTGTGCCGCGCGGCGCGTTGTTGCCGACCTCGATGCTGCCGCCGTGCTCGGCGATGATCCGCCGCACGATCGCGAGCCCGAGACCGCTGCCGCGGCGCTTGGTCGAGTAGTACGGCAGAAACAACTTCTCCCGCTCGGCCGGCGGAATACCCGGTCCATCGTCGGCGACGACGACGCGCACCAGGCTGTTCGATGGATCCAGCTGCGTCTCCACGACGATGTGCCCGCGGCGTTCCATCGCTTCGATGGCGTTGTCGACGAGGTTGATGATCACGCGCTTGATCTGTTCGGCGTCGAGCCTCACCAGCGGAATGCCCGGCGCGAAGCGCTGATCGATCCGGACGTCGCTGAAGATTCCCCTGTAGAGCGAGATCGTGTCGGTGATGAGCTGGGCGAGATCGGTCGGGATCGTGCGCGGCGACGGCATCCGCGCGAACTGCGAGAACTCGTCCACCAGCCCCTTGAGCGACTCGACCTCGCCGACGATCGTCACCGTGCATTCGTCGACGAGCGCCTTCGCCGGCGGCGGCGCCGTCGAGAAATGACGCCGCAGCCGTTCGGCGCTCAGCTGGATCGGCGTCAGCGGGTTCTTGATCTCGTGCGCGAGCCGCCGCGCCACTTCACGCCACGCCGCCACTTTCTGCGCGCGGATGAGCGGCGTCACGTCGTCGAGCACCAGCACTGCGCCTTCCGACGCGCCGCTCTCGGCGAGGAGCGAGGTCGCGACGACGGCGAGGTGCAGTTCCTGGCCCTCGCGCGGAATCGCAATCTCCTGCGCCGAAGGCTCTCCTTTCGTCCGCCCTCCGCTCGTCAGCAGCTTCGCGATCGGCTGGAGGTCCGCGCGATCGAAGACAGCCATCGCCGGCTGACCGACGATGCGGCGATCGAGACTGAGCAGGCGGCCGGCAGCGCTGTTGATCGTGGTGATCATGCCGGCGGCATCCAGCGACACGACGCCGGTCGTAATGCGCTCGAGAATCGTTTCGATGTAGCGGCGGCGTCCCTCGACCTCCACGTGCTTGCGTTCGAGCTCGATCGTCGATCGCTCCACCTTGCGGCGGCTCGTCGCGAGCTCGCTCGCCATCACGTTGAACGCTTCGACCAGCGATCCGAATTCGTCGTTGCTCTGCGGTTCGAGCCGCTGATCGAGACGTCCGGCGCCGATCTCGCGGGCCGCCGCCGCCAGCATCTGGACGGGACGCGTAATCCGCTTCGTCATGTACAGGCCCATCCAGGTGGACCCGACGAGAATCAACAGCGTGACCATCAGGAAGAACGACAGATAGACGCCGGCGAGCGGACGCTTCAGCACGCGCAGCTGGTTGTAGTTCTCGAACGCCTGGGTCATGCGTCGCGAGCGCGCGGCGAGGTCGCCCGTGAGGTAATCGGTCGCCACGACGGCGCCGGTGGCGCGGCCGTCCTTCGCGCGGATGACCGCGGCCGCATGCAGCAGGTCGCCTGAATTTCCGAGCGTCTCGACCGACCGCGTCTCGCGCGCGCCGCTCAGGGCCTGCGCCGCAAGGCGATCCGCCGCTGCACGGCTGTACCCCGGCGGCAGCGCCGGCGCCGCGACGTCGACGACGGGCTCGAGCGTCGGCAGCGATCCGCGCTGCGCTTGGGGCGGCACGACGCGATAGACCTCGATCATCTGCACGCGCTGCAGCGTGACGTTCGGCGCGAGGAGATCGCGAATCGGCCGCACGTCGCGGTTCCCCAGATCGACCGACGACAACGCCCGCGCGATACGGTTCGCGTGATCCGAGACGAGCAGCTGCCGCTCGGCGTAGTAGTCGCCGGCAATCTTGTTGGCCGACGTCAGGATCTCGTCCATCGGCGCGTTGAACCAGCGATCGACGCTCTGAATCATCAGCTCGCTGCCGACGATCAGCACGAGCACGGCCGGCACGAACGTCATGCCGAGCAGCAGCAGCACGAGCTTCGCGCGGAACCTCGCGAACGGCAGCGCCTTCCGGCGCTCGACGATCAGCTTGACGATGTTCCGCGCCAGGACGAAGACGAGCGCGGCGAGCATCGTGAGGTCGGCGGCCGACAGCGCGTAGAGGACGAACTCGCTCAGAAAATCGGGCGAGAAGCGCGACGTCCCGTTGGCGATCGCGACGAGCGCGATCAGCACGACCAGCAGGATCGCGATGCCGGCGAGAATCAGGCGCGGGTTGTCGCGAAACGGCCGGCGCGGCGGCTCGGGGGTCGGCGCCGCGGTCGTCGCCGAGCGTCTCGGCGTGATGGATGTGACGGTCGCTGCCATTTATTGAATGAAGGTGAAGTTCGCGTGACCGAGAATCGCGCCGCCCCACGGCCAGAAGAACCACGCATTGCGCGGCCGCGTGTGCGCGCGCACGCGGACGTAGTACTCGCCGTTGGCTTCGAGAGCGGCCGTGGCGGAGAGCGGAATGCGCTCGAAGTGCGTCATCCACGCGCGGACGGCTTCCTGATCTTCGGTCGGCCGCGCGTCCTCGACGCGGCCGTCGATGCTGCGCGACATCTGGTACCGCCGCGTGAGGTTATCGAAGCGGACGGACGCCGTCATGGTCACCTGCGCGATCGTGCGGTCGAACAACGCTGAGACGCGCCGCAGCTCGACTTCATAAGAAAAGGTCGTCGGCAAGCCGCTCTGAATCGCGTCCCTGACGTCAGGACCGAACGCATCGGTCATGTCGAAGGTGACCAGCACCTGGCCGTCGCGCGCGATTGGCGTCACCGCGATGTCGGGTTCGGCGTGCACTATCGCGACAAGAACAGATGCAACCGCGAAGACACGAAGGAGATGAAGTGTCCGTGGTTGCACGTTCATTCTTTCGGGTTCAGCAGGTCCTTCAACTCGTTGGCGAACTCGTTGATATCGCGGAAGTGCCGGTAGACCGATGCGAACCGCACGTAGGCCACCTTGTCGAGCCGTTTGAGCTCCTCCATGACGAAACCGCCGATGTCGACCGTCGCCATTTCTTTCTCGGGGCGCTCCTGCAGCGTCGCCTCGACGCGATCCGCGACCGCTTCGAGCGCCGCCACGCTGACGGGCCGCTTCTCACACGCCTTCAGCAGTCCCGCGATGAGCTTCTGGCGCTCGAACCGCTCGCGCGTCCCGTCCTTCTTCACCACCATGTACGGAATCTCGTCGATCCGCTCGTAGCTCGTGAAACGCTTGCTGCACTCGAGACACTCGCGCCGCCGGCGGATTACCTCGCCCTCTTTCGACTCGCGCGAGTCGACGACCTTGTCGCCGAGATGTCCGCAGTACGGGCATTTCATTTTCTTGTACGCGGGCGGCGGCCCGTCATGCCGTATGGCGTTGCTCGTCGGCGAGACGCCGCATGCCGGTCACGTTCAGCCCTTCCTGTGCCGCGAACATCAGACCGAGGAGCAGCGACGGGCCGATCGAGACGAGATGAAGGACGATCGCCGCGCCGACGGCCGCCGCGTCGGGCGCGCCGAAGAACGCCGTCGCGCTGTAGCGAAACGCCGCGTGGAACCCGCCGATCGCGCCCGGTGTCGGCACGGCAACCCCCAGCACGAGCAGCGCAATCACGACGAACGATCCGGTGAACGGCACCGTCAAGCGGAACGCGACTGCCACCGCCCAGATCCCGACGGCAATCGACAACCACAAGGGAAACGACCAGGCGAGCGCCACGAGCAAGCGGCCCGGCCGCCGGATCGCGGCGAGACCCTGCGCGAACTTCTCGGCGACTCGCGCGATCACGGCCGCGAACGACGGAACGACGCGCGCCAGACGCTCGGTCGCGCGGCCGAGCCGCGCCGGATCGCCCGCGAGGACGAACAGGATTGCGAGCGCGCCGAACGCGACGGCCGCCGCCACGCCGCCAATTCCTTTGAGCCAGGTGACGGCGATCGGATTCGTCAACCGGAGATCGCGACCGAACACGAACACGTACGATGCGAGCAGCACGAGGACCGTGATGACGTCGAGCAGCCGTTCGAGAATGATCGTCGCAAACGCACCGGTCGCGCTCATCCGACCGTGAGCGCGGTCGGTGCGCGCGAGGAAATACGGGCGAATGACCTCACCCGCGCGGGCCGGCAGCACGCTGTTCGCCGCGAAGCCGACCGCCGTGGCGCGAAACGCACGAGCGAACGTCGTGTGGCCTAGCGGCTCGAGGAGATACTGCCAGCGAAACGCGCGAATCGCGAGGTTGACGATCATCGTTGCCAGCGACAACGCCAGCCATTCGGGGCGCGCGCGCGCGATCTCGGCCGCGACCCGCAGCAGATCGACCTTGTACAAGAACAGGCCGACGAGGCCCGCAGCGAGCGCCAGCACGATGATCGTACGAAGATGGGATCGCATCAGGATTGCGCGTCCTCTACTATACCGCCCCTACATGTTGTTGTTGTCAGCCCGGCGCGCTCCTTGTAAGATGCGGGGCTTCGTCCGTCAGAGGATCGTTTCTTGTCGCTCGCCTCTCCCGTTCTCCAGACCAGGCTCGCGGATCGCGCACCGGATCGACGGGGAAAAGTCCGCGACATTTTCGAGTTCGGCGATCGTCTCCTGATCGTCGCCAGCGATCGCATCTCGGCCTTCGACTACGTGCTTGGCTCGGGCATTCCGGACAAGGGTAAAGTTCTTACACAGATTTCGGCGTTCTGGTTCGAACGGACGCGCTCGATCGTCGGCAATCATCTGCTCTCGACCGATCCGTCGCAATTTCCCGAAGAAGCGCGCGCGGCAGCCGATTTGCTCCGCGGCCGATCGATGCTGGTCACGCGAACCGAACCGTTGCCGATCGAGTGCGTCGCTCGCGGCTATCTGTCGGGATCGGGGTGGAAGGACTATCGCGCCACCGGCGAGATCTGCGGCATCCGGCTGCCGCCGGCGCTGCACGAATCGGATCGATTGCCGCGGCCGATTTTCACACCGGCCACCAAGGCGCAGAGCGGACACGACATCAACATCACCGAGCGTGAGGCGGCCGATATCATCGGATCGGAACTGCTCGAACGCGTCCGCGATCTCACGCTGCGGTTGTACGCCGAAGGATCGGCCCACGCGGAATCGCGCGGCATCATCGTCGCCGACACGAAGTTCGAGTTCGGCCGTCTGCCGGACGGCGAGATCCTGCTGATCGACGAGGTGCTGACGCCCGATTCATCGCGTTTCTGGCCGATTGATGGCTACGCGCCAGGCGGTCCGCAGCCAAGCTTCGACAAGCAGTTCGTCCGCGATTACCTCGAATCGATTCGGTGGAACAAGCAGCCGCCCGTTCCATCGTTGCCATCGGATGTCGTCGCGCGCACGCGCGAAAAATACGTCGAGGCGTTTCGGCGCCTCACGGAAAGGGACCTGGACAGCCCTGAGCCGTTGCAAGGCGCGGAGCCGCCGAGCAACCGCGCCAGGGGTGGGGCCCCGGCGCGAAAAGAAAACAGCCCTGAGCCGTTGCGAGGCGCGGAGCCGCCGAGCAACCGCGCCGGGGGTGGGGCCCCGGCGCGAAAAGAAAACAGATGATCGCCGAGAGGCTGCAGAAGCTCGTCGAGGAAATGGTGGACGAAGGGGTGCAGTTCGACGACGCGGTGCACGAGTTCGAAAAACGATTCATCTCGCGCGTGCTCGGCCAGTTCGACGGCAGCCTGACGAAGACGGCCGACGCCCTCGGCATCCACCGCAACACGCTCACGCGGAAGATGGGCGAATACAAAATCAAGCGAAGGGCGGGATAGGCGGGAAGGGCCCTCCTTCCCGCCCTGGCCAATGGCCGTTGCACGGGATTAGCACTCGCCCGTTGACTCTGCCAACGGCTCCAATATAATTGGCAGTCGCCCTTACCGAGTGCTAACGCCTCTTTGGGCTGCCCTTTTTCTTAGACCTGGAGCATACGCATGAACGTCAGACCGCTGCACGACCGCATCATTGTTCAACGGATCGAGGAAGGTGAGCAGAAAGTTGGCGGCATCATCATCCCCGATACCGCGAAGGAAAAGCCCCAGCAGGGCAAAGTCATCGCCGCTGGCGCCGGCAAGTCGAAGGACGATGGCAAGCGCGTCCCACTCGACGTGAAAGCGGGCGATCTGATCCTGTTCGGAAAGTACTCCGGCCAGGAGATCAAGCTCGATGGCGAGGAGTACCTCATCATGCGCGAGGACGAAGTTCTCGGCGTGATCGAGAACGGCGGAGTCCCGAAGAAAGCGAAGAAGTAGGGGCCGGTCTTCAGACCGGCCCTCCGGTCGGGAGCGCCTGACGGCGATCCCCTACAGGAGAGAAACAGAATGGCAAAGCAGATTGTGTACGGCGAGCAGTCGCGGCAGGCGGTGCTGCGCGGCGTCAACCAGCTGGCCGACGCGGTCAAGGTGACGCTCGGACCCAAGGGCCGCAACGTCGTTCTCGACAAGAAGTTCGGATCGCCGACGATCACCAAGGACGGCGTCACCGTCGCCAAGGAAATCGACCTCAAGGATCCGCTCGAGAACATGGGCGCGCAGATGGTCCGCGAGGTGGCGAGCAAGACGTCGGACATCGCCGGCGACGGTACGACGACCGCGACGGTGCTCGCGCAGGCGATCTACCGCGAAGGCGCGAAGAACGTCGTCGCCGGCGCGAACCCGATGGACATCAAGCGTGGCATCGAGAAGGCCGTCGAGACGATTACCGGTGAGCTGAAGAAGATGTCGAAGCCGGTCAGCGGCAACATGGTTGCGCAGGTCGGCACCATCTCGGCGAACAACGACGAGACGATCGGCAAGATCATCGCCGAAGCGATGGACAAGGTCGGCAAGGACGGCGTGATTACCGTCGAAGAGGCGCGCACGCTCGAGACGTCGCTCGAGGTCGTCGAAGGCATGCAGTTCGATCGCGGCTATCTCTCGCCCTACTTCGTGACCGATCCGGAACGCATGGAAGTCGTGCTCGAGAACCCGGTCATCCTGATCCACGAAAAGAAGATCAGCTCGATGAAGGATCTGCTGCCAGTGCTCGAGCAGGTGGCACGTCTCGGACGTCCGCTGCTCATCATCGCGGAAGACATCGAGGGCGAAGCGCTGGCGACGCTGGTCGTCAACAAGCTGCGCGGCACGCTGCAGGCCGCGGCGGTGAAGGCCCCCGGCTTCGGCGATCGCCGCAAGGCGATGCTCGAGGATATCGCGACCCTCACGGGCGGCCGCGCGATTACCGAGGACCTCGGGATCAAGCTCGAGTCGATCAAGCTCGACGATCTGGGCAAGGCGAAGAAAGTCACGATCGACAAGGACAACACGACGATCGTCGAAGGCGCCGGCAGCTCGCAGGCGATCGAAGGTCGCGTGAAGCAGATTCGGACGCAGGTCGAGGATACGACCTCGGACTACGATCGCGAGAAGCTGCAGGAGCGGCTCGCGAAGCTGGTCGGCGGCGTCGCGGTCATCAAGGTCGGTGCGGCCACCGAAACCGAGATGAAGGAGAAGAAAGCGCGCGTCGAAGACGCGATGCACGCCACGAAGGCGGCCGTCGAAGAGGGAATCGTGCCTGGCGGCGGCGTCGCGCTTCTTCGCGCCGCCCAGGCGCTGCAGAAGCTGAAGCTCGACGGCGATCAGCAGATCGGCGTCAACATCGTCCTGCGCGCCATCGAAGAACCGCTTCGCTGGATCGCGACCAACGCGGGCCACGAAGGATCGATCGTCGTGCAGCGCGTACGCGAGATGAAGGACGAAGAGGGCTTCAACGCGCTCACCGACAAGTACGAGAACCTGGTGCACGCGGGCGTCATCGATCCGGCGAAAGTCGTCCGCTCGGCGCTGCAGAACTCGTCGTCAATCGCGTCGCTTCTGCTCACGACCGAGGCGCTCGTCTCGGAGATCCCCGAGGAGAAGAAGGAATCGGCCTCGCCGGGTGGGCCGGGCGGAATGGGCGGGATGTACTAGTCGTTAGTCGTTGGTCGGGCCCGGTGGTGAAAAGCTGCCGGGCCGTTTCTTTTTAGCGCAGGGTAAACGTCAGCTCGATCGTGATGAGGACCGACACCGGTTCGCCCATCCGCGTCCCTGGACGGAAGCGCCACTGCCTGGCGGCTTTAATCGCCTCCTGATCGAGACCGAACGTCGAATCGAGCGAGCGGATCACTTGCACGTCGCCTACCGAACCATCCGGTCGCACGACGCACTCGACGAGCACGGTGCCCTGCACCTTCGCGCGCATCGCATCCGATGTGTAGGCCGGCTTCACTTCACGAAGGAGCTGCGGGAGCGTGACGCCGTTGCCCGGGCGGTACACTCCGCCTCCGGTACCGCCGCCGCTGCCGGGGCCGAGACCGGAGCCGTTGCCAGGACCGATGCCGGTACCCGCGCCGGTGCCGGCGCCGCCGCCAGTGCCCGATCCCTGCGACATCGTCGGTGGTCCGGGTGGCGCGTCAATCGCGCCGGGCAGTGAATCGGCTGCCGACGCGGTGACCTTCGCGGGGATGTTCAACTGCTCGACGGGGTTTGGTTCGTTCTTCGCGATCTGCGGCGTCACGGCGGGCTGTTTGACCACCGGCACCGTCAGCTTGTCTTTGCCCGGCAACTCCGCCTTGCGCGGTGGCTCCTTCATGCGGTTGCCGCCGCCGCCGCCACCGCCGCCCGGACCGAGCTGATTCAACCAGATGATCCCGCTGTTCGGATGTTCGGGAAGAACTGCTGCTTCGGTCGTCCGGTTTGCCGTGTAGCGAATCGCCCACAGCAGCACGGCGACCATCACGATGTGATACGCAAACGAGGCAAGCGCCGCCGGCCCGATCCGCTTCTCCGGTTGCTCGAACAGGAACGGCACCTCGACCGGGTGGTCCCCTTCGAAGTGCAGGCACAGGTGTCCCGCAGATGTGTTGACAGGCACTTCGACTGTGGCGCTTGGGTCTGACATCGGAAACGACAGGTCGTTGGTGCTGATATTTTCGCGCACGAGTCTTCCGGGCTGCAACTGCAAAAGGAGTGCCTCGAGGCCCAGGCGCATTTTGTTACGACGAACGGCAGATGATGTCGGCCGGGGTGTCCTCATTTCGTTTTGCGAAAGGCGGAACCGCGATCGATCTCGCATCGCATATCGGCGCCTCGACACGCAATCTGCAATCAGACTCGACCGCCCCAGGCGCCGATCGCTGCGTTCCCGGCGCCGTACGAGTGCAGAACCGCGAGCGCGTCTGCCGCGCGCGGCTCCGTTCGAATCGCCACCAGTACGCCACCGCGTGCCGTCAGCGTTTCGTAAATGCGTCCGTCGTGCGGCTGGAACCCCACGCGCCGCATCGTGGCGGCCAGACCCAGTTTTCCGAGATCCCGAGCGCTGCCCTGCAGCGTCTCGACGAGCGTCCCGTGCGCGATGACGGTTCCAACGCCCGTAATCTCGAAGCGCTCGCCGGCCTGGCCGAAAATTTTTTGAACGAGCGCCGCCAAATCTTGGCTGTCCTTGGCAAGGATCGTCATGGCGTCAGGCGGAAACCCTGCACGCTTCAGCGCGTCGATGCCTTTTGTCGCCCACGAAACGTCCTGGAACACTCCGACGGTAAAGAGGCTGGTCTCGAGGTCAACCATGGGCGTGTAATGTAACACGCTGGTTGCTGGAGACTGGTGCTGGTTGGTTGCTGGGGACTGGGTGCTGGACGAGTTGAAACTCGATGTCGCAATCGTTGGCGCGGGGCCGGCCGGTGCGTGGGCGGCGCATGCGCTCGCCCGCCAGGGGGCGCGCGTCACGATCTTCGATCCGTCGCATCCGCGCGAAAAACCGTGCGGCGGCGGCGTCACTGGACGCGCGCTCGCCATCGTCGCTGACGCGATTCCATCCACAGCGCTCGATCGATCGACGATTCGTTCGGCGCGATTCGGCGACTCGATCGTCCCGCTCGACACCGACGCGCTCTCAGTCGCCAGCCGCGCGGCCTTCGACGCGGCGCTTCTCGACGCGGCGCGACGCGCCGGTGCATCGGTCGTCGCCGAACGGGTGATCGAGATCCACGTCGACGCGTCAGGTATCGCGCTCCGAACCGCACGTGGCGTGCATCACGCGCGCTTCCTGATCGGCGCCGACGGAGCGAACGGCCTCGTGCGCCGCCGTCTCGCACGCGCCTTTCGCCGCGATCAGCTGTCCATCGCCACCGGCTTCTACGCGACGGGCGTGACGAGCGACGAGATCGTCGTCGACTTCGTCGCCGATCCGCCCGGCTACGTCTGGTCGTTTCCGCGGCCCGACCATCTCGCCATCGGGATCTGCGCGCAGGCCGACGGCGGGTTCACGTCGGGCGAGTTGCGCGGCCGCACACTCGAATGGATCTCGCGCACGCAGGTCGCGCGCGGCCACACGCGCCTCGAGCCGTACTCCTGGCCGATTCCATCGCTTTCAGCCGCCGATTTAGAAGCCGTCGACCTCGCCGGTCCCCGCTGGTGTCTTCTCGGCGACGCGGCCGGTCTGGTCGATCCGATCACGCGCGAAGGCATCTACTTCGCGCTGCGCTCTGCCGAATCGATTGCGGCCGCGCTGGGCGCGGCCGATCCCGCGCGCGAATTCACCGCGCGTGTGTTCGACACGGCGATTGCAGAGCTTGTACGCGCGGCGCGCCTGAAGGATCGCTTCTTTCAACCGGCATTCGTGAGGCTTCTGCTGCGCGCCTTGCGGCAGAGCGCCGGCGTACGCGCAGTGATGGCCGATCTCATCGCCGGTCGCCAGGAGTACCGCTCGCTGAAATGGCGCCTGCTCAAGACGCTCGAGGTCGGCCTCGCGATCGATGCGGCCGTGACGTTGAAACGCGTTCAGCGCGAGAAATACCCGTCGCGCGCCCTGACGCGCACGCCAGGCCGGTTGACGGTGACATCGATCGACCGCCAGCCCTGTTCTCCGCCGCGCGCCGGTGCGTAGCCGAGCAAGTACTGGAAATGCAGTTCGCGCGCAATGGCCGTCATTTCCGCCGGCAGCTCGCGTGGATCCTTGACGAAGAACGATCGGCCGCCGGTGGCGGCCGCGAGCTCCGCGAAGATCGGCGCGCGCGTCCGACCGATCGCGATCGGGTACGCGAGCACGTCGCTGCGGCGCGCGCGATCGAGGAGCGCGGCCGGCTGTGTGTCGCTGTACCGATCGACGCCGTCAGACAACAGGACCAGCGCTCGACGTCCCTTTGCCGATTGAATCGCGTCGATCGCCCGGACCGTCGCGTCGTAGAGCGGCGTCGTGCCCCACGGCTCGATCCGATCGATCGCGGCGAGCGCGGCCGCGCGATCTGCGGACAACGGCGCCGCCACCTCGGTCTCGCTCCCCACGGCGATCACCATCACCTGGTCGCCCGCACGCAGCGCTCCAACGAACGTGCGCGCGGCATTCTTGACCGCGCTCAGGCGATCCACCTTCCCGGAGGCCATGCTGAAGCTGCGATCGACGCCGATGGCGACGGATAACGGGAATTCACCAGCCGCGAACGCGCTCACCATCTGCGGGATGCCATCTTCGGCGACACGAAAATCAGCCGCGCTGAGATCGCCGATCGGCTCGCCGCGTTCGTCGGTAACCGTCGCATACACTTCGACGAGGTTCACACCGGAACTGAACTGGCCTCCGACTACGGCGGAGCCAGACGCGAACGATGATAGAATTACAGTTCCAAGGAGTGCCGCTATGGGTTCGTTAGGTCTGCCGGAACTGCTGGTCATTCTGGCCATCGTCTTCATCATCTTCGGAGCAAATCGCCTGCCCGGCCTCGGCCGTGGTATCGGCAGCGCGATCCGGAATTTCAAAGACGAGGTCACCGGCGGTAAGGACGAGAAGTCATAAAATCACCCGCGCGTCTCCCATTCGGCGTGTGACGCGCTCGCGGTCCAGGTACTCGAGCAGAGGGATCGCGAACTTACGCGTGACGCCGAACCGCTCCTTGAACGTAGCGACGTCGATGCGGGCCGCCGGGCCCGCGGCGGTCTTCAGCGCCGCTACTTCCGCTTTCAATTGCTTCAGCGCCTGGTCATGGAACAACAGCGTATCCACGCGGACCAGAACTTTCTGACGCTGTAACAGCTTCAGTATTCGATCGGCGACCGCGGGCGAGGCGTCCGCGTCACGCGCAATTGCCGCGGCGTCCGGGGGCGTGAGTCCCGCGTCGCGATACGCGCGCTCGATTGCCAGGCGCGCGCGATCCTCGTCCGGCGACAGCGCAACACGATGCGTGGCGAGCGCGACGCGATCGCGAACGGCGATGGTGCCGGCGCGCTCGAGGTCGGCGAGCGCGCGATCGAAGATCGACGCGGCGCCGCGGCCGAACGTCCGCTCCCGCAACTCCTCGCGCGGTATCCCTTCCGACAGCGGCTCGGCGCGGTGATGTTCGGCGAGCGTCGCGACGATGGTTCCGGTCAGCTGCTGCAGGACCGCGTGCGCCACGAGCACGTCGCCTGCGAGGACCGCCTCGCTCGACTTCAACAGCGCGGCGATGCGTTCATCGATCGCCCGCGGGTCGACGCCGGCGCGCGTGATGAGCGCGCGCATCGGCAACCCGAGCGCGCCGCGCTCCGCGATCATCGCGCCAGCCGGATCGCGCTCGAGTCGGCGCATGCGATCGAGGGCGGCCGCGGTCCGAATGGCGGCTCGCGGCGGTGCAGGATCCAGAATCACGCCGCCGGCAATCGTCACGGACGGCGAATACGCGCGCAGGATGTAGCGATCGCCGCGCGCGAGCAACGCCGCGGCCTCGAGCCGCAGCCGTATGAATCCGCGAGCACCCGGCTCGATGGAGGGGCGGACCTGCGCGTCCGCTCCGTCCCGCAGAGGCCCGACGATGGCGACGCGGCCGAGAATCTCGGCGGTCCCCTGATGAAACCGCACGCGCGCGCCGTGCTTCAGCGGCTTCGCGTCAGGAAGCACCTCGACGGTCGCGTCCGCGAGTCGAGTCTCTTCGAAGGCGCCGGGCGTGACCAGATTCTGTCCGCGCGCGACGTCCGCGACATCGACGCCGCTCACGTTCACCGCGGTGCGGTTCCCGGCGATCGCCTCGGGTTGTTTCCGTCCATGCACCTGCACGCCGCGGACTTTGACCTTGATCGTTGAAGCCCGGCTGGAGCCGGACGCCGCTGACGGTGCTGACGACGCTGATGGAGACGTGTCTGGCATCACCGCGAGCTCGCTGTCGGTGGTGATTCGGCCCGACACGAGCGTGCCGGTGACGACGGTGCCGAAACCTTTCATCGAGAACACGCGATCAATCGGCAGTCGAACGGAAGCATCAATCGGTCTGCCACGCGTTCCGGCGCTCACGCCGACGAGCGCGTCGCGAAAGACGTCCAGACCATCGCCGGTCTTCGACGAAAGCGGGACCACCGGCGCGCCCTCGAGGAACGAGCCGGTGACGAGCTCGCGAACTTCCATCCGCGTAAGCTCGAGCGTCTCGGCGTCCGCCAGGTCGGATTTGGTCAGCGCGATGAGACCCGCCGGTACCTGGAGCAGACGACAGATGTCGAAGTGTTCCCGCGTTTGCGGCATCACCGATTCGTCGGCCGCGACGACGAGGACGACGAGATCGATGCCGCCGACGCCGGCCAGCATGTTCTTCACGAACCGTTCGTGGCCCGGAACGTCGACGAAGGCGAAGTTGATGTCGCCGATCGTGGCGTGCGCGAACCCGAGATCGATCGTGATGCCGCGCGCCTTCTCTTCCTTCAGACGGTCCGGATCGGTGCCCGTCAGTGCGCGAACGAGCGCGCTCTTCCCGTGATCGATGTGCCCCGCGGTCCCGACGACGACCGATTTCACCGGCGCCCTTTAGTCTTGGTCCGGTGCCGTTCACGCCGGCCCGGCCGTTGCTTGCGCCGCTTCTCCTGCTTCGGCGTCGCGCGGCTGCGGCGCGGGCCGCGATCGCCTTCGCGCACGCGCTCGAGAATTTCCACGAGCCCGAGATCCACCTGCCGCTGCTCCATGTTGACGCGGATCACCTGCACCTTCACCTTGTCGCCGAGCCGGTACACTTTCCGTGTATTCTCGCCCGCGAGCATGTGCGCGCTCTCGATGAAGCGATAGTAGTCGTCGGCCATCGTCGAGACGTGCACGAGCCCCTCGACGAAGTGCTCGATCAGCTCGATGAACAGCCCGAACGCGGCGACGCCGGTCACGGAGCCTTCGAACTCGTCGCCGACCTTGTCGGCCATGAACTTCACTTTCTTCCACTGCAAAAGCTCGCGCTCGGCGTCGTCGGCGCGCCGCTCCATCTCGGACGTATGGCGCGCGACTTCCGGCAGTTCCTCGGTCCACTCGTCCTTGACCTCGTCGGTCAGCAGCCCGTGACGCACCGCCCGCAGGGCGCGGTGGACGACGAGATCGGGATAGCGGCGGATCGGAGACGTGAAGTGCGTGTAGCTCGGCGCCGCGAGGCCGAAGTGCCCGAGGTTCTCCGGCGCGTAGCGCGCCTTCTGCATCGTCCGCAGCATCAGGAACGCGATCGGCTTTTCTTCCGGTTTGCCGTGAATGCGCTCGAGAAGCTTCTGGAAGTGGCGCGGCCGCAGCGCGTTCATCGGCGCGCCGAGGCTCAATCCAAAACCCGAAACGAACTCCTCGAACTTCTCCACCTTCAGGATGTCGGGTTCCTCGTGCACGCGGTACAGCGATGGCGCCTCCTGCGATTCGAGGTAGGACGCAACCGTTTCGTTGGCGAGCAGCATGAATTCCTCGATGAGGCGGTGCGCCACGTTGCGCTCGAGCGCGATGATCGCTTCGATTACGCCGCCCTCGTCGATGACGACTTCGGCCTCGTTGAGATCGAAGTCGATGGATCCGCGCCGCCGGCGCGCATCGTGCAGAATCTGAAACAGCTCGCGCATCATCTCGAACATCGGCACGAGCCGCGCGTACTGCTTCATCAGCTGCGGATCTCCGTCCGTGAGGATGCCGTTCACGGCCGTGTAGGTCATCCGTTCGTCGCTGTTGATGACGCCGTCGTGAAACTCGTACCGGACGACCTGACCGCGCCGATCCACTTCCATCAGGCACGACTGCACGAGCCGATCGACGTGCGGATTCAGGCTGCACAATCCGGTCGCCAGCTCCGAGGGAAACATGTGAACGGCGCGTTCGGGGAAGTACACCGACGTGCCACGGTCGTACGCCTCGCGGTCGAGCGCGCTTCCCTCCTGGACGTAATGCGACACGTCGGCGATGTGGACGCCGAGCCGGAAGTTCCCGTTCGGCAGCTTGTCGAGCGTGATGGCATCGTCGAAGTCGCGCGCATGCTCACCGTCGATGGTAACGGTAGGCACGTCGCGGAAATCGGTGCGGCTCCGAATGTCGCGGTCGGCGACGGTCGCTCCGAGCCGGATCGCCTCGGCAACCGATTCGTCGGAATGCGCGTCGGGAATGCCCCACTTGCGGATGATGATCTCGGTGTCGACGCCGGGCGCGTCGATGTGGCCGAGCACTTCGGCCACGCGCCCGATCGCGCCGCGCGTCGACGTCGGCCAGCGCGTGAGCTCGACGCTGACCATCAGTCCCGGATCGGCGCCGCCTTCCTGGCCCGGCGGAATGAAGATATCCATCAGGACCCGGCGATCGAACGGCACGACGTATCCCATGCCGTTCTCGTCGCGATCGTAGCGGCCGACGATCCACTGGTTGGCTCGTTCGAGGATGCGGATGATCCGTCCCTCGGCGCGGCCTCCCTCCTTGATCCGCTCGACGCGCACGACCACGCGATCGCCGTGCATCGCTTCGTTCATCAGCGGACCGGAAATGTAGATGTCGCCGCCCGATTCGAGCGGGCGTTCGGGCGCAACGAATCCGTATCCGGCTGAATGCGTCTGCAGGCGGCCGACGTACAAATCCATCTTCTCCGGCAGGCCGAAGCGATGATCGCGGATCTGTATCAGGTCGCCGGAGCCGACGAGCGACTTGATGTGCCGTTTGAAGGTGACGCGCTCTTCGCGCGGAATCTTGAGAACCTGAAGGAGCTCGCGGATGGCCGCGGGATGATGCACACGCTCGCGCATCAGCGCGAGCACGTGGTCGCGTGAAAGCATCGAAGTTAGGCTAACAGAATTACCTGAAGGTCGCCGACGTTGGTGCCGGTCGGACCTGTCCGGATGAGATCGCCGATCGCGTCGAAAAACGCGTAGGCATCGTTGTTCGAAAGAGACCGCTGCGCGTCGAGTCCGGCGGCCGCCGCGCGACTGCGCGTCGTCTGGTCGACGAAGGCGCCGGCGGCGTCCGTGGGCCCGTCGATACCGTCAGTGCCGACGCTCGCCACCACCGCTGCGGAGGCGGTTTCGGCGAGCGGCTCCGCCGCCGCGAGCGCAAACTCCTGATTGCGACCGCCTTTGCCGGAACCGGTCACGTTCACCGTCGTCTCGCCGCTCGAGACGATGCACGCCGGTCGCGCGATGCCGGCGGCACGCGCGAAGGCAGCGCCGAGATGCGACGCCGACGCCGTGCGCGCTTCGCCGGTCACCGCATCGTCGATTGAGATGACCTGGTATCCGAGCGCGATCGCCTGATCTGCGGCGCCTCGCATCGCATCGCGCCGCGATCCAATGAGCCGCGTCCTGGCGTTGGCGACGCGCGCGTCGCCGGGCTTCGGCGTTTCGGCAATCGATCCGTGCACGCCCGCGTGAAGGCGCGACACCACGCCGGCGGGATACGCATGCTCGCCGCCGAATCGCCGCAGGATGTCGAGCGCGTCCTGGAACGTGCTCGCGTCGGCGACGGTCGGACCCGAGGCGATGACGCTCAAATCGTCGCCGACGACATCCGAAATCGCCAGCGCGATGCAGGCGGCGCGCGTGCGCGCGGCGAGCCAGCCGCCCTTGATCGCCGACAGGTGCTTCCGCACCGTGTTCAGGGCGTAAATGTCGGCGCCGGCGCGAAGCAGACGATCGGTCGTGGCCCGCTTGTCGTCGAGCGTCACCCCGTCGGCCGGCACAGCCATCAGTGCGGACGCGCCTCCCGAAATCAACACCAGGAGCGTGTCGTCCTCCGACAGCGATTCGGCAATCGCGAGCGCTTTGCGTCCGCCCTCTTCGCTGCGCGCATTCGGCGTCGGGTGTCCGCCGACGATGAACTCGCAAGCGCGGCGTAGGGGCGGAGCTTGCTCAGCCCACGATGTCGGCGTGGCCTCAGGCGTCGGTGGGGCCTCGGGCATCGGTGCGACAACCGGCCGAGCAAGCTGGGCCCCCACGACGAGGCCCGATAGCGATCCAAGGCGTTTCGCGGCGGCGGCCGCCATCGCGGGCGCAGCTTTACCCGCGGCGATCACCGCCACGTGTTCCAAACGCGGCGCGTCCTCGCCGGTCAGTGCGCGATCGACGAGAACATCGGCGGCGCACGCACGAATCCCGGCCCGGATGATGGCCAGGAGGTCTTGTCGAAGTTCGGCGAGAGAACGCGTCAGTGAGTCTGCTTGGGATCGGACCAGGCCGAAAGGCCGGTCACGACGTCGAATTTCTTCAAGAGGGAGCTTACGAGCTGGGGGGCGTCGTCCTGTGTCAGGAGGTGTTCGAGCTGCGCCATGATTTTCGTCAGCGCCGCTTCAACGTCGGTGATGGCACTTTCCGAATAGTACGGTCGCTGCTGCTCCAGGCATCGGCGGTGTTTGTTGAATTCTTCCCGGTAGAACTCTGCGATTGCGCTGGTCGGCCTCGAGTCGGTCACGAAGCGTGGCATGCAGGCCCCTCGGAATCAATTGTTGCTTGGTCCTATCCAGTGTAAATCCGATGAAAAAGGAGTGTCAAGAATGTGAAATGGGAGATCAAGATCGCCACGCGGCGACCGCGCCGCCCACGCAGCCGACGACCATTCCACCGACGACGAGGAGCAGACACAGCTCGACCGGCAGGAACCGCACGGTCGAGAGATTGATGGCTGATGCGAGCGGTGCGAGATAGCGCGCGCGCAGCGCGAAGAATGCCAGCGCGAGCGCGACGACCGCAACCAGAGCGCCAATCCCACCCTGAAGCACGCCTTCCATCACGAACGGACCGCGAATGTAGGCGCCTGGCGCGCCGACCAGCTGCATGATATCGAGCTCGTCCCGGCGCGCGAACAGTGCGAGCCGTACGACGTTCGCAACCGTGAGCGCCGCCGCAATCGTCAACAGCGCGCCGAGCATCAGGCCCACACCGCGTACGATGGTGACGGCGGACGTCAGCCGATTCAACCACTGCCGATCGTAGCGAACGTCGGCTACACCGGGCATCTGCCGCAGGCTCGCGCCAAGGCGATCGACGCCGGCCGCCGAGTCGCCGTCAGGGCGCACACGAACCTCGAACGACGCCGGCAGCGGATTGTCGCCCAGCGTGTCGACGGTCGATGCGAGATCGGCGAAGGTTTGCTTGAAGCGGACGAGCGCGTCGGACTTCGACACGTACTCATGCGAAGCCACGACGCCTCCCGGCGCCAGCGCGCTCTCAATCGCGCGCCGCTGATCAGGGGTCACATCGTCCCTCAAGTACACGGAGAGCTCGGCCACGCTGCTCCATTCGGCGGCGAGCCGTTCGAGGTTGGCCGTGACGATGAGGAACGCGCCGAGGACGAACAGCGCCAGCGCGATCGTCGCTGTCGAGAGCAATCCCGCCTGTCGGCCGCGCCAGAGGCTGAGGAGCGCCTCTTCGATCGCGTAGCGGAGCGCACGAATCATGCGACCTCGACGACGCGGCCGTGATCGAGCGTGACGGCCTTGCGGCCGACGCGGCGGATCAGCTCACGATCGTGCGTCGCGACGACGACGGTCGTGCCGCGCGCGTTGATTTCGCGGAACAGGTTCATGATCTCGAGCGACAAGTCAGGATCGAGGTTGCCGGTCGGCTCGTCGGCGAGGATCAGTTGAGGGTCGTTGACCAGCGCTCGCGCAATCGCGATCCGCTGCTGCTCGCCGCCGGACAATTCTTCCGGGAAGGCGTTCATACGATGCTGCAGCCCGACCCACTTGAGTACCTGGAACGTCTTGCGCTGTTGCGTCGCGAGCGGCAAGCCCAGGACGCGCATGACGAAGGCGACGTTCTGAAAGACAGTGAATCGGGGAATCAGCCGGAAATCCTGGAACACGAACCCGACGCTGCGGCGGTAGCTTTGAACCTGCGAGGGGCGCAACGTGTTGAGGTCGCGCCCGAGGACTTTGAGATCGCCCTCGCTCGGCCGATCTTCCCGCAACAGGAGCCGCAGAAAGGTCGACTTGCCGGCGCCGCTTGGACCGGTAAGAAAGACGAATTCACCCTTGTCGATGGTGAGGGAAAGGTCGCGCAAGGCGTAGACGCCGCGGCTGTAGAGCTTCGACAGATGGTAGGTTTCGATCAAGCCCGGGGTCCCCACCCCGGATCGCTCTGCCTGTGCACCGCGACTGCCAACTGGAATGTCGTAAGGAGTAAAAGCATTATAACACGCGATAAACGCGCGGTACACGCGCCTGCGATGCGCGCGCGACCTCAGCCGCAGAACGAACTCGATCGATCGACGCGGAGCTACGCGCCCAGTGCCTCCCTCAACAGCTCGTTGACGCGCTTTGGATTCGCTTTGCCGGCGGCGGCCTTCATGACCTGACCGACGAGGAAGCCGAACGTCGCCGTCTTGCCCGCGCGATACTGCGCGACGGCGTCGCCATTCTTCGCGAGCACGTCGGCGATCAACCCGACGATCTGTGATTCGTCGCTGATTTGCGTCAGTCCTTCCGCGGCGACGATGTCGCCGGCCGCACGTCCCGTTGCGAACATCTTTTCGAACACGTCCTTCGCGATCGAACCGCTGATCGTTCCCTTCTCGATGAGCGCGATGAGGCCCGCGAGCCGCTCGGGTGGCAGCGGCGACGGCGTCGTCCTCGCGTCGATCTCCTTCAGCTTCCGCGCGAGCTCGCCCATGATCCAGTTGCTCGCGGGCTTCGCCGCCGCGCCGGCCGCAATCGTGGCCTCGAAGTAATCGGCGAGCGCTCGCGACTGCGTGAGCTGCCCTGCGTCGTACTCCGGCACCGCGTATTGCTCGACGAATCGGCGGCGGCGGGCGTCGGGCAACTCCGGCATCTCCGCACGGATCGCCGCAACGCGCGCGGCGTCGACCACGAGCGGCGGCAGGTCCGGCTCGGGAAAGTAGCGGTAGTCGTGCGCTTCTTCCTTGCTGCGCATCGAGACCGTGCGCCCGGCAACCGCGTCCCACAGGCGTGTTTCCTGCACGACGCGGCCACCCTCGCCGAGCACCTCAATCTGACGCGCGATCTCGTGCTCGAGCGCTTTTTGCAGGAAGCGAAACGAGTTGAGGTTCTTTACTTCCGCCTTCGTGCCGAGCGGCACGGTCCCTTCAGGCCGAACCGAGACGTTCGCGTCGCAGCGCAGGCTGCCCTCTTCCATGTTGCCGTCGTTCACGTCGAGCCACACCAGGGTCTCGCGCAGCCGGCTGAAGAAATCGGCGGCAGCCGAGGCGGAGCGCAGATCCGGCCGCGTCACGATCTCGACGAGCGGCACGCCGCTGCGGTTGTAGTCGACGTAGGTCTTGCGGTCGGAATCGACGAATCCTTCGTGCAGCGATTTGCCGGCGTCTTCCTCGAGATGCACGCGAATGATGCCGACGCCGTCGAAGAAGCCGTCGACTGCCAGCGGCCGCTCGTACTGCGAAATCTGGTAGCCCTTCGGCAGGTCCGGGTAGAAGTAGTTCTTGCGCGCGAAGATCGACGTTTCCTGAATCGTGCACCCAAGCGCCAGCGCCGCGCGGATCGCATGATCGACCGCGCGGCGATTCAGCACGGGCAGCGCGCCCGGCAGGCCGATGCACACGGGACAGATGTGGGTGTTCGGATCGGCGCCGAATGCGGTGCTGCAGCCGCAGAAGATTTTCGATTCGGTGAGGAGCTGCGCGTGAATCTCGAGCCCGATGACCGGCTCGTATCGGAGCGACACGCCGGTCGGTCCTACACCCGAGGTCCGGCGGCACGCACCTCCGGAGTGACGCCGCCTTCGAACGTCTTGAAGTTCTCGGCGAACATGCGCGCGAGCTTCGCCGCCTGGGCGTCGTAGTCGACGCCGTCGGTCCATGTGTTGCGCGGTTTGAGCACCTCGGGTGGAACCTCAGGACAGCTCGTCGGCACGGCGACGTTGAAGACCGGATCGGTTTCGTAGGCGACGTGGTCGAGCGCGCCGGCCAGCGCGGCGTGAATCATCGCGCGTGTGTATCCGATCTTCATCCGCGTGCCGACGCCGTACGGCCCACCGGTCCAGCCCGTGTTGACCAGCCAGACGCGCGCCGCGTGCCGCGCGATCTTCTCGCCGAGCATCGTCGCGTAACGGCTTGGCGCCAGTGGCAGAAACGGCGCGCCGAAGCACGTGCTGAACGTCGCTCTCGGCTCGGTGACTCCCCTCTCCGTGCCGGCGACCTTGGCGGTGTAGCCGGAAAGGAAATGGTACATGGCGCCTTCGGGCGTCAGCCGCGCGATCGGCGGCAGCACTCCGAAGGCATCGGCGGTGAGCATCACGACGTTTTTCGGATGGCCGCCCTGACCGGACGGAACTGCGTTCTCGATGAACGTGATTGGATAGGCGGCCCGCGTGTTTTCGGTGTAACGATCGTCGTCGAGATCGAGCTGCCGCGTCTCCGGATCGAGGACGACGTTCTCGAGCACCGTTCCGAAGCGCCGCGTCGTCGCGTAGATCTGCGGCTCGGCCTCGGGCGACAGTCGAATCGTTTTCGCGTAGCATCCGCCTTCGAAATTGAATACGCCGCGATCGCTCCACCCGTGTTCGTCATCGCCGATGAGCATCCGCTCGGGATCGCTCGACAGCGTCGTCTTGCCGGTTCCAGACAAGCCGAAGAAGAGCGCGACGTCGCCGCCGGCGCCGATGTTTGCGGAACAATGCATCGGCAGGACGTGCTGCATCGGCAGCACGTAGTTCAACACGCTGAAGATCGACTTCTTCATCTCGCCGGCGTAGCTCGTGCCGCCAATCAGCACGAGCTTCTTGGCGAAATGAACCGCGATGACGACGTCCGAGTTCGTGCCGTGGCGCGCAGGAGTCGATTTGAAGCTCGGCACGTCGATGACGGTGAATTCGGGGACGTGTGCCGCCGCAACGTTCGTGTCGACGAGGAACAGGCTTCGCGCAAACAGGTTGTGCCACGCGAGCTCGTTGATGACGCGGACGGGCAGGCGGTACTTCGGATCGGCGCCGGCGAAACAATCCTGGACGAAGAGCTCCTTGTCGCTCAGCGAGCTCAACAGATCGGCATGTAACGCCTCGAATCGTGCGGGATCCATCGGCCGGTTCACCTTGCCCCAGTCGATGTGCGGCTCGCTCGACGGTTCGCGGACGATAAACTTATCGTTGGGCGACCGTCCCGTGTGCTGTCCCGTCCGGCACGCCAGCGGGCCGCCGGCGGCAATCGCCGCTTCCTGCCGTCGAACGGCCTCCTCGTACAGCGCGGCCGTCGAGAGATTCCAGTGAACACGACGCGAGCGGATGCCGTCGCGCTCGAGGTCTAACGTGTGGAGGTCCAGTGACATACGTGAATCCCGCGATCGTATTCCGACGGATCGGTCGAGTCAACAATTCCGGAACATACGGTAAACTGTAAACACCTGTGGAAATCGGACGTAATGCTTCAATGAGTGGAGAGTTGCGGCCAGCTCACGACGTCGCGCGCGGCCTGGAGCGCGAAGCCGCCCCTGTCGGGGGTGTCGGGAGCGCTCCGTCGACGCGACGAGGCTCAGCGGCGGCGCTCTCGCAAGATTCGCGGCTCGCAATCGAGATTCGCGGCCTGGTCGAGAGCGGCCGCGACGACGAGGCGCGCGACCGCTTCGGCGAGCTCGTGGCCATGCACCAGCATCGCGCGTCGCGCATCGCCTACCAGTACTTGCGCGACGCCGCCGACGCCGACGAAGCGGTGCAGGACGCGTTCGTCAAGGTATTCACGCACATCGGTTCGTACCGCGAAGCGTGGCCGTTCGAGGTCTGGTTCACGCGGATTCTCATCAACGGATGCCTCGATCGCCGCAAGGCGCGGTCGCGCCGCGATCGCTGGACCGTCGGCGCCGAGATTTCGAGCGCCGACGAAGCGCGCGTTTCTGCCGCGGGCGCACCGAACGATCCCGAGCAGCGCCTGCTCGCGCGCGAACGCCGCGCGCGCATGGCGGCGGCGATCGATCGGCTCGACGGCCGACAGCGCCTGGTCTTCATGCTCTGTCACTACGGCGATTGCACCCCGCGGGAAGTCAGCGCGATGACGGGGTTGAACGAGTCGACGGTTCGCGTGCATCTGTTCCGCGCCGCGCGCAAGCTGCGCGGCCTGCTCGGAGGAAAGCCGTGATCGGTCGGGCGCGCCACCTGCAGGAACAGCGGCTGTACGACTGTTACTACGCCGCGCGAACCGGTGAGGCCATCGATCCGCGTGCGGCCGAACATCTCGCCGACTGCGCAGCGTGCGGCGCGCGCTACGCGGAGCTCTTGCGCTTTCTCGACGCACTGCGCGCTGAGGGCGATGCCGAATCCGACGACCTCTTCACCGCCGAACGGCTCCAGGCACAGCAGCAGCAGATCGCGCGGCGCATCGAGCACGTCGGCCATCCGGCGCGCGTCATCAGCTTCCCCGCGCAGCTCGTTCGACGCGGCATTTCGTCGACGACGGCGCCGACGGCTCCCCGCTGGATCGCCGCCGCCGCGGCGGCGGGCCTGTTCGTCGGGGTCGCGCTCGGCGCCTCCTACGAGTGGGATTGGCACAACCAGGACGCCCGCACGGTGTTGAGCGGCGACGCAAACGCGCGCCTGTCACCGATCGCCACGCGCGGCAGCGGATTGGACGACGTCGCCGCCGACGATGCGTTCCTGTCGGAGCTCGAACTGGCGCTCGATCGGCCGCGCACCCGCGAGTTGATCGCGTACGATGCCCTGACGCCTCACGTGCGCAGCGTGCGTGATCAAAGGTAGGGCTTGCCCTCGCTGATCTTCCGGAAGGGTCTGGACCTGAAGCATGCCGTCGCTGGCATGCTGGCCGATAACTACCACAGCGCGCTCGTCGAGCGTGTGAAGGTCGAGGACTTCACTTACGGCGCCGGACGGCTCACCGTTCATCTCGCGCGCGAGTTCGGCTTCTGCTACGGCGTCGATCGCGCCGTGGATTATGCCTACCAGACGCGCGAGCGCTTTCCGGATCGCAGCGTGTTCCTCACCGGCGAAATCATCCACAACCCGCACGTCAACGAGAAGCTCCGGACGATGGGCATCCGGTTTCTGAGCGACGAGGACGTCGGGCTGGATCGACTCGGACCGCAAGATGTCGTGATCCTGCCGGCCTTCGGTGTCACCGTGGCGATGCTTCAGCAGCTCGATCGGCGCGGCTGCACCCTGATCGACACGACGTGCGGATCGGTGCTGAACGTTTGGAAGAACGTCCGCCGCTACGCCGAGGGAGGTTTCACTTCGATCATCCACGGCAAGGTGTGGCACGAGGAGACGCAGGCAACGGCGTCGCAGGCGGCCGCGTACGGCGGAAAATATCTCGTCGTCCTCGATCGTGCGGAAACGGCCGTCGTCTGTGACTACATCCGCAGCGGTGGCGATCGCGCCGCGTTCCTCGCGCGCTTCGCCAACGCCGCGTCGTCCGGCTTCAATCCGGACGACGATCTGTACCGCATCGGTCTCGCGAATCAGACGACGATGCTGATGACCGAGTCGCTCGAGATTGGCGAAATGATCCGGGCGGCGATAATCGACCGCGACGGTGAGGCGGCCGCCGCGTCGCGCTATCAGGCGTTCGACACGATCTGCAGCGCCACCCAGGATCGACAGGACGCGGTCGTCGCATTGCTGCGCGACACCGCCATCGACCTGATGATCGTCATCGGCGGCTACAACAGCAGCAACACCGCCAACCTCGCGCGGATCTGCGCGGCGTCACGACCGACGTATCACATTGCCGATCCCGACTGCCTGCTGTCGCCGCAGCAGATTCGTCATCGTCCCGTTGGCGCCAAAGCCGAAGTGACGACCGACGCCTGGCTGCCGCTCGATCGACCCGTGGCGATCGGTCTGACTTCCGGCGCCTCGACGCCGGACAATCTGGTCGGCGCGGCCATCGTCCGTCTCGAAGCATTCTGTTCGTGAGCGGTCAGGCGCCCCAACGCGAGCAGCAGAAGTCCCAGCGTCACCCACGCGATGAACAACGGCTTCATGCCGGCTGATTCAGCAACCGCAGTGCCAAGACGAGGCGTCCCCGAGGATCGGTGGATGATCCGCGTCGCGTGCGGTTTTCTCGTGTCGGCATCTGTCGCTTTGGCCGGTGTCTCCACGTTCGCGCAGACGACAGCGCCGACACCCGAGTCGGTCATCGGCTGGCCGCCGTGCGCCGATTACAAGCTGGCCACCTACGAACAGATTGAAGACTATTTCCGCAAACTGGCGATCGCGGTCCCTTCGCGGATGCAGCTCATCGAGATGGGGAAGACGGCCGAAGGACGGACGCAGGTACTCGCCGTCGTCTCCTCGGAACAAAACCTCCGCCAGCTCGGCAAGTACAAGGACATCGCGCGCAGGCTCGCGCTGGCGCGGGCGTCGACAAGCCGGGTGCGGCCGGAGCCGGCCGACGGGCAAAACGATGGCGACCGCTTGACCGATGGCGAAGCGCGCGCGCTCGCGCGCGAGGGAAAGGCCGTCGTCTGGATCGACTTCGGCCTCCACTCCTCGGAGGTGGCACACGGGCAGACGGCGCCGCTGCTGGTGCACAAGGTCGTCACCGAAGAATCGGATGAAATGCGGTTCATCCGCGACAACGTGATTCTTCTGCTCGTCGCGAACATGAACCCCGACGGCACGACTATGGTCGCGACGTGGTATCGCGAGCATCGCGGCAAACCGTGGGAAGACCGTGTTCCCGAGTTGTGGCACAAGTACGTCGGTCACGACGACAACCGCGACTGGTTCATGATGAACCAGGGGGAAACGAGGAACAGCGCGAGACTGCTCTACACGGAGTGGTTTCCGCAGATCATCTACAACCACCACCAGTCAGGTCCGTTTCCCTCGCGCATCTTCGTTCCGCCGTTCGACGATCCGATGAATCCGAACATTCCGCCGCTGGTCATGCGCGGCGTGAACCTGGTGGGCGACGCGATGACGCGCCGCCTCGATCAGGAAGGCAAGCGCGGCGCCGTCTCGCGCATCGGTTTCGACACGTGGTGGAACGGCGGCATGCGCACGGCGCCGTATTTCCACAACATGATCGGGATTCTCACCGAGACCGGCCACGCGTCGGCGACGCCGGCGACCTACGATGCGGCGGCCTTTCCGAAGTACTTCGCCAATACGACGATCCCGACGCTCGAGCCGACAACCTATTACCCGAGCCCGTTCCTCGGCGGCGAGTGGCACATCCGCGACAGCTGCGACTACATGGTGACGACGTCCATGGCGCTGCTCGACATCGCGGCGAAGCGCCGGGAGGAGTGGCTCTACGACATCTACCAGATGGCCCGGGACGCGACCCGGAACCACGCGAACGAAACGTTCATCGTACCGATGGCGAGCGGAGCGAGCCGGGGAGACGACGTCCAATGGGACCCGCCGACGGCCGTCAAGATGATCAACGTGCTGCGGCTCGGGGGCGTCGAGATCGAGCGCGCGCGCGCCGCGTTCGATGCGGGCGGACGCCACTACGGCGCCGGTTCGTTCGTCATCCGCGGCGCGCAGCCGTTCGAACCGTACGTGCGCGACCTGCTGACGCCGCAGGCCTATCCCGACGTGCGCTTGTACCCAGGCGGTCCGCCGAAGCGTCCGTACGACATCACCGGCTGGACACTCAACTATCAGATGGGCGTGAAAGTCGATCGCGTGATGGAAGCGGTCCGCGTCGCAACGGAAGCGATTGACGTCGCGCCGCCGCCTGACGTCGCGACACCGGCATCCGCGCGCGCGGCGTTCGCGCTCGATCCGCGCGCGAACGATTCGTTCACGATCGTCAACCGTCTGCTGAAAGCGGGCGAAACCGTCTTGCGCGCGACCGAGCCGCTGGCGCTGAACGATGCGACATGGCCGGCTGGCGCCTTTGTGATCAAGCCGGCCGCGGGCACGGCAGTACGGGTTGGCGACGCGGCGCGCGCATTTGGCGTCGCCGTCGCGTCGCTCGATCAGATGCCGCGCGATCTTCTCGAGGTCAAGGCGCCGCGCGTCGGCATCTACCACGCGTGGGGCGGCAACATGGACGAAGGCTGGACGCGCTGGCTGCTCGAGCAGTTCGAGTTTCCTTACACCAGCGTGTTCGACCGTGATGTGCGAGTCGGCAATCTGCGCGCGCGATACGACGTCATCCTGCTGCCTGATGCGACCTACGAGCAGATGTTGAATGGGATGGCGGCCGGCACGATGCCGGACGCGTACACCGGAGGCATGACGGCGCGCGGCGTGACGAACTTATACGAGTTCGCCGCGAGTGGAGGAACTCTCGTCGCGATGGATCGCGCCGCCGACCTGCCGTTGTCCGCGTTCGGACTCCACGTCGAGAACGTCACGACCTCAGCGCGCGAGGCCGACTTCTATATTCCGGGCAGCATCCTGAAGATCAAAGTCAGCGCGAATCATCCTGTCGCGTACGGCATGCCGCCCGATGCGGCGGCGTTCTTCATCAACGGCCCGGCGTTCGCAGCCGTCGGCGCGCAGAACGTCCACATCGTGGCCGAATATCCGGCGCGCGATCTGCTCCTCAGTGGCTGGCTGCTGGGCGAGCCGGTGATCGCGGGACGGGCGGCAGTCGTCGAAGTCGCAGTCGACAAGGGGCGGGTCGTACTGCTGGGCTTCCGGACCCAGCACCGCGCGCAGCCGCACGGCACGTACAAGCTGCTTTTCAACGCGATCCTGCTCGGCTCGTCGCAGCGTGGCCCGACGTAAAAAGTTGTCTCCTCTGAAATAGCCGCCTTCACGACGTCGTATCCCTCTACGAACCGTATTATCAGAGGTTTACGCAATGGAGTTGACCTGGGTGCGCAGGCTGTTGCCCGCCATATTTTTCTCAGTGGCGCTGGCCGCGTCTGCCCTTGGACAATCGTTCGGTTTTGCCTGGTGGCGCGACCCGCAGTTTCAGCGCGATCTTTCCCTGACGGCCGATCAGGTCAACCGTATTGAAACCGTCTTCCAGTCGACGATCCCGACCCTACGCGCCAAGAAAACGGACCTCGATTCGCAGGAGGACGAGCTATCGCGCCTGGTCGCGACGAATGCGGACGAGACCGTCGTCACGCGGCAGGTCGACAAAGTCGAAGCGATCCGATCGCACATGAACAAAATGCGCACGCTGATGCTGTTGCACATGCGCCAGGTGCTCACGCCGGATCAACGCGTCAAATTGAATAAGCTCTACGAGCAGCAGAAGAATTCGAACCGCCCCAAAGGCGAGAAGCGATAGGTATCGCGAGGCTTTCAGCCGAGCGACGGAGATATGTAATGGCACCCAACCGAACGATCTGGATCCTGACTGGCGTGTTCGTACTGGCCTGCACCGCCGCGCAGGCACAGGTGTCCGATGCGCGCATTCACGAGCTCATCAGGCAGGCGGCCGAAAAGGTGTCGCAGACCGACGCGTCGGTGCAGCCGCCGGTGGCCGGCGCCGCGGCGCAGGCGCGGCCGGTCGTGCGGCTCACGCTCGACGAAGCGGTGAAGCTGACGCTCGACCGCAATCTCGATATCGCGGTACAGCGGTTGAATCCGGAGATCAACGACATCGCGATCGCCAGTGTGCGCTCAGTCTACAGCCCGACCCTTACGTCGACGATCGGTCCGCAGTCGGTCACGCAGCTGCCGACTAGCGCCTTGCAACTTGGCAACAACGGCACTGCCACAATCAACGACACCATGACCTTCAACGGCGGCATCGCGCAGAGCGTTCCGTGGGGCGGCGGTTCGTTTTCGCTGGCATTGAACAACTTCAAGCGCACGACCACCAGTAACAACGCGCTGTTCAATCCGCAGTTCAATTCAAGTCTGAGCTTCGCGTACACGCAGCCGCTGCTTCGCAACTTCCGCATCGATTCGACGCGCCAGCAGCTGCAGGTCACCAAGATCAACCGCGACATTTCGGACGTGCAGCTGCGCGCGACGGTCACCAACACGCTGTCCAATGTGCGGAATGCCTACTGGGATTACGTATTCGCGGTTCAGAGCGTCGAAGTCGCCCAGAAATCGGTGGCGCTCGCCGAACAGCTCGTGAAGGACAATCAGACGCGGGTCGAGGTCGGTACGATGGCGCCGATCGACGTCGTGCAGGCGCAGTCGCAGGCCGCGACCGCACGCCAAAATCTCGCGGTCGCGCAGCAGGCGATGCGGACCGGCGAGCTGGCCGTCAAGCGGCTGATCGTCAGCGGCACTGAGGATCCGAACTGGAGCGTCCAGATCGATCCTGTCGATCGGCCCGACTTCGTGGCGCAATCCATTGATGTCGAAGCGGCGGTGCGCCGGGCATTGAACGAGCGTACCGACCTCGACATCGCCAAGAAAAACGTGACGTCCAACGACGTCACGCTCAAATTCCTGAGCGACCAGCTCAAGCCGCAGGCGGACTTCAATGTCAGTTACATCCCGCAGGGCGTCGGCGGCACCGAGTTGTTCCGCGATACCAGCATCCTCGGCAGCCCGATCAGCCGCACCGAGAACCTCGGCATCAGCAACGCGTTTTCGACGCTGTTCCACAACCAGTACCCGCAATGGACAGCGCAGGTCAATTTCTCGTACCCCCTCGGCACGAGTTCGCAGGAGGCAAACGTCGCGCGCGCGCGCGTCCAGCTCACGCAGGTGCAGGCCCAGGTGAAACAGATCGAGCTGCAGGTTGCGACCGACGTGACCAACGCCGCCGTGACCGTGCAGAGCAACGGTGAGCGTGTCCAGGCGGCGCAGGCGGCGCGCGAGCTCGCCGAGAAGCAGCTCGAGGCCGAGCAGAGCAAGTTCGAGGTCGGGATGTCGACCAACTACAACGTCATCCAGTCACAGCGCGACCTGGCGACAGCGCAGAACAACGAGTTGCAGGCGATCCTGAATTATCGCAAGTCACTCGTCGAGCTCGAACGGCTGCAGCAGACGACGCTGCAGAACCTGAACATCACGGTACTGACCGCGGGCGGCGGCGGCGGTACGGCGGTGCGCACGACGGCCGGCCAGTAATGACGACCAGACGGTAATCATGAAGCGAGCGGTCACGGTCCTCGTCATCATCGCGGCCATCGGCGCAGGCGCCGGGGCGTACTACATCCGGCGCGGCGCGCCCGACGTCCAGGTGCAGACCTCGCCTATCAGCCGCGGTGACATCATCGATACAGTCGGCGCGACCGGCACGCTCCAGGCGGTGACGACCGTGCAGGTGGGAAGCCAGGTGTCGGGCAACATCGCCTGGCTCGGCGCCGACTTCAATTCGATCGTGCGCAAAGGACAGGTGATCGCGCGGCTCGATGCGTCGCTCTTCGAGGCGCAGCTGCAGCAGGCGCGCGCCAACCTGTCGCAGACACAGGCGAATCTGACCAAGGCCGAGAGCGATCTCGAGCAGCGCAAAGTGCAGCTGCAGGACGCGCAGCAGAAGTACACGCGCGCGAAGGAGCTCGCCGCCAGGAGCCTGCTCCCGCAGAGCGATCTCGATTCGGCGAAGGTCGCGGTCGATATGGCGCAGGCCGCGCTCGCGTCGCAGCAGGCGACCGTCACGCAGGCGCGCGCGGCGGTCAGCCAGTCGCAGGCGTCGGTGAATCAGAATCAGGTGAACCTCGATCACACCGTGATCGCGGCGCCGATCGACGGCATCGTCACGCAGCGGAACGTGGACGTCGGCCAGACGGTCGCGGCCAGCATGCAGGCGCCGACGCTGTTCATCATCGCCGCCGATCTGACGAAGATGCAGGTCAACGCGAACATCGACGAGGCCGACGTCGGCCGCATCCGGCCGGCGCAGCACGTCACGTTCCGCGTGGATGCTTATCCGACGGAAACCTTCGAAGGAAACGTCTCGCAGATTCGGCTGCAGCCGGTCGTCGTGCAGAACGTGACGACCTACGGCACCGTGATCGACGTGCCGAACGCGCAGCTGAAGCTCAAGCCGGGAATGACCGCGAACGTGAAGATCGAGATTGCGAAACGGTCCGATGCGTTGCGCATTCCAAATGCAGCACTGCGGTTCCGACCGACCACGGATCTGTTCGCGGCGCTCAATCAGCCGGTGCCGCCTGAAGTACAGGGCGGTGGCCGTGGAGGACGCGGCGCCTTTGGGAATCGCGCCGGCGGCAACGCAACTTCAGCGCAGCCGTCGTCGCCGGTCGCCGTGCCGCAGGGATCGTCCGGCGCGCAGGAGGCGCCGCGCGCCGACGGCGGCGGGCGCCGCGGATTCGATCCCGCGCGGATGGAGCGATTCAAGTCGATGTCGCCGGACGAGCAGAAGCAGTTCATCGCGCGCATGAAAGAGCGCGGACAGGACACGAGCGCGTTCGAGAAGCTGGCCGCGCACGATTCGCAGAGCTCGAAAGGCTCGCAGCCATCTGCCGCATCGGCTCTGCGACAGAAGTACGGAGCGCCGGCGAACGGCCAGACCGCGCAGACCATCGACGCCTTGTTCCCTCCGCTGCCGACCGTTGAATCGCGCGGGCGCGCCTGGTTGTTCATGGATCACCAGTTGAAACCGGTGAACCTGCGGCTCGGCGTCACCGATGGCACCTATACCGAGCTGATCTCGACGGAGCTGCAGCCGGGGATGGAAGTCGTGACCGGCGTCACCGGCCTGGGCGCCACGCGCAGTACGGGAGGCCAGCAGGGCACCGGCAATCCGCTGATGCCGCAGCGAGGCGGACCGCCGGGCGGCGGCGGTTTCCGCGGCGGACGATAACGAATCAGGAACGATGTCGAGCACCGTCATCGCCGTCAAGAACCTCGTGAAGACGTACATCGTCGGCGAGGTCGAGGTGCGCGCGCTCCGGGGCGTAAACCTTGACGTCCAGCGCGGAGAGTTCCTCGCCGTGACGGGACCATCGGGATCCGGCAAGTCGACGTTCATGCACATCGTCGGCTGCCTCGATCGGCCGACGTCGGGACAGTACTTCCTCGACGGGCAGGACGTGTCGCGCATGTCGAAGGACGCGCTGGCGGCGGTGCGCAACCGGAAGATCGGGTTCGTGTTTCAAGGATTCAATCTGCTGTCGCGCACCTCGGCGCTCGACAACGTCGAGCTGCCGCTGCTCTACGGCAGCGGACTGAGGGCTGCGGAACGGCACAAGCGCGCGATGGAAATGCTGGGCACCGTCGGCCTCGGCAACCGCGCGGATCATCATCCGAATCAGCTGTCGGGCGGGCAGCAGCAGCGCGTGGCGATCGCCCGCGCACTGATCAACAACCCGTCGATCGTGCTCGCGGACGAACCGACCGGGAACCTGGATTCGAAGACGAGCATCGAAGTGATGGACATTTTCCAGCGCCTGAACCGCGAGCGAGGTATCACGGTGGTCCTGATCACGCATGAGCACGACATCGCCGAGTACGGCTCACGGATCGTGTCGTTCCGCGATGGACTCGTGGTCGCCGACAAGCCGGTTCAGCGCCGTCGTCTCGCGTCCGACGAGCTCGCGGCGTGGCCAGCGGCGGAGGCTGTGTGAGCTTCTTGATGGTCTTTCGCATCGCGTTCAAGGCGCTGGGGCGCAACAAAATGCGCACGGCGCTCACCATGCTCGGCATGATCATCGGCGTCGCCGCCGTCATCACGATGGTCGCGCTCGGCACCGGTGCGCAGACGTCGATCGAATCGCAGATCCAATCGGCCGGCACCAACATGATCATCGTTGCCGCCGGCAATTTCACGCAGGGCGGCGTGCGGCAGGGCCAGGGCAACGCCAGCACCCTGACGCCGGATGACGCGAACGCCATCCGCAGCGTGCCGGGCGTTCAGTACGTCGCTGCCGGTGTCAACACGCGGGGACAGCTGGTCGCGTCCAACCAGAACTGGGGCACGCAGGTGCAGGGCACCGATGTGGACATGCCGTTGATCCGATCGTGGCCGACGCAGCTCGGAGCGTTCTTTTCGGCGCAGGATGTCGCGACCGCGTCGAAGGTCGCCGTGCTCGGCTCGGTCGTGCGCGATCAGCTGTTCGGGCCCGACGTGGATCCAACGGGTCAGGTGATCCGCATCAACAACCAGCCGTTCACCGTTTCTGGCGTGATGGTGAGCAAAGGCCAGTCAGGGATGGGACAAGATCAGGACGACGTCGTCTTCGTTCCGTACACGACGGTGATGAAGAAACTGCGAGGGATTACGTTCATCCAGCAGGCGCAGGTGTCGGCGGCGTCGGCCACTGACACATCGGCGACCGCCGATCGCATCGCCGCGCTGCTGCGCGTCCGCCACAAGATTCAGCCGGGCGATCCGGACGATTTCATGGTGCGCACGATGGAGGAGATGGCGGCGGTGCGCGTGCAGGCGACGCAGACAATGACGGCGCTGCTCGCGAGCATCGCCGGCGTGTCCTTGCTCGTCGGCGGCATCGGGATCATGAACATCATGCTCGTGTCGGTCACCGAGCGGACGCGCGAGATCGGATTGCGCATGGCGATCGGCGCGCGCGGGCGCGACGTGCTGCTGCAGTTCCTCGTCGAGGCGGTCGTGCTGAGTCTCTTCGGCGGATCGATCGGCATCGCGCTCGGGTTCGCGCTCTCACAAGGTGTGACGTTCTGGATGAACTGGCCGACCGCCGTCTCGCCGCAGGCGGTGGTGCTGGCCTTCGGGTTTGCGGCGATGACCGGCGTCTTCTTCGGGTTCTATCCGGCGCGCAAAGCGGCCGCGCTCGATCCCATCGACGCGCTGCGGTTCGAGTAACAGCGAATGGTATTGATGCGTATCGTCCCCCGGTGGATTCTCGGCGGCGTAGTCGGCGCGGCGGCAATCGCCTTGTCTGGCTGTTCCCCCGGCGAGGCACAGTCCAGCAACGCGCCGCCGGCGGGCGGCGGCCGTGGCGGCGGCCAGAACGCGGCCGTACCGGTCACGGTCGGGAAGGCGATTCAGAAATCGATGCCGATCACGATTCAAGGCATCGGAACCGTCATCGCCGCATCGACCGTATCGGTCCGCGCCCAGATCACCGGCGAGATGATGTCGGTCAATTTCAAGGAAGGCGAGGACGTCGAGCAGGGCCAGGTGCTCGTCACGCTCGACAAACGGCCGTTCGAGGCCGCCTTGCAACAGGCGCAGGCCACGCTCGAGAAGGACACAGCGCAGGCGGCGAACGCACGCGCGCAGGCGGCGCGCTACCAGGATCTGCTGCAGCGCGGCATCGCGACGCGCGAGCAGGTCGATACCATGCGGACGCAGGCCACGGCGCTCGAAGCGACGGTCGCCGCCGATCGGGCGAACATCGAAACCGCGACGGTGCAGCTGACCTACGCCACGATCAAGTCGCCGATGTCGGGCCGCACCGGGCTGCTGCAAGTACATCCGGGGAATCTCATTCGTGCGCAGGATACGAATCCGATCGTCACGATCAACAAGATCACGCCGGTGTACGTGTCGTTCTCCGTGCCCGAGGCGCAGCTCCCCGCGCTCAAGCGGTACATGGGCGCGCAGGGAACGCTGCCGGCCACGGCGCTGCCGCCGACCGAGATTGGAACGCCATCCGCCGGACGCATCAATTTCATCGATAACGCGGTCGATCCGACGACCGGCACGATCAAGGTCAAAGGCACCTTTCCGAACGAAGATCGCCGGTTGTGGCCGGGACAGTTCGTGAACGTCACGGTGAGGCTGACCTCCGATCCGAAGGCGCTCGTGGTTCCGTCGGCGGCCGTGCAGACGGGACAGCAAGGAACGTTCGTCTTCGTGGTGAAACCGGATCAAACCGTTGAACTGCGGATGGTGGCCGTGGCGCGCATCGCCGGCGACGAAACGGTCCTCGCGAGCGGGGTGAGTCCCGGCGACACCGTCGTCACGGACGGTCATCTCCGGCTGGTACCTGGCAGCCGCATCAGCGTCAAGAATTCGAACGCGCCGAGGGCGACGTCATGAACTTATCAGCACTGTTCATCAAGCGGCCGGTTACGACGACGCTCATCATGCTCGGCGTCATCGTGTTCGGCGCGATGGCGTACCGGTTGCTGCCGGTCAGCGACCTCCCGACGATCGACTTCCCCACCATCAACGTCAACGCAGGACTGCCGGGCGCGAGCCCCGAGACGATGGCGTCGGCGGTCGCGCTGCCGCTCGAGAAGCAGTTCGCATCGATCGCGGGGTTGAATTCAATCAACTCGACCAGCTCGCTGGGCCGCTCGAACATCGTGCTGCAGTTCGATCTGAGCCGGAACATCGACGCCGCGGCGCAGGACGTCCAGTCGATGATCGCGCGGGCGCAGCGGCAGCTTCCGCCGCAGATGCCGGCGCCGCCCTCCTTTCAGAAAGTCAACCCTGGCGATCAGCCGGTGATGATGCTGGTCCTGCGATCGGGCACGATGCAGATGGCGACCCTCGACGAGTACGCCGAGTCGACGATGGCGCAGCGGATCTCGATGGTCAGCGGCGTGGCGCAGGTGCAGGTGTATGGCGCAGCCAAGTACGCCGTCCGCGTAGACGTCGACCCGAAGAAGCTCGCGGCGCACGGCATCGGCATCGACGAGGTCGCAACGGCGATCGCGAACGCGAACGTCAACCTGCCGACCGGCACGATGTACGGAGACAAGACGTTCGTCGTGCAGACCAACGGTCAGCTGATGAAGGCCCAGGCGTACGCGCCGATGATCATCGCGTACCGCAACGGCAACCCGGTGCGCCTCGACGAGGTCTCGCGCGTCTTCGACGGCATCGAAGACGACAAGCAGACCGGCTGGTTCAAGGGCGAGCGCGCCATCATGCTGCCGATCCTCAAGCAGCCCGGGACGAACGTCGTCGCCGTCGTCGATTCGGTGAAGGCGCTCCTGCCGACGCTGCGCGAGCAGCTGCCGGCGTCGGTGTCACTCGACACCCGGTTCGATCGATCGGTGTCCATCCGCGACTCGGTTCACGACGTCAAGTTCACGCTCATCCTGACGGTCTGCCTCGTCGTCTTGGTCATCTTCATCTTCCTGCGGAACATCTCGGCGACGATCATCCCGAGCCTCGCGCTGCCGGCGTCGATCGTCGGCACGTTCGCCGTGATGTACCTCCTCGACTACAGCCTCGACAACCTGTCGCTCATGGCGCTGACGCTCTGCGTCGGCTTCGTCGTCGACGACGCCATCGTCATGCTGGAGAACATCGTCCGGCACATGGAGATGGGTAAGGCGCCGATGCGCGCCGCCTACGACGGGTCGAAGGAAATCGCGTTCACGATCGTCTCGATGACGCTGTCGCTCACCGCCGTTTTCATTCCGGTGCTGTTCATGGGCGGCATCGTCGGACGGCTGCTCCACGAGTTCGCCGTGACGATCGGCGTCGCGATTCTCGTGTCCGGCCTGGTGTCGATCAGCCTGACGCCGATGCTCGCGAGCCGCTTCCTGCGGCCGCCGCACGCGCAGAAACACGGCTTCATCTACAACACGATCGAAAAGATGTTCGACACGTGGTTGCGCCTATACGACTGGACGCTGCGCGGCAGCCTGCGCTTCCACGCCGTCCCGATGGCCATCTCGATCGCGCTGCTCATCGGAACCTGGTATCTCTTCCAGGTGGTGCCGAAGGGATTCCTGCCGAGCGAGGACCAGGGACGCTTCAGCATCAGCACGGAAGCACTGCAGGGCATCAGCCTCGACGAAATGACGCGACATCAGCTGCAGGTCGCCGACGTGGTCGGGAAGGATCCGAACGTCGCTCAAATCCAGATACAGGTCGGCGGCGGCGGGTTCGGCAGCGGAGGTCTCAACACCGGACGCGTCATGGTCGAGCTCAAACCCCGGGCCGAGCGCGCGCTCAGCGTCGATCAACTGATCGCGAATCTGCGACCGAAGCTGGCACAGATTCCGGGCATTCGCGCGTACATGACGAATCAGCCGCCGATCAATCTCGGCGGCCAGCAGGGTGCGCGCAGCCTGTATCAGTTCACCCTGCAGGACACCGACACGGCGGAGCTGTACCACTGGGCGCCAATCTTCGAGCAGAACGTTCGCGAGTTGCCCGGCATCGAGGACGTCAGCAGCGATCTGCAGCTGAAGAACCCGCAGGTGCAGATCGACTTGAATCGCGAGAAGATCGCGACCCTCGGCCTCACGGTGAATCAGGTCGAGACCGCGCTCTACAACGCGTACGGCACGCGGCAGGTGTCGCAGATCTTCGCGCCGAACAATCAGTACCAGGTCATCATGCAGGTCGCACCGGAATTCCAGCGCGACCCGTCGGCGCTCTCGATGCTGTACGTGCGGTCCTCGGCCGGCAGCCTCATTCCGCTGGACACCGTCGTCAAGGTGAGCACCGACGCCGGGCCGCTGACCGTCAGCCACACGGGCCAGCTGCCGTCGGTGACGATTTCCTTCAATCTGAGGCCTGGCGTCGCGCTGGGCGATGCGGTCAGCGCCGTTCAGCAGACCGCGGCCGCGACGCTGCCGTCGACGATCGCGACGAACTTCCAGGGCACGGCGCAGGCGTTTCAGGATTCGCTGCGCGGGCTAGGCCTGATTCTGATCATGGCGATCGTCGTGATCTACATCGTGCTCGGAATCCTGTACGAGAGCTTCACGCACCCGCTGACGATTCTCTCGGGTCTGCCGTCGGCCGGCTTCGGCGCGCTGCTGACGCTGCTGATCTTCAAGACCGAGCTGAGTCTGTACGCGTTCGTCGGCGTGATCATGCTCGTCGGGCTCGTGAAGAAGAACGGCATCATGATGGTGGACTTCGCCGTCGAAGCGCAGCGCGTGCACGGCAAGACGCCGCGCGAGGCGATTCACGAAGCGTGTCTCGTCCGCTTCCGCCCGATCATGATGACGACGTGCGCGGCGCTGGTCGGCACGCTGCCGATCGCGCTCGGATTCGGCTCGGGCGCTGAATCACGCCGTCCGCTCGGCTTGGCGGTCGTCGGCGGCCTGCTCGTCTCCCAGTTGCTGACGCTGTACATCACGCCGGTCTACTACGTGTACATCGAAGGCGCGCGCCTCTGGCTCGCGGGCAAGCGCCCGCAGCCGGCCGCGGCGCCGCGACGCGACGTGCACGCGCCGGCGGCAGCAGAAAACGCGTAATCGCAAAATTTTTCAGCGCGCCACCGCGGCGCGTTGTGGTGTGTCCGGCGGGTAAAGAAACGGTAAGCATTCATTCAGGGACCTATAAGCGTGCGTCATTTCTCTCTCGTGCTCTCGCTCATCGCCGCGACGTGCCTGACGGCGTGCAACACGACGTCGGGCGAAGCGCCAGGTTCCGGCGGCCGCGGCGGTCGTGGGCGGGGCGGCCGCGGCGGCGCGGCGATTTCGATCGACACCACGACGCTGCAGCGAATCTCCATTCAGCGCCAGGTCGATCTGTCCGGAACGCTGCTCTCGCCCGACCAGGCCAGAGTGAGCAGCGAAGTGGGCGGCATCATCCTCGACGTGCCGGTGCAGCTCGGCTCCGAGGTGCGGCCGCGCGACATCCTCGTCCGCCTCGACACGCGTGAGCTGCAGCTCGCCGTCGACCGCGCCGAGAGCGCGCTGCGACAGGTCGAAGCGCAGCTCGGCATCGATCGCGGCCAGGACAAGCAGCCGCCCGCCGACGATCAGATCGCCTCGATCCGGCAGGCGATCGCGAACCGCGACGATGCGCGCAACGCGTTCAAGCGCGCCGATCAGCTGCACGGGCGCGGCCTGATGTCGCAGGTCGACTACGACACCTCGGAAACGCGCCTGAAGGTCGCGGAGGCGAACTACCAGGCGGCGATCGACGGCGTCCGCAGCCTCAAAGCGAGCCTCCAGGATCGCCGCGCCGCGTTCGAGCTGGCGCAGAAGAAACTGAACGACGCCGTCGTGCGCGCGCCGGTCGCGGGATCGATCGCCGAGCGGCTCGTGCAGCCGGGCGAGTACATCCGCGAGAACACTCCCGTCGCCACGATCGTGCAGATGAATCCGCTGAAGCTCAAGACCGCGATTCAGGAGCGCCACGCAGGACTGATTCGCGGCGGGCAAACGGTCGAATTCTTCGTGGAGGCATTTCCGGATCGAAAGTTCATCGGCAAGATCGCCTACGTGAGCCCGGCCGTCGATCAGACGACGCGCACGTTTCCGGTCGAAGCGATCGTCGATAATCCGGACCGGGTGCTGAAGCCCGGCTTCTTTGCGAGGGGGACGGCGCTGACGAAGGTCGACGCGAACGTCCTCGCCGTGCCGGAGACCGCGATCTCGACGCTCGCCGGCGTGTCGACGGTGTACGTCATCGAACACGACAAGGCGCGCCAGCAGCAGGTCTCGCTCGGCGCGCGTCAGGACAGGCTCGTCGAAATCGTCGCCGGACTCAAAGGCGACGAGACGCTCGCCACCACGAATCTCAATCAGCTCGCGACCGGCGTCGCCGTCCGGGTCGAGCGGTCCGGAAGCCGCGCAGGGAGCCAGGAATGAAGCTCGCGGAAGTCAGCGTCAAGCGGCCCGTTTTCGCCATCATGATGACGGCGGCGCTCATCGTCCTCGGCGCCGTGTCGTACGAGGAGCTGGGGCTCGACCTGATGCCCAAGACCGATGCGCCCGTCGTGTCAGTGCAGGCGAACCTCCCCGGCGCCAGCGCCGAAGAGATCGAGACGACGATCACCAAGCGCATCGAGGAGGCGGTCAACACCATCAGCGGCATCGACGAGCTGCGCGCGTCGTCGGATCAGGGCAACTCGCGCGTCACGATCACGTTCACGCTCGAGCGCGAGATCGAGTCGGCGACGCAGGACGTGCGCGACAAGCTCGCGCAGATCGTCAACCAGTTCCCGCGCGACACCCGTCCGCTGCAGATCACGAAGATGGATCCGGATGCCCAGCCGATCTTCGGCTTCGCCGTCTACGGCCCGCGGGCGCCGAAGGAGATCACCGAGATCACCGAGAAGCGCGTGAAACAGGAGCTGGAGACGGTCAAGGACGTGGGATCGGTCGGCTACAACGGCGAGCGCAAGCGAGAAATCCAGCTGCTGCTGAACGCCGACCGGCTCAACGCGTACGGGCTCAGCGTCGAACAGGTGCGCAACGCCGTCGAGCGTCAGAACGTCGAGATTCCGGGCGGTCAGTTCACGGCCGGCCCCGCCGACGTGGCGGTGCGGACGATGGGGCGCATCCGCGACGTGGAAGACTTCAACCGCATCGTCATCTCCTATCGCGCCGACGGATCGGTGATCACGTTTGGCGACATCGGCCGCGTCCAGGACAGCGTCCAGGAAATTCGCAGCGCCACTCGGTTGAGCGGCACGCCGGCGATCGGTGTACAGGTCCGAAAGCAGTCCGGGACGAACACGATCGAAGTCGTCGACCGGGTGCAGGACAAACTGAAGCGGATCCAGGCGGCTCTACCGCAGGACATTCAAGTCAGCATCGGCAACGATCAGTCGCGCTTCATCCGCCGCTCGTTCGAGGACATCAAGCTCCACCTGATTTTCGGTGGCCTGCTGGCGAGCGTCGTCGTGTTCCTGTTCATCCGCAACATCCGCGTGACGTTCATCGCCGCGCTGGCCATCCCGACGTCGATCGTCGGGACGTTCACGTTCATGAAAATGGCCGGCTTCACGCTGAACAACATGACGATGCTCGCGCTGTCGCTCGCGACTGGCATCGTCATCGACGACGCCATCGTCGTGCTCGAGAACATCTTCCGATTCGTCGAAGAGAAGGGCGTGACGCCGAAGGAAGCGGCGGCCGAAGCGACGCAGGAGATCGGCCTCGCCGTCATGGCGACGACGCTCTCGCTCGTGGTCATCTTCGTGCCGGTCGCGTTCATGACGGGCCAGATCGGCCGCTACTTTTACAGCTTCGGCCTCACCTCGGCGGCGGCCATCCTGCTGTCGATGTTCGTCTCGTTCACGCTGACGCCCGCGCTGTGCGCGACGTGGCTCCGCAAGGAGGACGCGAAGTCCGATCACTCGACGACGAAGACCTCCGGCTGGTATGCCCGGTTGGATGCGGTCTACGGCAAGATGCTCCATTGGGCGCTGCGCCATCGTCCGGTGATGATCGGCATCGCCGGCGCCGTCGCGCTCTCCGCCGCGTTCCTTTATCCGTACGTCGGCAAGGAGCTCGTACCCGACGACGACCAGGGCGAGTTCAGCGTCAACATCAGGCTGCCCCGCGGCACCAGCTACCAGCGGACCGAGGAATTCATCAAGCCGATCGAGAAGGAAGTGCTCGCGCTGCCGGCGCTGCAGCGCGTCATGCAGAACGTCAACTCGGGCTTCGCGAACTTCAATATCACGATGCTGCCGCTCGAGGAACGCAACGTGTCGCAGCAGGAGCTGATGATCGGCGCCCGTCAGATGCTGCGGAAATATCAGGGCGCGCGCATCAGCGTCTCGGGCGGCACCGACATCTCCGGTGCGTCCTCCGGCGGTCGGGGCCCGGGCGGCGGTGGCGGTCAGGGCGGCGGCGGAAGCCTCAATCGCCTGAACATCCTGATTCAGGGACCTGACATCGAACAGCTGCAGCAGTACACCGTACAGCTGATGGACAAGGTGCGCACGATTCCAGGCGTAGTCGACGTCGATACGAACTTCGAGGCGACGCAGCCGGAGTTGCGCATCAACGTCAATCGCGCGCGCGCGGCCGACCTCGGCGTCAACATCGACACGCTCGCCAACAGCCTGCGGACGCTCGTGGGCGGCGAAGAAGTGTCGGAGTACAAGGACGGCGACGATCAGTTCAAGGTCCTGCTGCGGCTCGACGAGCCGTATCGCAATGTCGAAACGTTGAGCAACCTGCTCGTTCCGGCCGGCCCGGCCAAGACCGTCAAGGTGAGCGACGTCGCCTCGCTGAAGAACGACTACGGTCCGGCGTCGATCGACCGCTACAACCGCCAGCGGCAGATCTCGGTGAACGCCAACCTGCAGGGCGTTCCGCTCGGCGAAGCGCTCGGGGCGGCGCGCACGAAGGTCGACGAGCTCAACCTGAAGCCAGGCTACCAGGCAGTGTTCGGCGGCAGCGCACGGACGCTGGCCGAAGCGTCGAACAATTTCACCATCGCGATGGTGCTCGCCGTCATCTTCATCTACATGGTGCTTGCCTCGCAGTTCAACAGCTTCATTCACCCGCTGACAATCATGACGTCGCTGCCGCTCAGCCTGCCCGCGGGACTGCTCGCGCTGATGGCCTTCGGCATGACGCTGAACGTGTACAGCGCGATTGGCCTGATGATGCTGTTCGGGATCGTGAAGAAGAACTCGATTCTCCAGGTGGACTACACGAACACGCTGCGGCAGCAGGGGATCGAGCGGCACGACGCGCTGATCCAGGCCAATCACGTCCGCCTGCGGCCGATCCTGATGACGACGATCGCGATCGTCGCAGGCATGCTGCCGATCGCCTTCGGCCGCGGCTCCGGCGCCGGCTCCCGCGCGTCGATGGCCGTTACCATCCTGGGTGGCCAGGTCCTCTGTCTGCTGCTGACGCTGCTGGTTACCCCCGTGGTTTATTCGTATTTCGACGACCTCCGCGAATGGAGCCCTACCGCCGCCCGGCGCATCTTCCGCCTCGGGAGGGGCCGGTCTTTGAAACCGGCCCGCCCTGACGGGACGGCCTGAAGGCCGTCCCCTACAGTCGCTTCGTGCGCTGACAACCTTCTGTAAGTCCAGCCCATCAAAGTGGTTGTCAAGCGCCTGCGGCTCGAGCTGGGCGCCGGCGGTGATAAAAGTGGCAGCCGTGGCGATGGCGTTGAGCGCCGACACCCCGATTCAGACCGGGATTGAGACCGATGTGGCCCTTGCGGCGCGCGGGGACGCGTCCGCGTTCGAGCGGCTCTACCGCACCCACGTTGCGCGGATTCACAGTCTGACGCGACGGATGCTGAGCAGCGACGAAGCCGACGAGGTCACGCAGGACATCTTCGTACGAACCTGGCAGAAGCTCTCACAGTTCCGCGGCGATTCGGCGTTCACGACGTGGCTGCATCGACTCGCCGTGAACGTCGTCATCGAACGGCGGCGGACGTTCGCCATTCAGCGGGAGCGGATGGCGCCGGACCCGGCGGTGCTCGACTCACTGCCGGTCGCGCCGCCTCGCGCAGATTTGACGGTCGACTTCGAGCACGCGATCGGGCAGCTGCCGCCCGGCGCGCGGGAGGTGTTCTTGCTCCACGACGTCGAGGGCTACAAGCACCGCGAGATCGCCGTCATGCTCGGCGTGGCGACCGGGACGTCGAAGCGGCAGCTCCATCGCGCGCGCATGCTGATGCGGAAGCACCTGAATGGATGAATGACCATGCATGAGGAATGGACCGACAAGCTGTCGGATTATCTCGACGACGAGCTGTCGCCGCGCGAGCGTCAAGCGGTCGAATCGCATCTCCGTGGATGCGCCGAGTGTGCAGCCGTCCTCGACGATCTCACGCGCGTCGTCGAACGCGCCCAGCGCCTCGACCGGCGTCCTCCCCGGGCCGATCTCTGGGACGGCATCGCCGCGCGCATTGAGACACGCGGCGCCGCGCCGCGGCGCGTCTCGTTCACGCTGCCGCAGCTTGCCGCGGCGGCGGTTGTGTTGATTGCGGCGTCTGCGGGTATTGCGTGGCAGTTCGCGGATCGCGCGGCCTCACGCTCCGCCGATATCGCACGCTCGACCGAAGCCCAGTCCCGAGCATCATCTGGGTACGAGGCTCCAGCCGAGCGAGAGCCGTCAGCCGAGCGATCAAATATCGACATCGCGCACGTCAGCTTCGCCGACGCGCAATACGACGCGGCAGTCAGCGATTTCGAGAAGGCGCTGCAGAACGGACGGAGACGGCTCGACAAGACGACGATCGCAATCGTCGAGCACAACCTGCAGATCATCGATCAGGCGATCGAGCAGGCGCGCCAGGCGCTCGAGACGGATCCGGCCAACGATTATTTGAGCGGGCATCTCGTGGATGCGCGGCGGCGAAAGCTCGACCTGCTGCGCCGTGCGGCGGCGCTCACTATCGAATCCGACTAGGGCTTGAGGGATTAGGGGTCAGGGAGTCGGGATTAGGGATTAGGGATTAGAAGCACATGCTTGCAGAACTCGTTTTTTCGATGACGGCGATGACCACGACCGACCAGACGGTGCAGGTCGCCAAAGGCTCGAAGCTCGACGTCAACAACTTCGCGGGCGACGTGAACGTGAAGGTGTGGGACAGGGACTCGGTCCGCGTCGAAGTGACGCATTCGGACCGCGAGGCGATCGACATCAAGCAGGACGAGCAGATTCTGCGCATTCGCGGCAGGTCGCTGCGCGGTGGCCCCCCACGCTCGCTCGACTACACGATCACGGTGCCCGGCTGGATGGCGATCAACGTGAACGGTACTTACGCCGACGTCACGCTGGAGGGCGTCGGCGGCGACGTGGCGATCGAAACGACGCGCGGCGACATCAAGGTGCGGGGCGGGTCCGGTTTCATCTCGCTGAAGTCGGTGCAGGGCGACATCTCGCTCGAGAAGGCGAAAGGGCGCGTCGAAGTGCGCGCGGTGAACGAAGGGATGCACCTCGTCGACATCAACGGCGATCTGTCGGCCGAAACAACGAACGGCAGCATCATCCTCGACCGCATCGATTCGGGAAACGTCGACCTCTACACCGTCAACGGCAACATTTCGTACGACGGGCCGATCAAGGACAGAGGCGTGTACCGCCTGACGACGCATAACGGCATGATCGCAATGCCGGTCGCGGAACGGGTCAACGCGACGCTCACGCTGCGCACCTACAACGGATCGATCCGGTCGTCGTTCCAGCTGACCCCGCCGTCGGGCGACGACGCGCAGAAGCGGAACAAACGGATGACGGTGACGCTCGGTAACGGCAGCGCGCATGTCGAGCTCGAATCGTTCGGCGGCGCCATCTCGCTCCGGCGGCCTGGCGAGCCTCGGCCGGAGACCGAGCAGCGGCGCCGCCCGCGCGAACGCGTGAAGGTCGACATGCCGGACATCGATCAGATTGTCGAAGACGCCCTTGCAGGAGCCTTCGAATACGCGCCGCATCCGGTCCCGGTCCCGGTCCCGCTCCCGATGCCAATGCCGATGCCGGTGCCGAGACCCCGATAGACGTGCTACCGTTAGCGCCGTGCGCACGCGGTCGGTTCGCGTTGCGGCGGTTCTGATCCTCTCCGCCCTGATTCGCGCGGGCGCTCAGTACACAAATCAGAGCCCGGTCGTGTACGTCGCCGAGGTGGACGGCATCATCCACCCCGTCTCGGCGGAATACATGACGCACGCCATCGACGCCGCGGATGCCGCCCATGCCACGCTGATCGTCTTCATCCTGCGCACACCCGGCGGCCTGGTCGACTCGACACGAGCGATCGTGTCGCGCATGATTTCGGCCGCGACGCCCGTTGCGGTCTTCGTGGCTCCCTCGGGCGCGCGCGCCGCGTCCGCAGGGTTCCTGCTCATCATCGCGGCCGACATCGCGGCGATGGCGCCGGGCACGCACATCGGCGCCGCGCATCCCGTCGCCGGCTCGGGCGAGAAGATGGACGAGGCGGTCGCGAAGAAGGCGGCCGAAGACGTGGCCGCCTACGCGCGGACGCTCGCCGCCAGGCGGCGGCGCAACGTCGCGCTCGCCAGCGAGGCCGTAATGGCGAGCCGCGCCTTCACCGAAGAAGAAGCGCTCGCCGCGTCGCCGCCGCTCGTCGATGTCGTTGCGACCGATACGGCGGCGCTCTTGCAAAAACTGGACGGCCGCACGATCGCGCGGTTCGACGGGTCCAGCGCGAGGCTGCGCACGGCCGGTGCGCGCATAATCCCGATCGAGATGACGCTGCGCCAGCGCGTGCTCAGCGCCATCGCGCACCCGAACGTCGCCTACATTCTTCTGAGCCTCGGCACGCTCGGCCTGACGATCGAGCTCTGGAGCCCGGGCGCGATCCTGCCGGGGATCGTCGGTGGGCTCTCGCTGCTCCTGGCCTTCTTCGCATTTCAGGTGCTGCCGGTGAACTATGCCGGGCTGCTGCTGATTCTGTTCGGGCTCGTGCTGTTCGCCCTCGAGATCAAGGTCACCAGCTTCGGGCTGTTGACCGTCGGCGGCATCGTCAGCCTCGTGCTCGGGTCGATGATCCTGATCGACTCGCCCGTTCCGGAGCTGCAGCTGAGCCTTCGCGTAGTCATGCCCGTGGCGATCGGTCTCACTGGGATCTCTCTCATGCTGATCCGGCTCGGTGTCCGGGCGCAGCGACAGCCGCCGGTGACCGGCGCCGCCGCGATGATCGGCGAGAGCGGCGAAGTGGTGACCGAAATCGCACCAGGCAGGCCGGGGCGAGTGTCGACGCACGGCGAGATCTGGCAGGCCGAAGCGAGTGAAGCGATACCGGAAGGGAGCCGCGTTCGGATTACTGCCATTCAGGGGCTGACGCTGACCGTTCGCAGAGACGAGGTGCCTTCATGACGTTCCCGCCGTACGCGCTCCTGCTCATCATCGTCGTGTTCTACCTCATCGCATCCATCAAGATCCTTGCGGAGTACGAGCGCGGCGTGATCTTCCGTCTCGGCAAACTGCTGTCGCGGCCCAAAGGACCCGGCGTCATTCTCGTGTTCGCGCCGATCGACCGCATCGTCCGCGTGAGCCTCAGGACCATCGTCCTCGACGTGCCGCCGCAGGACGTCATCACGCGCGACAACGTGTCCGTCAAGGTGAGCGCCGTCCTTTACTTTCGCGTGATGGATCCGCGTAAGGCCATCGTCGAAGTGGAGAGCTACCATTACGCCACGTCGCAGCTCGCGCAGACGACGCTGCGCAGCGTGCTCGGTCAGGTGGAGCTCGACGACCTGCTCTCCCAGCGCGAGCGTCTGAATCAGCAGCTCCAGCAGATTCTGGATCTGCACGCCGACCCGTGGGGGATCAAGGTCTCCGCCGTCGAGGTCAAGCACGTCGATCTTCCGGCCGACATGCAGCGCGCCATGGCCAGGCAGGCCGAGGCAGAACGCGAAAAGCGCGCCAAGATCATCCACGCCAGCGGCGAGCTCGAAGCGTCGAAAAACCTCGCGCAAGCCGCGGCGACCATCGCGGCGCAGCCGACGGCCATCACGCTCCGCTATCTGCAGACGCTGACGGAAATCGCGTCCGAAAAGAACTCGACGATCGTGTTCCCTCTACCGATCGAGATGCTGCACGCTCTCGACAGGATGCTCGATAGCAGGAAATCATGACTCCGTAGCGCGAGCCTTTCAGGCGAGCGTCGTTCGCTCGGCTGATCGCTCGCTCGGCTGAAAGCCTCGCGCTACAGGCTGTGCTCCATCGTCGCCAGCAGCGTCCCAACCGTCCGTCCGCTCAGCGGATCCCGGAGGTCCGGCGCGATCTCGGCCAGCGGTTCCAGGACGAACCGCCGCTCGCGGAATCGCGGGTGAGGGACCACCAGTCCGGGCTCGTCAATCACCAGATCTCCGAACAGAATCAGATCGAGGTCGAGCGTCCGGGGCGCGTTGGGATGCGGACGCGTGCGCCCGCGTTCATGCTCGATCGCCATCAGGGCGTCGAGCAGCCGTCGCGCGCTCAACGTCGTGTCGCCGACCGCCGCCGCGTTGAGAAAAGGCGTCTGCGGTCCAACGACGCCGACCGGCTCCGTTTCGTAATAGCGCGAGACTTTCAGATGAGCGAGGAGCGCCCCGAGCCGGGCGACCGCGAAATCGAGGTGTGCGCGCCGATCGCCGACGTCGCTGCCGAGGGCGATCGCCACAGTGAGGTGATTCAATTACCCGATTACCCGATTACCCGATTACCCGATTGGAAGATTATTCGATCCACCGCGAAGGCAGTACCTCGCCGTGAGACGGCCCGAGCTGATCGGCGCGCTTGCCGAGAAGATCCGTGCGGCCTGCGAGCGCCTGTTCGAAAAAGCGCCTGGCCTCCAGGACTTCGCCGAGGATGACGCGCAGCATCTGCGCGTGCCGCGCATTGGCCATCGCATCGACGCGGGGACGCCAGCGGTCGGCGAACGCCTGGGCATCCCTCGCGTCCTCTTCGATGACCTGCCGCGCCGCATCCGCGCCTCTGCCGTTGACGCTGCGCCCCGAATCGGCGGCTTCGAGCGGGACGCCGCCCAGCTCGGAGATGGCCGTGGCGACCCACGACAGCTGCGCTTCTTCGCGGTTGAGGATGTATTGATAGGTGTTGTTGAAATCGTATTGGACGACGTGGCGGGCGCTCTCCTGGTGGCGCAGGAGAGCGGTCAGTTTGTCGCGGTAGAACTCCTGCAGCAACGAAAGGAGATCGGTCACGCGTTCTGCTTTTCCTTGCAAGTGATGCAGACGCGCGTCCACGGAATCGCGTTGAGCCGCGCCGACGCAATCGGCTCGCCGCAGTCGCGGCAGATCCCGTAGGTGCCTTTCTCGATCCGCCACAGCGCTTCCTCGATCGCCTGCAGGATCTTCGCGTCGGTCTGTTTGAGCTTCAGCTGAATATGAACTTCGTTGTTGCCACTGGCCTGATCCGCCATGTCACCCTGACGGGTGTTGGTTTCCATCGAGGCCTGCAGCGGCTTGATGCCGCCGGTGCCCAGAATTTCACCCCGCTTCTTCAGCAGCGCGTCTTTGTAAGGTTGCTCGTCCATCGCGTTGAGACTCCTGCCCCTTGGAATGCCTTTCTACGTCTGCGTAACCCAGGATCATAACACTTACCGCAGGAAGATGTAGCGGCCGAGGAAGAGCGCGGCGAATACGTAGATGAGCGGGTGCACTTCGCGCCGGCGACCGGCGGAGAGTTTCAGCACGACGTACGCGATCAGGCCGAACGCGATCCCCTCGGTGATGCTGACGGCGAGCGGCATCACGATCACGGTGAGGAACGACGGAATCGACTCGGTGAGATCGTCCCATGCGACGTGCCGCAGGCCGCCGATCATCATCGTGCCGACGAGAATGAGCGGCGCCGCGATGATTGGATAGAACGTCGCCGTGCCGTTCGTGTATCCGCCGCCGATCATCCTGACGAGCGGATACAGGAACAGCGACACGAAGAACAACGCCGACGTGACGAGACTCGCCAGCCCGGTCCGGCCGCCGGCGGCGACGCCGGCTCCGCTTTCGATGTAGGCAGTGACCGTCGACGTGCCGAGCGCGGCGCCCGCGACCGTTCCGATCGCATCGGCGAGCAGCGCCTGCCGCGCGCGCGGCAGCGTTCCGTCGCGCATCAGGCCGGCCTGCTCGCCGACACCGACGAGCGTGCCGACCGAATCGAACAACGCCAGAAAGAAGAATACGAAGACGACGGCGATCATCCCGGGCGCGAACGCGCCGGCAATGTCCAATTGCATCAGCGTCGGCGAGAGCGAAGGCGGGCGGCCGACGATGCCGTGGTACTGCACCAGGCCGATCGGCAGGCCGACGGCAGTGCTGGCGATCATGCCCCACAGAAACGCGCCGGGCACGCGCCGCACCAGGAGGATGGCCGTCAGCGTGAGCGACGCGAGCGCCAGAAGCACGGGACGGCTGCGCAAGTCGCCCAGCGTCACCAGCGTGCCCGGCGACGCGACGATGAGCCCGGCCCATTGCAGGCCGACCGCGGCGATCAACAGTCCGATGCCCGCGGCAATCGCATGCTTCAGCGATGTCGGAATCGCGGTGATCAGCCGCTCACGCAGTCCGATGCCCGCCGTGACGATGAACACGATGCCGGCGACGGCAACGGCGCCGAGCGCGACGCGCCACGGCACCTTCATGGCGATGACGACGGAGTAGGCGAAGAAGAAGTTATGTCCCATCGCCGGCGCAACGGCGATCGGATAGTTCGCCAGCAGCGCCATCAGCGCGGTCGCGAAGGCCGTGGCCAGACAGGTCGCCGCGAGGACGGCGCCGAAATCCATTCCGGCGGCGCTCAGTACCGCCGGCTGTACAAAGATGATGTACGCCATCGTCAGGAAGGTGGTGACGCCGGCGAGCAGCTCGGTTCTCACGGTCGTCCCGTTCGCCGTCAGCGCAAACCATTTCTCCAGTCCGCCGACGTCCGTGTTGGAGATCATCGCGGCATTATCGCCCTTGACGTGGACGAACGGCGAACCCCAACTTGTGTAAGGTTATGTCCGGTTTCGGATAATTCGGTACGGTAATAATTGTGCTGAGAGGGTGCGGCGATGGCCGGCGCGCGGGCCGGACGTCCGATCATTCCGCGCGCAGGGTCGCGAGCGGCTTGTTCCTCAGCACGTCGAGGCTCGACAGGACGCCGATGGTGGCGACGAGAAACGCGGTGAGGACGACGCCGGCAACGTGCTCGCGCGGAAAGATACGCCAGGGCATATCGAGAGCGTATCGGGTCACACCCCAGGTGAGCGCGATGGCGCCCATCGATCCGACGAGTCCCGCCAGCGAACCGAGCACACCGTACTCGAGAAGCAGCATGCGAGTGATGGTGCGTGTGCTCGCGCCGAGCGTCTTGAACACCGCCGCCTCGTACACGCGCTGAAATTTCGTCATCGCGACGGCGCCGATCAGGATGAGAACGCCGCTGAAGAGGACGAGACCGCCCACGACCGTAATCGCGAGCGTCACCTTCGACATCACGTCGCGAAGCGTCTCCATGATCTCGCGGAAATCGATCACCGACACGTTCGGAAAGCGCTGCACGAGGTCGTGCTGGAAGCGCGCGCGCGCCTCGACCGTCGCCGGTCCCTTCAGCGGCGCGACGTACGTGTGCGGCGCCTGGTCGAACGGACCCGGCCGGAACACGAACATGAAGCCGCCGTTGCGCGATTCACGCCATTCGACGTTTCGCACGCTCGACACGCGCGCGCTGAACGTCCGCCCGAGCACGTCGAACTTCATCGTGTCTCCGACGTTGATGGCGAACCGCTCGTGGATGCCTTTTTCGATCGAGACTTCGGGCTCCTGCGACGGACCCGTCCAGAATCTGCCGTCGGTCACCCGTTCGTTCGGTTCGAGATGATCGCGGTACGTGATCGTGTACTCGCGCGCCAGCGATCCCCGCGTGCGAATCGCCTCGACGCCCTCCAGGTTCGTCTCGCTCCCCTGCACGCCGACGACGCGGGCGCGGAGGACGGGAATCAGGTTGACGTCCCCGGCCGCGTTCGCCGGATCGCTCAGAAAGGCCCGTACACCGTCGACCTGCCCGCGCTGGACGTCGAGCAGGAACATGTCGGGCGACTCGTTCGATACCTGGACGGAGAACTCGTCGAGCAGCGTCGCCTGCAGCGACCGGACGCCGACGATGAAGAACGCGCCGAGCCCGACGGCCAGCAGGATGACGCGCGTCTGATTGCCGGGCCGCGAGAGATGCAGGACGGCGTGGCGCAGCGGGAACGATCGCGAGTTCGCGAGCGGCGTGACGAGCGCCACGAGCCCGCGCCCCGCCAGCTGCAGGACGAGCGCGAGGCCGGCGAATCCGACGCACACGATGACGCCGACCCGCAGCGAAGCCGCCTGCCACGCGGTCACCGCCACGAGGGCCAGCGACACGAGCACGAACGCGACGATCGTCGTCCAGTCGCGCGACCGCCGCTTCGTTTCGTCGCGCAGCAGCAGCGAAGGTTTGATCAGTCGAATCTGCAGCAGTGGAACCACTGAAAAAAGCAGCGAGACGAGGACGCCGATCGCGCCGCCCTGCGCGGCGGCGCTCCAGCTCACCCCGTAGTGCGCCTGTGCGAGCAGCGAGGAGGACGGTCCGAGTGCGAAGGGAATCGCCGCAATAGCCGCCCGCGCGATCGCCACGCCCAGCAGGCTGCCGGCGAGCCCGAGCGCCATCACCTGCAGCACGTACACGCCCATCACCTGCCGGCTGCTGGCGCCGACGCACTTGAGCACTGCGATGCTGCGGATCTTCTGCAGGATGAACACGCGGGTGACGCTCGACACGGCAATCCCGCCGAGGATGACGATGATCAGACCGACGAGGCTCAGGTAGTTCTCTGCGCGATCGAAATCGCGCCCGATCTGATCCTCGTTGGACCGGTACGAGCGCACGTTGACGAACTCCTCGCGCACATCCCGTCGCAATTCGCGTACGAGCGGCTCAATCCGATCTTCCGGCATCTTGACCAGCAGCTGCCGGCCGGCGCGGCTTCCGAAGCTGAGGAGGCCGGTTGATGCAAGGTCGTCGTAGTCGATGAGGACCCGCGGTCCGAGGCTGAATCCGCCCATTCGTCCCGGTTCCCTGACGAGCAGCCCGCGGATGGTGAACACGGCCTGTCCAATCACGATCCGATCGCCCACCTTCACGTCGAGCGTCGTCAGCAGCTCGGGCCGCACCAGCACGCCGTGGTGCTCGACGAGCGCGTGCGAATAGGTCTGGCCACCGTCGAGCGTCACGGCGCCGTACAGCGGAAACGAGGACTGCACGGCGCGCAGCTCCACCATCTTGGCGACCGTCTTGGACGTGTCGGCCGGCCGAACCATCGTCGGCGTCTCGATCGTGTCGGTCGTGCCGATCGCACCGGCGCCCGCCAGCCGCCGCTCGATCGTCTGCCGGACGGCCGGCGTCCATTCGCGATTGGTTCCGATGAGCACATCCGCGGCAATCAACGCCTTGGCTTCCGTGCCAAACACTTCGCGCACGCTCTGAATGACGGAACGCAGCGCGACGATGGCCGCGACGCCAACGGCGATGCAGACGAAAAAGAACAACAGACGCTTCCACGACGCGCGCGTCTCGCGAACGGCCATTCTCACCACGAACATCATGACGATCGCTCCGGGGCCGACCCTTCGAGAGCCCCAGCGTCGTCCCGAGCGAAGTCGAGCGACGACGGGCTCTGCACGCGCGGCTCCTCTGTTCGCTCACCCTGAGACGCGTGCTCCGCACGCTCGCTCTGAGCTTGTCGTCCTTCGACCTGCTCCGGAAGACCCCGAGCGCCGTCGGGCGGTTGAAGAGCGAGCTTGTCTTCGACGACCCGGCCGTCGCGCAGTACGAGCCGGCCATCGGTCATGGCCGCCAGCTCCGCGTCGTGCGTGACCAGCACGATCGTCGTCCCGCGGGCGGCATGAATCGATCGCAGCAGCTCCATGATGTGGCGCCCGTTTGCCGTGTCCAGATTGCCCGTCGGTTCGTCGGCGAGCACGATCGGCGGATCGTTGGCGAGCGCGCGGGCGAGCGCGACGCGCTGCTGCTCGCCGCCCGACAGCTGAGAGGGATAGTGATGCGCGCGGCCGGTCAACCCGACTTCCTCGAGCAGCGACGCGGCGCGCTGCCGCGCGTCGGCGACGCCGGCGATTTCCATCGGCACGGCCACGTTCTCGTACGCGGTCAACGACGGAATGAGGTGGAAGAACTGAAACACGAAGCCGATCTTCTCGCCGCGCAGGCGCGCGAGGCTGTCTTCGTCGAGCTTCGTGATGTCGACTTCATCGATCAGCACCTCGCCGGTCGTCGGCGCGTCGAGGCCTGCGATGAGCCCGAGCAGCGTCGATTTGCCACTGCCCGACGGCCCGACGATGGCGACGAACTGACCTCGGAGAATCTGAAGCGTGAGCGGGTGGAGGATCGTGAGCGGCTCGGAGCCGCTCATGACGGTCTTGGACACCTCGCGCAGCTGGATCATGATCCGCGCTGTGCCACGGGCTTCAACACCCTCCAGACGTTGTCGGCGACGATCCGCGCGCCCTCGGCAGTCGGATGAATGCCGTCCGGTTGATTCAACGCGTCGGTTCCCGCGACGTTCTGCAGCAGGAACGGAATGAGCGGCACATGGTATTGCTGCGCGAGCGCTGGATACACTTTATGGAATGCGACGTCGTACTCGCGGCCCCAGTTCGGCGGCGCCTCCATCCCCGCGAGCACGACCGTAATCCCCCTTGCCTGGGCGCGCTCGACGATGCGGCCGAGATTGCCTTTCAGTTCCTCAACCGGCAGGCCGCGCAGCGCATCGTTCCCGCCAAGCGCCACGACCAGGATGCGGACGTCGCCCTGCAACGACCAGTCGAGCCGCGAGAGTCCGCCCGCCGACGTGTCGCCCGATACGCCGGCGTTCACGACGTCGTAATGAAGTCCCTCCGCGTTCAGACGCTCCTGGAGGAGCGCAGGATACGACTGCCGCACCGGCAGGCCGAGTCCTGCGGTCAGGCTGTCACCGAGAATGACGATGCGCGGCGACGTCGGCGCGGTCGTGGACGGCGCCGCGGAGGGCGGAGGGACCGGCGCCGGCGTCGCGCCGCCTGGAGCAGCACGCGATCGATCGGAATCGTGATCGCAGGCGATTGACGCCGCGAGCGCGAGCACCGCGACGATCACGACCTTTATCAGTCGCTGCTCGAGCGCGGCGATCGCCTGCGTCAGCATGTCGCGGTGCGCCGGCGATCGCGCGGCGTCGAGATCGGCGCGCGCGCGGGCCAGGGCGAGCTCGATCGTCCTCCGCCTGGCCCGCGCCTCGCGCTCGTCGGGCGTCAGCGATGGACCGACGGTCTTGGTCCGTTCGGCTTCCGCCTGCTGGTACTCGACGTCCTTGCTCTCGAATCCTCGCGCCATGGTTGTCAACGATCGTCCATGAAAACGGTCTGGCATCCGCCGTCAACAGTCGACTACGGTATTCTACTGAGATGCACAGCGCGCACGACCTCTTGACGCGCTGGCCGGCGCTCGACGTGGCCGCCAAGCGTGCTCGCCTCCAGCCAACGCTGCAGCTTTCACCCGGACCACTCACCGACGTTCTCAACAGCCACGCCGACGCCGCACAGCGTGCGGCCGCGGGACTGTGGCGTTGCGATCCGTGGGTCTGGAGCGACGAGGCTGCTGTGCAAGAGAAGATTGCCAACCGCCTCGGCTGGATGACGTCGCCACATCTGATGGCCGAGCACATCGATCGTCTGCTGGCGTTCGCGTCGCGCGTCCGCGACGATGGATTCACTGACGTCGTTCTGCTCGGCATGGGCGGATCGAGCCTTGCGCCTGAAGTCCTACGCGCGGTCCTCGGTGCGGCGCCGGGCTGGCCGCGGCTGCACATGCTCGATTCGACCGATCCGGCGGCCATTCAATCGGTCGCGACGGTTCCGGAGCGCACGCTGTATTTGTTGTCGAGCAAGTCGGGAACGACCATCGAGCCGAACTCGCTCGCCGCCCACTTCCGCCGCTTCCTCGAGTCGCGGTGGGCCAATCACTTCGTCGCGATTACGGACGAAGGCACCGCGCTCGCACAACGCGCGCGCGCGGAGCGGTTTCGTGACGTCTTCGTCAACCCGTCAGACATCGGCGGCCGCTACTCGGCGCTGTCGTACTTCGGCCTCGTGCCGGCGGCCCTGATGGGACTGAACGTGCCGGCGCTCGTTGGATGGGCGCTCGCAATGCTTGCCGCAGCCGAGCCCGGATTCGGAACGGCGGCGGCGAATCCAGCCGTCGGACTCGGCCTCGCGATTGGCGCCGCGGCGCGCGCGGGCCGCGACAAGCTGACGCTGGTGATGCCGCCGGCGCTCGAGCCGTTCGGTTTGTGGGTCGAGCAGTTGATCGCCGAGAGCACGGGGAAGGACGGCACCGGCGTCGTGCCGATTGCAGGAGAACCGCTCGGCGAGCCTTCGGTGTACGGATCGGACCGGTTGTTCGTGCGACTGCGGCTTCACGGATCGTACGCCGAGGAGATGCGCGATACCGATGTCCGCGATCTCAAGCTCGCCCGCGCGCCGTTCGTCGAGATCGATCTGCCCGAACCGTCCGCGCTCGGCGCCGAGTTCGTGCGATGGGAAATCGCGACGGCGATCGCAGGCGCCCTTCTCGAGATCAATCCGTTCGATGAGCCAAACGTGCAGCAGGCAAAGGACGCGACGAAGCTGCTGCTCGATCGGTACAAATCGCACGGATCGCTGCCGTCGGTGACGCCGGATCGGACGCTGCCCGGCAACGTGGCGTTGACGCTGACCTCCGCCGCGCGCGAGGAGCTGCACGGTCTGGGGGCCGACGCGATTCTGACGACGCTGCGCGAAGGCGACTACTTCGGTCTGCTCGCGTACGTCGGTCCCGATCCAGAGCTGGCCGATCAGCTCGACGCGTTTCGCCACGCCGTTCGCGATCGCACGCGTGCCGCGACGATGTTCGGATATGGCCCGCGATATCTCCACTCGACCGGTCAGCTCCACAAAGGCGGTCCCAACACAGGCGTGTTCGTGCTCATCACCGCGACGCCACGCGTCGACATCCCGATTCCGGGCGAGCGATTCTCGTTCGGAACACTCGAGCTCGCGCAAGGACGCGGCGATTTCGCATCGCTCGATACGGCCCGGCGTCGGGCGCTGCACGTCCACCTGCCTTCGCCCGATCGAATGCTCGTCCGTCAGGTTGCCGATGCGTTGCTCGCCCGGTTGCCGCGGCCCTGACCGCCTTCGCCAAGGCTGCGGCAGGTCCGCCGGAGCTTTCGCGGAGCGGAAACGGCCGCGCCACACGTAGGAGAGGTGGCGCAGGCCTTCGACATGTGCGGCGCGGGCCTTTCAAGCCCGCGATCAAGGTGAATCGATGCAAATCGGCTTCGTTGGTCTCGGGAAGATGGGTTTGAACATGGTGACGCGGCTGCAGCGCGGCGGTCATGAGGTCGTCGCCTTCGATCGCGCGCCGGACGCCGTCGCACGGGCGGCACAGGTCGGCGCTCAGGGCGTCACCGCGCTCGGCGACCTGGTCAAAGCGCTGACGCCGCCCCGCAACGTGTGGATCATGGTTCCGGCCGGAGGGGCGACCGAGTCGACCGTGGACGCGCTCGGACAACTGTTATCGGGCGGCGACACCATCATCGACGGCGGCAACACGAATTTCCACGACGACGTCCGGCGGGCTCGAGCGCTGGCGCTGAAGGAGATTCACTACGTCGATGCCGGCACGAGCGGCGGCATCTGGGGTCTGAACGAAGGCTACTGCCTGATGGTCGGCGGAGAGGTCGACATCTGCAAACGGCTGGAACCAATCTTTCTCACGCTTGCGCCCGAACGCGGATACCTGCGCGCCGGGGATCACGGCGCCGGCCACTACGTCAAGATGATCCACAACGGAATCGAGTACGGGTTGATGCAGGCATACGCCGAAGGGTTCGAGCTGCTGCACGCGAGCCCGTACCGCATCGACGCGGCCGCGGTCGCCGATCTCTGGAATCACGGCAGCGTCGTCCGATCGTGGCTGCTGCAGCTTGCCGCCCGTGCGCTCGCGGAAAACCCCGAGCTCGCGGATCTCGAAGCGTATGTCGAAGATTCGGGCGAAGGGCGTTGGACGTTGATCGAGGCGCTCGAGCGTGCCGTCCCGATGCCCGTGCTGTCCGCATCGATCTTCACGCGATTCCGGTCGCGCGATGCGAACCCGTTCGCCGAACGGCTGCTTGCCGCGCTCCGCAACCAGTTTGGCGGCCATCGCGTGAAGAAGCACGATGGCTGAGACGCCGTCGCTGTTCGACCGCCTCGCGGTCGCCGAAACGCCTCCTGTCGCAGCCGAACCGGTCACCGTCGTCATCTTCGGCGGCGCGGGCGACCTCGCGCACCGCAAGCTGCTGCCGGCGCTGTACAACCTCCACCTGGACGGGTTGCTTCCGCCGCGAACGTCCATCGTCGGCGTCGGCCGGAAAGAATTCGACGACAACAAGTACCGCGCGTTCGCGAAAGACGGCATCGAAAAGTTCTCGCGGCGCCCGATCGACGAGCACGCGTGGCCGACGTTCGCCGACACGGTGTCTTTCGTCAACGCGTCGATCGACGATACAGAGGATCGCGCGCTCGCGCCACTCGGTTCGCGGCTCGACATCGTCGAGCACGAGCGCGGTTTGTCAGGCAATCGCATCTACTACCTGGCCGTGCCGCCGGCGCTTTTCGTACCGACAGTGCGTCAGCTGAATCGTGCCCGGTTCGTTCCGCCGCGGGACCAGGCCACGCGCGATGCGCGTCCGTTCGCGCGGCTGATCGTCGAGAAGCCGATCGGACGCGATCTGCAGAGCGCCTGCGACATCGACGACGCGATCGCCGAAGTATTCAACGAGCACCAGATTTATCGAATCGATCACTACCTCGGAAAGGAGACCGTCCAAAACATCCTCGTCCTGCGGTTCGCCAACAGCATCTTCGAGCCGCTGTTCAACCAGAAGTACATCGACCACGTCCAGATTACGGTCGCGGAGGCAGAAGGCGTCGGTACGCGCGCCAATTACTACGAGCAGGCGGGCGCGCTGCGCGACATGGTCCAGAATCACATGCTGCAGTTGCTGTCGATGATCGCCATGGAGCCGCCGCACTCGCTCGAGTCGGACGTGGTGCGCGACGAGAAGCTCGAAGTGCTGCAGTCGCTTCGGCCAATCGCGGGAGATCGGGTCGACGCACAGGTCGTGCGGGGCCAGTACGCCGCGGGATTCGATCTTGGAAAGCCGGTCTCTGGCTATCGCCAGGAGCCTGGCGTGAGCCCAACCTCAACGACCGAAACGTACGTCGCGCTCCAGATATTCATCGACAACTGGCGGTGGGCCGGCGTGCCGTTTTTCATCCGTACGGGCAAACGGCTGCCGAAACGCGCGAGCGAGATTTCGGTGCACCTCAAAGAAGTTCCGCCGATCCTGTTCAATGCGAACCCGAACGGTCCGCTCGATCCCAACGTGCTGTCGATTCGGATTCAGCCCGATGAAGGATTCGCGCTGGGCATCAGCTCCAAGATCCCGGGTCCGCGCGTACGGGTCTATCCTGTACAAATGGATTTTCACTACGGCAGCACCTTCGGCGGCACGTCGCCCGAGGCGTACGAGCGGCTGCTGCTGGATGTGATGGTCGGCGACTCGACGCTGTTCATGCGGCGCGACGCGGTCGAGGCCGGGTGGCGATGGGTGATGCCGATTCTCGACCGCTGGAGCGCGCAAAAAGCCGACGCGATTCCCGCATACGCCGCCGGATCGTGGGGTCCGGAGGAAGCCGACCGGCTCATTGAATCTGCAGGACGACAGTGGCGAGCGCTGTAGTCGCACGGACGTGGCGTTCCACGCCGGCCGAATCGATCGAAGCCGGACTGGCCGAGCTCTGGCGTGAGATCGGACGGCAGGCGCCCGTGGCGCGCGCGGTCATGTCGAATCTCGTCATCTTCCGGAACCGTTCGTCCGCCGGCGGTCGTCGGCTCGACTCGCTCGCAGAGGGACTCCCGATCGAAGAGGTCGTCGCGCGCCATCCGTCACGCATTATCCTGATCGCGCACGAGCACCGCCGCGTCGAATGCGAGCCGGTCGCCGCCGGCATCGGCATCGTCACGTTCGGGCCGCCGCAGGCGCGTTACGGTGTCGAACAGATTGCCGTCCAGGCCTCGTGCGCCGACGCCTCTCTTCCGTCAATCGTGCGGCGGATCGTACGCGGTGACGTGCCGACCTCTGTCTGGTGGGCTGAAGATCTGTCGCAGGTGCCGCCGGTCCCGGCCCTCGTCTCAATGGGGCGACAACTTCTGTACGACAGCTCGGCGTGGAGAGACGTGCGCACCGCGGTCCTGTCGCTGGCGCCGATCGTGCGGAACCGGCGCTCGGATTGCGCCGACGTAAACTGGCGCCGTCTCGCGCCAGTGCGGCAGGCGCTGGTGCACGCCGCCGAATCGATGCAGGCCGACGATCTGCGTCACGCGGACGTGAGGATCGCGCATCGTCCGGGTGAAACCGCGTTGGCCTGGTTGCTTGGAGGCTGGCTCGCGGCACGGCTGCACTGGTCGGATGCAGCCGCGCCGGCAATCGAGGAAGTACCGCATGCAGACGATGTGCTGACCCTGACGTGCGGAACCGATCCAGGGAAGCTGACGCTGACGTTAACGGAGCAACATGTCGCCGTCAGCCGTCGCGGTCATCCCTCCTTTTTCGTCGCCGTGCCGCGTGAAAGCGCCGGCGACGCGGTGGCCGCGGAGCTGCGATCGCTCGCCCGCGATATCGGTCTGCACGACACGCTCGGCGCGCTTATCCGCCGTTTCTCCGCAGGATCGCTTTGATCTGCGCGATCTCGGCAAGTATCTCGTCGAGCGCCGACCGATCGATCGTGACTTTTCCGTCCTTGCCTCCGTTCAGCGGATCGGTCACCAGCTTTTCGATGCGCCCCAGCAGCATCAGCACCGTCGCACGATCGGGATCGACCGAGCCCGACGCTCGCTGGACCGGCTCAGTCTGAGGCGCAGCCGCAGTGGGTGCGATGCCGTCGGCGCCGATGTGCGCAACCGGATTCGCGTTTCGCGTCGGCCCGAGCGTCGCGGTGTAGAAGAGCTGAAGCGTGTGATGAGCCATTTCCAGCTGACGACGCGCGTCGCGTTCGAGTCGCGGCAGGACCGTGGTGAAATCGCGCTCAACCGTAGCGTATCGGGTCCGCCAGTCGCCGCCGCTCCGCAAGTCGGCCGGCGCCGAGGCGCTGCCCGATGTGCCGACGGCCCCTTCGACGCCGGTCGCGGCCGCACGTCTGGTCTGGGCGAGGTACGCGGCAGCCAGATCGTCGAAGTCGGTACGCAGCGGAGCGATCGCCGTCACGGTATCGGCATTCGCGGACGCCGCAAGGTCCGCGATGAGACGCGTCGCCTCGGTCAGGTACGCCTCGGGCGTCGCGGCCGGAGCCGGTTGCACGGCCATCAGCAAGACGAGCATCAGTGACAGCACAACATTTCTCCTTTACCGATCGGTAGAGCAATCGAAATGCCACGGTAGAATGGGAGCGGATGCGATATCTGGTTACAGCGCGCGTGAAGCCGGGGCGAGCCGAGCCGCTCGCGCAGGCGATCGACGCCGGGACGCTCGGCCGCGGTTCGGTTGCCGGCGGCGAGTACCTACGAGACATGGAAGCGGCGCGCGAGCTCGCGGACGGCCGCGTGCAATGGGTCGAGGTGTGCTTCTGTCCGACGCCGCTCGCCGAAGAGCGCGCGTATTGGGAAGAGTATTTCGATCTCGAGAAGGTTCAGGATGCGCACGCGCGCAGTCGATGCCGCGATTTGAACGGCGACGAGCCGTGGGGCTGCGTCGATTGCGACTGCTCCGCGCGACTTGAAGCGCGTCTTGCGACGCGCGGACGGCCGTTCCGTCGCTGCCGCCGCGGTTAGCCTTATACTCCGCCCGTGGCCTCCCCTTCACTGCAGGCGCTGCTGGTCCGCGCCGGCGCCGCGCTCGAACGCGGCGGCGGTACCGCAGCTGCGCAGATGCTCGCGCCCGCGCTGCGATCGTCGGCGCTGACGCGGGAGGACGAGCTCACGCTCCGCGCGATGCTCGCCGAAGCGGCGCTGCTCCAGGACGATCTCGATCAGGCAGCGGCGTCGCTGGGACGCACGCCCGATTCCTTCCGCGACACCGTCCCGCCGCGGCGACTCGCCACCCTGTGGCGCCTGCACGGACGGCTCGCTTCCGCGCGCGGCGATCAGTCCCGCGCCATCGCCCTGCACGGCCGTGCCCTGAAACAGGCGGAGATCGCACACGACTCGCGCGGCATCGGGCTCGCGCACTACGAGCTCGGCCAGTGCTACCGCAAGGTGGGCGACATGGCGATCGTGCGCGAGCACATCACGAAGGCCGCGTCCGCGCTGCACGCGGCGGGCGATCGGCGCCACCTCGCGCTCGTGCATTCGCTGACGAGCATCTCGCACGCCCAGCTCGGACGCTACGACGAAGCGATGGGCGCGCTGCGCCAGGCCGAACGTCTTGCATCGCTGGTGCACGCCGACGACGTGCTGGCGACGGTTTGCGGCAACCAGGCGAACGTGATGCTGTTCCAGCACCATTACGAGCAGGCGCTCGCGCTCGCCGAACGGAGCGTCTCGCTCCACAAAGCGCACGGCTCGGGCCACGGCCTCGCGGTCGCGCTCGCCACGCTCGGACAGATTTGCGTGCGGCTGGGCGATCTGGCGCGAGCCGAGGAGGCGCTGCACCGCGCGCTCGACGTGAGGAGCCCGATTCAATTCCATGAGACCACTGGAGCAGTGTTCGACACGCTCGCGCAGATTCACCTGATCCGCGGGCGATACGACACCGCCAGCGATTTTCTCGGACGCGCGAGCGACGCATACGGCGCATACGGCCGGCAGACGAGCCAGTGGTACCAATGGTCGGTCCGTGTGCTCGGCGCGCGCCTGGCGCTGCGGCGCGGAGCGCTTGGTGAAGCCGTCGCGCTCGCCGACGAAATCGAGCACGCCGCCGCGCCGCCGCTCGACGCGCTGCAGGCGACGCTGATCGCCGCCGAAGCGTTGATTGCCGCCGGCCGCAGCGCGGACGCCGAACATCGGCTCGCCGCCGCGGCCGACGGCCTCGATCCGAAGAGCGCGCCCGCCGCGTGGGGCGAGTACCTCCGGCTGCGCGGTTTGCTCCACGCGCAGACCGGCAGCCCCGCCGACGCGTACCATGATTTCGCCCAGAGCGCGACGCTGCTCGATCTGCTCGGCGAGCGGTACCAGTCCGGTCTGAGCCACCTCGCGCTCGGACGGCTCGTCGCGGAAACGGGCGCCCGTTCGGTTGCCGAACGCCACTTGCGCAAGGCACATGGCATCTTCGAGCAGCTCGGCGCGGAGCGCGATCTCACGGACACGCGCGCTGCCGAAGCGCTGCTCACCAACGTCGGCACGGGGCAGTACGTCATCTCTCCAGCCGACGCCGACGATGCGATCGTGCGGCGCATCGTGGATGCGGCCGCGCTTCCCGAACTGCTCGGACGCGAAACGGCGGCGGCGCTGCTCGAGGCCGCGGCGGCCGATTCCAGCGCCGTCTTCGTGGAGCTCCCAGACGGCGACGTGCGGATCGTCGCCTCGGCAGGATCCGACGCAGACACCGCCAGCGCGCTGGCGCGCGCCGCCGCGCACGGGAAGGCGTACGGACGCGGCACGATCGCCGTCGAGCCGCTCGGCCGCGACGTCGACGGCGCCCGCTACGGCCTGGTCGCGTCGCCGCGCCCGCTCGGCCATCCCGTGATGCGCCGCCTGCGGATGATTGCCGCCGTCGCGCGGCAGGGATTCGCGCTGTGCGCCGCGCGCGAACGTTCGGCGGTGCCGGTCGACATCGCGCTCGACCGCTCGCTCGAGCCGCTGCTGCCCGGCTTTCTCTCTGCCAGCGCCGCGATGACGCGCGTCGTCGAACAGATCCAGCGGCTGCAGGGGAACGAGCTGATGGTGCTGATCACGGGCGAGAGCGGCACGGGTAAAGAGCTCGTGGCGCGCGCCATCCACGTCGGATCGCATCGAAGCGGCGCCACGTTCCTTCCGTACAACTGCACGACGACAGGACGCGACCTTGCCGACAGCCAGCTGTTCGGCCACCGGCGCGGCAGCTTTACCGGTGCGGTCGCCGATCAGCAGGGGCTCATTCGCACCGCCGCCGGAGGTACGCTCTTCCTCGACGAAATCGGCGACCTGCCGCTCGACGTGCAACCGAAGCTGCTGCGGTTTCTCGAGCAGCAGGAGATCATGCCGATCGGCGACACGCGGCCGCAGCGAGTCGACGTCCGCGTCCTCGCGGCGACGAATGCCGATCTCGAGCAACGCGTTGCCGAAGGAAAGTTTCGCGAGGACCTTTATTACCGACTGAGCGTGATCCGCATCCACGTGCCGCCGCTGCGCGAGCGCCGCGAAGAGATCCCCCATCTCAGCACGTACTTCCTCCGCGAAGCGTGCGAACGGCTCGCCAAGCCCGACATCCATCTGAGCTCGGAAGCACTCGACGTGTTCTCGCAGTACTGGTGGCCCGGCAACGTGCGTCAGCTGAAAAACGAGATTCAGCGCGCCGTGGCGCTCAGCGCGCCGGGTGGAACGATCGAGCCGCCGCACCTGTCGCCCGAAATCGCGTCGCCGCGGCTGCCGGGCGCATCGACGCCTTCGCGGCCCGCGCGCGGCGACGCGAACCTTGCTTCAGCGGTCGAGCAGGTCGAACGCGACATGATTCAGGCGGCGCTCGATCGAGCGGCCGGCAACATCTCCGAAACGGCGCGCGCGCTTGGCCTGACGCGGCGCGGGCTCTACCTTAAATTGCGGCGTCTTGGCCTTGACACACGAGCTGAAGTGGACACGCGCTGAACGCGCCCGAGCGGACGCAATACCAATCCAGGTCGATCGACCATGGATACTGAACGGGACTGAGTAGTTGTTGAAAGGTCGCCAATCCAGCTCACCGCTCTGTTTTTACTTCCAGCTTGACGCGGTATGGCAATTGGACAGCATCCGTCGCTTTACCGTGCGTCAGTAAAAGTTTCAGTCCTGCGGCAAGGTGCTGCAATGGGCCATACCCGCCGGAGCTATCCGGCAAGATCCACTGTGCATCGCAACTTGGACATTTAGCTGGACGCTGCCCAATCCATTCCGCCGGTTTAATCACCGCAGCCGCGCCGCACTTGACACACTCGACTCGCACCGCAATCACGTCTGTGATTTCTAAAATCGTTCGTTCTTCTGCCGTCATCGGTCACCCTCAAACAGTGCGTCTGCTTGCTTCGGCGCGGCCGGAACCAGATACGGCGGATTGTCGACTGACTCGCGATACTCCAACCGCTTGCCGTCAACCTGTCGAATCGCACGCGCCACGCGCTGACCGTCATCCAGCTTGCGGGTGTTCCATCGGAATTCAAACTCGTTCAAATAATTCGGCAGATGCTTCCGGCTGACGCTGTGGAATGTGCCCATCACGCCCCGTTTGATGAGCGAGAACACACCTTCAATCGTGTTGCTGTGAACGTCCGTCCCCTTGCGCACGTACTCGCCAATCGCGTGCTTGACCGCTTCGTGCCCGCCCTGAAATGCCTTTCCGACACCCTGATAGCCGACGTATTCGTCGGTGATCAGTCGGCACGTCAGATCCGCGTTCTCTGCGAGCACTTCCGATAGTCGATCCGATGTCAGTCGATCCAACAACCGGAAACGCACGTCACCGCCCCGTTGCACCACTCCCATGACCGGTACCTTGTGCGTGCCGCGTCCGGTTTTATGTTTGTGCGTGTAGCCGAAGAATCGGCGCGGACGGCCGCCGACGTACGTCTCATCCGCTTCAATCGTCCCGGTCAATTTCGGCGCGTTCTCGCTGCCGAGTCCGTGACGAATGCGCCGCAGCACGAACAGCGCCGACTTGTGCGTGATTTCCATCTCGCGTGACAACTGCAACGCGCTGATGCCTTTCTTCGATGAGCATGCTTTCCAGAACGCGTAGACCCATACGCGAAGCGGCAAGCGCGATTCCTCGAAAATCGTTCCGGTGCGAACAGTAAACATCTGCTTGCACCCGCGACAGCGCCAGCGATAGTCCTTATTCCGCGCACCGTCAGCGGCCGTCATCCTGTACACATCTGCCACGCCACAACGCGGACACGCGGGCGCATCGCCCCATCGCTGTTGCTCAAGGAATTCCACCGCTGCCGTCTCGCTCTGCGTTGCCGCTCGCAACGCCTTCAGGATGGGTGACGCGTTCTTGATCATGGGTTAAAGATACGCCTATTTCGGGTTGATTGCAAGAAGTATCGGAAGTAATTTCGTCGCGCGAAATCGCCTCTACGAGGCGTAAGGCGTCGGCTGCCTCGCGGCATCTAATAGTAACGCCAAGCACCACAATGACATACGGGTAGTCAGTAGGCGTATAGGCGTAACGGGTCGTTTCGGGTTGACACGGCTTAGTCGTACTGCGAAGATGAGAGGCGTTTTTAGGAGGCGTCATGGGCAATTCCCCATTTACTGTCTTGATCGATGGCGTGCCGATCCTGTGCGACACGCCAGAAGCCGCGCTCGCGGTCGCCCGGCTGCACGGCGGTAATGGCGCTCGCGGGACACAGACGAATCGTGCACACGCGCCATCGATGGGCACGCGTTGGACGGATCAGCGGGTCAGTGAGTTCCTGAAGCTGATTGAGGGTAAACAGCGCAAATTGATCGAAGCGTTGCTCGCCACGGAGGACGGACGTACTGACGCCCAACTCCTCCAGACGGTCGGCGTCCAGAACAACATGGCGCTGGCCGGTGTGTTCACGGGACTCTATCGGAACGCGAAGAAAGTCGGCGCGGATCCGAAGGAGTTGTACATCAGGAAGGCTATTACGATCGGTGATAAGCGCGGATTCGAATACACGCTGCACGATGGCTTTCGGAAGGCTGCCGCCGTACGTCGGGCTTCGAAGTAATCGGTGTCCAGATTCGGGTTGTGCCCCGGTGCTGGAACTGGTAGACAGGCCCGCCTTGCACGCGGGTGACCAATCCGGTCGTCCGGGTCCGATCCCCGGCCGGGGCACTCCCGTCAGAATACCACTATGACGAAACGCCAGAAACCGAAGCGCGGCAAGCGCAAGGCCGGACGACCTGCAGAGCGGTTGGTCATCACCGAAGACCCGCAGACCGCCCTCGACAAACTCCTGAAGAAGAAGCCCACCAACTGACGGCTCGTTGCTGTCCAGAACGGCTGCGCCGAGACCTATCTGAGCCATTTCAACAACTACCTAGTCTGGATACTGAATAGTCAATTCACACCTCAAGTGAATACCAAGTATTCAGTTTGCACGGAAATTCGATTCTGTTAGTTACGTTCTCAACAGGCTGATTACACATCAGTTAGTGCACCTCACCCATCGAGGTGCTGCACGATCTTTCACCCAGGCCCAGCCCTTGATATAGACCTGGCATCGACTTTCACCTTTGGGGGATGCGTGAGACAGCCTTGCACCAACCAGCCGGCACGGACGAACGACAACAAGCGCGCGGTCGAGCGTAAATCGGTCACGCTTCCAGCGCGTCTGACGTGGAAGGATCAGCGAGGCGCGACCCGTTTCGCCTCCGTGATCGCCCGCAACGTCAGTCAGTTCGGCGTGTACGTGGAGTGTCGGTCGCCCGTCTCGATCCCGCTCTTCCGCCTCGTTCAATTCCAGCTCGAACGCGACGTTCGCGAGTCCGACGCGCTTCCGGGTTCTCTTCAGCAAGGTCGCGTGCTGTCGGCCGTCTATCGCGTGTCGCCGCCTTCGCCATCCAAGCCGCAGGGTCTCGCCCTTCGGCTGATGGTCGATCCGAAGCGCAAGCTCACGGACGTTTCCGCCAATAGCGCGCAAGTCCTCGCCAGTTGAGATCGAATCGTCCGGCGACTTCGTACGCGTGAGCCTGCGGCTCGCTCATGCGGCGCCGGAGCTCTTTGCGGATCTCCTCGGCGAACCATGCTTCGCGATCCTCGTCGGTTCCGTCTCGCGCTAACGACTCCATCGCAAGCCGACTCGTGAGCTCGAGGTGATCCGTCAGCTCGCTGAGATGAGCCGCGACCGGCCGATGCGGTCCAAAGTGCGTGATGAACAAGGTGTCCGGTCCCCACACGGCAATCCGCGCAAGGCTTGCGCGCCACAGCTCGAGATCGATGTCGGGCGGCGGCGTCGGCGGCACGTTGAAACCGCCAGGCGTCAGCCGCACGCCGGCGGCGTCGCCGACGAACGCGATGCCGGTATCGGCGCTGAAGTAGCTCACGTGATGCGATGCGTGACCGGGCGTGTAGGCGATGTCGAGATCGCGGCCGCCGGCGCTGATTCGCTCCCCGCCCGCGAGGACGCTCAGCGTGTGAGCCGGCACCGGCAGCACGTCGCCCCACAACCGATCCATCTCGTCGCCGTACAGCCGCGTCGCGCTCGCCAGCAGCCTGGTCGGATCGACGAGGTGGGGTGCGCCCTTCTCGTGGACGTATACGCGCAGATCCGGCTGCTCGCGCACGAGCGTTCCCGTCGCGCCGGCGTGATCGAGATGGATGTGCGTGAGCAGGAGCGCCCGGACATCGCGCATCGCGATGCCGGCGCGCGCCAGACCGGCGCCGAGCGCCGGCAGCGTGCTCGTGGGGCCGGGATCGATGATCGCGGCGCCGCCCGCCCCGTGCAGCACCACGCTCGCGATGATGCCGGGAAGGCCTATGAACTGCACGTCGGTGTACGACACCCCAGATGCGAGTGTGATCATGTCGATTCCGGCGGCGACCGCCGCCGTATCCAGAAGATGATCAGCGCGCCGACGACGATGAGGCCGAGGAGACCGGTGCGGCCGATCCACTGCTCCAGCGTCTCCCAGCTGTGTCCGAGGGCGTACCCGACCACTGCGATCGTCACCGACCAGACGACCGCGCCGGTGGCGTTGAAGAACAGAAACGTCCTCCACGACATCTCGCTGCTGCCGGCCAGCACGGCGCAGAACACGCGTAACCCGGTGATGAAGCGCGCGACGAAGACGGTCCTCGCGCCGTGACGATCGAAGAACCGATCGAAGTCGGCGAGGCGCGCGCGCGTAATGCCGATGCGCCCGCCGTGGCGCTCGAGGAAACGGCGTCCGCCCCGCCGTCCGATGAAGAACCCGAGGTTGTCGCCGAGAACGGCCCCCGACATCGCCGATGCCATCACCCAGCCGAGCGACAAGTGGCCGAAGTGTGAGAGCGCCCCGCCCGCCAGCACCATCGTTTCGCCGGGAACGGGCAAGCCGGTGTTCTCGAGGAACACGCCGAAGAACACCGTGGCATAGCCGTAGCGTGCGAAGAGATCAACGATCCACTGTGGCACAACACAGCTTTCAGCTATCAGCTTTCAGCTTTCAGCTTTTGCTATTTCGTTCCAGGACCGCGGAGCGGCCGACCCGGTCGTTCGCTCGTGATGACGCCGTCGCTGACGACGCGGCGGCCGTTGACCAGCACGTGTCGGACGCCGACCGAATAGTGCTTGGGATCGCCGAAGTCCGACACGTCGCGGATCGAGGCTGGGTCGAAGATCGTGACATCGGCCATCATGCCGGGCCGGAGGATGCCGCGGTCGGTCAGATGCACTCTGCTGGCCGCTTTCGACGTCATCTTGCGGATCGCCTCTTCGAGCGTCAACAGATGCTGCTCGCGGACGTAACGGCCGAGAATCCGCGGGAACGATCCCCACGCGCGTGGGTGCGAATTCGACTCGGACAGCTTGCCGTCCTCCGCCTGCGCGCCCGAATCGGTGCCGACTCCGACCAGCGGATGCTTGAGCGCGGTCTGCACGTCCGTTTCGTCCATGATAGAGATGATGACGGAGCTTTCTCCGCGGTCAGCGACGACCAGATCCATCACGGCGTCGCGCGGATCCTTGCCCATCGCTTTCCCGATTTCGGTGAGCGTCATCCCTTCCCATTTGCGCAGGTCGGGGTTGAGGACCGACGCGATCATCACGCCATCGCCGCCCCCCGCGCCGTACCACTGATTCTCCCACGTGATTGCCGCCGAATCGGCCATGTCCTTCTTGATGCGCTCGCGCTCCGATGCGTCGTTGAGCCGCGCGATCATCTTCTCGAGGCCGCCCTCGCGCGCCCATAACGGCAGGCACGCATCCAGGCCGTTCGACGCGCGCGTGTACGGATACTGATTGGCAGTGACGTCCAGGCCTCGCGCGCGCGCCGCCTCGAGTCGCCGCAGCACCTCAGGCATCCGGCCGAAGTTGGCTTTGTACGCCGCCTTCAGGTGCCAGATTTCGGCCGGAATGCCGGCGCGCTCCGCGATCATGAATATCTCGTCGAGCGACTCGAAGATCCTCGAGCTCTCCGACCGTTGGTGCGTGAAGTACACACCGCCGTAACGCGCCGCGACCTTGGCGAGCTCGACGATCTCGTCGGTCGAGGCAAATCGATCCGGCACGTACTGGAGCGACGTGCTCAACCCGAGCGCGCCCTGCTCCATCGCCTCGGCCACGAGACGCTTCATCCGTTCGAGCTCCGCGGCCGTCGCCGGCCGGTCGTCCTTGCCGATCACGTAGTTGCGGATGCCGCCCGCGCCGACGAACGTCGCCATGTTGATGGCGGGGTGCGAGCGCTCTCCCAGACGTCGCAGGTAGTCGTCGAGCGTGCGCCAGTCCTGGGCGACGCCGAAATGCTTCGCGCTCGGCGCCGCCTCCTGCACGAGGCGATCGTTGACGGGCGCGATCGACGATCCTTCACCGGTCACTTCGGTGGTGACACCCTGCGTGATTTTGCTCGCCGCCCGGGAATCAACGAGCACGTTGAATTCGGATTGTCCGAGGAGATCGATGAACCCGGGCGCGACGACCAGGTTTGTGGCGTCGATTGTCGCCGCGGCGCCGGCGCCGGTCAGACGGCCGACGGCCGCGATTCGATCTCCGACAATTCCGACGTCGCCGCGCATCCACGGCGACCCGGTGCCGTCGACGATGCGGCCGTTCGTGATGAGGACATCAAAGCGACTCGATCGCGCAGGCTGACCCGATGCGACGACGGTCAAAGACACCGAGGCTGCGAGCACAGTGAGCAGAGCGGATCGCATGACGGACATGGACACGAATGCTAACAGAAAGCGGCGAACGTCCTCCAAACGCAGCAGTGCGTCCTCTCATGTTTCGCGGATCTGTGGCTCGACGAGATCGAGCCCGACTATCTGAAGTGGGACAGCAATCTAGGTGTCTACGTCCTCTCGTTCGGATAGACGATTCTTCCTCCGATCACGGTGCGGTTGACTTTGATGTTCATGATCTGATCCGGATCCACTTCGTGCGGATCTTTTTCGAGCATCACGAAGTCGGCAAGTTTGCCGGCGGCGATCGATCCTTTCAGGTTCTCTTCGAACGACGGATATACGCCGTTGATCGTCGCGATCGTCAGGGCTTCATCGACGCTGACCTTCTGGTTCGCTCCCCAGACGCGGCCTTTGTAATCCTTGCGCGTCACCATGCTCTGAATCGCCATCAGCGGCTCGAAGGGGCCGGGGTTGTAATCCGATGCGCCCGGAACGCGAATGCCGGCGTCGAGGAACGACTTGTGCGCGAACATCCAGCGGATGCCGACCTGAAAATTGTGGCTGTGCGCGTCGTCGACCGCTTCGTAGACCTGCTCCTGCGTCATCGTCAGGATGCCGTAGTCGTTCGTGCCGACGTACGGCGTGCTCATGCGCATCGTGCGCTCAGACGCCGATCCGTCGGCGACGAACTTGATGCCGCCGACGCGGATCCACTCGTCGCCGAACCCGGTATAGATGTTGGCGGCCTTGAAGCCGTTGAACGCTTCGGTGGAGCGGATCATCATGTACGCGGGGTGCGTCAACTCGCCGTTCTTCCGGCAGTCCTCGTAGGCGAGGATGTGCTCGGAGTTGGTTCCGGCGTTGTGGACCGAGGTGAGGCCGCAGGCGCTGAACAGCTGCGACATGTGACGCATGCCGTCGCGGGCGCGATCGCGGCGCTGTTCGGGCGTGAAGGTCTCGCGCTTGCCGACCCGGTTGAATACGCCTCTCGCGTTCTCCGCGACGCGACCGGTCAGCTCGCCGTTCTTCCTGAAGAACCGGCCATCGGGCGGATCGGGCGTGTCGTTCGTGATGCCCGCGAGCTCGAGCGCTTTGCTGTTGTACCAACTCGTATGGCCGCCGCGGTGCGCGACGACGACGGGATGTTCCGTGGTCGCTTCGTCGAGATCTTTCTTCGTCAGCGGCCGATCCAGCTTCGTGTCGTCGAACTGGAAGCCATTGATCCACAAGCCGGGCGGGGTGGACTCCGCCTTCCTGCGAATCGCGGCCTGTACCTCGCGCACCGTCTTCACGTTCGTGTTGACGCCGTACAGCTCCTGCACGCCGCTTGGATGGCAGTGACAATCGATGAACCAGGCGTCACGAACATCTGCTGCGCGTCGATCACGCGCGTGCGCGCCGCCGCGACGTTGCGAACCTCGCCCGTCGATCCGACCGCGATGAAACGGCCGTTCTTCACGGCGAACGCTTCCGCGCGCGAGCGCGCCGCATCGCTCGTGAACACGCGCGCGTTGACGACGATGAGATCGGCCTCGACGCCGGACCTGCCGCGGAGGGCGGCTGCTCCGCAGAAACAGGCCGTCCTAATGTCGGAACTTTGCGGAGGCTGAACGCTCCGGCAAGCGCCGCGCCGAAACCGAGAAATTCACCCCGTGTATACTTGGCCATAATGCGCGGATTCTAACGCCGCTTCGCCGGTCGCGCGCCATGATCCTCCATCAGTTCTATCTGAATTGCCTCGCGCACGCGTCCTATCTGATTGGCGACGAGCTGACGCGCACTGCGGCGGTCGTCGATCCGCAGCGCGACGTCGATCAATATCTCACGTTCGCCGACTCGCACGGTCTCCAGGTAAAGCACGTCTTTCTCACGCACTTTCACGCGGACTTCGTCGCCGGTCACCTGGAGCTGCGCGATCGCGTCGGCGCGACGATCTATCTTGGCCGGGCGGCGAAGGCGGAGTTCGCGTTCACGCCGCTCGCTGACGGCGATCGTGTGGAGCTGGGACGCGTGCGCCTCCAGGCACTCGAGACGCCGGGCCATACCGCCGAATCGATCTCGATTCTCGTCTTCGATCTCGATCGCGGCGCCTCCGCCCCCTACGCCGTGCTGACCGGCGATACGCTGTTCGTCGGCGACGTCGGCCGTCCGGACCTTCGTGTCGCACTCGGGTGGTCGGCTGCAGACCTTGGCGGGCTACTCTACGACTCGCTGTGGAAGAAGCTGCTGCCGCTGCCCGACGCAAGCCTCGTCTATCCGGCCCATGGCGCGGGATCGCTGTGCGGCAAGGCAATCGGCAAGGAAACGGTGTCGACCATCGGCGAACAGCGCCATTCGAATTACGCGCTGCAGCCGATGAGCAAGTCGGCATTCGTCGACATCGTCACGGCGGATCAACCCGATGCGCCGCCCTATTTCACCTACGATGCCGTGCTGAACAGCCAGGAGCGGCAGACGCTCGACGAAGCGCTCGCACGGCAGCTTCACCCGCTGACGCTGGACCGCGTGCTCGCACTGCAGGAAGTCGGCGGACAGCTGCTCGATACGCGCGAGCCATCGGATTTCGCCGCCGCGCACCTCAAAGGCAGCATCAACATCGGCCTCGGCGGACAGTACGCGATCTGGGCCGGCACGATCCTCGGTCGCGAGCGGCCAATCGTCATCATTGCCGACCCCGGACGCGAGAACGAATCGGCGGTGCGTCTCGGCCGCATCGGTTTCGATCACGTCGTCGGGTACTTGAAGGATGGGCTGCGCAGCCTCGAGTCGCGTCCGGAGCTGACCGCGACGACCGAGCGATTGAGTCCCGGTGTCGCGGCGGAGCGAGTGGAGTCGAACCGCCCGCTGCTGCTCGACGTGCGCACGACCGGCGAGCGCGCGCAGAAGCACGTGGCCGGCAGCGTCGCCGCGCCGCTCAATCGGCTCGTCGAAAGTGCACGAGAACTTCCGAAGGATCGTCCGCTGATTGTTTACTGCGCCGGCGGTTATCGATCGTCGATCGCCGCCAGTCTGCTGCAGCAGCTTGGCTTCCGAGATGTCAGCGAGGTCGCCGGTGGCATTGCCGCTTGGGAAACGGCTGTGCTACATTCCGGAATCCCCCCGAGCTCCCTTGTCCATGGGTGAAGTTCCGCTTGCAAGGCTCTGGCAGCTTTCCGACGGCACGCTCTGCCTGCTGTTGAAGGACCCGCGCGCTGAAAACTGGCAGTTGCGCGTCGTGCGCAACGATGCGACGCTGCAAAGCGAGCACTTCAGCAGTGCGATTGTCGCTATGGACGAAGCCAAGCAGTGGCGCGCGAGGTTCGATTCCTCGAAAGGCTTGCGCTAACAGGTCAGGGCGGACCAACGGGTCCGCCCCGGACCAAGGTGTCAGCCCCCAGCCTTCGTGTCCGCACACGCCGGCCAAAACATGGGCCGGCCGCTACACTCGAGCCGCGAACGGATTCTCGTCGGCGCTCGGACCGTAGATCGACGGCACCGGCACGTCGAGCAGTCGCAGATACACCGACAGCTGACCGCGATGGTGATACCAGTGATTGAGGACGATCGCGCGGACGAGCGCAGCTTTCGGCATCGTCATCAGCGTGGTGCCGTTCGCCTTCCCTTCCCATTTCTTCGTCAGCCCCTCGTCGCCGAGCTGAGTGAGCGTTTGCCTCACCGTCTGCACGCTCTTGTCGTGCGCGGCGATGATTTCGTCGATGTTGGCGGGATCCGGCTCGGGCTGACCCGTGAATTCCGTCACATCCTGAGCGCACCAGCCGGCGATCACGCCCGGGCTCGCCGCGGTATGCAGCGCCAGATGTCCAAGCGTCATCGATTTCGGATGCGGCCTCCAGGTGAGCTTGTCTGCAGGCACTCGCTCGAGTACTCGACGTGTCGTTTTCGCTTCGTTCTCGAACTCCTGCAGAATAGCGGCAGTCATTGACATGGACGGGCCTCCTTGAACTGGTATCGGAGCCCCAAATCATACAACCGGTGTCCAATCTCTCGTGCTCGCCATCGATCGGCTGACCAGGCATTACGGTGCGCTCGTCGCCATCCAGGACGTGTCGTTCGAGGCGCGTCCGGGCGAGGTGCTCGGCCTCCTGGGTCCGAATGGCTCGGGAAAGAGCACGACGGTGAAGATTCTCACGGGTTTGCTGCGTCCGACGTCGGGCGCCGTCCGGCTCGATGGCGCCGATGCCCTGGCGGATCTGCAGCATTACAAATCGATGATCGGCTACGTGCCGGAAGAGCCCCACCTTTATTCATATCTGACGGGACCCGAATACCTGCGGCTCGTCGGCCGTCTCCGCGGCGTGCCCGAGCGAGCGCTCGACGACAAGATCGATCGTTTCCTTCAGCTGCTCGACATCTACGACGACCGGTACCAAACGCTGTCGTCGTACTCGAAAGGGATGCGGCAGAAGGTGCTGATCGCCGCCGCTGTACTTCACAACCCGCGGATCGTCATCCTTGACGAGGCGTTCTCCGGACTCGACGTCAGCGCGGCGCGGGTCCTGAAGACGTTCGTTCGCGCGATCGCCGACGACGGCAAGATCGTCGTCTTCAGCTCCCACGTTCTCGAAGTCGTCGAGCAGGTCTGCTCGCGCGTCGTGATTCTCAAGGACGGCCGCATCGTCGGCCACGACTCGGTGGCGCGTCTGCGCGCCACCCTTCAGCTGCCCACGCTCGACGCGGTGTTCGCCAGCCTTGTGAAGGAGGACGATGTCGACAGCCGCTCGCGCAGGCTGATCGAGGCGATGCGCGCATGATCGCCCGGCTGAAAGCCTCGCGCGACCGCTACGTAGGGCGAGCCTTTCAGGCGACCGGGTTCGGCGTGCTGTTCCGCACCTTCTTCGCGCAGCTGTTCACGAGCGAGACCGTCACCTCCGACGTCCAGCTGCGCCAGGCGATGATGTGGGTGCTGGCGTTCATTCTGACGCCGTGCCTGCTGATCCTCATCCAGGTCTTTCCGCTATTCCAGCTGCTCGTCATTCGCATCGGCCGCATCCATCCGCCGCCTGGCGTGATCGTCCGCGCCACGGCAGTGCGGAACCTGATGGCCGAGGACATGCTCGAATGGGCGATTCAGGTCCTCGTCGGCTACTCGATGGTGACCGTGGGACTCGTCGCCGTGTTCGTGTGGGATGCGCTCAGCTTCGATCGCCGTGACGCAATGGTGCTCGGACCGATGCCGCTTCGCGGCTCGACGATCATCACATCGAAGCTCGCGGCGCTGACCGCGTTCCTGCTTGGTTCATCGGCCGCGGTGAACCTTCTCAATGCCGTCGTCTTCGGCCTCGAGACGTCGGATCAGTTCGGCGCGCGGGCGCTGGTGCTGCACTTCGTCGGCTGCCTTGTCGTCACGTGTGCCGGTGCGACGCTGGTGTTCGGAGCGATTGTCATGATCCGCGGCACGATTGCCGTCATCGGCGGACCGCGTCTAGCCGCGGCAGCAGGATCGCTGCTCCAGTTCGCGTTCGTCGTCGCGCTGCTCGCGTTCGTCATCGGTCTCTTCGCGTCGCCGACGCGCCGCGGCCGTCTGGTCATCCCGACCCTGACGTCCTGGTCGCCGACCACCTGGTTCGTCGCCTGGTTTGAAGTGCTGCGCGGGTCGGATCGGGGATCGTGGCCGGAATTCGTCGCGCTCGCGCGACGCGGAATGGGTGCCGTCGCGATGGTGGTTGGCGGCGCCGTGCTGGCGTCGATCGCCGCATTCCAGCGACAGATGCAGCTCGCGCTGACGCCGTCGGCATCGCCCGGGCCGCTCGGGCGCGCGCGCGTCAGCCGCGCGGTCGCGACGCTTTTCGTCCCGCGCGATCACATCGCGCGCGCGACGTCGGATTTCATCCTGACCACGATCGCACGGAGCCGCGCTCAACAGGCGCCGATTGCGATCGGCGCCGCGGTCGGTCTTGCTCTGGTCGTGCTCGGCTTCGTGCGTGAGCGAGGCGAGATTGCCGCGATGCTGCTGGTCGTCCCGCTGCTGCTGGCCTACTGGACGGCCATCGGGCTGCGCGCGTCGTTTTTCGTTCCGAGCGAGCTCGCGGCATCGTGGACGTTTCATGCCAACGCGCCCGACCGCTCGTTGTCGTACCGCCGCGGCATCCGCGCATCGATTTTCGGTTTCCTCGCGCCCGGCGCGGCTCTCGTCGCGCTGGCGATCGGCGGCGCCGGCCACGCCGTGCGCGTGGCCCTCGTGGTCGTTGCACTGGCAAACCTCCTCGTTCTGACGATCGACTTCGTACCGTTCACGCGCGCGTACGAGCCCGGCCACGCGAAGCTCAAAACGCGCTGGCCGCTGTACGCGTTCGGATCGTATGCGTTCAGTTACGGAGCCTTGAAGATCCCGATTCTCTACGTGGTGCTTGGCGTGCTCGCGCTCGAGCTCATTGGCAGGCGGACGCCGAGCCGCTGGTCGACCGCGCCGCGTGAGGAGGACTTCAATTCACTGTCGGCCGTGACGGTGCTCGATCTGACCGGCGGCGCGCGCGCGGCGCTGACCCGATGAGATCGAACGCCGCCGACCTCGACAACCGCAAGGCGACGCCAAACGTGCGCTGACGGTGTCTAACCTCGCATGAAGAAGCTCATCGCCGTCGGCGCGCTCGCGCTGGCGGGCGCCTCATCTTTCGCATGCGACACGGCGATCGATCCCGCCACCGGCCTGGAGCTCGAATCGGTCTCCACCGGATGGCGGTCCGTCGGCGTCGTCGAAGGCATGAACAAGCTGGTGCCATCGGTCAGCTTCAAGCTGAAGAATGTGTCCGATCGTTCGCTGCCGTCGCTGCAGGTCAACGCGGTGTTCCGCCGGGTCGGCGAAGACGCCGAATGGGGCAGCACCTTCGTGACGGCGGCCGGCACCGACGGCCTCGCGCCTGGAGCCGCGGCCGACGTCAGTGTGAAATCGCACCTCGGATACACCGGCACCGACTCGCGCGCAGAGATGCTGAGAAACACCTACTTCGTCGACGCGAAGGTGGATGTGTATGCGAAGTACGGGTCGACCCAATGGACGCGGATCGGCGAGTACGCGATCGATCGTCAGCTGATCGAGCCCGCGTTTCCCTGACGTCGCAGGGCTCTAGCGGCCGCGACCCGGCGCTCGAAAGTAATTGTCCGTTTTGTCGATCCAATCCTGACGGAGCGGGCTGAACACGTCGATGACGAGCGCGTCCTCGAGCACGTGGACCTCGTGCTCTAGCCAGCTCGGAATCTGCACCACGTCGCCGGCACGCGCCACGATCTCCTGACCGTCGAACGTGAACTTCAGCGCGCCCGACAGCACGCACGTCACCTGCTCATTTTCGTGCGAATGACGCGGCACGACGCCGCCGCGGGCCAGTTCGAATCGCGCGACCGTCACGCGATCGCCCGTCACGTATCGGCGGATCGTGGAGGCGTTTACCTGCTCTGGCGCGATATCGCTCCAGCGGTAATGCATCGCGGTCGAAGCCGACAGTGGTCCATCCTTGATGCCCGTGACGACTGTGCGAGCCGGGGCGTCGCTGGCGGGAAAAGATTCCTCGTCGGCTTCAGTCACCGGATCAATCCGCGGCGTCTTATTTGCCGTCATACGCGACCCGCCAAATGGCGTGCGATCCATCGTCGGTGACGAAGAGCGCGCCGTCGGCGCCAATGGCGACGCCGACCGGGCGGCCCCACACGTCGCCGTTGGGCGTGACGAAGCCGGTGAGGAAGTCCTGGAATTCGCCCGTCGCGTGCCCGTTCTGTAACGGCACGCGGATCACCTCGTAGCCCGTCCGGTTCGAGCGATTCCACGATCCATGCTCCGCCGCGAACAGATCGCCGCGGAACTCTTCGGGGAACTGACGCGCGGTGTAGAACGTGAGCCCGAGCGACGCGTTGTGCGGCGAGACGAGCACGTCGGGAACGAGAATCTTTCCTTTCAGCTCGGGATGCTTTGCCGCATGCCGCGGATCCTGATGGTCGCCCATGTAGTACCACGGCCATCCGTAGAACGCATCTTCCTTCACGTGCGTGACGTAATCGGGGACCAGATTGTCGCCGAGCGCGTCGCGCTCGTTGGTCGAGCACCACAACTCTCCGGTCGTGGGGTTGACGCCGAGGCCTGCCGGATTGCGGATACCCGAGGCATACACCTTCACGAACTTTCCGTCGGGGGTGTACTCGAGGATGTCCGCGCGGTGGAACTCGGCTTTGTTCTCGTCGGGATCGTCGACGTTCGACAGCGAACCGACGGCGACCCACAGGCGTTTGCCGTCGGGCGAGAAGGCGACGTCGCGCGTCGAATGGCCGCCGGTCGGCAGATCGGGAACGATGGTCGTCGGCGCGTCACTCGCCTTCACGTCGCCGCTCCTGTAAGGAAAGCGCACGACCGCATTCGTGTTGCCGATGTAGAGCCACTGCGGATTCGGCCCGGCGGGAACGAACGCGATGCCATACGGCTGCCGCAACCCGCTGGCGTACACCGACACCTGTTCAGGCTTGCCGTCGGCGGTGCGTCCGCGGAATACCTTGATGTTGCCGGCGCGCGTTTCAGCGACGAAGAGATCGCCGTTGGGCGCCAGGCGAATCGTGCGCGGCCCCTGAAGCTCCGAAGCGTACAGCTCCACCTTGAAGCCGGCGGGCGCCTGCGGCCACGCGTCGGCGGGGCGCGGGACGATCCGCGCGTTGTTGCGCGCCGACTCGGTGGCGAACGGCTGCGGCAGATCGGCGACGGTGATCTTGCGGAAGGTGCCCGCTTTCATCGTGCGGTAGTCGACGAACGCCGCCTGTCCGGTGACCAGCTGGTTCTTGTCGACCTTGTCGGCGTCCGCGCGCGCGATCCACGCGCCCGCGACGACCAACGCGGTGACGACGATCCAGCGAATACCTGTCATGATGCCTCCAGGCTGAGCCACGAGAAATGCGCCATTATACGGCGCTATCCCTTTCGGTTGCGGCGCCAGCGGGCCTGTGCAGCCTGACGCGCGATCTCGGCGCGCCGCTTCGCGCTCAGCCGCTGGGCCCGGATGCGGCCGCCGACGAGGCCGCCCTGCCGTCCGAACTCAGCGGCTTGGGCCTTGACCGCGGCCGGATCCGGAACCAGCCATTCCTCGTTGAAGATGCGCGTGGGGGCATGGCACCAGGGGCATTCGCGCGCGCGATTGCCCGTCTCGACCGCCATCCCCTGCCATTCGCAGACCGCGCAGGCGCGGTGGACGAGTCTGCGCTGTGCCACGGCTCGCATGGTAGCGCGATGCTTGAGGGGAATCAAGCATTGCCTGCTTGAGAGGTCTCACGCAGCGCGGCACGGGCGTTGCCCCGCCGCCCGTCATGGCGTCGCGCGTGCTGATCGTCGAGGCCGACGCCGGACAGCGCCTTCTGTTGACCGCGCGGTGCGCGACGTCGCCCTCGTGGAGAACAGCACCGATTTCTACGGGGCGCGCGACCGCCTCACGACGCTGCGCCCCGATTTTCTCGTCACCAATCTCCGTCTGCGGACCGTCAGCGGCCTCCATCTCCTCTACCTCGCCGCGTTCCGCGCGCGCACCATCGTGTACGTGGATCACACCGACCGCTCGCTGCTCCTCGAGGCGCAGCGCCTCGGCGCGTTCGTCGAATCGCCGCGGCGGTTGCCCTTTGCGCTGCCGTCCTACCTGCGCGCGCCGCTGCCGGCGCGGGACCGACGCGATCCGACGCGCGTCGACGAGAGCCTTCCGGGCGGACGCCGCGCCGGCGACGTGTGACCGATCGCGCGGGGAATCTCTGGGACGGTTTACTCGAACCGCAGCGCCTCGATCGGGTCGAGTCGCGCCGCCTGCCGGGCCGGGTAATACCCGAAGAAGATGCCGATGGCCGCCGAGCAGCCGAAGGCGAGCGTGACCGCGTTCGACGACACGCGCGCCGGCCACTGAAACGCATCCGCAATGGCCTGCGCCCCCAGCGTGCCCGCTCCGACGCCGATCGCGCCGCCGATCAGACTGAGGATGATCGCCTCGACGAGAAACTGCCGGAGCACGTCGCGGCCCCGGGCGCCGACCGCCTGGCGCAGACCGATCTCGCGCGTCCGCTCCGTCACCGACACCAGCATGATGTTCATGATCCCGATGCCGCCGACGAGCAGCGACACCGAGGCGATCGCCGCGAGCAGCGCCTCCATCGTCCGGGTCGACTCTTTGACGGCCTCGGCGATCTCGGTCGGGTGCCGCAGGTTGAAGTCGTCGTTCGCGCCCGATCTGATGTGGTGCCGCTCGCGCAGCAGCGCCGCGATGTCCTGCTCGGCCGCGTCGACGACCGACGCCGACGTCCCGGACATCATGATGTCGTCGAGCCATGTCTGACCTTTGATCTTCTTCATGACGGTGGTGTACGGCATGAGGAAGTTGTCGTCCTGATCCTGTCCCGTCGCCGACTGGCCTTTGACATCGAGGACGCCGACGACCACGCACGGCTCGTTCTTCACGCGCATTGTTTCCCCGATCGGATCCCGCGAGCCGAACAACTGATCGACGATCGTCTGGCCGAGCACGCAGACGTTGCGTGCGCGCTCGACGTCCGCGTCCGTGTACATGCCGCCACGGACGACGTTCCACCCTTTGAGCGCCAGATATTCGGGCCCGACCCCGCGAACGGTCGTTCCCCAGTTCTGATTGCCGTACACGACCTGCACGCGCGTGTCGACCTGCGGCGTGACGTTGGCGACGGCCGCAATGTGCTCTTTGATGGCTTCGAAGTCGGCGAGCGTCAGTGTCTTCGTTCCGAATGCGCCCGTCCGCACGCCGGCGCGATTCACGCCGCCCGCCTCGACCCAAATCATGTTCGCGCCGATGTTGGCGATGGCGCGTTCGACGCTCGCCTGCGCGCCTTCGCCGATCGCGACAACGCAGATGACGGCGCCGACGCCGATGATGATGCCGAGCATCGTCAGCGACGTGCGCATGACGTTCTGCGCGAGCGCCTTCAGCGCGAGCCGCGGAATCATCAAGAGGTTCATCGCATTCACCGCGCGTCGATGCCTTCGCTGTCGCGCGCCGTTCGCGTCGTCGTCGAATCAGCAGGACTGTGATCTACGTCGCATCCGTTCGCTGACGCTCGACCCGCGAACGCATCTCCTGCTCCCAGGAGATCGGATCGAGTCCTCAGGTGCTGAAGCAGGGACGAAGCAGTCCGGCGACGATATCGCGCAGGGCGCCGAAAAACGCGGCCATCATCTGCTTCGTCCGCCTCCGCCGGCGGTTGCACGTGGTATCTCGGCGCCCCGGATGTACACACGCGCGATCCGCCTGGTGTTGACAATGTCGTCGAGCGGGTTCGCATCGAGGACGATGAAGTCGGCGCTCTTGCCGGGCGCGATCGTGCCGAGACGATCGAGTCGCAGGATGTCGGCGGCCGTGCGCGTCGCCGCCACGATCGCCTCGGCCGGCGTCAGGCCGGCCGACACCATATGTTCGAGCTCGATGTGCTCCGTCCAGCCGAAGAGTCCGCCGGCGCTCTGGCCACCGACGTCGGTCCCGAGCGCAAGCCGGACGCCGGCGCGATTCAGCGCGGCGACATTCCGCGCGATCCTTTCCCAGTCGGCGCGCGCCGCCGCTGCCGACTGTGGCGTGCGGCGGGACAGCGTCTCCTTCACCTGTTCGATCACCGCGGCGGAGACCGTGTCGCGCAGGGCCGGCTCGGCGAGCCACCGAGGCTCGGCAGTGTAGATATTGAGCCTCGGCGCAAAGAGCGTCAGCGTGAAGAAGACCTGCGGCCGTTCCTTCAGCAGTCCAAGCAGCTCGTCGTCCACGTCGCGATCACGGACAGGATGAAGGAACCCATCGACGCCCGTCCGAAGAAGACTCTTCGCATCGTCGAGCGTCGCGATGTGCGCGAACACGCGCAGCTGATGCTTGTGCGCCTCGTCGATGATGGCGCGATACAAGACGGGGCTCAGCTTCGGCACCGTGCCGTTGCGGTCGTCGACCCAGATCTTGACGAAGTCGACGTTCTTCGCCGCCAGTTCCCGGACGTCTTGTCTGGCCTCGCGCTCGCTGGAGACGCCATATGGCGCATCGCGCATCGGCGGATTCGGACCGGCATCGGGCGGAGCGAGGCCGCGCCATGCCGTCCGAACGACCGCGCCTGGATGCGGATCGTCGCGCAGCCGAAGCGTGAAGTCGCCGCGATCGGTGCCCGCGCTGCCGACGGCCGCAACGCCGAAGTAGGCGAAACGATTCAGCTCGTCGACGATCGTGTCGCGGCTGAAGTTCTCGGCACGGAACGTCGCACCGCGTCGGTAACCAAGATGCGTGTGGATGTCCACGAGCGCCGGCATCACGGTCTTGCCGCTCAGGTCCACCCGCCGAAAGCCGGTCGGCGTCTTCAACTCTCCCTGCCGGCCCACGCGCACGAACGTATCGCCTTGCACGATGAACGCCGATCGTTCGATGGCGGCACTGCCGTCACCGGTGATCAAACGCGCGCCGTCGAACAGCACGGCCGGCGCGTCGCGACGCGGTGACTGACCGACCATCGAGACGGTCAGCGAGACGACGCACGCGGCGGTCGCAGTCAGCATCTTCAGGGCAGGATCTCCCAGCGTCCACTCATCCACTCTTGGTGCCGAGGGCGGGAATCGAACCCGCACGCCGCTTGCGCGGCCCAGGATTTTAAGTCCTGTGCGTCTGCCAGTTCCGCCACCCCGGCATGTCGTTCAGTGGGTGGAACTTAGAGATTCTACAGGAAGGCCTGATCGGACGATGTTGAAAGGGTCTTGAAAGGCTGTCCATCGTCGAGCCGCGCGACCGCCGCCTCGAGACTCTTGTCGCTTCCCTCCCGACATCGCTAACCGGACGTCCGGTGGCGACGGATGAAATGATTATGGAGAGTGCTCAGACGTACGCGATTTCAGATCGAGAGCTGTGGCGCCGCCAATGCTCGTCGCTGCGCTCCGACTGCTCATGCGGTCTTGAGCATCGACGGCGCTTCCGCGCAGCGGAGATGTGGCGCTCACGTGATCGCCTTGGTGTCGATGTCCGACAACCGCACTGCGAACATGTTTGCTCGCCGGAACTTCAGAGCGTAGGAACGTTGCGGTAGACTCCGACAGTCAGTCTCTTCTGTCGCTTCGGTCCCGCGAGATGCGCGCCGTGCCGTTGTTGCGGTCGTTTGCCTGAGGTGCGCTGTGAAGAAGCGGGTCATTTCGGCGGGTTTAACAATCGCTGGCGGGTTGGCGATCGCCGCCGCTTGTAGTCGACCGCAAGCTGAGTCGGGCTCGGCGAAGGTCGACAAGCTCTTCGCGCAATGGGACAGGCCAGGTTCTCCAGGTTGCGCGCTTGGCGTGAGCCGAAATGGTGTGCCGCTTTACGAGCACGGGTACGGCGTCGCCAATCTCGAACTAGGCATTCCAATTACACCATCGTCGGTTTTTGGCGCCGCCTCGATTTCGAAGCAATTCAAAACAGATTCCGGCTTCCAGGTGGCATCAATGCGCTGGAGTTTGTTCCGGCGACCGGCGTTCGGGCGCACGGGTGTCATATTGTCGACAACGCGGGCAAGCAGTTAGATGTACTGGAGCTGGTGACGTTCGAACCGTCGACGATCGACCTGCGCTCGTCAGTCGGCGAGTACCGCAGTCTGGAGATCGATGTCACGTACACGGTTGCACTAGAAGGTTCCGGCCTAGCCGTGAGACCTCCTGGCAGGGCGCACATCGTTCTGCAGCCTGTCGCGAAGGACGTGTTCGCGGGCGATTCGGTCGGCACAGTGAAGTTCTTGCGCGACGCGCGAGGCGCTGTGTCGGGATTCACAGTGAATCGAGACAAAGCGCGAGGCATTCGCTTCGATCGGGTCAAGCCAGCTGGCTAGAGTTCGTGAAGATCGCGTCGATCGTCGCTACGCACTGCGCGATCGCATTGGCTCGGACTCGAGTTGCACGATGGCGAGCAAGGCGTGAGTTACGATGGATGACGTGGTCAACGGCGCCGGTCGAATCGAGTCGATCAACGTTTCACGTGGTGGAGTGCCGAAGATGCCGGTCTTCGAGGCGCTCGTGACCGTCGGCGGCATCGACGGCGACCGTCAGCGCGATCCGCGGTTTCACGGCGGACCCGAACGCGCCGTCGTGCTGTTCTCGCTCGACGTGATTCGCGCGCTGCAGCGTGAGGGCCATCCGATCGACATCGGAACGACCGGCGAGAATCTGACTGTCTCGGGCATCGACTGGGCGGCCATTTCGCCCGGCGTGGAGCTAGAGATCGGCGGCGCGCGCCTTGTCATCACCAAGTACGCGAGTCCGTGCGAGAAGATCTGTCGCTCGTTTCTCGATGATGACTTCACGCGGATTTCGCAGAAGCTGCACGCCGGCTGGAGCCGCCTCTGCGCTCGCGTCGTTACCGAGGGCATCGTGCGCGCCGGCGACCGGGTGGAGCTCATCGAGGCAAACTCGAATCCCCAATCGCTCGTGGCTAATCGCTAATCACTCAACCCAGTCCCCACTCACGTCCTCGAGGACACCGCCGCACCGTACAGACAGGAACTCTGCAAAATCGATTGTTCAATATGGCGGCAGTGAGCAATTTCTGCCGCCGTGCGGAACGCGATCAACAATGGAGCGTCGCGCAATGACACACACATTGATTTTCATTTCTCTCGCCGCGCTCGGCGCGTACGCGATGGAGATTCCGCGACTCGATCTTCGCCGCGATCCGTGCGGATCATGATCGAGCTCGATCGATTAGCTCCGCCCATCTCATCTGGGACGTCGTTAATACAATACCGGTTACCAGCCCGTCACGCTGAGGAAGCTCATCGTTCACGGACGGAATGGCGCGAACGGACGACACGGTTCCGCTCGGCTTACCGGAAACGCTGTGCTACGACCAGCGAATCCGCGTGGCGATTGACGCCGACTGGGCGCTGCTGTCAGCCCGCTCGATCGTCGCCGTCGACGATGCAGGCATCGAGTACCGGCGCCGGACCGTCAGCTCGATGTCATGCAGGACCATCTCCGGCAGCTGATCGACCGACGTGCGTATTCAGGCCGCGGTTCGCCCCGTGATTTCCTCTTCGGCGTCCTGGGGCTCGGCTTCTTCATGCTCATGTGGGTCATCGGGACGGGCTGATACTGCTCGGCTCGGAGCGTTGAAGACGCACGGGTGCTGCTCGGTATCGTTTCTGCTTCGGCAATCGTGATTGTCAAAGGAGAGGAGCGCCTGATGAGTCTACTCGCGACGACCCTTCTGCTTGCGTTCGCCACGCAAGCGCAGCCGCCTCAGACCAAGCCAGCTTCGACTCCCGCTTCAGTTGTCGCCATCGGTTGCCTGCAATCGGCGACGGCCAACGGCCAAGAGCAATTCACGCTCACGATGAAGGATACGAACGCCGCGGCGGGCGAGGTGAAGACAATCACCTACACGCTTTCGGCAACGGCGGCCGTCGATCTCAAGTCGCACATCGGACAACGCGTCGAAGTGACCGGCACGGAGGCGGGCCCGCCCGTTACCGCCGAAACCGATACGACACGGACCAGCACGCCTGCCGGAACGAGCGGAAGGACGCCGAAGGTCGAGACGCGGACGCGCACCGATATCGAAGCGCGTCAGCTGAAGGTGACGGCGATCAAGATGCTGACCGCAGATTGCCGCGTGCCTTAGCGAAGCGTGTAGGGATTCGGGATATAGGGATTAGGGATCGGGTCAGGGATCAGGAGGCCAGATGGTCGACGTCCGTCGCAATGACAAGCCGATGAAAAAGGACCAGAAGGGACCGCGCGAGGTGATCGACGAAACGAACGAGCAGATCCGCTCGAGCGGCACCAAACCGCGCATCGAAAACCCGAACCGGGATCGCGCGCGAGGCGATTGGGATCGCACCGGGGATCATCACGACGAGGACGTTTCTGATTAATGAACGGTCGGCGACGAAGGCGCGCCTGAAGCCACAAGCACTCGGGCGATCATGGCTTCGAGCGCGCCTTTGTCGATCTCGAATGGACCGGCGACCGCAGCGCCCATCGTGATCTCGATTGCGATCACCACGCCGCCATGCTCGTACGGATTCACTATCCAACTCAGTCCTCTGAGGGAGATCCCTCGATCGGCTTCGCCGGGACGCTTCTTCCGATCCATCGCGCGTAGCATTCCTTCGAGCAGCGCCCGCACATCGTCGTCGGTCCACGCTCCGGGCTGACGCGCGACATCGTCGATCGATTCGGTCGTCGCGAAATCGGTGCCTCGAAGCCAGACGTCGACCGACACCCTCATGCGGTCGCCCTCAGCTGCTCGTGCAGCGCGTCGACGGTGGTCACCGGCTGTCGACAGGTAAAGCGCTGGCAGACGTACGCGGCGGCGGCGCCGTCGATCGGCCGCATCGACGCAATGAACGGCAGGCTGCCGGCCAGCGGGCGTTGTCTCTCGGCCGACACGCGCAGCACGATCGCGAACGGCAGATATTCGCGCGCGACCGCGCGCGCGAGGGCCTCGCCGCCGCTCGTCTGCCCGGCTCCGGCCGGCGGATCGACGATGACGATTTGCTGAACGCCGGCCGTGTGGGTCGACAACGCGGCCGCCATCATCGGAACCGCGCGGCCGGCCTGCTCCAGCCGCGTCGCGAAGTACCGCAGCGTGCGTTCGATCCGATCGGGCCAGGCGGGGTTCTCGACGAGGTGCGACAGCAGCAGCAGGTTCAGCACCGAGACGGAACTCGGCGTCGGCTCCGCGCCGTCGTAGTCCTCCTTCATGCGCAGCAGAACGCTCGGGTCCTGGCCGGTTGTGCTGAACCATCCGCCCGCGGCATCGTCCCAGAACAACTCGTCCTGCCGCTGTTGCAGGGCGATCGCCCATTCCAGCCAGATCGGATCCGCGTCCGCCTGAAAGAGCTCGAGCAGGCCGAAGATCAAGTAGGCATAGTCTTCCGCGTATGCGTCGATTTCGGCATGGCCGCCGCGGTACCGGCGCAGCAGCGTGCGCGAATCGGCGCGCCACATCCGTTCGCGGATGAAGGCGGCGGCACGCCGCGCGGTCTGGCGGTACGATTCGGCGTCGAGCACGCGGGCCACGCGGGCGAACGCGGCGATCATCAGCCCGTTCCAGGCGGTCAGAATCTTGTCGTCGCGCTCGGGGCGCGGCCGCTTCATCCGCGCGAGAAACATCTTCACCCTCGTCTCGTTGAGAATGGTAATGATCTCGTCGCGCGTCTTTCCCGTCTGAAGCGTGATGTCGTCGATGCCCCGGGCGACGTACAGAATGTTCTTGCCGGTGAATTCCTGCTGCGGATCCTGCGGTGCGTTGCCGCCCGATTCGATGCCGTGCCGCATCTTCACGATCGCCGCGTCGTCGCCGAGCAGCGCGTCGACTTCGTCGGCGCGCCAGAGATAAAACGCGCCCTCGCGTTTGTGGGGCCCGCCGTCCGCCGATTGGTCGGGTGCGGTGTCGAGGCTGTCCGCGTCTTCCGCAGAATAGAATCCGCCATCGGGATCGGTCATCTCGCGCCCGACGTACGCCAGCGTGTCCTCCGCAACTTCCACGTAGAACGGATCGCCGGAGAGCTGCGCCGCCTCCGCGTAGGCGAGCGCGAGCTGCGCCTGGTCGTACAACATCTTCTCGAAGTGCGGCACGCGCCAGGTCGCGTCGACCGAATAGCGATGGAAGCCGCCGCCGATGTGATCGCGCATGCCGCCAAAGGCCATCACACGCAGCGTCCGCAGCGCCATGTCGCGCGCGTCGCCGTTGCCCGTTCGTGCGTGCTCGCGCATCAGGAAGAGGAGCTCCGACGGACGTGGAAATTTCGGCGCGTCGCCGAAACCACCGTACCGCTCGTCGAATCCCTCACGGAACTGCTGCAGGGTGCGTTGCAGCGCCTCCGCGCCCGGCGGCGTCCACGCCGGAGCGGTCCGCTCCATCGCGCGCAGCTGCGCCGTCAGCGATTCGGCCGACTGCTCGACCTTCGCACGTTCCGCCCGCCAGACGCGCGCAATCTCGCCGAGGATGTCGACGAATCCCGGCCGCCCCCATCGCGACGTCGGCGGGAAATAGGTGCCGCCGTAAAACGGCTTCAGGTCCGGCGTCAGCCACACGCTCATCGGCCAACCACCAGAACCGGTTGTCGCCTGAACGAACGTCATGTACACGCGGTCGACGTCGGGGCGCTCTTCACGATCGACCTTGATCGAAACGAAGTGCTCGTTCAGTATCGCCGCCACGTCGGCGCTCTCGAACGATTCGTGCGCCATGACGTGACACCAGTGGCACGTCGAGTACCCGATCGAGAGGAAGATCGGTTTGTCCTCGGACCGCGCCCTTGCGAACGCGTCGTCGCCCCATTCGAACCACTCGACCGGATTGCCGGCGTGTTGAAGAAGGTACGGACTGCGCGCCGCCGCGAGACGATTCATCCACCAATTATGTAATAATCGCGGCATGAACGATTCTTCGGCGCTCGCCGGCAAACGAATCGCGATGCTCGTTGAGGAGGGCTTCGAGGACCGTGAGCTGACGGGCCCGCTCGACGTGCTGCGGGCGGCGGGCGCAGTCGTCACGCTCGTCGGTCCCGCAGCCGGAACCGAATTTCGCGGGAAGCGCGGCCAGGCGGTCGTCATGGCCGACGTCGCAGCCGGCGCGGCCAAGATGGACGATTTCGACGCGCTCGTCATCCCCGGCGGCCACGCGCCCGACAGGATGCGCATGCGCCACGCCATGGTCGACCTCGCGCGGCAAGCGATGGACGCCGGCAAGCCGGTCGCGGCGATCTGCCACGGACCTCAGGTGCTCATCTCGGCGAACGTGCTTCGCGGGCGGACGCTCACCTGCTGGCCGTCGATCGCCATCGACGTCAAGAATGCTGGTGGGCTTTACGTCGACAAACCGGTCGTCGAAGACGGCAACCTCATCACCTCGCGCAAGCCGGACGACGTTCCGATGTTCAGCGAGGCGATCATCCGCGCGCTGTCGCGGGTTCACGCGTAACTGCGCTCACGTTCTCGGCGCCGGCGCGGCCGGTACTTCCTCGGGCCTGCCGCGCCTCAGGCGCGCGTACGCGGCGGTGAACTCCACACCGTACAGAAGAATGACCGCCTGCACGTAAACCCAGGCGAGGAACACGACGACCGCGGCAACGGATCCATTGACGCGCGTAAAGCGAGACATGTCGCGCATGTACCAGGAAAATCCTTCGAGCGCGCCTTTCCAGAGCAGGCCCGTCACCAGCGCCCCAATCCAGACGTCGCGGAACCGTACCTTCGCATTCGGCACGAAGTAATAGACGAATCCGACGACGAGAATGAAGAGCAGCGTCGTTGCGTAGCGCACGGCGAAGCTGCGCAGGATGGCAAGGCCGGGAAACCGTGCCAGCACGCCGGCGAACCACGTCGCCCCCACGATCTGCGACGCGCTCACCAGCAGCAGCGCGACGATGAGGATGAGTCCGGCGACGAGCAGCATGAGAAACGAAAAGAGCTTGTGCTTCCAGAAGCTGCGCTGCTTCTCGACGCCCCACGCGTAGTTGACGGCCGTGCTGATGGCGCCGAACACACCGAGCGCGCCCCAGACGAGCGCGATCGTGCCCGCGACACCGAACGTCGTCGCGTGAGCGTTGAACGCGTCGAGCTGGCTCGTGACGAATTCGAACTGCGATGGAAAATACCGCAGCACGAACTCGAGAACGGTGTTGCGATCCTGCTCGTCAGCGGTCACGCGTCCGAGTAGTGCAAAGGCGAGGAGAAAAAATGGGAACAGCGATAGCAGCGCATAGTAGGCGATTGACGCCGCGTACGTCAGGTTATCGCTGTGGTAGAACCCTTGGAAACCGCGCCATGCCGATTGCGCAGTGAGGCGAAGAATATCGCGCGTCCGCCGGCCGATTCCGCGAGCCAGCGCGACGCTCTCGCCGCCGGTCACGGCGCCATTATGTCAGGCCGCTCGCGCCGACTCCACCCACGCCGTGCGAATCTGACTGGCGAGATACACGGGCACGCTGGCGCCCAGCCACACGCGCGTTGCGCGCAGCACGAATCGCCGGAGCGGCGGCGTCGTGATGATCACGTACGCCGCCGCGACACCTGCCGTCGCGAGCGCGATGTTCGCTACGGTGCGTGCCCCGCTGTCGGTCACGCGTCAGCCCCGGCGAGTGCTGCCCGACGAACTGGTCGAACCGGTTCCGGTCGATCCGCCCGTGCCGCCCGGGCGCGTGTGCTCCGACGAGCTGCTGCGCATGCTGTCCGACCCGCTCGCGTAGCTCGATCCCGTCGACCCGATGCCGCTGCTGCTTCCTGAACTGCCCGCGCCCGTTGTTGCCGTCGATCCCCCGCCGGAGATGCTGGTGGCTGCGTCGCGCACGTACCGCTGCGCTTCGTCGACGCCGCGCGACGCGGCGTCGCGCGCCTTGTCGTACACCTCGCGACCGCGATCAGCCCAGTCGCCCGCCGCTTCCGTCGCGCGGCGATAGCCTTCCGACGCGGTATTGGCGAGATTCCCCGCCTGCTCGGACAGCTGGTTCCGCAGTTCGGATCCGGACTTGGGGGCGAAGAGCATGCCCAGGCCTGCGCCGAGCACCGTGCCGGTGAGCAGTCCCATCACGAAACTGCCGCCGCCGCCACCTTCGTTGTCGAACCGATCGTATCCGTCTGCCATGTTCTGCCTCCTAAGTCTGGCTTTCGTGGGGTTGGTGGTGAGGGCCCGCGTGAAGCATCGACTCGATCGCGACGCGCAGCCCGCGGATGAAGCCGACGACGCGGCTCGTCTTCGCGCGGACGTTGGATCGCACGCGATCGGCCGTGTCGTCGACGCGATCCATTGTCGTGCGGATGGCGTGATCGACGCGCTCGGTCTCTTCCTTGACCTTGGTCGTCACGCCTTTCACGTCCTCGAGGATCGCGTTGACGCGCGCCATCGCCGGCGCGATCTGGCGTGTTTCGAGCCCGTTGATCAAATCCATCACGCGACGATAGACGATGACGCCGGCGACGCCGATGCCGACGAGCAGCAACGCTTCGAGCACGCTGACGGCCGCCATGATGCCGAGCAGCAGATTAGTCGTCCCCAATTCCCCTGACATCACATGCTCCTCAGAACGGCGACGTCTGACGCGTCCCTGGATAGCGTGGCGGCTGCTGACCAGCTTCGCCGAGCGCTTCGTTCAGTAGTTTCCACCCTTCGTTGGCCACGCCTGCGGCCTTCTGGACGGTCGCCCGGAAGCTGATCAACTCGCGCGCGATGTCGTCGAGCGCCGGCTCGATCTGACGCCGGAGCGCTCGTCCGCGATCGGTGAAGAACAGATAGCCGGCCGCTCCTCCAATCACCGCGCCTGCCGCGGTTGCCGCCAACGTTCGGTTGTCCATCACGCGATGCCTCCTCTTGTCCAAGAAACAAAGAGGTTCAAGTTATGTGCCACGGAGCCATATACACGAGGGCCTGAGAAATCAGCTCATCGCGAACGCGCGAGCCCGTCAGCTTTCAAGACGGTTCACTGAAACGTGCGCTTCCCCAAGTACACCGCGAGCGCGACTCCATCCCACGCGCCCACGCGTCGTTGTTCGGGCTGCCGGTGGCGTCGACACCCGAGCAATCAATCTGTCACCTGCTGATTGAGCGAAAACCTGCCGATGAGGTAATCGCGCGCGGTCGTTGATCAACTGTTTCGCGTCGTCGACTGCTGTCGCCGACCGACTGGACGCATGCGGCACCTCGTCGGACAGTAAATCGATCGTGTCGTACTGTCGTGGAGGCGACGCTCGAGCCGAGCCGTTATGTCTTCACTGCTCGAACTTTTATGTCGTCGCCGCTGATGTCGGCGTGGAGGTTGACGGCGCCCGAGCGGACTTGCCGGCGTCGCGGATGTCGTGCTTCTTCATCTTGCTGTAGAGCGTCGGTCGGTACAGTCCGAGGATCTGCGCCGCTTCCTGCTTGTTCCAGTTCGTCCGCTGCAGCGTCTGGAGAATCGCCATCTTCTCGATCTCGGCGAGCGTACGATGCGGTGGAATCACGAAATCGGTCGCGCTGGTCGACTCCTCACGAATCGATTCCGGCAGATCGGTGACGGCGATCTCGCTGCCCTTCGCCACCAGCACCGCCCGCTCAATCGCGTTCTCGAGCTCGCGCACGTTGCCCGGCCAGCGGTTGCGGATCAGCAGATGGTAAACCGACGGGGCGAGCGTCTTGACGTTCTTTTGATAGCGCTGCCTGAACTTGTCGAGGAAGTAATCGCACAGCAGCGGGATGTCCTCGGTGCGCTCACGCAGCGGCGGCACGCGCAGGGTGATCGTGTTGATGCGAAAGTAGAGATCCTCTCGCAGGCGCCCCTCGCGAAGCGCCGCGTCGAGATCGATGTTCGTGGCGCAGATCAAACGAAAGTCGACGTGGACGATCCGGTCGCTCCCGATCGGGCGGTACTCGCGCTCCTGCAGCACCCGCAACAGCTTCGTCTGGAGGTACGGCGGCATCTCGCCGATTTCGTCGAGCAGCAGCGAGCCGCCCTCGGCCATCTCGAAGAGTCCCTCCTTGTCCATCGTCGCGCCGGTGAACGCGCCTTTCTTGTAGCCGAACAGCTCCGACTCGATGAGGTCCTTCGGAATCGCTGCGCAATTGATCTTGATGAACGGACCCTTCGACCGCTTGCTGTTGTAGTGAATCGCGTTCGCGATCAGCTCCTTGCCGGTGCCGTTCTCGCCCTGAATGAGGATGTTGGCTTCGCTGGCGGCCACGCTTTCGATCAGCTCGAAGAGCTCCTGCATCTTCTTGCTCTTGCCGATCACGTTCTGAAACTTGTAGCGGTCCTGCAGCTTCTGCTTCAACTGCTCGTTCTCATCGATCAACGTCTTCTGCTTGATCGCTTTTTCCAGTTTGTCGAGCAGGCGCTCGGCGTCGACCGGCTTTTCGAGGAAGTCGAAGGCGCCGGCCTTCACCGCCTCGACCGACCGCGGAATATTGCCCTGGCCGGTGATGACAATCACTTCGGCCTCTCCATCGATCTGCTTGAACTTGCGGACGAGCTCGATGCCGTCGACATCGGGAAGGATCATGTCGGTCACGACGGCATCCGGGCGCCATGTCTTGAACAGCTCTTCGCCGCGCGTCCCAATCAGAGCGGTCCGGACTTCATAGCCGGCATGTTCGAGCAGAATCTTCAGCCACTCGGTCATTGCCGGCTCATCGTCTATCGCGAGCACGCGCTTTTTCCGTTTGAGACTCATAACCCTCAAAGTGTAGGGAAATAGCGCAACAAGTCAATACACAATTGCGGTTACCGTCAATAAATAATACATGAGCTAAGCACTATCTCCGCTCCGTCTCTGCATTTGCAAGGACGAGCCTTGTTGCGCATGAGCCGCACGAGGGATTCTCGTTGCGACCCGTCGAATTGATTGGGTGGCGCGTATGACCATGAGCTCTTTTGGTGATCGAACGTTCCGAGGGGAATGACGATACGGCCCGCCATCGGCAAGTTGATCCCTGAGCGATATGGACACACGCGGTGCGCCGCCGGCGCCGACGACAATGCCGTCACAAGGGGCACCGCGCGCGTAGCCGACGCTGCCGTCGCCGACGATGATTCTGCCCTTCTCCGATCGCGAGCGCGCGATCATCGTACGCGAAGCGCACGAGATCGCGCCGCGCGAAGGCATCGCGTGGCACGCGCCGCATCGCGTCGGAGAACGTGCGTCTCGCGAACGCCGCGCGCGACGAGCTGCTCGTCGATCCATGACATAATCGGCGCGTATGTCCGACCCGCCCGTTCGGCCGCCCGCCTCCGCTTCAGTCAAGGCGAATGAAGTGAACGTCGCTGCGCCAGGCCAGGACAAGATGCTATGCGAGCGGTGCGGCGCTGAAATGTACCGCATGCACGCCGTCTGGCGCTGCCCGCGCTGCGGGTTCAAGACCGACTGCTGCGGATGGTGATGTGGTCGGATGATCACGCTTGACACTCACCTCGATCCGACCGATGCCACGTTCACCAGCAACCGCAGACGGATGGAACAGCTCGTTGCCGAGCTCCGCGAGCGTCTGAGCCGCGCGCGCGAGGGCGGCGGCGCCAAGTACCTCGATCGTCACCGCGAACAGGGTAAGCTGCCGGTGCGCGATCGCATCGCCCGGCTCCTCGATCGAGGGTCGCCGTTTCTCGAGCTCTCTCCTCTCGCGGCGTTCGGCATGTACGACGACGAGGCGCCGGCGGCGGGTCTCCTGACCGGCATCGGCCGGATCTCTGGACGCGAGGTGATGATCGTCGCCAACGATGCGACGGTAAAGGGAGGCACCTATCTCCCGATCACGGTGAAAAAGCATCTGCGCGCGCAGGATATCGCTCTGCAGAATCGTCTTCCGTGCGTGTACCTGGTCGATTCGGGCGGCGCGTTTCTTCCGCTTCAGGCGGAGGTGTTTCCCGACCGCGATCACTTCGGCCGCATCTTCTTCAATCAGGCGCGCATGTCGGCCGAGTGCGTGCCGCAAATCGCCGCGGTCATGGGATCGTGCACGGCCGGAGGCGCCTACGTGCCGGCGATGTCGGACGAAACGATCATCGTCAAGGGGACCGGCACGATCTTCCTGGGCGGTCCGCCGCTGGTGAAAGCAGCGACCGGCGAGGAAGTCACCGCGGAAGAACTCGGCGGCGCCGACGTGCACACGCGTCTTTCCGGCGTCGCCGATTACTTCGCTGAAGACGACGATCATGCGCTGGAGCTCTGTCGAACGGTCATTTCGACGCTGCACAGTACCAAGCACCTGCCCGCGGACATGACGACGCCGGAAGAGCCACGCTACGATCCCGCCGAAATCTATGGCGTCGTCAACGCCGACATTCGCAAACCGTACGACGTCCGCGAGATCGTAGCGCGCCTCGTCGACGGCTCGCGCTTCGACGAGTTCAAGGAGCGCTACGGGGCGACGCTCGTCACCGGCTTCGCGCGCCTTCACGGGTTTCTCATCGGCCTGATCGCCAACAACGGTGTCCTCTTCTCGGAATCGGCGCTGAAGGCGACGCACTTCATCGAGCTCTGCAATCTGCGCGGCGTCCCGCTCATCTTCCTGCAGAACATCACCGGGTTCATCGTCGGCAGCAAGTACGAGCGCGCGGGGATCGCGAAGGACGGCGCGAAGATGGTGCACGCTGTGGCGAATTCGGTCGTGCCCAAGTTCACGGTCATCATCGGCGGATCGTTCGGCGCGGGCAATTACGGCATGTGCGGCCGCGCGTACGAGCCGCGGCTGCTGTGGATGTGGCCCAACGCGCGAATTTCGGTCATGGGTGCGCAGCAGGCGGCATCGGTGTTGACGACTGTGAAGCGGGACCAGCTCGCGCGCGAAGGCAAACCGTTCTCGCAGGAGGAAGAAGACGCCATCGCCGGACCGATTCTGGACAAGTACGAGCTCGAAGGTTCGCCCTACTACTCCACCGCGCGGCTGTGGGACGACGGCATTCTCGATCCTGCGGAGACGAGGCAGGCGCTCGCGCTCGGGTTGTCGATGGCGTACAACGCGCCCCTGCCTGAAGCTAGATTCGGAGTGTTTCGGATGTAGGCACGAAAATGATTTCGTGCGTTTCGTGGTTCAACGATGCCGTACACGTTCTTGGACAGGCGTCGCGAAGGTCCGGTCGAATACCTCACCCTGAACAGACCCGACGTTCGCAACGCCTTCAACGAACAGGTGATCGCCGAGTTGAGCGCGTGGGCAGCCGACGCACGCGCCGCAGCGGAACGCCGTGAGGTCCGCGCCGCGGTTCTGGCCGGCGCGGGGAGAACGTTTTCGGCCGGCGCCGACGTGACCTGGATGGCGAAGACGGTTCACTACACTGAAGAAGAGAACCTGCGCGATGCGACCGCCATGTCGCGCATGTTTGCGGCGCTCGACAGTCTTCCAGTTCCGCTCATTGGTCGCATCGCAGGCGCTGCGCTCGGCGGCGGCGCCGGACTCGCGGCCGTGTGCGACATCGTGGTGGCCGCAGACGATGCGGTGTTCGGCTTCACGGAGGTCAAGCTCGGTATCCTGCCCGCCGTGATCTCGCCGTTTGCGCTCGCGAAAATCGGACGCTCCGCCGCGCGCGAGCTGTTTCTCACAGGAGCCCGCTTTTCAGCCGCGCGCGCCAAGGAGATCGGTCTCGTTCACACGATCGTTCCGGCTGCCGACCTCGATGCGACGGTCGCGGGTTACGTGAACGAGATTCTGGGCGCCGGACCCCAGGCGGTCGCCGCTGCGAAAGCGCTCATTCCAGCGGTCTGGGGCCGTCCGCTCGACGATGCCACGTCGGTCACCACGAAGGCCATCGCCGCGAGGCGCGTCTCGCCTGAAGGCCAGGAGGGCTTGAACGCCTTCCTCGGGAAACGAAAACCATCCTGGGGCGTCTGATGGTGCGTCGCGTCCTGGTCGCCAACCGCGGCGAAATTGCGTTGCGGATCATTCGCGCTTGCCGGGAGCTCGCCGTCGAGAGCGTCGCCGTTTTCTCGGATGCCGATCGACATGCGCCGCACGTGCTCGCGGCCGATCGCGCCGTGCACGTCGGCGCCGCGCCAGCTGTCGAAAGCTATCTCGCGATTGAGCGCATCCTCGATGCCGCGCGCGCCTCCGGCGCGGACGCCGTGCATCCCGGCTACGGTTTCCTGTCCGAGAGTGCCACCTTCGCAGACGCCTGCCGGCGCGCCGGCCTGATATTCGTCGGCCCACCGGCCGACGCCATCGGACGCATGGGGTCGAAGATCGAAGCGCGGCGCGTGGCTGCCGGCGCGGGCGCGCCGATCGTTCCGGGCGAAACGCCCTCCGACCAGTCCGATCGCGCCGTGCGCGCGGCGATCGAACGCGTCGGGCTGCCCGCGCTCGTCAAGGCATCAGCAGGCGGCGGCGGAAAAGGGATGCGGCGGGTCGGCGACGTGCGCGACATCGACGAGGCGATTCAGGCCGCGCGTCGAGAAGCGAGGGCCGCATTTGGCGACGGCATGCTCTATGTCGAACGACTGGTCGAGAGACCGCACCACGTCGAAGTCCAGATCTTCGCCGACGGCTACGGCCACGCCGTGCACCTGTTCGAACGCGAATGCTCCCTGCAACGGCGCCATCAGAAAATCATCGAAGAAACGCCGTCGCCGCTTTTGAATCCGGCATTGCGCGCACGAATGACGTCGGCGGCCGTCGCGATCGCGCGCGCCGCCGGTTATCGCAATGCCGGCACGATCGAATTCCTGGTCGAGGCGGATGCCGCCGCGTTCTATTTCCTCGAGATGAACACGCGCCTGCAGGTCGAGCACCCGATCACCGAACAGCTGACCGGCATTGATCTCGTGCGCGCGCAGCTTCTCGTCGCCTCGGGAGAGCCGCTGCCGTGGAGTCAGGACGACATTACCGCCCGCGGACATTCGATCGAGGCGCGCGTGTATGCGGAAGACCCCGGGCAGCGATTCCTTCCCCAGGCTGGACGGCTCCTCCGGTATCGCGAACCTCGCCGGCCGGGCGTGCGCGTCGACGCCGGAGTCGTCGAGGGCAGCGAAATCCCGGTGTACTACGACCCGATGATCGCAAAGGTGATTGCATCGGCGGAAACACGTGCGCTGGCGATCGCCCGGCTCGCGGCGGCGCTCCGTGAGTTTACGATCGAAGGCATTCGGACGAACATCCCGTTTCTCACGACGCTGCTCGATCTGCCGGCATTCCACGACGGATCCATCGACACGTCCTACATCGACCGCGAATGGGACGCGCTCGCTGCAACAATCTCGTACGCGCCGGCGTCGCGAGCGCCATCGACACCTGAAGTCGGACCGGCGATCGACAATTCGCAATCGGCGGTCTCTTTTGATCCCTGGGGCCCGTCTTCGCTCGTCCGAAGCGGTGCTCGAGCGTCGACGCCGCAAGCGGCGCCGCCTCCTGTGCGTCGGCAGCACACAACCAGCGCCCAAACGCTCGCCGCGCCCATGCCCGCGACGGTGATCAAGGTTCACGTCAAGGCCGGCGACGTAGTAAAGAAGGGTGACACGATCCTCGTGCTCGAAGCGATGAAGATGGAACTGCCGATTCGCGCGCCCGGCGATGCCCGCATTGCGGCCGTCTGTTGTCGTGAAGGCGATCTCGTTCAGGCGGACACTACGTTGGTTGAGTTGGCGTGACGCCGGCGCATGTGACCGTCGTCGAAGTCGGGCCCCGCGACGGGCTTCAGAACGAGCACGCCTCGATAACGACGCTCGACAAGATCGAGTTCGTGAATCGGTTGACCGATGCTGGCCTTCCCGTCGTCGAAGTGTCCGCGTTCGTCAGCCCGAAATGGGTACCGCAGATGGCCGACGCGGCGGAGGTGTTCGCCGGCATCCGCCGCCGCGAGGACACGCGGTACACCGCGCTCGTGCCAAATCTCGCGGGTCTCGATCGAGCGATGCGCGCCGGCGTCGCCGAAATCGCCGTCTTCGCCGCGTCGACCGAGACCTTCAGCCGCAAGAACATCAACCAGAGCATCGACGATTCGCTCGCGGCGTACCAAGACGTCTGCGACCGTGCGCTCGCCGCGGGCCTCCGTGTGCGCGGCTACCTATCGACCGCATTTGGCTGTCCGTTCGAGGGCGCAGTCGCGCCCGCACGAGTCGCCGAGGTGGCCGCGAGACTCGCGGATCTCGGCGTGTTCGAAGTTGCCGTCAGCGACACGATCGGCATCGCGCATCCGGGTCAGGTGCCACGTGTGCTCGATGCCGTGCTCGCTCGGCTGCCGGTCGCCAAGATCGCGCTTCATTTTCACGATACGCGCGGCACCGCGCTCGCTAACGTCATGGCCGCGCTGCCCTTCGGCGTCTCGACATTCGACGCCTCGGCTGGCGGACTCGGCGGCTGCCCGTACGCGCCGGGCGCCGCGGGCAATCTCGCGACCGACGACCTCATCTATCTACTGGACGGCTTGGGAATTGAAACCGGTGTGTCGCTGAAGAAGCTGAGCGAGGCGTCGGCATTCATCGGCCGGCGCCTCGGTCACCGGCTTCCCTCGCGCTACGCTCAGGCCGTGGCTTCCGACTTTTCGGGTTCCTGAAGAAGCTTCACGACCTCTTCGAACGGCATCATGTTGATCGCATCGTAATCGGGGGGACACCCGAACTCGCGTTGCTGCGGCGCCGTGGGATTGCCGAGCGTGACGCACAGTCCGCAGCCGATGCAGAGATCCGCGCGAACGGCGCATACCATCCGCCCGTCGCGATCCGGCTCTTCCACGATGCAGCCGGCCACGGGACACGCGGCCTGGCAAATCGAGCACGAAAACGCACCGAAACAGCGATCGGGATCGATGACCGCAATCGTCTTCGGGGCCTTCTTGCGCGGCCCGCTCATCATCTTGGTCCACATATCTGGACCGCGATTATAGCTGATTCATCTGAGCGGATGACCCGACGGGGGCTCGCCTACCTCCGGCATGCCGGCCCATAGCGTCGACGTGTCTTCCCACACCGTCGTCTCGGCGTTGGTGCCGAAGAATCGTATGTTGGTCGGTTCGGTCGGGTCCGCGGCGGCTCTGTAGCTGCGTCCGGCGAGACCACCTGCGAGGCCGTTGCACGTTGCCGGCGCGCCTGCATACGCAGTGGCGTCGAGCTGGATGATGTAGTTGCTCTTGACGACGGTTGCCGCGCTGCTCAAGTCGGGGCTGATGTACGCCTCGTTCGTTCCGGCCGGCGGAACCCCCAGCGTCGTGAGTGACGGTGCGTAGAACCCAAGACCGCACGACAGCGCGTATGACAGCTCGCCGCTGTTGATCGCGCGCATCGTGCTGATTGCGGACGCGGAGTTCGCCATCTGTTTGGCGAGCAGCATGCGCGGGATCGCAATGCTCGATAACAGACCGATGATTCCGCAAACGAACACGAGGTCGATCAGCGCAAATCCGTGCGCTTTCACAAGTCTCACGCCTGTATGTTCTCCAGAGGATCGCTGACACAATAGCAGAGGTCATGCCGGCTCGAACGCGGACACAATATCGTTGCACTTCAACGACTTACCACGCTGCGCGCGGCCGGCGGGCTGACACATTGCGTCAGTCCGCAGCCAGCCTGACAATTCTTGCCACTATGTTTTCGGTTGAAGACCCGCCCGGCTACAGATTAGCCGACGCGCATCAACCGCTCGCTGAGGCCGTCCACCAGCTGCTGATCGGTGTCTGGCAGGTCATGGAAAAAGCAGTTGATGGCTTCGACGATAACGCGCCATTGCGCGAGGCCGGTCACCGCGCTGAGGGCATTGAGGCGCGCTTTGAATTCGTGCGGCACTCGAACACTGAGTTGCGGATAGTCCTTGACCTTCTCTCCCTCTCTGGCGCCGGCAGGCGGTCGACCGGCGCGGCGTCGTCCTCTTTTATCGGGCATGGTCAGTGGCGCTGGTGACGCACGGCTGAGATGCGCGCACTCCGCTGCGCATCGGACTCGCGCGACGATGAATCAACACCAGCGAAAGCGTCATGGCGGCGCATTGTGCAAAGGAAGGTCCAGTCCGCAGAGCGTCACCCTGGCGTCCCGTAACGTCATGGTCTGAGACGCGCGACGCATCTCGAGCGTGAAAAATGGAGCGGCGATACGCGTGGCCGTCTGGCGTTCGGGTTGCATTGCGTCGAGAGCCGTGGCCGACACAACGCTTCCTGTTCCCGATCGCCGATCAAGCGAAACCAAGAGGGACCGCCGCAAGAACTCGCGCAGCGGCCGCCGGAAATCCGATCCGCACACCAACTGGCGCCGGATCGCGTGGGTGTTCGCCGTGTATGCGGCGTATCTGAGCATCCGCTCGTTGCCGTCGACGGTGAAAAGCTTCTTCAAGCGAGCGACGACGCCGGCCAACTAACGGGAGACATCCGGCGGATTCTCGCCCAGCGCCGTCGCCAGATCGATCTGGTGTTCCTGCTCCTGGCGTAGAATCTCGCGGATGTCCTCCGCGATCGCGTACTCGCCAATCGACTCGCATTCGCGCACGCGCTGGCGGTACGCCCGGATCGTATTGTTCTCATTGTCGAGATCCGCTCGCAGCATCATGCGCGCATCCTCGGACTGCACAACGGCCAGCGGCGTGGCCGTCGGCATGCCGCCGAGGTAGTCGATGTGCTTCGAGATCTTCAGCGCATGGCTTAATTCCTCGCCCGCGTGCTTCTCGAGCTCCTTCGCGATACTCATGTACTCGGCGCCTTTGAGCACTTGTGAATAGACGACGTAAGCGATGACCGCCTGATACTCGCGCGCGAGATCTTCATTCAGGCGCTCGATCAGCTTCTGGCGCGTAATCGTCGTCTCCTGCTGCGCGGTCTGATTCGGCACGTGATCCTCCTGTCGTATGTTGAAACTCGGCCGTCGGGTTGCGGACCTGATCTTGCAAAAGGGCTACCGGCAGACAAGGACTGAGTGAATGAAGACATACGCCCTGTTGCTGTCCGCTCTGCTTGCATCACAAACCGTCGTCACGCCGCCGGAAAACAAGTACACGCCTGCCCAGGATGTGGAGCTTGGACGCAAGGCAGCCGCGGAAGCGCGCCAGCAGCTGCCCCTCCTGCGGAACGACGCCGTGACGTCGTACGTCGAAAACCTCGGTCGTCGCCTCGTCAATGCGATTCCGCGCGACGTGCAACACCCGGAATTCAATTACACGTTCGAGGTGGTCAACGTCCGCGAGATCAACGCGTTCGCGCTTCCGGGCGGACCGATGTTCGTCAACCGCGGCATGATCGAGGCGGCCCACACCGAGGGTGAGGTCGTGGGCGTAATGGCGCACGAGTTGAGCCACGTGGTGCTGCGTCACGGCACGGCGCAGGCGACCAAGGCCACGCCGTACGAGATCGGTCAGGTCGCCGGAGCGATCTTCGGCGCGATCGTCGGCGGCACGTGGGGACGGGTCATCTCACAAGGCACGCAGTTCGGCCTCGGCGCGGCATTCCTTCGTTTCAGCCGCGAATTCGAGCACGATGCCGATATCGAGGGATCGCACATCATGGCCCGCGCCGGCTACGATCCGCGCGACATGGCCAACATGTTCAAGACGATCGAAAAGCAGGGCGGATCGGGCGGGCCGCAGTGGCTGAGCGATCATCCCAATCCCGGCAATCGCTCCGAGTACATCGCGAAGGAAGCGCAGCTGCTGCGGGTCGAGAACTCGATTCGCGACACGCGCGACTTCGCGCAGGTGCAGGCGAACCTCAAGCGGCTGCCGCGGGCGCCGACGACGGAGGAAGCGACGCGGAACAGTCAGCGGCCGGTCGGGACGAGCGGCGATACACGCATGCCGACGGGGCGTGTCGAGGTACCATCCTCCAGTTTCCGAACCTACGACGAAGGCAACCTGTTTCGTGTCAGCGTGCCGTCGAACTGGCGGGAGGTGCCCGGCAATAACAGCGTCACGTTCGCGCCCGATGGCGCGTACGGATCGTCGAACGGCCAGAGCGTGTTCACTCACGGCGTCGAGATCGGTGTCTCGCGCAACGAGACACACAATCTGCAACAGGCGACCGACGAGCTCATTCAATCGCTCGGACAGGGGAATCCGGCGCTGAGCCGTGCATCCGGGTACGACCGCATCACCATCGACGGCCGGCAGGGACTGCGCACCGTGTTGTCGAACACGTCGGAGGCGACCGGACAGCGCGAGGCGATCCAGCTGGCGACCACACAACTCGGCGACGGCACGCTGCTCTACACGATCGGCGTGGCGCCGGCCGACCAGTTCTCGTCCTACCGCAACGTGTTCGATCGCGTTCTCAGTTCCCTTCGGGCGTCGCGGTAACCGATCAACGCTGAGTCCGCCGAGACCGCACAATTAGAGGACCTTCTGAAACAATCTGCGGTCTTTGCGATCTCTGCGTTCGATACGACGCGAGAATCAGAATCGCAGCGCGAGACCAAGTGCGGCGCGCCAGAAGTCGACCGGCTGGCTGCTGAAGAGGTTGCCGAGCGTGATGTCCTGCAGCGTGTGCAGATGCCTGAGGTCGGCGCGAATGCCCACGCCGTGCGCCAGGAAGACGTTCACGCCGCCGCCCACGTCGTAGCCGAGCGCATTCTGATCGAGCGAAAGGCTGGACGAATCGAATTTCGCGTGTGGGCGGATGAGGCCGAGGCCCGCCAATGCATACGGCTGAATCGGTCCGGCCGGCACCACGACCATCAGATTGCTCATGACCGTCAGCACCGCGTTGTCGCCGCCTTCGGTTTTGCCGAAGAAGTTCGGCGCGTAGCCGATGTCTTCCTCGAAGCCGAAGATGCCGTGCCTCGAACCGAACGAGACTCCCCAATTCAGACGCTTCTCGTCGCAATTCGACAGGCTGATGCAATTCGCGGAATCGCCGCCGAAATTGAAGCCGACGAACGGCGTAAGAAATCCTTCCGCGTGAGCCGGCCGGTCCCACGTCATCATCGCCATGGTAAGGACGACAAACGCCGCAATCGATCGCGCGTGATCGTTCATGGACGTGATCGGTCGCGATGCAAGGGGCACACCGGAGAATGCCGGCGCCATCGGGCGCGCACCGCGCACGTTCCGATGGGCGCTGTATAAATCATTAACACCGCAAGCGTTGTATACACAGCAGAACGGCGACGTCCGCTTCAGATGCGCCAGCAAAGTTCATAGAAATGCACAACGACCGTTGTAAAATCGGCGCGTTTTCGGATCCATCACATCTTCCAACGAGTGCCGCTGACCCCAGGAATCCGCATCGCCGGTCGATTCGAGATCGTCGCTCCGATCGGCGCCGGCAGCATGGGCGAGGTCTACCAGGCACACGATCTGACGCTTCACCGGGACGTCGCGCTCAAGCTGCTCTCCCCTGCGCTGGCCACCTCTGAAGAGCATCTGGCGCGCTTCCAGCGCGAAGCCCGCGCCGCGTCGGGACTCAATCATCCGAATATCTGCACGATTTACGACATCGGCCAGGCCGCCGAAGCCGACGGACGCCCGTATCTCGTAATGGAACTGCTCCGCGGCTTCACGCTGTATGAAGGGCTCGCGAGCGGACCTCTTGCGGTCGGAACCGTCGTCAACATCGGCGTGCAGGTCGCCAATGCGCTCGACGCCGCGCATTCGGCGGGCATCGTCCACCGCGACATCAAGCCGGCGAACATCTTCATCACGACGCGCGGCGACGCGAAGCTGCTCGACTTCGGCCTTGCCGCGGTCGCCCAAGCCACCGAGGCGTCGGCGTCGCTCACCAATCCGGGCACCTCGGTCGGAACGGTTCTGTACATGTCGCCCGAGCAGGCGCTGGGCGATCCGCTCGACGCGCGGACCGACATCTTCTCGTTTGGCGTCGTCTTGTACGAAATGGTGACCGGGCGCCGCGCGTTCGAAGGACGGTCGACGACCGCGATCGTCGACGCGATTCTCCATTCGACGCCGTCGGGACTCGATGCCGCAGGCGCGATAACGATTCCGACAAGTCTCCGGCAGCTGATCGCGCGCATGCTCGACAAGAACAAGGATCGGCGTCCGGCGAGCGCCGCTGAAGTCGCGGTTCATCTGCGCGCGGTGCAGAGCGGGTCGATCGCCGGACGTGAATATGCTGCGGTAACCGAAGCCAGCACCGCGCGCACGAACGGCACGAACGATTTGCAGGTCGAATCGGACGTGTTTCAAGAGACGCCGGCGTACCTGCCGAGGATTGGCTCGTCCTCCGGCCTGACGCGGGCGTGCGAAAACATTCGAATGCGCGACGTCGGTCCGATGTCGCTCGGGCTATTGGTGCTCGCTGCGGCCCTGTATATCGGCTATTCGCGGTTTCACGGCGCCACGCCTTCGCTCACCGCGCGCGAACCACTGCTGCTGGCCGACTTCGTCAACACGACCCGCGAGCCGGTGTTCGACGGCGCGCTCAAGGATGCGCTCGAAATCCAGCTGCAGCAGTCGCCGTACGTGAACGTGCTGCCCGTCTCGCAGATACACGCGGCGCTGCGGCTGATGCAGAAGCCGGCGAGCGAACCGGTATCGCCCGAGGTCGCCCACGATCTCTGCCAGCGCGTCGGCGCCAAAGCCGTCCTGCTGGGATCGATTGCACCGCTCGACAGCGCGTACGTCGTGAAGCTGGAAGCGCAGGCGTGCGGATCGGGCGACGTCGTGGCGCGGCAGCAGGTGCAGGCGGCATCGAAAACCGACGTCCTGCCCAGCGTCGGATCCGCCGCCGCCCGATTGCGCGAGCAGCTCGGCGAATCGCTTGGATCGATTCAGCGTTTCAACGTGCCGGTTCAGCACGCGACGACGGCATCGCTCGAAGCGCTCAAGGCGTACAGCATGGGGCTCGACACGCGCAACCGTATCGGCGATGTGCAGGCGATCCCGCTGTTCGAACGCGCGCTCGCCCTGGACCCGAACTTCGCGCTGGCCGCCGCGCGTCTCGCGTCGATTTACACGAACCTCGCCGACCAGGCGAAAGCGCAGGAGTACATGAAGCGCGCCTTCGAGCGCAGCGAAGGGCTCAGCGAGCCCGAGCGCCTCTTCATCACCTCGTCGTATCACTTCATCGTCACCGGGCGCCTCGATCAGGTCGTCACGACCTATCAGCTGTGGATCAGCACGTATCCGCAGGACTGGATTCCGCACAACAACTTGTCGTCGGCCTACTCGCGGCTCAATCAACTCGACGCCGCGGTGCACGAAGCGCAGGCAGCCGTCCAGCTCGCGCCCAACATCGTCATCGGGTACCAGCAACTCGCGCATACGCTGCTCGTGGCCGACCGGTTGGACGAGGTGAAGGCGGTGCTCGCCGATGCCGCCACCCATTCGCTCGATTCGTCATACAACCGCGCAGTTGCCTACGACATCGCCTTTCTCGAACACGACACCGCACGCATGCAGGAGCAGCTGCGCGCATCGGCGTCGCGGGCCGACGGCTATCTGATTCTGACCGAAGCGGCACGCGCCGCGCTCGCCGCCGGCGAAATCGAGACGAGCCGCACTCTGTACGGCAAGGCTATTGAAGAGGCGCAGGAAGCGAAGATCATGGATTACACCGGCAGCCTTCTCGCGGAGCAGGCGATCGGCGACGGGCTGATCGGTGATGGCGCGCGCGGCGCGGAACGATTCCAGCGGGCACTCGTCACGAGCCACGGAATAGAGACCACGTGGTCCGCGGCGCTGGCGGCAGCGTTCGCCGGCCGCACCACCGACGCCGCGCGCCTCGCGTCCACGTATCAGCGGCTGGCGGTGCCGGCGGCCGATATCGTCAACGGCGTTATACCGATGCTCAATGCGGCCGTGGCGATCGCGAACGACAACCCGCGGAGCGCGATCGATTTGCTCGCCGGCGCCACCGCCTACGAGCGGTCAGTCGGAATCTGGATTCCGTACTTGCGTGGGCTCGCATTGGCCCGCGTCAACGATCACCGGCGGGCGGCGGCCGAATTCCGCAAGGTAATCGCGCGCCGCGGCAGTCAGCCCGCGAGCCTCCTGCACACGCTCGCCACGCTTCAGCTCGCGAGAGCGGTGCGTGCAGCCGGCGATACGGCCGCCGCGCGCCAGGCGTACACCGACTTCACGACCGCGTGGGCCCACGCCGACAGTGGCGTGCCGTTACTGGCCGAAGCGATGCGAGAAGCCTCTGCGCTGAAATGACCGCGCGCCACGACGTCGTGTTCGTCTCGATGCCGTTTGGTCCGCTGTTCTCGCCGTCGCTTGCCCTGAGCCTGCTGCAGCCGCAGGTACATGCGCGAGGCCTTGCGTGCCGCGTCGAATACTTCACGCTGGCCTACGCCGAGCGCGTCGGCCATTCGCTGTACTCCAAGATCCTCGCGGAGCATCGCGCGATGGCGCGCAGCTTCGTCGGCGAGTGGATTTTCTCGCACGCGCTTTTCGACTGGCCCGCCGGGCACGATCAGCGGTACCTGCGCGAAGTGCTGCGCAGGGCGCCTTCACACCTTGGATGGAATCAGAACAAGCCGCCGGGCGCGCGCGACATGGCAGCGCTCGAGGACGCCGTGGCGTCGGTATCGTCATTCGTCGACTGGTGCGCCGGCCGGATCGTCGATCTCGAACCGCGCCTGCTCGGCTTCACGAGCGTGTTCCAGCAGCATCTGGCGTCCCTCGCGCTCGCCAAACGCGTCAAGGCGCGCTTCCCCGGCGCGTTCGTCGTGATCGGCGGCGCGAACTGCGAAGCCGCGATGGGGATGGAAACGGTGCGCCAGTTTCCCTTCGTCGATGCCGTGGTCTCCGGCGAAGCCGATCGCGTGGTGGGCGACCTCGCGGCGCGCGTCGTTGCGGGCGATCCGATCGAGGGACTGCCCGGCGTGGTCACCCGAAAGACGCTCGCAGCGAGGGGCCTGGGCTGCGGCACGCCGACGGCGGTCGTCAACGACATTGACGTGCTGCCGTACCCCGATTACACCGACTACTTCGATCAGTTTGCGCGCAGCAGGTTCCGCGATCAGTGGCAGCCGAGCGTGTACGTCGAAACGTCGCGCGGCTGCTGGTGGGGCGAGCGGATGCACTGCACGTTCTGCGGCCTCAACGGCGAGACGATGACGTATCGCAGCAAATCGGCCGCGCGGGCACTCGACGAGCTGACGCACCTGGCGACCACTTACCCCGGCTGCGACATCCAGGTCGTCGACAACATTCTCGATCTCAAGTACTTCAGAACGCTGCTGCCGATGCTGGCCGAGCGGAAGCTGAAGGTCTCGCTGTTCTACGAGACGAAATCGAACCTCAAGAAAGATCAGGTCCGGCTGCTGCGCGACGCCGGCGTCACGATCATCCAGCCCGGCATCGAGAGCCTCAGCGACAACGTGCTGAAGCAGATGAAGAAAGGCGTCTCGGGCCTGCAGAACATTCAGCTGCTGAAGTGGTGCAAGGAATTCGGCGTCGAGCCGCTGTGGAACGTGCTCCTCGGATTCCCGGGCGAATCGCCAGACGATTACCACCGGATGGCGGAGCTCACCGCGCAGCTGTGCCACCTGCCGCGGCCGGTGTGCGTGACGGCGATCCGACTCGACCGGTTCAGTCCGAACTTCAACGAGTCCGATCGTCTCGGCTTCGCGCGAGTGCGGCCGCTCCCGTTCTACGAATTCCTCTACGACCTGCCGGAGTCGGCGCGGCGCAACCTCGCGTACTTCTTTGCGTACGAATACCAATCGCCGCAGGACGTCGCCAGCTACGCGGCGCCGCTGATCCGCCGCGTGCACGCATGGAAGACGACCTGGCGGCACTCGGAGCTCGTATCGATCGATATCGCCAATCGGCTGGTGGTGTTCGACACCAGGCCGCGGGCAAAAGCGCCGATTTCCATGCTGTCGGGCGAGGATCGCGATCTGTATCTCGCGTGCGACGCGATCACCGACTCGAGCCAGGTCGACGCCTCGAGCATGGCCCGGTTGAACGCGATGGTCGATCGCGGGCTGATGCTGAAGGACGGTGCGCGCTACCTGTCGCTCGCCGTTCCGATTGGAGACTACACGCCGAAAGGGATTGCCGCCGCGCGGCTGCGTGCGATGTTCGCTTCGTCCACGACGCGCGATTATGACGGCGTCCGCATCCGATTCAGCGCGAGCGGAGCGCACGATCGCTCACCGCTGACGAAGTCGCATTTCGAGCTCGACGCGGCCAACGAGTTGTACGTGCGGCGGACTGTCCGCTGACGAGGAGGCGCGACGATGGCGAAGAAGAAGGCGGGAACCAAGAAGAAGGCGGCGGGCGGAAAGAAGAAGAAGAAGGCAGCGGTCAAGAGAAAGAAGCCCGCCGGCTGCATCTACAATTGACGACTACGAACGGCGATTCGAAATCCTGTTCCAGTTCTTCGCGAGATGCTCCGCCGTGCGCCACGCGAGCGCCTGCACGGTGAGCGTCGGATTGTGCGCGCCGCTCGTCCCCATCGTCGAGGCGCCGAGGACGCCGAGATTTGGCGCCTCATGCGAAAGGCCCCAGCGATCGACGACGTTGGTCGCGGGATTGTCGCCCATGCGCGTTCCGCCGTACGCGTGCGTGCTGATTCCCATCGCGCCGCCGACCGGCGCGCGCTGAATCGCGACCGCGCCCGCTTCGCGATACCACTGCTCCATTTTTCCCTGCGTGAACAGCGATACGCGTCGTTCGTTCTCCTTGAACTCCGCGGTGACGCGGCAGACCGGGAAGCCGAGCGGATCCTTCACGACGGGATCGAGATCGATGTAGTTGTCCTCGTACGGGAGCGTCGTCTTCTGGATGTACGCGGTGTTCGATCGATCGGCGTTCTCCTTGATGAACGCCTTCCATGCCGATCCCCATGCGGGCGCGCGGCCGAACGTGCTCATGCCGGCGGCGCCGATCGGACGGCGATCCGAGTACACCCACAGGTTGCCGCCGCCGATGAAATCGAGGCCCGAATGATCGAAGTTGTCGTCGGCCCAGTCGTCGACGGCGACGCCCTGCGCGGGAAGGCCGTACCACGAGCTCGTATTGGAGGGAAACAGCGCCGACACGCCGGCGAGCATGTTGTGGCTGAAGTAGTGGCGGCCGACCTGACCGTGATTGTTCGATAGACCGTTCGGAAACGCTTTGGACTTCGACAGGAGCAGCAGCCGCACGTTCTCGTACGTGTAGCCCGCCACGAGCACCACCTTCGCGGGCTGGAAATACTCGACGCCGTCGGTGAGGTAGTTCACGCCGGCAACCTGACCGTTCGCGTCGACTTCGATCGTCGTCACATGCGCGCGCGTCACCACCTTGAGGCGTCCTGTCGCCTGCGCGCGCGGAATCGTCGTCACCATCGTCGAGTTCTTGGCGTCGACGTGACAGCCGCCGCGATTGCAGAAGCCGTGATACATGCAGGGCGAGCGATTCTGGTACGAGCGCGAATTGACGGCGGCCGGGCCGGGGAACGGATGAAACCCGAGCGATTTCGCGCTCCCCGCCATCTTCTCGATGAACTCGGTCCAGCGGAGCGGCGGCATCGGATAGCCGCGCCTGCGCGGCGCTTCGAACGGGTTGCCGCGCGGATCGATCCGGCCGTCGACGTTGCCCGCCTGACCCGAGACGCCGACTCCGTACTCGACTTTGTCGTAGTAGGCCTCGAGCTCATCGTAATCGAACGGCCAGTCCTCGACAGTCGACCCTTTCGGAATCCGCGATGCGCCGTACCGCCGCGTCGTCTCGCTCACGACTTTGAAATCCCACGGATTGAGACGCCAGCTCTGTCCCCAGTAATGCAGCGTCGTGCCGCCGACGCTGTTCTGCATCGGATGGACGGTGCCGCGCGGCGCACTCGGCGACGAGGCGTTGGGCCGTGACGTCGGAATCTCCTGATTCGCTTTCTGCACCGACTGCGGCCAGCCGCGCACGTTGTTGCGCAGCTCGTCGGGCGCGAAATCCTTTCGCGTGAGCCACGTCCCGGCCTCGAGGCCGACGACCTCGATTCCGGCCTGCGCCAGCGGAAGCGCGGCGACACCGCCGGCGGCGCCGAGTCCGACGATGACGACGTCCGTGTCTTTCAGCCTGTTCGCCATTCCGCCTACGCCTGCCGATCTCCGCCGGCGTCGGCGGACAAGCGTGCCGATGACTTCGTGAAGGTGCCGTAGTCGTACGCCGACTTGTGATTCGATTTCAGCTGATGCGCTTCGAGGGTCCTTTGATCGGTCGGACTCACCATCGTCCGCACGCCGGGATAGCCGATCAGATCCCAGCCGGCGAAATCTCTGTTCCCGCCGTAATACGGATCGCCGAACGTTCCCTGATGTGTGTGGTTCAAGACCATTGCGAAGAAGGCGGCGGAGCTGCCGGTGAAGCCGGTTGCGGCACCGGTCTCGACGTCGATTAACACGGAATCCTGATCGGTCGGCGACAGCTCCTTGAACGTCTTGCCGCGGGATGACTGCGCGTAACGGTCGAGCGCTGCAAGTCCCGATCGGTAGGCCTCACGCGTCGGCGACAACGCGCCGGCGAGCGCGCGATCGATGTAGCGCGCCGCGCCGGCCTCCACGGCGCCCGGCCCATTCGCGTCGGTTGGAATCAGCCGTCCGACGATCGCGTCGAGCACCTCCATCTCGTGCGCCGAGAGGCTCTCAAGCGCTTCGGGGGCGCCGCTCGCCTGAAAGGCCCGCGCCATGGACTCGTCGCGTAGCGCGAAGCTTTCAGCCGAGCGCTCCGGTGCGACGATCGCTCTGCCATCGCTCGCCTCAAAGGCTCCCGCTACAGGTACCGCTGCGACGGCGCCAACGGCGCTCTTCAACAAATCGCGTCGTGAAATGAATGTCATTTGCGTTCGTAGGTGGCGATGAGCTCGCCCTGGCCAAGGACGTGACCGTTAATCGCCTCGAGAAGATCCGCGCGTGTCAAGCCAGGCTTCAAATCTGGCGTCATGTCGAGCGCGTAGACGACGAAGTGATAGTGATGCACTTTGCCGGGCAGCGGCGCCGGCCCACGGTAGATCGGACGGCGAAATCCCGACACGCCCTGTGTCGATCCGGCAATCTCCTTCGGCATCGGCTGATCAGGCTCGAACGGAATCGCTTCGGGCAACCCGTTCGCGTCCGCTGGAATGTTGTAGACGACCCAGTGCGCGTACGGCGGCGGACTGCCGGCATCTGGATCCTCGCACACCACAGCCAGAGACTTCGTGCCGTCCGGCACCCCACTCCACGCCAGCGGCGGCGAGTCGTTGCGTCCGTCGGCGGTGTACTGCTTCGGGATCGGTTGATCGGCCTTCAGCGCCGTGCTGGTCACCTCGAGAGGCTGCGGGACGATGTGAGCGGCGCGCGCCTGCTTGAACAGCTCGGCGATGTCGAGGCGGCCGCTCATCGCGGCAAACGTCCAACCCGTGCGGCCGTTTCCGTCTCTGATATTGATATCGGCCCCGCGCTGCAGGAGCAGGCGCACGATCTCGAGATGACCCGCCTGCGACGCCTTGATCAGGGCCGTCCGTCCGTCGTGGTCCTTCGCGTCAACCCTTGCGCCGCGATCGAGCAGCATCTGGACGACCTCGACGCAGTTATCGCCCGCGGCGCTCACCAGCGGCACGACGTCGCCTTCGGCGCCGTTCACGTTCACGCCGTCCGCAAGAATCGATCGCACGACGGTTGAATGACAGCCCGCCGCGGCCAGCGCGAGGTCTCCCGGCCTCGCCTTGAGGCCGCGCTTCCGCAAAACCGCCATCGCCTCGGCGTGACCTTCGGCGGCCGCGTACGTGAGCGGCGTGCTGCCGCCGGCGTCGGCAATTGTCGGATCGCCCCCGGCGCCGATGAGCGCCTCCACCGTGCCGGCGTCGCCGCTCGTCGCGGCCGCCATCATCGCGGTGCGCCCCTGACTGTCTTTCGCGTTCGGGTTCGCGCGACTCGCAAGGAGCGCGCGAACCGCATCGGCATAGCCGCCGAACGCCGCAACCATGAGCGCGGTCATCCCGCCGCCGCTCGTCGCGTTTGCATCTGCGCCGCCGGCGATCAGCAGCTTCATCACGTCGACGCGGTTCGCCGAGGCGGCGCGCATCAGCGCGTCCGAGCCGTCCTTGCTGGAGGCCTTCACGCTGGCGCCCGCCGCGATCAGCATGCGCGCGATCGCGGTCCGCCCTTCCGACGCGGCGACCATGAGCGGCGTCATGCCGGTCTCGTCCATCGCGTTTACGTCGGCGCCGCCAGCGATCAGCGACTGCACCGCCTTCGTGTCGCCGTACAGAACGGCATCGGTCAACGACGTCTGCTGCATCATCGCCGCCGCCAGCACAAGCGCAACCATCGTCTAATCCCTAATCCCTAACCGCGACTCGATTCACTGACAACCGCCGCTACACTACCACGCAGGAGGCTCCGATGCGGCGACTCGTTCAGGCGTTCGTTCTGCTTTCGATGACGACGACGGCACACACGCAGGACACCGGTCGCGTGCGGCAACAACAGTTTGCGGACGATCAGCGCGCGAAGCGGCGCAGGCGTGCTGTTTTATTTCTAGTCAGCGACTGCCGTACACGATCGCGCCCCGGAACAGCGTCATCTCACATTTCAGATCTTTGAGCGCGTCGGTTGGCACGGTGTAGAGGTTGCGATCCCAGACCGCGAGATCCGCGTCCTTGCCGACCTCGATCGAACCGATGCGGTTTTCGAGAAAGAGTTGATGGGCGGCCCAGATCGTGTACGAGCGCAGCGCCGTGCGCACGTCGACCGATTCGGCAGTACCGAAAGGCGTCCCGCCGAATCTTCCATTGAGCGTCTTGCGCGCGACGGTCGACCACAGGCCGTAGCGCGCGGGAAACGGCGTCACGCCGTAATCGGAACCGCCGGCCCAGATGATGCCTTTCTGCGTGTACGTTCTGAACGGTTTCAACCTGAAGACGCGCGGCCGGCCGAGATTCGCCGCGTAGTTGTCGCCGATCCACCACATGAACTCCGCCTGCGATTCCGGGTAGCCGGCGTCGTACTGCTTCTGCAGCCGCGCCATCACGTCGATGGCGTGATCGGTCGGCGTGTTGGCGTGGATGATGCCGTGACGAAGACCGCGCGTCGGCTTCGCGGCCAGCACCTGATCGTAGGTATCGACCACCCAGTCGATGGCGCGATCGCCGATCGCGTGCGTGCTGACGTGCACTCCGGCGTTGTGCAGGTCGGCCACGATGCGGCGGTACGCGTCGGGCGGCGTCGCCGGATAGCCGACGTTGCCTGCATCCTTGTCGGTGAAATTCCTGTTCCATTCCTCGTGCATCCACGCCGTCCGCGCGCCGCCGCTGCCGTCCATGAACATCTTGACGCCGCCGGAGATGAGCACGCCGTCGCCGATCGACGCCGCCGCTTTGGGATGCGCCTGCACGCGCGCCAGTACCTGCGCGTTGTCCTCCAATCGCCGTGCTCCCGACCACAGCGCGAATATGCGAACGGTGAGCTTCCCTTCTTTCAGAAGCTCTGCGTAGAGATCCCATTTCTGCTGCCCGATGCCGGGATCCTTCGCGCCCGTCATCCCTTCCTTGTTGAAGTCTTCGATCATCTTCACGAGGCCCTGTCGCTGCTGATCGCGCGAGAACGGCGGAACGAGCCGCGTCACGAGTCCCTGCGCCGCTTCCTTCATCACGCCGGTCGGATTGCCCTGAACATCGCGATCGATCGTGCCCGCCGGCGGATCGGGCGTCACCTTTCGCACCTCCGCCAGCTTCAGCGCGTAGCTGTTCGCGACGCCGTAATGGCCCGTCGTATGTTCCAGCCAGACCGGATTGTTGGGCGCCACCTTGTCGAGATCCGACGCCAGGACGTACCGGCGCTCGGCGAGCTTGCCTTCGTCCCACCCGCTCCCGCGAATCCACTCGCCGCGTTTCGCGGTCGCAACTTTCTCGGCCACACGTTTCACGACGTCATCGATCTTCGTGATCGCGACGTCGCTCAGGTTGATCGAGAAGAGATCGGCGGTTTCGGAGAAGTGGACGTGTGTGTCGATGAGGCCCGGAGTCACCGTGCGACCGTGAAGATCGATCACCTGGGTCCGGCCGTTTGCGAGCGCGCGCATGTCGCGGCTGCCGCCGACCGCGACGATCTTGCCGCCGGAGACGGCAACGCCCTGCGCGATCGAATCGGCCGCGTCGACGGTGATGACGGTTCCGTTGACGAGGATCAGATCGGCGGACGTTTGAGCTGGCGCGAATGCCGACGCGATGACGGCGACCAGCGCGATCGCGACGGCCGCGATTCCGACGGCCGCGTTACCACGCCATGACATAGCTGTCGCCCGTCGGGCTGACGCCGCCCATCAGCGCGCCGGTGACCGGATGGACCATGATCGCCTTCACCGATCCGACGCCGTGCACGTCGCGAAGATCGAGCTTGTGCCCCTTGGCGGCGAGGCCGCTCTTGACCGGCTCGGGCAGCACGTTTGGCGTGAGGAGCTTGCCGAGCACGGCGTGCGGCGCATACGAGTCGCGGAAGCTGTTGCTGATGACGGCCGGCTGCTCGAGCGCGAGCTGCACCGGCATGCCGAACTCGGCGACGTTGAGGAAGAACTGCAGCTGTGTCTGCGGCTGCGTGTCGGATCCCGGCGTGCCGAAGACCACGAATGGTTTGCCGTCTCTCAGCGCGAGCGCCGGGTTGATCGTCTGCCGCGTGCGCTTCCCCGGCTGCAGTGAGTTGACGTCGCTCGGGTCGAGATAAAAGTACCGCATCCGGTCGTTCAGAAAGAAGCCACCGCCGTCGACGACCATCCCGCTGCCGAATCCGCTCAGCAGGCTCGAGGTAATCGAGACCATGTTGTGGTCCTTGTCGACCACGGCGAGATACGTCGTGAGGTTGAGGATCTCGTCGGGATCGAAAGCTGCGACGGTCGTCGGCAGCGGCCGCGGCGCGGCATAAGCGACGGCCGCCGTGGGTGTCCTGAAGCGGAGCGGATCGCCGGGAGCCGGCTCGCCTTCGATCGCGCGGTTCGGGTCGATCAGCGCGCGGCGCGCGGCCGCGTACTCCTTCGACAGCAGCGCTTTCATCGGGATGTTCGCCACGAATTTCGGGTCGCCGACGTACTTGTTGCGATCCGCGAACGACAGCTTCAGCGATTCCGTAATCGCGTGGAGGTACGGCGCGCTGTTGTGCCCCATCGCTTTCAGATCGAAGCCCTCGATGATGTTGAGCGCTTCGAGCATCACGAACCCCTGCGAGTTCGGCGGACACTCGTAGACTTCCGTGCCGCGGTAGTTCACGTGCACCGGCGCGTCCTCGTATGGCTGATAGGAGGCGAGATCGGCCTCGGTGATGATGCCGCCGTTCGCCTTTAGAAACGCCGCGGTGTTCTTCGCGACGTCGCCGCGATAGAAGGGGTCGGCGCCTTTCGCGGCGACGGCGCGAAGCGTGCGCGCGAGATCTTTGTTGACGAGGATGTCGCCCATCTCGAGCGGCTTCGCGTTCCTGAACCAGATCTTCGTCGTCGATGGATATTTCTCGAGCTTCTTCCGGCTGCCGGCGAGGCCGCGCGCCAGATTTTCGGTGATCGGGAAGCCCTGCTCGGCCATCTCAATCGCCGGCGCCAGCACGTCGGCGAGCGGCTTGCTGCCGTACTTCTGCACCGCCATCGCGGCGCCGCCGACCGCGCCCGGCACCGAGATCGACAGCGGACCTTCATCGGGAATGCCGCCCTTCGATTTGTAGAAATCGATCGTGGCCGCCTGCGCGGCGAATCCGGTGCCGTTGATGAACTTCACCTCGCCCGTTTTCGCGAGGTAGATGAGGACGAACATGTCGGCGCCGAGGCCCGTCATCCCCGGCTCGACCTGACCCTGCACTGCCCACGTCGCAATCGCCGCGTCGACGGCGTTGCCGCCGGCCTTCAGCATCCGCATACCTGCCTCCGCGGCGAGCGGATGCCCCGCGGCCACCATGCCGTGCTGCGCGACGATGGTGGGTCGCCAGCTGGAGGTCTGCGCCGACAGCATCGGCGCCGACAAGATGAACGCCAGCGCAAAGCTCGAGGCTCGCTTCGTCATCGCATCCTCCTCGAAACCGTTTCGATAGTCAGTAGGTGTCGAAATGGTAGCCGAACTGGCGAAGCCGCGTTGCGGAGAAACTGAGCCACGTACCCTGGACACGGCTCAGGATTTCGCTGACGCGGCGCGCATCGAGAGGCGCGTCGGCTGGCAGCGCAAGGATCTGCTCGTACGCGAACGCATAGGCATCGTCTCGGCTGACGGTTATGTCCCGCCAGACGCGCGCGGCGTCGTCGGGCCTTCCGCCGTTCCAGTAAATCGAGCCGATCAGGAAGCGCGCGTCGCTGACGCGATAGCCGTCCGGCGTTGTCTCCACAATCGTCGAGAGGATGCTCAACCGTGCTTCATCATAGTACTGCTTGAGCGCCGCGCGCGAAGTGAGGTTCCGTCGGTCGAGCAGCACGCGATAGTACTGCTGAATGGCGGCGATGGCCTTGTACGCGTGCTCATTGGCTCCGCGCGTCCATTGCAGATCCTCGTCCGGCACGACATCGAGCAAGGTGATCAACGCGTCGAAGCTCGCCTGCGCGATTTTGTCGAGCAGGAACAGCAGTTCGGTCGTCGCCTTCGTCGACGGTTGCTGCGCCGCATACCGCGCAATGAAATCGATGAAGTCTGCATGATCGGATGCGAGTCCGAGCTCGGTCCACAGGCGCGGGTCTCGAATCTTCGGATCGGCGTACGGCTGAAGGCCGTTCTGAGCGACGTAACCGGCCAACAGGTCTGATAGGCGTCCGACGCGAGCGCTATACCTTTCCGCGAGCGCGATGATTGGTTGGAACACCTGCCAGCGATCGCGGCGCGACCATGACGCATCGAGCAGCGACTGGACGGCCGCGTCGGTCATGACGAGCGGCGGCTTTGCCGCATCGCTCGGCCCGGCACGCACGAGCGGATTGCCGATGCCGGCCGCCGGCTCGCGACTCGCAACCGACGCGAGGCGTTCCAGCGAGACGCTGCCCGTCAGAAACGGAAACAGCACTCCGGCACGCGTGATCACTTTTCGAAAGTCGAACGAGAAACCGGGCAGCGACAACGTCGCCGCACTCGGATCCACACGGATGCCCAGATCTTCTGGCGTCGGATCAGGCGAAAGCGTCTGCGCCTGAAGCACGACGATCGTCAATGGGCTCGCTGGTTTCCGCGCAGGAAACGAGACGACGGCGCGCGCGGCGAACCAGCTGATTGTGACGATGGCAAACACGTGCAGCGTGAATGACACAGTGAAGGCAGAGGTCCGACGGTTCATCGCGCTCTCAGCGAACCATCGATGGCGGCGGTAGCGAAGGAGGAGGCGGCGGTGGTGGACCGCGCGACGACTCATGCCGGCGCCAACCGCCGGCGCGCGCGCTTCGGCGCCCGCGCGGCGGCTTCCTTTCTCGCCCGATCGACAGCCGCCTCGCCGAGCGCCGTCAGTTCGTACAGTCGTCGGCCGGGGCGATTCTCGCGCGCGGGGATGTCGGGATGTTCCCAGCGGCTGCGCAGCAAACCCATCTTCTCGAGGCGACCAAGGGCGCGGTACAGCGTCCCGTATGCGGTCAGCAGCCGCGCGCGGGTGAACGCTACTTTTCGATCTGCACGTGGTCGACCACTTGCGTGACGCCGTCGGTCTCGCGCGCAAGCCTGACGGCGCGATCGTGCTCGGCAGCCGAGCCGACCGTCCCGCTCAACGTTACGGTCGATCCGTTCGTCGTCACGTCGATCGCGCGCGATTTCACCGAGTCGTCGAGCGCCATCTTGGCCTTGATCTTCGCGGTCAGCCGCGCCTCGTTGACCGTTTCCTGCACCTTGGCCGTCGCGACCGCGGCCTTCTCGCCGATCGCGGCGCCGCGCTCGCGCGCCGTCGCCGTGTCGATGGTTCCGCTCGTCGCCGTCGGCTTGTCGGCCGGCCGCGAGGGCCGCGACCCGGTCCACCACCCGAGCACGAAGAATGCGACGAAGCCGATCAGGACGATCGCGAGCAGCGCTCGAATCAAGCTCCGCATACACCCTCCTTGACCTCTAACCTCGCAGGTTCAAGCAAGGTGCCACGCGGACGCTCAGCCTTTACGGCGGCGGGGCGCGGTTTTCCGCGATTTCGACGGATGAGGTGAGCGTGCCGTGGAATTGTTCTGCCACGCAAGGGTCATCGCTTCGCCCAATGTGTCTTCGTCGACCGCAGCGAGGCGAACGCGCGTGCATCCCTGGCGTCCCCATGCGCCGTTCTCTGGGGTGAACGCTTCGGGATGCGCGCGCACGAAGTCCCGCTGCCGATCGGGCGCGAGCTTCACCATCCCGTGCTTGTCGTCGGCGTGCAGCGTCGCGAAAATTTTTCCGTTCGCGCGAAAGTCGGGATGGCCCATGTGGGCGCCCTCGATGGCGCCACTCATCCCGAGCGCGATGCGGCGAAACGCGCTGGCCGTGATCATGACGCGCAATTGTGGCACACGGAAGGAACGTCGTGCGCCGGCGTGGCCGGTAGTCAGAGAGTGACGCGGGGATGCGCGGCCATCACAGATTTCGTGTGGTGATGACGGCGCGACGCGGCAACGCGAACGAGGTTCAGGCAGCGATTGACTTCCTGCGTGAGGGCGTCGGGGGCCTCTGTCGTGTGGGCGTGGACGCGGCTGGCCGACGTCACAAGGAGCATCAGCGTGAGCGCCGCCCGACCGATAGGTGAGATCCGCACGCAAACAGCAGAGGCAATCCGAATACCCGCACTGTTTGCGCCTGAAATCGATTGGTTTCGCTGCGTTTGCGACTGCGCCGATTACAGATTGGAGGCGCGACCCACGAAGTCGCACGAGCGATGCGGCAACATGTCTGTGAGGAAAATGCCTGACGCGAACAACGAGGGCCCAAAAAGGAACCGGCGCAACCACCGTCTCGCGGTCAAGTCTGAAGTGGGTTGTTCACCCTCTTCGACTTGCCTGCTCGACGACGATTGCGCCAGCGAGACGTAATATAGGCAACTTTTCCGATTTGGCAAGTGCCAATCTACGCGACGATCCGGATCACCACACGCCGGTTTTGCGCGCGTCCCACCTTCGTCGAATTCGTCGCGACCGGCTTCTCACCGCCGTAGGTGATCACATTCATCTTGTGCAGTGGGATGTGGTACTGGTCGTACAGATACTGCTGGACCGCCTCTGCTCGCGCCAGGCCCAACTTCCGATTCACGCCATCGGGGCCAACGTTGTCCGTATGTCCCTCGATTTCGATGTAGATGCTCTTGGGATCCTGTTTGAGCTGCCTGATGAGACCGTCGATGCTCGTCCTCGCGGCCGCAGGCAGGTCGGGCCGTCCGAACTTGAAGTTTCCCTCCTGTTCGCTCAGCACGAGGTCGTAGACGAGCCGCTTGGACGCTTTGTCCAGGACATCCATTCTCACGCCAGAGGCTCGGGCGGAGTTCGCGGCCTCCGTGGCGACGCTGTTGGCGACGCGCGCGCTCTGGTCCGCGGCCTGCGCTTTGTCGTCGACCTCGGCGATCTTCTGTTCGTTCCTGCGGGTTCGTTCCTGCGTCTGCTCGAGCGAGCGGCCGACGGCGTCGACTTTGTCGTTGACGTCGCCGACGCTCGATCTGACGAAATTCTTCGTGGCGCAAGCCTGAGACGCACCGACGGTCAGCACTGTGATCGGGATGGCGATGAGGAGTCTGGGCATGGGACGGCCCTTTCCACTGGGGCGATGACCCGCACGCATCAAGCGGTTTGCCATCCGGACGGCTGCGCCCAAGTGGTTGCAACCTTTCGACTTTCTCCTCTCGCGTGCGACCGGGGACCCGCTGATCCGAGCGTCAACAATGCAATGGAAGTTTCGTTTTTGGCTGCGTCGCTGCGCGCGGGCTATTTCACGAGGAACAACCGGTCCTGGCGACGGAGCGCCCAGCGGATTTTCCCGTCGGCTGCGATGACCGCATCCTCTTCCTGAGCCATCCGCACCGGCTGTCCGCCCCATTCCGGCACCGGCGTCGTCGCCTGCAGCTCGATCGAAAACCATATGCTCGGAATGACGTTCGCGTCGCCGCGGCCGGCCACGCCGTCCTGATAATCCCACAGGCCGATGAGCGGTCCCGCGCCGTGACCGTGCAGTCCGATCGGATGCGAGTAGACGCTGCCCTGAATGCCGCGGGCCTTCATGCGCGCGAGCGTCGCGCCGAGGATCTCGTTGCCGGTCCGTCCCGGCCTGATCTCCTCCATCGTCATGTCCTGCAGCGCGTTGGCGTTGGCGAGCGCCTTGCGCAGCCCCTCCGGTGCATCCTCTTCGCCGGGCCGCAGGACGTACGCCAGGTGTTGGGTGTCGGTGTTCAGCCGGGCCACGGTGATGCCGACGTCGCAATGCAGCACATCGCCCCGCTCGATGATCGGGTCCTCTCCGAGCTTGTCCTCGGCGACGCCTTTGCGCTGCACGTCGACGGTCGGCTGGAACCAGGTGGCCAGACCCAGATCGTTGACGCGCTGACGCCACCACCACGCGAGGTCGCTGGTGCGCGTCGTCCCCGGCGCGATCGTGCGCGAGGAGAACATTTCCTGCGTCATCGACCACACGAGCTCCTGCATCCGCGTGAAGAAGGCCTCCTCCTCCGGCAGGCGGACCGCCACCACGTCGAGCGGCAGGCCTTCGGCGTCACGGAACCTCGCGCTCCACTTCTCGCCGAGGGCCGCGCTCATCCCCTTCAACTCGCCGCTCGAGAGCCCGTCGGAAAATGCGAACACCGTCGATCGGTCGATGCCGATGACGCGCGGGTTGCGCTCCTCGACGACCGCTTTCAGCGCCAGCCACTGCTCGTCTCCCCACAGCTCGGCCTGCTGCCCGCGTCCGACGTTCGAAGCCGCCGCTCGCATCGAACGGCGCGCTTCGAAGACGCCGCCCTGCGAGGTGCCGCCGAGCGCAATCCGCTCGATGCACTGCGCCGAGGGCACAGCGCCGCTCGATGCGCACTTGTCGAAGAACACGTAGATCGTGCGGCGGCGCGCGGCGAAGGTCTCGGGCGCGACGAGCGCCGAGAACACTGGATCTTCGTTGTACTCGCGCATCGGCACGATCCACATGTCGACGCCGTGCTTGCGCATCAGCGACGGAAGGAAGGTGTCGAGCCGCTTGCGGAGCCATTGCTGCTGCATCGCCGCCTGATCCCGAAGCGTGCCGAACGGACGCTGCGGCGGCGCCTGCGCAGTTCCGTGGGCGGTCAACGCTGTGCCGAGCACAGCAACGAAAGCGAACCGGCGGAAACGCAGGGCAAGCGTCGATCTGAAGTCCATAATCACGAATTCTATGACGGAGGTCCTCAAAGCAGGATGGGCGGGATGGCAGGATGGGCCGGAGAGCCGCTATGACGGCAGCGTGCGCTTCAGATCGCGCCACTTCCAGATCTGATAGAGAGGCGGATACACGGCGAGCTCGAGGAGAAACGACGTGAGGATGCCGCCCACGAGCGGAGCGGCAATCCGCTTCATGACGTCCGATCCGGTGCCCGACGCCCACATGATCGGCAGCAGGCCGAAGAACATCGTTGCGACCGTCATCAGTTTCGGCCGCAAGCGCTTCACGGCGCCCTGGACGATCGCCTCCTGCAAGGCAGCGAGCGAACGCAGCCGTCCTTCCCGCCTGGCCTGCTCGCAGGCGAGATCCACATACAGCAACATGAAGACGCCCGTCTCGGCGTCGACGCCGACGAGCGCGATCAACCCGACCCACACGCCGACGCTCATGTTGTAGCCGAGCAGATAGAGGAACCAGACGGCGCCAATCGCCGAAAAGGGAACCGCGAGCGCAACGATGAGTGTCTTCGCGATGGATTGAGTGTTCAGATACAGCAAGAGGAGCATGAGCACGACCGTCGCCGGCACGACGACGGTCAGCCGCTCCGCGACACGCTGCATGTCCTCGTACTGACCGCTCCATGAAATCGTGTACCCGGGCGGAAGCGTCAGGCTGTTCGAAAGCAGTCGGGCGCCCTCCTTCACGTAGCTGTTCGCGTCGCGGCCCGCGAGATCGACGTAGACGTAGCCGGTCAGCAGTCCGTTTTCGTTGCGCACCATCGCGGGACCGGTCGCCGCCGCAATCGTCGCGAGCTGCGCGAGGGGCACGTGGCGCTGTCCGGATGATGTCGGAATTGGCAGCCGAGCGAGGTCGTCGACGTCGCTCCGGAAGTCCGACATATAGCGCACGTTGACCGGATAGCGCTCGCGGCCCTCGATCGTCGTCGTCACGTTCTCGCCGCCGATTGCGTTCTGGACGATCGTCTGGGCATCGTCGATGCTCAGACCGTATCGCGCGATCTGCTCCCGGTTCCACGTAATGTCCAGAAACAGCCCCGCGCCCGTCCGCTCGGCGAACACACGGCGCGCACCCGGGACGCGCGACAGAATGGCCTCGGCCTTCGCGCCGAGCGCGTCGATGACGGCAACATCGCCGCCCGAGATCTTCAGGCCGATTGGCGTCCGGATACCGGTTGTCAGCATTCCCGTTCGCGCTCTCACCGGCATGGTCCAGGCGTTCGAAAGCCCCGGGATGTCGACTGCTTCGTCGAGCTCACGTACCAGCTGTTCCTGCGAGATGTGATCAGGCGTGATGCGGCGCAGGATCGTCCGCGCCCATCCGGGCGCCCACGACGAATACCACGTCGGCGCCGTGCGCCACTCGGACGTCGGTTTCAACGTGACGATCGTTTCGAGCATCGAGAGCGGCGCCGGATCGGTCGGCGTGTCGGCGCGGCCGGTCTTGCCGAGCACGCGGTCCACTTCGGGAACCTGCTTGATGATGCGATCGCTCGATCGGAGCAGCTTCTCGGCGTTCGCGATCGAGATGCCCGGCATCGTAGAGGGCATATAGAAGATCGTGCCTTCGTCGAGGGGCGGCATGAATTCCGAGCCGAGGCGCTGATACACCGGGACAGTGGCAATCAGCGCTGCGACCGCGATGCCGACGACGATCCACGGACGCCGCAGCGACCAGTTGGCGATTGGTTCGTAGGCGCGGATCAACCGGCGGCTGATCGGATGTTTGTCTTCGGAATGGATCGTGCCGACGGCGATGGCATTCGTCGCCCTGCAGATCCACGCCGGACGAAAATCGAACCGTCGAACGCGAATCAGCAGCAGCCGCAGCGCGGGATCGAGGGTGATCGCGAGCACGCCGGCGACCACCATGCACAGCGACTTCGTGTACGCGAGCGGCGTGAACAGCCGTCCTTCCTGTCCTTCGAGCGTCAGCACCGGCAGGAACGACACGCCAATCAGCAGGAGCGCGAAGAAGCTTGGCGGTCCAACCTCCTTCATCGCGCCAATCACGACCGTCCGGTAGTCTTCGCCGCCGCCAGCCTCCTTCCAGCGTTCGAGCTTCTTGTGCGTCTGCTCCACCACGACGATCGAGGCGTCGACCATTGCGCCGACGGCGATGGCGATGCCGCCGAGCGACATGATGTTGGCCGTGAGGCCCGCCATGCGGAACGGCACGAACGCTGCCAGCGCCGCGAGCGGGATCGTGAGAATCGGGATGACGGCGCTCGGCACATGCCACAGAAAGGCGAAGATGATAGCCGCCACGGTGATCATGATTTCGACGAGGGTCGACGTGACGTTGTCGATCGATTTCTTGATCAGATCGGAGCGGTCGTAGATCGGCACCACCTTCACGCCGGGCGGCAATCCCGCCTCGACCTCCCGAAGCTTCGCCTTGACGCGCGCAATGACGTCGAGCGCATTCTCGCCGTGGCGCATCACGACAATGCCGGAGACGGCTTCGCCGTTGCCGTCGAGGTCAGTCGCACCTCGGCGCAGCTCGGGACCGAGCACGACGTCTCCGACGTCTTTGATGCGGATCGGCGTGCCGCCCTCGGTGGCGGCGAGCGCGATGTTCCCGAGGTCCCCTGCGGATTGCGCGTAGCCGTGGCCGCGCACCATGTACTCGGCGCCGCCGAATTCAATCACGCGTCCGCCGACGTCGTTGTTGCCACTGCGGACCGCCTCGACCACGCGGCCGATCGGCAGGCCGTAAGCCCTCAGTCGGTTGGGATCGACGTTCACCTGGTACTGCCGCACGTAGCCGCCAAGCGACGCGACGTCGGCGACGCCGCGAACGCTCCTGAGGTGATACCGGAGATACCAGTCCTGGTACGAGCGGAGTTCCGCGAGCGTGTGCGAGTGAGATTCGTCCGCGAGGACGTACTGGAAGACCCATCCGAGTCCGGTCGCGTCGGGACCGAGCTCGGTCGTCGCGCCCTGCGGAAGGCGCGACAGCACAGGCGAGAGGTACTCGAGCGTCCTCGACCGCGCCCAGTAGATGTCGGTGCCGTCTTCGAAGATGACGTAGACGTACGAGTAGCCGAAGTCGGACACGCCACGTACGGTTTTCACGCGCGGCGCGCCGAGGAGCGCCGTCACGATCGGATAGGTCACCTGCGCATCGACAACGTCCGGGCTGCGGTCCCAGCGCGAGTAGACGATCACTTGCGTGTCGCTGAGATCCGGGAGCGCATCGAGCGGAACGTGGATCATCGACCACGCGCCGGCGATCGCGGCGAGAACGGCCGCCATCACGACGACGGCGCGATGTCGTGCGGACCACTCGATGACGGCCGCAATCACGGCCGTGACCGGTCGTCGGGGCTGCTGGTGCGGATGCGGCGTTCGGCGTCCACGACGAAGGCGCCGGCGACCACGACGCGCTCTCCGGCGCTGAGGCCTTTCACGATCTGGACGCGTCCGCCGACGCGCCAGCCGGTCTCGACCTCGCGGGGTTCGAAGACGCCGGCGCGCCGCTCGACGAACACCGTGCGTTTCAGACCCGAATCGATAATCGCATCGACCGGCACGGCAATCGCTGGCGGGAGTACGATCGGCAGATCGACGTCGACGAACATGTCAGGTCGAAGGACGTAGGAAGGGTTGTCGATCTCGAGACGCACCTTCGCGGATTGACTGTCGCGATCGAACTGCGGCGGAACGTCGCGGCTGATCCGCGCCCGCAACGACACGTCACGGCCGTGAATCGACACGTTCGCCGTGGCGCCCGGCGTGACATAGTCGGCTTCCGCGCCGAACGCGTCAGCTTCGACCCATACGCGGCGCAGATCGGCGATCCGATAGAGCTCGTCGCCTCTCAGAACCTTCTGACCGACCGAGACGTGACGTTGGACGATAAATCCGTCCGCGGGCGCGGTAATCGTGATATTCGGCGGAACCTGCCGCGTCTTTTTCAGCTCTTCGATTTGCACGTTCGACATGCCCAGCGTCAACAGCCGGTCGATGGCCTGCTGAAGCGCTGCGCCTGCGAAATCGATCGCGGCGGCGCTTTCTCCGTCTTTGTGCGCGCGATCGAGCACGTCGAGCGCGACGATGTACGACTGAATCGGCGTGCGGGCTTCCGGCGTCGAGATCGTGGCGAGCCATTGATCCTTCGTGACGAGCGATCCGGTCGTTGCCGGCGCAAGGGCCCGTACGTAGCCCTCGATGCCGATATTCAACCGGTACATCCGGGTCTCATCCACCGCGACGCGGCCGAAAAGCCGCAAGGTCTCGGTTACTGCGGCATTCTCGACCGGCGCGATACGGACGCCAATCAATTGCTGCTGTTCGTCGCTCACGCGAGGCTCGCCGGCGGCGCGCACCATACGACGAACGTCGGTCGACGACCACTCCTCGCCGGCGTACACCGGCTGGAGCTGCATGCCGCAGTCGGGAGCACTCCCCGGTTTGTCGGATCTGTAGGCGGGGTGCATCGGATCAATGTAGTACAAAACCTTGCGCGTGCGCACGCTCGCGGCGCTCACAGCCTCTCGCTGGTTGTACCAGGCGCCGGCGAGAAAACCGGCGCCCAGGGTTCCCAGCAGAACGACGGAAACAGCGGCTCTGTTCATCAGTCCATCCTGGGCCTTACGCCGGTTACGTTGTGGTGCTGCGGCTGTTTCCGATGATCTCCCAGCCGAACATCATCGTGTGATCCTCGTGCGCGAGGTTATGGCAATGGGCGACGTACTTGGCTGTTGTGCCAACCGCAGCCTGGGTCGCGGTCGGGAACGTCCGGAAGTTCCGGTAAATGACGACTTCCTCGCCCGGGCCTAGCGCGATCGTGTCTTCCTTCGCGAAAACGTCGTCGGGCCCCACTGGCGTGACGGCGTTGTAGCGGACGCCGTTCTTTTCGATGATCCGGTGTTCTTCCTGATGGAAGTGCATCGGGTGGACCCACCCGCCGCCGCCGTTCTTGACGCGCCACACTTCGGCATAGCCCTTTTGCGTGCGCGCCAGCGGTTCACAGACCTGGAATGGCCGGTCGTTGATCAGCCATTGAGTTTCGCGGTTCAGCACGGCCGTAACCGGATCCAGATTAAGACCTCCGGACCCGCCGCCACGCTGCAACTCGAACGAACGATGCGTCAGCTTGCTCAAGGCCGCGTCGCTGAAATCGATGTCGGGAAGCGGACGAAGCTTTCTCGAGGCGAAATTTCCCGCGGCATCGAAGACCGCCGCGCTGTTGTCGGTCTCCGTCGCTGGCAGATCGTCGATCACCAATTTCAGGATGGGTACCTTGTAACTCGGATCGCTGCTATCCGGCTTGCGGCCGTCCTCCATCTTCGCCACGTTCACCAGATAGATCACGTCGCCGGCTTTGGTTTCCTTGCGTGTGCCGTCGGGCCCCTTCATATAGTGAGTGAAGTCGACGATCAGTTCCTTGCGTCTCGACGGCCAGATCTCGAAGGAATTCCGAAGAGTCGAGTCTGGCAGAAGGCCGCCCTCGCTCGCGATCTGCACGAACTGCATGCACTGCTGGCCGTCGGGCAGAAGCCACTGACCCTGCGTTCCGCGTGCCTCTTGCAGTTTGCCGCTAGCCGACTTCATCAGTCCGAGCTCATACACGCGCGAAATCGAGGCGTCGAGGAAACGGAACCGGTACTGGCGGCGTTTGACGTGGAGCACTGGGAACGCCTTTCCGTTCACAGTGAAGATGTCGCCGACGAATCCGTGATTCGGGAAATGTTTGAAGAACGTCATCCCCCACCACTCCGGATGCGTCTCACCGCAGCCGACGTGGAAGTCCTGATGAGGCGTTACGCCGTCGTCCAGCGCGCAGTCGAAGATGGCGAGCGGGATGTCGTAATCGACGCGACCGGTATCCTTGTTGGGGACGCCGGGCAGTCTGAGACCGTAATTCTCGTCGCCGGGGTCCTTGTCGGGATCGTAAATGGGATAGAGGCCGACGAGACCCCTGTAGACGTTCGCACCCGTGTATCCCTCGAAGTGATCGTGGAACCACAGAAACGATTGCTTCTCGTTCTCGTCGCCGCCAGCCGGGTAATTGAGATAGAGGTTGTCCACCCACTGGCCCGGGTGATAGCCATGCGGTGTGGCGTGTGGATTGCCGTCACTTTCGGGCGCCGTATGACCGTTGTGCAGGTGCGTCAGAAACTGCCCCTTCGGCGCTCCGAACAATCCGTGTACTCTTGTCGGGTCGAGCTCATTTTCGAAGCGAACCAGCGCCGGTTTTCCGTAACGCCCGTAGATCATCGGACCGGGAAACGTTCCGTTGAAGCCGTAGATGCTGCTCGGCGGCAGGCGGCCGTCGACGAATTTGGCTGCCTGAGGGGGCGTTACAGGGTTGCCATTTGCGTCAATGGGCTGCACCGTGGAGTTGGTGACGCAATGGAAACCTACCTGCAACTTGATGTGGTACGTATCCGGCTCCGGATATCCGATGTCGGCCGGTTTGATCGAGTGCGTGGAATTCAACTCCCCGTTATTCGACTGCTGGCCCAGCCCGTACCCATAGGGTGGCGACAGTGCTTCGGTCTTCAACGGCACGGGGACCGGGAGGTCTTGTTCGAACGGGTGGAGGATAAACGGGCTGGTCGGCATCAATTCAGTCGCTTCTTGGCCACCGCACGGCGATTGAAACAGCTGACTCGGATCCCCCACGAAGGTGCACGAAGACGACGACGTCATCTGATCGTCGGCAGACAACGCGTCGCCTGCCGCCGCGCCAAATAGGAAGGCGCCTCCGATTTTCAGCAATTGCCGCCGCGTCAGCTGGAGAAGATCGCGTATCGCCATAATCAGTCTCCTTCGTGGCTGAAAATACGAAAGGCCCGATGCGCGCTTATGGGCCTCTGCGCGCAACGGGCCTCGAAAACTGTTCGACGTTAAAACCGCTGATTAGCCGTCAGTCGGTTCCGACCAGATCGTTCACCACCTTACAGCGGCCGCACTTGATTTCGATATGCTTGCCCGGACGAACCGCGTGCTGTTCGATCTTCTCGAGCAGCCGGCCGCAGCCGCGGCAGCGCAGCTCGATCCAGTGAATGTCCGATTGGCGACCCGGCTCGGGCTGGCGTGAAGACATAAGCATGGAGACATCGCCTCCGAGCCCGAAACAACCGGAGCTTGAGCAGTCAAGGAACGATGGCTAATGTGGCGCGGACTGATGGATATGTCAAGGTCAGGTGCACACAAGTTGATCACCCATGCCACACGAATCCAGCCAGATGGGTGCAGATACGATCGGAAGGGCGGCGGCACTGAAGGACGTCTGTGGCCCTTTAGTGCCTAGTGCTACACCGGCCACGCACGTGGGACGTTCAATCGATCGTGTTTGCGCGGTCAAGCATCAAGGCGCCTGCGGTCTTGAACGTCGATAGATTCGAATCGTCGGACCAGGACGAATGACCGTCGCAAATCCAGACATCGGCAGAAAGAATGCGTCTTGAAGATCGTAGACGCTCGCGTCGTTCTGCAGCCGCGTCGCCGGGATCGTCTGCGCGAGCTCGTATTTTTCGGCTGACAATCGTCGCAGGTCCATTGGCACGGTTCCGTACACCAGCGGCGATTCGGGCAGGACGAGCCAATCGGGAAGACGGCCGGAACTGTTCGTGAAAGCGTTCCGCGTCGGATCGAACGTTTCGACCGTCCATCGGTGCATCGACAATCCGACCAGGCTCGCGCCCGCGTACGCGCCGCCGGCGTCGTAGAGCGATTCCTCGGGCTTCACACGCGCGGCGAGCCACCTCCCGGCGAGGACGCGCGTGTCGGTCTTCTCCAGCAACACGTCCATCCACACGCTGTTCACCAACGTCGGGACTGAGACGGCAAATGCCAGGACAACGACGAGCGTACGACTTGACACGCGCACGCGACGCGCCAGCTGGTCAGCTGCGTACTGAACCACCACTGCCGCCGACACGCAGGCCAAGGGAACGATCGGCAGGACGTAACGGAAGAACACCGTGCGGCCAGGCGCCAGGAGCGTATAGAGCGCCGCACAGAACACGCCGATGATCAGAGCGGCCCGCGCGTAGGTCGTCGCCATCCGGATCGCGCCAAGCATCGCGGCGGCGAAAACTGGCAGGCCAAGGGCCGTCGGTAACGATCGCTCGAGGTGATAACTCCAGCCGCGGCCGAGATCCGGACCGGCGTGTCCAGTCGACAGGTGCGTCACGTCGAACACCAGCCCCGACGAAAACAGCCGGTAATCGATGAGCGCAAAGGGCGTGGCGGCGACAAAGCCGCACGCGAAGGAGACGACCAAGGCGAGTGCGGGCGTCCAAATCCGCACTCGCGACGCCATGCGGTTCGCTTCGCGCGTCCAGATGTACTCGCTCGCGGCGAACGCTGCGAGAATTGCTGCGCCGCTGTACTTCGTCGACGCCGCAAGGCCACCGGCGAATCCGGCGCCGACGAACGATGCGATCCCGATCGCTTGAACGGACCCGGTGTGCGTCAGCGTGGTGAGCGGTCGAACGAGCAGAGCCAGCGACGTCGTGGTGAACAGCGTCATGAGCACGTCGGTCATCGCGAAATGTGATTCCCTGACGTGCAACGTCGCGACGGTGAGGAAGAACGATGCGACGAGCGCGGTCGTCTCGCCGGCGACCGATCGGGCCAGGTCGAACAGCACGACGATCGTTACCGTGCCGGCGAGCGCGACGCAGCCGCGAGCGACAAGGTATTGCTCGTTCACGGTGAGAGCCGGATCGAGGGCGAGCAGGCGATGGATCCACGACGCGACCGCAAACGCTGCGGCGAACAGATAGAACGTCAGCGATGGCCAGTCGAAGAAATGAGGATTCGGATCGCCGCCGAGGACCGCGACGGCGTGACCGATCGCCGTCTCTTCATCCGGACGCGCGCGATCGAACGGCAGACCGAACCAGACAGGAACGAATCGAAGAACCGCGCCCAGGAGGACGATGATGAGCAGCCACGGCTTATACCGACATGGACGTTCCTCCGCGTTCGGCATCAGGTCGACTGTTTATCACAAACGATGCTGAACCATTCGGGTGGGTCGGCACCGACCGTGCACAACTCTCGAGCGGGAGCGCTCCATGACGGGCTGCATCAACTCGACATTGCACCGGACAAACACGCGCACGATCGCGATCGTTGCGACGATCACGCTGGTAGTGGCCGAAGGGTGCGCGTCACTCGGCCAGCTGACGGGGATCGTTCAGCCGCCGCGGTTCGAGCAGGCCAGCGACCGCAGCGCTGAGGTACATCTGCTCGGTCCAGGCATCGATCGTCCGGTCGGCGGCGCGAGCATCCGTCTCTGGACGCGCGTCACCAATCCGAATCCGTTCGGCCTGACGCTTTCGACCGTGCGGGCGACGTTGATGCTCGAGGGAAGCCGAGCGGCGACCGGAGAATTTCCGCTCGGTCTTCCGCTCACCGCAGGCGCATCGACGGTCGTGCCGCTCGATTTGTCGGTCAGCTTCACGGACGTCCCCGGACTCGCGACCGTGGTGCGACGCGCTGTCGATGGCCGCCCCGTCGGATATCAGCTCGAAGGGACCGTCGGCGTCGACGTCGGTCCACTCGGTCAAACCGACGTTCGGACCGATGCCGCTCGCGTCCGGCGAACTCCGCGTCGGTCCGTAGCTCGAACTGAGATACTCTCTTTCGCGAGCAGATGTGCCCCGAAGGAGATCGTATGGATTACACGCGACGCGACTTCGGCAAGCTGGCGCTGGCGGGGGTGCCGGCTGCCGCACTCCTTGAAAGATCTCTCGTCGTCTCGTTGCTCGGCGCGGAGCGACCGAACTCTGTGATCAACGGCGTCCACATCGGCACGATCACGTACAGCTACCGCAGCATGCCGGATCAGAGCGCCCAAGCCGTATTGAAGTACGTCGTCGACTCGGGCATCAGCGCGATCGAGTTGATGAATGGGCCGGCGGAAAGTTTTGCGGGCGGTCCTGCGGCCCAACGCGGGCGCGGAGGACGCCGCGGTCGGCCACAGACGCCCGACGAGCAGGCCGCGCAGCGCGGGGCCGCCGATCATCTGAAGAACTGGCGGCTTTCGGTGTCGATGGACAAATACAGAGCGCTGCGCAAGATGTACACCGATGCCGGCGTCACGATTTACGCCGGGAAGTGCCTGACTCCATCCATGTCGGATGAGGAATTCGAGTACGTGTTCAACGTGGCCGAGGCGCTCGGCTGCACGCATACGACGCTGGAGCTGACCGACGACGTCGCGCAGTTGAAGCGCATCGGCGCGTTCGCGGAAAAGCACAAGATTTACGCGGCTTATCACACGCACACTCAGGGCAGCATGACCGCGTTCGATCAGGCGTTCGCGGCGTCGAAGGCGAACCTGGCGAACGTCGACCTGGGCCACTATGTCGCGGGCGGCAACGTCGGCGGCAGCACGCTTCAATTCCTCGAGAAGTTCCACGATCGGATCGCCAGCTTCCGCCTCAAGGATCGGACTACGCCGGAGCACGGCGCGAAGAACCTGCCGTGGGGCACAGGCGATACGCCGCTGAAGCAGATCCTTCAGCTCGTGAAGAAGAACAAGTGGACGATGCCGGCGGCCATTGAGATCGAGTACGACGTGCCGCCGGGATCCGATGCAGTCAAGGAAGTCGCGAGATGCCTGCAGTACTGCAGAGACGCGCTCGCCTAGCGGTTAGCTGAGTTTCTTGAGCCAGATATTTCGAACGGACACTTTCGTGATCGCCTCGAGCTCGATTCCGAAGAGTCCCGATTGATTGTTCGACGAGGCCGGGTCGTCGTCGATCATCGCCGCCATCAACTGCCCGTTCACGATGTGAAGGCAGGTCGTCCCACGCGCGATGACGGTGTACTGGTTCCAATCGTTCGTGCGAACGAGCGTGCCCAATCGATCGCGATCGCCAATCGTGCCCATCAGCCGCTTCCTCGCCGCACCGAATCCTTCCACCACCTGACCACGCCAGGCGAGAATCCCCATCGGCGTGTTCTCGGAATAGAACTGACCTGTGTACACCCGACTGGGCCAGAAATCAGCCTGGGGACCCGTCATCATCCAATTGAGATTCACCGGCCCGGCGTTCGCCATGACGTTCGGTGCGATGTTCCGCAGCCAGGGCAACCCGCTCTTGCTTCGGTACTGGAAGCCGCTGCCGCCGTCTCCGTCGATTTTGATTTCGAACTTCAGCGTGAAGTCTTTCGCCTCGATCTCCCGGTAGACGATGTAGGTGTTGCCACTCGGGTTCGTCAGCGTCGATTCGCCGACGATGGCGCCCCCCTCGACGCGCCAGAATTTCGGATGGCCGTCCCATCCCTTCAAGCTCGCGCCGTCGAACAGCGACACGTAGCCGTCGTGATCGTTGAAATCAAGAGGGCTTGGTTCGGTGAACCCTCCGCCGCGACTCGTCCCGACGGGCGCCTGAACGCCCGGCGGTCGCATGGTCTGCGTTGCTCCGCCGGACGTGGACTGAATGAGGGTCAACGAGGCAACGGCGATGGTGATCCCGAGCGCTTGCTTGAAGCCTGTCATCAAACCTCCTGGAGCACTCGGCCGGTCGATCAACGTACCCTGCGTCGCCGCATCAAGTAGAAGCCCGCCGCGAATCCGACGGCTGCGACGAGTAGCGCGGACTCAGAGCCGACGGTGGTCGCGTAGATTGCGGCGTCACAGCTCGGTTGCAGGCGGCAGCACGACTCCTCAATATAGAACGGCAGCCAGAGATTGCCGATCACCCAGAGCACGGCTGCGATCACTCCGACGCCGAGAGCTACGACGACAGCTTCCCGAGAGCCATCTCTGTTCGAAGGATGTCATGACGAGTGTCGCGCTGATTCTTAACGCAGGAATCTGCTTAGGGAAATTGGAGGCGCCGCCCGGATTTGAACCGGGGGGTGGAGGTTGTGCAGCCTGCTATAGCCCCACCGGTCCCGAACGAATCTGCGGATTTCCTCGGTGTTTCGCGCGATTAACCTTTACCAAGACCTACCAAGGCATACCAGTTTTACCTCGCCAAGGTAAAACAAAAGGTAAAACTTTCAGCTACCCGTTTCGGAGGTACGAACGACGTGCGCTCGTCTCCGTATGGGGGCTGGAATCCGCCGACGCCGCCACCACCACCGAATGGGCCCAAGATATCGGACCTTGAACTCGCGACTGCCACTGAACCCGAGCATCGTCTCGTGCCATCGGCCGGCGATGTCCTGATACAACACGCGGTACGTTCGACCCTCTTCGAGCCAGTGTCCTTGGTCTAGCTCAAGCCGCACGCGCCCGACGCGTGTGGACTCTCCGGCGTCGCGCGCAGGACCGAGCGGCTCAATGACGTCGGCTTCGGCCATAATCGCTAGGTCATTCTTCCTACTGCGGCGATTGCTTCAGCAGTGAGGTCACGCCGCGGTCATTGCGGCGCACCATCGGACCGATCCTCGCCCACATGGACGAGCCGTGCGCAAGCGGCTTCGTTTAAACTCTGCCGCCGACAGATTACGCCGAAAGGCTCGCTGCGGAGAGTACACGTCTAAAATCATCGCAGGTCGAAAAACACACCGAGTTCTGGGGAGGTGTAAACATGAAGCGACACGTTGTGGCGACCGTCATCGTTACCCTGCTCGCCAACATGGCTGCTGCCTGCGGTGGTTCGTCGCTGCCGTCTACGCCGTCTCCGCAGCCGGAGCCGCCACCGACGGCGACCACAATCGGCCGCGTCGCGATCGTCGTGATCCCGAGCAAGGTCGCTGTTGGCGCGACAGCTTCCTTTGTCGTGACCGTGACCGGCGAAAGAAGAGCTGTTGCGCTCGGCCTCAATTTTGGCGACGGCACCAATCAGACCTTCGGCGCTATTGGCGAGGAAGTGAGAGTGGCGCACGTGTTCAGCGCCGCAGGGACGTACGTTGTCACCGCGACGGCAACGGACTCTTCAGGACAGTTCTCGTCAGTGTCGGTAACGGTCATCGTGATTTAGCAGATTCGGGGCGATAGCACCGCATTACCGGCCACTGCGCAACAGATGCTGCAGCCCAGCGTGCATGCGCAATTCCGCGTCGGCGGCCTCTCGTCCCTCGGGCCAGCGAATCGCCCATTCGTCCAGCAGCACGCGCGGCTGCAACCCCTCCGCCGTGAACTCTGGCCAGACGGCGGCCGTCGTGAGGTGCGAGAGCCGCGCCTCGTAGTCGCCGATGACGCGAAAGCCGGCGCGGAGCGCCTTCAAATAGAACCACGTGTCTTCACCGGCGGAATCCGTGCTCGCGACGCGGCCGAACCCGAACCACGGAGGCGGCAGGTGCTGAAACACCGACGTGCGCACCGCGAGGCCCGCTGCGCCCGCATAGGCGATGGGGCGCGTGCCACACGCGTGCGGTGGTGGCACGACGCGCGTCACGCGCTGATGCACGTCGGCGAACGCGGCTACTTCCTAAAGGTCGTACCGGCTCAGGATGATGCGCGAGCCGTTGGACACGGAGCCTGCGGCACGACGTGACGGGTAGATGCATCGATGAGGGCGGCTCTATACGAAGCCAGCCTGCTCTAAACGCCTAATCAGCATCGATACGAACGCGAGGTGATCCAGACAGGTGTCGATGTCGTCTGATAGAGCGATTTCGTGGCCGCGAGGGTTTCGGATCGCCCACACGCTGCCGGCGAATACGAATCGGTAGCCCTTCTGCTCGTCAACTTCGCTCTCATTGCTCTGCTTCGTCAACTGGATCGGGCCGCCAGACTCGCTGAACGCGGCCATCATCAGCTTGTATCCAGTCTCCGTCAGCTTCGAATGACGCTGGACGATCTTGTCGAGGAATTTCCAGGCCGCGAACGTCGCCTCCGCGTAGTGGCCGTCGTCGAACAACTCCTTCACTCGCGCTGGCAGCGACGGATGGATGTTCCGGCGATCGAACGGATGGAGGCGGCCTTCATCGACCGGCTCGCGCTGGGTAAAGCGATGCGCCAAGCGGACGATCCGCTCGAACGCGCCAAAACTACTGTCCGCCACGCAGCAGATTCTCGCGGATGCTCTTGAAGATGCGGTCGTAGGTATCCTGATCGCCGGCCGCGGGCAGGTTGATCTCAATCCGAACCGTCAGCCCTACGTTGCCAGAATCCGCTACGGGATTCACGATCGCGGCGGCACCGTTCTTCGCCTGCCTCTTGGGTTTCGGCGCCGATTCCTTCGGCTTCTTCGCCTGGACGCTGGCCGCCTTCGACGCAGGTGGGATGTCACCGTGGCCGCTCAATCCGGCGAGAGCTTGAAACGTTCCCGCTTGCCTCTGGCCGACGATGGCACTCGTGTGATCCGCTCCCCGAAAGAACGAGATCAGTTTGCCAGTTGGCTGCGTCCAGGCGCCGGAGCCATGCAGTTGAAATAGATCTTTGTAGGAGGTTTGGACCAGTTCGGCAAATCCCTTTTGGAACTCGGCATCCTCATGCTTCGAAAAGACGGACGCGGCCTTCGTCGTCTTTCTCCCTTCCGCGTCGATGACTCCGATGAATCGCAAGATGTTGATGACGTAGGTTTCATTGTTCGGCGCGATCCCGAGTTTTTTCAGCGTCTCTGCCGACACCTCACCGGGAAATGATTTCCTCAGGTGATTGACGGCCTGAACCAAACCGCCGCTGCCCGACATGTAGGGATGCTTCTCGGCCACGCGCCCTCCCATCCGAAAAAGATCGCTCCCGGACGAAAATCGTACCACGCGTAGAGTGTGGGTTAACCTCTCGAATTCTGCGATCATCAATTCAGATCGTCATACCCGAATACGCTGGCGTCGCCCGGGATCCCTGTCAGCCCTCGTATTCACCGGCCATGCGCAACAGCTGATCGTAGAGCTGCTGGCTGAGAAAGAACGACGTTTCCAGCAGCTTGTCGAGTTCGGCACGAATGGTTCTGACGTGACCCATCCTCTTGGCTTCCAGCACCAAGGGTGCCGACAACATCGAGTCCCGCCGCTTCGGCCAGGCGCCTTGCGGGACGATCGTCGATGAGAATCGCGCCGGCATCAACGTCGATGGCCAGAGCGATCGCCTCCCACTCTCCATCACCCAGCCGCCCTCGCGAGGCGAGCAGCGACGGCGACCCTGAAGGCGCTCGTACTTGTAACCAATCCGGAAGGTCCGGAATCGAAGGGTGAATCTCGCGAGCGACGGCCGGCGGAATCAGAACGGACTCGAGAATTGTTGGAACGAGATCGAGGCGCTGAATTCTAGCCAGAGCGATGAGCGGGCTGGAGTTCGAGACGACGAGACTCAAAGTTTCTTGATTGCGTCAAGCTCCCGCTGCAATTCCTCACCATCGAGCTGGAAGTACGGAATGCCCAGTTTCGAGGCGTATCGAATGAACTCCTCGCGTCCGAGTCCCATCAACTGCGCCGCTCTTCCGCTTGACACCTCACCCTGGCGATAGAGCTCCAGCACGATCAGCTCGCGAGCGGCCTCTTTCGCGGGTCGCTGTAGCTCCTCAAGGAGATCTACGAGGTCTCGATCAAGTTCGACGGGGGCAGCTCCCATGCAAGTCTTTCCTGATCGATTGTACACCGCTGGTGAGCGTGGTCAGCGCAAGCAGCGAGGGTTAAACGCGCGGTTCGGCCGGACTGGTCCGAGCATCCGTCTTTCCGCCGATGACCTCGCGTTTCAGACAACCCGGCATGTGCTCGTCAAGCAGGACGTGCACGGGCGAGGAGCGCCTCCTTGGCCTGCTCCAGGGCCGCGACGGCCTGCTCCCGGGTTACGGTCGGGAAATCCTCGAGAAACTCGGACAGCGGTTGGCCCGCTTCGAGGTAGTCCAGCAGCGTCGCGAGCGGCACACGCGTGCCGACGAACACGGGGGTGCCGCCCATGATTTCCGGATCGCTGTGAATGACGGGGTCGCTCTGCTTCATGCGGCTCAACTCTTGGTCGCGGCGACCACCCGAGTCAGTTTATCGCAGCTCCGATCCGCGGCAGTGACAAGGGCGTCGACGAGCGCGGCGATGCGCGCGAAAAGAGTTCCTGGCAGATTGATGGACCCTCGAACAGCAGCTGCGTACCTCGGATGCAGCTACTGGACGTTGCGCGATCTCGTGCTCAACGGCTACGTTCCTGCCGTACGAATTCCGAGCCCGCGCGCACGGGATGGCCGCGCGCTACGTCGAACGCTCATCGACTCGCGAGATCTCGAGCTGTTGATCGAACGCTGGAAGGAGGGAAACACGGCCGCTTCAACCAACCGGATACAACCAGGAGGACGAAATGGGAATGCTCTACAAGCGAGGCGCAGTGTGGTGGATCAAGACTACCGGAACGGGCGCGGCCTGCGCGAGTCGTCGCACAGCACGAAGGAAGGCGACGCCAGGCGCCTGCTCAAATTGCGCGAGGGCGACATCGAGCACGGCCTACCAGTAGATCCGAAGCTGAATCGGATCCGTTTCGAGGAAGCGGCGGAGGACCTGAAGATGGAGTACGCCGTGAACGGCCGCCGTTCGGCCGACGAGCTCGAGCGGCGGATTCGGCTGCACCTAATGCCGCACTTCGGCGGCCGTCGCCTGGCGGCGATCGCGACGACGGACATCAACAAATTCATTCTGACGCGGCAAGCTGACGTGATGGTCGCCGGCGAGCGCCCGCGGCCAGCGCGAGGCGCAGAGTCGCCGAGCGCGAGCGAGCGGGGGTGGGGCCCCGCGAGCAGTGAGAAAAGTGACGACCGCAAAGAGCGGAGGTTCTCGAACGGCGAGATCAATCGCGAACTGAACGACGCTCAAGCGGATCTTCAACCTGGCGCGGCAGAACGGGAAGCTCACGCAGGTGCCGCACATTCCGATGCTCAAGGAGCGGAACGTACGAACCGGCTTCTTCGAGCGTGAACAGATCGAGCGAGTGCTGGATCATCTGCCGGCGGCAGTCCGGCCAGTCGTCCGATTCGCCTACATCACGGGCTGGCGGATTCCGAGCGAGGTCTTGCCGCTGCAGTGGCGACACATCGACTTCGAAGCACGCGTGATCCGCCTCGACCCGCACACGACGAAGAACGACGAAGGCCGCACCTTCCCCTTCACCGACGTGTTACAGCATCTTCTGGAGGCTCAGAAGGTCGAGCACGACCGCATCAGAGCCGAAGGAGTGCTTTGCCCCTGGGTATTTCACCGGACGGGCAAGAAGGTCAAAGGCAAGCCGATCGTGCGATTCACGAAGGCGTGTGGAGGAAGGGCATGCGCGCAGGCTGGCTGCCCTGGCCGGATTCCGCACGACCTTCGACGAACGGCGGTGCGGAATCTCGTGCGCGCTGGCATCCCTGAACGCGTGGCGATGCAGATGACTGGCCACAAGACGCGATCGGTGTTCGAGCGCTACAACATCGTGAGCGAATGCGATCTCGTCGAGGCTGCGAAGAAGCTCAACGCGATTCAGCCGGTGCAACTCCCCGCCGATTCGGATCCTCACGGGCAGTCGCCCATCAAAACGACTCCCGCCGATCAGTGAGCCTCTGATTTCTTAGGGAAATTGGAGGCGCCGCCCGGATTTGAACCGGGGGTGGAGGTTTTGCAGTTTGCCTCTCCACTCCGGAACCCTCGACGAAACGCGATTTTTCTCAGCTTTTCAGCCGATCGTCGTGTGCCGGGTGGTGCCGAATGGTGCTGAATTCGGCCGGGTTGGTGACACCGGAGTGACAGCTACCGACGACGATCACGTGTGCAGCTCGCGTGAGATAGACTGGCGACGCAGGACAAAAAGGCACAGTACCCGGCGTCGTACTGACGCTGAAGAAGGGGCGGAAATGAAAATCACGAAGCTGCAGTTGGTGATCGTGCTGGCCGTGATGCTCATGTTCGGCGCGTTGCGTGGCTTAATAGCGAATGACCACCCGATGGCGAACGCGAACGATCACCGGTTCGAGCGGATCACCGGGTACGCCACGCTCGACCGGCTGTCGATCGTCCGTGAAACCAAGAGCGGCGCGTGCTTCGTCGTCGTGCAGGTCGCCGCGTCGAGCGTGGCGATTACGCAGGCGCCGAGGGAGGCGTGCGAGTGAACGGGGATGATCGTGAACGCAGGGTGGGCGTCGAGAGAAAGGCCAGGAAAGTCATGGCTGGGATTTCTACGGCTCGCGTCGTCGATCAGGCGGCGCAGGGGTCAGCCGTCCAACTCCAGATAGCGGTCAAACGCGTCGTCGGGCACGTTGCTCACCTCCACCCACTCGTCGCGGTACCAGACCTCGATGCTTCGCACGAGGCGGAACGGCACCGGTTGGTCGGTCGCCAGCCACTCGGTGGGATTCCCCAAGTCCGCGACCGCATCCCGCATCAACCGAGGGGTCGCGTTAACCGCCAGGTAGTCGGACCATCGCAGGGTCGCAACTGAGGCGGGCACGCCGACGCGCATCAGGCCCTCGCCCATGCGCTCGCGTGCGGCCTTGCCGATGAACGGACGCGCTCGGTATTCGAGCGCTACAACATCGTCAGCGATGGCGATCTGCGCGATGCGGCCCGTCGGCTCGACGCGGCGACGTTGACCGCGCCATTGTCACGGGGCAAGATCTAGGTCTTCAACTGCTTGAGTCTCGCGACTGCGCTTTTCAACTCGTTTTGATCTTTCAGCACGTCCGCGATGTTCTCCAGCAAGGCCGTCAGCACCATGCGAATGTCGGCGGCCTGCTGGAGGCACTCTTCGTCGGTGAGGTTGTGAAGGCCCACGCTCGTTACCTTGTAGAGCAGCGTCAACGGATTCTCGCCGTCGAGAATGAGGAGCTTCTGCGGGATCGCGTCCTTCAGCATGTCCACGGCTTTTGAGAACTGAGTCTCCTTCACCGCCGCATCGAACACGCTCAAGTCCTTGGCGCCGAGTTTGGCAGCCGCGTCGCGAATTTCGGTGACCAGCAACTGCCATTTGTTGTCGACGATCCGCCGAAAATACGTGGCCGCGCCGATGCCGAGTCCCTGTGCCTCGGCGCGCGTGCCCTGCCGATACAACTCCAAATCATCTTTTTCGAGTAGCTTCGAAATTCGCTTGGAAATCGGGGCAGAAAACGGCAAGTACTCGCCGAGCTTCATGACGGTGACATTCGCCTCTTCGCTCTCAGGCTTCGTCACGAACACGGCAAACACCTTCATGAATCTGTTGCAGTTCCGACAGGTATAGCGGAGAAACTGATAGCCCAGCCCGGTCGACTTTTCTTGCGGATCGAACCACCGAACTCCGCTGTCGATCTCACAATGAAGCTCAAGCGGTAACACGGGAATCGTCCACTCGATGGCGCTGCTGGAGTACTTCCGCGCCGTCGCCAAATGCGGAATGAGGAGCGCTGTGTTCGGTGGCGTCGATTGGAGAAAGCGCTTCCATAGCAGCCTAGCGTTCGCTTGGGTGATGTCGCCGTTTGACATGTCCGCTGCGGATTTTTGCACGTCCCGACCGCTCGTGGCCGGTCTGGTGACAGTTTGGTGACAGTACGACGATTTTGCCGATCGTCGGCCGACCAGACTCACCGAATCATTGAGGGAAATTGGAGGCGCCGCCCGGATTTGAACCGGGGGTGGAGGTTTTGCAGACCTCTGCCTTACCTCTTGGCGACGGCGCCCCTCTAATGGCTCGCGGGCTTGTAAGGTGCGCGCGACGAAGTCACAGCAGCACGCGCAGCGGCGTGGGCGTCGGGGCCCCACGGAGCGGAGCGTGCGGCGCGGGGCGAGGGGCCCCCGCGACTAAAATTGGAGCGGGAAACGGGATTCGAACCCGCGACTTCGACCTTGGCAAGGTCGCACTCTACCACTGAGTTATTCCCGCCCGAACGCTCAAAGTACCACACGGTCGGGGTGGCTTTCAAGCGGAGCCGCGCGATCCGCGGTCGGCTAAAGCCTCGTGCTGGCGGCAAACCAGCAAGCCTCCGTGGCTGCAGCGACGCATACGCGTCTCCGCGCCCGGCCAGAGGATCGCGCTCGGAACAACTTGCTGTGCGCTCTCCGCGCCCGCTCACGTTGCTTTCATGAGAGTCTCACGTTCCGCAGCACCTGCGCCGCTTCCTCCGGCGACGTCGGGTTGATGTAGAAGCCGGTCCCCCACTCGAACCCCGCAACGCGAGTCAGCTTCGGCAGGATCTCGACATGCCAGTGGTACACATCCGTCGTATCGCCGACGAACGGCGACGTGTGGACGATGAGGTTGTAGGCCGGATGTTCGAGCGCGCGGTCCATGCGCAGCAGCAGCTGCTTGAGGATCCGCGCGAGCGCCTCGTACTCGTGGCGCGGCGCTTCCTCGAACCGCGCGCCGTGCCGCTTCGGCAGCAGCCACGTTTCGAACGCGAACCGCGGCGCGTACGGCGCGAGCGCGACAACGTCGGCGTTCTCGAGGATCACGCGGCGATGGTCCGCCAGATCCTGATGCACGATGTCGCAGAAGACGCAGCGCTCCTTGACCTCGAAGTGACGCTGGGCGCCGTCGATCTCCTCGCGCACGAAGTCGGGCACGATCGGCAGCGCGATCAGCTGCGAATGCGTGTGCTCGAGCGTCGCGCCCGCGGCGGCGCCGTGGTTCTTGAAGACCAGAATGTGCTTCAGCCGCCGATCCTGCTTCAGATCGAGGATGCGCTCGCGATACGCCGAGAGGACGCGCTCGATCTCCGTGTCCGCCATCATCGCCAGCGTCCGATCGTGATTCGGCGTCTCGATGATCACTTCGTGCGCGCCGATGCCGTTCATGCGATCGAACATCCCCTCGCCGTGCCGATCGAAGCTTCCCTCGACCTGCAGCGCAGGAAACTTGTTCGGCACGACGCGGATGTCCCACCCGGGCGCGTTCGGCGCGGTGCCGTTCTCGCGGTACGCCATCACCTCGTGCGGCGTCATCTGCTCGTGCCCCGGGCAGAACGGACACTGCTCGCGCCCGATCGTGTTCGCGCGCTCGAACCGGAAATCGTTCGGACGCTTCTGCCGATCGGTCGAGATGATGACCCACCGGCCGGTGACGGGATCTTTGCGGAGCTCAGGCAAGTCTAGAAGCTGGACGTCGGTAGTTCGACGGTTGAAGTTCGAAACCCGGGGGTCTGGAAATCGGCAAAGATGATCTCCGGTTTCGAATAATACATTACCGTAATAATGCCGCCGCGCGGCATCCGCTCACATCGTTCGAAGTCACACGTAGCCGGCGGCCTCGAACGCATTCGGAAACACCTCGATGACCGGCGTTGCTTCGTCGAAGTGGATCGAGACGACGTCGAACCGACAGGGACGATCGGTCAAATGATGCCGCATCACGTAATCGACGGCGAGCCGCGTCATCTTGCGCTGCTTCCAGGCCGTCACGGCTTCGCTCGCCTCGCCGAACTCGCGTCCCTCGCGCGCTTTGACCTCGACGAACACGATCGTCGGTCCGTCGCGCGCGACGATGTCCAATTCTCCACCCCTACGGCGGTACCGCCTGTCAAGAATTTCGTACCCGCGCCGTTCCAGCTCACGGCACGCGAGATCTTCGCCCGTTTTTCCGAAGGCGATTCGTTTGCTGGTCATGTGCCACCCACGGCGAGCAAGAACTCAGCCAGAGGCGAACGCCGAGAACGCAAAGAACCCGGAGACCATCACCACACTACCGCGCGCGTTCGACCTCCGCCAGCGCCTCGTCGAAGATGCGGACCGCGACGTCGGCCTGCTCGCGCGTGAGCACGAGCGGCGGCGAAAAGCGGACCGCATTCTTCCCTGCGCCGAGCAGCAGCAGCCCGCGGCGGAACGCGGCATCGACCACCTTGTCGCGCTCGTCGGTCGCACGCTCCTTCGTCGTTCGGTCGCGCACGAGCTCGACGCCGATCATCAGGCCGCGCCCGCGGACGTCGCCGATCAGCCGGTGCCTGTCGGCAAGCTCGCGCAGTCCGTTCATCAGGTGACCGCCGACCTCCGCCGCGTTCGCGACGAGGCGATCCCGCAGCAGCTTGATTGTGGCGAGCGCCGCGGCGCACGAGACGGGGTTGCCGCCGAACGTGCTCGCATGCGCGCCGGGCGGCCACGCCATCAGCCCCGCGCGCGCAACGGCGACGCCGAGCGGCATCCCCGACGCGATCCCTTTGGCGATCGACATCGCATCGGGTTCGACGCCGCAGTACTCGATCGCGAACATCTTGCCCGAGCGCCCCATCCCCGACTGCACTTCGTCGGCGACGAGCAGGATGCCGTGCTTCTGCGTCAGCTCGCGCAGCCGCTGCAGGAACTGCTCGGGCGCCACCACATAGCCGCCTTCGCCCTGGATTGGTTCGACGACGATCGCCGCGACTTCGTCGGGCGTGACGAGGTGCGCGAACAGCTGATCATCGATGAAGCCGAGGCACTCGGCGGCGCACGTCTCCGGATTCAGACCGAGTGGACAGCGATAGCAATCCGCGTACGGCGCGTGATACACGCCCGGCATCAGCGGACCGAACCCGCGGCGCTGGACCGCCTTGCTCGCCGTCAGCGCCAGCGAGCCCATCGTCCGGCCGTGGAAACCGCCGAGGAACGCGATGATGTTCTGCCGTCCGGTCGTATATCGCGCGAGCTTCACGCACGCTTCGACCACTTCGGTGCCGGAATTGCCGAAAAAAGTCCGCACGCCGCCGGAGATCGGCGCGATCGCGGCCATCTCCTCGGCCAGCCGCACCTGCGGCTCGTAGTAGAAGTCGGTTCCCGACATGTGCAGGAACTTCTGCGCCTGATCTGTAATCGCCGTGACGACGGCGGGATGCGAGTGACCGGTGGAATTGACGGCGATGCCGGCCGCGCAGTCGAGGAAGATGTTGCCGTCGACGTCCTCGACGAAGGCGCCGGATCCGCGCTCTATGACCAGTGGATAGCACCGCGTGTAGGAGGGGGACACGACCGAACGATCGCGCTCGATGAGGGCTTTGGCGCGCGGCCCAGGGAGCGCCGTTTTGATGTCGGGACCGGTCATTGTGTCGACAGGCCTGGAAGCCTGCGCTACTTTCGTTTCCACCGTGTACCTCCGGCGGAGTCTTCCAGAAGCACACCGCGTGCCGCCAGCTCCTGCCGGATGCGATCCGCGGCCGCGAAATCGCGCCGCCGGCGGGCGGCCTGACGATCTTCGATTAACCGCTCGATTTCGTCGACCGGCACCGGCGGCCGCGCATCTTCGGCGCGCCGCAGGCTGATCACGCCCAGCACGCGATCGAATTCGTCGAACGCCTGCCGGATGACCGGCACGTCGCCGGCGCCCACGTCGCCGGCGTCGATCGACGAGTTCAAGGCGCGCACCAGCTCGAAGATTGCGCCAAGCGCGGCGGCCGTGTTCAAGTCGTCCTGCATCGCCGCGGCGAAGGCGCGCCGGGCATCGTCGACGCGCGATTGAACGGCGTCGTGGCTGCCGTCACCCGCGACGGTGTCGAGGCGCGCGAGAAAGTCGGTCAGGCGCCGCAGTGATTCCTCGTGCGCGGCGAGGCTGTCCCACGTGAAGTTCAACTGCTTCCGGTAGTGCGCCGACAGGAGCAGCAACCGGACCGCGGACGGCCGGAATCCCTTGGCCATGACGTCGGGAATCGTGTAGGTGTTGCCGAGTGATTTCGACATCTTCTGTTCGTCGACGATCAAGTACTCGACGTGGACCCAGAAGCGCGAGAACGGCTTGCCCGTTGCGCCTTCGCTCTGAGCGATTTCGTTCTCGTGGTGCGGGAAAATCAAGTCGACGCCGCCGGCATGAATATCGATCGTGTCGCCGAGCAGCCGCTGCGCCATCGCCGAGCACTCGAGGTGCCATCCGGGCCGACCCGCCGTGATGCCGAGCGCGGGATACTCCCAGAACGGCTCGCCGTCGCGATGGCCTTTCCACAGGACGAAGTCGCGCGCGTCTTCCTTCGCGTAGCTGTCGGTGTCGACGCGGGCACCCGGCTTCATCCCCTCATGATCGAGCCGCGCGAGCCGGCCGTACGACGGCAGCGTCGAAATCTTGAAGTAGATCGAGTCGTCGCTGCGGTAGGTGTGGCCGTTGCGATCGAGCATCGAAATCATCTTCGCCATTGCGGCGAGGTTCGGCTCGTCGGTGGCGCGCGGCATTTCTTCGACGGGCTCGAGCCCGAGCGCCTGCGCGTCCTCGCGGAACATGGCGATGTACTGATCGGTGTACGCGCGCAGATCCATGCCGGCCTTCTCGGCGCCGGCAATCGTACGATCGTCGACGTCGGTGAAATTCATCACCTGCTTCACGTCGTAACCGAGGAGGTACTTCAGCGTCCGGCGCAGAACGTCGGTGCAGACGAACGTGCGAAAGTTGCCGATGTGGCCGCGCGCGTACACGGTGAGGCCGCACGTGTACATGCGCACGGCGTTGTGGGTGGCCGGGGCGAACGGCTCTTCGCTGCGCGTCAGGGTGTTGTAGAGGCGCATCATGACCCATCGGGCAGCGGCCGCGTCATTTCCCACCCGGCGACGCCCTCTTGCGTGATCGACACCTTCAGCACGGCGCCGACGACGCGAAACCGGAGCTCGCAGCGGCCGCCCTTCCGGCCATCGTCGCCGAACGCGCGGCACACGTCGCCCGCGACGCCGGCGATCGCCGTCCCGTCGAAGCCGACGGAGCCGAGAAGGCCCGCCACGAGGCCGGTGAGCATCTTGTCGTACTGATGATTGCTCGACAGCTCCAGCACGAACACGAAATCGTAGTCGGGCACGTGGACGGATCTTATAGTGAAAGGCGGTCGAATAGCGCACGCGCGCGCTGGCAGTCGGCCGCGATCTGCGCGCGCAGCAGATCCAGCGATTCGAATGCGCGCTCGTCCCGCAGCCGCTGCACGAAGCCGACGCGGATGCTGCTGCCGTACAAGTCGCGATCGAAATTGAAGACGTGCGTTTCGACCGTCGTGCGTCCGGAGCTGTCGACCGTCGGCCGCGTGCCGATGTTCGTCACCGACGGCAACACGATTTCGCCAATCCTGATTGTCGTCGCATAGACGCCGTGCGGCGGCAGCAGTTCGTTCTCGGTGCAGAGATTTGCCGTCGGAAATCCAATCGTGCGCCCACGCTGGTCGCCGCGCATCACGGTGCCGTCGAGGCAGTACTGATGGCCGAGCAGCGCGCCGGCCTCGTCGACGCGGCCCTCGCCGACCAGACGCCTGATGCGCGTGCTGCTGACGACGAACTCCTTGTAGCGGACGGGATCGATCTTCTCGGCGCGGAAGCCGTACCGGCCGCCGAGCACGCGCAGCATCGAGAAGTTCCCGGCGCGGTCGTGGCCGAACAGGAAGTTCGCGCCCACCCACACCTCGGACACATGCAGCCACTCGACGAGCACCGCCCGCACGAACATTTCGGGATCCCACCGCGACAGCGCCCGCGTGAACCGCACGATCGCGGCGCCGTGCACGCCGGTGGCGGCAATCGCTTCGAGCTTCTGTGCTTTGGTCATCAGCAGCGGCGGCGCCTTGTCGGGACGGACGACGCGTGGCGGGTGCGGATCGAACGTCATCACGATCGCCGAGGCGCCGCGCTCGCTGGCGACGCGGCGGACGCGATCGAGAATCTTGCGATGGCCGCGATGGACCCCGTCGAAATTGCCGAGCGCGAGCACCGGCTGGTTCCAGCGCGCTGGGCGCGGGTCGTCTGGGAAGTGGATTACGTCCACAGCTCTCCACCACGGAGGACACATAATCCTCCGCGTCCTCCGTGGTGATCAGGCCTCAAGCAACCTCCAGAACCAACCCATCATAAGCCAACTCCATCCCGGCGGGCAGTCGCGCGTTGGTTGCCGCGTGCGCGAGATCGTGCGAGATGTGCGTGAAGTACGCGCGCTCGGCGCCGAGCCGCCGTACGACGGCGATGGCCTGGTCGACGCTGAAATGCGTCGAGTGCGGACGTTGGCGCAACGCGTCGACAATGAGCGTGCGCGTCCCCTCGAGCAGCGGCCACGACGCATCGGGAATGCGATTGCAGTCGGTGAGGTACGCGAACGCGCCGATACGGAACCCGAGGACCGGCAGCTGTCCGTGCCACAGCGGAACGGGCACGATGTCGACCGCAGCGACCGAGAACGAACCGTCGATCTCGCACAGCTCCAGCTGCGGCAGGCCGCCGCCGACCTGCTTCGGAGGATTGAAGACGTACGCGAACATCTGGCGCAGGTTCTCGAGGGTCTGTCGATCCGCATAGCACGGGATCGATCGCTTCTGCATCTGGTTGTACCGCCGCACATCGTCGAGTCCCATAACGTGATCGGCGTGGCTGTGCGTGAAGAGAATCGCATCGACGCGGCGTACGTCGTTGGCGAGCGCCTGCGTCCGTAGATCGGTCGACGTGTCGACGAGGATCGCAGTGGCCGTCCGCGGGTCGTAGGTCGGCTCGCTGCGGCCGGGCGCTTCGATGTAGATCGACGGCCGCGTCCGCTTGTCGCGAACGTCGGTCGACGTGCAGACGGCGCAATCGCAGCCGATCGCCGGAACGCCGTGGGACGTCCCGCTGCCGAGGACCGTGACCCTCACGGCGTGATGATGCGTTTTTCGCCGCTCTTCGCTTCGACGTACCGCAGCCGCAGTTCGTACAGCACCTGCTCGAGCACCTGACGCTCTTCGGCCGTCAGGTTGCCGCGCGTTTTCTGATCGAGCAGCGTGAGAATCTCGATCATCTGCGCCGCGCCGTCGAGATTCGGCTCCGCGCGCCCGCCGGAGACGGGGTCGGGCAGGTCGCCGAAATGAATCGCAGCCGTGCTCGCGAGCGATAGCACGAACGCCGTGAAGCTCAATTGCGGCTCAGACATCGGAGATCGAGTATCGGGTAATCGGGTAATCGGGTAATCGGGTAATCGGGTAATCGGGTAATCGAGTAACACTACTTTGTTAGTTTCACTTGTACAAACACGGCGGATTCCGTACCCTCTGATGCGTGACGGAGGCCCGGGCGCGCGCGCTGTTGACGCGGCTTGGGACGTTTCTCGATCAGTTCACGACGTGCTTCAGTCGCCGAGCGCATCGCACCTACGCCAGTCGGTACCTGCAGGGGCTGCTGAACGACAGCTGCCGGAAATCGATGCAGCCGATGCATGGCCGGCTGAGCGATCCCGGGTCCTATCAAGGCCTGCAGCACTTCATCACGCATTCGACGTGGGAGGCCCGCCCGTTCTGGCGACGGCTCCGCGAGATGATTCCAGTGCGATCCGGCATCTTGGCGATCGACGACACCGGCCTGCCGAAGCAAGGGACGGCGTCGGTCGGTGTGCAGCGGCAGTACTGCGGGGCGCTCGGCAAGATCGCCAATTGCCAGGTCGCGGTCTCGACGGCGTTGATCGCCGGCAAGTTGGCGTGGTTGACGTCGATGGAGTTGTATCTCCCGCAGTTGTGGCTGGACGAGGAGCATCGCGCGCCGGCGCGCATTCCGCGTCCAATGGCCTTCCGCGAGAAATGGCGCATCGCGGTCGCGCACGTGCGGACGGTGCTCGCGGCCGGCTTCGCATTGGAGGCGGTCGTCGCCGATGCCGCCTATGGGGCCATCGCGGAGTTTCGTGCGGCGCTCGAGCGGCTCGGTATCGCCTACGTCGTGGCGGTCCCGTATTTCGTGGGCGCCCGACTGATGGGGACCACGACGCGCGAGTCGCTGGCGGCGATCGCCAACAGCTTGGCACCGTCGGCGTGGCATCGCATTCGGTGGGGCCACGGGACAAAGGGCCCGCTCGAAGCCCGCTTCGCCGCCGTGCGGGTCGTGATCCCCAAGAGCCGCAGCGAGCGCTGGCTGCTCTGTCAGGAATCGCTCGTCGATGGCGAGCGGCAGTACTACTTCAGCAACCTGCCGTCGGACACGCCGCTCAAGACCTTGGTCCGCATCGCGCGCAGCCGGTGGGCGATCGAGGTGCAGTATCGCGACCTCAAGACCGAGTTGGGGCTCGACCACTTCGAGGGCCGCAGTTATCCCGGCTGGAATCATCACGCGGTCCTCGCCGCGATGACGTTCAACTTCCTGCAGCTCGAACGCCGCCGCCGCCGGGAACCGCTACCCACATTTCCCGAGATTCGGGATCTCATACGCGAGGTCATGGCCGCGTTGTTATGGACCGCGCGCCCGGGTTGGTTAAAGCTCGCCATCAGTTTTCAGCGGAATCCGCCGCTGCGAATCTGACAATGTAGTGGTAATCGAGTAATCGGGTAATCTGATAATCGCAAACCGCGTTGACAATTACTCAATTACCAGATTACCAGATTACCAGATGAAAGAATTTGACCGGCTTGTCGCAATCATGGCCACCCTCAGAGGACCGGACGGCTGTCCATGGGACCGCGAACAGACGATCGACACCCTGAAGCCGTTCGTGCTGGAAGAAACGTACGAGGTGCTCGAAGCGATCGATCGCCACGATCATGCGTCGCTCTGCGAGGAGCTGGGCGACTTCGTGTTCGAGGCCGTGTTCCTGGCTCAGCTCGAGTCGGAGGAGGGGCGGTTCGATATCGCCGATTCGTTGACAAGCGTCGCCGACAAGCTCGTTCGGCGGCATCCGCACGTCTTCAGGCGCGACCAGGGCGAGGCAGCGCTCGACTCCGCGGGCCAGGTGCGGACCCGGTGGGAGGAGATCAAGGCGGAAGAACGCGAAGGCGGCATGAAACCGAAGACGCTGCTCAGTGGAATTGCGCCAGCGCTGCCCGCCCTTCTGCGCGCCTACCAGATCGGGGTCCGCACGGCATCGGTCGGCTTCGATTGGGCGATTCCGGGCGAGGTGGTGGAGAAGATTCAGGAGGAAGTCGACGAGCTGCGAGAAGTGGTGAATGCCGAGACGATCGACCAGAGCCGCGCCGAGGAGGAGATGGGCGATCTGCTCTTCTCGATCGCCCAGTTGTCGCGGAAGCTCGGGATCGAGCCGGAAACGGCGCTGCGAAAAGCGAACGATAAGTTCACGAAGCGGTTTACGGCGATGGAACGGGCGATCGCGGCTTCTGGAGCCAACATGTCATCGATGGCACTGGAACAGATCGAGCACCAGTGGCAACAGACGAAATCGGAGCAAGAAACTGATTCGTGACGTTCTTTCTTTGCCACGACGACATGAAGACACGAAGAAGATCGCAATTCACAAATTAGGGACTCGGTGAAAATCGCCGACCAGCGAATGTGTGCACCGACAGCGACACTCCATCCGCATCAACCATCACCGCCCCATCGACATCCGTCCTGAAGATCGCCGCGCCGGCCTCGCGGTAACGCTCCACCACCTCCGGCACGGGATGTCCGAAGTGATTCCCGCGCCCCACGCTGAACACGGCAACAGTCGGATGAACCGCCTCGATGAACTCCGTCGTGCTCGACGTCAGGCTGCCGTGATGCGGCACCTTCAGGACCCGCAGACGCGCGGGCGGAATCGTTGCCGCGAGCGTGTGCTCGATCGCTTTTCCGATGTCGCCGGTGAGCAGCACCGACACATCGCGCCAGCGCAGCTCGAGGACGAGGGAGTCGTCGTTGCGCACCTTCTGCCGTTCCCATTCGGCCGGCAACGGGTGGTACGCGATGAGGTCGACGCCGTCGATCGCGATCCGATTGCCGGCATACACATTCGCCCAGCGCGCGCCTGACGCCTGCGCCGCGATACGGAGCCGCATCAACGGCTCGAAACGAGGGACTGGGATTCCCTCCCAGACCTCGCGCGGCCGGAACTCGCGCACGATTGAGAGCGCGCCGCCAATGTGATCGGGGTCGCCGTGCGTGAGCGCCATAGAATCGAGGCGCCGGAAGGCCGCGTCGCGAATGACGGGCGCAACGACGCGGTCGCCAATGTCGAACGTGCCGGACGAGGCGAGGCCGCCGGCGTCGACGAGCAGCGTGCCGCCGTGCGGGAAGCGCACGAACGCCGAGTCGCCCTGGCCGACGTCGATGAAGGTGACGTGCAGCAGCCCGTCGCCGCGAGCGGCGACGAGCGTGCGCGGGTCGACGAGAATCCAGAGCGCGGCAATCGTTGCGGCAACGGCCCACGCTCGGCGAACGCTTCGCGCTCCAGATCGCCGGAGTGACCACGCTGCAACGAGCCCGACGTAATAAATGATGACGATGGGCCAGGGGGGCGGCGCGACGCGAAACGCGACCGCTGGCGCGAGCCGCACGAGATCGGCCGACCGAACCAGGCCGTCGGCGCCGATATGCGCGATCCAGCCGGTGGCCGCAGCCGCCGTGTGCGACACGAGCGCGATCGGGACCACGGCCATGCCCGCAATCTGCGCGACCGCCATCATCGGGATCGCCAGGAAGTTGAGCGCAAGGCCCGCGAAGGTGACGCGCGAGAACACGAGGGCGCCAACCGGGAAGAGCATCGCCTCGGCGGCAACCGACGCGGCGAACATCGCGATCAAGGACCGCCGGATCCCAGCGAGATTTTTCTTTGCGTTCTTTGCGTTCTTTGCGTTTTGTGCGGCCGTTCCAGCGGGAATCCCCGACGTCACAACCGGCACCACGACGATAATCGCGAGCGTGGCGCCGAACGTGAGGATGAACGCGGGATCGACGACCGACAACGGATCGGCGCCGACGAGCAGCGCCGCGACCAAGGCGAGCGTGTTCAGCGGCGGGCTGCGCTGATCGAACGCCCGGCCGGCGAAGTACACGACGGCCATCAGCGTCGCGCGATCGACGGAGGCGCCGCCGCCAACCAGTCGGGCGTACACGACGAGCAGCGCGATTGACGAGAGCATGGCCGACCGGCCGAGCCAGCCGGCAGTGCGAAACGCGCCGAGCAGCAAGCCGGCGAGGATCGCGATGTTGCCGCCCGAGATGGCGATGACATGATAGGTGCCGGCCTCCTGCAGCCGGCGCTGGACATCGGGATCGAGGCCGGCCCGATCGCCGACGGCGATCGCCGCCACGATCGCGGCCGACTGGGCGCTCCAGCGGCCGACGCTCTCGGCGATGACACGCCGCGCGAACGCGCGCACCGCCGACAGCCACTCGTCGATCCACCCGCCGCGCGCGACAATCTCCACGAGCGCTCCGCTCTTCACCGTCCCGACCAGCGTCGTCCCCCGCCGCGCGAGCTCGCGCTCGTGATCCGGCACACCGGGATCGAGGTACCGCGAGGGACGGCGAAGCACCACAGGCATCCGGACGCGGCGTCCGGCGCGCCAGTCCGTCACCTGTTGCGAGGCAAGCGATCCGACGACGGTGACGAGAATGCCCCCGCTCGCCTGAAAGGCTCGCGCTCCATCGGTACTGTAGGGCGAGGCTTTCAGCCGAGCCGGATCGGGCGGCTGCGAGGTTTCGCTCGCTTGAAAGGCTCGCGCTAGGTCGACATCAACGCGGAGAGAAACGCCCGCGGCGGTCCGTACTGCGTCGCTCCGAACGACGCCTTCGAGGACCATGAACGCTTCGTCGCGATCGGCGATCTGCTCGAATGCGATCCGAAGCGGCGGACGCCACGCGTGCCGCCATGCATCGCCGCCGAGCAGCGCGCCGCCGCTGAAAAACAACGCCGCGATCGCGAAGGCGAACCACCGCGTGCGGCCGAGCATCCACGCGAACATGACCGCCACGAACGACGCGGAGAGCGTGACGTAGAAGAAAGCGTCATGCGGATCAGAGAGGATGAGACCAGACACGGCGCCGGCGAGCAGACCGGTCGCCGGAACCGCGGCGATGGTGCGCACGCGCGGCGGCCGTGCAATCGGTCAGCCACGGCTCGCCACGAAGCGCACGAAAACACGAAACCCTCGGAACCCGCTTCTAACAGAGAGGTTTTCGTGTGTTCAGTGTTTTGGGGTTTCGTGGCGGCGCGTGGACGGCTTGTGGATGTTGAAATTCTTGCCCGCGGCTAGGGTCGCGCCGCGGCAATTCCTGCGTAGTAGTCCTGCAGCGCGCGGACGCCGAGTCCTTCCTGCCGCAGCGCGCGAATCGCCTGGACCGCGGCGGCGGCGCCCGTCAGCGTGGTGATGCAGGGGACTTCGTGCATCATCGCGGCGCGGCGGACGGTGCGATCGTCGAAGAAGGACTCGCGGCCGAGCGGAGTATTAATAATGATGTCGACCTTGCGGTTGACGATCTCGTCCGCGACGTTCGGCCGCCCCTCGTTCACCTTGTACACGACGTCGACCTGGAGGCCGTAGGCGCGGAGATACGCCGCCGTGCCGCGCGTCGCCACGAGCCGGAAGCCCAGCTCCGAGAGGTCGCGGGCGATCGGCACCAGGTTCGCCTTGTCGTCGTTGTTCACGCTCACGAACGCCGTCCCGTTCTCGGGCAGCCGCTGACCGACCGACAGCTGCGCCTTCGCGAACGCGACGCCGAAGTTCGTCGAGCCGCCCATCACCTCGCCCGTCGACTTCATCTCGGGTCCGAGAATCGTGTCGACGCCGGGGAACCGCACGAACGGGAACACGGGGCTCTTGACGAACACGCCCGCCACCTGCACGTCCTCGACGAGGCCGAGCTCGCCGAGCGTGCGTCCCGCCATCACCTTCGCGGCGATCTTGGCGAGCGACACGCCCGCGGCCTTCGACAGAAACGGCACCGTGCGCGACGCCCGCGGATTCACTTCGAGGACGTAGACGACATTGTCCTTGATCGCGTACTGCACGTTCATCAACCCGACCACTTTCAGCGCGCGCGCGATGCGCCGCGTGTAGTCGCGGATCGTCTGGAGGTGACGCTCCGGGCAGATGAAGGGTGGCACGACACAGGAGCTGTCACCGGAATGGATGCCGGCTTCCTCGATGTGCTCCATGATGCCGCCGATGACGACGGCGCCGGTCGCGTCGGCGATGGCGTCGACGTCGAACTCGAACGCGTCCTCGAGGAACTTGTCGACGAGGATCGGATGCTCCGGCGACGCGTCGACGGCGTGCGTCATGTAGCGATCGAGCGCGGTGACGTCGTACACGATCGCCATCGCGCGTCCGCCGAGCACGTACGACGGGCGCACGACGACGGGGAATCCGATCGTGGCGGCGGCGGCCTGCGCTTCCTGGCGTGACGTCGCCGTGCCGCTGGCCGGCTGCGTGATGTCGAGATCGGCGAGCAGCTTCGCGAAGCGCTTCCGGTCCTCGGCAAGGTCGATCGAATCGGGCGACGTGCCGAGAATCTTCACGCCCGCCGCCTGCAGCGCGAGCGCGAGCTTGAGCGGCGTCTGTCCGCCGAATTGCACGAGGCACGAGACGTCGCCGCCGGCCGACCGCTCAGTCTCGATCACCGCCATGACGTCTTCGAACGTGAGCGGCTGAAAGTAGAGGCGATCGGCGGTGTCGTAGTCGGTCGACACCGTCTCCGGATTGCAGTTGATCATGATCGTCTCGAGGCCTTCCTCTTTCAGGGCAAAGGCCGCGTGACAGCAGCAGTAATCGAACTCGATCCCCTGACCGATGCGGTTCGGTCCGCTTCCGAGGATGACGACCTTCGGCCTGGCGGTCGGGTTCGATTCATCGCCCAATCCGGGGGCCCCTGCCCCCCGGTCCGTCGTCTCGTACGAGCTGTAGAGATACGGCGTGAACGATTCGAACTCGGCCGCGCACGTGTCGACGCGCTTGTAGACCGGATTCAAGCCCTGCTCGACGCGCCGCTCGCGAACCGACGCCTCGCTCGTTTTCAGCGCGAGCGCGAGCTCCTGATCGCCGAAACCCGCGCGTTTGAGCCGCCGCATCTGATCGGTCGAAATCGTCGCGATCCCCGATTCTGCGGCTTCACGGCGCATCGCGCCGATCTCCGCGAACTGCTGCAGGAACCATGGATCGATGTTCGTGATTTCGTGCAGCTGGTCGACGCTCCACCCGCGTTCGATGGCTCGAAACAAGTGCCAGATCCGGCGATCGCTTGGAATCGCGAGCCTCTTGCGCAAGGCCGCATCGTCCTCGGCTTCGATCCCTTGAGCGCCCCCTTCCCCCCGATCCATCTCGACGGCGGCGAACAGCAGGCCGCTTCGTCCCAGCTCGAGCGACCGCACGCCCTTCATGAACGCTTCCTTGAACGTGCGGCCGATGGCCATGACCTCGCCGACCGACTTCATCTGCGTGGTCAGCGTGCGATCGGCCTGCGGGAACTTTTCGAAGTTCCATCGCGGGATCTTGACGACGACGTAGTCGATCGTCGGCTCGAACGAGGCGGGCGTCAGCCGCGTGATGTCGTTCGGGATCTCGTCGAGGTGGTAGCCGAGCGCGAGCTTCGCGGCGATCTTCGCAATCGGGAAGCCGGTGGCCTTCGACGCAAGGGCCGACGACCTGGACACGCGCGGGTTCATCTCGATGACGACCATGCGGCCGTCCTTCGGGTTCACCGCGAACTGGATGTTCGACCCGCCCGTTTCGACGCCGACGCGGCTGATGATGCGGCGCGCGGCGTCGCGCATCCGCTGGTACTCCTTGTCGGTCAGCGTGAGGATCGGCGCGACGGTGATGCTGTCGCCCGTGTGCACGCCCATCGGATCGACGTTCTCGATCGAGCAGATGACGACGAAGTTGTCGGCGGCGTCGCGCATCACCTCGAGCTCGAACTCCTTCCAGCCGATGACCGATTCCTCGACGAGGATCTCGTGCACCGGGCTCAACTCGAGGCCGCGCTCCGCCAGGTCGCGGAACTCTTCGATGTTGTAGGCGATGCCGCCGCCGACGCCGCCGAGCGTGAACGAAGGGCGGATGACGAGCGGGAATCCGAGGGTCCGCGCGAGGTCGACGGCTTCGGCGAGCGAGCGCGCGAGGCCGCTCTGCGGCACGTCGAGGCCGATCTCCCGCATGGCGTCCTTGAACAGCTGCCGATTCTCGGCGACCTTGATCGCCTGAATCGACGCGCCGATCAGCTTGACGTCGTACGTGTCGAGGACGCCCGCCTTCTCGAGATCGACGGCGAGGTTGAGGCCGGTCTGGCCGCCGACTGTCGGCAGCAGCGCGTCGGGGCGTTCGCGTTCGATGATGTGCGCGACCACTTCGGGCGTCAGCGGCTCGACGTAGGTACGATCCGCCAGCTCGGGGTCGGTCATGATCGTCGCCGGGTTGCTGTTGACGAGGATGACTTCGAGCCCTTCCGCGCGCAGCGCCTTGCACGCCTGGCTGCCGGAATAATCGAACTCGCACGCCTGGCCGATGACGATCGGGCCGGAACCGATGATCAGGACGCGTTTGAGATCTGTGCGGCGCGGCATCGTCTAACGGTCCTCGATCATCCGAAGAAAATCGTCAAAGAGGTAATCCGCGTCGTGCGGGCCCGGTGAGGCTTCGGGATGATACTGCACGCAGAACACCGGACGCGTGCGATGGCGGAGGCCTTCGACGGTTCCGTCGTACAGATTGAGATGCGTCACCTCGACGTCCCCGGGCAGCGTCGTCGGGTCGACGGCGAAGCCGTGGTTCTGCGAAGTGATTTCGACCTTCCCGGTCTCGAGCTTCTTCACCGGATGATTCGCGCCGCGATGACCGAATTTCAGCTTGAACGTCTTGCCCCCCATCGCGAGGCCGAGGATCTGATGACCGAGGCAGATGCCGAAGACCGGGACGTCGGACCCGACGAGCCGTCTTGCGTTGTCGATCGCGTACGGCAGGGCGGCAGGATCGCCCGGCCCGTTGCTCAGGAACACACCGTCGGGTTTCGTCACGAGCAGTTCCGCTGCCGGCGTTCCGGCAGGATAGACGCGCACGTCGCAGCCGTGCGCGCTCAGCCGGCGCAGGATGTTCCACTTCATGCCGAAATCGTAGGCGGCAATCTTCAGCCGCTGCTTCGCGCGGCGTGCCGGCGTGATGCCGAACTGGTCGGGATCCTCCTGCGGCCAGTCGAAGGCTCTGTCCGATGTGACGCCGATGACCAGATCCGATCCTTCCATCTGCGGGATCGATCTGGCGCGTTCCACGAACGCCGCCGGGTCGAGCCCGCTGCCGGTTGCGACGACGCCGCGCATCACCCCGCCCGATCGCAGCCGGCGCGTGAGCGCGCGCGTGTCGATGTCGGAGATCGCGACGATGTCGTTGGCGATGAGGTACTCGCGGAGCGTGCCGCTCGCGCGCCAGTTGCTCGCGACCGGCGATTCGTCGCGGATGATGAATCCCGCCACCTGCGGCTTGCGCGACTCGACGTCTTCAGACGACACGCCGTAGTTGCCGATCTCCGGACACGTCATCGTGACGATCTGTCCGGCATACGACGGATCGGTGAGCACCTCCTGATACCCGGTCATGCTCGTGTTGAACACGACTTCGCCGGACGTCTCGCCTTGCGCGCCGGCTGCTACGCCTTCGAACCAGGTGCCGTCTTCTAACGCGAGAATTGCCCGCATGTTTTTCCCCGTGCTCGGGGACCCATCATTTCTTACTTCGCGTGGGACCCCACCCCCACGCCCTGACGCGCGCGGGCCGTAGCCCGCGCGCGTATCTAGAAAAGAACGTCACCACACTGTCTTATCGCGCGGCTCCACCGAGGACCAAGGACGGATCAAGGACCAAGCACCAAGGACCATCATCGTTCGAGTGACGCGGTCACGCGGTTCGCTTCGTTCGCAACCACACGCACCACGGACGACCATCGACGGTAGCCGTCGTACTCCAGGCGCACGGCGTGCTCACCGGCGCGGACGGCTGGAATCGACAGCGGCGTCATGCCGATCAACTTGCCGTCGAGAAACACTTTCGCGCCGGTTGGACGCGACTGCACCGTCAGATCGCCGACGAACCGGCCGTTGGTCGCCACGGCGGGCGACAGCAGGACGGTGATCGAGACGGCCTCCCGCCGCGGCGCGATGACAATGCGCCGTTCTTCGGCGATGTAGCCGTCGCGGGTCACGCGCACGCTATGCGAGCCGCGCGCGAGATCGCGGACCACTGCGGGCGTCACGCCGCCGTCGCGGCCGTCGATCGAAACGCGGGCGCCCGCCGGCGTCGATCGCACGAGCAGGCGGCCCGGTGTAGCCGTATTGGCGGCATCCGGCTTTGGCCGGATTTCTGAGGCAGATTTCGCGTTCTCCGCCTGAAGGCCGACGCCACTGTTTGCGGCCGGCGCCGCAACACCACTGTTTGCGGCAGGCGCAGCCGCGCTCGTACCTGTACCCGCACCCGCAGCCGTACCCGCAGCCGTACCTGCACCCGCAGCCGTACTCGTGGTCGCACCAGTGGCGTCCGGCTTGACCCGGACTTCAGGGATCGTGCTTTCCGTGAACTCGCGGCCCGCCGGCGGCGCAGGCGCGGCCGCCTCGGACGACGATCGATCATGCATGCCGAGGCCGTATCCGCCCGCAAATCCCATCGCGAGACCGATCCCGAGCGCCGCGATGAGCGGCCACATGGCCGATCGCGCTCGATCGGACCGATCGGCGATCAGAACCGGAGCCGGCGGTTCGGAGCTGCGGCGTTCGTCAAGCCCCAGGCTCCGCGCCGCGAGCGGCGACCGATCCATCGCTCCGCCGACGATCGCCGGCGCGATTTCTACGTCGCGATACCTCTCCTGCTCCGCTTCGGCGATCTCGGCAAACCGCCGTTCAGTGGAATCCGCGACGTCACTGGCAACCGGCTTCAATTGGATGTCAGCGACTTCGGACTCTGGTCGGATAATCGGATCGATCGCGTCACGACGAGATGTACCTTCCGGTTCGGCCAGCGGCACCATCGCCTCGCGCTCGACGCGCGTCGCCGATGTCGCGGTGGACGGTTGCCCGAACGCCGTCTCCAATGCGTCGACGAACGAAAGCGCGGTCTGGTATCGATCGGACGGATTGTCGGCGAGCGCGCGCGCGAACACGAGGCTCAGTGCGTCCGCGTCGGCGCCGGGAATGTCGTCGAGCGACAGCGACGCGTGCGTGCCGGTGCCGCTGATACGGCGGCCCGAGATCAATTCGTAGATCAGCGCCGCGAGGCTGAAGATGTCGGCGCGTCGATCCCAGTCGGCGCCCGCGATGCGTTCCGGCGCGCTGTAGGGACGACGCACCGGCGCCACGACGCCGACGTCTTCGAGCGACTGCGCGATTCCGAGACCGGTCACGCCTGTGTCGTCGGCCGACAGCAACACATCGCGTGGATGAAGCGCGCCGTGATACACGCCGGCCGCCGCCGCGAAGTCGAGCGCGCCCGCCAACTGCGCGGCGACGCGCAGCGCATCCGACGCCGGTGCCGGACCGTACTCGCGAATCGCCAGATCGAGCGATTCGCCGGCGACGAACTCGTGCGCGAAATACGGGCCGCTGACGCCGGCGGCGAGCGGCGCGGCAATCGAGGGATGCGTCAGGTTCGACGCGATGAGCCGCTCGAATCGACCGACGAGCCGGCGCACGCGGTCGGGCGCGAGCTCGATTGTGAAGAGCTTGATGGCAACGAGCCGCTCGCGTTCCGCGTCATAACCGCGAAACACGGGTCCGAGTGTTCCCGCACCGATCTGATGAAGAACACGGAACGGTCCGAACGCGTCAGGGGGCGCAGTGCCGGCAGCTTCCGTGTGCAGTGAAGGGCTCCTGTGGGAAGGCGCTTAAGTTTAACATGGTTGACAGTTTACGCAACGCTTTGAGACAGTAGGTTTCCTGGTGCGCGTCAACTCATCCTCGGTGACAGACGAGTCGTCCGTACGGATTCCGGTCGACGTCCGCCGATTCCCCTGGATTCGCCGGCTCGCGGCCGACTACGCGTACGATTTTGGCGCGGTCGCCCCATTTTTTTCCGGCGATCCATCCGATCGGACCGCGTGGGCGGACGCGATCGCGCGCTCGCAGGCGTACGAACGGCGCCGTGCCGACATCGCCGCGGTGATTGCCGGTCAGCAGCAACGCCGCAACGCGCCTCCGCGCGCACGCGAGGCGGGCCGTCTGCTCGCTGATTCGCGCACGGTCGCCATCGTCACCGGTCAGCAGGCCGGTCTGTTCGGCGGTCCGCTGTTCACGCTGCTCAAGGCGTTGACGGCGCTCAAGCTTGCCAACCAGGTGTCACGCGATCACAGCGTGCCGGTCGTCGCCATTTTCTGGATCGACGCCGAGGATCACGACTGGGAAGAAATCCGTTCGTGTACGGTGTTCGACGCCGATCTGACTTCGCGGACCGTCTCGCTTCCGCCGCGTCCCGGCGCCGAACCTGCCCCCGTCGCCACCATCAAGCTGGACGACGCCGTCGTCGGCGTGCTCGACGAGACCGAGCGCGTCCTGCCGCCGACAGCATTCCGTGAAGATCTTCTGGCGGAACTGCGCCGCTCCTACGCGCCCGGCACCGGCATGGCCGACGCGTTCGGCCAGTGGCTCGAGCAAGTGCTCGGCGGCCGCGGTCTGGTCGTGTACGACTCGTCTGACGCTCGGTCCAAACCGCTCGTCAGCAGCGTGTTCGCGCGCGAGCTGTCGATGCCGGGTCAAACCGTCAAGCTGGCGTCGCTGGCCGGTTCGGATCTGATCGCGCGCGGTTATCACGCGCAGGTGCATCCGCAGGACGACAGCGCCGCGCTGTTTCGCATCGAAGGCGGCCGCCGCGCCATCCGTCGCCAGGACGGTCAGTTCATCGTGGGCGACGAGCGGTTCCCGACCGATGCGCTGCTCCGCCAGGCGACGGAGCGGCCGACCGGTTTCAGCCCGAACGTCCTGCTGCGTCCCGTGGTGCAGGACACGATTTTCCCGACCATTTGCTACGTCGCCGGCCCGAACGAGCTCGCGTATCTGGGGCAGCTGCGCGGTGTGTATCAGCACTTCGGCGTGCCGATGCCGCTGATGTATCCGCGCGCCTCGGCGACGCTGCTCGATTCGGCGGCGGTACGTTTTCTCACCAAGTACAAGCTGCCGCTCGAGGCGCTGCAGGCGCAGGACGAAGCGGCGTTGAACGAGCTGCTGCGGGCGCAGATTCCGCCGGTCGTCGAAGAATCGTTCACCGTCGCGTCGCAGACGATCGAACAACAGATGACGCGTCTCGTCGAAGCGATCCCCGCCCTCGATCCGACGCTCGAAGGCGCCGCGCGATCGACGCTCGCCCGCATGCAGCACGATCTCCAGACGCTGCACGGCAAGATGATCCAGGCGGCCAAGCGCCGCGACGAGACGCTGCGGCGCCAGTTCATTCGCGCCCGCGCGCTGGCCTTCCCCGGTGGCCACGCGCAGGAGCGCACGATCGGCTTCGTGTCCTTCCTCAATCAGTACGGGCCCGCGCTCGTAGAACGGCTGGACGGGGAGCTCCCCCTCGACCTGGGACGGCATTGGATTGTCACGATATAGAACAAGGGTTCAACGCTTCATTCTTCTCATCAGGATTCTCTGGCGGAAGCGCTGGGTGCGGTACGCCGCGCTCGCCGCTTCGGTTCCGCTCGTCATTCTGTGGTTCATCGCCGGCTACTACTACGTCAGCTTCGCGCGTCTGATCGACGCGCGGCTGCACGGCGAGCGCGACACGGTGTTTCCGCGCGTGTTCGCGCGGCCGCTCGAGCTGCGCCGCGGCCAATCGCTGACCGATCGACAGCTGATCGATCGACTCAATGATCTTGGATACGCACAGCGGCCGCAGCTGGAGAAGCCGGGCGAATTCGCCCTCGGCCAGGGAAGCGTCGCGATTTTGCCGCGCGGACCGGAGTTCAAGGGCAAGGCGGTCCGCGTCGTCTTTCAGCGGACGCCGGCTTCGGACGTGCGCAGCGCCGCGCGGCGGACGGCGCCGCCGCGTCCGGCCGATCGCGTGCTGCAGCTCGAGCTCGCCACGCGTCCGAGCGAGCGCCTGACGCTCGACGCGCCGGTGCTCACGGCGCTCGGCGGCGAGCGCGAGAAGCGGCGGCCGGTCGCGCTGTCCGCGATTCCGGAGCGGATGGTCCAGGCGGTGCTGGCCATCGAGGATCATCGCTTCTACGAGCATCCGGGCATCGATCCGATCGGCGTCGTCGGCGCCTTTGCGTCGTACGTCACCGGCCGGCGCGCCTACCTCGCCGGCGGCAGCACGATCACGCAGCAGCTCGTACGCAACGTCTTCCTGCCGAAGTTCGGCATGACGCTGCAGACCGCACGCGAGCGATCGCTGCGGCGCAAGATCCTCGAGATGTGGGTGTCGATCGTGCTCAACGAGCGCGCGTCGAAGGACGCGATCCTCGAGATGTACTTGAACGACATCCCGCTCGGGCAGCGCGGCTCGTTCGCGATCTACGGCATCGCCGAAGCGTCGCGCCTCTTCTTCGGCAAGGACGTCAGCAACGTGACGCTCGCCGAAGCGGCGACGATCGCCGGTGTCATCCAGTCGCCGTCGGCGCTGTCGCCGTTCAACAACCCGGCCCGCTGCCGCGAACGGCGCAACGTCGTCCTCGGCGCGATGGTCGACGCCGGCTACGTCACGGCGGACGTGGCGGAACGCGCCTCGAAGGAGCCGCTGCTCGTCGTGCAGCGCGCGCTCGAAGCCGAGGCGCCGTACTTCGTCGACTACGTCGGTCAGACGCTCGACAGCCAGTATCCCGGTTTGACGACGACGACGAATCAGGCCGTCGACGTGTACACGACGCTGGATCTGCATCTGCAGCGGCTCGCGCAGGATGCGGTCCGCGACGGCCTGACGAAGGTGGATCAGCTGCTGTCGCGCCGCCACCGCAAGGGCAAGGCGGAAGCGGCGCTGATCGCGGTGGACCCGCGCACCGGCGAGATCCTCGCGTTCGTCGGCGGCCGTTCGTACAACCAGTCGCAGTACGATCGCGCCATCGTCTCGCGCCGGCAGCCGGGGTCGGTGTTCAAGCCGTTCGTATATCTCACCGCCTTCGAGCACGCGCTCGAAGAAGGGCGCACCGACGTGACGCCGGCGTCGATCACCAACGACGAACCGGAAACGTTCGAGTTCGACGATCAGGTGTGGACGCCGGAGAATTACGAGGGGACCTACGACGGCGCGATTACGTTCCGCCGTGCGCTCGCGCACTCGCGCAACCTCGCGACGATTCACGTCGCGCAGCAGGCGGGCTACGATCACATCGCCAGCCTCTGGAAATCGCTCGGCGTCGGCAATCCGCCGAAGCCCTATCCGTCGATTACGCTCGGCGTGTTCGAGGCGACGCCGTACGAGATCGCGACGGCCTACACGCTCTTCCCGAACGGCGGAATCGTGCGGCCGCTGAAGAACGTCCTTCACATTCTCAAAGGCGGCGTGAACGTGACGAAGAAGGCCGTCGGCGAATCGCGGCGCGTTGCGAGACCGGAGACGGCGTTCCTCGTCACCAACATGATGCGCAGCGTGCTGAACGAAGGGACCGCGGCCGGTGCGCGCGCCGCCGGCTTCACGCTCGACGCGGCCGGCAAGACCGGCACGACCAACGACCTTCGCGACGCGTGGTTCGCGGGCTTCACGCCCGAGCTCCTCACCGTGGTGTGGGTGGGCTTCGACGACAATCAGCCCGTCGGCCTGAGCGGCGCGCAGGCGGCGCTGCCGATCTGGACGCAGTTCATGAAGGGCGCGCTCGCCGGCCGGGCCAGCGTCCCGTTCGATGTCCCCGAGAACATCAGCTTCGTCGAGATCTGCGCGGAAAGCGGCAAGCTCGCCGGTCCCGCGTGTCCGAAGACGTTCAGCGAATCGTTCATCGCTGGGACGGAGCCGACCCAGGCGTGCGAGATTCATCGGTAACGCGCGCCGAAGGCGCACGCTCGATTCAGGGCAGAGGAGCGCGAGGCTTTAGCCGAGCGTCCCACACCGATATAATCCGATCGGAATGAACCGCGAAGTCTTCGCCGCCGTCTCCGACGCGCTCGAACGCGGCGAGCCGGCGGCGCTCGTCACGATCGTTTCAACCACCGGATCGACGCCGCAGCGCGTCGGCGCCAAGATGCTCGTGTACTCGGATGGGCGGATCGTCGGCACCATTGGCGGCGGCTGTTACGAGAACGACGCGTTCTGGAAAGCGCGCGAAGCCATCACGAGCCGGAAGCCGCAGATCGTGCACTACGAGCTGTCGGACGATTTCGCACAGGAAACCGGATTGATCTGCGGCGGACAAATGGACGTCTACATCGAGCCGATCGAGCCGTCGCCGGAGCTGTACATCGTCGGCGCCGGCCACGTCGGCTTTCATCTGGCCCGCCTCGCGCATGAAGTCGGCTTCCGCGTCCACGTCGTCGACGATCGCGAGAAGTTCGCCAATAGCGAGCGCTTCCCGAACGCGGTCGAGATCGTCGTCGACGACATCCCTGCGTGGATCGGCCGGGCGAGTCTGCAGGCGCATGCCTATGCGGTGATCGTCACGCGCGGCCACACGAACGATCTCGAAGCGCTGCGCGCTCTGGCGCCGCGCGAGCTGCGTTACCTCGGGCTCATCGGCAGCCGCGCCAAGGTCGCGCGCATTTACGACGCGCTCGTCGAAGACCGGATGTCGCCCGACGCGCTCAAGCGCGTGCATGCGCCCATAGGCCTCGACATCGGCGCCGTGACGCCGCAGGAAATCGCCGTCAGCATCCTCGCGGAGCTGATCGCGGTAAAGCACGGCAAAGAACATCCCGGCGCGATGCAGTGGACGCCTCCCCAGCTCGCTAAACCGTAGGGGCCGAGCTTGCTCGGCCCTCCCGTGGCCGACGCCGACGTCGCGGCCGAATGTCTTCTCTTCTTATCCGCTCTGGTTTGATCCTGACGATGAACGATCGCTTCGACGTCGTCGAGGGCGACGTCTCGATCAAAGACGGCCGAATCGCTGCCATCGCGCCGCACATCGACGAGCCGCACGACCGCATCGTCGACGCGCGCGGTGGCTACGTGCTTCCCGGGCTCATCCAGACGCACATCCATCTGTGCCAGACGCTCTTCCGCGGCTACGCCGACGACCTGCCGCTGATGGACTGGCTGCGCCGCCGTGTGTGGCCGATGGAAGCGGCGCACACGCCGGAGACGCTCCGCGCGGCGACGCGGCTCGCGGCGACCGAGCTCCTCGCGAGCGGGACGACGGCCGTCCTGACGATGGAGACCGTGCACGACACCGACGCGGTGTTCGAGGCGGTCGCGCAGAGCGGACTGCGCGCGACGATCGGCAAGTGCATGATGGATTCCGACGCGCAGGTGCCGCGGCGGCTGCGGGAGCGTATGCGCGACTCGATCGACGAGAGCATCGCCATCCGGAAACGCTGGCACGGCGCGGCCAACGGACGCCTGCGCGCGGCGTTCGCGCCGCGATTCGCCGTGTCGTGCTCGCGCGATCTGCTCGAAGCGGTTGCGAGCCTTTCGCGCGAACAGCAGGCGATTGTCCACACCCACGCCTCCGAATCGCGCGACGAGATTGCCATCGTGAAGCAGATGTCGGGCGGCCTCAGCAACCTCGAATATCTCGCGAGCGTCAGGCTCACGTCTCCGCATCTGTGCGCCGCCCACTGCGTCTGGGTGGACGATCGCGAGCAGCAGCTGCTCGCCGATCGCGACGTCAAGGTGCTGCACTGTCCCGGCTCGAACCTGAAGCTGGGATCGGGAATCGCGCCGGTGGCGGAAATGCGCGCCCGCGGCATCACGGTGTCGCTCGGCGCCGATGGCGCCGCGTGCAACAACCGGCTCGACATGTTCGAAGAGATGCGGCTCGCCGCCGTCCTTCAGGCGATGCGAATGCAGCCGGGCGTCCTGCCGGCGCGCGACGTCCTCGCGATGGCGACGCGCGCCGGCGCGCGCACGCTCGGTCTCGATGCAGAAATCGGATCGATCGAGGCGGGTAAACGCGCCGACGTCATCGTCGTCGATCGCGATCGGCCGCACCTCGCGCCGGGGCCCGATCCGTACTCGACGCTCGTCTATGCGGCGCGCGGCAGCGACGTCCGCACGACCATCGTCGACGGCGAGCCGCTCGTCGACGACTTCACGCCGTTGCGCATCGATCGCGCAGAGGCAGCCGCCCAGGCGCGTATCGCCGCACGCGACCTCTTATTGCGAGCAGAACTGTAAACCGATTACAAACCTGGCGGGTTACGACTGCAGAGCTTTCGGCTAGAGTTTCTGCGATGGTCCGCAAACGTCGGGCGAAACCCTCAGCAGTGCGAATCCTGATCGTAGACGACGAACCGTCAATCATCAGTTTCGTCGATCAGACCATGCGCCTCGCCGGCTATCGCACCTACACCGCGCCGAACGCCAAAGCAGCGCTCGAGATTTGCGAGCACAACGGCCTCCCCGATCTGTTGCTCACCGATTTCAAGATGCCCGGAATGGATGGCGACGCGCTCGCCGCGCGGCTGCGCCAGCGCGAACCCGATCTGAAAGTGCTCTACCTCACGGGGTTTGCCGATCAGTTGTTCACCGAACGCGGCGCGCTGTGGCGCGACGAGGCATTTCTCGAAAAGCCTTGCACCGTCAACGGTCTCCTCGAAGCCGTGTCGATGATCCTCTCTGGCGATTACGGCGACTATCAGGACCATGTATAATTCTCATTAGCAGTCTCTCGGCCAGAGTGCTAATGGAAGCTCAGGATCGATCGAAGCGCGTGCTGGCGGCGCTCGTCCGCGAGTTCATCTCGTCGGGCGAGCCCGTGGCCTCGTCGCTGCTCGTCAGCGCGGCAGGGCTCGGTGTGTCGTCCGCGACGGTTCGCAGCATTCTCGCAAGGCTCGAAGAAGAAGGGTTCGTCCAGCAGCCGCATACATCGGCCGGCCGCATTCCCACCGATCGCGGATACCGGTTCTACGTCGATCTGCTTCTCGAAGTAAAGCGTCCGAACCGTACGGCGACGGCCGTCGAGGCGCGGCTGCGGCGCGAGAGTCCCGACCGTCTGCTCGATTCGATGCTGCCGCAGGTGTCGCATGTGCTGTCACAAGCCTCGCGAAGCGTGGGGTTTGCCGTCGGTCCGGCTCATGAGGTCGCGGTGTTCGATCGCGTGGAATTCGTTCCAATCGCCGCAGCGCGCGTGCTCGTCGTCATCGTCGCGCGCGGCGGCCACGTCGTGCAGAAAGTGATCGATACGGGCGAGCCGCTCGGCGCGGACGATCTGCGCCAGGCGGCCAACTACCTCAATGCAGAGTTCACGGGTCTGCCGCTGCACCGCGCGCGTGAAGCCGTGCTCGAACGGATTCAGGCGGAGCGTCTGCTCTACGATGCGCTGCTCGCCCGCGCAATGCGGCTGGCCACCTCGACCTTTTCCGATTTCCCGGACGACCGCATGGTGTACGTCGAAGGGACGTCATCGCTCCTCGAGGACGGCAGCGGCTTGACGCTCGGCACGCTGCAGATGCTGCTGCAGATGATCGACGAGAAGCAGACGCTCGTCCGGGTGTTGAACGAATACATCGACGGACCCGGTCTGACCGTCGTCATCGGCGCGGAGCATCTCGACCCCACGCTTCGTCCGTTCAGCCTCGTCGCGTCCACCTACGACGACGGCGCCGGAACCGGCACGGTAGGCGTCATCGGTCCGACCCGCATGCGCTATTCTCGTGCGATTGCGGTCGTCGACGGCGCTGCCCAAGCCGTGTCGCGTCTGCTGCGCGACCCCAATTAGGAACTCTATGCCCGACGAACCGATTACTGAGCCGACCCCCGAGGCGAGCGGCGGCGAGGCGATGGTCTCGACCGATCCCGTTGCCGATCTGCAACGCGAGCGCGACGACTACTACGACCGGTGGATGCGCAAGGCCGCGGAGTTCGACAACTACCGCAAGCGCGTGGAGCGCGAGCGCCGCGAGCAGCGCGATCAGGCCGTTGTCGATCTGCTGCTGGAGCTGCTGCTCGTCGTCGACGATTTCGATCGCGCGCTGACCGCCGAGGTCGGCGGAGAGCGCGGCGAGGCGTACCGCCGCGGCATCGAGCTGATTCACGCGAAGCTGTACGAGGTGCTGAAGAAGTACGGCGTCCGGCCGATCGACGCGCTCGGCGCCGATTTCGATCCGAACTTCCATCAGGCTGTTATTCAGGAATCGAGTCCCGATCACCGCGAAGGCGAAGTGATCGGCGAGCTGCTCAAGGGATACATGATTGGCGATCGGCTGCTGCGCCCCGCCATGGTGAAGGTGGCAACGGCGTGAGCAAGCGAGATTATTACGAAGTGCTCGGCGTCGGACGATCCGCGAACGATACCGAGTTGAAGAGCGCGTACCGCAAGCTGGCCATGAAGTACCACCCGGATCGTAATCCGGGCGACAAAGTGGCCGAGGACCGCTTCAAGGAAGCGGCCGAAGCGTACGCCGTGCTCGCCGACGGCGAGAAGCGCAGCTTGTACGACCGCTTCGGTCATGCCGGCGTGAGCTCGGCGACCGGCGGCGGCGGCGGATTCGACCCGAGCGTGTTCGCCGAGTTCGGCGACTTCGCCGACATCCTCGGGAACATGTTCGGCTTCGGCGATCTGTTCGGCGGCGGCGGACGCCGCCGCGGCGGGCCGCAGCGCGGCGCCGACTTGCGCTACGACCTCGAGATTGCCTTCGAGGAAGCGGCGCGCGGCACCGAAACGACGATTCAGATTCCGCGGCAGGAACAGTGTGAAACCTGTCACGGTTCCGGCGCCGCTCCAGGCACGACCCCGACCACGTGCGGCATGTGCCGCGGCGTCGGACAAATCCGGCGCCAGCAAGGGTTCTTCACGCTCGCTCAGACGTGCCCGCAGTGCCGCGGCAACGGCAAGATCGTCAGCAAGCCGTGCCCGTCGTGCCACGGCGCCGGACGCGTGACACGCGAGCGAAAGATCACGGTCAAGATCCCGCCGGGTATCGCGACCGGCCAGCAGCTGCGTCTGCAGGGTGAAGGCGAGTCGGGATCGGCCGGCGGTCCGGCCGGACACCTCTTCGTCGTCGTTCACGTTCATGAACATGAGTACTTCCGCAGAGACGGCAACAATCTGTTCTGTGAAGTGCCGGTCAACTTCACGACCGTGGCGCTCGGGGGCGATATCCAGGTGCCGACGCTCGACGGCACGGAAACCGTGAAGGTGCCGGAAGGAACGCAGACGGGCACCACGCTGCGGCTGCGCGGCAAAGGGATGCCGGATGTGAGCGGCCGAGGCCGCGGCGATCTCTTCGCGACCATCCAGGTGCAGACGCCGAAGAAGCTGAACAAGGATCAGCGGCGGCTCCTCGAGGATCTCGCGAAGGCGCTGCCGAAGGAGCGGTTCGAACCGCGGCCGCGCGGCGACGAACAGGATGAGCGGAACCTGTTCGATCGCGTCAAAGACATGTTTGGCTAAGAACTACCCCGCCGTCGAGGTCGCCGCGCCCGGCGATCTCGACCTGATCCTCGCGATCGCCGACGATTTCTCTCCGACGGCCGTCGAAGAACGCGCCGACGCCGTGCGCCTGTTCTTCGCGAGCGCTGCCGCGCGAGACGCCGCCCTCACGACGCTCGCCTCGCGCTTTCGCGTCGAGCCGATCGACGTCAGCGACGAAGACTGGGCGCGGCGTTCGCAGGAACATCTTTCTCCCGTGACGGTCGGCCGAATCACGATCTTCCCGAATCCCGAGTCGCGAATCCCGAATCCCAAATCCCAAATCCCGATAGTCATAGTCCCATCGATGGGATTCGGAACGGGCCATCACGCGACGACGCGGCTCTGCCTAGCGGCGCTGCAGACGATCGATCTCGACGGAAAGACTGTGCTGGATGTCGGCACGGGATCGGGTGTGCTGGCAATTGCGGCCGATCGCCTGGGCGCTGCGCGTGCAGTCGGCATCGACATCGATCCGGACGCGATTCAATCCGCCAATGAGAATCTGCTCCTCAATCCGGAAGCGCAGCGGGTATCGTTTGCAGTCGGGGATCTGAATGTTGTGAACCCCGGGACTGCTGATGTCGTGATCGGAAATCTGAGCGGCGCGCTGCTCGTTCGTTCGGCATCGACGCTGCTCGCCGCCGCGCGCGGCGGCGGCGGCGGCGTGATAGTCAGCGGCCTGCAGGCCCACGAGCGCGAGCGGGTCCGTGACGCGCTCGCGTCTCCGGTCGTGTGGGAACGCGAAGACGACGGGTGGCTCGCGCTGATACTGAGCGTTGAATGAGCGAACAGATGCCGCGAATATCGCGGCGAGCCGAGAGGCGACAGGCACCGCAGGGTGGGGCCCCCGGCGCAAAGTGAAAAAAAGATGACAACTAACCCGTCAGCCGCGCATTTGGTTTAATAAAGGTGATGCTGCATCGCGTCGCCACCAACATTTTTTACTTTGTGCGCGGGGCCCCGCCCCCGCGCACCTGTCGCGCCTCGCTCTTTCGCTCGGCGCGATGGCTAGTGGCAATTTGCTACTTGGGGAGCATCGCGGCGCAGGCACAGCAAACGTCCCCTTCCGGAGTACTGCAGCAGCCGTCTCGCGATGCGTCGGCACATCAGAATCAAAGCAAGGACCCTCCACCGACGCCGGCCGGCCGCATCACGGGACGCGTGCTCGCGGCCGACAACGGACGGCCGATCAGGCGCGCGCGTGTGTTCGTGAGCGCGACCGAGCTGCCCGGCGGGCGCGGCGCGATGACCGACGATCAGGGCGTCTACGACATCACGGAGCTCCCCGCCGGCCGCTACACGGTGACTGTTTCGAAGTCCGGCTTCGTGTCGCTCGCCTACGGACAGCGCCGGCCCCTTCAGTCCGGCACGCCGCTGCAGCTCCTCGACAATCAGCAGCTCAAAGGCGTCGATTTCCGCCTGCCGCGCGGCAGCGTCATCGCGGGCACGATCGTCGACGAAGTCGGCGATCCGATGCCGGGTGTGACGGTCCGCGTGATGCGCTATCAGTACTTACAAGGCGATCGGCGGCTGGCGCCCGCCGGCGGCGGGCAAACCGACGACAAAGGTCAGTTCCGTGTATGGGGCTTGATGCCGGGCGAGTACTACGTCAACGCCATCGCCCGCAACTTCAACATCGGCAACCTCGCCGGCCGCGGCGGACCCGGAGGCTTCGGCGGACCGGGCGGACCCGGAGGCTTCGCCGGTCCTGGCGGACCAGGCGGCGGCCGCAGCGGATTCGGCGGACGCGGCGGTTTCGGTCCGCCAGCCGACGACGAAGAGCAGCTCGCGTACGCGCCGACGTACTACCCTGGAGTCGCCGCCATGGCCGAAGCCAAACCGATCACCGTGGGGCTCAGCCAGGAAGTGCTCGACATCAACTTCGGGATGCAGCTCGTGCGCGCGGCGCGCATCTCCGGCCGCGTCACCAATCCCGACGGCACGGAGACGACGAGCGGCAACGTGAACCTCACGAGCGATGGTGCGACGACGCGCGGCCAGATCGGCGGGAACTTCGGCAGCCGCATCGATTGGGACGGCAGTTTCAGCATCGCGAACGTGCCACCGGGGCGCTACATCCTTCGGGCGCGTGGTATGGATTCCGAAGTGCCGCAGTTCGCGGCGCAGCCGCTGACGGTGAACGGACAGGACGTCGACGATGTGACCATTGTCCTCGTGCCGGGCGCGCGGTTCTCGGGCACCGTGTCGTTCCTGCCGGGATCGACGCCCGCGCCCGACATCACCGGCGTGCGCATCACCGCGCCCGCGACCGACCAGGATTCGTTCGGCCCACAGCAGAACGCCCGCGTCGACCGGGAGGGTCACTTCACGCTCGACGGCGTCGCCGCCGGAAATCACCTGATTCGGCCGAACGGCAACATGCGCGGCTGGGCGCTGAAATCGGTGACGATCGACGGCCGCGACGTCACCGACACGCCGATCGCCGTGCGAAGCGGCCAGACGATTTCAGACGTCGCGATCGTCTTCACCGACAAGGTCGCGGAAATCAACGGCACGATCACCGATTCGCAGGGAACGCCGGTTCCGGACTTCACGGTGCTCGCCTTTTCGACCGATCCGTCGTTGTGGCGGCCGCAGTCGCGTCAGATCATGACGGCGCGGCCGGACCAGACGGGCAAATTCAGAATCCGCGGCCTGCCGCCTGGCGATTACTATCTGGCGACGGTCGATCCCGCGCAACAGGGCGAATGGTTCGAACCGACATATCTCGACGAGCATCGCGTCGGCGCCTCCCGTATCACCCTCAGCGAGGGAGACGTCAAGACTCATGATTTCCGTGTGAGTCTCAAGTAAGAAGTACGAAGTCGGAAGTACCGAAGTCGGAAGTCCGAAAGTCAGAAAACGCAGAGCTCGCAAAGAACGCAGGACGTTCACAAGTCCTTCCACAGAAATTGCAGCACGCTGATTGCCGCGATCGGCACCGCGTCAGCTCGCAGTGTCCGGTGACCGAGCGTGACGAGGCGCACGCCGTGAGCGAGCGCGGCTGCGCACTCCTCGTCGGTCCACCCGCCTTCAGGCCCGACGAGGACTGACGCGTCGGGTGGAATCGGCTGGTCCTGGAGCCGCGACACCGGATTGCCGCCGCCGTTGGACGGCTCGACCAGCATCAGCCGCAGCGACGCGGCCGGTTCTTCGAGAAAGTTCTCGAACGTCAGCGGGGTGCGCACGTCGGGCAGGACCGCGCGCCGCGACTGCTTCACCGAGGCCAGCGCGACGCGCCGCCAGCGCTCAACGCGGGCCGACCTGATCAGGGCTGCCACGGTCGTCTCGGTGCGCTTCGTCACGATTGGCTGGATGGCGGCGACGCCCAGCATCACGCCGTCGCGCACCACGTCGTCCATCTTGTCGCCCTTCAGGACGGCCTGTGCGAGCGTGAGCGCGACCGTCGGCTCGGGCGGCGGCTCCACGCGCGATTGAATCTGCAGGCGGACGTCGCGCCGCACGACGCTGGCGACGCGCGCGAGGAACTCGTGTCCGCGTCCGTCGAACACGGCGACCGGGTCGCCGACGCCGAGCCGCAGCACGCGGCGCAGATGTTCCGCTTCGTCGCGCGGCAGCGTCACGATCTCGTCGCCGGCGTCGAGGCCCGGCGCGAAGAATCGGTGCACGGGCGAATGTTATACTCGCGCCCGGATGTTTTTTCGCGGACAAATCATCGGGAAATACAAGATCCTCGCGACGATCGGCAGCGGCGGCTTCGGGACGGTCTACCTCGCGGACGACACGTGGATCGACAAGAAGGTCGCGCTCAAGGTCCCGCACAAACAAGGCGTCGACTTCGGCGAGCTGCTGCGCGAGCCGCGCCTGCTCGCGAGCCTCAATCACCCCAACATCGTCGCGATCCTCACCGCGGAAAAACAGGACAACGTCTTCTTCATCGTCATGGAGTTCGTGCCGGGCGAGACGCTCGAGTCGATCATCGCGCGCCAGGGCGCGCTCGATCTCGCGCGCGCGCTCGACTACACGTGCCAGATCTCGAACGCCGTCGATCACGCGCACCGCCACGGCGTGCTCCATCGCGACCTGCGACCGTCGAACGTGCTCGTCGCCGAGAGCGGCCTGCTGAAGGTGGCCGACTTCGGCACCTCGCGGTTCCTCGAGATCGCGGCGCACGGCACGACCGTGATCGGCAGCCCGCCGTACATGGCGCCGGAACAGTTCCACGGCAAGGCGGTGTTCGCCTCCGACGTCTACTCGCTTGGCGTGACGATGTATCAGATCCTCACCGGCGGGCTGCCGTACGACACGCCGTCGCCAGCCGATCTCGATCGGCTGATGAAGGGCGACCGCGTGACGGCGCCGCGCCTGCGCAATCCGAAGATTCCAAAAGCGATCAGCGACATCGTGATGAAAGCGATGGCGCCGCAGATCCACGATCGCTACCAGCGCGCCAGCGAGCTGCTCGACGATGTGATCGCGGCTCGCGCCCTCGGCCCGCGTCGCACGCCGAAGCCCGCCGCGTTCGAGCCCGAAGCCGTTCTCGTCGACGTGGCGCAGGAAATTCAGAGCCGCCTCAAGGCGCGCGACGCGCCGCAGCCGCGATTCTGCTGGCACTGCCGCAAGCCGCTGCACGCCCGATCGGATCGCTGTCCCTTCTGCGGCGAAGCGCAGTGACAGCGCGCCGAGCGTGAGCGAGGCGCGATCAGTGCGCGACAACCCTGAGCCCGAGCGAGCGCGAATGCGCGAGCGAGAGCGCCTGGGCGGGGCCCCAGGCGCCGTGGAGAACGCAGGGCCCTTCGCACATACTAAGTAACGGTGTGTCGTTTCGTGTCTTCGCGGTCTTCGTGTTTTCGCCGCGCAGACGGTACAATTGTTTCCAGGAGATTCGATGGCCTTCCCCGGCACCGGCAAGATCTGGATGAACGGCAAGCTCGTCGAGTGGAAGGACGCGACGATCCACGTCGCGTCGCACGTGATCCACTACGGCAGCGGCGTCTTCGAAGGCGCGCGCTGCTACGCGACGCCGCGCGGGTCGGCGTGCTTCCGCCTCGACGCGCACATGCGCCGGCTGCAGCACTCGATGAAGATCTACCGCATGGAGTATCCGCTCGATCTCAGCGGCTGGATCGATGCCGTCACCACGACGATCCGCACCAATCAGATGAAGGCGTGCTACATCCGGCCGATCGTGTATCGCGGCTACGAGACGCTCGGCGTCAACCCGTTCACCTGCCCTGTCGACGCCGCAATCATCCTCTGGGAATGGGGCACGTATCTCGGGCAGGAGGCGCTCGAGCTCGGCGTCGACGTGAAAGTGGCGACGTGGTCGCGCGTGGCGCCGAACACGCTGCCCGCCATGGCGAAGAGCTCCGCGAACTACGCGAACTCCGGCCTGATCAAGATGGAAGCGATCACCGACGGCTACGCCGAAGGCATCGCGCTCGACGTGTACGGCAACGTCAGCGAAGGCAGCGGCCAGAACCTCTTCATCGTCCGCGACGGCGAGTTGTATACGCCGGCGCTGGGCTCCTCGATTCTCGGCGGCATCACTCGCGATTCGATCATCAGGCTGGCGCGCGAGCACGAGCTGAAGGTCACCGAGACGACGATTCCGCGCGAGGCCTTGTACCTCGCCGACGAGGTGTTCTTCGTCGGAACCGCCGCAGAGGTGACGCCGATTCGCTCGATCGACAAGATTGAGGTCGGCGGCGGCCGCCGCGGTCCGATCACCGAACGGCTCCAGCGCGCGTTCTTCGACGTCATCAACGGCGAGGTTCCCGATCGCCACGGGTGGCTGACGTACGTATATCAAGACGAGGCGCTGCGCCGAGCGCCGCAGAGCGCCGTGGAAGCGCGAGGCTAGGCGCCGCCGGGACGCCACACCATCATGCACGTCAACGATCTGCTCAAAATCGCCGTCGACAACGGCGCGTCGGATCTCCATCTCAAGGTCGGCACCTTTCCGATGATGCGCGTTCGCGGAACGCTGCTGCCCGTCACGGAGGAAAAACGCCTAGATCACGAGGATGTCGTCGCGATGAGCGCGGCGATCATGTCGACGCAGCAGCGGCAGAAGTTCAAGGAAACGCAGGAAGTCGATCTCGCGTACAGCGTCGCAGGGCTGGGACGCTTCCGCTGCAACATCTTCCAGCAGCGCGGCACCGTCGGACTGGTGCTTCGCGTCATCCCGATGCAGATCCGCACGGTCGACGAGCTCGGTCTGCCGCACGTCCTGAAGAAGATCGCCGAAGAAGAACGCGGCCTCGTGCTCGTCACCGGGACGACCGGCAGCGGCAAGAGCACCACGCTCGCCGCGTTGATCGACTTCATCAACAAGTCCCGCGCCGCCCACATCATGACGGTCGAGGACCCGATTGAATTCCTGCACCGCGATGCCAAGTCGATGGTGAATCAGCGCGAGGTGGCGGTCGATACGCGATCGTTCGCCCAGGCGCTGCGCAGCGCGCTGCGCCAGGACCCGGACGTCATTCTGGTCGGCGAGATGCGCGACTTCGAGACGATCGAAACCGGTCTGCTCGCCGCAGAGACCGGGCATCTTGTGTTCTCGACCCTCCACACGCTCGACGCGACCGAAACGATCAACCGCATCATCGCGGTCTTTCCGCCGCATCAGCAGAAGCAGATCCGCCTGCAGCTGGCGAGCGTGCTGAAGGCGGTCATCTCGCAGCGACTTCTGCCGCGCACCGACGGACAAGGACGCGCGCCGGCCGTTGAAGTGATGATCAGCACGCCGTTCATTCGCGACTGCATCGTCGACAAGGAAAAGACGCACCTCATTCACGGCGCCATTGCAGCCGGGACGTCACAGTACGGGATGCAGACGTTCGATCAATCGATTTTCGGGTTGTACTCACAGGGCCTCGTCGCCTACGAAGAAGCGCTGCGCTGGGCGAGCAACGTCGACGAGTTCAAGCTGAAGGTGCAGGGCATACAGACCACAACCGACGCGAGCCGCGAGCAGATGGCCAGGCAGGTCACGGGGGCAGCCAGCGCCACACCCGAGGTCACCAGATTCGGACGATAACGTGGGCGCATATCTCGATGCGCTGAAGATGCTCGCGCGCCGGGAGCTTTCCGAAGCGCAGGTCCGCCAGCGGCTCGCCCGCCGCGGACATCCGTCCGACGACATCGAGGACGCGATCGCGCGCTTGCGTGAAGAGCGGGCCATTGACGACACCCGCGTCGCCGAGTCGATCGCGCGGACTCAGACGGCGCTCAAGAAGCGCGGCAAACTCCGCGTGCGGCGACAAATCGAGAGCGCCGGGATTGCGGGCGCGACCGCGAAGCGCGCCGTCGACGACGTGTGTTCGAGCATCGATGATGCGGCGCTCCTTGAAGCCTCACTGCTGAAGCGGCTGCACGGCCGCGAGCGGATTGCCGACGATCGGGAGTTCCAGCGGCTGTATCGATACCTCATCGGTCAGGGCTTCGATCCCGATCAGGTGCTCGGGATATTGCGCAAGCGCAGTTGACTTTTCGCCTTTTGTTCGCCTACGCTCCCTCCTCGTGGAGCGCTTCTCCCTTCGCGGTCAGGTTGCGCTGGTAACCGGCGCGAGCCGTGGCATCGGCCGCGGCGTCGCGCTCGCGCTGCGCCACTCGGGCGCGATCGTCTACGCCACCGGGCGTACTATCGCCCGCGCCGATCTCGAGCCGTCGATTCACCGCGTTCGCTGCGATCACACCGACGATGCCGCAGTGCGTCAGGCGTTCGAGCGAATTCAATCGGAGCAGGGCACTCTGCACATCCTCGTCAACAACGCCTGGGGTGGCTACGAGCGGATGGTAGACGAGACGGGCCGATTCACGTGGACGGCGCCGTTCTGGGAGCAGCCGGCGTGGCGGTGGGACGCTATGATGTCGGCCGGCGTCCGCGCGGCATTCGTCGCCAGCCAGCACGCGGCGCGGATGATGACGCCGCTCCACCGCGGACTCATCGTCAACATTTCCTTCTGGGCGGCCCAAAAGTATCTCCGCAACGTCATCTACGGTATCTCGAAGGCCGCAACCGACAAGCTCACCAGCGATACTGCAGAGGAGCTGAACTCGTACGGCGTCAGCGTCGTGTCGCTGTATCCGGGATTGGTGAAGACCGAAGCGGTCGTGGGCGCCGGCGTATTCGATCTCTCGACCGCGGAAACGCCTGAGTTCGTCGGCCGGGCCGTCGCCGCGCTCGCGAGCGATCCGAAAGTTGAGCGCTGGAGCGGGCGCGTCCTCGTCGCCGCGACGCTCGCGCGCGAGTACGGGTTCACCGATCTGGACGGGCGGCTGCCGCCTGTGCTCACGCGCGACGACGTGTAGCGAGGACGTGTCGTCTAAAATAGTCCGGATGACCTCGAATGAAATCCGCTCGTCCTTCCTGAAGTTCTTCGAGCGGAACGGCCACCGCATCGTGCCGAGCTCGTCGCTCGTCCCCGGCGACGATCCGACGCTGCTTTTCACGAACGCCGGGATGAACCAGTTCAAGGACCTGTTCCTGGGACGCGAGAAGCGGGACTACAGGCGGGCGACGACGTCCCAGAAGGTGATGCGCGTCAGCGGCAAGCACAACGACCTCGACAACGTCGGGCCGTCGTTCCGCCACCACACGTTCTTCGAGATGCTCGGCAACTTCTCGTTCGGCGACTACTTCAAGAAGGAAGCGATCGAATACGCGTGGACGGTGCTCACCGACGTGTGGAAGATGCCGGCCGACAAGCTCGTCGTCTCGATCTTCAAAGGCGGGCACGGCATCCCGCGCGACGACGAGGCGTTCGAGATCTGGCGGAAGTTCGTGTCGCGCGACCGCATCCTCGAGCTCGGCCTCGACGACAACTTCTGGCAGATGGGCGACACCGGTCCGTGCGGCCGCTGCTCGGAGATTTACTACGTGCGCGGCACGGGCGTGGATCCCGAAATCGAGGTCTGGAACAACGTGTTCATGGAGTTCGAGCGCAGCGCGGAGGGCGTGCTGAAGCCGCTGCCCGCGCCGTCGATCGACACCGGCATGGGTCTCGAGCGCGTCACCGCTGTCCTGCAGCAGAAGGATTCCAATTACGACACCGACCTGTTCATGCCGCTGCTCCGTCAGATTGGCTCGCTGTCGGGCCGGACCTACGCAGGCAGCATGAGTCCCGACGACGTCTCGATGCGCGTCGTCGCGGACCACATCCGGTCGACGACGTTTCTGATCGCCGACGGCGTCACTCCTTCCAACGAATGGCGCGGCTACGTGCTGCGCAAGATCATGCGCCGCGCGATGCGACATGGGAAGCATCTCGGTCTGAACGAGGCGTTCCTGCATCGTCTCGTCGCGGTGCTCGACCGCGAGATGGGCGACGCGTATCCCGAGGTGCGCCGCAACCGCGAGATGGTCGAGAAGACCATCCTTGCCGAGGAGCACCGCTTCGAAGCGGTCCTGAACGAAGGGCTCCCGCGCCTCGAAGCGGAGCTGGCGAAGGTGTCGGATACGAAGTCGAAGGTGCTGCCGGGCGAGATCGCATTTCGCCTGTACGACACGTTCGGCATTCCGTTCGACTTCATCGAAGACACGGCCACGACGCAGGGGATCACGATCGATCGCGAGGGGTACGATCGAGCGATGGAGGCGCAACGCGACAAGGCGCGCGCGCAGAGCGCCTTCGGCGGCAGGAAGGGACAGGAGTTCGACGTCGAGGCGGACGACCGCCTGAAGGAAGTCGGCGACCGTTTCGAGGGGTACACGACGACGCGGGTCAGCGGCGTACCGATCGTCAGCTTGTTCGACGAGAAGCGGACGCCGGTCGACGCGCTGGCCAGCGGCGAGAGCGGATTCGTCGCGCTGGCGAAGACGCCCTTCTATCTCGAGGCCGGCGGGCAGGTGTCGGACTCCGGACGGATTTTCAGCGAGGCGGGCGGCGCATCGGCGACGGTCGAAGGAATGGTCCGCATCCGCGCCGGTCTGCCGCGCGCGCATCACGTACGCGTCACGTCAGGATCGCTGCGCGTGCGGGATCTCGTCACCGCCGAAGTCGACGCGGAGGTACGGAACGCGACGCGGCGAAACCACACTGCAACGCATTTGCTGCACGCCGCGCTTCGCGAGGTGCTCGGCACGCACGTGACGCAGAAAGGATCGCTCGTCGCCCCGGACCGGCTGCGCTTCGATTTCGTCCACTTTCAGCCGGTCTCGCGCGAAGAGCTCGAGCGGATCGAGCGGATCGTCAACGAGCAAATCGTACGCAACACGCCGGTCGAGACGGACGTGCGGCCGACGCAGGAGGCGATCGCAGCCGGCGCCATGGCGCTCTTCGGTGAAAAATACGGCGACACGGTTCGCGTCGTCAGCGTGCCCCGCTTCAGCATGGAGTTGTGTGGCGGCACCCATGTCTCCGCCACCGGCGACATCGGCTTCTTCGCGATCGTCGCCGAGGGCGGCGTCGCCGCTGGTGTGCGGAGGATCGAAGCCGTGACCGGCAACGGCGCCGTCGCGTGGGCACAGCGCCAACGCGGCGTGCTCACCGAAATCCTCGACGCGCTGCACGCGCCGGACGATCAGGCCGTCGAGGCGATCGAGAAACTGCAGAGCGAAGCCAAGCGCCTCGGGCGCGAGGTCACCCAGCTGAAGACCAAGCTCGCAATGGGCGGTGGCGGCTCAGCGGAGGACACCGATACCGTCGAGGTCGCGGGCGTGAAGCTCGCGCGTCGCAAGGTCGAGGATCTCGACAAAGATGCCCTGCGCGGTCTCTCCGACTCGTTGAAGGCCAGGATCAAGAGCGGCGTCGTCGTCTTGGCGTCGGCCAGCGACGGGAAGGTTCAGATCGTCGTGGCTGTCACGCCGGACCTGACCTCCCGTGTCAAAGCGGGTCAAATCGTGAAGGAAATCGCGCCAATCGTCGGCGGCGGCGGCGGCGGCAGGCCCGATTTCGCTGAAGCCGGCGGCAAGCAACCCGAGAAAATCGACGAAATGCTCGGCGCCAGCGAAGGCGTGCTGGCGAGGCTGCTCGGGCACTCGACTCCAAGCCCGGCCTGAAGAAATGTGAAGGAGCTGCCGATAAGGTAAACTGTTGACCTTACGGCAGATGCTCAACAATTTCCGCGGCCGTGAACGGCTGCGCTTTGCGGTGACGGCGGCGGCTCTGCTTGTCGGCATTGCGGCGCCGGCGCACGCGCAGATTTACTCCTGGCGCGACACGAACGGCAACCTGGTCCTGTCGGATCGAAGGCCCGCGCAGAGCGGCGTCGAAGCCCGGACGTTTGCGGTGCCGCAGGCGCAGAAGGTGCGCGCCACGCGGTATGCGGCGACGGAGCGGAGCCGCGCCTACGACGATCTGATTCTCGAGCACTCGCGCACTCACGGCGTCCGTGCCGACCTGGTGCGCGCCGTCATGCAGGTGGAGTCCGCCTTCAACCCGTTCGCGCGCTCGCCAAAGGGAGCGCTCGGCCTGATGCAGCTGATGCCGGCGACAATCCGGCAATTCGGTGTGCTGAATCCGTTCAACCCGGCCGAGAACATCCGCGCGGGCGTCGCCTATCTTCGCGAGCTCCTCGATCGCTATCGGAACAACGAAGTGCTCGCCCTCGCCGCCTACAACGCCGGACCCGGCGCCGTGGACAACCACGGCAACAACGTGCCGCCCTACCGCGAGACGCGCAACTACGTTGCGCACGTCAACCAGCTCGCGGGACGGCCGATCACGGTCGAGCGGCGCAGCGGCTCAATCTACAAGGTCACCGAATACATCGACGGCAGGGCTGTCGTCCGCTACACGGACAAGCGGCCGACGATCGGCGGGTTCGAGATCCTCGGCGGACGCTAAAGACCGTCAATTTCACCATCGCCACACGCGAGCCCTTCAATCGGCGCGCTCGACAGCAAGCACGTCGAGCCGCTCGTATAACGGCGCGAGCAGCTCGGTGCAGACCAGAATCTCGAGCACGACCAGCGACAAGCACACCAACGCAGCCGGAAGCAGAATCGGCGGTCCGACCCATCGCTGGAAGGCGAACCAGATGACGCCGCCGGCAACCGTGCCGGGCAGCATCATCAACGCGACGGATAGCAGAACGCCGCCGAGGAGGATGAGCCGCTGGCCGAGCGCATCCACGCCGCGGGGGCGCTCGTTGCCGAGCGGCACCCACGCCGGAAACAGCACGGCCGCGGCGTTCTGAATCAGCAATTGCGCGAACACCAGCGAAGGCGCGATCACGACCGCGGCGGCCGCGATCGACAGCCGCCACGACAACGAGAGCGCCGGAAAACCGGCCGCCGACAGTATCGCTGCGCACGTGAGGGCGAGCCACGCGACACCGGTCAGCGCGATGCCTGGCGCCAGCATCTCACCGCGCATGACGGCCGCAGAAGCGACCGGCCACGCCTTCAACAGATCGAGATGGCGGAGATCGCTGCGCAGGTCGGTACGCACAATCTGCGGGCCGAGCACGACTGAAAATCCGGCGACGCCAATCGCCAGCGAACACAGCGTCATCGCAAGCCCGCGCGCCTGGGTCGCCGAGCTGATCGCCGCGCTCGCCGCCACGGCAATCACCGTCAACGCGACGGCGTAGCGAAGCAGCGCGACGCCGGTCGTCGCGCGAACCATCTGCACCGCGTTTTTCCAGAAGAACACGAACTCGGGGCGACCGACAGGCGCCAGCGTGAGGCCCGTCGCGCGCGCACGCGCCGCCGGCTTGTCGCGCGCCCGACCGCGCGCCGCCCGACGCGCCGCCGCGTCGGCTGCGGCCTCCTGGAGCGCCTCGTCCGAATGAAGGACCCACGCGAACAGCGACGTCAGCACAACCAGCGCGACGGCGATTGCTGCGGCGAATGGACGGCCGCCCTGCGCGAATAGCGGTCGGGACACTGCGACGAAGGGCCACAGCACCCATGCGGCCGCTCCGGACGACAGCGCGTCGTGCACCGCGGTGATTGCCGGTCCGAGAGCCGACGGCTGTTCGCGAACGAGCGTGCGCACGAGCGATTGCCCCACGATCGCGACGGCGGCGAGCGCGACCGCAACCGGCGCCCAGGCGACGGGACGAACCGACGCGTCGCCGAGCAGCAGGCGTCCGCGCGCGAGCGTGACGCCGGTGAAGTACACGCGAACCGTGGTCAGCATCACCCACACGGCGACGACCCACGCCACCGGATTCGGCCTCGCCGTCGGAAACACGAGCGCCGTCACCAGCGAGGTGAAGATCACTCCGAGCTGCGCGCGCATCAGCCGATGCACCAACAGCGCGCGCCTCGACACCGGAGCCGTGAAGAGGAAGTCCGTTTCCGCGTCGGAGAATTCCAGCATGCTGCTGTTGAACGGCAGCAGCCACGAAAGGGCCGCAAGGGCGAAGAGACCAAGGGCGACGAGCGATCCGCCAGCCTGGACGAAAAATGCCGGCAGCTCCGGCGGTCTTCCCGACCGCCGGCGTCCGGACGCGATCGACGCGCGCGCGCCACGCATGCGCGCGAAAAAGGAAAAGTACATGTAGGCGACGCCGACGATCGCGCCGACCAGGTAGCGCGGCTCGCGAAGCCGCCGCAGGCGCCGCCGGATGCGGTTCTTCGTGCTGCAGACGATGATGTAGAGGCTCGCGCTAATCATGTCCCGTGACCCGCATGAAGATCTGTTCCAGGTTCGAGCCGGCCGCCGCCAGGTCGGCGCGGGACGCGAGCTCGGCGAAGGTGCCGTCGGCCACTTTTTTTCCTCCGGCCATGATAATCACGCGCGAGCAAATCTCTTCGACCAGATGCAGCAGGTGCGACGACAGCAGCACGGCGGCGCCGCCGCGCGCGCGCGCGATGATCGTCTCGCGCATTCGCCGGATGCCGATCGGATCGAGTCCCGTCAACGGTTCGTCGAACAGCAGCGTCGTCGCGTTCCTGACGAGGCCGCAGGCGATGACGACTTTCTGCCGCATGCCGCGCGACAGCTCGTCCGGCAGCGACTGCTCCTTCCCTTTCAACTCGAGCTCCTCGATGAGACCTCGTGCGCGTCCCTCGAAATCCGGCACCGAGTACAGACGCGCGACCAGCCGCAGATGCTCTTCGACGGTGAGGTACTCGAACAGGCGCGGCTCGTCGGGCATGAAGGCGAGACGCCGCTTCGCCTCGAGAGGATCGGCGGCCAGATCGTGGCCGTCGATCCGGATACGGCCCGACGTCGGCCTCAGGATACCGGCGAGCGACCGCAGCGTCGTCGTCTTCCCGGCGCCGTTGGGACCGATGAGGCCGACGATCTCCCCCGCCGCGACCTCGAATGAGAGATCGTCGACGGCCGCGAACGAGCCGTAGACGCGTCGCAGGTGCTCGACGGTAACAGGCATGTTAAGATTGGTGGTTCCGGAGGTAGAGAATTACGTGGCTTCGCATGCATCCGCGCTGAAGGCGCATCGTCAGGGTCTGAAGAACCGCGAGCACAACCGTCAATTCCGATCGCGGCTGCGTACCGCGCTGAAGAACGTGCGGACGGCGATCGCCGGCAACGATCTGCCCGGCGCGCGCTCGGCTCTCAAGCAGACGATCTCGCTGATCGATCGGATGGCGAGCAAGGGAATCATTCACAGGAACGCGGCGGGACGGTACAAGTCGCGTCTAAGCACGCGTCTGGCCGCCCGGTCCTAACGCCGCGAGCGTCTCGCGCACAATTCCACTATCAGCCGCTCGAGCAGCACTCGCGAATCGCCGGCTGATCGTTTCAGATCGAGATCTGTCCGAAAAACAGCCTCGACGGAACCGCGCACTGCATGCGGCGCAATCGCCGCGAACTTCGATCGGACGAGCCATCCGAGCTGCCCCAGAATCATCTCGGGAATGCCGCCCGCGTCGAGCATCAGCGCGAGCTGACGCACCGCTTCTCCGGCCTGACCGGCCTCGATGGCATTGGCCATCGCCCAGTCGTCCTGCAGCGCCGCGGGACCCGCAACCTGCCGCACGTCGTCCAGCGTGATCCGCTTCTGCCCCAGGGCATACAGCATCAGCCTCTCGACTTCGCCGCGCAGCCGCGCGACGTCGCCTTTGGGCCCTTTGTCGCGGCCATAGGCAGGAAAGCCGGCCAGCTCGCCGAGCGACCGGGCGGCGGCCGGATCGATCTCGATGCCGTCCTTCGCCAGCCTCGTGCGGATCCATTGCTGCGCCGCCGCCAAGTCCTCGATGACGCCGCACTGCACGATGGTGGCCTGCTGGTCGAGCAGCCGCCACATTTTCGTGCGCTTGTCGAGCGGAGCGGCAACGAAGACGATGGTGCTTCCCTTTTCCGGATTCTTGATCAGCGCGGCGAGCTGCTCCAGCGCACGGTCTGCGGCCTCGCTCTCGCGCTTGGGCATCAGCAGCGTTTCGGCCCGGAGCACGACGACGACACGCCGCGGCGCCATCATCGGCAGCGTGCGGACGGCGGCAGCCAGCGAGCCGACGCCATCGGCGAGTTTGTCGCCCGTGGTCCAGTCGCCGGCATGAATGCGGTCGACGTTGAACGCGCGCAGTCCTTCCTCGACGAGATCGGCGAACTCCGCAGCCAGCGCCGACTTCTCGACGTCGTCTTCTCCCTGCAGGAGGTAGATCGGATCGACCTCGCCCGAGGCGATCTGCTGTCGAACGGCGGAAATCGTGAGAGTCGGCATGGTCTCGGCAGCCCTAAAGGGCTGCGCTACGGTATCGGTTTCGCTAGCGCAGACGGTAGCGGTTTCGCTGGCGCAGACGGTCGCGGTTTCGGTAGCGCAGGCGTTCAGGCCTGCTCAAAAAGCCTCCAGAATCGCGCTCACGATCGTCCGTGCGAAGTCGGTGCTCATGCGCTCGAGCGCGCTCGCATCCTGCTGAAAAAATGCCACCGGATCGACGAGACCGCCCGATCCGGGCGCCCGGCCGCTCGTCGCCTCGTAATCCTGCCTGAACATGACGCCGGGATTCTCCCAGAGCACCTTGTTCTCGCGCAGATCGCGCAGCTCGATGCGGGCCGTCATCGTGATCACGTAGCGCGACGCGAGGTTCTGCGTCGTGAAGCTGGCGGGCGTGATGGAGACGGCCGTGACCTCGCCGTTCAGCAGCGCATCGACGCCGCTCGTCTGCGGCAGAATCTGATACTTGCCGCGGCCGATGAATTCGGAGCGAACCTTCTGCGTGACGAGCGTCTCGAGGTTGAAGACCGTCGTCCGGTTCACGAACGTCGGGATGCCGATGGTGCGGATGTAGGACGGCAGGAACGCGCCGCGGCCCGCGAGGGAGTAGCCGCATGAGGCGCCTGCGACGCTTGCACAAAGGACACCAAGGACACACAGGACATTAAGAACAAGAACCTTTGTATCTTTTGGGTCCATTGGGTCCATTATGTCGGCCGTCATCGTCGCCGCTATCTCACCACCACGCTGACGAGCGGCCCTTTCGCGACGACGACCTTGACGATCGTCCTGCCGGTCGTGTGGTTTCTGATCGACGCGTCGGCCAGCGCCAGCTCGCGCATCTGATCTTCGGACGCGTCGGCCGGCGCAGTGACGCGCGCGCGCACCTTGCCGTTCACCTGCACCGGCACGACGACCTCGTCGGCCTTGGCGACCGCGGGATCGTACGACGGCCAGCTCGTTTTCGTCAGCGCCTCGGGATGGCCGAGCATCTGCCACAGCTCCTCGGCCATGTGCGGCGCGAACGGCGAAATCATGACGACCAGCGCATCGATTGCCTCCTTCAGGACCGCAATCGTCTGCTGGCGCTCGACTCGTCCTACCGGCGGCTCGCCGCGCGTCGGCGCGCCGTGCTCGGTCGTGTCGCTGAACGCGTACAGCTCGTTCACGAGCTCCATCAGCGACGACACGCCGGTGTTCAGGTGCATGCGCTCTTCGATGTCAGTGGTCACACGCCGAATCGTGTCGTGCGTTTTTCTACGCAGCGAGCGCTCGGCCCCCGTGCAGTCATCGCTGCACGCCGGCATGCCTTCGCCGCCAATCGTCTCGCACCAGTGGTCGACGATGCGCCACACGCGGACCAGGAAACGGAAGCTCCCTTCGAGGCCGGCGTCGCTCCATTCGACTTCCTTCTCGGGCGGCGCAACGAACATCACGTAGAGCCGCAGCGCGTCGGCGCCGTACTTCTCGCGCATGTCGTCCGGATCGACGACGTTGCCCTTCGACTTCGACATGACGGCGCCGTTCTTCAGCACCATCCCCTGCGTCAGCAGCCGCTTGAACGGCTCGTCGAAGTTCACCAGCCCGACGTCGCGCAGCACGCGCGTGACGAAGCGCGAATACAGCAAGTGAAGAATCGCGTGCTCGACGCCGCCACTGTAGAAATCGACCGGCATCCAGTACGCCGCCGGCACCGGATCGAACGGCAGCTCCTTGTTGTGCGGATCGGCGAATCGCAGAAAGTACCACGACGAGTCGACGAACGTGTCCATCGTGTCGGTCTCGCGCCGGGCGGGACCTCCGCACTTGGGACACTTCACGTTGACGAACTCGGGCACCTGCGCCAGCGGCGAATCGCCGCGGCCGGTCAACGTCGTCACCTTCGGGAGCTCGACCGGCAGATCCTTGTCGGGCACCGCCACGACGCCGTCCCTGTCGCAGTAGATCACCGGGATCGGCGTGCCCCAGTACCGCTGCCGCGAGATGCCCCAATCCTTCAGGCGATACTGGACTTCGCCCATGCCGATGCCGCGCTTCTCGGCGTCGGCGATCATCTTCGTGATGACGGCGGGCGCTTCCTGGCCATTCCATTCACCGGAATTCACCATGCGGCCGTAGTTGGTCGTGGCTTCGGTCATCGATTCGGCCGATGGCGTATCCGGTCCGGCCTGAACCACGATCCGGATCGGCAGGTCGTACTTGCGCGCGAACTCGAAGTCGCGCTCGTCGTGCGCCGGAACCGCCATGATCGCGCCGGTGCCGTACTCGGCCAGAACGAAGTTCGCGATCCAAATCGGGACGTCTTCCCTGGTGAACGGGTTGATCGCCTTTCGTCCCGTATCGAATCCTTCCTTCTCGATCGCGCCTGTCAACCGCGATTCGCGGTCGAGGGCGCGGAACTTCGCGACCTTATCGCGGAACGCCTTTGAATCGGGGCTTTCGACGGCGAACCGATCGACCATCGGATGCTCGGGCGCCAGCAGCACGAACGTGGCGCCGTAGATCGTGTCGATGCGCGTCGTGAAGATCTCGATCGGGTCGCCGCCGCCGGCGACCGGGAACTTGATCCGCGCGCCTTCCGAGCGGCCGATCCAGTTCCGCTGCATGACGACGACCTTCTCGGGCCATGCCGTCAGCGTCTCGAGTCCTTTCAGCAGCTCGTCGGCGTACGCCGTGATGCGGAAGAACCACTGCTCCAGCTCGCGCGCGACGACGGTCGTGCCACAGCGCCAGCAGGCGCCGTCGATCACCTGTTCGTTGGCCAGCACCGTCTCGTCGACCGGACACCAGTTGACCGTCGAGCGCCGCCGGTACGCCAGCCCGCGCTCGAACATCCGCAGGAAGATCCACTGGTTGAACTTGTAGTACTCCGGCTGGCACGTCGCGATCTCCCGGTCCCACGCGTAGCTGATCCCGAGACGCTGCAGCTGCCCTTTCATGTGGGCGATGTTGTCGAGCGTCGACGTCTCGGGGTGGGTGCCGCTCTTGATCGCCGCGTTCTCAGCAGGGAGGCCGAACGCGTCCCAGCCGAAGGGATGCAGCACGTTGTAGCCGCGCATCCGCTTCGTGCGCGCCATGATGTCGCCGATGATGTAGTTGCGGACGTGGCCGACGTGCGCGTACCCGGAGGGGTACGCGAACATCTCCAGACAATAGAACTTCTGACGCGAGGGATCGACGTCGACCTCGAATGCCTTCGCCGATGTCCACGCCTGCTGCCATTTCTTGTCCAGCTGCTGCGGTTTGAACTCGGTCATCGCGACTCGACAACCATTGTACCTTCACGGCCGCGGACCGAAATGCGGAGCGGGTTTGCAGGCTTCGAGCGCGCCGACGTCGGGCGCCCGTCCGCTGAAATTGTCGTTGACGTTGGGCCAAAAAAAAAGAGCCGGACGGCTTGCGTCCGGCCCAATCCTCACATCCTCAATCGCTTCAGATCAGAACGCGAATCGGGCACCCATCATCGCCTGCCGCGGGAACCCGCCGCCGCCAAACAGGTTCGTCAGCACGAGGAAGTTCGCCGGCGTCCGCAGATCCCGATTCGCAGTGATCGGCGGATCGAAATTCGCGTGGTTCGTGATGTTGTAGATATCGAGGAACAGCTCGAGGGTCTGCTGCCCGCGAACGCGGGTGTGCCAGCCGGCGCGCACGTCGGCCTGGAACATGTTCGGGGCTCGCGCGCCGTTGCGCTTGCCGTCGAACGCCACGTTCTGCATCGCGTCGGTCGCGGTGCCGCTGTACGTCCCGGCCGGCACCGGATCGACGAGCTCACCGTTGCGATTCACGTCAACGGCACTGTTGTAGATGGTAAACGGGAAGCCGGTCATGTAGCGGATCGTCGTCGACAGGTTGGCTCCGTGCGTCTTCGGAATTTCGGCGCGCGCGCCGATCGACAGGATGTGGGTGCGGTCGACGCTGCTCGGACCACGCCACAGGTCGAGGTTCATGTCCGTCAATGTTTGATAGGTGTTCTTATCGGCCTGATCCTCCGCCGTGCCGCGCGACTTCGATAGCGAGTACGAGACGCGGCCCGACCAGTTGTTCGCGTACCGTTTCTCGAGCGACAGATTGAGGCCGTCGTACGTCGACTCGCCGGTGTTCTCCATCACCCAGACCTGCTGGCTGTATCGCTCGCCGAGCACGCCGAATGCATCGAAGCGATCAACCCTGCCGGTACGGCTCGTGTCGACACGCAGCCCCGGGTTGAGATTGCGCGCGAGGAACATGTCCTTGTTCACCATCCGGACGTAGTCGACGTGCGCGGCGAGCGAGGGCAACAGCTCGCGGACGTAGCCGATCGTGAACTGATGCGCGTACGGCGTGCTCCGATTCGGCGAGTCGAAAATCACCACCCCGTCGTTCTTCACCGGCACGCCGGGCGGATACATCGAGTTGAGCAGCGCGCGGTTGACGAACGGACCGTTGACGAGGAACGGATCCGTCGGGAATCGCCCGGCGCTCGGACCTGGATCGGCGGCGCTGGTCGGGAACTGGACCACGGCTGACGACGTCAACTTGCCGAACTCCAGCGTGTCGTCCACCGCCCCGAGAATCGTCCGGTTGTAGAAGATGCCGTATCCCCCGCGGATCAGAGACTTGCCGGCGTCGTCGAGCGCGTGCGTGAAGTTCACGCGCGGCGAGACGTTGTTCTTGTCGACCGGATAGGCGTTCGTCTTGAACAGTGGATTGCCGGTCTCGTCGAGAGGAATGATCTCGAGATCGTAGCGGACGCCCAGGCCGATCGTCGTCCGCGGGGTCACGCGCCACTTGTCCTGCGCGAACGCCTCGTAGGTGTGATTCTTGATGAACTCGTTGAACGTGCCGGTGCGGATGGTGAAGCGTTCCGGATACGTGCGCGGGTTCGTTGCATCGAACGGCAGATCGGTGTTGAAGCGGAACGTGCCGTTGGAATTCACCTGCGACACGCGGCGCAATTCAGTGTAGTTGTAACGGAATCCGAACTTCATGTCGTGGTCGCCCTTCTTCCCGGGAAGGAACCACGAATAGTCGTCCTCGATCTGATAGTTGGAGTCCCACGGGCCCTGCGACTCGGTGCTCGCCTGCGCGAGGAAGCTCAGATAATCGAGCTGCGGCGGGCAGAGCGCCTGATTGCCCTCCGGTTCCTGCTTGAAGATGAAGCCTTCCCTCCCGCCCTGCGGTCCCTGCGCGCGGAAACACTCGTTGCCGTGCCACCAGTGCTCCCACGTTCTCGCCAAGCGTACCGTGTTGACACGCGAGTTGCTGAGGACGCTGGTCAGCGTGCCGACGGCCGTCTGATCGAGGTCGGTCTCGTCCTGATACGACTCCAGCGTCGTACGGTTTTGGCTGAAGGTGTACCACTGCGGCGCCCACTCGCGCAGCCAGCGGACCGCCCACGTGTTGTTCGCGTTGATCTGATGATCGAAGCGGATGAGCGTGTTCCAGTCGGTGCGATCCTCAGCCTTCGAGAAGGTCAACGACGGCCGCGTCGGGAATACGCGGGTCCGGTTCGGGTTGTCCACCTGTCGCTCGAGGCTGAAGAAGAAATGCGCTTTGTTCCTGACAATCGGCCCGCCGATCACGCCGCCCCAATCCCGCCTGACGGCCGACGGCTTGGTCAGGTTCTGGGTTCGGACGAAATAATCCGCGGCCGTCAGTTTGTTGCTGGCCGCTTCCGCGAACAGCACGCCCTTGAACTGGTTCGTGCCCGACTTGGTGACGGCGTTGAGGATGGCACCGCTTGCGCGGCCATACTCCGCGTCGTACATGCTCGTGATGACCTGGAACTCCTGGATCGCCTCGATTGGCACACGCACCTGCGCGCCTGCGCTGGTGCCGAGCGCATCGTCGGCGTCGTAACCCCCATCGACCGAGACGTTGTTGTTCTGAGTGGTCTGGCCGGACGCAACCAGCGTGTCATTGCCCATCTGGTTCGACGGCGCAAACTGAATGCCTGGCAGGAGGGCGACCGCGGCAAAGTAGTTGCGGTTCATCGCCGGCAGCTCGCTGAGCTCGTCAGTCCCGATGTTGCCGCCCACTTTGGCGCTCGTCATGTCGACCAGCGGCGACTCTGCGGTGACGCGAACGGTTTCCTCGAGCGTGCCGACAGCCATCGTGATGTTGATCGTCAGCGTCTTCCCCACGGCCGCGATCAGGCCGCCGCGCTCGAACGTTTTGAAGCTGGCGAGCTTCGCAGAGATCTTGTAGCGCCCGGGAATCAACTGCGGCGCGAAATAGTTGCCGTCAGCGCCGGTGACGATGTCGCGATAGACGCCTGACTCTTCGTTGGTGATGACAATCGCGACACCGGGCAACGCCGCACCGGTTTCGTCGACGACGCGACCGCCCATTTCCGCCGTTCCCTGTTGAGCAATCGCGGGTAGCGCGAGCGCCAGCAACAGCGGAATGCCCAATCCGACGATACGTATGCGCATCTGCGGCCTCCTCGTGGGTACGGGTTAGGAAGATAACGAGGGCGACGCGCCAACGGGATGAATTGGCGGCATTAGACACCCCGCCCTTACGGGAATCAACTCGTTTTCTTGCAAGTCGTTCACACGGTTGCCCGTGGAACCACTGGATTGGATCGGAGTCAGCGGTGGCCGTCCAGCTTCCAGAATCCGGTAAGCGCCTGCGCGACCGCCTGGGCCGCGGAACGGCCACGAGAGGACGCGATGCCGCTCGACGGCCAGCGGGGCGGCGAAACAGGTCCACTCAATGTCGTAATCACGGCGTCGAGCGACGTTCCCAGCGCCTGCAGGTCGTATCCGCCTTCGGTCACCGCAATCAGTCGACCGCGACAAGATTCCTCGGCGACGGCTCGCAGCTCGAGCGTCATCGCGGCAAACGACTCGGCCGTGAGGCGCATGCCGCCGAGCGGATCGCTTTCGTGGGCGTCGAAACCGGCAGACACCATCAACAGGTCCGGCTCGAACTGACGGAGCACGGGACTTACGACGCGCGCGAAGACGAGCTCGTAGTCCTCGCTGACCGCCCCAGCGTCGAGCGGCACGTTCACCGTGAATCCTCGCCCAGCGTCGCGGCCGATTTCATCGGCGGCGCCGGTGCCGGGATAGTACGGATACTGATGCGTCGAGATGTACAGCACGTGCGGATCGACGTCAAAGATGTGATGCGTGCCGTTTCCGTGATGCACGTCGTAGTCGACGATCGCGACACGGCGCGCGCCGAGCGTGCGTGCGTGAGCAGCGCCGCACGCGACGTTGTTGAACAGACAGAACCCCATCGCGCGGCTGCGTTCCGCGTGATGGCCGGGCGGCCGCACCATCGCCACCGCCGCGCGATTGGTTCCGGCCATAACGCGCTCGACCGCATCGATCGTGGCGCCGGCGGCGAGCCGCGCGATTTCGTACGACTCGGGCGACGTGTACGTGTCGGGGTCGAGCGCCACCGCGCGCCCCGTCGTTTCCGAAATGCGACGGATGTAATCGGGATCGTGCACGCGCGCGAGCTGCTCGTCGGTCACGGCGCGCGGCGCCACGATTTCGGTTCCCTTCCTGCGCCAGCGATTCGCGACGGCATCGAACACTTCGGCGCGCTCGGGCCGTTCGGGATGGCCCGGCGGCGTCTGATGCTCCGCAAAACGGTCGGTGTGAACCAGGATGACCGACAACGTATCGCGGATTGTAGATTGCGCGATGCGGATTGCGCTACGGTCGGGCCACGCGGCGCGCGAGGCCGCGCTCGAACTCCGCGAAGGTGAAACCGAAACGTTCGACCGCCTGGTCGACCGACTGGCCGCCGTCGAGATCCTGCAGGAGCAGGCCGACGTTGGCGGTGCCGATCCGCGTGATGAGCGCGTGCGCCGCAAACGCGCTCATTTCGTAGGCGAGCGAGGCTTCCGCCGCGCCGAGCGTCGTGAACCCGTCGCGTAGCGCCGCAAGCGGCACGAAGACGCGCGCGGCCGCGAGGCGGCGCCCGGACGCCGCGCCGTCGCTGCCATCGAAGTACATCGCCAGCCCTTCGTTCAGCCACGCCGGCATGTTCCGCGGCGCGAGGCTTTTCAGCATCGCGTGCGTGAGCTCGTGCGTCAGCACGCGATCGAATTCCGTGAGATTCTGCGCGGCGCCGCCGACTGGCATCCGAATCTGCCCATCGAAACCGCCGCCCGACCACTCCGGCGCACCGGTCACGTCCCTGAATTGTTTGTCCGTATAGAGAATCACGCTGATCGAATCCGACGGATACGCGCCAAGCGTTCGGCCGATGCGCCAGAACGCCGCGCCAAGCACGGTGGTCGCGCGCGCGGCCAGCTTGTGATTGACCGGTCCCTCGAACAGGATTGAGAACCGGTCGTCCTTGTACGCTTCGAATCCATGATGGAGGTCGGCTTCGCCGCGCCACGTCGCGAGCCGCTGCCTCAGGGCGACATTCGACGGCGCGTACGTGAGCGCGGTCTCGTAGGTTTTGATCGCCAGATCGAGATCGCCTTCGTGGTACGCGATCTCGCCGAGGAGCGCCGATGCGAGCGTCAGCCTCGGCTCGGCATCGAGCGCCGCTTTGAGCAGGCGCGACGCGTCGTGCTCGCGTCCCTGAAGATGAGCGGCGGCGCCGGCACCGTACAGCAGGGCCGGATCCTCAGGATGCCGATCGAGCGCATCTTTGAAGATCGACGCCGCCTTGTCCGCGTCGCCGCGCTGCAGCGCCGTAAAGCCCGCCTGCGCCGCGTCGTTGGCGGCCGACTGAGCGCCTGCCGTTGACGCGGCAGCAACGATGAGCAACCCGCAAACGACCGAGCGACACCACGACATGATGTGTCGGATGAGGGCAACCTCCATGCCGTGAGACGATTCAGGCAGCGGTGCGCGGCCGCGTAGCGATCGATGCACACTTTCGTCGCCCTCCGATCAATGTCGTATCGTGTGGTGACGTTCTGTTCTAAATACGCGCGAGCGGTCTACGCCGCGAGCGCGTCAGCGCGTGGGGTGGATTCCCCACCTGTGGTGACGTTCTGTTCTAAATACGCGCGAGCGGTCTACGCCGCGAGCGCGTCAGCGCGTGGGGGTGGATTCCCCACCTGTGGTGACGTTCTGTTCTAAATACGCGCGAGCGGTCTACGCCGCGAGCGCGTCAGCGCGTGGGGGTGGGGCCCCACGCGTTTAAATGATGTTGGCTGCTTGCTGGTGCTGGGCGCCGTTCTCGTCCACCAACTACCTCCCAGCGACCAGCAGCCGCGAACGGCCGCAGACTTCGTAATGACGGACCGTGTCGTCGAACGACGTGAGGACGCGGCGCGCCTCGTCGGCGACGACGGCGCGCTCGAAGTCGTCGCCCGCGAACCCGCGAATCGCCTCCTCGGAGATCCACCAGCTGATGACGACGAGCTCGGTCGACTCGCCGCGCGCGCGGCGGAGCAGCGTCGCGCCCTGATAGCCGTCGACCGCCTCGAGGGCCGGCAGGACGTGATCGTTGAAGTGCGCGGCGTACGCATCGGCGCCGTCGGGCCGCGCCCGCGCCGTCCACACGCGCGCGATCATCGCGGCGGCTCCTCCGACGGCACGACGACGGTCCACGGCCTGATTTCGACGCGCTTCACGAGGCCGTTGTTCGGATATGGATCCTGTTCGACGAACCGGTCCACGACCGATCGGTCGGCGGTCTTGAACACGAGCAGCGCGCGGTCGACCGGATCGGCCAGCGCGCCGGCGAGCAGGATCTCGCCGCGCGCGTGGGCGGCGCGCACGAGATCGAGGTGCGCGGCGCGGAACGGCGTGCGGCGCGACGCGAAGTCGTCGACGGTGTCGTAGAACAGCGCGAAGTAGGGCACGATGCCTCCTGAAGAATTATCGCGGCTGATCGAGCATCGCGTTCGCGCGCGTCTCGAGCGCCTGCAGCCGCTCCTCGAGCGAGCGCCGGGCTCGATCGATCGCCGCCGCATCGGCGTCCCTCGGAACGTCGAACGGCTCGCCGATCGCGATCGCGATCGTCGCGAACGGCTTCGGAATCTGCGTGCGATCCCAGCTGTTCATCGACCAGCTGCGATCGGCCTCGATATGGAACGGCACCACCGGATTGCCGGTCGCCTTCGCCAGCCACACGGCGCCGGGCTGTGCGATGCGCGCGGGGCCGCGCGGTCCGTCCACGGTGAACGCAGCGGGCCTGCCGGCCGCCATGTCGCGCGTCAGCTGCAGCAACGCCCTGCGTGCGCCGCGCGAGGTCGACCCGCGCGCCGTCCCGTAGCCGAAGCGCTCGATGATGCCGGCAATCCACTCGCCGTCGAAGTTCTCGCTCGTGATCACCACGATGCCGCGCCGCCGGAAATAGTACGTCGCGGAAAGGATGCGGCCGTGCCAGAACGCCATGATCGGCTGCCGGCCGCTCCCGACGACGCGGTCGTAGTGATCGACGCCGTCGCTCTTCCAGCGAAGCGTCGATCCGAGCAGCGCAACCAGCCGGTAGCCGACGATCGAGATCAGCTTCGCCTGAACCCGTTTCAATCTCGACGCGCGCCAGTCGGTCATTTCCGGGGTCGCTTGGCTACGAGGATTCGCTCGCCTGAAAGGCTCGCGCTACGGTGGGCCCGCGGGCCCGCAACGCTCGTCGCGCGAGCCTCCCAGACGCTTGTAACGCCAGGCTCGCAGACGCTGGTAGCGCCAGGCTCGCAGATGCTGGTAGCGCGAGGCTCGCAGACGCTGGTAGCGCGAGGCTTTCAGCCGAGCGGCTGCATCCTGCCATTGACATACGTCATCAGGTCGACGAACTGGATATCGCCCACAGGGCCGCCGGCAGCGCCTGCGCTCGCCGAGGCGCCCTTGAGCATGATCGAGCAAAACGGGCACGCCGTGACGACGGTCGTCGCACCGGTCTCGCGCAGTTGCCTGAAGCGAACGTCGCTGATGCGCGATCCGGGCTCTTCTTCCTTGTCGGCGAACAGCAGTCCGCCGCCGGCGCCGCAGCAGTAAGGGTTCTCGCGATTCCGCACGGGCTCTTTGACGTCGGCGCCGAAACGCTCCAGCAGCTCGCGCGGCTCGTCCACCTTCCCGGCGTACCGACCGAGGTAGCACGGATCGTGGAAGGTGACCCTTTCGCGCGCCGTGCCAGATGGCTCGCTCGCGCCGCCGGATCGCTCGCCTGAAAGGCTCGCGCTACCTGTCGCAGAGCCGCGCGTGAGTCGCGCGACGAAGTCGGCGGAGTGAACGACCTCGACGTCGTAACCGAATCGTTTGTAATCGAATCCGATCGTCTTCACGCAGTGCGGGCACGACGTCAGGATCTTCACCGCCTTGCTCGCTCGAAGATCTTCGATGTTCTGCGTGGCCAGTTCCTGAAAGATGTATTCGTTGCCGGTGCGCTTGGCCGGATCGCCGTTGCATTTCTCCTTCGCGAGGACGCCGAAGCTGACCTTCTTCTTGCGCAGGATGTCGAACAGCGATCGCAGCGACTTTTGATAGTCCGCTTCGAACGATCCGGCGCAGCCCAGCCAGACCAGGTACTCGTGCTTCGCCGGATCGAACGTCTCAACGGCGACCGCTTGCACGAACTTCTGACGCTGGTCGTACCCGAGCCCCCAGATATTGCTGCGGCGTTCGAGGTTGTTGTACATCGCGCCGAGGTAATCGGGCGCGTCGCCGTTCGAGACGAGGCCGCGCCGCGCGCCGATCAGCAGCGGCAGGTGCTCGATGCCGACGGGACACTGGTTCTCGCAGGCGCCGCACGTCGTGCACTGCCACAGCACTTTCTCCGTGTAGAGCTCGGCGGGCCCCGTGTCATTCAAAATCTAAAGCAGGCCGTCCTGCGTCTGCAGAATGATGGCTTTCGGATTGAGCTCCTTGCCGGCGCCCCACGCGGGACAGTTCACCTGACAGCGCCCGCACTCGACGCAGGTGAAGGCGTCGAGCACCGTCTTGCTGCCGAGATCCTTCAGCGTCTCGAGCCCGACCTGCTCTTTCTCGAAATCGAGGTTCGGCACCGTCCCGAGCTCCGGCGACTTCAGAAAGACCGTAATCGGCGACACCACGAGATGGAAGTGTTTCGACGCCGGGATCAGCGCCATGAAGGCGAGGATCACCAGCATGTGCAGCCACCAGTTCAGGTGCCCCGCCATCCTCGTTTCATCGAGGCGAAACGTGAGCAGGTACGTGATCATCAGCATCGCAATGAAGAGACCGATGACGATCGATTCGGCCGATACGTGCGAACCGAGCGCGACCGGGCGGAGAAACGCGCGACGGACGAGCAGAACGAGGATGCCCGCGAGCACCGCGGCCGCAAACGGCGTGAGCGCCATTCGGTACTTGTGGAACCACGATGTCGCCGTGAGATCGACGATGCCGAGACCCTTCAGGAATTCGACGGTCGTGTAGCCGGCGAACGCGATGAAGCCCCAGAACACCAGCGCGTGCGCGACACCGGGAATCGGGCGCTCCAGGATCGTCCTGCGTTGAAACAGCACGTCGCCGAGCCACCGGCCCGCACGAACGGCGATGCGGTCGACGTTGAACGTGTTCGGTGCGGCGAGGATCAGCCGCACACGCCGCGCGACCTGCGCCGCGAACGCGCCGATGAAGATGACGAACAGGAGCCAGAAGACCAGTACAGGAATCATTGCGGATCGCGGATTGCGGACTGCGGATTGACTTTGCGGTTGCCATCCGCAATCGGCAATCCGCAATCCGCGATTCTGGTCACTGCTTCAACGCGTCGATCATGGCTGGAACGATCTCGAACAGATCGCCGACGATGCCGTAGTCGGCGATCTCGAAGATCGGGGCATCGGGATCCTTGTTGATGGCGACGATCGTGTTCGCGCCTTTCATGCCGACGAGATGCTGAATGGCGCCGGAGATGCCGAGCGCGAGATACAGCTTCGGCGCGACCGTCTGGCCCGAGCTGCCGACCTGACGCTCCATCGGCAGCCATCCCGAGTCGCAGATCGGACGCGACGCGGCGAGCTCGGCGCCGAGCGCCCGCGCCAGCTCCTCGGCGACCTTGATGTTCGCCTGTTCCTTGATGCCGCGCCCCACCGACACGATCCGCTCGGCCTGTGAGAGATCGACCGCCTGCTTCGCCTGCTGAAACGGCGCGTCGGGCTTCTGGCGGATCGCCGACGCGTCGAGGTTCACCGTCAACGCCCGGACCGGCGCCGGCGCGGAACCCTTGACTGCCTGATCGATGCGGTAGGCGCCAATCTGAAACGTCACGAAGTGCGGCGGCTGACCCTGGGGCACGACGTCGGCGGTCAGCTTTCCCTGAAACATCGGCCGGACGAACGCCGTGTCGCTGCCGGCCCTCTTGATGGCGACGACATCGGTGATGATGGCGCGATCGAGCCGCGCGGCCAGCTTCGGAGCGAAGTCGCGCGTCTGATACGTGTGCGGCAGCAGCACATACGTCGGCGACAGTTGCGCGATCGCGTCCTGCAGCGCCGCCGTGAACCCATCCGGCGTGTAAGGTTCGAGCGACCGATGCTCGACCGGGACGACTTCTTTCACCTGCGCCGCCGCCAGCTCGCCCGCGACGTTTCGGACGCTGCCGCCCGGGACGAGCACGGTGATGTCGCCGTCCATCTGCTGCGCGGCGGCAATCGTTTCCCACGTCGCGCGATTGAGCTTCCCGTCGCGCTGTTCGGCAATGACGATGATCACGGGATAACCCGGACTTCCTCGCGCAGCTTGCGCACCAGCTCTTTCGCGGCTTCGGCGGGCGAGCCGCCGATGATCTGCGTCTTCTTGCCCTTCTCCGGAACGTAAAGGCTGACGATCCTCTGTTTGGCCGCCGACGCTCCCGAAGGGAGCGAAGGCGGGACCTTTTTGATCTCTTTCTTCTTCGCCGCCATGATGCCCTTCAGCGTGGCGTAGCGAAGCTGATTGATGCCGCTCTGAATCGTCAGCACTGCCGGCAGCGGCATGGAGACGAACTGAAACCAACCGCCTTCGAGCTCTCGTTTCACGCGCAGCGTTGCCGCTCGCCCTGACCCTGTCGAAGGGTCCGCCTGCACCTCCATGATGATCGTCGCGTGCGGCAGGCCGAGCTTCTCGGCCAGGATGACGCCGACCTGCGCGAATCCCTGGTCGTCGGACTGGAGTCCCGTGAGGACGAGATCGAACGTCTCGTCGCGCATCGCCGACGCGAGCGCGCCGGCCGTGACGAACGCATCGGCGCTCGCCAGAAGGTCGTGTTCGACGTGGATGGCGCGATCGGCGCCGCGCGCGAGCGCTTCGCGAATCACCTGCGCGACGCGCGCCGGCCCGGCCGAGCAGACGACGACCTCCCCGCCGTGTTTCTCCTTCAGCCGCAGCGCCTCTTCGAGCGCGTACGCGTCGGGCTCGTTCATCTCGAAGCTGGCGTCCTGCTCACGAATCCATGTTTTCGAGTCGTCGAGGCGGGGCTGCCACTCGCGGGTGGGCACCTGCTTGATGCAGACGGCTATATGCATGCCCTTAGCCGGTGAATCGCTTGAACACGAGGGCGGCATTGGTGCCACCGAAGCCGAACGAATTCGACAGCGCGTACTCGATCGGGAACCTCCGCGCCTTGTTCGGCACGTAATCGAGATCGCAGTCCTCGTCCGGGTTCTCGAGGTTGATGGTGGGCGGCGCCGTCTGGTGGTGCACGGCGAGCGCGGTGATGCCCGCCTCGAGGCCGCCGGCCGCGCCGAGCAGATGTCCCGTCATCGACTTGGTCGACGACACCGCGACCTTCCGCGCGCACTCGCCGAAGCAGCGCCTGATCGCGAGCGTCTCCACCTTGTCGCCGTGCGGCGTCGACGTGCCATGCGCGTTGATGTAGTTGATCTGGGACGCGTCGATGCCCGCGCTCTTGATCGCTTTGCCCATCACGCGCAGCGGTCCGTCGCCGTCCTCTGACGGCGCCGTGATGTGATACGCGTCGGCCGACATGCCGTAGCCGACCAGCTCCGCGTAGATCCGCGCGCCCCGCGTCCGCGCCATCTCGTACTCTTCGAGGATGAGGACGCCCGATCCCTCGCCGACGACGAAGCCGTCGCGATCCTTGTCGAAGGGACGGCTTGCGCGTTCGGGCTCCTCGTTGCGCGTCGACAGCGCGCGCAGCGCGCCGAAGCCGCCGACGCCCATCGGCGTAATCGCCGCCTCGGACCCACCGGCGATCATCACGTCCGCGTCGCCGCGGCGGATGATCTCGAACGCGTCGCCAATCGCGTGCGCCGACGCCGAGCACGCCGTGCATGTCGAGGAATTCGGTCCCTTGGCGCCGAAGCGGATCGACACCTGACCGGCCGCCAGATTGATGATCGCCGACGGGATGAAGAACGGGGAGATCTTCCGCGGTCCCCCTTCGATGAGGGCCTTGTGCTCGCGTTCGATGGTGGTGAATCCGCCGATGCCCGACGCGATGAAGACGCCGACGTTCGGCGCGAGAGCCGGCGTGATCTGGAGCGCCGCGTCGTCCATCGCGAACTGCGAGGCCGCGATGGCGTACTGGATGAAGACGTCCATTTTCTTGACGTCTTTCTTCTCGATGAAGCGCAGCGGATCGAATCCCCGCACTTCGCCGGCGATGCGCGTGGAGAACTGCGCCGCGTCGAAATGCGTGATCGGCCCGATGCCGCTCCTGCCGCCGATGAGCGCCGCCCAGTTCGATTCGGTTCCGATGCCGAGCGACGACACCAGACCGATGCCGGTGACGACGACCCGCCGATGGTTAGGCATGTTGTGCGAGCCGAGCAAGCTCGGCTCCTACTTCTTCGCTTTTGCGTGCGACTCGATGTACTCGACGGCTTCCTTCACGCGCGTGATCTTCTCGGCGTCCTCGTCGGGAATCTCAATGCCGAACTCTTCCTCGAACGCCATGACGAGCTCGACCGTGTCGAGCGAGTCGGCGCCCAGATCGTCGACGAACGACGCGTCAGGCGTCACTTCTTCTTCATCGACCCCGAGCTGCTCCACGATGATGCTCTTCACTTTGTCGGCTACGGCCACAACGTCCTCCTGGGCGGAAGATGCTCCGCCTCGAACCGGGCACGTCCCGGTTCTACATGTACATCCCGCCGTTCACGGCGAGCACGTGCCCTGTAATATACGACGCCTCGTCGGACGCGAGGAAGCAAACGGCGGCCGCCACATCGTCGGGCGAACCGAGGCGTCCGAGGGGAATCTGCCGTTCGAGGTCGGCGCGCGCCGGATCGCCGATCGCGCGCGTCATGTCGGTCTCGATCATTCCGGGCGCGACGACGTTCACGGTGATGGTGCGCGACGCGACCTCGCGCGCCAGCGCCTTCGCAAATCCAATCAGTCCCGCCTTCGACGCGGCGTAGTTGGTCTGTCCCGCGTTGCCCATCTGCCCGACGACCGAGCTGACCGCGATGATGCGGCCGCTCCGCTGCTTCAACATGGGACGCATGGCGGCCTGCGCCAGCACGAAAGTGGCGGTGAGGTTCGTCGCGAGCACGGCGTCCCAGTCGTCGCGTTTCATCCGCATCAGCAGCTGATCGCGCGTGACGCCCGCGTTGCTGACGACGATGTCGAGGCGGCCGTGGCGCGCGACGATGTCGTGCGGCGCCTTCTCCAGCGCGGGCGCGTCGGTGACGTCGAGCGTCAGCGCCTCGGCGCGATGTCCGGCGGCCGTCAGCTCCGATACGCACGCCGCCGCGTGATCGCCGCGCGCCGCCGCCACGATCGTCGCTCCCTGTCCCGCGAGCCGCGCCGCGATCGCCCGCCCGATTCCGCGCGACGCGCCGGTGACGAGCGCGACCTTGCCTGTGAGATCAAACATGCGCGAGCGATTCGACGGATGCGAGATCGTCGGGGCTGCCGAAGGTGACCACGGTGGCCTCGCGGTGAATCTTGCGCACCAGACCGCTCAGCACCGCGCCGGGACCCACCTCAACATACGTTGTGACGCCCTCGGACGCAAGGCGCGCGACGACCTCCTCCCAGCGCACCGGCGACGACACCTGATGCACCAGCGCCTCGATCGCGGACCGCGCATCGCACTTGGGCTCGCCGTCCACGTTGGCGACGATCGCTACGCGCGGATCGTACGTCGTCAGCGCGCGCAGTTCGGGCGCCAGGCGATCTTCGGCCGGCTTCATCAGCGCGCAGTGGAACGGCGCGCTGACCGGCAGCGGCATCACGCGCTTGGCGCCGAGCGCCTTCGCGCGCTCGCCCGCCCGCCTGACCGCGTCGGTCGTTCCGGCGATCGCCACCTGCCCGCCGCCGTTCAGGTTGGCCGGGCTCACGACGTCGCCGTCGGCCGCCTCGGCGCACGCCTGCGCGACCTTGCCGGCGTCGAGCCCGAGGATTGCCGCCATCGCCCCGGTGCCGACTGGCACCGCCTCCTGCATGTAGCGGCCGCGGCGCCGCACGATGCGCAACGCGTCGGCGAACGTGAAGGTACCGGCCGCCACGTTCGCCGAGTACTCGCCGAGGCTGTGGCCGGCGACGAACGCCGGCTTGATTCGGCGCGAGGCGAGCAGACGATGCGCGGCCGTGCTCACGGTCAGAATCGCGGGCTGCGTGTTCTCGGTGAGCGTCAGCTGATTTTCGGGGCCTTCGAAGATGATGCGGCTGAGCGGTTCGCCGAGCGCGGCGTCAGCTTCAGCGAACGTATCGCGGCAGATGGGGAACGCGTCGGCGAGCGCCTTGCCCATGCCCACCTTCTGCGAACCTTGTCCGGGGAAAATGAAGGCAATCATCCGGGAACGATCTGCGGTTCACGCTCGCGACGCCGCGGCTTCCGCGATGTTCTGCTCGACTCGCTCGATGAAACGCTGCGAGGCGAACCGATAGCCGAGCGCCACAGCGTTGCGGACGGCCTTCGCGCTCGAGCGCCCATGACCGACGATGGTGACCCCGGCGAGCCCGAGGAGCGGCGCGCCGCCGTACTCCGAGTAATCGACGCGCCGCTTGAATCGCCGCAGCGCGCGCCGCGTCAGCAGAGATCCGACGCGCATCGTGATGGTGCTCGACAGCTCGTCGCTCAGCAGGCTCTCGACGACGTCGACAAGCCCCTCGCTGATTTTCAGCGCGACGTTGCCCGTGAAGCCGTCGCAGACGATGACATCGGCGTTGCCGCTGTAGACGTCGCGGGCTTCCACGTTGCCGATGAACGCGAGCGGCGACATCCTCAGCAGACGATGCGCCTCCCGCGTCAGCTCGTTGCCTTTCGTCGCTTCCTCGCCGATCGACAGCAGGCCGACGCGCGGGTTTTCGAGGCCGAACGCCACGCGCGCGTACACGCTGCCCATGATCGCGAACTGCAGGAGATGCTGCGGACGGCATTCGACGCTCGCGCCGACGTCGAGCAGGATCGCCGGCCGACGCCGCGTCGGGATCGTCGCGGCGAGCGCCGGTCGATCGACGCCGGGCAGCATGCCGAACGCTGCATAGGCGGCCATCACCGTCGCGCCGGTGTGTCCGGCGCTGAACAGCGCCGACGCTTCACCTCGCGCCACGATCTCGGCGGCCACTTTGATCGAGGCGTTCGGCTTGCGCCGCAACGCCGCCGCCGGCGAATCTTCCATCGCGACGACGTCTGTCGCCTCGACGATGCGGATGCGTTCGGGATCGACGTCGTCGTGACGTCCCAGCTCGACGTCGAGGTTGGCGCGAGGACCGACGAGCGCGACGCCGAGATCGAAGTGCCGCGCCGCCGCAAGGGCGCCGTCGACGACGGGCCGCGGCGCGAAATCGCCACCCATCGCGTCGACGGCGATCCAAATCATGGGTTCGGGCTTATTCCTCGTCTACCGCCCGCGCCTGCCGGCCGCGGTAATACCCGCAGTTGGCGCAGACGCGGTGCGGCCGCTTCGGCTCGTGACAGTGCGGGCATTCGCTCAGGCCAACCGCCTTCAGCGCGTCATGCGTGCGGCGCTTCGCGGTGCGCGTTTTCGAGTGTCGTCGTTTTGGATTCGGCATCGTTGTGACTCTTTCAGCTCTCAGCTGTCAGCTTTTGGCTATCAGCTTTTGGCTCACAGCCTTCAGTTTTTCGTTTTCAGCTCGCGTAGCGCGGCGAAGTGCGGATCCTCCCAATCGCGTTTGCACTCGCACGTATCGCGATTGAGGTTCGTGCCGCACAACGGGCAGAGACCTTTGCAGTCGGCGCCGCACAGCGGCTTCATCGGCAGCGACAGGTAGAACTGCTCCCGCATCAGCTGTCCGAGATCGATCTCCTCGTTCTCATAGAACGCAGTCGAGAGATCGTCCTCCTCGATCTCACGCTCCCCGTCGCCGGTATTCATCGCGTGCGGCTGATACCGCAGGTCGAACGCGGCATCCACCGGCCATGCGAACGGCTCGAGGCAGCGGCTGCACGGCAGCTCCAGCGTGGTCTTCACGCTTCCAACGAGGCGGAACTGGTCCTTGTCCTTGTAGATGTCGAACGCGAGCGCCACCGGCGCCGCCACCCGAAAGCCGTCGTCTGGCGGCATCTGCTCGGGCTGGTAGACCTGCTCGAAGCGCTCCTGCGCCGTCCGGATCCTGGAGAGGTTCAGCGCAAGCATGAACCTCCCAATATACCTCATTGGGTAATCGGGTAATTGGGTAATTGAGGAATCGCGTCCGCCGCGGTCGACGCGCCGCGGCTCTGTGCAATTACCCGATTACCCGATTACCCAATTACCCAATTACCCAATTACTCGATTGAGTTCTTGGCCCACGGCTTGGGGATGAACAGCTGCTCGAAAAGGCGCACGGCGTAGCGATCCGTCATACCCGCGATGAAGTCGCGCGCGGCGCAATCGAGGCCGTCGGTCTCGATCGTCCGTCGGTCGAGGAATTCATCGGGACGCTCGTGCACCTTCTCCCATAGGCCCGTGAGGATGCCGGACGCCTTCTTGAACTCGGCCGTTGCGAGGTGATTCTCGTACACCGCGTCGAAGAGGAAGCTGCGCAGCGCGAGCACCGCGTCGAGGACCGCGCGGCTCATGCGGATTTCGGCGAGATCGGCGGCAAGCGTTTCAGTGACGACGTCCTTCACCAGCGTGGCGATGCGTCCCGACGAGGAGGTTCCGAGGCGCGCGATCGCGTCGCGCGGCAGATCGGCCGGATCGAGCAGTCCTGCGCGCGTGGCGTCGTCGATGTCGTGGTTGACGTACGCGATGAGATCGGCGACGCGCATGATCTGACCTTCGATCGTGCTCGCGCGCATTTGCTCGGGCATGCCGACCGGCGCACCCGATTTGCCCTTCGAATGCTTCGCGATCCCGTCGCGGACTTCCCAGGTCAGGTTCAGGCCGTGGCCGTCGTTCTCGAGTACGTCGACGATGCGCAGGCTCTGCTCGTAATGGTTGAAGCCGCCGGGCATCAGGCCGTCGATGACGCGCTCGCCGGCGTGGCCGAACGGCGTGTGCCCCAGATCGTGGCCGAGCGCAATCGCTTCGGTCAGCTCTTCGTGCAGCCGCAGCACCTTCGCGATCGTCCGCGCGATCTGCGAGACCTCGAGCGTGTGCGTCAGACGCGTGCGGTAGTGATCGCCGGCCGGGGCGAAGAACACCTGCGTTTTGTGCTTCAGGCGGCGGAAGGCCTTGCAGTGAATGATGCGGTCGCGATCGCGCTGAAATGCGGGCCGGACGTCGTCTTCGCGCTCGGGTCGAAGTCGCCCGCGGGAATCAGCGCTCTTGGCCGCGCGGGCCACGAGCACCTCGCGCTCGCGCGCCTCGAGTTGTTCGCGAAGACTCGGCACGCCTACATGATGTCACGAAGAAAGCTCGTTCCGTGCGGCAGGCGTCCGACGTTGAAGATCTCAGCCAGCGTCTGTCCGACGTCCGCGAACGTGCGGCGTGTGCCGAGGTCGACGCCTCGCCGCACGTGGGGACCCGCGGCAAAGAGCGGCACGTACTCGCGCGCGTGATCCGTGCTCGGCGTCGTCGGATCGTTGCCGTGATCCGCCGTGACGATCAGCAAGTCGTCGGCGCGCAAACGCGGCAGGATGGCGGCCAGCCGCGCATCGAACCGTTCGAGGTTCCGCGCGTAGCCCTCGACGTCGTTGCGGTGACCGTACAGAGTGTCGAAGTCGACGAGGTTGGTGAAGATGAATCCGCGATCGACCGCGCCCATTTCCCGCTCGACGTGATCCATGCCGTCATCGTCGCTCTTGGTGTGAATCGCTTTGGTGACGCCGCGGCCGGCGAAGAGATCCTCGATCTTGCCGATGGCGACCACCGGCAGCGAGGCCGCTTTCACGCGATCGAGCAGCGTGTCGCCTGACGGCTGCAGCGCATAATCGCGGCGGTTCGCCGTGCGGGTGAAATGGCCGGGCGCGCCGACGAACGGCCGCGCGATCACCCGGCCGACGCCGAGCCCTTCTCCGACAATCTGGTATGCGATCTCGCACGCGCGATAGAGCTCCGGGACTGGAACGACGTCTTCATGCGCCGCGATCTGGAACACGCTGTCAGCCGACGTGTAGACGATGAGCGCCCCGGTGCGCATGTGCTCGGCGCCGAGCTCGTCGATGATGACCGTTCCCGATGCCGCCTTGTTGCCGAGGACCGCGCGTCCCGTCCGCGCGGAAAAGTCTGCCAGCACCTCGCGGGGAAAGCCGTTCGGAAATACCGGGAAGGGGACGTCGAGAACGATTCCCATCATCTCCCAGTGTCCGGTGACGGAGTCTTTTCCAGCCGACGCCTCGGCCATCCGGCCGGCCGCTGCAGGAGTCGGGATCGGAGTCGGTATCAGAGTCGGGGTCGGAGTCGGCGTCAGCGTCACGAGGCGGTCGAGTCCGAGCGATCGCAGCGTCGGGATTTTCAACGGAACGCGCCTCGCGATGTTGCCGACGGTGTTGCTTCCCTCATCGCCGTACGCCGCAGCGTCGGGCAGCTCGCCGATGCCGACACTGTCCATGACGATGACGATGACGCGTTTGAAAGGCGTCACGCGCGCTTATGAGTGGGAGAAATAGTTCGAGACCGGCCTCGGCGTCTTGATGCCCGCGATCGCGTGCTTGAAAATCATCTGATCGGTGCCGTTCTGATCGAGTACGAGCGCGAAGCGATCGAAGTTCTTGATGCGGCCCTCGACCTCCTGCCCGTCCATCATGCGAATCGTCACCGTGAGCTTCTCGCGCCGCACGTAGTTGAGGAAGACGTCCTGGATGTTGGGCTGCGTCGATTTGGTTTCAGACAGAGGCATGAATCAGCCGTGTGACCGACTCGATCGTCCCCGGCGCCTCGCCGGGACCGTCGAACCACGTAAGATTAGGCTCTTTGCGGAACCAGATCAACTGGCGCCGCGCGTATCGGCGATTCTCCTGTGCGATGAGCGCGCGCGTCGACGCCTCGTCGCGGACCCCGCGCAGGTGCTCGAGCGCCTGCCGGTACACGAGCCCGCCGAACGGACGCGCATCTGCCGGAATCCCACGAGCGAGCAGTGTCCGGATTTCATCGAGCAGACCGCGGGCGAACTGCTCATCGACGCGCCGCGTGACGCGTTCGGAGATTTGCGCCGCTGGCAGCCGCAGCGCGATGGCCGTGACGTCGACGTCGGGAATCGGCGACATCGTGTCGCTGAAGTGTGCCGTCAGCGCGCGTCCCGTCAGAAAGAACACTTCCAGCGCTCGCACGAGCCGCTTCAGATCGCGCGGTTGGATGCGGACGCCGGACGGCGGATCCACTTTCAACAGCATGTGGTGCAGGAACGGCGCGCCGCGGCGCTCGGCGATCGATTCGAGTCGTTGGCGCAGCGCCGCGTCGCGGCCTGGCCCTGGAAACAGGCCGCGCGTCAACGCGCGGTAGTAGAAGCCCGTCCCACCGACGAGCACCGGCAGACGGCCGCGCGCATGGATGTCGCGGATGACGGTCGCGGCTTCGCGCGCGTACCGCGCCGCCGTGTAGTCCTCCGTCGGATCCGCGATGTCAATCAGATGGTGTGGGATGCCGCGGCGAGCGGCCGGCGCCACCTTGTCGGTGCCGATGTCGAACCCTCGGTACACCGCTGTGGAGTCGCAGTTGATGATCTCGCCGCCGAAGCGCTCGGCGACCGCGAGCCCGACGGCGCTCTTCCCCGTCGCCGTCGGACCGACGATCGCGATCAGCCGCCCGCGCATGTCAGCCGACCCGGAGAATCACGTAGAAAAGAAACGCGACGGCGAAAATCAGGAGTCCAAGTCTCTGCGAATGCGTCATCTCTTAATTCGCCTGGGGCCCCACATATCTTACGCGGCGGGGCCCCACCCCCGCCGCTGTTGCTCGGCGCGTTGCGCCTCGCAACGGCTCAAGGCTGTCACGCGCTGACGCGCTCGGGCCGTAGCCCTCGCGCGTATCTAGAACAGAACGTCACAGCGGGCCGCAAGCGCCAGGCGCGGCCCGCGATCGTCAGGAGCATCATCGCCTTACGCATGTTCAACACAGAACGTTGCAGTTTGGTGTGATGCGTCTGTCAGCTGCACGCGTCTTATCGCGGGGGAACTTCGTTGTAGTAGAAGG
>QHWB01000040.1:322487-654853 GCA_003222395.1 Acidobacteriota bacterium
GTTGCGCTTCACCTGCGCGATGAAGCGGCGAATCCACGGTCCGAACTCGACCCCCTTCGTATCGAACTGAATCTCGGGTCCGAATTGCCCGCCGCCGCCGCCCTGATTGTCGAACTGCTCGTTCTGCACGTACCTCTGCAGGTTCCGCAGCGCATCGCCGAGCGATCCGCCGGCGGACGAGGCGCGGCCGTTCGCGCCATTGGGCGCCGCGCTCGGCTTTTGCGTCGGCAGTTGCAGCGTCGACTGCGATTCGGGGCTGTCGGGCTGCGGCTGATTGCGCGCCATCTGTCCCATTGATGGCTCAGGCTGCGGACCCTGGCCGCGCGCCATCTGCTGTCGCTGCGCCGGTTCGTCGACGCGCTCGGGACTGTTGCCGCGCTGAAACGGCAGAGGGTTGGTCGGCTTGTCCGAACGCTCCGGCGCGCGCGCCATGCGATCGCGATCCGACGGCTCGGCAACCTGCGGCGGTTTCGGCGCCGGCCGCTCGACGCGCGGCGCCACGAACACGAATTGCGTGCGGTCGCGCGGCGGCTGCTCCAGAATCGCCAAGGGCTTTGCCGGCGGCGACGCGAACAGCGCCGGAAAATACTTCGGCGAGACGAGGATCACGATGACCATCACCAGATGGAAGATGATCGAGAGCAGGATCACTTCCAGCCGCGTCAGTGCGCGCCCGACGGGATAGATGTCGGGGTGGTAGTCCTCGAAATCGAAATACATCAGGAATTTAGCAGTATATCAGCTGGTTGCTGGTTGCCGGGGACTGGTTGCTGCGGTCGCTTGCTGGAGCGTGGACGCGAGGGTCGTAAAGATCGTTACATGCATCGAAGCGTCCACTCCCCTCAACCAACTCGAGCGATCATTCACCAGCCACCAGCAACTAGCTCCGACACGCCGTGTACAGGATGACGGATCCGAACGTGAGTGGGACGGGACGCACCTCCATAAAACCGTTTTGTCGAAGAAGTTTCACAAACTCATCCGGCGACACGAATGCATCTATCGAGGTCTGCAGGTATCGATACGCCCCGTCGTGTCGCGAGATCGCGCGCCCGATTCGCGGTAGCAGGTGCCGGAGGTACCAGAGGTACGCCTGGCGGAAGCCAGGCGTGCGCGGAATTGCGAACTCGAGAATCGCGAGGCGGCCGTGTGGTTTCAGGACGCGATGGATCTCCCCGCATGCCGCCGGCACGTCGTCGACGTTGCGGATGCCGAAGCCGATCGCGACGGCATCGACCGAAGCGTCGGCCACCGGCAAGCGCGTCGCGTCGCCTCGGATCAGCGCGATCGCACGCTGGAGGCGCCGCGCGCCGACCTTTCGATTGCCGATGACCAGCATGGCGGCGGCAAAATCGACGCCGACCACGCGCGCGGCGCCCGGACGCGCGCGCATCGCGGCGATGGCCAGGTCGCCGGTACCCGTGCACAAATCGAGCACGCGCTCGCGGCCGGTCAGGGCCAGCGAGGCCACTGCGCGCCTGCGCCACCGCCGATCGATGCCCGCGCTCAGGAAGTGATTGAGGAAGTCGTAGCGGCCCGCGATCGCGTCGAACATCCCGGAGATCCGCGCCGGCGATTTCGAAACGTCATCGGCCATACAGCGCGACGACGAGTATCAGCAGATAGAGGAGCCCGACGTACCCGTTGAGATCGAACGCGCGCCTGACCTGCGACAGATCGTCGGCGCGTACGAGCGACTGCTCGTACGCGAGCAGTGCGGCCACGATCGCGACACCGGCCAGATAAATCGTTCCGAGCGGCGCCACGAACGCGAGCCCGACGAGGCAGGCGATGGCAACCGCGTGCATGACGCGCGAGATCGCCAGCGACGCGGCGACGCCGAATCGGACCGGGATCGAGCGCAGGCCGTGCGCGCGATCGAACTCGAGGTCCTGACAGGCGTACATCACGTCGAAGCCGCCGACCCAGCTGCCAATCGCAACGGCGAGCAGCCATGGCTCCCATCCTCCGCGCGCGCCAACGGCGAGCCACCCGCCGACCGGCGCGACGGCCATCGAGAGGCCGAGAAACAGCTGCGTCCATGTCGTATAGCGCTTCGCGAGCGAATACCAGAAGACGATCGCCAGCGCCACGGGCGATAACGCGAGACACAAGGGATTCAGCTGCCACGCCGCGAAGAGGAAGACCGCCGACGCGATCGTCACGAACGCGATCGCCTCGCCGATCGTCATCGCGCCGCGCGGCAGCTCGCGCGCCGCCGTGCGCGGGTTGAGCGCGTCCATCCGCGCGTCGACGAGCCGGTTGAACCCCATCGCCGCGCTGCGCGCGCCGACCATCGCCACGACGATCCACAAGACGATGCGCCAGGTGATTGGCGTGTGCTGCGCGGCGAGGAGCGCGCCGGCGAGCGCAAACGGCAGCGCGAACACCGAATGGCTGACACGCACGAACGAGGCGTACGTTCGGAGTTTTGGAACGAGCACGGGTGTCACGCTTCGATCCACCGCAACTGATCGGGCTGAATGCCGCTCACCAGATATTCTTCCACATCGTCGATCATCGGCGGGAGAGCGACGGCGAGCAGTCGGGCGCGCTTTCCGGCTTCGATGGTGCCGTAATCGGCGTCGAAGCCGAGCGCACGGGCGCCGACGATGGTCGCGCTCGCGAGAAGCGACGTCGCGGGGACGCGCGGCGCCAGCGCGCGCATCGTGGCGAGCTCGGCGAACACGTTGAGGTCGGGCGCGCTCGCGAGGCTGTCGGTGCCGACGGCGACAGCGACCCCGGATCGATAGAAGTCTTCGAGCGGTGGCGTCCCTGCGCCCGTATGGCCGTTGCTCCGCGGACAGGTGACGAGCGTGGCGCCGCGCTCCGCCAGGCGCCGCAGATCGCCGGTGGTCATCTGCACGCCGTGAACGACCAGCACGCGCCGATCGAGGAAGCCGCACTCTTCCAGAAACTGCACCGACGTGCCGCCTGGAGGCGACCACGCGGGATTCCAGACGCCGAGCTCCTCGAGCAGCGCACGCCAGGGCCCCCGTCCGGATCGCATGAACTCGACTTCCTCGGCCGATTCGGACACGTGCACGCTGCACGGTGCGAACGGATGCCGATCGATCGCCTGCCGGATGAACCGGAACACCAAAGGCGCGACGGAATAGGGCGCGTGCGCCGCCAGCGTCGGGATGATGCGATCGCTGCGATCCTCGTCGGACCGCAGCGCTTCGATTTCGCGCTGCGCGCCGTCGACGAACGCCTCCGGATCGTCGGCGTTGAATCGAATCAGCTCGTAGAAGACGACAGCCGCCGACAGCGGACCGCGCGCGAGCGGCTCGTAGGTGGCGAGCGTATTGCTGATGTCGCCGACGATCGCGGTGCCGGTGGCGGTCGCTTCGACGATCGCGTCCTCGATCGCCTGCGTGATCTGGCGATCGCGCGGGTCCGGATGCTGTCGCCGCGCCGCCATCACCCCGCGGATCCAGGTGACGAACTCGGATGCCGGCGGCACTTCATCGCGCAGATACGACAGTTCGAGGTGCGTGTGGGCGTTGACGAGACCCGGCAACAGCGCGACGCGGCCGAGATCGACTTCGGGCTCGCTGCGGTTGGCCGATTGCCGGCCGACCGCGACGACACGACCCCGATCGACGGCGACCCACCCGTCGCGAATCGGCGACTCGGTGATGGGCAGAACCCAGGAGGCGTGGTACCGAATCAATGAGCGGAGCGGGGCGGCGGGGTCCCCGCGGAGCATGTCCGGGGCGCAGCGGTCTCCGGATTGGGAATGACGCGAAGCTGCTTGCCCGCGCGGCTGCGCGCTTCGTAGTCCGCCAGCTCGTCGGGCACGTGCGTGTCGCCTGCGGCGCGAGCGGTGGCGAGCTCCAGCATGCGGGGCACGTCGCGGTCGCGGAAGATCGGATCACCGAGGATTTCGTAGTGCATGTTCCGCCGCTTCGGGATGAAGCCGGCGTCCTCGACGTTGCGGACGATCTCGACTTCGTCCATGCAGTAGCTCGCGCCGGCGGCGCGGACGACATTCTCCTCGATCATCACACTGCCCATGTCGTTGGCGCCGTACGCGAGGCTCAGTTGTCCCACCTTCCCGCCCTGCGTGACCCACGAAGCCTGGAGGTTGTCGAAGTTGTCGAGCACGATGCGCGCGATGGCAAGCGTCCGGAGGTAGTCGACGCCGGTGGCCTCCGTTCCCCCCAGCTCGGTGTTCGCCGGCTGATAGCTCCACGTGATGAACGCGGTGAACCCGCCGGTCTCGTCCTGGAGCTCACGAAGGCGCAGCAGATGCTCGATCCGTTCCTCGTCGGTCTCGACCGTGCCGTACATCATGGTCGCGGTCGTGCGGAGACCCGCGCGGTGCGCGTGTCGCATGACGGCGAGCCATTCGTCCGCCGTCGCCTTGCCGTAACAGTGCAGCAGCCTGCGGACGCGGTCGACGAGGATTTCAGCGCCGCCGCCGGGAACGCTGTCGAGTCCGGCGGCGATCAACCGATCGATGACCGCAGGCACCGGCAACTGCGACAGCCGAGACAGATGGATCACCTCGGGCGGCGAGAGCGCGTGCAGTTTGAAGGCGGGATATCGCTGCTTGACTGCGCGGAACAGATCTTCGTACCACGCCAGGGGCAGGTCAGGATTGTGACCGCCCTGCAGCAGCAGCTGCGCGCCGCCGACGGCAATCGTCTCGTCGATCTTGCGAAACAACTCCTCGAAGCCGAGTACGTATCCCTCCGAGGAACCGACGGAGCGATAGAACGCGCAGAAGTTACATTTCGCAACGCAGATGTTCGTGTAGTTGACGTTGCGATCGACGATGTACGTGACGATGCGGTCCGGGTGCTTGTGCGCGCGGACGTGGTCCGCAAGGCGTCCGAGCCGCGGCGTCGGCGCACGTCGATACAGCTCGAGCGCCTCGGCGCGATCGATGCGCGCTCCAGCCAGGGCTTTCGACGCAATCGCCTCCAGATCCATGTCAATAAAACTGCGGCGCTGCCGTCCGTTCCACGACGCCCGCTTCAGCCGCGTAGCGGAAAAAGGCTTCGAGACCTGCCTGTTCGTCGTCTCCGAGATAGTACTTGATATTGTCGCGCAGGTACCGCGCGCCGATCGCCTGCCGTTCCTGATTCGGGCCGACGTACTCTCGCGCGAGCTCCTCCGGCCGGCCGATGCCCGCGTCGCGCGCCCGCTGGAGCGCCTCGACGTCGGCTGCAGTCAGCGCGCTCGGCCGCCCGGCCCAGAACGCGTAGACGAACGGTAGCCCGGTCAATTTCTTCCAGGCGTGGCCGAGGTCAATTTTTTCGATTCCGCGGGCATTCTCATTCGTGGCCTCCGGCTTCCAGCGGACGTCGCCTGCATCTAGAAACAACGCGTTGTCGCCGATGAGGAGCGCCGCGTCGCAGTGCCGAAGCATGTCGTCCAGGTCGGGTCCGCGCGGCTCGAAGCGCGGCTCGATCTCGAACAGCCGCGCGCACAACACGCGCGTGAGCGCGACCGACGTGCGCGAGCTCGTATCCATCGCGATCGAGCGCACGTCGGCCATCGGCCTCTTCGTGAAGATGGCCACCGATGCGACGGGACCGGCCGACGCAATCGCGAGATCCGGCACGATCCGATACGGCCCGCCGCGCAGGTATTCGATTGAAGGGATGAGGCCGACGTCGATCGCGTTCTCGTGCAGCAGCCGCGCGCATTCCGACGGGATGTCGTAGCGGACGTCGAATCGCGGCGATCGCTCGAGGCCGTACACAAGCGGGACGGCATTCAGATAGCCCACGGCACCCAGCCGCACGCGGTCCGACGAGGTCACCGCGAGCGCTCGTCCTGAGTCGTGAGCTCGTCGACGGCACGAAGAACGTCCCAGCGCCCCGTGCGCTGGACCGGCTCGTAACCGGCGGCGTGAATGTTGCGGCGGATCTCCTCGAGCGGCGAGCGGCGGTAGCCCTGCGACACATCATCGTCTGCGGAGACGCCGTCCACATCGTCGGCGCCGACGGTGAGCGCCACCTGCGCGAGCTTCGGTCCGTACAGCGACCAATCGACCTGAATCGAGGGGACGTTGTCGGCTACGATGCGCGCGAGGGCGACGCGCCTGATGTCTTCGTAGCCGGTCGTCGGCACGGCCGGGTTGACGCGGCGTGGGAGCGGCGCGAACGCGCGTATCACCGCGACCGCTCGCTGCAGCTCCGCGACCGTTTTCAACTGCGACATCGGATCGGTCGACTGCGGCTGATGAATGGTGACGCGCGCGAGTGCGAGGCCGGCGATGTTCACTTCCTCGATCGATCGTCGGGCGTCGCGCAGGCGGTCGATCGGCGCTTCAGAGACGATCTCGAGCCCCGCCGCCCGCAGCTGCTCGAGCAGCGCGCGCAGCGTGACGCCTTCGCGTGCGGCGAGCTCCTCGAGATCCGCGAGCGAGAAGCCGGACACGGCGACACCGTTGGCGGATGCGGCGACTTGCGCGACGCGATCGGCGGCGGCCGCGCGTGTCGGCGGCGCGCCGACGATGCGCGCTTCGCCGGCCGCCGGCGCGATGGCGATCGGCGCCGATGGATCGGCCGCAATTTCGGCGACGCGCACGAACGTCGCGTTCGTCCCGTGGCGCTGCCGGCGCAGGCCGTCGGCGATGGCGCCGAGGCTGATGATGTCGTGCGACGCCGCGAGGCTCGTGAGCTCCTGTTCCGTAATCGTCATGTAGCGCGAGCCTTTCAGGCGAGCGTAGCGCGAGCCTTTCAGGCGAGCGTAGCGCGAGCCATTCAGGCGAGCGTAGCGCGAGCCATTCAGGCGAGCGTGTCCGCAGCACTTCAATTTACGACGGGGTCGGTCCGAACAACAAGCCGAGGACGATCGCGATGGCGATGGCGAGCGACCACCCGAGCACGCACACCGCGGCCGCGCGCGTAGTGCTCGTGTAATCGAGGGCCTGGCGGACGGCGACGACCGTCGCGACCAGCATCCACACCGCAGTCGCAGCGAACACCGGCACCGTCACGCCCGGCATGATGCCGAATATGCGGAAGAGTCCGGGGGTTGACGCGAAACCGATCGTGCGCAGCAGCTCACCGACGTCGACGCGCGTCTGCGGCTCCGGCATCAGGCGCGATCCGATTTCGAACGTGACGAGCGCCCACGCCGCCCACGCGATGAGCGCGACGGTGCTGATGAACAGGATGTTCGCGAGCGACAGGCCGCCGAGGCCGCGCGCGCCCACGCCGGCCGCGAGGCTCGACATCACGACGATGGTCAACGCCTGACCCGTCGCACCGCGATCCGCTTCGACTTCCTCGTAGATCGCCGCGTCGAGCGAAATCGCTCCGATGAGCCGCATGAAGAATCCGTTCGTCGCGGATCTGGTAGCCATACCGCTACGGTATGCAAACGGCCTGCTCGATACAAGGTCCTGTGGACTTGCGGCATCCGGCTTCAGCCGGCTAACGTGCACGCCTCGCTCACCAGGGCGTTATGGTGTGTTCTCGAACACGAGATCGAACGCCGTGTCGCCAAAACCCGGCATTGCGTAAGTGAATTCATAGCGGCGCGGCAACAGGCTGCTCACGTCGATCCACACGGTGCCGGTCGCTTCGATCTCGGACTGCGGCGACGTCGCGGGCGCGCGAACGCCGCGGACCATCGCGCCGTCGACGGCGCGAAGGCCGGCGTCGGCGAGACCGCGTGGATCGCCGAGGACGTTGAACAACTGCGCCCGTTCCTGCTCGTCGAGCTGCCGCATGAGGGCGCCGTGCTTGACGCGCGGTGCCTTGCCGCTCATCGCACGCCCCACCGCGTCGAACGCGCGCGCGATGTCGTCCTCGGTCAGCGGTTCGCTCGCTCTCAATCGATCCTTGATCGGTCGGTCTTGGTCGCGACCGCAGGCGGCGGCGACGAGCGCGACGATGAGCAGAGCGGCAAATTCTTTCGTGGCATTCATTGTGCACCAAAGCGCGCGGAGGCCTGATCGAGGGCGTCGCGATGGTCAGCTGGCGCAGCGGCCGAGCGACGCTCGATCGAATTCATCGCCGAGGCATCACGCGGTCGAGAATCGCGTCGGCGCGATGCCGCGCCGCCTCGGTCGTGATCAGACGCGCGGGCCAGTTGCGCGTGTAGCCTTCGGACGCCCATTTCTTCGTCGCGTCGATCCCCATCTTTCCGCCGTATGCCGGCAGATCGGCCGCATCGTCGAGATCGTCGACCGGGCCTTTCGTCAACTGGATGTCGCGCAGCGGATCCATGTGCGTGCCGACGATCCACGCGACCTGGCTCACGTCGTGGACGTCGACGTCGCTGTCGACGACAACGATCGTCTTCGAGAACATCAACTGGCCAAGCCCCCAGAAGGCATTCATGATCTTGCGCGCGTGGCCGGGGTAGCGCTTGTCGATCGATACGATCACGAGATTGTGGAAGATGCCCTCGGCCGGGAAATGCATGTCGACGATCTCGGGCAGCGTCTTCCTGATCATCGGCAGGAAGATCCGCTCGCTCGCGAGCCCGAGGTAGTAGTCCTCCATCGGGGGCACGCCGACGACAGTCGTCAAATACGTCGGCCGTTTTCGCTGCGTGACGCAGGTGAGATGGAACACTGGAAAGTCGTCGGGCTGCGAATACAGGCCCGTGTGGTCGCCGAACGGTCCTTCGCGGCGCCGCTCCCCCGGTTCGACGTAGCCCTCGAGCACGATATGGGAGCTCGCCGGCACTTCGAGATCGACCGTCACGCATTTCACCATCTCGATTCGCCGCCGCGCCAGGAAACCGGCAAGGAGCAGTTCGTCGAGACCTTCGGGCATCGGTGCCGTCGCGCAGTACGGCAGCACCGGCTCGCAGCTCAGCGCGACGGCGACGTCGAGCCTCCGGCGCAGCCGTTCCGCCACGCGGTAATGCTGCGCGCCGCCCTTGTGTCGCTGCCAATGCATGCCGGTCGACCGGCCGTCGAACACCTGCATGCGATACGTGCCGACGTTTCGCATCGCGGTCTCGGGATCCTTGGTGAAGACGAGCGGAAACGTGATGTATTTGCCGCCGTCCTCCGGCCAGCATTTCAGGATCGGCAGCGCGTCGAGCGTGCCCTCCCGAGCGACCACCTCGTGACAGGCTGCATCGTTGACCGTCTTCGGCACAAGATCACGAAGGCGTCCGACCATCGGCAGCATCTTCAGCGCGTCCATGATGCCGGCCGGCATCTGCGGCGTCATCAGCTCGTCGATCTCGGCCGCGAGATCGTCGAGGGTCTTCACGCCGAGCGCGAGGCACATCCGCTCGTACGAGCCGTAGACGTTGCTGGCGACCGGCATGTCGTGGCCGGTGGGCGCCTCGAACAGCAGCGCGGGGCCGCCGCCGGGAGACTTGCAGGCGCGATCGGTCACCGCCGCGATTTCGAGATTCGGACTGACGGGTTCAGTGATGCGCGCGAGCAGCTTGCGTCGATCGAGGTCTGCGAGGAAGTCGTCGAGATCTGAGTACATAGGTGGCGCTGCGACTCGCTCCGTGCCCTCGGTGCTGGCGAGCCGAATTCTGCAACGTGCTCAGTTATTTCGTGTGTTTCGTCGTTTCGTGTTTTCGTGGATTCGGTGCCGCGGTTACGTCGTCGCGGTCATTCTATCCGTAATCTGCTGCGCGAGCGCCAGCGCGCGGCGCCCCTGCGCACCATCGACTCGCGGCGGGCGGTTCGCGGCGATCGCATCGACGAAATCGGCGAGCTCGCGCTTCAGCGGTTCTTCGTTCGCGACCATCACCTCGCCGCCCTCGATCGACGGCGTCTTCGCGGTACCCTTCACGAGGCGGTACGCTTCCAGCTTCTGCAGCGCGTAATCGATCGACACGTACGCGGCGGTCTCGAAGAAGCGGATCTTCCGCACCCGCTCGCGGCTGATGCGGCTCGCGGTCAGGTTCGCGATGCAGCCGTTCGCGAACCGCACGCGCGCGTTCGCGATGTCGACGCGGCCGGTGAGCACCGGAACGCCCACCGCGTCGATCGACTCGACCTCGGCCCTGACGACGGAAAGCACGACGTCGAGATCGTGAATCATCAGGTCGAAGACGACGTCGATATCGAGGCTGCGCTCTGGAAACGTACCGAGACGGTGGACTTCGATGAAACGCGGATCACGGAGCATCGGACGCGCGGCATCGACCGCTGGATTGAAGCGCTCCGTGTGGCCGACGGCCAGAATCGTTCCCGCGCGCGCGGCGGCTTCGATCATCGCGTCCGCTTCGGCGAGACTGCGCGCCATCGGTTTCTCGACGAGGACCGGCAGACCCGACACGAGAAATGGCGCCGCGACGTCGCGATGACGCTCGGTTGGAACCGCAATCGTCACCGCGTCGACGCGCCCGAGCACGTCGCGGAAATCGAAAGCCGCCTCCGTCCTGCTGGCGCGCGCGATCTCGTCCGCGCGCGCTCGATTCGTATCGACGACGCCAACGAGGTCGACGCCGGGGAGCGTCGACAGAATGCGGGCGTGATGGCGGCCGAGATGGCCGACGCCGACCACTGCGACGCGCAGCTTCATGAATCCAACCACGAAGACACGAAGACACGAAGAAGAGCTCGATGGTTTTCCTCGTGGCTTCGCGTCTTCGTGGCCAAAGACGGCGGGATCATCCGCGCCGCTCGGATCGACCGACGATACAGATGTCAGCGGCATCGGCGGCTTTCATGATCGCCTCGCCGTCGATCATCAGGGTCTTCCCGGCGTCGACCGACAGCGCCGTCGCGCCGACGGCCTTCATCGCCTCGATCGTCGACACACCGACCACCGGCACGTCGAATCGCATGTCCTGGTTCGGCTTCGCCACCTTGACAATCCGTACGCCTCGGCCGGCGAGCTGTCCGGCTCGCGCGATGACGGCGTCGGTTCCCTCCATCGCTTCCACGGCGACGACGGCCGCGGACTTCACGGCGACGGTCTGGCCGATGTCGAGCCGCGCGACGGCGTCAGCGATGGAGCATCCGAACTCGAGGTCGCGCTGCTCGTCCTCGTCCGGCGCGCGCCGCGTCATGACGCCGTCGCGCGCGAGGAGCGGACCGAGAAACGCGGTCGAGTCGATCAGTTCGATGCCATGTTCGGCCAGCACGTCCGCGACGCCCGAAATCAACGAGTCGGTGTTCTTCGCCGCGAGTCGCATGAGGACTTTGCCGAGCATCAGGTCGGGCATGATGTCGGCGAACAGCTTGGTGTGTCTGACCTGCCCCGCCATCACCGCCCGCGTGACGCCGGCGTTCTTCAGCAGGCTGATGCACGTGCCGAGCTGTCCGAGCGAGATCCAGTGAAGGGGCGCAGCAGGCGCGCGCGCGGCGGCGTCGGCGAGATCGGGAAAGGTTTCCTCCTTCAGCGCGATGACCGTAACGTCGTGGCCCGCGCCGCGAGCCGCGTCCAGCACCAGAAACGGAAACCGACCGTTGCCCGCGATCAAGCCAAGCTTCACCGAAGATCTACCACGAAGTCGCGAAGGCACACGAAGGACACGGAGGATTCTAATTACTCATCCGCCATTACTTCCTCGGCGCGACGCGTCGCCCGGCGCAGGATGACGCCGCGCTGAGACGTGCGGATGAAATCGAGAATGTGCTGCACTTCGTCGCACGCGAGCGCTCGGTCTTTCTGAATCTGCTGCAGCGCGCGCGATGTGTTCAGCTTCGACTGGAGCAGGTACCGGAACGTCCGCTTCAACTTCTCGATGACGTCCGGTGGAATGCCGCGGCGCATGAGGCCGATGCTGTTGGCGCCGAAGATCCGCGCGGGCCGGCTGCCGACCGTCCGCGCGTACGGCAGCGCGTCTTTGGTGATGACCGAATAGCCGCCGACGAAGCCGTGGCGGCCGACGCGGCAGAACTGATGCACCGCGGATCCGGCGCTGATGTTCGCGAAGTCCTCGACCGACACGTGACCGCCGAGCGTCGCATGCGGTCCGAAAATCGTATTGTCACCGACGTGGCAGTCGTGTGCGACGTGCACGTACGCCATGAACACGTTGCGATCGCCGATCGACGTCACGCCGCCGCCCCCGCGCGTCCCGCGATTGATCGTGACGAATTCGCGAAAAATGTTCTTCCGCCCGATCATGAGGCGCGTCTCCTCGCCCTGATACTTCAGGTCCTGCGGCGCGAGGCCGATCGACGCGAACGGATAGATGTCGGTGTCGTCGCCGATCTCGGTCCAGCCGTCGACGACGGCGGAGGCGCCGATCCGGCAGTTCGTGCCGATTCGAACGTTCGCGCCGATGCTCGCGTGCGGACCGACCGTCGTCCCCTCGCCGATCCGCGCGCGCGGATCGACGATGGCTGTCGGATCGATGCTGGTTTCGTCGAGGCGGATGGCAAGGAGCAGCTCGGCTTCCGCGACGACCTGCTCGCCGACGTACGCCGTCGCCTGCGCCCTTGCAAGCGGCATCCGCCGGCGCCCCAACGAGACTTCGAGGCGCAGTCGATCGCCGGGCACCACCTGGCGCCGGAACTTCGCGTTGTTGACACCGCGCAGGTACACGCGCGCGTTCGGACGCGCGTCCTCGCGCTTCAACAGTAGCAGCGCGGCGACCTGCGACAACGACTCGAGCATCAGCACGGCCGGCAGCAGCGGCGCGCCGGGAAAATGACCCTGGAAGAATTCTTCATTGACGGTGACGTTCTTGACCGCGACGAGCCGCCGGCCGGGGTCGTGCTCGGCGATCGCGTCCACGAGCACGGACGGATACCGGTAGCAGTGTCGGTCCAGGAGGATGGGGATGTTGATGTCAGACACGATTCGGGACTTGGGATTTGGGATTCTCAGGGGATTCTATCAACCCGAATCCCGAATCCCGAATCCCAAATCCCGACTCGCGTCAGCTTACTGCTTCGGAGCGGCTGCCGGCTTCGCAGCGGCGTCGAGCGCTTTGATGACGTCGGGCGTCAGGTCGAGGCCCGGAGCAGCCCACGCCAGCCCGGCTTCCCCGGCGTTGAAGACGAGGTAGAGTCCTTTTTCGTTGGCGAGCTTGTCGATGATCGGCGACAGCTTCTTGACGAACTCGTTCTGAACTTCCTGCTGCAGCTCCTGGATTTCGGCCTGCGCGTCCTGCTGGAAACGCTGCATGTCGACCTGCTGCTTCTCGATATCCTTCTCGAGCTGCGCGCGCGCCGCGTCGTTGAGCATGCTGCCACTGGTCTGCAGCTTCTGCTGATCCGCCGCGAGCTTCTTCTGCCTGTCGGCGTTCTCGGTCTGTTTCTTCTGCGTGAGCGCGTTCACACGCGTGAGCGCCGCCTTGCCTTCCGCCGACTGCTGGAACACGGCCTGCGGCGTGAAGAAGGCGATCTTCGCGCCCGCCGGGAACGGCGCCGGCGGCTGCGGCGGCGGCTGCGTAACGGGCGGCTGCGCGATCGCGGGCGGCTGCTGTGCGGGCTGCGCCGGCCTGGGTTGCCCGGCGGGCGGCTGCGTGGTCGCGGGCGGCTGCTGTGCGGGCTGCGCCGGCCTGGGTTGTCCGGCCGGCGGCTGCTGTTGCGCGAACACAGGGGCGGCGCCCATTATCAGTACAAGCGTCGCGACAAGTGCGGAACCTTTCATTACGCTGAATCCTTTCGTGAGCTAGTGGAAAATCAAAGACTTGCCGGCCGATCGTGTTACCACCTCGACCATCCGGCAAGTGTTTGATTTTACACTAGAAGGTCGAGCCGACCGCGAACCGGAACTGGAACTTGCTCTGAGGCTGCAGCGTGTTGTCGAGCACGCCGCTCCGCTGCGGATTCACTGCAAAAATGAGGCGGAACGGAACGTTCAGCACCGGCATGAAGAACCGGACTTCGGCACCGGTCGACGTCTTGAAATCCTGCCAGTTGAAGTTCTTCCCCGGTACGTTCACCACGTTCAGGTCGTTGAGGCCGACGAAGGGCCGGCTCTGTACTTGGTCGCCTGCCTGCACCTGGCCGGCGTCGTAGAACAGAATGAGCCGCACCGGACCGGCAATCGTAATCTGCTCCTCGACGTTGAAGTTCAGCAGCTTGTTGCCGCCGAGGACGAGGCCGGTGACCGGATCCGCAGGACCGATCGATCGGATATCGAATCCGCGCACGCTGTACTCGCCGCCGAGGAACAGCTTCTCGAAGATCGGCAGATCGGCAGAGCCCTTGAACTGGTGGATGTACTGGTACTGCGCGCGAAGGCCGAGCGTCAGCCGGCTCGCGTGCTTCAAGTACCACACGCCCTCGACGAATGGCTTGTAGAAATTGGTGTTGCCGCCGAGACCGGCGAGATCCATCGACAGCGTGTAGCGCTTGCCGGTCGTCGGAAAGATCGGCTGGTCGACGGTGTTGTACACGTAGCTCGGGACGATCTTGCTGACGATGCGTTCGCCACCCTGACCGATAAGCAACGAATCGCGCAGGAACGGGTTGCGCGCGAGAATCAGCGGGTCCGTGTACGACTCGTTGATCTCCGTCACGCGGACGCGCTGGTAACTGTAGTTCGTGAACACGCGCGACCACGCGCTGAGCGGGAACCCGAAGGTCAGCACCGCGCCGGCCGACTTCTGCGTGAACTGGCCGATGTAGCGGATGTCGGTCTTGAAAATCTGCGCGCCGCCCGTGATGTTGCGATCGAAGAGGAACGGCTCGGTGAACGACAGCGAGTAGTTCTGCGCGCGCGAGCCGCTCTGGACCGACATCAGCAGGCTCTCGCCGCGTCCGAGGAAGTTCGCCGTCTGGAACGACAGCTGACCGAAGACGCCTTCGAACTCCGACACGCCGGCGCCGAAGGTCAGTGAATTGCGGTTCTGCTCTTCGAGCTTGAGCTTGACGTCGACCTTGTTGGTCTCGGGGGGCGGCGTCTTCTGCACGTCGACTTCGCCCGGCTTGCCTTCGAGCGCCTTGAAGTACCCGAGCTGATTCAGACGTTTGACGCTGTACTTCAACGCTTCGGTGTTGAAGGGGGCGCCTTCCACGAGCCGCATCTCACGACGGATCACGTTGTCGTGCGTCGTGGTGTTGCCGACGAACGTGATGCGGTTCACGAAGAACTGTTCTCCTTCCTTCATCCGCATCGTGACGTGCACGGTCGGCTCGGCGGACGCCTTGACGTCGTGGCCGTCGCCGTCGACCGGCTTGAGCGCCGCCGGCGCCTCGGGCGCGTTCTGAACGGGATCGTCGCTGAACTTGTATTCCGGGAAGCCGGTGAACTCGAAGTAGCCGCCGGTGCCGTAGATCTCGCGCGCCTTCTCGATGCCTTTGCGGATTTTCTTCTCCGAGTAGTACTCGCCGACGCTGGTCTTGAACAGCGGCTTCAGGAACTCGCTCTTGACGACCGTATTGCCCGCGATCTCGAAGTCGCTGACCTTGTACCGCTCGCCTTCGTTGACCGGAATCCGCAGCTCGATCCAGCGCGTCTTCTTGTCCTCCGTGTCCTGCAGGACCTTCAGCTCCGGGACGCCGACGTTCGCCTTCACGTAGCCGTGGTCGCGGTAGAAGGACATGATCTTCTCCGCGTCCTCGTCGAACTTCGTCTCCTGAAACGTGCCGCGGTCGCCGAGCGCGCCGGCGATCCAGTCCCACAGGTGCACGGCGTCCTCGAAACCGGGACGCTCCTTGTTGTCCTTCAACTGACGCTTGAGCGTGCCGTCGCTCATCGCCTTGTTGCCGACGAAATCGAGCTTCCTGATCTTCACCTTCGGACCTTCGTCCATGTGAAACGTCAGGTGCACCAGCTTCGGGCCGCCGGAAATCTCCTTGATCTCGGGCGTGACGCTCGCGAACTGAAAGCCCTTCTCCTTCATCATGTCCAGGACGATGCCCTGAACCTTGCGCACCAGTCCGGGATCGATGAAGGTGTCGAGCCGAATCTGCGCGTCAGCCTCCTTCAGCTTTTCGTCGATCTTCGACGTCTCGATTTTCTTCGAGCCGAGGTAGTCGACGATCTTGACGCGCTGCCGCTCCTCCAGGTTGTAGGTGACGATCTTGCCGATCGTGCCGTTGGGGAACTTGTAGTCGCTGACGTCGATCCACAGGTTGTCGAGGAACTTCGTGTTCCACAGCCGGTGAAAGTCTTCTTCGAGCGTTTTCTCCGCGTTCGCGTCGTAAGGCAGCCACACGCCCTGCGACGGCTGGCTCTGTTTCAGCTGGATGTAATAGAGGTAAGTCTGCGGCTCGATGACGGACTGGTTGCCCTGGGCCTCGAAGCACGGCGCGATGAACAGCACGACCGCTGGCGATCCGGCCGGCGGCTGGGCCAGAGGCCGCGCCGGCACGCCACAGACGGTGACTGTCGGAAGAGGTTGCGCCGATTGATCCTGAGCAAACAACGGCGACGCGGCCAGAACCAGCGCCGCGGCCAGTAGCCGGAACAGACGATTCACCATTAAAGCTTTAATGTTACTGGATCTTAGACGGCCGAGTGACAATTTCGGCCGTTAGGTCGAGCCTGAGCAGCGCCTGCGGCTCGAGCAAGCGCGGATGCGCGAGCGAGGCGAGCGGGTGGGGCCCCCCGCGAGCGTTGAGAAAGGCGCGTGGGGTGGAACTCCACGCGCGTTTTGGCTATGCCAGCTTGCGTCCGGCTTCGAGCTCGCCTGCCGGGCGATATGCGAGCTGGCCCGCGTCGAGATAGACCTCGATCTCGCCGCCGTGCAGGTGGCCGCGGATCAATTCTTCAGACAGCGGATCCTCGACGTAGCGCTGGATGGCGCGCCGCAGCGGCCGCGCGCCGTACGATCGATCCTTGCACGTCACCTCGATGATCCAGTCGACCACCTCGGACGTCAGCGCGATCTTCAACTTGCGATCGGTGAGGTTGTCGTTCAGCTGGTGAACCAGCAGCGCCATGATCCGCCGCAGGTCGTCGTCGCTCAGCGCCTCGAAGACGATGATTTCGTCGATGCGGTTGATGAACTCGGGGTTGAACGTCCGCTTCACTTCGCCGAGCACCATTTCAGACACGCTCTTCGCGATCTCGCTCGTGTCCGACGACTGGAAGCCCATCGAGCTCTTCTTCTGGATGAAGCGAGCGCCGATGTTCGACGTCATGATGATGATCGTGTTCTTGAAGTTCACCCGGTTGCCGAGGCCGTCGGTCAGGTGGCCGTCCTCGAAGACCTGCAGCAGGATGTTGAAGATGTCCGGGTGCGCCTTCTCGATCTCGTCGAGCAGCACGACCGAGTACGGATTGCGCTTCACCTTTTCGGTGAGCTGACCGCCTTCTTCGTGACCGACGTATCCGGGCGGCGAGCCAATCAGCTTGCTCACCGAATGCTTCTCCATGTACTCCGACATGTCGAAGCGAATCAGCGCGTGATCGCTGCCGAACAGGAAGTTCGCGAGCGCGCGCGCCAGCTCTGTCTTGCCGACGCCGGTCGGCCCGAGGAACACGAAGCTGCCCACCGGCCGGTTCGGGTTCTTGAGTCCGGCGCGCGAGCGGCGGATGGCGCGCGAGATGGCCGAGATCGCTTTCTCCTGGCTGATGACGCGCTTGTGGAGCTCCGACTCCATGCGCAGCAGCTTGTCGCCCTCGTCCTGGTTGATCGACGCCATCGGCACGCCGGTCCACTTCGACACGACCTCGTCGATCTCGGCCTTGCCGACGATGACCTTGCGCGCGTTCGATTTGACGTCGAACTGCTGCCGCACGAACTGCAGATTCTCGCGGGCGGTCACTTCCTGCTCGCGGTAGAACTGCGCCTTCTCGAAGTCCTTCTGGCTGACGGCGCTCTCCATCTGCTCGACGGCGACGCGAATGCTCTTGTTGATCTCGCCGAACTCCTCGCTGTAGCCGGCCTCGCGCAGCTTCGCACGCGCGCCGGCTTCGTCGACGAGATCGATCGCCTTGTCGGGCAGAAACCGATCGGTAATGTACCGGTTCGACTGATAGACGGCCGCCTCGATCGCTTCGCGCGTGTACTCGACGTGGTGGAAGTTCTCGTAGCGATCCTTGACGCCGAGCAGGATTTCAATCGTTTCGCGCTCGCCGGGTGGATCGACCTTGATCGCCTGGAAGCGGCGCTCAAGCGAGCGATCCTTCTCGATGTACTTGCGATACTCAGCCGGCGTCGTCGCGCCGATGCATCGGATCTCGCCGCGGCTCAGCGCCGGCTTCAGGATGTTCGCGGCGTCGAGCGAGCCTTCCGCCGATCCGGCGCCGACCAGCGTGTGCAGCTCGTCGATGAACACGATGATGTTCGGGTTGTCGGTCAGCTCCTTCATGATCGCCTTGAGGCGCTCTTCGAACTGACCGCGGTACTTCGTGCCGGCGACGATGAGCGAGATGTCGAGCGCGAGGATGCGCTTGTCGGCCAGGAAATGCGGCACGTCGCCGTAGACGATCTTCTGCGCGAGCCCCTCGACGATTGCCGTCTTGCCTACGCCTGGCTCGCCGATGAGCACGGCATTATTCTTGGTGCGGCGGCACAGTACCTGCTGCACGCGCTCGACCTCGTGCTCGCGGCCGACGAGCGGGTCGAGCTGATTTTTCATCGCTGACTCGGTCAAATCGCGACTAAATTCTGCCAAAAGCGGTGTTTCTTTGACCCGAGTCAGCGTGGTCTTCTCGTTCAGGAGCTGGACGATATCCTCGCGCACGGTGTTGAGGCGCATCCCTTTTTCCATCAGGATCGACGCCGCGACCGAACGCTCTTCGCGCAGAATGCCGAGCAGCAGATGCTCGGTGCCGATGTAGTTGTGCAGAAGACGGTCGGCTTCTTCCGCTGCAAACTGCAGAACGCGCTTGGTTTCTGCGCTGAATGGTATCTCGACCGAGGTCGACACCTTCTCACGAAAGACGGTGCGGCCTTCGATTTCCTTGCGGATGTTTTCGAGAGAGAGGTGCGAGCGCGCGAAAATGCGGCTCGTCAAACCTTTGCCTTCGCGAATCAGGCCGAGCAGGAGGTGCTCGGTCTCAATGGAGATGCTGCCGAGCTGGCTGGCCTCGTAGCGCGCGAAGAAGAGTACTCGTCGAGCCCTTTCGGTGTACCGTTCGAACATCCGGGTAACCTACGTGAAAGCCGATGAAATTGTGGTCACGGATACGATGGCCACATTATACGGCATCGGTTGACTGCAGCCCAACGTCAATCTGCGATAAATCGCTGTTACGCCTAGGGTTCTCGCCCCACCAACTTAGACGCTTCGATCGCAACTCGCGTGCCTGAGGTAATCGCGACCGATCTAGTTATCGGCAGTTATGCGTCCACCGCGACGGTGGACCTCGCGATCGAAGTTCATGGTGACCCGGATGTGGCTGAACAGTTCGCTCGAACCGTGCGCTCAGGCCTGATGCAGCTTCCCGCTTTCGAGCCGCAGGATGCGATCGCACGCGGCGGCCAGACGGGGATTGTGCGTGGCGATGATCGACGTCAGTCCGAAATCGCGGTGCATGTCTCGAAGGAGGGCGTGCAGCGACTCGGCGGTCGCTTCGTCGAGATCGCCGGTCGGCTCGTCGGCGAGCAGCAGCGCCGGACGCATCACGAGCGCGCGCGCCACCGCGACACGCTGCTGTTCTCCACCCGACAGCATGCCGGGCCGATGCGTGAGCCGATCGCCGAGCCCGACGCGGCGCAGCAGGTCTTCCGCGCGCGGCCGCGCCTCGTCCATCGGGACCCGGGCGATCCGCATCGGCATCTCGGCGTTCTCGGAGGCGTTGAACTCCGGGAGCAGATGATGGAACTGGAACACGAAGCCGACCTGTCGGTTGCGGAACGCGACGACCTCCTGATCGGGCAGCGACGTGACCTCGGTGCTCGCGATGGTGACGGTTCCCTGGTCGACGCGATCCAGACCGCCGAGCACGTGCAGCAGCGTGCTCTTTCCGACGCCCGACGCACCGACGATCGCGACCATCTCGCCCGCGTCGACCTGCAGATCGAGATCGCGCAGCACGACGAGCGAACGTCCGGTGACGTCGTAGCTTTTGACGATGCCGCGGGCGTCGACTAACGCCATGGCAGCGCGGTCATCCACGGAACACACGAAAACACGAAATCCTCTGTGGCTGACTCCCGTCGAAGCGACATGAAAGTTCGAAGTGCGAAGGCGGCGGACTGAGATTACTCATATCGAAGGGCCTGGGCCGGATCGAGCCGTGCCGCCTGCCGCGATGGATAAATCGTCGCGACGAAGCAGATCAGCACGGCGACGACGACGACGAGGAGGAAGTCGGTCGCGAGCACGGTGAACGGCAGATACGGCACTTGATACACATCGATCGGCACGCGAATCAGCCGGTAGCGGTCGAAGACGAACGACAGCGCATAGCCCGCGGTCGCGCCTACGGTGGTCCCGACGACGCCGATGATCAGTCCCTGCATGATGAAGATCAGCGTCACGCTGCGAGAGGTCGCGCCCATGGTCTTGAGGATTGCGATGTCGCGGCTCTTCTCCATCACCAGCAGAATGAGCGACGCGACGATGTTGAGCGCCGCCACCATGACGATGAGGCCGATTGCGAGCGACACGGCGATCTTCTCGAGCGTCAGCGCCGCGAAGAGCGGCTTGTTCATGTCGGACCAGTCGTTGGCGATGTAGGCCGACCCGAGCTGCGGCGCGATCGACGCCGCCACCTCCGGCGCGCGGAAGATGTCGTCGAGCCGCAGCTCCATGTAGTCGACCGAGTCGCGCGAGAGCAGCCGCTTCGCGGTGTCGAGCGACGCGAAGCCGTAGCTCGAATCGAACTCGTACAGTCCGAGGCTGAAAATCCCCGCCATGCGCAGCCGCCGCGTCCGCGGAATCATGCCCATCGGCGAGAGCGTTCCCTGCGGCGTCAGGAGCGTCACGGAATCGCCGATGCCGACGCCGAGCTGCGCCGCCAGATCCTTTCCGAGCAGGATCGCATCGGGCGCGTCCGGGTTCGGCGCGCGCAGTGCGTCGAGGCTCCCCTGCTGCATCGCACGGCCGATGTCGGTCACCGTCGGCTCGAGCACCGGATCGATTCCCTTGACGGTGATGAACTGCTCGCTACGCGCCGCGGAAATGAGCGCCTTGCCGTTGATCGCCGGCGCCGCGCCGACCACGTGCGGCACCTTCAGCAGTTTGTCGACCTCCACGTGGTAATCGGCGATGCCGTTCGTCTTGAACACATACACGTGCGCGTTCGATCCGAGGATGCGATCGCGCAGCTCCTGCTGGAGCCCGGTCATGACCGCGAGCGCGATGATCACCGCCATCACGCCGACGCTGACGCCGAGCGTCGAGATGAGCGAGATGACGGAGATGAACGCCTGCTTGCGTTTCGCGAGCAGATAGCGGAGCGCGATGTGCAGTTCGAACGGGACATCCATAAAGCTATGCGAGCTATTCTCTTTTTCTCATGAGCGGAAACAGGATCACATCCCGAATCGACGGGCTGTTGGTGAGCAGCATCACGAGCCGATCGACGCCGACCCCTTCGCCGCCGGTGGGCGGCAGCCCGTACTCGAGTGCGCGGACGTAATCGTCGTCCATCTCGTGCGCCTCGAGGTCGCCGCGCGCGCGGCTGGTCAGCTGCGCCTCGAACCGGCGCCGCTGCTCGTCGGGATCGTTCAGCTCGCTGAACGCGTTGGCGATCTCGAAGCCGCCGGTGTACAGCTCGAAGCGCTCGACGGTGTCGGGATCGTCGGGCTTCTGCTTCGAGAGCGGCGAGACCTCCGTCGGAAAGTCGTAGACGAAGGTCGGCTGAATCAGCCGATCTTCGCAGAGCTTCTCGAAGATCGTCATCGTGATCGCGCCCGCGCCGCTGCTGTGCTCGATCTCGATGCCGAGCTGCTGTGCGAGGGCCGCAGCCGTGGCGCGATTTCGGAGATCGGCGTCCGCAACCTCGCGGTGAAGCTGCCGCGAGGCAGCGCTTCGCGTCGCTGCTCTGAGCGACAAGCGCTCGAACGGCGCCGCCAGCGAAATCCGATGCTCGCCGAACGTGATCTGATCGGTGCCGATCGCCTCGCGCGCGACGGTTCCGATCATCTGCTCGGTCATCGTCATCAGCGCCTGGTAATCGGCGTACGCCTCGTAGAACTCCATCATCGTGAACTCGGGGTTGTGCTGCGTCGAAATCCCCTCGTTGCGGAAGTTCCGGTTGATTTCGAACACGCGCTCGAGTCCGCCGACCGTGAGCCGCTTCAGGTACAGCTCGGGCGCGATCCGCAGATAGAGATCCATCTCGAGCGTGTTGTGATGCGTGACGAACGGCCGCGCGAGCGCGCCGCCGGCGATCGGCTGCATCATCGGCGTCTCGACCTCGAGGTATCCGCGCGCCGTCATGAAATCGCGAATCGCGGCGATGATGCGGCTGCGCGTCTCGAACACCCGCCGCGAGTCCGGATTCACGATCAAATCGAGGTACCTCTGACGATACCGGATCTCGACATCGGTGAGGCCGTGCCACTTTTCCGGCAGCGGCAACAGGCACTTCGCGAGGAAGTGCAGCCGCGACGCCCAGATGGTGAACTCGTTGGTCCGCGTCCGGAACAGCCGCCCCTCCACGCCGACCCAGTCGCCGAAGTCGAGCAGCTTGTAGATCTTGAAATCGAGATCGGGCACCGAGTCCTGGCGGATGTAGACCTGGACCTTCGCGCGGCCGTCGGACAGCACGAGGAAGTTCGCCTTGCCGAACGCGCGGATGCCGAGGATGCGTCCGCTGGTGACGGTCTCGATCCGCTCGGCCTCGAGCTCGTCGTGCGTGCGCTGACCGTAGGCGTCGACGAGCGCCGCAATCGTATGCGTGCGGGCGAACGCCCGCGGGTAGACGTCGATGCCCAGCGCCTTCAGATCCGCGAGGTTCGCGCGGCGCTGATGGATTTGTTCTTCGAGTGAGATGGACATATCAGCTCTTCGCGTCCAGCTTCTTCCTGATCGCATCCAGCATGCCGTTGATGAATTTGACGGCGTCCTCGGTGCTGAACGTACGCGCCAGCTCCAGCGCCTCGTTGATGACCACGGCATGCGGCGTGTCGGCGCCGCGCGTCAGCTCGCAAATCGCCATGCGGAGGATCAACCGATCGATCACCGCCATCCGCTCCGGCCGCCACCGCTCGGCGGTGCCGGCAATCAGCGGATCGATGGCCGGCAGCCGCTCGACCGTCTCGCGCGCGAGCGTCGCCGCGAACTGGCGCAGTTCCTCCGGCGGCTCGTCGGCGTCGGGCCACTGCAGATTGAAGAACGTCGCCGTCGCGTGCGCGACGTCGGTCTTGCCGATCTCCCATTGATAAAGGATTTGCAGCGCCGCCTCGCGCGCGCGGTGGCGAGGATCTTTTCTCTTTTTCACGCTCGCGCCATGCGTCAGGTTTTCGCGTCCGCCTGCCGGGTGAGCTGCGCGACGACTTCCGCCATCTCGATTGCGGCCACCGCCGCCTCGCGCCCTTTGTTGGACGGACCGTCACCGGCGCGCGCGAGCGCCTCTTCAACCGAATTCGTGGTGAGCACGCCGAATGCCATCGGGACCCCGGTGGCGGCCGAACCGGCGGCGAGTCCGTGCGCTACCGCCGAGCAGATGTAGTCGAAATGCGGCGTCTCGCCGCGGATCACGCAGCCGAGGCAGACGATCGCGTCGAAGCGCCCGCTCTCTGCGGCGTGCTGCGCGGCGATCGGGATCTCGAACGCGCCGGGGACGCGCACGACGGTGATGTCGCTCGCCGCCACGTCCGCCGCCTCGAGCACGGCGAGCGCGCCGGCCTGCAGCCGATCGGTCACGAAGTCGTGGTACTTCGAGACGATGACGGCGAAGCAGAATCCCCTCGCGCGGCCGCTGCCCTCAATCGTTGGCAAGGCTACCTGCCCTTGAACTCCGGCTTGCGCTTCTCCAGAAACGCCGCCGTGCCCTCGCGCATGTCTTCGGTGGAGGCGACGAGGCCGAACAGCGTCGCTTCGTACTGGCACGCTTCGGCGAACGGCATCTCGACGCCTTTGTTCACAGCGCTGATGATGTATCGCATGGCGACCGGCGCGCCCGTGGCAAGCTTCGCGGCGAGCGCGCGGGCTTCCGTCATCAATTCCGCGGCTGCGACGACTCGATTCACGAGGCCGATCCGCTGGGCCTCCTCGGCGGAAATGGGAGCGCCGGTCACGATTATTTCCATCGCGCGTCCTTTGCCGACGAGCCGAGGCAGACGCTGCGTGCCGGCGTAGCCCGGCATCAGACCGAGGTTGATTTCCGGCTGGCCGAGCCTCGCGGTGTCGGCAGCCAGCCGGAGCGTGCACGCCATGGCGAGCTCGCAGCCGCCGCCGAGCGCGAAGCCGTTGATTGCCGCGATGACCGGCTTGCCGAGGTTCTCGATGACGTCGAACACGTGCTGCCCCGTCAGCGCGTGCTCGCGGCCGCCCGTCGGCGTCTGGACCGCGAGCTCGTTGATGTCGGCGCCGGCCACGAATGCCTTCCCGCCCGCCCCGGTCAGCACGATGGCGCCGACTGCGGCGTCGTGCTTCAACTCGAGCATCAGGCGCCGCAGCTCGTCGACCGTGTGCGAGTTGAGCGCGTTGAGCACGTTCGGACGATTGATCGTGACGATCGCCACGGCGCCGTCGCGCTCGAGCAGCAGGTTGTCGAACGCCATGGTGTTGTCCTACAGGGGGAATGGGAACATCAGCCACCCGAGCACGAGGGCAGACACGATGAAGCCGGCGAACATCAGTCCACCGAACCGCAGCTGCTCGCGCGCGTCGTCTTTTGCGATGACGGCAAAGACGAGCGAGACGAAGAACGCAAAGACGATGAGGAGGAACAGATGGCTGTGCATCACGCGCACATCACTTCCGGCCGAGCGCGACGTCGTACGCGTCGATGACGACGAGCAGGTTCAGCAGGCCGGCGACGATGAGAAAGGTGTTGCCGTACTCGTAGGTGACCGCGCGAACGTCGCCGCTGCCGTAGCCGAGCGCCCGTGCGACGAAATAGGTGGCGCCGATGCCGCGGTCGGCGAGCGCCGCGAGCGCGAGCAGCGGATCGGTGAGCTCGATCGGGGCCAGACGGCCCTGGAGCGCGAGGCCGATCGCGAACATCAATGGCAACGTGACGAGAAAGATGAGGCCCTTCGCGCGGCGGCCGAGCCACAGGTGACCGGCGCCCGGAATGAGCCACGACGCGAGGCAAAGCAGCACGAGGCCACCCGACTGCGTTTCTTCGGCGGCGGTGGCGCGCACGATCGGTTAGTTTACCCGAACAACGAGGGCCGACACGACGACGCCGAGCGGTAGACCGGCCGCGAAACGGATCCAGTTGGACGGTACGTCGCCGGTCGTCCATTCGTAGATGAGCGTCGCGAGCGAAGGCATGGCCGCGGCGACCAGCACGGCGCGCCGGAGCGCGAGGCTTTCAGCCGAGCGTCCCTCGCTCGCCTGAAAGGCTCGCGCTACGGGAGCGAGAGCGCAGACTGCCGCTCCTGCATAGATCCCCGTACATCGCGCGCACACCGGAAGCTGCGCCGCCCAGAGGTGGAACGAACGCTCAGGAAGCTGATGACAGACGATGCCGCCGATACCGTAGATCGCGATCGTCATCGCCGACAGGACAGGCGTCGTATGGGGGCGCGACGCGATCCACGCCGCCAGCGGCAGCGCAATCGCCCACGCGATCGCCGTGACGACGAACGCCCGACGCAGGACGACCACGGTCGAATGGTACACTCTGCGCGATGCGTCGCGACCTGCCTTCGACCGCCCAACTCCTCGGCGTCGCACTGATCTCGTGCGCCCTGCTCATGACCGAGCTCGCGCTGACGCGCATCTTCTCGGTCACGATGTATTACCACTTCGCGTTTCTCGCGATCTCGATCGCGCTGTTCGGCGTCAGCGCCAGCGGCGTGACGGCCTACATCGCGCGCCGGCGCCTCGCGGCGCGGTCGACGCAAATCCTGCTCGCGACCGAATCGGTCGCGTATGCCGCCGCGACGGTGGTCGCGCTGTACTTTCTCGTTCGCCTCCGCGTGGGCCTCAATTACTCGCCGCGAAATCTGGCGCTGATGCTGACGATCTACGCGCTCGCGGCGATTCCGTTCTTCACGGGCGGACTCGTCGTTACGCTCGCGATTTCCCGCTTCGCGGCACGCATCAACGCCGTCTATGCCGCCGATTTGATCGGCGCCGCGGCCGGCTGCCTGATGCTGATTCCGCTGCTGAACCGTCTCGGAGCGCCCGGCGTCGTGCTCACGGCGGCGACGCTTGCGGTAGCCGCGGCGGCATTGTTTGCAGCCGAGCATCGCGCGAGCATCTCCGCGATCGGCGTCGTCCTCGTCGGTGCGACGCTCGCCGGTCAGCTCACGGGCGTGGCAACCTTCGACGTAGTCGACACCAAAGGACACCAGGGCGATCACATTCTCTTCAGCAAATGGAACTCGTTCTCGCGCGTCGCGGTGTACGAGCGTCCACACGGCGACTGGTCGGTCAGCCCGGCTTACAACGGTCCGCGGCCCGACACGCGCTTCATGGACATCGATTCGGCCGCGTCCACGCCGATCCTCGGGCTCCAGGCCAATCTGTCGAACGCGGGGTATCTGAGGTACGAGCTGACGGCGCTGGCCTATCAACTGAAGAATCCCGGCTTCACGGCGCTCGTCATCGGACCCGGCGGTGGGCGCGACCTCGCGTCGGCCCTCGTCTTCGGCGCAGCTCACGTCGACGGCATCGAGATCAATCCGATCATTGCCGACGATGTGATGCGGGATCGATTCGCCGCCTTTTCCGGCGACATCTACACCAATCAGCGCATCCGCATCGTCGTCGACGACGGGCGCAGCTTCGTCCGCCGATCGCCGGACAAGTACGACGTCATCCAGGCATCGCTCGTCGATACGTGGGCGGCGACGGCAGCCGGCGCATATACACTGACCGAGAACACGCTATATACGGTCGAAGCGTTCGAGGATTACCTCGATCATCTCAGGGACGATGGCGTGCTGACGATCACGCGGTGGGTGTTCGACGGCCTGCGGCTCGTGTCGCTCGCGCAGGAGGCGTGCGAGGCGCGCGGCTGGTCGGCGGCGTCACAGCTCGCGATCGTGCGCTACGACCGCGTGGCGACGTTTCTGCTGAAGAAGACGCCATTCACGCCTTCCGAAGTCGCGCGACTTCGCGACACCGCCGCGCGGCTGGAGTTCGACGTGTTGTACGCACCGTCGATGGCGGCCGACGACGCCGACGTGGACGAGTGGGTGGACGGGACGTCGACCGGCGATTACGCGCGGCTGGTTCTCGCCCGCGATCGCAAGGCGTTCTACGACGCGTATGACTACGACGTCCGCGCGACGAGCGACGATCGACCGTTCTTCTTCCACACCACCAAGCTGAAGAATCAGTTCGAGGTCGCGTTCGGCCGCGCGATGCTGTTCGGCAACGGTCTCAGCGCGTTGATGACGCTGCTCGCCATCTCGGGATTGCTCGTGGCGCTCTTCGTCATCGGTCCGCTTGCGATCGCCGATCGCGGCGTTGCGCACCCGCGCGGCTGGGTCGCGTGGCTCGTGTACTTCGCCGCGCTCGGCGCCGGCTTCATGCTGATCGAAGTGTCGGTGCTGCAGCGCTTCGTGCTGCTGCTCGGGCACCCGGTGTACTCGCTCACCGTCACACTGTTTTCGCTGCTGCTCGGCACCGGCCTCGGCGCCTCATGGAGTCGCCGCGTTCCGGACGAATCACTGCCGCGCGCCGGTGCGATCGCCATCGCGTCGGTTGCAGTCATTGCACTGCTGCTCGTCGCGATCGCGACGCCGATTGTGGCGTGGGCCATTCCCTTTTCGCGCCCCGTGCGAATCGCGATCTCCATCGTCCTGCTGTTGCCGATCGGCGTGGTCCTCGGAGTTCCAATGCCCACCGGCCTGCGGCTCCTCAGCCGCCGCGCTCCGGATCTGGTTGCGTGGGCATGGGGGATGAACGGCGCGTTGTCGGTCGTCGGCGCGACGCTCGCGATCTTCATCGCGATGAACTGGGGCTTTCGAACGACGTTGGCTGCGGCCGCCGCGACGTACCTCATCGGGCTGGCGGCATTCCGGCAAGCGGCTTCTCAGCAATAAGTTAAGTTCAACTGCGGAACGTAAACATCGTTTTTGCGTCTAACGATGTTAAACTGGTGAACACCGTTCAATCAAGACGACGTTTCAACAGCCACTCGTGCGTGCTGCGGAACCTTCACCAGAGATACAGACCAAATGGGGATCAAAGAACGCCAGGAACGCGACCGCGAAGCCGTGCGCCGCTCGATTCTCGACGCCGCGCGCGATCTGTTCGTGACCGAGGGCTTTCAACACGTTTCGATTCGCAAGATTGCCGAGCGCATCGAATACAGCCCGGCCGCGATCTACAGCTACTTCCCGAGCAAGGACGACATCTTCTATGCGCTCGCGGAGGAAGGTTTCCGTCTGCTTGGCGATCCTGCCGGCGCATCGGCGCACGGACGCACGCCGCTCGATCGCGTTCGCGCGATCTTCTGGCGCATCTACGAATTCAGCCGCGAACAGCCGCAGTACTTCGCGCTGATGTTCATGGAGCGGTCGGTGCCGCGCATCAGCCGCGAGTACGAGCGCTTCGCGGTGGCGCGGACGCGGAAACAGCAGGTCACCGCGGCTATCCAGGCGTGCATCGATTCCGGCGACCTGCCGCGATCGGTGAAACCGCTCGTGGCGCTGCGCGTGTTGATGGCCGGGCTGCTGGGAATTGCGGCGATGCGCCTCTCGGAGCGGCTCGCTCCCGGTGAAAACGCCGACGATCTCGCGGCGGACGCGCTCGACGTCGCGATCGCCGGCCTGCGCAGCGGCGTCGCGCTGCGCTCGGCGGCCGAGGCGACCGCATGTCCGCTCGACGACCCGATGACGACCGAACAGGCTTCTTAAGAGGACGTGATGAGACGTGTAATCGTGAAACCAGGGCTCGCTCTGCTGCTCGCCGCTGCGGCGCTCGTGTCGGCGTGCAGTGCCGGCGACGCAAAAACCAAGGATGCAGCGGTCGCGCAGCGGCCCCCGCTATCGGTGTCGCCCGTCGCGGCGATGGAACAGCCCATGGCCCGCTACATCCGCGCGACGGGGACACTGATGGCGGAAGAACAGGCCGACGTCGCGGCCGAAACGCCCGGCCGCGTGATCGCGGCGCCGGTCGAGCGCGGCACGCCGGTGGCGCAGGGGGCCGAGCTCATTCGCATCTCGCCGACCGAAGCCGATGCGCAGCTGAAGGAAGCCGAAGCCAACGCCGCGCAGATCGAGGCGCGCCTCGGGCTGACGCCGGGCGCGCCGCTCGACATCAACAAGGTGCCCGAAGTGCAGACGGCCAAGGCGTCGTACGATCTCGCGCAGTCCGAGTTCGCGCGGATTCAGTCGCTGCTCGATCAGCGCGTCGTGTCGCAATCGGACCAATCGTTGCAGGCGGCCCGGGCGCGGGTCGACCTGGCGCGCAAGGCCTTTTCCGACACGGTCGTGCGCTCGCCGTTCGCCGGCGCCGTGGCGCAGCGCCTCGTCTCGGTCGGCGATTACGTGACGCGCGGGATGAAAGTCGCCGTCGTCGTCCGCGTCAACCCGCTGCGCGTGCAGCTCACGGTTCCGGAGCAGTTCGTCGCCGCAGTCTCCGCCGGGTCCCCGGTCAGCTTCGAAGTTGATGCGTACCCAGGACGGAAGTTCGAGGGCAAAGTCCGTTACGTGTCGCCGGCGCTGCAGGCCGAGCAGCGCGCGCTAACGATTGAAGCGATCGTGCCCAATGCCAGCGGCGATCTGAAGCCGGGCTTCTTCGCGACGGCGCGCATCGAGCAGCCGGCGAAGACGCTTGGCATTGTCATCCCCGCCGCCGCCGTGCAGACAACGTCCGGCACGAGCCGGGTCTTCATCGTCAACGGCGACCGAGTCGAAGAGCGGATCGTGACGACCGGTCAGGCCGTGGGCGATCTCATCGAGGTTACGAAAGGTCTCAAGGCCGGAGAGCGCGTCGCGACGGCCAACGTTGCGCAGCTCGCCGATGGAATGAAGGTCAGCTGATCATGCAGTGGCTTGCCGAACTCTGCGTCAAACGACCGGTCTTCGCGACCGTTCTCATCCTCTCGCTCACCGTGATCGGCGCGTTCGCGTTCACGCGGCTCGGCGTCGATCGCTTTCCGAAGGTCGATTTTCCGACGGTGCTCGTGACCACGGTGCAACCCGGCGCGGCGCCGGAGCAGATCGAAACGGAAATCACCGACAAGATCGAGCAGGCGGTCAACACGATCAGCGGCATCGACGAGCTGCGCTCGACATCGTCGGAAGGCGTCTCGCAGGTCGCGATCAGCTTCGTGCTCGAAAAAGAGACCGACGTCGCCGCGCAGGAGGTGCGCGACAAGGTCAACAGCGTGCTGCCGCTGCTCCCGAAAACGATCCAGCAGCCGCGCGTCGACAAGATGGACCCGGACGCGGCGCCTGTGCTGAGCCTCGCGCTCAGCGCCAACAAACCGATCCGCGACATCACGGAGTACGCCGACAAGGTGCTGCGGCGCCAGCTCGAAAGCATCAACGGCGTCGGTCAGGTCCTGATCCTCGGCGGGCGCCAGCGTCAGGTGAACGTGTGGCTGGACGCGGATCGGCTGCGCGCCTACAACGTCACCGTCACCGATGTCTCGCGCGCGCTGCAGGCGCAGAACGCGGAGATTCCCGGGGGGCGCGTCGACCAGGGTCCGCAGTCGCTAACGCTTCGGACGCGCGGCCGCGTGCAGACGGTGGCCGAATTCAATGACATCGTCGTGCGCGAGAAGGACGGCCATCCCGTCCGGATTGGCGACGTCGCGCAGGTGGAAGACGGTCAGGCCGATTCCGACACGGTCGCGAACGTCGACGGCACAGACACGGTGCTGCTATCCGTCCGCCGGCAGTCGGGCACGAACACTGTCGAGGTCGTCGACGCCGTGCTCGAACGCGTCCAGGAACTGAAAGGGACTCTGCCGCCCGGCTACGACGTGCGCATCGTGCGCGACACGTCGGAGTTCATCAAGGCGTCGATCCACAACGTCGAGGAGCACCTCATCGTCGGATCGATTCTCGCCGCGCTCGTCGTGCTGCTGTTCCTCATGAACATGCGCTCGACGATCATCGCGGCCATCGCCATTCCGACGTCGATCATCGCGACGTTCGGCCTCATCTGGTACATGGGGTTCACGCTCAACGTGATGACGATGCTCGCGCTCACGCTCTCGGTCGGCATCGTGATCGACGACGCGATCGTCGTGCTCGAGAACATCTACCGGTTCATCGAGGAGAAGCACGACAATCAGCTGCAGGCGGCCGTCGATGCGACGAAAGAGATCGGGCTCGCCGTGCTCGCGACGACGCTGTCGCTCGTGGCCATCTTCGTCCCGGTCGGCTTCATGGGCGGCATCGTCGGACGCTTCATGAAGAGCTTCGGCCTGACCATGGCGTTCGCCATCATGGTGTCGCTGCTGGTCAGCTTCACGCTGACGCCGATGCTGTCGGCGCGCTGGCTGAAGGTCGACCCGCACGGAAAGGACAAGCACTCGTCGAAGGACTCGAAGATCTTCCACGCGATCGACGTGTTCTATACGCGACTGCTCACGTGGGCGATGCGCTACCGCTGGCTGGTGGCCGGCCTCGCGGCGCTCGTGCTGCTGTCGAGCGCCCCGCTCTTCATGGTTGCGAACAAGAATTTCATGCCGCTCGATGACCAGTCGGAATTCGAGATCAACCTGCGCGCGCCCGAAGGCACCAGTCTCGAAGCGACCGAGGTGATCACCAATCGCGTGGCGAACACGCTTCGGCAGCGGATACCGGAAGTGGCCTACACGCTGGTCACGGTCGGCGGCGACGCCGCCAAGACTCGAAACCTCGGCAACATCTACGTGAAGCTGAAGCCGATCGAGGAGCGGACGCGCGATCAGTTTGCGCTCATGGAGATGACGCGCAAAGAGATCCTTCCGCCCCTGTCGAAGGATCTGCGTACATCGGTGCAGCCGCCCGCTGTCATCGGCGGCGGCGGCGCGCAGGCGGCCGACGTGCAATTCATCATCAACGGCCCGGATCTCAACAAGCTCGATGAAATCAGCCGTCAGCTGGTGCGGCGCATCAGCGGCCTGCGCGGCGTCGTCGACGCCGACACGTCGCTCAACGTCGGCAAGCCGGAGCTGTCGGTCCACGTGAATCGCCCCAAGGCGTCGGACATGGGCGTACAGATCGCCGATGCCGCCGAAGCGCTCCGGCTGCTGGTCGGCGGCGATCAGGTGTCGACGTATTTCGAAGGCGGCGAACAGTACGAGGTTCATCTGCGGGCGCAGGAACGCGATCGAACGACGCAGGAAAGGATCGGGAGCCTGACGGTGCCCTCGTCGCGGCTCGGCAGCGTGTCGCTCGACAACGTGGCCGACTTCGCGCCTTCGTCGGCGCCGTCGGACATCAGCCGGCTCGCGCGGCAGCGACAGGTCACGGTGTTCTGCAATCTGCTGCCGACCGCGTCGCAGGCGACCGTCCAGCAGGCGATTCAAACCGAGTTCGCGAAGATGCGGGGGGCCAGCGAGTACAGCGGCCGCTTCACCGGACGCTCGCGCGAGCTCGGACGTGCGGCACAGAACTTCGTCCTCGCGTTCCTGCTGTCGCTCGTCTTCATGTATCTGATTCTCGCGGCGCAGTTCGAATCGTGGCTGCATCCGATCACGATCCTGCTGTCGCTGCCGCTCACGCTGCCCTTCGCGCTGCTGTCGATCATCCTGTTCCGGCAGTCGCTGAACATCTTCTCGGCGCTCGGGCTGCTGGTGCTCTTCGGCGTCGTGAAGAAGAACTCGATTCTGCAGATCGATCATGCGAACCAGCTGAAGGAGACCGGCCTGTCGACGCGCGACGCGATCATTCAGGCGAGCCGCGACCGCCTGCGGCCGATTCTGATGACGACGTTCGCGTTCGTGGCCGGCATGCTGCCGCTCATCACCTCGCGCGGTCTCGGCGCCGGCACGAACCACGCGATCGGCTTCGTCATCTTCGGCGGCCAGTCGCTGGCGCTCCTGCTGACGCTCGTCGTGACGCCGGTTGCCTATTCGCTGTTCGACGACGCATCGAAGGTACGCCTGTTCCGCCGAAGGACGGCACGGTCCGAGGACCGCGCCGTACCCGTCAGAGATCGAATCGTCCAACCCGAACTCCAGACCGGCCGGTAAATCGATATGCGCAAAGCCTTTTTCGTCACACTCGCGGCAGCCGCCCTCGCAGCCACTGCTTCCGCTCAGACGCCGGCGACGCTCCGCCTCTCGGTCGACGAGGCGGTCAACATGGCGCTCGAGCACAACGTCGATCTGAACGCGGACCGGCTCGATCCGCAGATCAGCGACACCCGTGTGGCCGCGGCGGCCGGCGTGTTCAAGCCGACGCTCAACACGGCCGTCAATTCGAACAACCAGCTCGTGCCGCCGTCGAACTTCCTCATTCCAACGCCGACGCGCACCGACCTCGTCACGTCGACGGCGGGCGTGAGCCAGCGGCTGCCGTGGTACGGCACGACCTACAGCTTGTCGTGGTCGGCGACGCACACCAACAGCAACAGCTTTCTGAACAGCTACAACCCGCTGCTGCAGTCGGGTCTTGGCGCCAACGTGTCGCAGCCGCTGCTGCGCGACCTCAAGATCGACTTCGCGCGCCAGCAGCTCGCGACGAGCAAGACCAACCGCGACATCGCCGACACGCGCCTGCGCGAAAGCGTCATCCACACGACCGCCTCGGTGAAGGCGGCGTACTGGAACCTCGTGTCGGCGCGCGGCAACGTCGACGCGCGGCGATCGGTACTCGATCTCGCGCAGGAGCTCGTGCGGGTCAACAAGGCCAAGGTCGACGTCGGCACTTCGCCGCCGCTCGATCTCGTGTCGGCGCAGGCGGAAGTCGCCGCCGATCAGGAGCAGCTGATCATCGCCGAGACCAGCGTGAAGCAGGCCGAGGATCGGCTGCGGATGCTCATCCTCGATCCGACACAGCGCGACAACTGGAACGTCGCGATCGAGGCGATCGATTCGCCGCCGATCGCCACGCCGACGCTCGACGTCGATCGGGCGATCACGCGCGCGCTCGCCGATCGCGCCGACCTCCAGCGCGCGCGCAAGGACATCGACAACGCGAAGATCGGCGTCGTGTATACGGACAACCAGAAGCTGCCTGACGTCCGCCTCAACGCGAACTATCAGGCGAGCGGATTGGGTGGTACGCAGGTGCGGCGCGATCTTGCAAATGGATTTCCCGGCACGATCCTGGGGCCGGGCCAGATCACCGATTTCGGCAGCGTCCTCGGCCAGCTGTTCGGCCGCGACTACCCGACGTGGAGCGTCGGCCTCAGCGTGTCGTATCCGATCGGCGAAAATGCCGACCAGGCCAACGCCGCACGCGCGCGGCTCGAACAACAGCAGTCCGAGCAGCGGCTGAAAGGCGCCGAATCGCGCGCCATCCAGCAGATCCGCAACGCGGCGTGGCAGGTGGAGATGAATGGGAAGCGCATCGAGACGACGCGCGCGGCGCGCACGCTCGCCGAGCAGCGTCTCGATGCGGAGCGCAAGCGGCTCGACGTCGGCATGTCGACGAGCTTCCTCGTCATTCAGGCGCAGCGCGATCTGGCACAGGCGACCACCAACGAGCTCGGCGCCGTGCTCGCCTACGATTTGTCGCTCGTCGACTTCGAGGCGCTGCAGCTCGCGGGTCCAGTCTCGCAGGGATCGCAGAGCGCGCAAGGTGCGCAGAGCGCGCAGGCCTCGTCCGGTTCGCCGGCGGCGGCGGCTTCTCAAGGGTCACCGCCCGCGGCGGCCTCGCAAGGTTCTGCCGGCCGCGGCGTCGCCACGGGTGGCGTCGCCATTCCGGGCATCGGAACACCTCAATGATCACGCGCGGGACCGCGGAGGCCGCCGGTTCCGTCGAACGGATCTGGCGCGTCCGCAAGAGTCACACGTGGATCGACGCGCGCATCCGCGATCGTCGGAGATCGGCGCGCGTCGAGCTCGCGTTCTTCTACGACGGCGAGCGCATCTTCTCGACCGAGTGTCCTTCGCGCGAGGTCGCGATCGACGAAGCGGCGTTCAGGCTTCGCGACCTGCAGCGCGCGGGTTGGAACACGCACTGGTGAGAGCGGCGGGTCCGATCCGCGTACAATCTCCGCCGCCGATGGCAGGCGCGTCGTTTCGATTCGGACCTTTCGTCGCCGACCGTACCGGATATCGCGTGCTGCGCGGCGATCGCGCCGTAGACGTCACGCCCAAGCTCCTCGACCTTCTCTTCCACCTGCTCGATCACGCCGGCGATCTCGTCACGAAGGAAGCGCTGCTCGATGCGCTGTGGCCGGGCGCGAACGTCACGGAGAACGCGCTGGCGCAGGCTGTGTCCGAGCTGCGTCAGGCGCTTGGAGACGACGCCGCGTCGCCGCGATTCATCAAGACGATCGCGCGGCGAGGCTATCGCTTCATCGCGCCCGTCGAGCAGATGGAGAGCGGAAGGGCGGCAGCTCAGGGCGCCGCCGAGCCCGGTCGAAGGGGCGGACGTCACCGGGAGGACAGCGAGGGCGATCGCGCGATCGCGGTCATGGATTTCGCGAACGTGAGCGGCGATGCCGACGCGGCGTGGCTGTCGGCCGGCATCGCGGAAACGGTGACGAGCGATCTTCGCGCCCTCGGCCATTTCCGCGTCGTCGATCGGTGGCGCGTCGTCGAGGTGGCGAGACGGACGGATGGATCGCTCGCGCAGGTCGCCGCCGATCTCCACGCGCGCCTCGCCGTCGTCGGCAGCTTTCAGCGAACGCGCGATCGCATCCGGATCACTGCGCGCCTCGTCGACGCGCTCTCCGGAGAAGCGCTCGCCGACGCGAAGGTCGATGGCCCGATGGACGGCATCTTCGCGCTGCAGGATCAAGTGGTGGCGCAGTTTGCGAGCGAGCTCGGCCTGGGCCGCGCGCCGCAGGAGCGGTCTGTCGGCCGCGACACGGCGAGCCTCGACGCGTATCGCGCGTTCTCCGAAGGCTGGCTGCGGCTCGAATCGCTCGACGTCCGCGAGATGCCGGGCGCCATTGCCGATTTCGCTGGAGCTGTATCCGGATCATGCGCCGACGCATCTGGGCCTCGCCATCGCGCGCGGCGCCTCCGATTTCGCGCCCGTCGAACGCGCGCTTGCGACGCTGACCCGTACGAAGCCGATCGAATCGGCCATCGTGCAGGCGCAGCTGCTGGCGGCGAAGGGCGACCCGGAGGCGGCCGCTGCGACCCTGAGCGGCGCGCTCGCGACCGCACCGGCGGGCTTTGCCGGCTGGACGATCCCGGTGGAACCGTTCCTCAACCAACTCGGGACGTCACAATCGTTTACGCCGGTTCTGCGCCTCCTCGCCGACCGCGCGGCGTAGTAGAGACGGCCGACGGGGTCTGACACGGATTCGACACGGTCTCACACTGGTCCGACACGTGTCGGACGCCAGCCTCAGCGTTTCTCAGGCTTTCTCAGGGCTCGCTCAGGACAGGGCGCCGCCGGGTGCCCTATCGTGTCTTCCATGAGCGCAGGGACCTATCGCGAGACGCTGAAACGACAAGGACTGCAGCCGTTTCTCTGGACGCAGTTCCTCGGCGCCTTCAACGACAACCTGTTCAAGATGGTCGTGTCGCTCGTCGCGGCGCGCATGGCAACGGGCGATCCGGGACGCGATCTCTCGATCGTCAGTGCGGTCTTCATCCTCCCGTTCATCCTCTTCTCCGGGTATGCCGGCCAGCTCGCCGACGTCTACAGCAAGCGGACCGCGCTCGTCGTGACCAAGTCGCTCGAGATCGTTGCGACCGCGCTCGGCCTGATCGCGTTTCTCATCGGCCACCTTCACCTCACCTACGCGGTCCTGTTCGCGCTGCAGGCGACGTTCTTCAGCCCGGCGAAGTACGGAATCCTTCCCGAGATGCTGCCGGATCGCGACCTGTAGCGCGCGAACGGCATCCTCGAGATGAGCACGTTCGTCGCGATCGTCGTCGGCGTCGCCGCCGGCGGCGCGATGTTCGATCTGTGGCAGGACCGGCTGTGGCTGATCGGGATCATCGTGATGGCGATCGCGCTGATCGGCACCGCGGTCAGCTTTCGCATCCCGCGCGTGCGCGCGTCGGCGCCTGGCGCGCGCATCGACTTCAATCCGTGGCGCCAGATCGGCCTCGGCCTGAAGCGTCTCCGCCGCGACCGCGTCCTGTCGCTGACCGTCGCCGGCATTTCGTACTTCTGGTTCCTCGGCGCGCTGCTGCAGCTCGTGATCATTCTGTTCGGCACGCAGGTGATGCACCTGAACGACCGCTGGGTCGGCGTGCTGACCGCGTTCGCCGCCATTGGCATCGGCGCCGGCAGCATGGCCGCTGGACGGTTGTCGGGCGACAAAGTGGAGCTCGGGCTGGCGCCGATCGGATCGATCGGCATGGGCTTGTTCGCGATCGCGCTCGCGCATTCGGGCGGATCGTTCGCGCTCGCCGCGCTGAACCTGACGCTCGTCGGCTTCTTCGGCGGTCTGTTCGCCGTGCCGCTCAACGCGCTGCTGCAGCAGCGCAGCGGCGATCGGGAGAAGGGCCGCCTCATGGCGACCAACAACTTCCTGAACATGATCGGCATCCTCGTCGCGTCGGGCGCGCTCTCGCTGTGCACCAACGTGTTCGGGCTGCCGGCGGATCGCATCATCTTCATCTTCGGCGTGCTGACGCTCGAGCTCCTCGAAGGCTACGGATGCACCGAGATGGCGCCGATCGTCGCGGTCAACGTCCCCGACGTGAACGATCGCGGCGAGCATCAGCGCGGCGCGCGGCGCGGCACCGTCGGCCATCCGCTGCCCGGCGTGGTCGCGAAGATCGTCGATCCCGCCACGGGCGAAGGACCGTTGTTCAACATCGAGGGGTTGCTGCTCGTGCGCGGACCGAACCGCATGAAGGGTTACCTCGGCGATCCGGAGTCGACGAGCGACGTCTTCCGCGACGGGTGGTACGTCACAGGCGACATCGCCACGATCGACGAGAGCGGCTTCATCACCATCACCGATCGGCTTTCGCGCTTCAGCAAGATTGCCGGCGAGATGGTGCCGCACATGAAGATCGAGCAGCAGATCCACTCGCTGCTCGACGAGCACTACGCCTGCGTCGTCACGGCCGTTCCCGATCCGGCAAAAGGCGAGCGGCTGATCGCGTTCTATACGGATCCCTCGCTCGCTCCCCACGAGTTGTGGGAACGCTTGTGCCTGACCGAGTTGCCGCGTCTGTGGCTCCCGAAACGAGAAGACCTGCGCATCATCGATGCGATTCCGACCCTCGGCACCGGCAAGGTCGATCTGCGGGCAATCCGTCGACTCGCGATGGGACAGGTATGAACGACGAATCGCTCGAAACGCGCATCGGGTCGCGCTGGCTCCTCTACGTCGGCATCGTCGCCATCGTATCAACGATTCCGCGTGCTATCCCGTCACGAGGCGCAGTAGCAGCGGTTGCCACGCGGGCGCGAGCAGCCATTTGAGCACGACGTCGGCTACGAGCCCAGCGGCTGCGACCGCAAGCGGCGTCTGGGTGGAGGTCCAGTTCACGCGAAATCCGAAAACGCGCGCCAACAACGGCGTCGACAGGACGACGCCAATGGCGACGAAGCTCGCAATACGAATGACGGCCCACGGAGGCCAGGCCAGCACCATCGTCAGGAGCGGTCGTCGCCGACTCATCGCGGCCAGCGTGCCGACGTAATACCCCATGTCATTCATCAGCACTGCGCCCATCGGCATCGCGAGCGTCCCGCCGCTCGCGAGCGCGAGCGCGCTGAAGACCGCGGTTTGTCGCGCCTGCTGCGGAATGAACACCGACGGTGTGCTTTCCGCGCCGCGGCCGGTCATCACCCACGCCACCATCTCGTTTCGATACGCCGCGGCGCGTACGAACAATCGAGCCGTTTCCACCGGACGCGCGTACGACAGCAGCGTGGCGCACACCGTCATCGTCGCCGCCCACACCAGCATGCGCGCGATCGCGCGGCCGACGTCGCCCCGCTTCAGCGCGAGCACCATGAACGGAAAGCTCGCCAGCGTGTTGAGGAACGGAACGAGGATCGGAATCGAGAGCACCCGGCCGAGAGCGTAGGAGGCCAGCGTCGTGCCGACGATGATCGCGGCGATCAACGCTTCCTCTGGAGTGGACAGCTTCATGTCTTCATCGCACCGGCATCGCCCCGAAGTGCTGCTCGAACCGATTCTGGAATTCCTCCCATGTGTACGAGTGGCTCAGGCCGCCCAGATGCTCGAGTACGTACGCGGCGGCGACGCTGCCCATTCGCGCACACGTCTCATATGGAAGGCCCAGCACGATCCCTTTCATCAGGCCGCCGCGGTACGCATCGCCGACGCCCGTCGGATCGACGATGCGGTGCGGCGTCACGGCCGCGACATCGATCCATTCGTCCTCGGTAGCGACGGTCGAACCGTGTTCGCCGCGCGTGATGACGAGCGCGCGTGCCTCGCGAAGGATGTCGGCCTCGCTCAGACCGGTCTTCTGCCGCAGCAGCTCCAGCTCGTAGTCGTTGACGATCACGATTGCCGCGCCCGACACGCCGTCGCGCAGGTCGTCGCCCGACATCCGCGCGCATTGCTGACCGGGATCGAAGATGAACGGAATGTCGAGCGTGCGGCACTCCTCGGCGTACTGCACCATCGCGCCGGGATCGTTCGGCGCGATGATCGCGAGACCGCAGTCGTGGACGGTCCGAAACGAGAGCTGCCCGGCATCGGCCATGGCGCCCGTGTAGAACGACGCGATCTGATTGTTGTCCTGATCGGTGCTGCAGAAGAAAGATGCGCAGAACTTGCCGTCGATTTCGACGACCAGCGACGTATCGATGCCCGCCGCCTCGAGCCAGCGCCGGTACTCGCCGAAATCCTCGCCGGCCGTCGCCATCAGCAGCGGACGCTCGCCGAGCAGCGCGAGCGTGTACGCGATGTTCGGCGCGCAGCCGCCGCGCCGCTTCACCATCGAGTCGACGAGGAAGCTGAGACTGACGCGGTTCATGTGCTCCGGCAGGAAGTGCTCGGTGAATTTGCCGGGGAACGACATCAGATAGTCGTACGCGATCGATCCGGTGACGACCGTGTTCATTTCATGTACTTGCCGACGATGGGCGCGAGCTCGCGTTTCGTCCGGTCCGGCACCTGTTCGGGCCGCGTGATGATGGCGGTCGCCAGAGCATCCTTGCACGCGCACGTGCGCGGCCCCGTGAGCCGTCCGACGGCTTCGGCAATCGTCTTCTGCGCCGTCGCGGCGTTCTGCATCAGGTTGGCGATGATCAGATCGACCGTCACCGAGTCGTGATCCGGGTGCCAGCAGTCGTAGTCGGTCACCAGCGCCAGCGTCGCGTAGCAGATCTCCGCCTCGCGCGCGAGCTTGGCTTCCTGCAGGTTCGTCATGCCGATGACGTCCATGCCCCACGCGCGATACAGCTTCGATTCGGCGAGCGTCGAGAACTGCGGTCCTTCCATGTTCACGTACGTGCCGCCGCGATGCACGGTCGCGCCGACGGCGGATGCCGAGTCGGCTGCGACTGTGGCCAGATCGCCGCACACGGGATGGGCGAACGCCACGTGCGCGACGAGGCCGCGGCCGAAAAACGTGCTGATGCGTCCTCTCGTCCGATCGAAGAACTGATCCGGCACGACGATGTCCAGCGGCTGGTATTCGTGCTTCAGGCTGCCGACGGCGCTCGCCGAGAGGATGCGCTCGACGCCGAGCACCTTGAAGCCATAGATGTTCGCGCGGAAATTGAGCTCGGACGGCAGAATCCGGTGGCCTCCGCCGTGCCGCGCCAGGAACGCGACCCGCTGACCGCGCAGCGTCGCGAGAATGTACGGACCTGAGGGATCGCCGAACGGCGTTTCGATCTTCTTCTCTTCGCGGTCGGTCAGCTCCGCCATGTCGTACAGACCGCTGCCGCCAATGATTCCGATGGTCGCAGTTGGCATCTTTTTATGCGCGCGCGTGGGGACCGTTCTGTTTCAGCTCGATGAGAACCCCGCCGGTGCCGGCGGGATGAACGAATGCGATCAGCGATCCTTCGGCGCCGGAGCGCGGCTCCTCGTCGACGAGCCGTACGCCGCGCGCCTTCAGGCGCGCGAGCGCCTGCGCGATGTCGTCGACGCGCAGCGTGATGTGGTGCAACCCCGGCCCGCGCTTCTCGATGTATTTCGCGATGGCGGAATCCGCCGACGTCCCTTCGAGCAACTCCAGCTTCGCGCCGCCGACCGCGACGAAGTGGGCGCGCACGCGCTGCGACGCGACCTCCTCGGGCGCCTCGACCTCCAACCCGAGCGCGTCGCGATAGAAGGCGAGCGCGGCGGACAGGTCTTTCACGGCAATGCCGATGTGATCGAGAACGGCTTTCATATACCAGTCGCAGTACAAGAATTTTTACGTGGGTTTCGCGTTCTTATGTGTTTCGTGGCGACTCACCGCGTCGCCCTCCGCAATAAGTCCGTCGCCGCGGAATACGGATCGAGCTCGCGCGCCGCAATCCGCTCGACCATCGACGCGAGCTCGCCGGGCGCAAGTATGTCACGCTCGAGGTGATCCATGAACCGCTGCGACACGAGCTCGCGCAGCCTGTACTCGCTCCGCGATCGGCGGCGCGACGCCTGCGCGCCCGCGGAGCGCTCGCGAAATCGCCAGATCGTGTCGACGAGCTCGGCGACGCCCTTGCCCGCAGTGGCCGTCGTCCTCAGAACGGGAGGACGCCATGCGTTCGGCGCGGCCGTCTCGAGCGCGAGGTTCGCCTCGACGGCGGCGACCAGCCGATCCGCTCCTTCACGATCCGCTTTGTTGATCACGAAGATGTCGGCGATCTCCATGATGCCGGCCTTGAGCGCCTGCACCTCGTCGCCGGTGCCTGGCACGAGCGTCACGACCGACACGTCGGCGGTGCGGACGATGTCCACTTCGTCCTGGCCGACGCCGACCGTTTCGATCACGATGACCTCGCAGCCGGCGGCGTCGAGAACGAGCGCCGCGTCGCCGGTCGCGCGCGCGAGGCCGCCAAGATGCCCGCGCGTCGCCATGCTGCGAATGAAGACGCCGTCGTCCGCGGCGTGTGCCTGCATGCGGAGACGATCGCCGAGTACGGCGCCGCCGCTGAACGGGCTCGTCGGATCCACGGCGAGGACGCCAAGTTTTGTTGCATGGGCAGAACGTCGCTGACGCAACTCATGCACAACGCGATCGACGAGCGTGCTTTTTCCGGCTCCCGGCGGACCGGTGACGCCGATCACATAGGCGCGGCCGGTCGATCCGAAGATTGCGCGCACGAGCTCCGCGCTCGAAGGATCGTCGTCTTCGATGAGCGAGATGCCGCGCGCGATCGCCCGCGGATCGCCTGCCAGTACCCGATCGGCAAGGGTCATTGCTTACTTTCGCGCGGGGCGCATTTCTCAGGCGCGTGGGGCGCCACCTCCACGCGTCGGCTCAAGGCTGCCCCCGCGCGCTGCCGTCGCTGACGCTCCGGATCTTGATTCCAACGCCCGCCCGCTCGGTCACCATTCCGAGCCAGGCAGGCGCTCATCGAGAAAGGAGCTGGCGGGCGATGACGAGGCGCTGGATCTCGCTCGTGCCTTCGCCGATCGTCGTCAGCTTCACGTCGCGGAAGTACTTCTCGGCGGGATAGTCTTTCACGAAGCCGTAGCCGCCGTGGATCTGCACGCAGTCGTCGGCGACCCTCACCGCGATCTCGCTCGCGTACAGCTTGGCCATCGCCGATTCGAGCGTCGTGCGCTTTCCTTGTTCCTTCAGATAGGCGGCGCGGTACGTCAGCAGGCGCGCCGCTTCGATGCGCGTTGCCGCGTCGGCGAGCTTCCACTGGATGGCCTGAAAGCCCGCAATCGTTCTGCCGAACGCGCGCCGCTCGCGCGCGTAGTTCAGCGCCGCCTCGTACGCGCCCTGCGCGAGGCCGACGGCCAGCGCCGCGATGCCGATCCGTCCGGCGTCGAGCACCTGCATCGTGTTGACGAAGCCGAAGCCTTCTTCGCCCAGCAGCTGTTCGGCGGGGATGCGGCAGTTTTCGAACAGCACCTCGCTCGTGTCGCTTGCGCGCATGCCGAGCTTGTCTTCCTTCTTGCCGGGCGTCATGCCGGGCGTCCCGTGCTCGACGATGAACGCCGACACGCCTTTCGTGCCCGCCGCGCGGTTGGTCACTGCCATCACGACCATCGTCTGGCCGACGCGGCCGTGCGTCGTGAACGTCTTCGATCCGTTGATGACCCAGCAGACGCCGGCGCGAGCCGCAGTCGTGCGCATGCCGGCGGCGTCGCTGCCCGACGTCGATTCGGTGAGCCCCCACGCGCCGATCTTCTCGCCGCGCGCGAGCGGCGTCAGGAACCGCTTCTTCTGATCGGCGGTGCCGAACAGGAAAATGTGCGACGCGCACAGGCCGTTGTGCGCGGCAACCGACAGCGCCACGCCCGGATCGACGCGCGCGAGCTCCTCGATGCACAGGCAGTAATCGATCGCCGACATCGCCGCGCCACCGTACTCTTCAGGGAACTGAATGCCGAGGAGGCCGAGCGACGCCAGCTTCGGCATCAGCTCGGTCGGGAAATGCTGATCCTGATCCCACTCGCGCACGTACGGACGGATTTCCGTTTCGGCGAACTCACGCACCGTACGGCGCAGCAGCGCCTGCTCTTCCGTCAGGCGAAAATCCATACGTCGAAATAGTACTTCAGACCGTCGTCGTCACGCGCGGTCGTTCGCGCGTCCTGCTTCGGACTTCCGACTTCGTACTTTCACTTCGCCAGAGTCACGCACATCAGCGGGTGCGGCGACGATCATTTTCAACAGGCGCTACAGCGTGTTGCGGGCGGGCATGGCCGCGGGCGTTTGCTGAGACCAGTCACTGTGGGGCGGACGGTTTTCGACCAACCACCCGTAGAGAAGGCCGGAGTAGTTCTGCCATCGCATGCCGTGGCGCTCGTAAAAGGGCACGAGCGCGCGCTGCAGCGCGGGCAGTCGGTAGAACGGCACGCCCGCGAAATAGTGATGTTCGAGGTGATAGTTGGAGTTGAGGAACGCGAAATCCCAGAACCACTGACCGCGCATCAGCGTGCCCCACTTCGCCGGATCCGCGGGATCGATGTCGTAGTGCTGTCCAAGACGGTTCAGCGTGAACGCGATCGGGAAGACGAAGAACACGGGAATCACGTACGCGCGCGCCGCCGCGTAGAAGCCGAACGAAATCCAGACGGTGGCGAGCGCAGCGAGGTGCGTGGCGATCGACACGCGGCGCTCGAATGCGATCTGCCGCTGCAGCGCCACGGGATAGGTCGCGCCCTCCCTGCGCGCCGCGCGGAAGTAGATCGGGAAGAGCGCCGGCGAACAGTACAACAGCTTGTACCAACGAGCGTTGATCTTCGGCGACAGATGATGCCGCTTCGGATCGTCCTCGTCCGATCCAAGCTCCGCGTGATGATCCAGATGCCACCGCGTGAACTGGCTCGACGAGATGCCGCTTGGCACCGCGTAGAGCCACGCGAGCGCGCGTTCGGCCCGCGGATGGCGGCGATCGAAGATCGTGTGGTGGACGACTTCGTGCAGCAGGACGGTGAAGTTGAAGATCGTGAAGCCCTGGACGAACGCCAGCGGAATCCAGATCAAAGGATTCGCGACCGCGATGAGTCCCCACGTCGCCAGCGCGAGGATCGCGAACTGACGCGCGGTGATGGCGAGATGCCGCGGCGCGTTCTTCACGTGGAGCGCCTTCAGTTGCTCGCGCGTCAACGCGCGGCTGAGCTCCGCGCGGAGCTCGACCGCGTGCTGACTGAAATAGTGTTCTTTCACGGACGTCATCGATTCTACAGGGCCTGTGGGTTGCAGGCTACGAGCAACCAACCCAAGCAACCAGCCCGCCAACAACCAGTCGCTAGTAATACACCGTTACCCGAAAGCTTCCTGTGTTGTCCCTGAGGTAATCGTCGTTGACGCCGAGATACAGACGTCCACCGGACCTCATCCGAATCGGCCCCTCGTCGTCGCCGATGAAGAAGTACTCAGTGCCCTCGCCGACGCGGCCGATGAGCGCTGCCGCCGGCCGGCTCGGGATCGGGCGGCTGTCATTACGCGGCGAGTTCGGTTCGCCTTGGGGACCGTCCTGACGATTCGGTCCCCAGCGCACGCGGCCCGTCGCGCTGAAATAGAGCATCTGGCCGGCGCGGACGTCGACGCCCGTGTCCTTCCACGCCGTCCACGAATCGACGCTCACGTCGCGTTCTCGCAGCCCCGACGGCCGGCCGCGGCGGGCATCGTCCCGCTCACGATCGCGGTCGCGATCACGATCTCGATCGCGATCGAAGCGATCGCCGGAACGATTGGCGTAGCGATCGAGCTCGATGCGTACGACGTCATCGCGATCGAGCCGCAGGCGTTCGCGGCCGCCGAACGGCCCCCGCTGCCCGTCGAACTCGATCACGTCGTCGCGCACGCTGACGAGCGTGCCTTCGACGCGCCGTCCGTCGCGCAGCACGAGCGTATCGGCGCGAAGCGACACCGCCCAGGCGGTCACACACAGAGCAACGATCACCGACCGGCGACTGGTGATTGACGACCAGCGACTCACCACCAACGACCAACGACTAAGGACCATGAAGGGTATTATCGATCGGGAGGCTCCATGCCGACGACCCGCATCATCGCGCTCGCTGCACTCCTTTGCGCACTGTGTCCTACGGCGGCGTTTGCGGACGTGACGGCCTTCATAGGCGCGAATACGACGCCGGCCAATCGCCAGGTGCGCGGCGCCGCCGGAGGAATCTCGCTGCTGATCGTGGCGTTCGAATTCGAGTACGCGTTCACGCCGGATGATCCGACGGTGTCGGCGCCGTCGCTCAAGACAGGGATGGGCAACGTGCTGCTGCAGACGCCGTTTCCCGTCGCCGGCTTTCAGCCGTACGTCACTGCCGGCGGCGGAATCTACAACGAGTCGCTCGGCGCCCACTCCGACACCAACTTCGGCAGCAACGCCGGCGGCGGCCTAAAGCTGACGTTGATTGGCCCGTTGCGGCTGCGGGTGGATTACCGAGTGTTCAAGCTGGGAAGCGGTGCGCTGAACTCACCAGCGCACCGCATCTACGCAGGACTGAATCTGAACTTCTAATGCCCGACTTCGTCGTTCCGATCTCTTCCGACTTCGTACTTTCGATTCCGCACTTCCTATTTCGAGAGGTCCTGAATCGTCGTGAGGTTCAGAATGTTCTGGGCCGGCTGGCCGAAGCACTCCGAGTAGGTCTTGTAAAGCGCCTGAACTTCGTTCGGGAAGGCTTCGTTTAGGATCGTCGTGACGTTGTACTCGGCGCCTTTGACGACTGGTTGCATCAGCGAGACGTAGATGACAGAACCACCCGGTCCGCCTTCGGCGGCTTTGAAGATCTTCCAGCCGGCCGCCTGCTGTTTGCGTTCAGGCTTCTCGCTCTTAGCGAGCGCTTCCTTGAGCTTCCCGATCACCATTTCGAAGTCGGCCGTCTTGTCCGCCTTGACGAAATTCAGAATCGCCGCACCGTCGCCCGAGAAGACATACGGACTCTTTTGCGCTTGCGCCTGTTGAGCGGGCTGGGCGGGCTGAGCGGGCTGCTGCGCCGGCGGCTGCTGCGCGTACGCCGCGCCCACCGACAGCATGCCGACGACAACTGCAACAGCGATCCATCCTGCCCGGCCCCCGACAGCCGGTACGGCGTTTCGAAACATCACGGCCTCCTTCGCGAAAGGGCGTTACTTTAACGTACTCGGGGCTACACGAAAACGGTCATCACCTCGTGAGCAAGAAGCATTCCCCGGCGCGTCAGGCGAAGCCGGTGGCCCTCGTGCAATAGACACCCTTCGTCGACAAACGGCTCCAGGTCCGCGCCAAATCGCGCCCAAACGTCGACGTTATAGCGCCGGCGCATCGCGTCCAGGTCGATGCCGTCGACCAGGCGCAGACCGGTGAAGAGGGCATCGCCGAGCGCTTCGTCCGGCGCCATCCGGCGCTCGTCGATCGCCGTCGGCTGACCCTTTCCGATGCGCTCGACGTAGTCTTCTGTGGACGCGACATTCTTCCATCGCACGCCCGCGCGCGTCGAGTGCGCGCCGCAGCCGAATCCGAGCCACTCGCCGTCGATCCAGTATTTGAGGTTGTGCCGCGATCGCCGGCCCGGACGCGCCACGTTGGAGATCTCGTACTGCATCAGACCTGCAGTCTCGAGCCGCTCCATCGCCTCGAGATACATCGCCGCGGCATCGTCATCGGGCGCCTGCGACCAGCGCAAGCGCGCCATGTCCTCTTTGAGCGGTGCGTTCGGGTACACCTCGAGCAGGTACAGCGAGAGATGCTCGGGCTCGAGGGCAATTGCGGCGTCCACCGATTCGAGCCACTGCGCGACGCTCTGCCCGGGCAGCCACATCATCAAATCGAGGCTGACGTTGTCGAAGGCCGCCGATCGCGCCTCGGCAAGCGCCTGGCGCGCGCGGTCGGCGGTGTGCAGCCGCGACAGACGCCGCAGTTCGTCTTCGCGAAACGACTGAACGCCGAAGCTGATGCGATTGATGCCGGCGTCGCGGAACGCGCGGAGCCGTGACTCGGTCACCGTCTCCGGGTTCGCCTCGAGCGTAACCTCGCGATCGTCGGCGACATCGAACGCGTCGTCGCACGCGCCGATGATGCGAGCGACTTCGTCGGGCTCGAGCAGCGACGGCGTGCCGCCGCCGAAGTAGATCGTGTCGGCGCCGCGTTCTTGATTCGTGGCGCGGGCCTTTAGGCTTGCCTCCCGAACCTCCGCGATCAACGCATCGACGTACCGCTCCTTCAACGCGGCGTCGAACAGCCCGCGGTTGAAATTGCAGTAGTTGCAGATGGCAGAACAGAACGGAACGTGAACGTACAGCCCGAGCATGGGAATTTGGTAATTGGCTAATCGGGTGATCGGGTAATCGCGTAATCGGGTAATCGCGTAATTGTTCGCGAATCCGCCTCAGATCAAAATGCCCGATTACCCGATTACCCGATTACCCGATCCCGATTATGACCCGGCGCGTCCGCCCGGCCACCTGAGGTCGGCCCGATTGTCTCGCAGCTGAGCGCGCGCCGGGCGGCCCCCGCGCGGCGACGGGAGCGTCGCCTTGCGGCGCAACTTCCACATCGCGATGAGGTCGTCGGTGCCGGCATTCGCCGGGCGCTCGCGGTAATCGGCGGCGTCCAGGACGATGAACTCGCACATTTCGTGGAGGCGCGAGCGCATGCGATCGCCGATGCGGAACAGGAGCGAGTTCGGCTCGGTGTCGTCGGGAATGTCCGGATAATTCGACGTGAAGATCGTCAGCCGCCGCTCGCTGTAGCGGGTGTTCACGATCAGGTTCATCGTCTCTTCGACCCACTCGGACGTTTTCTCTGCGCCGAGGTCGTCGAGCACCAGCAGATCGGCCGTCATCACCGGCCGCAGAATTTCCAGCTCGGTCGTCCGAATCGACGGATCGTACGTGCTGCGGATGATGCGGAGGAGATCGCGCGTATCGTAGAAGAGTCCGCGCGCGCCGGTCTGCTGAACGATCTCCTTCAGCACCGCCACGGCCAGGTGCGTCTTGCCGACGCCCGGCTGCCCTTCGAAAAACAGACCGACCGTGACCGCGGGAAACGCCTGGACGAGACGCCGTGCGTGCGCGACGGCGCGGTCGAGCGATTCGTTGTAGGCGAGGAAGCTGTCGAGCGTGCAGTGCTGATATCGCTTCGGAATGTTCGCGTCGGCCAGCCGTTGCTGCCCGACCTGCTCGCGCCAGCAATCGCAGCGGGCGACGCGTCGCGCTCCGGTCGACGCCTCGTCGATCGGCCTCCAGCCGGTATCGTCGCAGAGCGGGCAAGGCGTCATCGCAGCCAACTGGAGATGACGCGCATCAGTTCAGATGCGTCCGGAGCTTCTCGGACCGACGCAGCTTGTCTTTCGCACGCGATTCGATCTGACGGACGCGCTCGCGCGTCAGGTGGAGACGATCGCCGATCTCCTGCAGCGTGTGCGGCTCGTCGTCTTCGAGGCCGAAGCGGAGGCGCATCACCTCGCGCTCCTTACCATCGAGGTCGAGGAGCGCCGCGGCGAGCTCGTCGAGGTCGGCCTGACGGATCATCTCGTGGTCGATCGGCGGTTGATCGAGGGCGAGCAGGTCGCCGAGCTCGCGCGCCGGGCCGTCGCGCCGCGCCGGATCGACGGGATGACTGAGCGACACGTCTTCGGTGGCGTTGTGCAGCGAGGCGAACAGCTTCGGCGGGAACGAGAACGCGCGCGTCTGATCGGCGAGCACGTGCATCATCGCCTCGCGCACCCACCAGACGGCGTAGGTGATGAACTTCACGTTGCGCGACGGATCGAAACGCCGTGCCGCTTCGATCAGTCCGAGGTTGCCTTCGTGGATGAGATCGAGGAACGAGACGCCGAGGCCGCGATACCGTTTGGCGTACGACACGACGAATCGCAGGTTGGCTTCGACGAGACGCGTGACGGCCGCCTGATCGGCGTCGTGCCGGATGCGCGCGCCGAGCGCGCGCTCTTCGTCGGCGGTCAGACGCGACAGCTTTGAGATTTCGCGCAGGTACGCAGCGAGCGCACTCGCATCGTCGCTGGCCGCGAACCGTTTCGACACGCCGGTAGCATACATCAAACGGCAAACTGAAAAGTGAAAAGTGAAAACCCGTTTTTAGTTTTGACTCTTCACTTTTGAATTTTCAGGTTGATGCGAGGAGCGGACCAGATCAGTTGGCGACGATTTCACGAGCGCGGTGGACAGCCGCTGTTCCCAGTCGTCGATGCCGCGCGCCATTTCGCGCTTGACGTACTCCATGAACTCGTTCACTTCGCGCTGCATCTGCTCGATCTTCCGCCGCATGTTGAGAATGATCTCGACGCCGGCCAGGTTGACGCCAAGGTCTCGGGTAAGTGACAAAATCGTTTCGAGCTGTTCGAGGTCCTCTTCCGAGTACAAGCGAGTGTTTCCTTCCGTGCGCGACGGCTTGAGCAGTCCCTCGCGCTCGTACAGGCGCAGCGTCTGCGGGTGGATGTTGTACTTCTGCGCCACCGCGCTGATCATGTAGAACGCTTTGCCGCTCTTCTTCACTGGCCTTCGTGTCCTTTGTATCTTTCTCGCAGATCCTCGTTGTTGATCCTGCCGAACTCCCTCAACAACTCCTTCGATCGTTCGTCGAGCACCCGCGGCAGTACGAGCGTCACTTCGACCACGAGATCGCCACGACGGCCGTCGCGCGGCGACACGACGCCGCGCTCGCGCAGCCGGAACCGCTGACCGCTTTGGGTGCCGGGCGGCACGCGCAGCCGCGCCGGCCCCTCGAGCGAGGGCACTTCGATCTTCGCGCCGAGCGCCGCTTCGTGAATCGCGATCGGCACGCTGATGCGCAGATCGTCGCCTTCACGCGAGAACAGCGGATGCGGCTGCACCTTCACCATGATGAAGAGATCGCCGGTGTCGCCGCCGTTGCGGCCAACGTGTCCCTTGCCCGGAACCCGGATCCGCGCGCCATCGACGAGACCCGGCGGAATCTGGATCGTCAGCGCCTCGGTGCGGACTTCGATCTGGCCGCCGCCGCATGTCCGGCAGTGTATCTGCCGCTGCCGTCCGGAACCGCCGCACTGCGCGCACGGCTTCGAGAACACCATGTGGCCGCGCGCCGATTTGACGACGCCCGAGCCGTGGCAATGCTGGCAGCGCATCTCCGCGACGTTCAGGCGGCCGAGGCCGCCGCACGCGTGGCAGTGCTCCTGTCGGGTGACGGCGACCGATCGCTCGCCGCCGCGCGCCGCTTCTTCAAAGCTGAGCGTGACCATCTGATGAAGATCGGCGCCGCGCTCGGCGCCTTCCTGCCGCCGCTGTTCGCGCTGATGAAGGATATCGGCAAAGAGATCGCCGAACGTCGATGCGTCGGCGCCGCCGACGCTCGCCGAGAAGTCGAAGCCTTCGAACCCGTACGTGCGATCGACAGTCAAGTATCCGGTCGACCCGGTAGTGTCGTAGCGGCGCCGCCGATCCGGGTCGCTCAGCGTTTCGTACGCTTCGACGATCTGCCGGAACTGCGCCGCCGCCCGCCGATCGCCCGGGTTGATGTCGGGATGGTATTTACGCGCAAGCCGCTTGTACGCCCGCTTCACGTCGACGAGCGTCGCGTCCCGATCGAGCCCGAGCACAATGTAGAGGTCCATTACCCGATTACCCGATTACCCGATCACTGTTTCCCCTCGTCCACGACCTCCGCGTCGATCACATCGCCGGTCGCCTGTCCCGAACTGCCCGCGCCATCCGCCGTCGCGCCTGCGCCCCCTGGTCCCGGCCCTGTTCCTGCCGAAGGCCCGCCGCCAGGCGCCTGCTGCCGGTACAACGATTCGGCCGCCTTGTGCTGCGCCGATGTCAGCTGATCGAGCGCGCGCTGGATTCCGGCGGAGTCGGTCCCTTCCATCGCCTTCTTGACGTTCTCCATCGCGCTTTCGATTGCCGACTTGTCCGCCGACGCGAGCTTGTCGCCCGTGTCCTTGAGCATGCGCTCGGCGCCGTATACGGCCTGGTCGGCGCGATTGCGCAGCTCGATCTCGTCGCGCCGCTTCTTGTCGTCCTCGGCGTGCGACTCGGCGTCCTTCGTCATCCGCTGCACTTCGTCCTTGCTGAGACCGCTCGACGCCGTAATCGTGATCTTCTGTTCCTTCCCGGTGCCGAGATCCTTCGCCTGTACGTTGACGATGCCGTTCGCGTCGATGTCGAAGGTCACTTCGATCTGCGGCACGCCGCGCGGCGCCGGCGGGATGCCGACCAGATGGAACTTGCCGAGCGTGCGGTTGTCGCGCGCCATCGACCGCTCGCCCTGCAGCACGTGCACCTCGACGCTCGTCTGGTTGTCGGACGCCGTCGAGAAGATCTCGCTCTTGCGCGTCGGAATCGTCGTGTTGCGCGGGATGAGCGTCGTCATCACGCCGCCCATCGTCTCGATGCCGAGCGAGAGCGGCGTTACGTCGAGCAGCAGCAGATCCTTCACGTCGCCCGCGAGGACGCCCGCCTGCACCGCCGCGCCGACGGCGACCACTTCGTCGGGGTTCACCCCTTTGTGCGGCTCCTTGCTGAAGAGGTCCTTGACGATCTGCTGCACCTTCGGGATGCGCGTCGATCCGCCGACGAGGACGACTTCATCGATCTTCGACGGATCGAGACCGGCGTCGGCGAGCGCCTGCTTGGTCGGGCCGACGGTCTTCTGCACGAGATCGTCGACGAGCTGCTCGAACTTCGCGCGCGTCAGCTTCATCTGCAGATGCTTCGGCCCGCTCTGGTCGGCGGTGATGAAGGGCAGGTTGATATCCGTCTCCATCACCGTGGAGAGCTCCATCTTCGCCTTCTCCGCCGCTTCCTTCAGCCGCTGCAGCGCCATCCGATCCTTGCCGAGATCGATCGTGTCGCTCTTCCTGAACTCGGAGATGATCCAGTCGATGATGCGCTGATCGAGGTTGTCGCCGCCCAGGTGCGTGTCGCCGTTGGTCGCCTTCACCTCGACGACCCCCTCGCCCACCTCGAGGATCGAGATGTCGAACGTGCCGCCGCCGAAGTCGTAGACGGCGATCGTTTCGTCCTTCTTCTTGTCGAGGCCGTACGCGAGCGCCGCCGCCGTCGGCTCGTTGACGATCCGCATCACTTCGAGGCCGGCGATCTGCCCCGCGTCTTTCGTCGCCTGCCGCTGTGCGTCGTTGAAATACGCCGGCACGGTGATCACCGCCTTCGTCACCGGCTGGCCGAGGTACTCTTCCGCCGCCTGCTTCAGCTTCTGCAGCACCATCGCCGAAATCTCCGGTGGCGGGTACTCCTTGCCGTTGGCCATCACGCGAGCGTCGCCGTTGCTCGCTCGGACGACCTGGTACGGCACCATCTTCATTTCCTCGCTGACCTCGTCGTACTTGCGCCCCATGAACCGCTTGATCGAGAAGATGGTGTTCTCGGGGTTGGTGACCGCCTGCCGTTTCGCCACCTGGCCGACGAGGCGCTCGCCGGTCTTCGTGAATGCGACCACTGAGGGCGTCAGTCGTCCGCCTTCAGGGTTCGTGATGACGACCGGTTCGCCGCCTTCCATGACTGCGACAACCGAGTTCGTCGTGCCCAGGTCGATGCCGATGATTTTGCTCATCTGAACCTCGTCGTTTCGTCGTTGATATCCTTCAGATTATGAAATTTGAGTCTAGGAGTGTCAATGTTGTTCGTGCCGCAATGGGGCGCCCGCGTCGCCCCGCACGACCAGCCCCAGCCCCCAGCTCCAAGCAACCAGCCCCCAGACCTTAGTACACTGACCTCGTGGCCCATTACGTCATCCGCGTCGCCCGCAACGCCGGCATCGTGGCGCTCTTCATCGTCGCGGCGATGCTCGGCATCCTGAGCGGAGTGATGTTCGCGTACGCCGACGACCTCCCGCAGGTCTCCGCGCTCGACGACTATTCGCCCAGCACCATCACGCGCGTCTACGCCGCGAAGGGACAGCTGATCGGGGAATTCGCGACGCAGCGGCGCGTTGTCGTCGGATACGACGACATCAATCCGATGCTGCGCCAGGCGATCATCGCCACCGAAGACGCCGATTTCGACAGGCATTTCGGCATCAACATCTGGCGCATCTTTGCCGCGGCGTTCGTCGACATCGTGGAGCGGCGGCGGGAGCAGGGCGCGAGCACGCTCACGCAGCAGGTCGCGCGCAACCTCGATCAGTTCGGGTTGACCAAACAGAAGCTGTTCGAGCGCAAGGTTCGCGAAGCGATCCTCGCGATCCAGATCGAGAAGCGGTACACGAAGAAGGAAATCTTCACGATCTACTGCAATCAGATGTACCTCGGTCACGGCGCGTACGGTGTCGAGGCGGCTTCGCGGCTGTACTTCAACAAATCGAACAAGCAACTGAATCTCGAGGAAGCGGCGCTCATTGCCGGCATCTTCCAGACGCCGGAGCGCCAGAGTCCGTTCATCGACATGAGGCGCGCCACGCAGCGGCGCAACGTCGTGCTGCAGCGCATGGCGGACGAGCACTACATCACGCAGGACCAGGCCGAGGCGGCGAGGAAGCGGCCAATCGTCACGCGCGGCGCGCCAAACCAGCCGCCGGGCATCGCGCCCTTCTTCGTCGAGGAAGTGCGCAAGCACCTCGAACGGCATTACGGCGCGAAGACGCTGTACGAGAATGGTCTCGCGGTGACGACGACGCTCGATCCGAAGCTGCAGGAGATTGGCAACAAGGCGATCGAGCACGGGCTGCGCGCGTACGACAAACGTCATGGATGGCGCAAGCCGGCGCGCAACGTGCTCGCCGAGGGGCACACGATCGACGGGTTCAAAGAGGAACGGTGGAGTCGACCGATGGCCGTCGGCGACGTCGTCCCCGCGGTGGTCGTCACGGCGCCGAAAACCGGTCCTGCGCGGCTGCGCATCGGAACCTACCACGCCGACCTCGGTCGCGAAGGGTTCACGTGGACCCGCAAGGCGTCAACGGCCGATCTGTTCAAGCCCGGCGATCTCGTCGACGTCGCGATTGTGAAGATCGACGACGGCGCGGGAGCGCTCACCGTGACGCTCGATCAGACGCCGCTCGCCGAGGGCGCGCTGCTCGCGATCGAGAACCGCACGGGACAGGTCAAGGCGATGATCGGCGGATGGAGCTTCAGCCGCAGCAAATTCAATCGAGCGGTGCAGGCGTACCGGCAGCTCGGATCGACGTTCAAGCCGATCGTCTACACAGCGGCGATCGATCGCGGCTTCACACCGACCTCCACGATTGTCGACGCGCCGGTGAGCTATCCCGCCGGGAACGGACAGATCTACAGCCCGCACAACTACGATCACAAGTTCCTCGGTCCGATTACGCTTCGCTACGCCCTCGAGGAATCGCGCAACATCCCGGCGATCAGGATGATGGACACGCTCGGGCCGAAGAACGTGCTCGACTATGCCAAGCGGTTCGGGTTCGAGGAAGACTTTCCGCCGTACCTGCCGATTGCGCTCGGCGCCGGCGACGCGACGCTCCTCGATATCACGAGCGCGTACACGACGTTTCCGAATCAGGGCGTGCGCATGAAGCCGTACTTCGTGCTCAACGTGAAGGATCGCGACGGCAACCTGCTCGAGGAAAACCGCGGTGAGCCGAGCGACGTGATCCGCGCCGACACGGCGTACGTGATGACGAACATGCTGCGCGGCGTCCTCAGCACGCGAGGCACCGGCGCCAGAGCCGCGAGCCTCGCTGCACAATGGCCGCTCGCCGGCAAGACCGGCACGGTCGACGACAACACCGACGCCTGGTTCGTCGGCTTCGATCCCGACCTGACCGTCGGCATCTGGATTGGGAACGACGACAAGCGGAAGTCGCTCGGATACGACGAGCAGGGATCGAAGGCGGCGCTGCCGATGTGGATGGAGTTCATGAAGGCTTACATCGACGGCAGGCCCGACAAAGACGATCCGCCCGAGTTCCCGGCGCCGGGGAACATCGTGTTCCTGAACGTCGATCAATCCAACGGTGCGATCGTGTCACCCGATACGCCCGCGTCTATCCGCGAGGCGTTCATCTCCGGCACACAGCCGGGAGCGAACAGCTTCGCAAAACAGTAGGGCCTTCCCACCTACTGTGACGTCTTCGGCGTCGTGATGGTGACCCTCGCGATCTTGCCGACGCCGCTCTCCGCGAGCCACAGGTTCCCGTTCTTGTCGAGCTCCATGTTGCGCACGGTGCCTCCGCCGCTCGGGATCGGCCACGTCAGGAATTTCTTCGTCTCGGGATTGAACCGCACCAGCACGTTCTTCGCATCGTCGCCGGTCTCGACGTACCACACAGCGCCGTCAGGCGTGACATCGATCGCGTAGGGACGCGAGTCCGCTCCGCCGGGCGACGCGAACTCCTCGACCTTGCCCGTCTTCGGATCCAGATGACCGAGATAACCGCGCGCGTAGTCGCCGTACCAGACGGTGTCGTCTTTGCCGATCGCGATGCGCCGCGGACGCGCGTCCTTGTTCGGCAGCGGATACTCCCTGATGATCAGCGTCTTCGGATCGGCGCTCGCGATCTTGTTCGAGTTGAACTCGTCGAAGAACGGCGTCCCCCGCGAATCGATCCGTACGCCGTACGGGCGCGAGTTGACCGTCGGTGATTCCACGAGCTTGATCGCGCCGTCCGGCGCCTTCGGATCGAGCGTGCCGACGAAGTTGCCGCCTTGCACGGTGAAGAACAAACGGCCGTCGCGCAGGAAGGCGATCGTGTGCGGATCGCGCGCTTTCGGATTCGGCATCTTGTACTCGGTCACCTTGCCGGTCTTCGCGTCGACTTTGCCGATGAGTCCGGCGGCGTTGCCCGTGTACCAGATGTTGCCGTCTTTGTCGGGCTGCAGCCCGTGCGGTCCGGAATTCGGCGTCGGCAGCGCGAATTCCTTGAACTGCTGCGTCGCAGGATCGAACCGCCCGATCGTGCTCGCGCGCTGCGCGGTGTACCAGATCGATCCGTCGGGTGCGACTGTCGGATCGTGCGGATATGCCGGCCTGCTCGGCGTCATCCACTCGTCGAATTTCACGTCGATGGCGTCGCTGATCGATGCTGCGCCGGCGAGCTGGCCGAGCACGACAGCGGCAAGGACGATCGCGAAGGCTTTGAGGCGCATATACTGACCTCCAGGTCGAGCTTCGATCCCTGATGCGGATTGTAGTCCCGGTCGCGCTGTTTCTTCTCAGCCTCCCGCTCGCGGCGCTCGCGTTCAAGGAAGGTCCCTATCCGAACGTCACCGGTGGTTTCGGCGAGCAGTCGTGTCACCTCTGCCATCTCGACAACCCGATCAACGCGCCGGGCGGATCGCTGACGGTGGAGGGCGTGCCGCAGACGTTCGTACCGGGCGACAAGTACGGAATCACCGTCACGATCAGCCGTGACGGGCTGCGCCGCGGCGGATTCGAGATTGCCGCGCGCTTCGCGAGCGGCAAACAGAAAGGACGCCAGGCCGGCACGTGGCGGCTGCTCGACGATCGAGTGCAGTTGATTCCGGGTGCCGTCGACCGCGTCCTGACGCCCGGATCCCCACCGCGTGTTTCCGACCGCGGTGGAGTGGTTTTCGTGCAGCACAACCTCGCGGGATCGCGCGCCGCCGCGAGCGGCAGGAACACGTGGACGATCGAATGGACCGCGCCTGCACCTGCGGCGTCGCCCGTGCAGTTCAACGTCGCCGCGAACGCGTCGAACAACGACGACTCCCCGCTCGGCGATTACATCTACTTGAAGGCGGTGAGAAGCTCACCGCAGAAGTAGGCGCTCGCCTGAAAGGCTCGCGCTACTGTCCAGACTTTCTTCCGGACGTGTAGCGCGAGGCTTTTAGCCGAGCGACCGCGTTGGACGCTTCCGGAATCCGCAGCGCGAACGTCATCGCGAAGAACACGACGCCGTACGGACCGAGCACGAGGATCGCGGTCGTGATGGGGTGAAACGCTGGAACCGCCAACTTGACGGCCCACGCCGCCGCCGCGCCCGCGAACGCCGACGCCCACAGCTTCACGACGTACTGTGCGGGCAGTCCGGTCGGACCGATGCGCGCATTCAGCGTGGATCGCAGCAGCAGCAGCTCCACCCAGCCGGCCATGCCCGCCGACGCCGTCAACCCGGCTGCACCCCACATGCTGGCGACGCCGAGCCAACGCGGCAGCGGAATCGCAAAGAGGTACCCAAGCACCGTCGTCAACACGACGCGCACGATCGCGTAGGTGAGCGGCGTTCGCGTGTCGCGCAGCGCGTAGTAGGTGGAGGAATACAGACGCCCGAGCGTCGAGGCCAACAGGCCGACGGCGGATCCCGCGAGGATCGCCCACACATATACCGACTCCTCGCGACGGAATCGTCCGGTCTGCAGCACCGCGGCGGCAACGATGTCGCCGAGCGCGAGGAACGCGACGGCGGAGGGAATGACGAAGAACGCGATCTGGCGCAGACCGCCGTCGAGCCGCTTTCGCAGCGGATCGGTCGCGCCCGAATCGATGTGCGCCACGCCCGACATGGCCGGCAGTTCGGCGGCCGACACCGACATGCCGAACAAGCTCACCGGCAGCAGGTACAGCAGCTGTGCGTTCAACAGACCGGCAACCGCGCCGGTCGGCAGCAGGCTCGCCAGCAGGGTGTCGATGTACGCGCTCACCTGCACCGCGCCGCGGCTGATGAACACCGGCCCGAAGTTACGCACGACGGTACGGACCTCCTGCGACGCGACATCGAGCGCAAACCGAACATCGGGCGCGACGCGAAACACCGGAGGCAGCTGGATGGCGATCATCGCCGCGCTGCCGACGACCGATCCCCAGCCCAGAGTCACTGCGAGGCGCGGAAGCGAATCGCGCGGGCCGAAGAACAGCAGCGTCGCAATCATCGCGACGTTCCAGATGACCGGCGCCGTGTACGACAGCAGAAAGCGATGATGGCTGTTCAGCACGCCGAGACACCACGCCGACAGCACGAGCAGCCCTGCTCCAGGGAAGAGCACGCGAACGATCCGGATCGTCAGCTCGCGCTTGCCGCCTTCGAAGCCCGGCGCGATGAGGTCGATGAGCAGCGGCGTCGCGACGACGCCGACGAGCACGATCACGCCGACCACCAGCGCGAGCAGCGACGCGACGGCGCCCGCGACGCGGTCCGCGTGGCGCTGCTCGCCTTTCGCAACGAGCGATGCGTACACAGGGATGAACGACGCCGACAGCGCGCCTTCGCCGAAGAGGGTCTGCAGGAAGTTGGGAATGCGGAACGCCGCGAAAAACGCGTCGGCCTCGAGGCCGAGGCCGAAGTAATGCGCGAAAACGCGCTGGCGGATCAGGCCGGCGATACGCGAGAGCAGGATGCCGAGGGCGACGAAAAAGGCCGATCGTCGTGTGCTGGCCGGCTTCACGCGCGGTTAATCGACATCTTCGTCCGGCGCGGCGACGAGGGTGCCGCTCGAACGCTTCATCAGATAGGACTTGATGAACTGATCGATGTCGCCGTCGAGCACGCGATTGATGTCGCCGACCTGCTCTTTCGTCCGGTGATCCTTCACGAGCTGATACGGGTGCAGCACGTAGCTGCGAATCTGGCTGCCGAAGGCGATCTGCTGTTTCGCGCCGCCGATCTGTTCGAGCTTCGCCTGCTGCTCCTTCAGCTTCAGGTCGTAGAGCCTCGCCTTCAGCACTTTCATCGCCGAATCGCGATTGCGATGCTGCGATCGCTCGTTTTGACACGAGACGACGATGCCGGTCGGGATGTGGGTGATGCGGACGGCGGAGTCGGTCACGTTCACGTGCTGTCCGCCCGCGCCGCTCGATCGGTAGGTGTCGATGCGGATGTCCTTGTCCTCGATCTCGACATCCACGTCTTCGGTCACTTCGGGCCAGACGTAGACGGAGGCGAACGACGTGTGGCGCCGCGCCGCCTGATCGAACGGCGAGATGCGCACCAGCCGGTGAACGCCCGCTTCGGCCGACAGGAGCCCGTACGCGTACTCGCCGGTGACGGTGACGGTCGCGCTCTTGAGGCCCGCTTCTTCGCCGGGCTGATGGTCGATCACTTCGCGTTTGAAGCCGCGCCGCTCCATCCACCGCATGTACATGCGCAGCAGCATCTCGGCCCAGTCCTGCGATTCGGTTCCTCCGGCGCCCGGATGGATCGTGAGGATGGCGTTCTTGCGATCGTGCTCGCCGCCGAGCATCTTCTTGATCTCGCCGGCCTGCACTTCCTGATCGAGCGATTCGAGCGCCTGCGAGAGCTCGGCGTCGACGGCTTCGCCGGCCTCCGCCCATTCGACGAGCACGGCGAGGTCGTCGGCTCTCTTCCTGAGCGAGAGCATCAGATCGCGATCCTGTTCGAGGCGGCGGCGGCGCTGCAGGACTCTCTGCGCTTCGGCCTGGTCTTTCCAGAAATCGGGCGCAGCGGTGCGCGCCTCGAGGCGGGTCAGCTCGTCTTCGGGGCGGGCGGCTTCAAAGATAGCTCCGGAGATCGCCAGCGCGCTTGCTGAGATCCTCGTAGCGGCGCATCAACTCGTCGACAGTTCGCATAACTCATTGTACACGCCGCCTCATCGGCCATGATGCAATGACGAGCGCCACGGCCGCGAGCGTGGCGGCGTAGGCGAGGATGTCGCCGTGGCGCGCGTAGAACGTCGAGGTCCTGAGGAAGCGCGCCTCGCCGACGAGCACCGCCTGCTGGAAGATCGACGTCTTCTCCACCACGCGACCGTACGGATCGACGATGCCGCTGATTCCAGTGTTGGCCGAGCGCACGAGATAGCGCCCCTCCTCGATCGCCCGCATCGACGATTGCTCGAAGTGCTGATACGGCGCCGAGGTCTCGCCGAACCATGCGTCGTTGGTGATCGTCGTCAGCATCTCGCTGCCGCCGCGGACGAACTCGCGCACGAGCGCGGGATACACCACCTCGTAGCAGATCGCGACGCTGATCGGATGGCCGTTCACCGGCAGCAGCTCGGGCGTCTCGCCGGGCGCGAACGTGCCCACCTGCTCGGTGAGCGGCGCGGCGAAGAACAGCACCCGCTGCAGCGGCACGTACTCGCCGAACGGCACGAGGTGCATCTTGCGATACACGCCGCCCGTCGTTCCGTCGGGACGGACGAGGAACGCCGAGTTGAAGTACTTGTCGGGGATGCGGCGGTTGCCGGCGATGCGCCAGACGATCTGATCGCTGCCGAACAGAATCGGAACGTGCGCCTGCACGGCAAGCGTCCGAATCCGCTCAGCGCCGGCCGGCTCCTCCTCGAAGAGAAACGGCGTCGATGATTCCGGCCACAATACGAACTGCGCGCGTTCGGCAATCGCCCGCCGCGTCATCTGCAGATAGTCGTCGAAGATCACCGCCGCGCGCGTCGCATCCCACTTCTGCGCCTGATCGACGTTGCCCTGAATCAGCCCGACGCGGATCGGATCGCCCGAGCGCGTCCACTCGCTCGCCGCAACGCGCCGACTGCCCCACAGCGCGACGACAACGACGATTGCGATCGTGACGCTCGCGAACACGTACGTGGAGCGCGAGGCCTCAGCCGAGCGAAACGACGAGCGGAACGCGAGCAGCGCCACGGCCGCGCTCACCGCAACGATGAGCATCGATACGCCGTACACGCCGAACACGCTCGCGAGCTGCGCGATCGGCAGGACGGTCGCCTGACTGTAGCCGAGCAGGACCCAGGGAAAGCCGGTGAGCAGATGCGTGCGTCCGAGCTCGGTCGCGATCCAGACGAGTGGCGCCGCCATCAACGCCGCAGGACCGTGCACCATCGTCAGGCGGCGGACGACGAGCGCGAAGAGGCCGGGAAAGAGCGCGAGGTAAGCGATGAGCGCCGCGTTCACCGGAACGGCGATCCACCCCTGCAGGCCGCCGTACACGACCATCACGCGGGTGATCCAGTACAGCGTCCCGGTGAAGTAGATGCCGCCGGTCAGCAGCCCGAGCAGAAAGGCGTGACGCAGACGGCCGGCGCAGAGCGCCGCAAGCAGCGGCGCAAGGGCAATCCACGCGAGTGCGGGGTGGCCGAACCTGGGAAAACTGAACGCGAGAAGGAGGCCGGCGACGGCCGCGCGGAGAACGTCGGCGGAACGCGTGAGCAAGCTGTTTTCAGTTTACTACCGCGGCTGCACCTTCGATGCGTTGCGCGCCGCGACGATGCCCATCGTCACGTTGGCGACGAGCAGGGTGGCGATCGCCTGAGTCTTGTGATGCTGCCGCCACAGCTGCTCGGCCGCGTAGATCGTCGTGAGCGTGCTGACCGCCTTCAGAGTCAGAAACGCGGCCGGCTGTTTCGCCAGACCGCCAACGAGCGGATTCTGTTCGCTGCCGCCACGGCCGACGCCGCGAAGCGTCGAGTAGCCGTCGTACGCCTGCAGGCCGGTCAACCCGACGTACATCGGCAACAGCGAGGCCGGCCGCACCGTCGCCGGCGTCTGATCGGGAATCGTAATCACGATGCGCGGCGCGCCGTCGGCCGGGTGTTCGTCCTTCTTCTCATCAGCCGCGTAGAGCGACGATGCCGGAACGAGGAGCGTGAGCGTGAGTGCAATCGTGCGAATCATGCGTACAGGAGGAGCCAGGAGCGTGCCACACGGTCACGGCTGCAACTACGCATTGGTATGCGGACTTACCGATTTGGCAGAATGTGCGCGGTGTGCGGCTGCAGACGCGTGCGCCGGAAGCGCACGGTGAGAGCGATCGCCTAGCGCGTGACCCAGGGCTTGAACTGCTCTTCTTTTTGCAATTTCGCGGCGACCGCGTCGGCCTCGCGCCGCGTGGTGAACTTGCCGACGCGCACGCGGTACACCGACGGCGTGCCGGTGGCCGGCGAGAGCACGTACGCCGCGTAACCTTTCGACGTCAGACGCTTCGCAATCGCTTCCGCCTCGCCTCGCACGTTGAGCGCGGCGATCTGCACGGCATAGCCCTGACCTGTCGGCTCGCTCGACGCGGACGCGGGTTGCGCCGACGCGTTGGGCGTTTTTGCCGACGACGTCTTCAGCTCGTCGACCGGCGTTTTCCGCTTCTCGAGGCGATTGAAGTAGCTGAGATCTTCGGCGGCCGGCGGCGGCGCGGCGGTCGTGGGATCGGATCCGCCAGACGTCGGCGCCGGCGCTGCAGTGGGTTGCTGAGGTGTCGTCTCCGCGATCGCGTTCGCGGCTGACGAGTCGACGACGGCGCGCTCGGCGCGAACGCCGCGTCCTACGAGGACGCCACAGAGGAAGATGACGACCGACACGACCGTCGCAGCCATGAACAGAAAGACGAGCTGCTTACCGTTCAGCTGGATCTCGTGAAAGCCGTCGTCCTGAAACTCTGACGCCACAACTGCAGCGATTTTAGCACGTTAGCGCGCATCCAGCCGCGCTAAGAGCTGCTTCGCTTCCGGCGAGGCCGGGTCGAGCGCGAGCGCGCGCTGCGCCTCGGCGCGCGCGGCATCGAATTCCTTCGCCTGACGATATGCTTCGCCGAGCGCGATGTGCGCGTCAACCGTTTCCGCGCTCCACAGCGCGATCTTGAAAGCGTCGATCGCATCGCGAAGGCGGCCGTTTCGCAGATGGATACGGCCCAGCAGCAGATGCGCGTCGCCGAGATACGGTGACAGATAGAGCGCGCGATTCAGCTCGTCGACCGCGACTCGATCGTTTTCCTGCTCGAACTGTCGGCGCGCGCTGTCGAGATAAAACTTCGCGAGCTCTTCCTGGCTCTTCTGCTCGCTCGATGTCACCTTCGTTTCGAGCCGCCGCGCGTGCGGCAGCTCGGTCTCGTCCTTGAGGCGTTCAAGCCCCTTCGGCACCGCGTCGCCACCCGGCCGCTTCTCGCGTTCCTCGTACGTGGCCGACAATCGTTTCGCAAGCTCCTTCTCGCGCGCCGCCTCGACGCCGTTGCCGGCCGCCGCGAGCGCGGCGCCGAGCACGAAATGCGCGTCGCCGTCGGCAGGATTTCTCCTGACCGCCTCGCGCAGCCAGTAGATGGCGGCCTGGGTATCGCGATCGAGCCAGTACGCGTATCCGAGGTTGAAGACGTAGTCGGGATCGTCGGGATCGAGATCGGCCGCTTTGGTGAAGTAGTACGTCGGGAGCCCCGTTTGCGGCGTCGCGCTGCGTCGAAGCTGGATGATGCCGAGATTATTGAGCGCCGTCGGCGTCGCCTGCGCATCGGCCAGCGCCTTGAACGTGCTGTACGCGTCGTCGTACTTCCTGAGATACAGCTGCGACAGGCCGACCAGAAAACGCGCGCGCCGCGCGTAGGGAGAGTCCGCGGGCACCTGCGCCACGACCGCCAGCGCCTCGTCGTGGTCCCCTTGTTCGTCGTACACGTCCCACAGCGCGAGGCGCGCGCGGTCGAACGTCGGCTGCAGTTTCAGCGCGGCGTTCAGGTATTCGATCGCCGTGAAAGGTGTCTCCGCGAGCAGCCCCTTGATGAAGTTCTCGAACGCGGCGAGCGAGGGCTGCTGGCGAACGACGTCAGCCGACGGCATCGCGCCGGCGGGCGCGAGGCGCACGGCAATGCGATCGACTGTCGCGAAGAGATCGGACAGCGGACCGCGCTCGGCGACGTCAACCTGCACCTTCCCCGTGTCGAGCGCGATGCTGCGTGTGTGCAGCACCAGCGTGTCGTTCTCGATCTGCAGATCGCCGACCACGACCTGCGCCGCGCCGACGATTTGGCCGATGCGGATGACCGTCGCGTTCGTCAGCGTCGCCACCGGCGGCACCTGCAGGCGCTCGAACGCCTGCTGCCGTTCCCGACGCGTGATCGCGTTCACGCCGCGCGCCAGCAGATCGTCGGTGAGCAGCACGGCCGCGCCCTCGCCAAGCCAGAAAATCCGCCCTTCGCGCTTGACGTTCTCGAACGGCATGACGAGGACACGCGAAGGGGCGGCCGGTTCGGGGCGGACACGCTGGTCCGCCCCTGCCTGCCGTGTAGGCGCCGACCAATGGGTAGGGACGGAGCTTGCTCCGGCCTGAGCCATCGCCGCCGGCTGCGCGAGCCCGGCCCCTACGTTGAGGTTGGCCACGACGGCGATCGCGAGGATGAGCGATTTCACGCGGAGGGCTCCTGGCCGTTCGCGAGCGCGACTTTCAGCACACACGTCGCCTCGCCGGTGCCGCGGCATGCCACCACCTCGGTGTGGGCGCCGACGTTGAACATCGCCATCAGCTTCGTGAACGCAGCGGCGTAGAAGCCGCACAACGGATGCGACACCGGCTCGCGCACGGTGCAGAAGATCGACGCCCGGACGTCGATATTGGCCGTGCCGCGCCGGAAGCGGGAAATCGCACGGCTGCCCTGATAGGTTTCGCGGACGAGCTGACGAGCGAGGCGCACCAGCATCCGGCTGCGCAGCCACGTCGGCGCGGCCTTGATGAACGCGCGCTGGACGGGCGGCATCGACTGCACCGTCCACTCCGCCGCGTATTCGCCCGCGCGCGTCGTGATAATCGTGTACGCGTCGCCTTCCTGCCGCAGAAAGCTGAGCACGGCGTAGAGCGGCGCGAGACCGATCGTCCCTTCCCGCAGCCCCTCCGCGTTCAGCCAGTTCTCGTAGAAGCCGAGGCGCGTCGGCAGGATGTCGGCGATGCCCTGATGCAGGCTCGCGACGAGCACACGACCTATGCCGGCTTCACGCATCAGAGTAAGATCGTCGCCGGCAACTGATGGCAGACAGCTGCAGCGCGGCAATCCTGGCGGGCGGGGCGGCAACTCGTTTTGGCGGCCGTGACAAGAGCGCGCTGACGATCGGCGGCCGCACGATTCTCGAGCGCCAGATCGAGGTGCTGTCGCTGGTCGCCGACGAGGTGCTCGTCGTTCGCGAGGATCTCGTGCCCGGCTGCGGTCCGCTCGGCGGGCTGCACACCGCGCTGACGCGCGCACGCGGCCGCGCCGTGTTCGTCGTCGCCTGCGACATGCCGTACGTCGAAGCGCCGCTCGTCAGGCACCTCGTCGATCTGTCGCGCGACGCCGACATCGTCGTGCCGTGTACCGAAGACGGGTATCATCCGTTGTGTGCCGTGTACAGCCGCGCATGCCTCGACACGGTGTCGCGCCGTCTGGCGGAACGCCGGCTGAAAATGACGGATCTGTTTTCGGACGTTCGCGTGCGCGTCGTCAGGGCTCGAGAGATCGACGCATTTGGTGATCGCCATCGACTGCTCGCCAACGTGAATACGCCGGCCGACTACGCAGGTCTCGAGGCGCTTCAAGGTCACAAACTGTAATCGTATCACGAGCTTAGCGCCGCTCCCTTCGGCGCGCTGCGCGATCCGTACATGATTCTCTCGCTCCAGCGACGCATCCACGACGCGATTGCCGGCGCCGTCCGCGACCGCTTCGGCATCAGCGACGTTCCAGCCTTCACCGTCGAGGTGCCGCCGAACCGTGCGCTCGGCGATCTCGCCGTGCCGGTCGCCTTCCAGCTCGCACGCACGCTGCGAAAGGCGCCGCGGGCGATCGCGCAGGAGCTGGCCGGCGTCGTCGGCGCCATACCCGGCGTTGCTCGCATCGTCGCGGCGCCGAACGGCTACCTGAACCTGTATCTGGATCGCCCGTCGTTTCTTCTGGCGCGCGTGCGCAACGAGGTCGCGGCCGATCGGCCGCCGGCGGACAAAACGATCGTCGAGCACACGGCGATCAACCCGAACAAGGCGGCGCACGTCGGCCACCTGCGCAACGCTGCGCTGGGCGACACGCTGGTGCGCGTCCTTCGTTTCCGCGACACGCCGGTCGAAGTGCAGAACTACATCGACGACACCGGCGTTCAGGTGGCGGACGTCATCGTCGGCTTCCGAGAGCTGGAGCACCGGTCGTTCGACGAGATTCGGCACGTCGCCGACACGACGCGGTTCGATTACTACTGCTGGGACTTGTACTCCCGCGTGACCGAGTGGTACGAAGCGGATCGGCGCCGCCTCGACATTCGCGCCGCCGCGCTCCACGATCTCGAGCGCGGCGGCAACGAAACAGCGGCCGTCGGCGCGTTCCTCGTCGATCGCATCGTGCGCGCGCATCTCGAAACGATGGGACGGCTGAACATCGCCTACGACCTGCTGACGCATGAGGGCGACATCCTGCGGCTGCAGTTCTGGGCGCGCGCGTTCGAGATCCTCAAAGCCAGCGGTCAGGTGTTTCTCCAGACCGAGGGCAAGCTCGCCGGCTGCTGGGTGATGCGAATCGACGAGGGGAAGCTTGACGAGGAAAAGAGCGCGAAGGCTTCAGCCGAGCGAGAAGAGCAGGCGAGCGCGAAGGCGTTACTCGAGCAAGATGAGGCGGCCGACGAACCGGAAGAGTCGCGCGAAAAGGTAATCGTCCGATCGAACGGCGTCGTCACCTACATCGGCAAGGATCTCGCGAACCAGTTCTGGAAGCTGGGGTTGCTCGACCGCGACTTCAAGTACCGGCGATACTTCACGCAGTGGAACGGCCGCGAACTGTGGACCACGACGTCCGACGACGGACAGCCGGCGCCGTCGTTCGGCCACGCGAAGCGGATTTACAACGTCATCGACTCGCGTCAGATGTACCTGCAAGCGCTGCTCAGCCAGGCGCTGCGGACGCTCGGACATCCCGTCGAAGCCGAGAATTCGATTCATTTTTCCTACGAGATGGTGGCGCTGTCGCACGCGACGGCGCGGGCGCTCGGCTACGGCATCGCCGCGGACGGCGAAGAGGCAGGGAAGCCGTTCGTCGAGGTCTCGGGCAGGAAGGGCGTCGGCGTCAAGATCGACGATCTGCTCGATCTCCTCACCGACAAGGCGATCGACGAGGTCGGCAAGCGAAACCCCGAATTCCCGGGCGACGAGCGGCGCCGCGTCGGCCGGCAAATCGCCGTCGCGGCCATCCGCTATTTCATGCTCAAGTTCTCGCGCGGCAAGCTGATTGTGTTCGACATGGAGGAGGCGCTCAGCTTCGAGGGAGAAACCGGACCGTATCTGCAGTATGCTGTCGTCCGAGCCAACAACATCTTTAATAAGCTCCGGGAGCGCGAAGGCGTCACGGACGCAGATGTCATTGATGCGCTCGACGGCACGCCGGCCGACGAGATTCTGGGACAGACCGAGTCAGGCGCGCCGGGAGACGATGCTCACAATCTCTGGTCCGTGGTGTTCGACGCCGCTCGACTGGACGACGTAGTCGAGCAGACCGTGCGGGCGCTCGAGTTCTCGATTCTCGCGAAGTACGTGTTCGGGCTGGCGCAGCTGTTCAACGCGTTCTACCACCGCTATCCGATCCTCAACGAGGAATCGGTCGATCGGAAGCGATGGCGGGCCGCCGGCGTCGCCTACGTGCGCGCGCAACTGACGCGCGCGCTCGATTTGATGGGCATCGAAGTGCCCGCGCGGATGTAGTTCCCGAACCCTATGGCACTGATTGGAATCACAAGCTGTCGCAAGCTCGAAGACTACAAGCAGGCCGTGCTCCACGTCGGCGGCGAGGTGCGAATCGTCGACGCGTCGATGTCCACCGACGCCGCGCTCGAGGGCCTCGATGGCTTGATCCTGACGGGCGGCGACGATGTCGGGCCTGCGCGATACGGCGAAGCGGCGCACCCGAAGACCGTGGAAGCGGAGCCTGCCCGCGACGAGTTCGAGATCGCGCTGGTCAACGGGGCGCGCGCGCAGCAGTTGCCGCTCTTCGCCATCTGCCGCGGCATCCAGGTGCTGAACGTCGCCTGCGGCGGCACGTTAGTACAGGACATCCCGACGCAGATCAACGGCGCCCTGAATCACAGTCTGACCGTCCCCCCCAACAGTCCGTACTCGCTGGCGCACGAGGTGTGGGTCGAGAAGGACTCGATCCTGTCGAAGCTCATGGGCGATCGGCTGACCGCCGACACGTGCGAGGTGAACAGCCGGCATCACCAGGCTGTGAAGGACGTGGCGAAAGGGTTCCGCGTCGCCGCGACCGCGCCCGACGGCGTCATCGAAGCGATCGAAGATCCCGCCGCGCGGTTCTGCCTCGGCGTCCAGTGGCATCCCGAGAACTTCTGGCGCACGGGCGAATTCAGAGCGCTATTCGAGGGATTCCTCGAAGCCGCCAACCGACGTACCTGAGAATCGGCGACACTTCTTCTTCGTATCCTTCGTGGTCTTCGTGATTCCGCGATTGTATTCTCACGTTCGATCGAACACGAGGACCGTCTCGACGTGCGGCGTGTTCGGGAACAGATCGAACGCGTCGGCGCCGCTGATCGCGTGGCCGGCGTCGATGATGCGGCGCGAATCGCGGGCGAGCGTGGCGACGTCGCATGAAACGTAGATGATCCGCGTCGCCTGAAGCCGCAATGCGCCTTCGAGTGCTTCACGCGACATCCCGGTTCGCGGCGGATCGACGATGAGCGTTCTTTCCGGCTCGCGGCTATGGGTACTGAAGGAGCTCAGGAAGTTCTCGACCGCGTCGTGAACCGGCCGCACGGCGCCCTGCGTGGCCGCTGCATTGGCATCGAGATCGGCGGCGGCGTAGCGATCGCCTTCGACCGCCGTGACCCGGATGCGACGGACAACGGCCGCGCCGATCGCGAAAAGACCGACGCCCGCATAGAGGTCGACGAGCTCACCGCCGGCCGGCACCTGCGCGACGACATGCTCGACGAGCGGCCGCAGCAGATGGCGATTCCCCTGAAAGAACGCGAGCACGTGTCGCCTCAGCGCAACCGGCGTCCCGTCGACCTCCACGCGGTCGGTCACAGACGGCCGGCCGTGCACGCCTGACGCGGACACGAATCCCGTCAGTCCATCCGCCGACGCGAGTCGATCGATGATGCGTGAGTCGATCGCCTCGATCGTGTCGAGCGCCAGCACGCGATCGGATGCGTCGACGTTTTCAGCGAGCTCGATTTCGCGAATCGCGTCGAGGGCCAGCGATCGAATGGTCGCGGTCAGTCGGTCGATCACGTCACACGACTGCGGCAGCAGTTGGCGCGTCTGGCGTACGTCGCACACGTCATGTGTCGCCTCCCTGAAAAAACCAATCCGTCGTCCCCGGACGTGCAGGCGCGCGCGCATGCGGTAGCCGTCCTCGGGCGAGCCGGCCACGCGGATCGGCGACGGCAGCTCGACGTGACCGATGCGCGCCAGCGCATCCGCGATCACCCGGCTCTTGATCTCGAGCTGTCGGGGGTAGGCGATGTGGCTGTAGAGCGAGCCGCCGCACATCGGGTCGCCCGTCGCTCGGCGTCGATCGGATGACGGCTCGTCGGCGGTGACGGTTTCGGCGTACGCGACGCTCTTCGACACACGCTCGACGCGCGCCGTCACGCGCTCGCCCGGAATCGCGCCCGACACGAGCACCACCTGTCCGTTGACGCGCGCAATCATCCGCCCTCCCGCGGCCGGCTTCTCGATCGTCAGCGAAATCATCTGGCCAGGTGTGAGCATGGGCAGGGGCCATGAGCTCGTGATACGCGTGGCGACGTTCTGTTCTGGACACGCCCGAGCGCGCTCTTCCTACCCGACAAACGCAACCGTCGGCAGCGCGAACCGCTCTCGCACGAGACGATCGATCGCCGCCTCGCGCGCCCGCGCGAACGCGTCGGCCGGCATCACGGCGCGAAACGCCGCCAGCTCCTCGTCGGCTTCCCGCGCGAGCGCTGCGCGGGTCGGTTCATCGAGCCGCGAACGCGCCTGACGCAGCAGCTCCGCGTCCAGATTTCGCAACCGATCGATCAGCGCCTGCCGCGCCTCGCCGCGCAGGCCGCGCACCTTCGACCGCGCCGCGTCGAGCTCGCGCGAGACGCCGTCGATCACGTCGTCGAACTCGTCGACCAGCGACCCGTTCGCCCGTGCCGAAGAGAGCCGCGTGACGACCCGCTCGAGATGCTCCGGGAGCGACGATCTCTTCACACGCAGCGCGAGGCTTTCAGCCGCGCGTTCCCCGACGGCCCCGTCGCTCGCGGCGTCGCTCGCGTCCACGGCTCGCGCTAGACCGACGGCGCGCCTCCATTCGTCGAAGACGTCGAGCACGTCGGCTTCGCAGAAGTCGACCTTCACCGGCCGGCGGCGCGGGCCGCGGCGATAGTACCGCTCGAAATAGCGATCGATGCCCTGGAACGCGATCTTCAGCGGTATGCCCTGTCGTTCCCAGTGCGACACGAGCTCGAACGAAGGGCCGACGACGCGGATCAGATGACCGTCGTTCTTGCGACAGAGATAGGTTTCTATCTCCCGGCAGTAGTCGGCTGGTTGCGTTGCCACACAATTCTCAGGCCGTGGAGCGTCAGATCTGGATCGACGTGCTGGATGACCGGCGTCTCCGGCGCAATCATGTCGGCGAGGCCTCCGGTCGCGACCGAGATCGCGCTGCCGCCGAGCTCGTCGGTCATCCGGCGGACGAGGCCCTCGACCATACCGACGTATCCGTAGAACAATCCGGATTCCATCGCGCCGACCGTCGTGCGGCCGACGATCCGCGCCGGCTTCCTGACATCGATGCGCGGCAGCCGCGCCGCGCGCTGAAACAACGCGTCAGCCGAGATCTGCACGCCGGGACAAATCGCGCCGCCGAGGTACTCGCCCTGCGCCGTAATCGCATCGAGCGTGGTCGCGGTGCCGAAGTCGACGACGATCAACGGACGGCCGGCGCCCCGGCCGAACTTCTCGTACGCCGCAACGCCGTTGACGATGCGATCGGCGCCGACCTCGGCGGGATTCTCGTAGAGGATCGGCATGCCGGTCTCGACGCCCGGCTCGATCGAGAGCGCCGTGACGCCGAAGTACCGCTGCGTCATCGCGCGCAGCGTCGGCGTGAGCGGCGGCACGACCGATCCGAGGATGACGCCACGCACCTGCACGCGCTCGATCTTGCTGTGCGCGAACAGCCCGTCGACGAGCAGTCCCAGTTCGTCCGACGTCCGCTCGCGAAGCGTCTGCAGCCGCCAGCTCTGGACGAGCGTCTCGCCGTCGAAGACGCCGAGCACGATGTTGGTGTTGCCGGCGTCGATCGCTAGGAGCATACGAACTCGCCACCACGGAGGACGCGGAAGACACGGAGGTGCTTCACAACCACGTCACCTCACCACCCACAATCCTCTCGACGCGCTCGCCGACGTGCACCAGCAGGGCGCCATCATCGTCGATTCCAGCCGTCACACCAGACTGCGGACCATCGGCCGTCATCCACGCGACGCGCGCGCCGCGGCCCGCCGGCGCGCGGCGCCGCCAGTCGTCGAGAATAACATCGAAGCGGCCGGCGAGCAGATCCTCGAACCGTGTCGAGAGCGACGCGAGCGTCTCCGCGAGCAATTCGTATCGATCGACGGCGCGTCCAAGCTCGGACTCGAGCGATGTCGACCGATCGCTGATTTCGGGCGGATACGCGATTTCTCGCACGTTGACCCCGTAGCCGAGGATGACGTCGGCGGGGACCCCACTCCCGCCGCTGTCGCTCGGCGCGTTCGCTCCTCGCAACGGCTCGAGGCTGCCGCGCGCAGAACGTCGCCGATCCGCGCGCGCCTCGGCGAGGATCCCACCGACTTTCTTGTTGCGGATGTACAGATCGTTCGGCCACTTGAGATCGACCGACAGGCCAGTCTGCGCTTCGATCGCTTCTGCGAGTGCCACGCCGGCCGCGATCGTCAGCAGCACCGTCGCGCGACGAGGATCTGATGAGCGGGCGGGCATCAGGACGACCGAGACGTAGAGGCCGCTGCCGGGCGGCGAGAACCACGTGTGGCCGCGGCGGCCGCGCCCTGCGGTCTGCTGATCGGCGATGACGACCAACCCTTCGGCCTCGCCGGAGCGCCCGCCTAAAGGGTTCGCGCTCCCGGAGGCGACAGACGCGGCGACGTCGTTCGTCGACTCGACCGTCGGAAAGAAGAGGACGTCCGACGCGAACACGCCCAGCCGATCGCGCGAACGCGCGAGCGCGCTCGCGAGCGGTTCCGGAAGCTCGTAGCGCAGCCCTTCAGGGCTGCCGTCATCAGAGCGGTTCGATCTCAAAGCTGATGTCGACGGCCGGCGCAGAATGGGTCAGCGCGCCGACCGACACGTAATCGGCGCCGGTCGCCGCCAGCTCCGATATGCGCTCGAGCGTGACGCCGCCGGAGACTTCGATCTTCGCGCGCCCTGCGGCGCGCTTCACCGCCTCGCGCACCTCCGCCGCAGCCATGTTGTCGACGAGGATCGTGTCTGCGCCGCGCGCGAGCGCCTCGTCGACTTCCGCGAGCGTCTGCGCCTCGATTTCAATCGGCAGGTCGGGCCGGCAGGCGCGCGTGCGATCGATCGCCGCAGCGACCCCGCCCGCGAGGCGAATGTGATTGTCCTTGATCAGCACGGCGTCGAACAGTCCGACGCGATGGTTGGCCGCGCCGCCGGTCCGCACGGCGTATTTCTCCAGCGCCCGCAGGAGCGGCGTCGTCTTGCGCGTATCGAGGATCGTGATTCGGCCGCCGCTCGCGTCGACGAACGCGCGCGCCCGCGTCGCCACTCCCGACAGCCGCTGCAGGAAATTGAGCGCCGTGCGTTCGCCGACGAGCAGCGCACGCGCGGTACCGACGACCTCGGCGATCTCTTCGCCGGCGCGGCACGCATCGCCGTCGCGCTTCAGCGTCGTCGCCCGGATGGTGGAATCGAGCTGCCGGAACGTCTCGATGGCGACGTCGAGTCCCGCGACGACGCAATCGGCTTTGGCGAGAAAGACGCCGCGCGCGCGCAGCGCCGCATCGACGGTCGCGTCGGTCGTGATGTCGCCGTCGCGGACATCTTCCTGCAGCGCGCGCCGCACGATGTCGCGATACTCGGCGGCATCAAGCAAGCGGCTCGTACCCCTGCACCGTGATCTCCTGCGGATCGCCAACCGACACGTCGAACGCCTTCACCCGCAGCGCCGATCGCAAATCGTCCTCGACGACCGGCATCAGGCCAACGGCCGTGTCGTGCGCCTTGACGATCACCTTCGTGATCGGCACCTTCAGCGGCTGCTTCGCCTCGGAGCGCTGCTTGCGGACTTCGAACAGCACGTGGGTCGCGAGCTCGTACGCCCGTCGATCGAGCTCGCGCGTCGGCTCGCTGTGGTCGGCGATCGTCGACCGCAGCTCGTCGCTCGTCGGCCACGGCGCCGTGTGAATCGATCCGTCCCGCCACCACGACCACACTTCTTCGGTCACGAACGGCAGGAACGGCGCGAAGAGCCGCAGCAGCGCCGAGAGCGCGGAGACGAGAGCCGCGTTCGCGGAACCGGCGCCTTCGCCGCCCTGGTCACCGTACCGGCGTCCTTTCACGAGCTCGAGGTAGTCGTCGCAGAAGCGCCAGAAGAACGTTTCGGTCCGCTGCAGCACGCGCGCGTAATCGTAGGCCTCGAACGCCGACGTCACCTCGTCGACCAGATCGGCGAGGCTGCGCATCAGCGCGCGGTCGACGGGAATCGAAATCGTGCCCTGCGGCTCGGCCGCGGCGAGCGCGAACTTCGACGCGTTCAACAGCTTGATGGCGAGACGCCGGCCAACCCGCATCTGGTTCGTGTCGAATGCGGTGTCGCTTCCAGGGCGTCCGCTCGCCGCCCAGTAACGGACGCCGTCGGAACCATGCTCCTCGAGCAGCGCGAGCGGCGTGACGACGTTGCCCTTCGATTTCGACATCTTCTTCCGATCGGGGTCGAGAATCCAGCCGGAAATCGCCGCGTGGGACCAAGGCAGCGAATCGTGCTCGAGATGCGAGCGCAGCACCGTCGAGAAGAGCCACGTGCGGATGATGTCGTGCGCCTGCGGACGCAAATCCATCGGGAACGTCCGCGCGAACAGATCGGCATCGTCGGGCCAGCCACACACGATCTGCGGCGACAGCGACGAAGTCGCCCACGTGTCCATGACGTCCGGGTCGCCGATGAAGCCGCCGGTCTGTCCCCGCTGCTCGGCCCGGTAGCCGGGCGGCGCGTCGGTCGACGGATCGATCGGCAGCCGCTCGGGCCGCGCCGCAATCGGACGCTCGTACTCGATTCGGCCGACGTCGCTGATCGGATACCACACCGGAAACGGCACGCCGAAGAAGCGCTGGCGGCTGATGCACCAGTCGCCGTTGAGGCCGTTCACCCAGTTCTCGTAACGCGCCTCCATGTACTCCGGATGCCATTTCAGCTCGCGGCCCCGCATGAGCAGAGCGTCGCGGAACTCGATCGTCTTGATGAACCACTGACGGCTCGTGATGATCTCGAGCGGCCGATCGCCTTTCTCGTAGAACTTCACGGCGTGCGTGATCGGGCGCGGTTCGGCGACGAGATCTCCGCTGCCGCGAAGCTGTTCGACTATTTTTTGCCGCGCCTTCGGCGCGGCAAGGCGCGCGATGTCGTTGTAGAAGCGCTGCGCGCGATCGGGATCGACCGACTGCCACGGCGGCTCGCCCCACGTCACCTCGCGCAGCGTGCCGTCCGGTTGAACGATCGCGCGCACCGGCAGACCGAGCTCGCGCCACCACGTCACGTCGGTGATGTCGCCGAACGTGCAGATCATCGCGATGCCGCTGCCCTTCTCGGGATCGGCGAGGGCGTGCGCCTTCACCGGCACGCGCACGCCGAACAGCGGGGTCGTCACCTCTTTGCCGAAGAGCGGCTTGTACCGCTCGTCGTCGGGGTGGGCGACGAGCGCGACGCACGCGGCGATCAGCTCGGGGCGCGTCGTTTCGATTTCAACCCGCTCGAACCTGATGCGGTAGTACGCACCGGGCACCTCGCGGTCCTCGAGCTCCGCCTGCGCGACGGCCGTCTTGAAATCGACGTCCCACAGAGTCGGCGCTTCCACCTGATACGCAAGCTTGCGTTCGAGCAGGCGCCGGAACGCCAGCTGCGAGACGCGCTGGGCGCGTTTGCCGATCGTGGCGTACGTCATCGACCAGTCGACCGACAGGCCGAGGTACTTCCAAAGGTGCTCGAACGCCTTCTCGTCCTCGACCGTGAGCCGCGCGCACAGCTCGATGAAGTTCGGACGCGAGATCGAGATCGGCTGCTTCGGCGGCTGTTGGGGCGGCGCGAACGACGGGTCGTACGGCAATGATGGATCGCAGCGGACGCCGTAGTAGTTCTGCACGCGGCGCTCGGTCGGCAGCCCATTGTCGTCCCATCCCATCGGATAAAAGACCATCCTGCCGCGCATCCGGTGAAACCGCGCGACGAGATCGGTGTGGGTGAACGAGAAGACGTGGCCGACGTGGAGCGAGCCGCTGACTGTCGGCGGCGGCGTGTCGATCGCGTACACGTCGGCGCGCGAGCGCGTGCGGTCGAAGCGGTAAACGCCCGACTCTTCCCAGCGCGGCATCCATTTCGATTCGAGACCTTCGAGGGCGGGCTTTTCGGGCAGCTTCAGACGCGCGGGGTCGAACCCCAGCAGCGTCCGCGTCGCGTCGGGCATCCAACGATTTTATTTGATCGATGCCTTGATCCGGTCGATCTCTTCGCGAACGAGGCGTTCGGCGATCGTCGACACGAGATCGGCGACCGTCTCGCGAACGACGCGGTCGGAGTGCGCCGACATCTGCTCGAGCACGCGGCGCGCGACCTGGTCGACGAGCGCGTCGGCCGATCGCGGAGCCGCTGGCCACGCGGGCGCGGCGGTCGGGCTCGCATCGCGCTGTTCCGCCGCAAGGAGCGCCGCGAAGGCGTCCGACAGCGGCGGCAGCTCCACCGGTTTGCGCGGCAGCTCGATGCGCCGCGAGGGGACGACGTCCGGTTCGACGTGCAGCGAATCGTCGTGCTGTGATTCGGGCCGCAGCTCCTCGACAGGCGAACGCGCAGCCGGCCGTTCCACTGAATCCGGCAGCGGCGCGACCGCTTCGACCATCGGCACCGACGCGACCGGTTCCTGCTGCCGCGCGGGCGGCGGCGCAACGTCGAACGCCGATTCCGGCGCGGCGTACGACAACGGCAGATCGGCCTCCGGCGCTTTTTTCGCGCCTCGAGAGCCGAACCAGTCGATTTCGTCCGCGACGCTCGCCTGCGCCGGCGGCACGGCCGCTGCTTGCGCCTCCGGCGGCGCTTCAGGCGCTGGTGCGGAGCCCTTCGAAAGATCGGCAAACGCGGCGTCGAGACGATCGAAGTAATCGCCGATATCGACCGGCGGCGCGGTCGTCGGTGCACCGTCAGGCGTCGCCTCGCGTCGCGTGGCCGCGTCGAGATTCGGCAGCGCCCACTCGTCGTCGGCATCGGCAGGCGCGGCCAGATCCGCAACGAGCGGCCCCTTGCGCTTGGTCAGCAGCTCGCGGACGCGCCCGATCACGAGCTGCGGCTCGAAGGGCTTCGCGAGGACCCCATCGCACCCGGCCTCGGCGGCGCGCGCCTGATCGACCGGCTCGAAGGCGCCAGTCAGCAGGACGACCGGAATGTGCGCGAGGTGCGGCGAGCGTTTGACGTACTGCGCAACTTCGTATCCGTTCTTGCCCGGCATGCCGATGTCGGCGAGCACGATGTCGGGCGGCGCGCTGTCGAGGCGTTGAATGGCCTGATCGCCATCGCTGACGGCGACGACCTTGACGTCCTCGTCAGCAAACGTCAGCTCGATGACGCGCTGAATCGTCACGCTGTCGTCGGCAAGAAGAAGGGTATACGGCACGTTTCGAATATCGGATCGAGGTCAACCACCGTGTAGGGCCCAGCTTGGCGCAGGGCCGGGCTTGCTCGGCCCAGCACCTGACGGAGCCCGCTCGGCCCAGTGCCGGCGCAGCGAGCTTCACCCAGGACCGGGCGGAGCAAGCTCCGCCCCCACGCGAGGGCGCACGTTCTTGTTAATGAAGCCGATGATGTCCTGCATCGGCGTACCCGGCAGGAACACGCCTTTGACGCCGATCTCCTTCAACTTCGGGATGTCCACGTCCGGGATGATTCCGCCGATGACGACCAGCACATCGTCGAGCCCTTTCTGCCGGAGCAGCGCCATCAGCCGCGGTGCGATGTGATTGTGCGCGCCCGAGAGAATCGACAGGCCGATCACGTCCGCGTCCTCTTGAAGGGCGGCAGCGACGATCTGTTCGGGTGTCTGACGAAGGCCGGTGTAAATGACCTCCATGCCTGCATCGCGCAGCGCCCGCGCAATCACCTTGGCGCCGCGGTCATGGCCGTCGAGTCCCGGCTTGGCGATAACCACCCTGATCTTCGAGCTCATTTTCTTAACCGCGTGGGGGCCCACCTTCTTCTCTCGCGGCGGGGACCACGTCGCCAAGCCCCCCGCAAGCAGCACCTAGATGATAGGAACTTCTTCGTACTCGCCCCACACTTCGCGCAGCGCGTCGCACATTTCCCCCACCGTCGCGTAGGCGCGCACGGCATCGAGGATCCGCGGCATGAGGTTCTCCGTGGATCGCGCGGCCGCGCGCAGCGCGTCGAGCGAGCGCGCCACCTGATCGGCATTGCGCGTTTTCTGCAGCCGATCCAGCTTCGCGAGCTGCTTCTCGGCCGCGGACTCGTCGATGTAGAGGATCTCGATCGGCGGCGCGTCGTGCTGCACGAAGTCGTTGACGCCGACGATGATCTTTTCCTTTCGCTCGACAGCCTGCTGGAACCGGTACGCGCTCTCGGCGATCTCCTTCTGCGGGAAGCCGCGCTCGATGGCTTCGACCATGCCGCCCATCTTGTCGATGGCCTCGAAGTAGGCCAGCGCACCGTCTTCCACCTCGCGGGTGAGCTTCTCGACGAAGTACGACCCGCCGAGCGGATCGACGACGTTCGCGACGCCGCTCTCGTGCGCGATGATCTGCTGCGTGCGCAGCGCCAGCGTCGCCGCGTCGGCGGTCGGCAGGGCGAGCGCTTCGTCGAGCGAGTTCGTGTGGAGCGAGTTGGTGCCGCCCAGCACAGCCGACAGCGCCTGGAGCGCGGTCCGCACCACATTGTTGTACGGCTGCTGCGCGGTCAGCGACACGCCCGCCGTCTGACTGTGGAAGCGCAGCTTCCACGACCGCTCGCTCCTGGCGTGAAAGCGATCGCGCATCGCGTGCGCCCAGATCTTGCGCGCCGCGCGGTACTTGGCGATCTCCTCGAAGAAGTCGCTGTGCGCGTTGAAGAAGAACGAGATCCGCGGCACGAAGTCGTCGACGTCGAGCCCCGCGTCGACGCCCCACTGCACGTACTCGAGGCCGTCGCGCAGCGTGAACGCGAGCTCCTGCAGCGCCGTCGCGCCTGCTTCCCGTATGTGATAGCCACTCACCGAAATCGTGTTCCACTTCGGCGCCTGCTTCGAGCAGAACGCGAAGATGTCGGTGATGATCCGCATCGACGGACGCGGCGGAAAGATGTACTCCTTCTGCGCGATGAATTCCTTCAGGATGTCGTTCTGGATCGTGCCCGACAGCTTCTTCCAGTCGGCGCCCTGCTTCTCGGCGACGACCAGGTACATCGCGAAGATCATCGCGGCCGGCGAATTGATCGTCATCGACGTGGTGATGTCGCCGAGCGCGATGCCGTCGAAGAGCGTCTCCATGTCGGCGAGCGACGTGACGTTCACGCCGCACTTCCCCACCTCGCCGAGCGACAGCTCGTGGTCCGGGTCGCGGCCCATCAGCGTGGGCAGATCGAAGGCGACGCTCAAACCGGTTCCGCCGGCGCGCAGCAGCGTCTTGTAGCGTTCATTCGTCTCTTCGGGCGTGCCGAAGCCGGCGAACTGCCGCATCGTCCAGAGCTTTCCGCGATAACCGGTCGGATGGATGCCGCGCGTGTACGGAAAGGCGCCGGGATCGGCCAGATCGCGCGAATAGTCGAGATCGGCGATGTCGGCGGCGCCGTAGACGCGCTCGATCCGACGTCCTGATATGGTCGTGAACGAATCGGCGCGCTCGCGAAGCAGTTTCGGAACCGGTTCGGCAACCGATTTCATATCAACTGCATTATAGCGGACGTCTTTTTCTCGCCTTGCGTTCGACTGCCAATCAATCGATCCCGCTGACGAGTCACCGCGACTTCGAGATCGATGCCGTCCGATTGCTTCGGTTTCTTGACTAGCCGCGCGACCGCGCAGTACGCTGGCCCGTTTCGACCGAGAGCGACATGGAACACGGACCGATCTTCGGCGCGATGCTCCAGGAGTTCGACGGAGCCGCGCGACTCCTCAGCCTCGAGCCGGGCATCTGGAAGATCCTCACGAGTCCCAAGCGTCAAATCATCGTTGCCTGTCCGGTGCAGATGGACAACGGCGAAATCGAAGTCTTCACCGGCTATCGCGTGCAGTACAACATCACGCTCGGACCGGCGAAAGGCGGCATCCGCTATCATCCCGGCGTCAACCTCGACGAAGTCACCGCGCTCGCCGCCTGGATGACGTGGAAATGCGCGGTCGCGAACATCCCGTTCGGCGGCGGCAAGGGCGGCGTCATCTGCGACCCGACCAAGATGTCGAAGCGCGAGGTCGAGGCGCTGACGCGCCGTTATGTCGCCGAAATCATCGACGCGATCGGTCCGGAGAAGGACGTCCCCGCGCCCGACGTCAACACCAACGATCAGGTGATGGCGTGGGTCATGGACACCTACTCGATGCACGTGGGCCACACGACGACGCCGGTGGTCACCGGCAAGCCGGTGGAGATGGGCGGATCGCTCGGCCGCCGCGAGGCCACCGGACGCGGCGTGATGATCGCCACGCGCGAGGCCGCGAAGCACGTCGGCATCAACCTGAAGGGGGCGCGCGTCGCGGTGCAGGGATTCGGCAACGTCGGATCGGTGTCCGCCGATCTCCTCGCCCGCCAGGGCGCGCGCATCGTCGCAGTGACCGACTGGAAGGGCGGCGTCCACAATGAAAGCGGCATCGACATCGACAAGCTGCTCGCGCACGTGCAGCAGCACCGCACGGTGGACGGCTTCAGCGGCGGCGATCGGCTGGCCGGCGACAAGATCTGGAGCCTCGACGTCGACGTGCTCATCCCCGCCGCGCTCGAAAATCAGATCACGGCGAAGAATGCGTCCGACATCAAGGCGCGCATCCTCATCGAGGGCGCCAACGGACCGACGACGCCCGATGCCCACCGCCTCCTTCACGAACGCGGCGTCTTCATCGTCCCAGACATTCTCGCGAACAGCAGCGGCGTCGTCACCTCGTACTTCGAGTGGGTCCAGGATCGGTACGGCTATTTCTGGACCGAGCAGGAAGTCAACGAGCGGCTCGAGCGGAAAATGTGCGAGGCGTTCGACGACGTGCTGAGAAACGCACTGAAGTTCAAGGTGGACATGCGGACGGCCGCCTACATTGTCGCGATCAACCGCGTCGCGACGGTCACGCGGATGCGCGGGATGTACGCCTGATGCGATCCGCTCTCAGCCCGACGACCGCTGGTTGAACCAGCTGGCCGTACGCCACCGGAAGCCACGCCAGTCCGAGGAGCGCGCGCGTTGCGGCGAACGTCAGGTGTGCAACGAGGCTGAAGGCGAGCAGACGCGGAGCGGGAGCGAACTGACCGAAGAACAGCAGCCAAGCCGCCTGCGTCGTGCCGAGATGCGCGACCGTGATGGGCAGCGCCGCCGCCATGAAAACCACCGGAAGGAACGTCAGCATCTGTCCGAACGGAATGTCGATGCCGAACGCGTGCGCGCCGTAGTAGTGCGCCGCCAGCGACACGAGGAACATCGGCGCGCGCAGCAGCACGACCTGACCGTAACGGACGGCGCTTGCGCGCCGGAACGTACGGAAGAGAACCCATTCGCGCGGCGCGAACAACCACGTCAAGGCGCGGGCCGGCGTCACGTGAAGGCGCGTGTAGGCGAAGACCGCCAGCCAGAACGCGGCAACCGCGACGGCGATCGACAGCAGACCGCTGGTGAGCTCCGCGCGAAATCCGAAAACGCCGAGCATCGCCCACAGGACCAACTGCGTGTATTCGGTCAGCACCAGAAAAATGACCGTCCCGCCGAGCTCGAGAAACGGCACGTCGAGCCGGCGCCACAGATAGGCAGCGAGCGCGCCGCGGCCGGCGTTGGTGTTGAAGAACGCGACGACGTAGGATGCCGCGCGGACCGGCAGCAGTTCCCGGAAGGGAACGCCGCCATGAAACCAGCCGACGACGGTTTTCAGAATCAGCGTGTCCCAGAGGAAATAGACGATCGTGTTCGGGATCATCACCGCAAGGAATGCCACGTAGTTCGCGTCGCGTAGAGAGGCGATCAGACGATCGACGGGCACGCGCCGCGCGATCAGCGCGAGCACCGCGATCGTCACCATCGCCGGCATCACGCGCTTCATCATCGTCATCGAAAGAGATCCATCGCGGCAGGACGTACCAGCGACGCACCGGATCCTTCGCCACACCATTCGGCGGCGCCACGAACGACGGCCGCGGGTACGCCGCCCGTCTTGCCCATCACGATCGCAGCGGCGCTCGACAGCTCGTCGCCGATCGCGATCACGGTCGACTGCAGCGTGCGGCCGAACGGATCGGTACGGCCGCGCCAGTCATCGAGCGGACGCAGGCCGGCGACGCCGAGCGCGACGTTCACGACGCCCTCACGCCACGGCCGCCCGAACGTATCCGCGACAATCGTGGCGACACGGCGGCCCGATCGTGAGCACAGCGCGACTCGCGCCCGCTCCGCCGATGCGTCGGGATCCTCAGGCAGAACGGTGACGAAGCCCGGCGCCACGTTCGACGCGTCGACGCCCGCGTTCGCGCACACGAACCCGTGACGGGTCTCCGCAACGAGAATTCCGCGGTCCATCCGCACGATCCGCCGCGATTCGCGCAGCACGACTTCCACCATCCTGGGATCTTTTCGATACGTGGCCGCCCACGAATCGGCGACGGGCGAAGGCTCCACGCACGCGAGCTCCACGACGGCCCCTTCGGCCTTCGAGACAATCTTCTGTGCGATGACGACGACGTCACCATCCTCGAGCGGCCTCGCCCCGCGTTCGAGCGCGCCGGCGATCAACGCGCCGACGTCGTCGCCGCCGCGCACTTCGGGTATCCCCTCGACCGCGAACACGCGCAGATCGGCGGCCATCAGCCGACGACGTGAACCTTCTCCGGTTGGATCTTGATGAGCACGCGCTTTTCGCCGGGCGCGCGGTAGGGGTACTTGTCCTTGCCCATGTACTTCTTTGCCATTTTGTCGATGTGCGCCTCGGCGCCGTCCTCGGTCATCGCCGCGACACGTCCCTGGATGCCCAGATAACGGTACGGATTCTCCGGGTCCGCAATTGCCAGGGCGACGCGCGGGTTCTGCTGCAGGTTGCGGTCCTTGACGCGGCCGCGTGCGGTGTTCACGAGCACGTGCGTGCCGTCCCAGTCGACCCAGACCGGCGTGACGTGCGGCACGCCGTCTGCGTTGACGGTCGCGAAGTTCGCGAACGCTTTCTTCTGAAGAATATCGACGTGCGTGCTGGGAATCTGTGCGGCCATGGCGCCTCCTGACTGTGAGTCGGGCTACAGTCCGACGACCCGAAAGCGGGCCTCGTGGACTTTGTGACGGCGATTGATGGCAATCGCCAGCAGCGTGAGCTGTTCGATGGCGCGGGCGCGCGACAGCGGACCGACGTCGACGGCGCGGAGCGCCGCGAGCATCTCGACGATCGATCGTGCGCCCTCGCGCGATTCCGGCGAATCACCGCAGACGAACTCGTCGCAGTCGAGCGGCCGGCCGACGTCGTTGAGCACGTGGGCCGGCAGCGTCTTGAACGCCGCCGCGACGCGAACGTGATCGGGCAGCCGCGCGCGGACGTGTTCGGCCGCCGATCCGTCTGCAACCGGCGCAAGCATGGCCGTCCCGCCGCCGAACGTGATCGGCACGGTCACGTCGATGACCAGGGTGTCGCGATTGAAGTCCAATCGATGTTGCGCGAGGAGGTCGTCGAGAGTGCCGAAGGGCACGGTGAGGATCACGACGTCGGACGCGACGATGGCGTCGCGATACGACGCGCTGCGAACCCGCGCGATTGCCGCAGGCCACGCGGCGACGGTCGCGGCCGCGCGCGCCGGATCGCGCGACCCGACGACTACGGCGGTTCCGGCGTGAGCCAGCCGCTGTGCGATGCCGCGCCCCTGCTGCCCCGTGCCGCCGATGACGGCCACGGTCCGCCCCTGCATCCGATCATCTTATGCGACCTTATGCGAGCGGCGCCCGGGATCACTGCGGCCGCAGCAGCTCGTACGCTTCAACCACCGGCCGGCTTCGCGACAATGCCCGCGTGCGCGCGCCCGTTGATCGCGATGTCGAAGGGTTGTTCGAAGCGCAGATGCCGCACGAACTCGGTTTCAGAAACGGCCGGCTGAGCGGCGAGCCACGACCAGTCGACGAACCCTTCGCCGACGTCGGGGTTGACGGTGAAGTAGCCGACGTTGCCGGCGGTGAGGTTCTGGAAGAAATGACTGCCCTGCGACGGCGTGACGCGGAAATCGGCGAACCCGGCCTCGACGATCGCGCGCGCGCCCGCAATCTGATCCCAAGTCACCGGAATGCCGAGCAGCGGGTCGGCCGATCCCCACCGGCCGACGCCGATGAGCAGGTACGGACGTCGCGCCGCCAGCAGATCGGCGTTGCAGTGCGCGACCATGTGCGCGATCTCGTGCGTGCGCGTGCGATCGAACCGGTTCATGTCGACGACCACCACGTCGCGCACGTCGGCAATCGCGCCGTGGCCGAGCACGTTGCGGCTCTCGCACACGAGACGTTCGCGCGCGATCGCGCCGATGTCGGCGTCGGGGCCCTCCCGGACCCGTCCGAGCGGACGAAGCTGCAGGACGCCGCACTCCGGCGGAGCGCCGCGAGCGAAGCTCACCGCGAACTCGATCTCTACGGGCGTGCCGGTCGCTCGCGCGGCGGCGCCGAGCAGCGCGTCGAGCAGCTCGGCAAGTGGAAACAGGTTGTGTTTCAGCACCGGCGCGAACGTCACGAGCCGGACGCCCGGCCGCGAGACGCCGTCGTACACCGCATCGTTCTCGCTCGAGTACGTCGACCCGACGCGCGCGAGCGTGCCGTCCTCCTCCGCGGCGGTCAGCTGAAAGCAGGCAGGCAGCGAACGGCTGCTGCTGTCCTGCCCCAGCTCGAGCGCGTAGAACTCGCGTTGCGCGTTGGCGAGCGTGTCGGCGACCGACGAGAACTGCACGATGTGCCGCGGGTAGCGCGGACAGAACCGGAAGCACGGCGCGCCCGACACTACGGTTTCGCCGAGGCCGAGCGCGACGGCGGCGATGCCGTCTTCCGACCGCATCGGGGCCAGCGGATAGTAATTGTGCGATCGCGCGACGCCGGCGAAATCGGGGTAGAACCGCGGTCCGTGCGCGGCGCCGACCAGCCGCTGCAGAATCACAGCCATCTTCTCTTCCTCGAGGCGGTACGGCCCGCCCGTGAAGTAGCCCTTCGCCACGCGGCTGAACGTTGAGCCGTAGACGCGCTTGATGGCCGTCAGCAGCTGGCGCAGCCGGACGTCGAGGCGCGCATGGTCGTTCGGCAGCATGTAGGTCGCGTAGATGCCGGCAAACGGCTGGTACTGCGAGTCCTCGAGCAGGCTCGACGACCGCACGGCGAGCGGGTAGTCGACGGCGCGGAGCAGCGCCGTCAGATCGGCGGTGACCGCCTCCGGCAGCTCTGCGTGCACGAACCGCCGCTCGATCTCCTCGTCGTCGGCGGTGTTCAGCGCGAAGTCACGGAGCTCGCTCCGCGCCAGGAACTCGTCGAACACGTCGGTGCCGACGACGACCGCCGGCGGGACGCCGATGTTCACGCCGGGAAATCGTTCGCCGACGCGCGACTGTTCGAGCAGGAGATCGGTGAACGCGAGGCCGCGCGCTTTCCCGCCGAGCGCGCCTCCGCCGAGGCGCGACAGCGTCGTCTGCGGATTGAACGTGGCGCGATCGAAGTCGACGACGACGCCACGGCGCGTCTGCTCGCGATAGGCGCGCATGGCGCGGAGGATCTCGCGGCGCAGGTGCTCGACCGTGTCGAAGTCCGAGACCTTGCGCGGGCGCAGCTCGTGGGCGAGCGCGAATTCGGTGCGCGCCTTGAACCAGCGCGAGAAGTGGTTCCGCTCGGCGTGGTACGCGACGCTCTCGGCCGGCACCCTGGCCATGCACTCCTCGAGCTCGCGGAGATCGCGCGCGCGCATCACCTCGCGGCCGTGCGGCAGGCGAAACACGAAGTCGCCGAACGCCAGCTGATCGACCATGAACCGCCCGAGCTGCTGGAGTAGCGTCGCCGATCCTTTCAGGAGGAACGACGCGCCGACCGATCGCGCGAGCGACTGGTTCTCGGCGCGGTTCGATTGCAGCATCACCGGGACGTCGGGCTGGCGCTCGCGCACGCGGCGCGCGAATTCGAGGCCGGCGTCGCGCGCAATCGCGCCGCCGCGCGGGAACTCGATGTCCGAAATCACGCCGAGGATGTTCTCTTCGAAATCGGCGAAGTACTGCCATGCCTCCTCGAACGAGCCGCACAGCAGGATCTTCGGCTGCGCCTGGAGCCGCATCAGCTTGTGCGACAGGTTCACGCCTTCGGGCAGCAGCCGGTGCGTCTGCCGCATCAACTCGGCGTAGATGGTCGGCAGAAACGACGAGTAGAAGCGGACGTTGTCTTCGATGACGAGGATTGCCTGCACGCCGAACTCGCCGGTATCGTGCGCGACGTTGCGGCGATCTTCGACGTACTTGACGATGGCGGGCACCAGGCGCACGTCGCCCTGCCAGAGGAACACGCGATCGATCGGCGAGCGCTCGCTGGCCGCCGCGATCTCGCCGGCCTCGCGCATGTCGTACGCGAGCGCGACGACCGGGGTGTCGATCCCCGCGTCGCGCATGCGGCCCGCGAGCCCGACGGCTGACAGGTCGCCGAGATACGCCGACGCGATCACGAGGTTGTAGCGCGCCTTGTCCCACGCCAGCGCGAGCGCTTCCTCCGCGGTCGACACGTGCGTGATGCCGGGGGTGTAGCGGACGTTGAGATCGAGGAACTCGCGGAGGATCACCTCGTGCAGCTCGCCGTCCTCGGCGAGAATGAACGAGTCGTACACGCTCGAGACGAGCAGGATGTCGTGTACCCGGAACCGCGCGAGATCCGACAATCGAGGCAAACGCACGAACCAACAATAACCCCTCTTTTGCGCCTTACTCTCGACCGACCCAACGACCAGGATTGAGCCCGAATGGATCCCGGTAACGATCAGGCGACGATCGGCTTCGCCGCCGCAGCGTTCGACTAGCGGTCGTCAGACCAGGCCCTGATCCATCATCGCGTCGGCGACCTTCAGGAAGCCGCCGATGTTCGCGCCGTTGACATAGTTGCCGGGCGTGCCGAACGCTTCGGCCGTCTCGTTGCAGGTGCGATGGATGGCTTTCATGATCGTGTGCAGCCGATCGTCGACCTCCTCGCGCGACCAGCTGATGCGCATGCTGTTCTGCGTCATCTCGAGCCCGGAGGTCGCGACGCCGCCCGCGTTGGCCGCCTTCGCCGGACCGTAAAGAATCTTCGCGTCGAGGAACTGGCAGACGCCGTCGAGCACGGTCGGCATGTTGGCTCCTTCCGAAACGACATACACGCCGTTGCTCAGCAGGTTCGCCGCATCCTTCGCGCCGATCTCGTTCTGCGTGGCGCTCGGAAAGGCGCACTGCGCCTTGTGCGTCCAGATGGGATGATCCTCGCGCCGCGGATCGACCGGCGTGTACACGGCGCCTTTGTACTTGTCGGCGTACTCGCGGATACGGCCGCGGCGGATGTTCTTCAGTTCCATGACGAACTGCAGCTTGTCGGTCGTGATGCCCGCTTCATCGTAGATGTAGCCGTCGGAGTCGGAAAGCGTCACCGGCCTCGCGCCGAACTGCAGCAGCTTCTCCACCGTGTATTGCGCCACGTTGCCGCTGCCCGATACGAGGCATACCTTGCCCTCGAGCGTTTCGCGGCGCGTCGCGAGCATTTCCGCCGCGAAGTACACCGCCCCGTACCCAGTCGCCTCGGGCCGAATGAGCGATCCGCCCCAGTTGAGTCCTTTGCCGGTCAGCACGCCGGAAAACTCGTTGCGCAGCCGCTTGTACTGGCCAAACAGGAATCCGATCTCGCGTCCGCCGACGCCGATGTCGCCCGCCGGCACGTCGGTGTCGGGACCGACGTGGCGGCACAGCTCGGTCATGAAGCCCTGGCAGAAGTGCATCACCTCGTTGTCGCTCTTGCCTTTCGGATCGAAATCCGACCCGCCCTTCCCGCCGCCCATCGGCAGCGTCGTCAACGAGTTCTTGAGCACCTGCTCGAACGCGAGGAATTTCAGGATGCCCAGGTTGACCGACGGGTGAAAGCGCAGCCCGCCCTTGTAGGGACCGATCGCGCTGTTCATCTGTACGCGGAAGCCGCGGTTGATGTGCACGCGGCCCTGATCGTCCTGCCACGGCACGCGGAACATGACGACGCGCTCGGGCTCGACCATGCGCTCGATGATCCGCGCGCTGCGGTATTCGGGCCGCCGCTCGAGGACGAGGTCGAGCGACTCGACAACTTCCTGCACCGCCTGGTGGAATTCGGGTTCGGCCGGGTTCTTGGCCTTCAGCTCCGCCATCAGATCGCGCACGAACGAGGATGTCGTCATGGCGGCATTCTACAGGGACGCACCGACCGGCCAGCCGACAGGGAGAAGATCCGAGACGCCTTCTCAGGTGAGCGAATCGACGAAGGCGCGCCACGTTCGGGCTTCGGCGCCCTCGGGATCTGCGAACTCGACGCCGCACCACACTTCGGCGCCGGTCGGCGCGTGGTGCGACCACACGCGGTGCGCCTCGAACGACAGCTGCGCCGCGGGGAGCGTCACGGCGAACGTGGTCGACGATTCGGGCAGCGGATTGCGAAACGCGAGGCGGAGTCCGCCGTAGCTGACGTCGACGACGTGCGCCACCGCGCTCCCTGCGCGGACGGTGACGGCGTTCGAGATCCGCTTCCGCTTCCACCGCCGCACGGGGAATCGCACCCACCGGTGATCCGCGATCACCGCCGCCACGTGCGCGAGGAACCTATCGTCGTTCCACGGTCGCACGAGGTACGTGGCTCCGAGCCGCTGGGCTTCGCTCTCGACGTAGGGATCGCGTGAGGCGTGCGTGAAGATCACGGGCCGGTGCGGATCGTCGCCGTGGCTCCCGTTCGCCAGCTCCAGCGCCTGGGACGCGTCGTGGCGGAAATCGACGATGAGCAGATCCGGGCTGACCGTCCGCAGGAGCTCTGCGGCCGACGCGAATTCGCTGACCGGCGCGACGAGATATCCGCGCCGCGCGAGCAGTGCATGCGTTTGACCGAGCGTCGTTCGGTTCGCGTCGACGAGTAGGATGAGCGCGGCCATGATCGGGCGGGGCGTACGCGCCCGCATGCGATACCGTGCCGACCAAACCTGGGTGGCTGAGTTTTGAAGGCTGCTATCGCGCGCTTGTGTTTGTATCGCACGAACGATTTCGCATCAAGCGAAAAGTTCGGCGCAACTGCACGAGCGCGAGCGCTTCATCCGCAGAGTGACGAAACCGTCAGCTGATCACGCGAAACGTGATCCGATCCTTTGCTTGACCGCTCGAGGTTATCGCGACGACCTCGACGATGTATTCGCCGGCGGCGAGACCAGCGAGCGGCAGATCGATCTCGCCGAACCGGCTCGGCTTCGCGGATGTGCTGACGCTGAGCTGCCGCATCGCCTGGCCCGATCGGTTCAGCAGTCGTGCCGATACCGACGGCGGCTCGTCCGAGGCCGCGTAGATCGGAACGCGGAAGAGCAGCCGCTCGGTCCGGCTGAACTCGCGCGACGCGACGGGCACCGCGGCCGCGTCGTCGAGCGACCGGAATTCGCGCGCGTTCCGCGCGCGAAGCACCTGCGCCGTGCCGATGACGACGTCGCCGCGCAAATCGCGGACCGAAAGGTCGCGAACGTCGCGATCGATGACCTGGGCCGCGGCATCCTGGATGGCCATGCGCAGCCGTATTCGTCCCGCAGGCGCGTCGAACACCGCACGCGCCGGCACGTTGCCCAGCTCCTCGATCGTCGCCGGTCCCGTCGGCGACACCGGACCGTCGAACAGCACGGCCCCGTCCTTGTCGAGCGCCGTCAGCACCAGTCGCGACGCGACGAGGCGTCCGCGATCGCCGGGCACGCGCGCCGCCGGCTCCCAGACGAACGTGACACGCGTGCGGCCCGAGTCGCCGCGCGACCAGCCGAACCACGGACGGATGAGCGTGCTCGCGTGCGGCGCCGGCTCGGGCGGCGCCGACGGCTTCGGCGCGTTGATCCGCTCGAGCAGCGCCGCGCGCAGCGTATCGTCGGGCGACGGCGCGAAGTAGCCTTTGCGCGCGCGCACGTTGACGTTCGCCCGCTTCACACGCACCTGCACGTCGTGAAACTTGCCGTCGTCGGGGTTCGCGACCTGATACGTCAGCAGGTAATACGTGCTCGCGTCGGCGGCGGCGCGCCGGAGGCCGCCTTCGGGATCGGCGCCGATTATCTGGCCGTCAGTTTCCGCCGCCAGCCGCTCGAGAGGGGTCGGAGTTGGCGTCGGAGCAGGTGTCGGAGTCGGTGCCAGAGTTGGTGTCGGAGTCGTGCTCGGGTCGAATGGATAAATCGCGACGTTCGAGCGAGTCGCGGACCGGATGACGGCTTCGAACGACGGCAGCGTCTCCTGACCGCGCCGCCGCTCCATCCGCGAGAGCCCTTCGCTGACGACGATGAGCGTCTTGCGGCGATCGCCCAGCGTGCCGAGGTGAATAGCAAGGGCGTTGATCGCCGACCAGGCCACCTGCGTGCGCGCAGCCTCGACGCGCGCCGGCGTTCCTGCGATGAAGTTGCGCTCGTAATCGTTGCGCGGATCGTATTCCCCTTTGCGCCCTTCGAAGCCCGCGACGACGGCACGCGTCGCATCGCGGTCACGCGTCAGCTCGATCCGGAACAGCGAGTCGAGCGGCTTCATCACGACGACGAGATCGTTGGGGCCGAGATCGCGCTCGATGAACTGCGCGACGGCGTCGCGAACGCGCGCGGTGGCGGCTCCGCTCGCGACATGATACTCGTCGAGATAGATCGCAAACAGCCGAGCGTCGTCTTTGACGAGGCGCGCGCCCTCGACGGTACGCACGGCGCCGTCGTCGCGGATCTCGAAATCCGCGAGCTTCAGGTTCTCGACGCTGCGGCCGCGCGTATCGGCGGCGATCACGTCGATGTTGACGATTTGAGTCGCAAGTGCGAGAGCCGCCAGCATTCTTTTCTGATCGGGTTCTAGCCCATGACCCGGAAGCCAACGAGCTCTTTCGCTTCGCCGCCATCGCCCGTCGCTCTGATCTCGACGACGTACTCGCCTGCGGCGAGACCGGCGATCGGCAGCTCGATCTGCTGGACGCCTGGAGTCGGCGACGGCGTGGCAGGCACCTCGTTCATCGGCTGACCGGTCCGATTCAGCAGGTGAACGCTGAGCGTCGGCGTCGTTCCTCCCGGCCCGTACGCCGGCACACGGATGACGACGCGATCGCTGCGGTTGAATTCACGGATCGCCGTCGGAATCGCGTTGGGATCGGACTTCAGCTTCTGAAGCTCGGGGGCCGTGCGGCCGCGGAACACTTCGGGCGTTCCGAGCATCGTCTGCGCGGCGGTGAGGTCCGGAATCGTGATCTCGCGCAATTCGCTGTCGAGCACCTGCGATCCGGTGCCCTGCACCGAGATGCGCAGCTGCAGCTTCCCTGGCGGCACGTCGAAGCTGACGCGCTGCGGCGTCCGGATCGGCGAGGCGGGCGCCTCGGGCACGCGGCCGCGGAACGACGGCGATCCGTCGCCGGCGAGTGCCATGAGGGACACCTGCGACGGTTCGTCGCCGGCCGCCGCGCGATCGCCCGGCAGCCTGGGCAGCGGCTCCCAGACGAATGTGACGCGAGTCTTCCCGTTCTCGCCGCGCGACGTGCCGATCCAGCTGCGGACGACGCTCGCGCGCGAGGGACGCGCGGTGGCCGCGCTGATCGCCGCCTCGACCGGCTTGGGAACGTCGGCTTTCGGCGGCGCAGTCGCGCGCTTCGCGTCGTCGGGCGTCAGTGCCCAGTATCCCTTGCGCGCGCGGACCTGGATGCCGGGCCGCTTCACGCGCACTTTGATCTCGTGGAACTTGCCGTCGGTCGGCGCCTGCGACGAGTTATAGCCAATCAGGTAGTACGCGCTGCTGTCGCGGATGATCTGCTTCATGCCGACGTCGAGATCGTTGCGATTCACGATCGCGCGCCCGTCGGTATTCTCCGCGAGCTCGCGCAGCGTGTTCATCGTCGAGTTGAGGTACTGCGAGTCGACCTGAAACGATCCCACGTTCTCGTTGATGTCGAACTCGAAGCCGGGAAGCCCGCGCGGATCGACCGCGTAGATCGAGACATTGTTCTTGTTCGCCGCGTCGTACACCTCGCGCAGATCTGACTCGAGGTCCATGTTCGCGAAGAACTGGTAGCGATCCTCGTTGGGATCGTTCGCGCCAGCTCCCGGGTTGAAGGCATTCGGATTGCCGTAGCCGGGCAGCTGCGCGTTCGGGTTGCGCATCTGCGGCGGCAGCGCGTTGGTGAATCCCTCGCTCACGAGAATCAGCGACTTGCGTCCTTCCTTCAACGAGCCCATGTGCACGACGAGCGACTTGATCGCCGACAGCGAGACCTGATTGCGAATCTTCTCGACGATCTCGGTCGGATAGTTCGCGTAGCGTTCCTCGAACTCGTTGCGCGGCGTATAGTCGTACTTGCGTCCCTGGAACTGCTGCATCGCCTTCATCACCGCGTCGTGATTGCGCGTCATCCGGACCGACGATGTCGATTCGAGCGGGTACATGACGCCGATCATGTCGGTCGGCCCGATCTGCGTGTCGAGGAAGCGCGACAGCGGATTGCGCACCGAGAGGCTCGTGCCGCGCCGCACGTGGTAGTCGTCGAGGAAGATCGCGAACAGCCTGACGTCGTCGCGCGCCGCTTCCGATTCTTCGTCGTAATCGGTGCGGATCTGGCGCACGGGCTCCTTCGTCGCCTCGACGAGGCCGCCGTCGAGCCTTATCAGCTTGAACGTGTCGATCGTCTGCGGCTTCCCGTCTTCGAGCACGTCGAAGTCGCCCGGCTTCAGGTCGGCCACGCTGTTGCCGCTCTTGTTTTCCGTGACGATGACGTCGACCCGGACGTAGTTGATGCCGGTCCTGAAGATTGGCGGCTGCGGCGTCTGATCCGGCGGCGGCGCCGGTTGCTGTTGCGGTTGTTGCGGCTGTTGCTGCGTCTGCTGGCCGGCGGCGCCTTGAAGCGTCGCGATCGAGATCAGCGCGGTGGCGAGTCCGGTAGACCGGAGGAAACTGGTCATATCTCTATATTAGACCGCCAGGTGTAACATTTCAGCCGTGACGACGCAAAACACGGAATTGATCCATCCGGCCCTGACCGCGCTGTCCGAAGACGAACGGCTCTTCCGCGACAGCGTGTACGAATTCGCGGACCGCGAGATCCGACCTGTCGTCCGCGACATGGACGAACACGCGAAGATTCCGCGCGCGCTCGTCGACAAGCTGTTCGATCTCGGCGTGATGGGCATCGAGGTTCCCGAGGCGTTCGGCGGCGCCGGCGCGAGCTTCTTCCATGCAGTGCTCGCGGTCGAGGCGCTGTCGCGCGTCGATCCGTCGATCGGCGTCCTCGTCGACGTCCAGAACACGCTCGTCATCAACGCGCTGCTCCGTTGGGGCAGCGATGAACTCAAGCGCCGCTATCTGACGAAGCTCGCGGCGAATGCCGTCGGCGCGTACGCCCTGTCGGAGGCGGGATCCGGAAGCGACGCGTTCGCGCTGACGACGCGCGCGGTCGATCGCGGCGCCGAATTCGTCCTCACCGGGCGCAAGCTCTGGATCACCAACGGCAACGAAGCCGACATCTTCATCGTCTTCGCGAACGCGAACCCGGAGTCGGGCTATCGCGGCATCACGGCGTTCCTCGTCGAGCGGGAATTCGACGGATTCACCATCGGGAAAAAGGAGGACAAGCTCGGCATCCGCGCCAGCAGCACGTGCGAGCTGCTGTTCGAGGAGTGCCGCATCCCGCGGTCGAACGTGCTCGGCGAGATCGGCAAGGGCTACAAGGTGGCGATCGAGACGCTGAACGAAGGACGCATCGGCATCGGCGCGCAGATGATCGGTCTCGCGCAGGGCGCCCTCGATCACGCGATCAGGTACACGCGCGAGCGGAAGCAGTTCGGCAAGGCGATCGCCGAGTTCCAGGCAGTCCAGCATCAGCTCGCGCGCGCGGCCACCGAGATCGAGGCGGCGCGGCTGCTGGTCTACAACGCCGGGCGCCTCCGCGACGCCGGCCACCCGTTCCTCACCGAGGCCGCGATGTGCAAGATCTTCTCGTCGGAGGTCGCCGAGCGCGTGACGTCGCTCGCGGTCAACCTGTTCGGCGGCTACGGCTTCGTGAAGGACTATCCGGTCGAGAAGCTCTATCGCGACGCGAAGATCGGCCAGATCTACGAGGGGACGTCGAACCTGCAGCTGCAGACGATCGCGAAGCAGATTCTCGGATGACGCGCAATCGAGGCAAGAGCGCATCGGCACGCGCGTCGAGCACGTCGGCGCCGCCCGTCATCATCGAGAACGCCTTCTCGACGCAGTTGCGCCGCCGTTTTTGAACTTGTGACCGTTGCTCGAGGCGATGGGGATCGGTTTGACGCTCTTCGGCGTCATGACGGTCGGCGCTTGTCCGAACAGCGCGGTTGGAACGGTCGCGGCAGCGGCCGCGGCTTGCACGAATGCTCGGCGATTCATTTTCGTCAGAACCATCAATCCGTCGGGCGGCCTTCGTACAGGGCGTCCGTCTTCAGCGTCTGCGGGCCGTTCTCGGTGCAGACGGCGTAGGTGCCCTCGTACATCGACACGCCGGCATATTCGCCCTTCGCATTGAGGCTATAGAAGTTGAGGCCGAAGTTCGGCTGTCCTTTCGCGTTCAGCAGGCGCTTCTCGATCGTGCTCTTCGCGACGCGTTTCAACGCCGTGATCGCGGCATCCTTCGGGTGCGCGCCACGCCGCATTTCCTCGACGATCACGAACGACGACAGGTTGTACAGGTTCGCTTCACCGCGGCCGGTCGATCCCGCGGCGCCGACCTCGCCGTCGACATACAGTCCGGCGCCGAGAATCGGCGAATCGCCGGCGCGGCCCGGAATCTTCCACGCGAGGCCGCTGGTCGTCGTCACGCCGCAGATCTCGCCTTTCGCATTGACACCGTCGCAGTTGATCGTGCCCCAGAAATGTTCGCCGTCGATCAGCCCTTCGCGGACCATTTGGATGCCGGCGTCGTACCACGCCTGCGCGCGCTTCTTCGGATCGAGGTAGTGCAGCGGATCGGTGCGGCGCTTCCATTCGAGCCACGCCTTCCGCGCCGTTTCGTTGATCAGCCCTTCTTCGATCTTGAATCCCATCGAGCGCGCGAACTCCTGCGCGCCCTTCCCGACCAGGAGGTGATGATCCGTCTCCTCGGCGACGAGCTGCGCCACCCGCGCGGGTGTGCGGACGCCCTCGATGGCCGCGACCGCGCCGGCGCGCTTCTTCGGTCCGTGCATGCACGACGCGTCGAGCTGCACGACGCCATCCGCGTTCGGCAGACCGCTCCAGCCGACGCCGGTCTGCGTGGGATCGAGCTCGACGATCGCGACGCCGGCGACGAGCGCATCGAGCACGTCGGCGCCGTCGGCCATCATCTTGAACGCCCTGGCGACGCAGGTGACGCCCTGATCGTCCTTCGATCGATTCCCGTTGCTCGACGCGACGACGCACGGCTTGACGCCCTTCGGCGTCATCATCACCGGGGCCTGCCCCGGGCCTGTGGAAGGCTGTCCGAAAAGCGTCTTCGGAATGGCTGCGGCGGCGACGCCGGCCGCGGTGGTTCTGCGAACGAATTCACGACGACCAAACCTCTTGCTCATACCGCCTCCGTCTGACGGCACACTCTAGTAACGTGACGAAGAGGTGTCAATCTGCCGCGGGCAGGGAGAAGGTCAGGCGCTGGCGAGCACGTTCGCCGCGATGATCATCCGCTGGGCCTCGGACGTTCCCTGATAGATTTCCGTCGCGCGCACGTCGCGGAACAGCCGCTCGACCACCGATCCGCGGCGGTAGCCGGCCGACGCAAGAATCTGCATCGCCTTGTCGGCGGCCTTGTGCGCCGCTTCCGACGCGGCGAGCTTCGCCATCGACGCCTCGAACGTGCTCTTCTCCTGATGGTCTTTCGCGGCCGCGGCCTTGAGCGTGAGCAGCCGCGCGGCGTCGAGCTCGGTTGCCATGTCGGCGATCATCCACTGGATCGCCTGGTAGTTTGCGATCGGCTGGCCGAACTGCTCGCGCTTCCGGGCGTACGTCATCGCCTCGGTCAGCGCCGCCTCGCCGATGCCGAGCGCCTGCGCGGCGATGGCGACGCGTCCGCCCTGCAGGGCCCACATCGCCAGGCGGAATCCCTGATCGACGTGGCCGAGCACCTGATCGTCGGCGACGTCGACGTCGAGATCGAGATCCATGCAGCCAAGGCCGCGCACGCCGAGCGAGTCGGCTCGCGCCGTGCGCGTGATGCCCGGCGCGTCCATCGGCACCAGGAACGCCGTGACGCCCTGACCGCGCAATCCCGGACGGGTGCATGCGAACACGATGGCGACCGATGCTTCTTCCGCGTTCGCGACCCACACCTTCCTGCCGCGGATGCGGTAGCCGCCGCTCACGCGAATGGCGGCGGTCTTCTGATTGGCTGCGTCGGTCCCTGCGTCGGGTTCGGAGAGCGCGAAGGCGCCGATCCCTTCGCCGGTGGCGAGCTTGCGCAGCCACCGTTCCCGCTGCTGATCCTTCCCCGCGTGGGCGATGACTTCGGCGACGAGCGAGTTGGTGACCGTCAGCGCGACGGCGACGGTGGCGCTCGCCTTCGCGATGGCCTCCACCGCGAGCGCGTAGCTCACGTAATCGCGCCCGAGCCCGCCCCACGCCTTGGGCAGCGTCACGCCGCACAGGCCCGCGCCGGCGGCCGCGTGCACCACGTCGGACGGGTACTCGCCGGTCTTGTCGATCAGCGCGGCACGCGGCGCCACGATCTCCGTCGCGAACTGTTCGATCTGTTCCTTGAAGGCGCGCTGTTCAGGAGTGAGCTCGAGGATCATCGCTTTACTCTAGCCACGAAAGACGCGAGAGCACGAAAACCACGAAACAACTTTAGACATTTCGTGAATTTCGTGATTTCGTGTGTTTCGTGGCGCGTCAACGTTCATCGCGCGCGAGGCGTTCGAAGATCGGCTGCAGTCGATCGCGCGTCGCCGCGAGACCCTCCGGCAGCACGCGCGTGTCGGCGATCGCCGTCATGAAGTTGGTGTCGCCGTTCCACCGCGGCACGAGATGGACGTGGAGATGATCCACGATGCCGGCGCCGGCGGGTCGGCCGAGATTGATCCCGATGTTGATTCCCTGCGGCGTATAGGCCTCGGTGAGCGCCATCTCCGCGTGCCGCGTCAACCGCATCAGCTCCGCCTGCTCGTCGCCCGTCGTCGAGGCGAGCGTCGCCACGTGGCGGTTCGGCACAACCATCAGGTGACCGTTGTTGTACGGAAACAGATTGAGGATGACGTACGTGACACGGCCGCGAATGAGGATCAACTCATCGCGGCCGGGTTCGTCGCTGCGACAGAAGATGCAGCCGGAATCGCTGCCGCCGCTCGCGCCGTTCACGTACGCGAGGCGCCACGGCGACCATAAGCGTTCCACGTTCGGGATTCGGGACTGGGGACTTGGGATTCGGGGGGATTCGGGCAGCTGCGAATCCCGAATCCCGAACCCGAATCCCAAATCACGATTTCAGACAGCCATCGCGTCCGGCGGGATTTCACCGGCCGCCGGCGACGGAGCCGCCGGCGCCGGCTCCTTGTTGATCAGCTCCTTCAGCTCCTTGCCCGGCTTGAAGTACGGCACCTTCTTCGGCGGCACATCGACCTTGTCGCCCGTCTTCGGGTTCCGCCCCTTGCGCGGTTCGCGCCTGCGCAGCCGGAAACTGCCGAAGCCCCGCAGCTCGATCTTCTCCCCGCGGTGCAGCGCGTCGATGATGCTCTTGAACACCGTATCGACGATCACCTCGGAGTGCTTCTTCGTCAGGTCCGACACGCGCGACACTTCCTCGACGAGCTCCGCCTTGGTCATGCTGCCGCTGGTCATGTGCTGCCTCTCTCTGGGGGCTGGGGGCTGGTCCCCTACCGATTTCTAAAGTGATCGCCGAGCGTCGCCGTGCCGTCGCCTGCCGATTCCTGATATGCCTCCCAGTCGGCGCGGAACTCATCTGACTTCATCGCGCGAATCGACAAACCAATCTTCCGCTCCGATGGAGCGAGCTTGATGATCTTCATCGGATAGGTCTCGCCGACCTTGAGATCGATCTTCTCGTCCTTCCCGGCGTGGCGCGAGTCGTCGAACTCCGACACGTGGATCAGCCCTTCGATCCCTTCGTCCAACTCGACGAACGCACCGAAGTTCGTCATCCGCACGACCTTGCCTTCGATGGTGTCGCCGACGTGATGGCGCGAGAAGAAGTCGTCCCAGATGTCGGTCGCGAGCTGTTTCAGCCCGAGCGACAGCCGCTGGTTCTCGGCGTCGATGTTGAGCACCATCGCCTCGACGACGTCGCCCTTCTTGAGCACTTCGGACGGATGCTTGATGCGCTTGCTCCACGACATGTCGGAGATGTGAATGAGGCCGTCGATCTCCTCTTCCACTTCGACGAAGGCGCCGAACTCGGTCAGGTTGCGCACCTTGCCGGTGATCTTCGAGCCGACGGGATACTTGTCGGCCAGGTCGTGCCACGGATTGGTCTCGACCTGTTTGAGGCCGAGCGAGATGCGCCGCGCGGTCGGGTCGACGCCGAGCACCATCGCGTCGACCGAGTCGCCGACGTTGAGAATCTTCGACGGGTGTTTGACCCGCTTGCTCCACGACATCTCGCTGACGTGAATGAGACCCTCGACGCCCGATTCGAGCTCGACGAAGGCGCCGTAGTCGGTGAGGCTCACCACTTTGCCGCCGACGCGCGCGCCGACCGGATAGCGGTCCATGACGTTCGCCCACGGATCGGTGATCAGCTGCTTGTGGCCGAGCGAAACGCGCTCGGTCGCCGGATCGTACTTGAGCACGATCACGTCGATCTCGTCGTTCACCTTGAACAGCTCCGACGGATGCCCGACGCGGCCCCACGACATGTCGGTGATGTGCAGCAGGCCGTCGATGCCGCCGAGATCGATGAACGCGCCGTAGTCGGTGATGTTCTTGACGACGCCCTTGAGCACCTTGCCCTCGGCGAGCGTCTCGAGCGTGTGCTTCTTCTTCTCCGCGTTCTCTTCTTCGAGCAGCGCCTTGCGCGACAGCACGATGTTGCCGCGCTTCTTGTTGACCTTGATGACGCGCATCCGCAGCTCCTGGCCGCGCAGCGCGTCGAGATTTCTCACGGGACGCACGTCGATCTGCGATCCGGGCAGGAACGCGCGGACGCCGATGTCGACCGCGAGGCCGCCCTTGATCCGCTCGATGACGCGGCCGATGACGACCTTGCGCTCGGCATAGGCCTTCTCGACCTCGTCCCAAATCTTCATCTTCTCGGCTTTTTCGCGCGAGAGGACGACGTATCCTTCCCGGTCTTCCGTGCGCTCGAGCAGCACGTCGACGATGTCGCCGGGCTGCACCGTCATTTCGCCGTTCTCGTCGAGGAACTCGTCGACCTGAATGATGCCTTCGGACTTGTATCCGACGTCGACGATCACTTCCGAAGGAGTGACCTTGAGAACCGTTCCCTTGACGACCTCGCCTTCCGCGATGTTCCGGAAGCTGTTATCGTAGGCGGTGAGCAGAGCCTCGAAGGCATCCTTGTCGATCTGCTCATCATCGTCGCGCGGCCGCGCTTTCAGCGTGCTGCGGTCCGAGCGCTCCGGGCGTTCCGGTCGTTCGGTCGTCGCCGTGGCGGCGCCGCCACCGGCACCAGGAGTGTTCTCATCTTCAAGCTTCGCCATGCCTTGCACGTCTCCTCTGGTCGATCTTTTACTTCTGGGCGATTTGCCGGTGGCTCGTTTTGGGGCACCGGCACCCCGAGTGGGTTATCGAAATTCCGATAAGCAACAGAGAGTACGACACTTATCGCAAAACTGTCAAGGTTGCGAAAGGACGTGACCATGGCCAAACGGAAGGCCACACGACGAGGAAAGCCACCCGCTCGCGACCGCAAGAAGGCGGCGCGGCCTTCGGCGAAACGGTCGATCAAGCAGACAGCGAAGCAGACAGCCCGGAAAACCGCCCCGAAACGTCGCCCCAGGCCGCGCCGATCGCCTCGGCTGGACCGGGCGCGCCGCACGCTCGACGAGACGGTGCCGACGCCGCCCTCTTCACTCAATATGGATCGCCGCGGCTCGGCGGCGCGCACCGGCCGGGCCGAGCTCGAGGAGAACCGCGCACGGCATCGCGGCATGACCGACGTGGCCGGCGGTGACCTCGACGTGGACGTCGAGGACGCGTACTTCACGGGTGAAGAGACGCCCGGAGGCGACAATACGACGCCCGATCAGGACGTCGTCGACGACATCGGAAAGGCGCTCGGCGTGCAGTACGAGGACAACGAAGAGCTGCGCTCGAGCGACAAAGTCGTCGAGCGCGACAAGCACCGCTGGGAGCTCGATCCGGCCTCTGCCGAAGATTACAAAGAACGCAAGTAAGGGCGGATCACTGAAATCACTTCCCGTACAACTTCGTCTACGCTCTTGCCGGTCGTATCGATGACCACGGCATCCTTCGCTACGTACAGCGGGGACGCCGTGCGCGTACGGTCGATCGCGTCGCGCGTTCTGAGCAGCGTCGCCACGTCGGCGACCGCCGTCGGCCCGCCTGAATGCGCGGGATCGGCCGCGCGCCGCCGCGCCCGCTCGTCTGGCGACGCATCGAGGTAGATCTTCACGTCGGCGTTCGGAAAGACGACGGTGCCGATGTCACGGCCCTCCATCACGATCGCGCCCTGCGTGCCGCACTCCCGCTGACGCTCGACGAGCACGGCACGAACCTTCGGCAACCGCGCGACCGCTGCTGCGGCGCGATCGATTTCCGGCGTGCGAATCGCGCGCGTGACATCGCTGCCGTCGATCGTGATGAGCGGCGGCGTCACGTCGATGATCGATCGCTCGGCCAGCGCGGCCACCCCATCGTCGCTGTCGAGCGGCACGCCGTCCCGCAGCGCCTTCCAACCCACGGCGCGGTACATCGCGCCGCTGTCGACATGGCGGTAACCGAGCTGCGCCGCGACGGCGCGCGCTACGGTTCCTTTTCCTGCGCCGGAGGGGCCGTCGATGGCGATCACGAGCTGTTTCATTGGGCAGGACGGGCGGGGAAGGGCAGGACGGGCTGCCCATCCCGGCCAAATCGAACCGGCTCGCGAGTGTAACATGCGCATCATGAGGCGATGGTCGATCGCCACCGTCGTTGTCGTCGTGACGCTCGCGGGCGGCGTGTTCATCGCGCGGCCGTTCGTGCACGGCCTGTCGTTCGTGATTCGCGCGGCCGAAATGGACGGCACGCTTCGGCGCGTCGCCGATCTCGACGCGTCGGCCGAGCGGGAGCGCGAGATTGCAATCCCGACGCCGGGTGGATCGATGCGGGGACGCGTTTACGAGCCGATCGGCGCGCCGCACCGCGCGGCGCTCCTCGTCTCGGGTTTGCACTCGTCGGGCATCGACGAGCCGCGGCTGATGCGGCTCGCGCGACAACTGGCCGCAGATCATCTCGTCGTCGTCACGCCCGACATTCCCGAGCTCTCACGGTTCGAGATCACGCCGGCGATCACCGACACGATCGAACGGACCGCCGGATGGCTCGCATCGGAGTCGGGTCTTGCGCCCGATCGCACGGTGGCGTTGATGGGGATCAGCTTCAGCGGCGGCCTTTCGCTCGTCGCCGCCGGACGGCCATCGCTCGCCGAACGCGTCGCGTATGTGTTCTCGTTCGGCGGTCACGACGATCTGCCGCGCGTGCTGCGTTATCTGTGCACGGGACAGGAGCCCTATCCGTCGCATCAGCTCGGAATCCGGCCCTTCGACGGAGCTCAGGGGCGCCGTGATCCTGTCGACCGGCGGCTGAAGCCGGATGAGACGACTGGCGGGACCGACCAGCCCTTCACGCGCGCTCCACACGATTACGGCGTTGCCGTCATCCTGCTTGGCGTCGCAGAGCGCCTCGTGCCGGCGCGGCAGGTCGAGCCGCTTCGGGCGGCGATCCGGCAATATCTCTGGGCCTCCGCGCTCGACAGCGGCGTAGACAAGCCGCGGGCGGCCGCGGAGTTCGACGCCGTGCGCGCGCTGACGAACAAGCTGCCGGAACCGTCGGCCACGCTGCTCCGATACGTCGTGGATCGCGACGTCGTCCACCTCGGTCCTCGATTGCTGCCCTACGTGCGCTTTTACGGAAGCGATCCCGCGCTGTCGGTGTCGAAGGCCCCGAAGACGTCGGCGCCGGTATTCCTGCTGCACGGCACCGAAGACAACGTCATTCCGTCGATCGAATCCGAATACCTCGCGCAGGATCTTCGCGGCACCGCTCCGGTGCGGCTGCTGCTGAGCGGCCTCATCTCGCACGCGGAAGCCGACCGCCCGGCGCACGTCAGCGATGTCGCAGCGCTGGCGTCCTTCTGGGGCGATCTTCTCTCACGGTGACTTCGGCGGCTCGCCACGAAAAACACGAAATCACGAAATACGCGAAAAAGAAAAGATAAGGCGGTAACGTTTATCTGTGGAGCGTCTCCAGAAGATTCTCTCTCAAGCGGGCGTCGCCTCTCGCCGCGCGAGCGAGCAGTTGATGCTCGAGGGACGCGTCAGCGTCAACGGCCAGACAATCCGCGAGCTCGGCACGAAAGCCGACCCGTCGCGCGACGACATCCGCGTCGACGGCCGGCGTGTGAAAGTCGCGGAACATCACCGCTACCTGCTGCTCCACAAGCCGCGCGGGTACGTGACGACGCGATCCGATCCGCAGCGGCGTCCGACCGTGATCGATCTTCTGCGCGGCGTCCGCGAATACGTATATCCGGTCGGGCGGCTCGACTTCGACTCCGAAGGTCTGCTCCTGCTCACCAACGACGGCGATCTCGCCGCGCGTCTCACGCATCCGCGCCACGGCGTCGCGCGCGTGTACGACGTGCGGGTGCTCGGCGAACCCGATCGCCACGACATCGATCGGCTGTCGAAGGGTATGACGATCGAGGATCGCCGCACAGAGCCGGCGGACGTGAAGGTCGCCGGTCCCGGCCACCTGATCGTCACGATTCGCGAAGGACGAAACCGTCAGGTGCGAAAGATGTGCGACGCGATCGGTCACCCGGTGGCCGCGCTCAAACGTGTGGCGATCGGCCCCATCAGGGACGCGAAGCTGAAGCCGGGTGAGTGGCGCGAGCTGAGCGAGGACGAGGTCAGGAGGCTGAAGACGGTCGCGGCTCGAGCTCGAACGCTCCACCACGGAGGACACGAAGCGCATGGCCTCCGACCCTCACAAACCGCTGCGAGACGACGTTCACCTGCTCGGTGAGCTGCTCGGCGAGACGCTGCGGATACACGAAGGCGACGCGCTCTTCAATCGCGTGGAGCGGGTGCGCGCGATCGCGAAGGCCGCGCATGCCGGTGAAGCCGGAGCGTTCGATCTGCTCGCCGACGTTCTGGGCGACATGCCCATCGAAGCCGCCGTGCCCGTCGCGCGCGCCTTCGCGCACTTCCTGGCGCTGGCCAACATCGCGGAGCAGCACCACCGGACGCGCCGCCGGCGCGATCACGCGCGCGACGCCGACCGGCACCCCCAGCGCGGCTCGTGCGCCGAGACGTTCGCGCGGCTGATCGGCGCCGGCGTCGCGCCAGACACGCTCGCCGACGCCGTCGTTTCGTCGCGCGTCGAGCTCGTGCTGACCGCGCATCCGACCGAAGTCGTCCGGCGCACGCTGATTCAGAAGTACAACCGCATCGCGTCGATCCTCGCGTTTCGCGATCGGGTCGATCTGACGCCCGTGGAACACGACGATGCGATCGATGGTCTGAGGCGCGAGATCGCGGCGGCCTGGCAGAGTGACGAAGCGCGCGCCCGTCGGATCTCGCCGCTCGACGAAGTCCGCGCGGGCCTCATCGTGTTCGAAGAAACCTTGTGGGACGCGGTGCCTGCCTACCTGCGCGAAGTCGATCGCGCGCTCCGCGACGCCACGGGGCGGTCGCTGCCGCTCGACGCCACGCCGATTCGCTTCGGTTCGTGGATTGGCGGCGATCGCGACGGCAACCCGAACGTCACGCCCGAGGTCACGCGGCAGGCGACGTGGCTCGCGCGATGGCAGGCCGCCGCCCTCTACCTGCCCGAGGTGGAAGCGCTGCGCGACGAGCTGTCGATGTCGCGAGCCTCGCCAGAGCTCGCCGACCGCGCCGGCGGCGCCCGCGAACCGTATCGCGTGCTGCTGCGCGAGGTTCGCGATCGATTGAGCGCCACGCGCGAGCTGGCGGAGGCGCAGCTTGGCAGCGCTGAAGGGCTGCGCTACGAAGCGTCTGATTCGCCAACGCCCAATGCTGATGCCTCCTCTGTTGCGCAGCCCTTTAGGGATGCCTCGATGGCGCGGCCCTTGAGAGCTGCCTACCTCCGCGTCGCCGATCTCGCCGAGCCCCTGCTCCTCTGCCACCGCTCGCTCGAAGCGACCGGCAATCAACAGATCGCGAGCGGACGCCTGACGGATCTCCTGCGCCGCGTAACGACGTTCGGTCTCGTGCTCGCGCGCCTCGATCTTCGGCAGGACTCGGCGCGCCACGCCGAGGCCGTCGATTGGATCTTCGCGTCACGCGGCGACGAGTACTCGTCACGGTCCGAAGAAGGACGCCAGCAGATGCTGCTGACCGCTCTCGCCGGCGCGCGCGGTGCGATCGACGATCTGCCCCTCGCCGGCGCGCCCGAACCGGTCCGCGACACCGTCGAAACCTTTCGAACAGCGGCGGCGATCGACGGCGAATCGCTTGGCGCGTACGTGATCACGATGGCGCGCCAGCCCTCCGACGTGCTCGCCGTGGAGTGGCTTCAGCATCTCGCCGGCGGCGCGGTCCGCCAGCGCCTGGTTCCGCTCTTCGAGACCGCCGATGACCTCGACGCGGCGGGACGTGTGCTCCGCACGCTCTTCGCGACGCCGTGGTATCGCAACCGGATCGCGAATCATCAGGAAGTGATGATCGGATATTCCGACTCGGCGAAGGATGCCGGCCGATTCAGCGCGGCCTGGGCGCTCTACCGCGCGCAGGAGGACATCGTCGCCACCTGTCGCGAACACGGCGTCGCGCTGACGCTGTTCCACGGCCGCGGCGGGAGCGTCGGGCGCGGCGGCGGGCCGACGTATCTCGCGATTCAATCGCAGCCGCCCGGCTCGATCGACGGCACGCTGCGCGTCACCGAGCAGGGCGAGATGATCCAGGCGAAGTTCGGGCTGCCGGACATCGCCGTGCGGACGATGGAGGTGTACACGACGGCGACCGTGGAGGCGACGCTCAAGCCACCGCTGGCGCCGGATCCTCGATGGCGCTCGGCGATGGACCGCGCGGCGACGGAAGCGCGTGACGCCTACCGGCGAATCGTCCGCGAGCATCCGCGGTTCGTCGAGTATTTCCGGTCGGCGACGCCCGAGCCGGAGCTGCGCGCCATCAACATCGGCAGCCGGCCGGCGCGCCGACCGTCGCCTTCATCGACCGGCGGCGCACAAGACGGCATCGAGAGCCTCCGCGCCATTCCGTGGCAGTTCGCCTGGACACAGACGCGACTGCTCCTCGCGTCGTGGCTCGGCGTGGAAGCGGCGCTCGGCGAAGCCGCCGCGCGCGGCAGCGAGCCGCCGCTCGACGCGATGTACGACGGGTGGCCGTTCTTCCGCTCGACGATCGATTTGATCGAGATGGTGCTCGCCAAAGCCGATTCGAGGATCGCGGCTCTCTACGATCGCGAGCTCGTGCCCCCGGATCTGCGGCCGCTCGGCGAGGCGCTGCGCGCGAAGCTCGATGCGGCGACGGCCGCCGTCCTGCGAGTTACACGGCATCGCCAGCTCGTCGAGAACAATCCGGTGCTGCGGCGGTCGATCGACGTGCGCAATCCCTACGTCGATCCGATCAATCTCGTGCAGATCGAGCTGCTGCGTCGATTGCGATCCGGGGGCGATCGCGACGAACGACTGCAGCGGGCGTTCGTGGTGACAGTGAACGGGATTGCGGCGGGGTTGCGAAATACGGGATGAGGCTGAAGGTCGCCACGCCGCGATCCCACTGCGACGTTCTGTTCTGGATACGCGCGAGGGCAGCGGCCCGAGCGCGTCAGCGCATGGGGGCGGGGCCCCATGCGAGTAAGAAAAGTTGGCTCAATGAATCGATTCACCCGACCCGTCGGCGTCAGGCTCCACGAGCGGCAGATCCTCTTCACGCGTCGGCTGCTCGATGAGCAGCGGCGCGTCGAGACCCAACGCGTCGGCCATGTCCTCGACTCTCGGCAGGTCGGCGAGATCGTTCAATCCAAAGCGGATCAGGAACTCCTTCGTCGTCGCATAGAGGAACGGCCGTCCGACGACCTGCTTGCGGCCGACGATCTTGATCAGGTGGCGCTCCAGCAGCGTGTTCAGCACGCCCGACGTGTTCACGCCTCGAATCTCCGTGATCTCGAGCGCCGTAATCGGCTGCCGATACGCGATGACGGCGAGCGTCTCGAGCGACTGCACCGTCAGCTTCTGCGTCGTGCGCTCGTGGAACAGGCGCCGCACCCATTCGTGCAGATCGGTGCGCGTCACGATCTGATAGCCGCCGGCCACTTCCACCAACTGCAGTCCGCCGGGCCGCTCGTAATCGCGTTTCAGCTCCGCGAGCGCCGCCTCGATGTCTTCCCTCGGCTCGGTGTCGAGCAGCTTGTAGATCGCCTTCGGCGTGAGCGGTTCCGGTGACGCGAAGATCAGCGCCTCTATGATTGATTTGAGCTCCGCGCTGGCGCGCGTCGCCTGGTCCCTGTCCTCTTCAGCCATGATGAGTCTCCGGATCGCCGATCGGATGCGGCGCATCCGCCGGCCGCGCGCGCTTGTACACGCGAATGGGTCCGAACGTGCCCGACTGGAACACGCGAACGAGCTTCAGCCGGATCATCTCGAGGAGCGCGAGGAACGTGACGATGAGGCCGGCGCGATCGTCCACGTCCGCGAACAGATCCTCGAAGCCGCACGCCTCGGTTTCCGACAGCCGCGCGAGCAGCTGATCGATGCGCACTTCGACGGGAATCTGCTCCGGCGGCAGGAGAACTTTCGGCCGCAGCTTCGCGCGCTGGACGACCGCCTGAAACGCCGTGAGGAGGCTGAAGAGATCGACCTCGATCTCCGGCTCGTAGTCGTCGCCGGCAATCGCCGCCACGCGCTCGTCTGGACGCAGCCACTGCGCCGCGCGAAGCTGTTCGCGCTCGTGCAGCAGTCCTGCCGCCGCCTTGAACTTCTGATGTTCGAGGAGCCGGCGCACGAGCGCGTCGCGCGGATCGTCTTCCTCACCCTCGACCCCTGACGCGGTCTCTGGTCGGGGCAGCAGCATCTTCGACTTGATGTGGATCAGCGTCGCCGCCATGACGAGGAACTCGCCCGCGACGTCGAGGTTGAGCTCCTGCATCAGCTCGATCGTCGCAAGGTACTGCTGCGTGATCAGCGCGATTGGAATGTCGTGGATGCTCACCTCGTTCTTTCTGATGAGGTGCAGCAGCAGATCGAGCGGTCCCTCGAACATCTCGAGCTTGACGGGAAACGCGTCGGACGCCGATTCGAAATCGGGATGCGGCTGGCTCATTTGTAAGAGATCTTCACGGCATCACGCACTCGCGTCATCGTCTCCTCGGCGACGCGCCGCGCGCGGCTCGAGCCGTCGAACAGAATCTGCTTCAGCCGATCCGGTTTCGCGAGGACGCCGGCCCGCCGCTCACGGATCGGATCCAGATGCGCGTTCAGCGCGTCGGCGAGCTTCCGCTTCACTTCCACGTCGCCGACTTTCCCCGCGCGGTACCGTGCCTTCAGGTCGTCGACTTCGGCCGTGTTCGGGTTGAACGCATCGTGATACGTGAACACCGGATTCCCCTCGACGGTGCCCGGAATGTCCGCCCGTACGCGCTTTGGATCCGTGTACATCGACATGACCTTCTTCCGCACTTCATCGGCCGTGTCGGACAGATGAATCGTGTTGCCGATGCTCTTGCTCATCTTCTTGTCGCCTTCGAGACCGGGAAGGCGCGGAAAGCTGCTCAAGAGCGGCTGAGGCTCGACCAGGACGTCGCCGTAGAAGTTGTTGAACCGCCGGACCGCCTCTCGCGCGAGCTCGAGGTGGGCGACCTGATCGTCGCCGACCGGCACGAAGCGCGCGTCGTACATCGCAACGTCCGCAGTCTGCAGCAGCGGGTAGCCGAGGAAGCCGATCGTCGACAGATCCTTGTCCTTCAGCGCTTCGCGCTGCTCCTTGTATGTCGGCACGCGCTCGAGCCATGGCACGGCAATGACCATTGAGAGCAGCAGGTACAGCTCGGCGTGCTCGGGGACGAGCGACTGAACGAAGAACGTGCTCTTCTCGGGATCGAGCCCTGCGCCGATCCAGTCGGCGACGTTGTCGTAGACGTTGCCGGTGATGCGGGTCGTATCGGCGTACTCGCTCGTCAGGGCGTGCCAGTCTGCGACGAAGTAGAAACAATCGTACTTGTCCTGCAGGGGCACCCAGTTGCCCAGCGCTCCGACGAGATGCCCGAGATGCAGACGTCCCGTCGGACGCATGCCCGAAACGACGCGTGCACGGGAACTCACTGCAACCAAGAAATCAACAGGCGCGACGGCGGGATGACGAGGTACTCGAAGCCGCGCGAAAACATCAGTGCATAGATCAGCAGGAATCCATACGGCCGGACGATGGTGTTGTATTGATAGCCGAGACGCCGCGGCAGCAATCCGCTCAGCACGTTGCCGCCGTCGAGCGGCGGAATCGGAACCATGTTGAAGACGGCGAGGAGCACGTTGAGGCGCATCGCCTGTCCGAGCAGCGATGCGATCGGGACCGAGAGGTTCGGCTCGCCGAGCGTGACGGGCGAGACCGGCAGCAGATGCAGCACCATCGCCGCGCCGACGGCCATCACGAAGTTGCTGGCCGGACCCGCGGCGGCCACCAGCATGAAATCGCGTCTCGGATGCCCGAGCCGCCGCGTGTTGACCGGCACCGGCTTCGCCCAGCCGATGAGCGGCACGCCGCTGATCATCGCAATCAGCGGAAAGATCACGGTGCCGATCAGATCGGCGTGGACGATCGGATTCAGCGAGACGCGTCCGAGCAGACGCGCGGTGGGATCGCCGAGCTGGTCCGCCGTCCACGCGTGCGCCATCTCGTGGACGGTCAGCGAGAACAGCAGAACGACGAACCCGAAAAAAATTTGCGCGAAGTCGATGTGCGGCAAGGAGTAAAGGTTAAGGCCGGCTCGCGAAAAACGCAAGGACGGCATCCGCGGTTTTCGGTCCGACGACCGCGGCCAACTCTTCACGCGTCGCTCGGCGAACGCCGGCGAGCGAGCCGAACGCGGTCAGCAGCGTCTTGCGCCGGCGCGGTCCGATGCCCGAGACGTGGTCGAGCTCGGATCGCAGGTCGCGCATCGTGCGCGCGCGGCGATGGAACGTGACGGCAAAGCGATGGGCTTCGTCGCGGATTCGTTGAATGAGCAACAGCGCTGGCTCGGTCGGCGCGAGCGCAATCGCATCGTCGCGATCGCGCGTGAACAGGAGCTCCTCTTTCTTCGCGATGCCGATCGCGACGAGGTTCGCGAGCCCGAGCTCCTCGAGCGCCGCGTACGCCGCCGACAACTGCCCCTTGCCGCCGTCGATCAGCACGAGATCGGGAAACGGTCCACCGAGCTCGAGCAGCTTGCGGTATCTTCGCAAGACGACTTCGTGCATGGCTTCAAAGTCGTCATTTCTTACTTCGGCCGGGGCCCCACCCCCGGCCGCAGACGCGCTCGCGCCGTAGCGCTCGCGCGTATCCTGAACACAACGTCGCAGCGCAACCTCGTCGCCGCCTGTCGACGCGCTCGGGCCGTAGCCCTCGCGCCTATCTGGAACAGAACGTCCCACCCCTCTGATTCGATACTTGCGATAGTCGCTGCGCCTCATACGGCCGTCCTCGCACACCACCATCGACGCAACGGTCTCGCTGCCTTGAATGGTGGAGATGTCGAAGCATTCGATGCGGCGCGGAAGCGTGGGCAGCGACAGGACGTGCTGCAGCGTTTCCAGTGCATCGTACTGAGCGGCACGCGCCTGGTTGAACCGCGTCTGATACGCGAGCGCCGCGTTCCGATTCGCGAGATCGACGAAACCGCGCTTCTCGCCGCGCTGCGGCACGAGGATCTTCACACGGCGTCCTGCGCGCGCCGACAGGTACTCTTCGATGGCCTCGCGTTCGTCGGGCTCCGCCGGCGCGTGAATTTCCGGTGGCGCGCCGCGCAGCTCGTAGAACTGCTGGATCGCCGCGGCCAGCACTTCGCCGTCGCTCGTGGCGGCAATCGCCCGGCTGAAACCTTCCCGCTCCTCCTCTGTCCCCAACTCGACGCGCTCGACGACGCGCCCGCTGCGCACCTGAAAGATCTGCACGGCGACCCCCGCGGGCCCGCGCTTCAGGCCGAAGACGTCGCGGTGTCCGAGCTCGGCGGTCGCCATCTTCTGCTGCCGATCGTGGAGCGCCTGCACGGTGCGCATCGCGTCGCGCAGCTGCGCCGCTTCTTCGTACCGTTCACCGTCGGCCGCGGCGAGCATCCGCGTCCGCAGCGTCTTCACGAGCTCTTCGTTCTTGCCTTCGAGGAACAGCTGCGTCATGTCGACCGCGCGCGCGTACTCGTCCGCGGCGCAAATAGTATCCACGCACGGGGCGATGCAGCGCTTGATGTCGTATTCGAGGCACGGGCGGCCGCGTTTGCCGGTGATCACCTCGTTGCACGATCGGATGCCGAACAGACGATGCGTCAGCGCCATGGTCTTGCGGGCGAAACGCGCCGGCAGGAACGGGCCGGCGTAGAAGCTGCCATCGCGCTCCACGCGGCGCGCGACGAGGACGCGCGGGAACCCTTCGTTCGTCGTCAGCTGCAGATACGGATAATTCTTGTCGTCGCGGAGCAGGATGTTGTACTTCGGCGTCCGCTGTTTGATCAGGTTGTTCTCGAGCGCCAGCGCCTCGACGACCGAATCGGTGACGATAATCTCAAGGCGCACGACCTCGTCGAGCAGCGCATCGGTCTTCGGATCGCCGCCGTAGGCGCCAAGGTAGTTCCGGACCCGGTCGCGGAGCGCCCGCGCCTTGCCGACGTAAATGGTGTCGCCATCCGTGTTGAAGTACAGATACACTCCCGGCTGCTCCGGCAACCGGGCAATCTGCTCCTTGAGATCCTGGATGGCCATACGCTACTATGTCGCGATTTCGTCGCGTGTCTGAACCCACCATTATAAGCGAGGCATGTCGGCAGCCCCAGCGACCGTTGAACGACTGACGCCCAAGCGACCTCGGCAGCGCCTGACGTTCACCGGCGCGATCGGCGCGATCTGCATGTTCCCGCTGCGCGCCATCATCGCGGGCTGCGTCAAGCTGCGCATTCACCCGAACGTGCTGACCTTCATCGGGGTCGTCATCAACGTGATGGCCGCGTGGGCGCTCGCCCTCGGCCGCTTCATGCTCGCGTTCGTGATCATGCTGGTCGCGAACATCTTCGATTTCATCGACGGCAAAGTGGCGCACGAGCTGCAGCTCCAGTCCAAGTTCGGCGCCTTCTGGGATTCCACGCTCGATCGCTTCTCCGACCTCGCGCTGCTCACGGGGCTCATCTTCCTGTATTCGCGGCTCGGTCGGAGCGATTACGTCCTCGTCGCCGCGCTGACGCTCATCTTCTCGATCATGACCAGCTACGCGCGGGCGCGCGCCGAATCGCTCGTCGAGAAATGCAAAGTCGGCTTCATGGAGCGCCCCGAGCGCATCGTGCTGTTCATGATCGGCGCCGCGACCAACCGGATGGCCGGCGTGCTGTGGGTCATCCTGGCGCTGTCGGTGCTGACCGTCGCCAACCGCATGTACTACACCTACCTCGCGCTCAATCGGCGGGCGCTCCCCTCTCGGGAGGGGTTGCGCGGTTTCTTCAACCGCGCCTTCTTCTGGACCGACGATCGCGCGACGCTTCCCTACGATCTGTGGGTCATCGCGATTCTCCTCTTCGTGTGGCTGACGCCGCCCGACTGGCTCAACGATCCGATGGCGAGCGGTCCCGGCCTTATAGGGCTGCTGACGTCCAGGTTGTAATGGCATGGCGATCGCGGGCCTGCTGCTGGCGCTGACGCCGATCGTCGCGCAAGGCCGCCCGGCAGCGCCGCCCCCGACGATGCCGCCGAACGTTCTCAACGTCGTTCACCACAAGCTGAAGCGCGGGACGACGGCGGCGTATCAAACGCTCGAGGCATCGATCGTCGCCGCCTACAAGCGCGCGAAGGTGCCGTCGTTCTTCTGGATGACGTTTCAAGCGACGAAGGATTCGCGCGAGATCTTGTACCTGAACATCGCCGAGACGGCCGAGCAGTTCAATCATCTCGGCGAAGTGTGGCCTTCGATCGCGGCCGCGCACCCGGATCTCGTGCGGCTGCAGACGCGTCTCGCCGCGATGATCGAAGGCCAGAGCAGCACGCTGACCCGTCGGCGCGAGGAGATCGCGTACACCCGCGGCGACGTCGATGTTGCCACGATGCGCGCCGTGCGGCTGTTCACGTTTCACGTGAAGCCGGGCCACGAGGGACGGTTCATGGAGGGAATCCGCGCGGCCGCGGCCGGCGGAGCCCCATGGATTGTCTACGAGGCGAACGAAGAATCGACGTTCGTCCTGGTGATGCCGCTGCGGTCGCGATCGGAGGCCAGGCGCGCCGCCACCATGCCACGCGCGATTCGTGAGCTGCGCGGCGCGGTCTACCGCCGCGCCGAGACCGAGCTGTTCGTCTTCACGCCGGCCATGAGCCGACTGCCTGCGGAATTCACTGCGGCTCGAGCGCGCGGCGCAGCAGGGCGATCGCCTTCGGCGCGTCGCGTTGAAAATCCGCCGCCTGCGCTTCGACACTAATCCGCCCGCCGTACCCGATCTCGCGCAACTTCGCGAAGAACGGCGCGTAGTCGTACTCGCCCCATTCCTGCGGGAACACGCGTCCACGCGGGTTGGCCATGTGGATGTGCCGCAGATGATCCTTCGCGCGAACGATGATCGCCGGATCTTCCCGTTCGCTCGCGAGGTGGTAGAAATCGATCATCAGCTCGAAGTTTGGATCGTGGATCGCCTCCACCAGCGCGAGCCCTTCGGCGGCGGAGTTGATGATGTTGGTTTCCTCGCGACGAAGCGGCTCGACGGCAATCGTGATGCCGTGCGCGCGCGCTTCAGCGGCGGCGCGCGTTCCGAAATCGACGAGTTGATCGAAGGCCCGCTCGCGCGGAAATCCATCGGGCACGCGACGGGCGCCTCCGCTGCCGAACACCACGAGCCGCGTGCCGAGTCGAGCGAGCCGATCGAACGCCTTCTTCACGTAGACGGCCTGCTGCTGTCGATCGACGTCGGGTCCGGTGACCTTGAGCGTCGCCGGAAGGAACAGGTTCGTGACGGGTACCGTGAGGCCGAGGCGCGCGATCTCGTCGGCGGTCCGCTCGAAATCGGCGTCGGACATCGTCGCGATCTCCGTCGTGCCGAGCTCGACGTAGTCGAAGCCCGCGGCTTTCGCCGCCTCCACGTTCCTCACCGGCGTGCAGTAGCCGATCTGGACGAGCAGGAGGAAAATCACCGGCGTTTACGCACGCTTGCGCTTGGGCGCCGCCGCGGCCGCGACGGCCTTTGCGGCAGCCACCGGCTTTGCGGCAGCCTTTGCGGGCTTCTTCTTCTGCGTGCTGACCGAATCGAGGCTCTTCTTGAGCGCTTCCATCAGGTTGACGACTCTCGGCGGCGTCTCGATGGAGGGCGCGACGACTTCTTCGCCCGCGATCTTGGCCTCGATGATTTTCTGCAGCCCTTCGCGGTACTCGTCTTTGTAGTCGGCGAGGTTCAGCGGCCCTTCGAACGTGCTGATGACCTGCCTCGCGAGCTTGATCTCTTCGGGCTTCACCTTCACCGGAACCGAGGCGAGCTCCTCGACGGCGTCGATGCCGCGGATCTCCGCGGCGTGATGCAGCGTGTACATCACGATGCCGCGGTCGTGCGGACGAACGGCAACGAGATACTCGCGTCCGTACAGCGCCAGCTTGCCGATGCCGACTTTCCCTTCCATGCCTTCGCGCATGACCGCGAACGCGTCGGCCGCCATCCCGCCGTCGGGCGCCAGGTAGTACGTGCGATCGACGTACATCGGATCGATCGATCGCTCGTCGGCGAACTGCACGAGGTCGATGACGCGGGTCGATTCGGGCCGCACCTTGTCGAAGTCCTCCTCCGACATGACGACGTAGCGTCCCTTCTCGAACTCGTAGCCCTTGACGATCTCGCTGTTCGGCACCTCGCGATTGCAGTGCGGACACCAGCGCTTCTGCTGGATGCGCGTCTGACATTCGCCGTGCAGCTGGTTAAAGGAGATTGTCGCGCTCGACTCGGTCGCCGGGAACACCTTGATCGGGATGTTCACCAGGCTGATCTTGAGGAAACCTTTCCAGGTTGCGCGTGCTGCCATAACTGTTTGCTCACCCTTCGTGGCGTTCCTCATGATTACCCAGATCCAGACCGGTTCCCGCGAAACGGATTTCGTGGTCGCCGATTTTGTCGCGGAGGAGGTTTCGCGCCGCCCCGCATTTGTCCCCCGGCACGACGAGGCGACGCGCAAGATTACGCAGGCGCGAGACGACGATCAACGTCGCATGGTGTTCCCCCTCGCGCCAGCTGATGCCGCCTACCTCGCTGTACGGAATGAACGCCGTGTCGGCCCATATCCCGTCTTCGTAGAAGCCGCGACCGATTCGCAAGCTCAGCGGCATCAAGTACGCGTAGTAGGCGAACATCATCGTCTCGCCGAACGCCTGCATGTGGAGTCGGAAGATCTTCAGCAGGATCAGGAAACCGAGGACGACGCCGATGGCCAGTTCGAGGGTGTAGTACGGCGGCTTCTGGCTCGGCCAGGTGAGAAGCGCCGTCGGCCGGCGCCGCTGGTACCTCGTATAGTCGACGACGAGCTTGACGTTCGCGACGAAGAACCCCGCTCCGAGCAGCAGCAGAAACCCGGTGAGCAGCGACTGAACCTTCACGGTTCGATTGTATTAAACCTTTTCGACGGCGGCGAGATGCGGGTCGAAGCAGTGCCGGCAGCGCGCTTCGTACATGCCGGTGGCGCCGACGAGGACGCGGTCGCTGCTGGCGACGAGGCGCTGCGTGTGGTTCGCCGGATCGCCGCAGACGACGCAGATGGCGAGCGTCTTGGTGATGTATTCGGCAATCGCGAGCAGCTGCGGCATCGGCTCGAAGGGACGCCCGAGATAATCCTGATCGAGGCCGGCGACGATGACCCGCTTGCCGCGATTCGCGAGCGCATTGCACGCCCCAGGCAGACCCGCGTCGAAGAACTGCCCCTCGTCGATTCCGACGACGTCGGTGTCGTCGTCGACGCGGCGCAGCAGCTCGTCGGAGTTGCGGACGTTCTGCGACGCGATTCGCATGTCGCTGTGCGAGACGATCTGATCTTCGCCGAAGCGGTCGTCGATGAGCGGCTTGAAGATCTGAACCTTCTGGCGGGCGATCTGCGCGCGACGCAGCCGGCGGATCAGCTCCTCGCTCTTGCCGCTGAACATGCTGCCGGTGATGACTTCGATCCAGCCGTGCGACGGCGTACTTCTGACTTCGTCCATCAGACCCGTGCTTGGTATTCGCCGGTCTCCGTGTTGACGCGCACCTTGTCGCCTTCGTTGATGAACGGCGGCACTTGCACGACGAGCCCGGTTTCGAGCGTCGCCGGCTTCACCTGCGCGCTCGCCGTCGCGCCCTTGATGCCCGGAACGGTTTCCTTGACGACGAGATCGACGGTCTGCGGCAGCTCAATGCCGACCGGCTCGCTGTCGTAGAACTCCACGCGGATGATCGCGTCGGCGATCAGGAAGTCCTTCGATTCGCCCATCGCCTCCGCCGAGATGTGGATCTGATCGTACGTGGTCGTGTCCATGAAGTAGTAGTGGTCGCCGTCGTTGTAGAGATACTGCATTTCGCGCTCTTCGAGAATCGCGCGCTCGATGTCGTCTTCGGCGCGGAACTTCTGATCGGACAACGCCTGCGTCCGGATGTTCCGCATGCGCGCCTGGATGAAGCCGCGCTTGTTGCCCGGCGTCATGTGCTGCGTGTCCATGATGCGGAACAGATCGGCGCCGATCTTGATCAGCATCCCCTTGCGCAGACGGGTTGCCTGAATGGAATAAGCCATCGTGCTCTGGTGCCTCGTGCGAATGCGCGCGCTCCGCGCAGGTGTATAACCTTGGGATCGTAGCACAGCCGGTCTGAAACCAATCGTGCTACGATGAAAAACGTGGCGTTTACGCGGTGGGATCCGCTGCGCGATCTGCTCGCGCTCCACGAACAACTCGGACAACTCGTCGGCACCGATGCGCCGGGCTGGACGCCGCCGGTCGATCTGTACGAGACCGCCGGCGAGTTCGTGCTGATGGCGGAGCTGCCGGGCCTGAAGCGAGACCAGGTGGAGATTCACGCGGAGGATGCGCGAATCGTCATCCGCGGCGCGCGCGGTGAATCTGCCGACCGCGATATCCCCTGCGAGCATTACCATCGCGTCGAGCGCGGTCACGGACGATTCTCCCGCGCGTTCTCGCTGCCGGAACCGATCAACGTCGAGGCTATCACGGCGGAGCTGAAGGACGGCATCCTCACCATCACGATGCCGAAAGCGGACGACCGCAGCTCCCGCCGCGTCGACGTGTCATGAGAGTGGAGATCCCGGGCTGAGTCTCATGTTCCGTAGATTTTTCCTCTCGCTCGTGCTCCTGTTCGCCGGATTTGCGGCCGGGCTCGCCGTCACGGCGCGGATTCGCGCGGCCGACGCTCGCGCCGACCTCCCGCCGGCGCGACCCGCGACCACAGCGGTCGAACCGCAAAGGCCCGCGCCGACGCCTGCGCAGACGCCGTCGGCGTCGTATTCCGGAGTGCCCGATTTCACGCGCGTGGCCGCGAGCGCCGTGAAAGGCGTGTCGAACATCTCATCGCTGCAGGTGGTTCGCGCTCCGAACTCTCCGTTCTCGAGCGATCCCTTCTTCCGCTACTTCTTCGGCGACGACGACATCTTCGGATCGCGCGACCGGCGATCGATGAGCCTCGGGTCGGGCGTCATCATCTCGTCCGACGGCTACATCGTCACCAACAACCACGTGATCGGCGAAAACGACAACGTGCGCGGGGCGCGCACCGAGATCACGATCGCGCTGCCGGACAAGCGCGAAGTGCGCGGCCGCATCATCGGCACCGATCCGACCACTGACATCGCGCTGGTGAAGGCCAACCTTACCGGGCTGCCGGTCATTCCCTGGGGCGATTCGAGCCAGCTGAAGATCGGCGAGTGGGTGCTCGCGATCGGCAGTCCGTTTCAGTTGAGTCAGACGGTGACTGCCGGCATCGTCAGCGCGACCGGACGATCGAACCTGGGCTTCACGGACTACGAAGACTTCATTCAGACGGACGCCGCCATCTCTTCAGCCAGAGCGGCGGCTATCAGGGCATCGGGTTCGCCGTGCCGAGCAACCTCGCGAAGAAAATCGTCGACGACCTGATGAAGTACGGCGACGTGCGGCGGGGATCGATCGGCTACATCGGCATCGAGCGGCTGACGCCGGAGATTGCCGAGGACGTCGGCGCGAAGAACACGAACGGCGCGCTGGTATCGCGCATGAGCCGCGCGTCTGAAGCCTACGACGCCGGCCTGCGTCCCGGTGACATCATCGTCGGCTTCAACGGTCAGACAATCGACGACCCGTCACAGCTGCAGCGCGTCATCTCCGACGCGCGGATCGGATCGACGGCCACGGTCAAGGTGCTGCGCAACGGCCGCACCATGGAGTTCAAGCTCCCGATCGTGTCGACCTCGACCTCCGGGCGCGGGCGGCGGTAGAGGGCGCTCGCGTGAAAGCTCCCGCTACGGCACTGAGACAGCGCCGTAGCGCGGGGCTTTCAGCCGAACATCTTCCGAGGCTTTCAGCCGAGCGTCCCGTTCACGCCACCACGTTTCGAAATCCTTGAACGATCGTGTGAGCCGCACCGGATCGTTCAACTGCTTCGCCACGACTTCGGCCGTCTTGTATCCGTTGCCGGTCACGCAGACGACGATCGACTCGTCGCGCGGAATCGCGCCGCGGCGAACCAGCTCGATGGCCGCCGCGAGCGTCGTGCCGCCCGCAGGCTCCGTGAAGATGCCTTCCGTTTCGGCGAGCAGCCGAATCGCATCGACGATTTGTTCGTCCGACACCGCGGCGCCGCCGCCGCCGGTCGCGCGAACGCTTTGAATGACCTGATACCCGTCGGCTGGATTTCCGATCGCAATCGATTTCGCGATCGTGTTCGGCCGGACCGGCTCCGGGTGCTCGAGCCCGGCTTCGAGCGCGTTCACGACCGGCGAGCATCCTGCCGCTTGAGCGGCGTACACCTTCGGCAGCTGTCCGTCGACGAGGCCAACCTCACGCAGCTCGCGAAGCCCGCGGACGATGCGCGGCAACAGCGTGCCGCCGGCGACGGGCGACACGAGGTGCTTCGGGTAGCGCCATCCCAGCTGCTCGACGATCTCGAATCCGAGCGTCTTCGCTCCTTCCGCGTAGTACGCGCGCAGGTTGATGTTGACGAAGCCCCAGCGATACCGGTCCGCCACCTGCGTGCAGAGCCGATTCACATCGTCGTAATTGCCGGCGATGGCGAGAATCGTCGGATTGAAGATCGCGGACCCGAGCAGCTTGCCGGCTTCGAGGTTGTCAGGGATGAACACGCAGCAGTCGATGCCGAGCCGTGCGGCATGGGCGGCGACGCTGTTCGCCAGGTTGCCGGTCGAGGCGCACGCGAGCATGTCGAATCCGAGCTCGATGGCGCGCGTCGCCGCCACCGAGACGACGCGGTCCTTGTAGGAGAGCGTGGGATGGTTGACCGAGTCGTCCTTGATGTAGAGCTCGTCGACGCCGAGCCGCGCGGCCAGGCGATCGCAGCGCACGAGCGGCGTGAAGCCGGAGTTGAACCCCGTTCGAGGCTCGCCGGCAATCGGCAGCAACTCGCGATAGCGCCACAGATTTTTCGGCCGGCTCGCGACCTGCTCGCGCGTCAGCGCGATCGCGCTGTAGTCGTACAGCGGCTCCAATGGACCGAGGCACCGATCGCACACGTAGGTCGCCTCCGCCGCAAAGAAGGTCTTGCACAGATGACACTGGAGTCCCAGGAATGCGCTCACACGGCCTCCGTCAGCGTGATGCTTGAAAGTTCGAGGTCTGAAGTCCGAAGGACGAAGTCAGAAGTACGAAGTGGTAAGTCAGAAATCGGTTCGAAGTCCGACGGTTGAAGCTCGAACTGCGTCGTCAGAACCGGCGCGGGCACGATAGCTGCGCGGTCGCGGGCAATCGCCATCAGGTCGCTCAGAACGGCGACCGATGTCGCGTCGCCGCCGGCGCCAATGCCGAAGATGCCGGTCTCGCCGGAGTGAGCGCCGGTGACAACGGCCGCGTTCGCGGGACCTACCGTCCGCGCGAAGATCGACGAACGCGGCACGACGACCGGCGCGACCCACGCGGTGAGGCGCGACGCGGCATAGTCGTAGTCGGCGTGCGCGAGCTGGCGGATCGTGCCGCCCCGGCGTCGCGCATCGTCGAAATCGGACGGCGCGATGTGAGCGGCCGATCGCACCGGAATCCGGATCGGATCCAGATGCAGCCCGAACGCGAGGCCGCAGAGGATCGCGAGCTTCGCGCGCGCATCCTCGCCGTCGAGATCAGACGAAGGGTCGGCCTCGGCGTAGCCCTTCGCGCGCGCGTCGGCAAGCGCAGTGTCCATCGAGCAGCCGGTGGCGTCGATCTGCGACAGGACGGCGTTGGTCGTGCCGTTCAGAATCGCCTCGACGCGGGTGATGCGATCGCCGGCGAGGCCTTCGGCGACGGCGCGGACGATCGGCATCGCGCCGCCGACGGCTGCCTCGAACCGCAGCTGACGCCCCTGCCGCGCCGCCAGCCGGCGCAGGCGGACACCGTGCCGCGCCACGACTTGTTTGTTCGCCGTCACGACCGACTTGCCCGCGAGGAGTGAATCCGCAACCCACGATGCCGCCGGCTCGACACCGCCGATCGCCTCGACGATGACGTCGACGTCGCTCTGCAGGATGTCGTCGATGCGATCGGTCCAGACGACGCCCGCGAGCTCCGGATGCGCGGCGCGCTTCATCGATGAACGCCGGTCGAAGATGTGCGTGAAGTCGAGATAATTCTCACAGGGAACGGCGTCGGGGTGGGTCAGACGGCGGGCGACGGCGGAACCGACGGTGCCAAAACCGAGAAGCGCTACACGACAGCGGGCGATCACGACTCTCTCCCTCATCTCCCCGCGGTCGCTCGCGTCCCGGCTTTAGCCGGACTGAAGCGAACCGCGGCAGGAATTGGCACCTGAACCGCGACGTCGTGTCGCGTGGTTGCCGTGGCGTCGCAGGGCCTGTCCCTCAGCCACTCTGGATAAAGAAGGCGTATTCAGTTGTTCCGCGGACTATACCAGACGCGCGGACCGGACGCAAATCGATATATGCAGATACCTCGATTAAGCTGAGCACTCCCCGTCCATCACCACCGGCGCGAACTCGTCCGCTTCCCCGAGATCGACGAAATCGGCCGGCACCGCGTCGCCCGGCTGGAGCCGCTCGAGATCGGCGAGCTCGATTTTCACGCGACTCAGATCGACGCGCGCGAAGAACGCGGGTGCCGACTCCTCGACCTCGCGCTCGCGCACGTAGAGCGCAATCAATCGCTCCAGCGCGTCGATGATGCGGCGGGCCGGGACCTTCGCGGCGAGCCGCGCGAACGCCGCGCCCTGCTCGCTCACGCCGCCGCCGACCATCACGAAGTACTGTGGCACGGCGCGGGAGCCGAGGCGCCGCACGCTGCCCTGGAATCCGATGGTCGCAATGTGATGTTGGCCGCATCCGTTCGGGCAGCCGCTGATCTTGATGTGCGCCCCATCGGCGGCCGCGATCAGATCGGGCCGCGCCCGAAGATGGTCCTCGAGCAGCCGGCCGAGGCCGCGCGACTGCGTGACGGCCAGACGGCACGATTCCGCGCCTGGGCAGCTGACGACATCCGCGATTGTCGCCGCGTCGGCGAGTCCCAGCCCCGCCGCCGCGAGTCGACGATAGAGCTGCCGCGCGTTGGACGAATCGATCCATCGGAACAACAGATCCTGATCGATGGTTACGCGCACGCTGCCGTCGCCGTAGGCGCGCGCGAGCTCGCCGAGGACGCGCATCTGCTCGCTCGTCAGATCGCCCAGCGGCACCGTCGCCGTCGCCGAGACGTAACCGAACTGTTTCTGCGGGCGGACGTTCGTCGACCGCCAGCGCGCGTACGCATCGTCGCCCGACTGAAACACGGGAACGACCTGCGGCGTCAGGCCCGGACCGGACACACGGCCGGCCGTCACGCGCGACGCGATGCGGCCGACCGACGGCGACTCTTCCTTCGGCCACGCGGGAACCGACTCGGACGCTGGCGGATCGATGTCGAGCGTCGGGACGTCGCCGCGCAGCCGGCACGCGGTCAGCTCGCGGTCGTACTCCTCGCGCCACCGCGTCCATCCGAGCTGCTTGATCATGAATTTCATGCGGTTGCGCTGCTTGTGCTCGTAGTCACCGAAGCGCTTGAACACCCGGAGCACCGCTTCCGCGACGCGCAGGATCTCGGACGCCGGCAGGAAGTCGTGCAGCACCCCGGCGTTGGTGACCATGATGGAGGTGCCGCCGCCGGCGGTGACGCGGAAGCCGCGCCCGCCGTCGGGCCCGAGCTGCGCGCGGAAGCCGAGATCGTTGATGCCGATCATCACGTGATCGGTCGCGCAGCCTTCGAACGCGATCTTGAATTTGCGCGGCAGCGTCGAGCTCAAAGGATGCCGGAGGAGAAAACGGGTCAATCCCTCCGCGTACGGCGACACGTCGAAGCGCTCGTCGGCCGACACGCCCGCGTACGGGCAGCCGGTGATGTTTCGCACCGAGTTGCCGCACGCCTCGCGCGTCGTCAGACCGGTTTCGGCGAGGCGGCGCATCGCCGGCTCGACATCGTGCAGCTTGACGAAGTGGAACTGAACGTTCTGCCGCGTCGTGATGTGCCCGAAGCCGCGCGAGTGCCGCTCCGCCACGTCGGCGAGTGCATCGAGCTGGTCGGCCGTCAGCACGCCCTGTGGAATCTTGATGCGCAGCATCTGCGCATCTTCGGCCTGCCGCTGTCCGTAGGTGCCGCGCACCAGCCGGAACGCGCGCCACTGCTCGGGCGTCAGCTCACCGCGCTCGTACTTCTCGAGCGTGGCCACGAACTCGTCGATGTCCGCAACGCTGGCGAACGAGAGCCGCGCGCGGCCGAACGTTTTTGGATCGTCTACTACTGACATATGCGCCTCGTACGCTCGGCTGAAAGCCTCGCGCTACGTCCTTTGCTGAACGCCTCGTACGCCCGGCTCAAAGCCTCGCGCTATATCCGTGCGTTCACACGGTTGCCACTTCGTAGCGCGAGCCTTTCAGGCGAGCGCTTTTGCTCGGCCAACTGCAGGCTGACGGCGACCACGTCACCGACGACGATCGTGGCGGGACCGTTCGAATCGAGATCGACGCGTTCGAACGCGAGATCGTCCAGCGTGCCGCGCCAGACCTGCTGCTGCGGTCTCGTGCCGTCGACGATGACGGCTGCGGGCGTTCCGCGCGACCAGCCGCGATCGACGAGGGCGCATGCGAGCGCCGCCGATCGTGTCAGGCCCATGAGAATCACTATGGTCATCTGGTTCGGCCGCACCTGATCGATCGCCGACGCGAATGCGGTCTCGTCGTGACCCGACACGACGAGGAACGCCGAGGAGACGCCGCGATGCGTCACCGGAATGCCCGCGCTCGCCGGCGCCGCGATCGCGCTCGAGACCCCGGGGACGATGTCGTACGGAACGCCGGCGCGCTGCAGCGCGAGCGCTTCCTCGCCGCCGCGACCGAACACGAACGGATCGCCGCCCTTCAGGCGGACAACGCGGCGGCCGCGCCGCGCGGCGCGAATCATCAGCCCGTGAATCGCTTCCTGCGACATGGCGTGTCGTCCGGCGCGCTTGCCGACGAAAAACTTCTGCGCACGGCGTGCATACTTCAGCACGCGATCGTCGATCAGCGCGTCGTACAGCACGAGATCGGCCGAGCGCAGCCGGGCGATTGCTTTCCGCGTCAGCAATCCCGGGTCGCCGGGACCGGCGCCGACGAGCGAGACGTGTCCTTTCACAACCACGAGTCCTCCGGTGCGCTGAGCCACGGAACATGCGCAAATGTGTTGTCTGCATGCGCTGCAGGTTCTGCGGTCGGTGCATAGAGATCGTTGAGCGCGTCGAGCAGCAGCGGCTTTCGGTCGTCCATCGGAATCCGCTCTCGACGCCAGATGATGCGCTGCCTGCGCGCCGCGTCCATCCATACCCGGAGATCGTGCGGAAGCAGCCGCTCGATCGCTTCGCGGAGCAACGCGGTGAGCGCGGGGGCATCGCCGCTCGTCGAGATCGCGATCGTCACGCCGTCGCGGCGGACGACGCCGCTCAGGTACGCGCTCGCGTTCGCCGGATCGTCGACCGCGTTCACGAACAGCCGCCGCTGTTCTGCAGCGTGGGCGACTTCGCGATTCGCTTCCGGCGTGGCCGCGGCCACGACCAGCCACGCATCGTCGAGATCGGAAGGAACGAATGGCCGGTGCGTCAGGTTCAGCTGTGGCGCGGGGCTTTCAGCCCCGCGATCGCGGCCCTGAAAGGGCCGCGCCACCTCCTCCAGGTCGTTCGAGATCTCCGGCGCGATGACGCGGACGCGGGCACCGACGGCGAGCAGCTGGCGCAGCTTCGCCGCCGCAACGCGGCCGCCGCCGACGAGGACGACCTGCCGTCCGGTCACGTTCAGGAAGAGTGGCAACAGTTCCGGCATAAACCTCGCTCGGCTAAAGCCTCGCGTTCCTCACTTGCTGAAAGCCTCGCGTTCCAACGCGTTCAAGGTCTCGCGCGACGAAAAAAAAGGCCCGGGAAGCTGTGAGCCTCCCGGGCCTTCAGGTCTCGTCGGTGTCTGAAACTAGATCACGGTGCGACCGACTGTCTGCAGAGTAGACCATTGGCGCGGAGGCTCATGCAGAGCCTGCAACAACAACAGCCGCTACACATGCAGGTCGATTGACCGATCAAGATGGCTCCTTTTTACCGCCTTCTACCGACCGGCGTCAAGTTTTCGCGGCGGCGGACAGTACACTGTGTCGATGCGCGCGCCGACGGCATTCATTCTCGCGGCTTTGAGCTTCGTCAGCTTACCCGCTGTCGCACAGCGACTTCCGATGGACATCCGCCCCGAGCACTACGACCTGGCATTCACGGTCGACCTTGCGCGGGCGCGATTCGATGGCACAGAGACTATCCGCGTCGAGGTAGCTCAGCCGACCGCGCGAATCGTCCTCCATGCGTTCGAGCTGATAGTTCACGACGTGACCATCGGCGCCGGCGCGGCCGCGCAGAAGGCGTCGGTGATGCTGGACGAGCAGCGCCAGACGGCGACGCTGACGGTGTCGCGCCCGCTCGATCGCGGCGCGAACGAGATTCATATCCGGTACACCGGCGTCCTCAACGATCAGCTGCGCGGGTTCTATTTGAGCAAGGGACGGAATCGCGCGTACGCCGTGACTCAGTTCGAATCGACCGATGCGCGCCGCGCATTTCCCTGCTTCGACGAACCGTCGTTCAAGGCGACGTTCGCCATCACGCTCACCGTCGATCGCGGCGACCGGGCGATCTCGAACGGAAAGATCGTCTCCGATGTGGCGGGTCCGTCGGTCGTGCAGCACACCGTGACCTTCGCGCGGACGCCGAAGATGTCGTCCTACCTCGTCGCGATGGCGGTCGGCGATTTCCAATGCTCAGAGGGCGGCGCCGACGGCATCCCGATCAGGATCTGCGCGACGCCCGAGAAGAAGGATTTGACGCGGCTCGCTCTCGACGCGGCGCAGCGGATTCTCCATTTCTACAACGGCTACTACGCCATCAAGTACCCCTTCGAGAAGCTCGACGTCGTCGCCGTGCCCGACTTCGCGGCCGGCGCCATGGAGAACACGGCGGCGATCTTCTACCGCGAAACCGACCTGCTGGCCGACGAGAAGTCGGCGTCGGTGGCGATGCGCAAGACGGTGGAATCGGTGCTCGCGCACGAGATGGCGCATCAATGGTTCGGCGATCTCGTCACGATGGCGTGGTGGGACGACATCTGGCTGAACGAGGGATTCGCGACGTGGATGGCGAACAAGCCGCTCGCCGCCGCGCACCCCGACTGGAACATGGCGGTCGACGAAGCGCACGAAACGCGGACGGCGCTGAGCCTCGACGCGCTGAGGTCGACGCGCCCGGTTCACAACGACGCGGAGACGCCCGCGGAGATCGATGAAGCGTTCGACGCGATTGCGTACGAGAAAGGCGCCTCGGTGCTGCGGATGATCGAGAGCTACGTCGGCGCCGAGGCGTTCCGCAAGGGGATCAACGCGTACCTTCAGGCGCATGCGTACGGCAACGCGACGTCGGAGGACTTCTGGAGAACGATCGCGGCGAACTCGGGGAAGCCGGTCGATCGCATCCTGCCGACCTTCGTCAATCAGCCTGGCGTTCCGCTGCTGATCGTGTCGGACGTGCGATGCGAGGCGAACGCGTCGGCAACGCAGGCCACGGTCCGTCAGCAACGGTTCATCGCGGACGGCGATCGTCGCGACCGAAACGAGCGATGGATGGTGCCGGTGTGCACGAAGGCTCCCGGCGCCGATGCCGAGACGTGCCGCGCCATCTCGGAGCGCGAGCAGCGCCTCGACGTCGCGCGCGGCTGTCCGGCATGGTTCTTCGCGAACGCCAACGCGCGCGGCTACTACCGGACCGAATATCCTCCGTCGCTCCTGCGCGCGATGGCGCCCGAGATCCAGGCGAAGCTGACGCCGGCCGAGCGGCTCTCGCTCATCGACGACGAGTGGGCGCTGGTGCATGCGGGACGCCACAGCGCAGCCGACTATCTGTCGCTGGCGTCTGGGTACGCGCGCGAGCACGTCAACGGCGTGCTCGGTGAGGTGACGGGGCGGTTCGCGTTCGTGCGCGACTACCTCACTCCGGCCGCCGCCGTGCCGCAGTTCGAGCGCGTCACGCGCACGCTGCTGCGGCCGCTTTTCGACGAGCTGGGATTCACATCCGGGTCGTCGGACAACGACGATCGACGGGCGCTGCGCGCGACGGTCGTCGGCGCGCTCGGGACGACGGGCAACGACCCCGACATTGCGGCGCGGGCGCGGGCGGCGCTCGATCGGTCGCTGTCGGGCGGCACCGCGCTTGATCCGACGCTGGCCGGGGCGGTCGTCGAGGTCGCGGCGCAGCACGGCGACGAGAAGCTGTTCGCCGCCCTGGCGGCCGCGGCGGATCGCGCCGCGTCGCCCGAGGATCAGTACCGCTACCTCTACGCGCTGACCGCGTTTCGCGAGCCGGCCTTGATCGATCGCGCCCTGCAGCGGCTCCTCACCACGCGGATTCGGTCGCAGGATGCGGCCGGTTACCTCGCCCGCTTCTTCGAGAACCCGGCGGCGCGCGATCGGGCGTGGTCGTTCCTCACCAGCCGCTGGTCGGCGCTGGAACCGAAGATCACGATCTCCGGCGGCGACACGCGCCTCGTGAACGCGCTGGGCGCGTTCTGCGACGCGCCGGCGCGCGACACGGTCAAGGCGTTTTTCGCCGCGCACCCGCTGCCTGGCGCGTCGCGCACGCTCGAGCAGGCGATCGAGCGCATCGACGGCTGCGGAGCTCTTCGCGAACGGCAGACGCCCGTCGTCGCCGACTGGCTGGCGCGCGGGTCGGGCTGAGAAAAACGTATAAGATGTCTGGCGATGAGAAGTGCTTTGCATTGCAAATGACTTCGTATTACGATCGGCGCTGGAGGCCGTCATGCGCCGATTCATGCTCCTCGCCGGAATGGGAATGGGGCTCGTGGCCGCCGACGCCCGCGCCCCCGGCGCACGCGGCGCCACCGCGCTGTCTCAGGCCGTATCCGGCGGCGCGCTGTCGGACATCGATCTGCCGCTTCTCGGCGGCTGCCATCCCGAAACAGTCCGCACGCTCAAAGAGCACCAGCCCGGCCTCGACCTTCCGGACACGGTGGCGGGCTGGAACGCGCTGTGGTGGGCGAAGTTCCACGGCTGTCGGGAAGTAATCGATCTGGTTCGGCGATCCTAAGCGCGCGACACCGCCGGATGTCCCTCGACCCACGCGCGCCACGGGTGCTGCGTGCCGACCCGGATGCCGATGCGCGGTCCCCAGGCGAGGGCGCCCGCGGGAATCGCTCTATCCTCTATATAGAGGCGGTCGCCGAGCAGGTCGAGGCGGTTCTCGGCGAGCGTGATCCCCATCGCCATCGTGAGGTTGCCCGGACCGCGACACAGCTCGTGCCGCGCGAGCGGATTGCGATCGCCGCGTGTCCTGCGTCCCTTCATCGTGCCTCCTCGCCGCCGCCGCATCACCTCGATCCCGTCCAGCGGATCGAGCGCGCGAATCAGGATCGCCGCAGGACGTCCGTGCGATTCCGTGACGACGTTCACCAGCGAGTGGATACCGTAGTTGAGATACACGTACGAATAGCCCGGATGCCCGTACAACGGCTCGTTGCGCCGCGTCGGTCCGGGCGCCGCGTGGCACGCCGGATCCGATTCCCCGATGTAGGCTTCGAGCTCCACGATGACGCCGCTGGTGACGACGCCGCGCCGGTTATGGACGAGAACCTTTCCGATCAGATCGCGCGCGACGTCGAGGGTGGGACGATCGTAGAAGCTGCGCGGCAACTTCATGGCTGAATCGGCCTTTGTGTTGATTCAGCCTACCGGGTTAGCTGGGTGACGGTCTGTCGCAGCCGCGCCAGCGCGCGTTCGGCCGCGCGGGCGACCTGCGGATCAGCGTCGCGCGAAAGCGGCTCGACGACGGAGATCGCGGACGCGTCGCCGCCGAGCGCGATCGCGTCGACCGCGTCGATCCGCACGCGAGCCGTCGGATCCTGCAGCAGGGGCGCCAGGGCGGACGTGCAGCCCGGCGCGAGCTCGATCAGATACTGCTTCGCCTGATCGCGCAGCTTCGGCCGCGCCAGCGCTTCGGCAATCGGATCGATCGACGCCTTGGCGAGCATCGCGGCGGCGAAGCGGCCGGCGAGCCGCGTCGGATCGCTTCGTTCCCCCGCAAGCGCTTTCTCGATCGCAGGCAGCTGCTGCGTGTCGCCGAGCCGCGCGAGCCCTTCGATGGCAATTCCCTTCAACGTCGCGGTCTTCGTGGCAAGCACGTCGGTGAAAAGCGGTCCGCTGCCCGGATGCGCGATTCGTGCGAGCGCGTCGAGCGAGGCTTCGGCGAGCGGTCCCTTCGCGTGGAACTGAAACAGCTCGGTGAGCGCCTGTACGGCGCGGTCGTGACGCAGATCGCCGAGCGCCTGCATTGCCGCGCGCTTCACGGCGTTGTCGCGGTCGTTGAGCGCGCCGACGATGGCGTCGCCTACCACAGGATCGATCGGTGGATCGTCCGACCGCTTCGAAAAGACGCGGCCGAGCACGCGGATTGCCGCGTATCGCAGCGCCGGATCCACCGCTCCGATGAGCGCCGCCACGTCGGGTCCGGTGATACGCAGCAGATCGCGCCGCGCCGTACCGCCTGGTTCGACGGCGAGCACGCCAAACGCGTACAGCGCTTCGAGGCCGACGCGCCGGTTGTCGTCGCGCGATGCGCCGCGCAGCGCGGTCAACACCGCGGCGGGGACCGGGCGGGAGCCGATCGCAAGCGGACCGGTCGAGAACAACGGCTCTGCCATCACGGCATTGCGGACTTCGATCACGCGTCCGATGCGCCTCCGCGGAACAATCTTCTCGGCGAGAAAGATATTCAGCTCCGCCGCGATCGCTTCGAGCTGGACTTCGTCTTGCGGATCGCTGATGAGCGGAACGAGCGGCTCCGCGGCCTCAGGGTACACCGCCTCCTTCAGGATCTGCGCCGTGCGGAAGCGGACGTTCGCATCGGGGCTCGAGAGATCGCGGATGGCCTGCTCCACGGAAATCTGTGGGGCGGGATAGGCAGGAACGGCGGGATAGGCGGGATGAGAACACGTCAGAATCGCGAAAAACACCACTCCGCGCGTCCTGCCCGTCACGCCCGTCGGGCCGCTATCGTCCTGCCGCATACGCGTGGGAGCGGCCCCCGGCGAGCACGGGACGCAGGTACCGCCCGGTGTGCGAGGCCTCGACCTGCGCGATCTGTTCCGGCGTGCCGGTGGTGACCAGGTAGCCGCCTTCGTCACCGCCTTCCGGTCCAAGGTCGATGATGTAATCGGCGGTCTTGATGACGTCGAGGTTGTGCTCGATGACCAGCAGCGAGTGGCCGGCTTCGAGCAGCTTCTTGAACGCCGTCAGCAGCTTCGCGATGTCGTCGAAATGCAGACCGGTCGTCGGCTCGTCGAGGATGTAGAGCAGGCGCTCGCCTCCATGCGACGAGAGATGCGCGGCGATCTTGATCCGCTGCGCTTCCCCGCCCGACAGCGTGGTCGCCGGCTGACCGAGGCGCAGGTAACCGAGACCGATTTCATCGAGCACCTGAAGGCGCCGCAGCACCTTCGGCGAGCTGCTGAAGAACGTCAGCGCTTCGCGCACGGTCAGGTCGAGCACCTGATGGATCGTCCGGCCGCGATAGCGGACGTCGAGCACCTGCGGCTTGAATCGCTTGCCGTCGCACTGGTCGCAGGGCACGAACACATCGGCGAGGAACTGCATCTCGACGCGCACCTCGCCCTCGCCCTGACACGCCTCGCACCGTCCGCCGGGAACGTTGAACGAGAAGTGGCTCGCCGTGAGGCCGCGCGAGCGGGCGTCTTTGGTCGCCGCGAACAGCTCGCGGATCGGATCGAAGGCCTTGAGGTAGGTGACGGGATTCGACCGCGGCGTGCGTCCGATCGGGGCCTGATCGACGAGCACGGCATCGGTGATGAACTCCGCGCCTTCGAGCTTCCTGAACGTGCCGACGCGCTTGTCCCATCCGCCCTTGACGCGTTTGATCGCGGCGTACAACACGTCGTGCACGAGCGTCGATTTGCCGGATCCGCTCACGCCGGTCACGCACGCCAGCGTGTTTAGCGGGATGGCGACCTCGATGTCCTTCAGGTTGTGCTCGGTCGCGCCGACCACCTTGATCTTCTGACCCGTACCGCGGCGCCGCGTCGTCGGCACCGGAATCGCCAGTTCCTGCCGCAGGTACTTCGATGTCAGCGACCGCGGCTCCTGCATCAGGCCGTCCAGCGTTCCGGAGAACACCACGCGTCCGCCCTGCTCGCCGGCGCCGAGGCCGAGATCGACGATGTGATCGGCGACCTTGATCATGTCGGCGTCGTGCTCGACGACGAGAACCGTGTTGCCCTGGTCGCGCAGCTGGCGGAGGATGGCGATGAGCCGCAGGTTGTCGCGCGAATGCAGGCCGATGGACGGCTCGTCGAGCACGTACAAAGTGCCGACGAGCGCCGAGCCGAGAGACGTCGCGAGATTGATCCGCTGCGCTTCGCCGCCCGACAGCGTGGACGACAGGCGATCCAGCGTCAGGTAATCGAGTCCGACGTCGCTGAGAAAGGAGAGCCGGCGCCGAATTTCTTTCAGCACCTTCTCGGCAATCACTTCTTCCTTTTCGGACAGTGCGAGGCTGCCGAAGAAGTCCTGCGCCTCGCGGACCGTCAACGCCGAGACGCGATCGATCGTGCGGCCGGCCACCTGCACGTCGCGCGCTTCGCGGCGGAGCCGGGCGCCGTTGCAGTCGGGACACGTGAGGTATCCGCGATATCGGCTGAGAAACACGCGGACGTGTACCTTGTATTTCTTGCGCTCGAGCCAGCGGAAGAACCCGCGGATCCCTTCGTAGCTCTCACCCGAGCCTGTCGACGCGTTGTCGCTCCCGTCGATGACGAACCGCTTCTCGTCGGCGGTCAGCTCGGCCCAGGGGACGTCGAGGCGCACTTTGCCTTTTCTCGCGGCCCTTTTCAACTCGGCCAGCTGAGCGCGGTAGTGCGGCTTGCTCCACGGCTCGATGGCGCCCTGGCTGATCGACTTAGACGCATCGGGGACGACGAGATCCATGTCGAGCTCGATGATGTTGCCGAAGCCGTGGCAGGTCGGGCACGCGCCGAACGGGTTGTTGAACGAGAACAGCCGCGGCTGCGGATCTTCGTAGGTGATCCCGCACGCGCGGCAGTCGAAGCGCTCGGAGAAGACGATCGTAATGGGATTCGGGATCTGGGAGTCGGGATTCGAAACTCGTGAATCGGGATTCGGCAGCTGCATCGCCCACGCGGCGCCGCCGCCCTCGAGATACGCCGTCTCAATCGAATCGGTGAGGCGCTGACGCAGATCCTCTCCGTTGAGCTGCAACCGATCGACGACGACCTGTAGCGTCGAGCGATCGGTCAGTGCCGCCGCATCCACGTCGTCGAAGCCGACCGCGCGGCCATCCACGAACAGGCGCGCAAAGCCCTTCTTGCGCAGCGATTCGATCGTCGCCACGATCGCCGATGGCGGCAGCGCCGGCCTGCGCGCCTCGGAGCTGAAGAGCGTGTCCTTCGGAATCGGTGCGTCGTCGCCGTTTTCATCGGCAACCTCGGCAAGCTCATCGACCTCGGGCGATTCGGCTGAAGCTGAACCGGACGTATCAACGACGGGGAGATCGAACCCGATGAGCAGGCGGATGCCGCGGGGCAGTTCGCCGAGCTGGCGCGCGACGACCTCGGCCGTTTCGCGGACGACTTCACGTCCGCAGTTGCGGCAGAAGGTGCGGCCGACGCGCGCGTACAGCAGCCGCATGTAGTCGTGAATCTCCGTCGTAGTGCCGACGGTCGACCGCGGGTTGCGGACGCTGTTCTTCTGCCGAATCGCGATGGCCGGAGAGATGCCGTCGATGCGATCGACGTCCGGCTTCTCCATCCGCTCGAGAAACTGCCGCGCGTAGGCGGAGAGCGACTCGACGTAGCGGCGCTGCCCTTCCGCGTAGATCGTGTCGAAGGCGAGCGACGACTTTCCCGATCCGCTGACGCCCGTCACGATGATCAGCTTGCCGACCGGCAGCGACAGGTCGACATTCTTCAGATTGTGTGTACGTGCGCCGCGAACGACGAGATCGGCCGCCGGGGCGGCCGTTGTGATCTCCACGGTCAGCTTTCCTGGGGATGATTTAAACGTTCATCATAGCGCATAATGCCGCGCATGGAGCCCAGCCGTTCGCGCGACGACGCTTCGCGCCGCCGCTTCCTCTCGCGCTTTTTCTCATTGGGGGCGGCGTGGAGCGCCGCGCTCGTGGCCTGTCGCTCGAAATATCGTCCGGATTCGGACGCTCTCGAGCCGCGCGCGCTCGGCGCGCCGGTCAGCGAATACGGCGCGCGATCGACGTTCGAGAAAGCGAAGCGATTCGTCCAGCAGGATCGACAGGTGCCGCTCGAAGAATCAGCGAGCCAGACGCCGCTGCACGACACCTTCGGCATCATCACGCCTTCGTCGCTTCACTTCGAGCGCCATCATTCGGGCGTGCCTCAGATCGATCCGGCGAGGCACACGTTGACCATCCACGGGCTCGTCGACCGTCCGCTCGTCTTCACCGTGGACGAATTGAAGCGGCTGCCGTCGGTGTCCAGAATCTACTTCCTCGAATGCTCGGGCAACAGCCGCTCCGAGTGGCGCAGCAGCGGCGCCACCGACGCGCAGCGCGGCCACGGGTTGACGAGCTGCAGCGAATGGACCGGCGTGCCGCTCTCGATGCTGCTGAAGGAATGCGCGGTCAAACCCGAAGGCGCCTGGATTCTCGCCGAAGGCGCTGACCCAGGACGTCACGATCGCAGCATCCCGATCGTGAAGGCAATGGACGATGTGATGGTTGCCTACGGTCAAAACGGCGAGCCGCTGCGTCCCGAACAGGGGTATCCGCTGCGGCTGCTCGTGCCCGGATGGGAAGGCAACGTCAACGTCAAGTGGCTGCGCCGCGTGAAAGTGCTCGATCGACCCGCGATGTCACGCGAGGAGACGTCGAAGTACACCGATCTGATGCCGGACGGCACCGCGAGGCAGTTCACGTTCTACATGGAAGCGAAGTCGCTCATCACGCGCCCGTCGGCCGGCGACAGACTTCGCGGTGCGGGCGTGTACGAGCTGACCGGGCTCGCATGGTCGGGCCGTGGCGCAATCGCGCGCGTCGAGATCACGATCGACGGCGGTCAATCGTGGACGGCTGCGGAGCTCCAAACGCCTGTTTTGCCGAAAGCGCATACGCGCTTCCGTTGGTCGTGGAAATGGGATGGCCGCGATGCCCTGCTCGCCTCGCGCGCGACGGACGAAACCGGCTACACGCAGCCGACGGTGCAGCGGCTCGTCGAGATTCGGGGTGTCAACTCGAACTATCACAACAACGGGATCCAGATGTGGAAGGTCGACTCGAACGGAACGGTCACGAATGCAAATCGGACGTAGTCAAGGCAGCCCTAAAGGGCTGCGCTACCGCGTCGGCATCATCGTCGGCGCGGTCGCGGTATTGGTCGCGATCTTGGTAGCGCAGGCCTTCAGGCCTGCCATTGAGCCCGCTGTCGCCCAATCGCCCACGTTCGGCATCGGACGCGCTCCGACGGCCGAAGAATTGAAAGCCATCGACATCGACGTCTTTCCCGATGGCCGCGGTCTGCCGCCGGGCCGCGGGACGGCGCGCGCCGGGAGAGAAACCTACACGAGCCGCTGCGTCACGTGCCACGGGCCGACCGGCACGGAAGGGCCGCAGGACATCCTCGCCGGCGGCCAGGGATCCCTGAACACGTCGGCGCCGCTCAAGACCGTCGGCAGCTATTGGCCGTTTGCGACGACGCTGTGGGATTATCTGCGCCGCGCGATGCCGTTCGATCATCCCGGAACGCTGACAACGGATCAGGTGTACGCGACGACGGCATACGTCCTGTTCCTCAACGGCATCGTCGGTGAAGACGATGTCCTCGATGAGACGACGCTGCCGCGGGTGAAGATGCCGAACCGCGACGGGTTCGTCGGCGACCCGCGGCCCGATATCCCGGTCAAGAAAAAGTAGCGCAGGCATCGAGGATCATGACGCACAAACTTCTGTTCGCCGCATTGTTGGTCGTCTGTGGGACCGCGATCGCGCGCGTCGGCGGCACAGCCGCCGACTGGAGTCAGCCGCCCACGAAAGACTTCCCGCTCGTCGGCGGCAACTGGGCGAATCAGCGCTATTCGGCGCTCGACCAGATCAATCTCTCGAACATCAAGAATCTCGGCGGCGCGTGGATGATTCACCTCGAGGACGGCAACGGCGGCAACATGCAGGCGACGCCGGTCGCGTCCGACGGCGTGATCTACATCACCTCGAGCTTTCAGAACGTGTTCGCGATCGACGCAGGGAACGGCGCGATCAAGTGGAAATATTCGCCCGAGCTGCGCGGCGCCGGCGGCGGCACCAACCGCGGCGTCGTCGTCGTCGAAGGGAAAGTGCTCTTTGCGCAGCGCGACAACACGCTCGTCGCGCTGAACCAGCAGACCGGGTCGGTCGTCTGGAAAACGCGGCTCACCGATCAGCCGCGCGCCTTCACGAGCGCGGCGCCGGTATATTGCGACGGACTCGTGTACATCGGCATCGCGGGCGGCGAGGTCGGCGTCCGCGGACAAATCGGCGCATACGATGTCAAGACCGGCGCCGAGGTGTGGAAGTTCTTCACGGTGCCCGCTCCGGGCGAACGCGGCGGCGACACCTGGGAAGGCGACTCGTACAAGCACGGCGGCGGTCCCGTGTGGCTGAACCCCGCGATCGATCCTGAGCTCCGGACGATCTACGTGCCGATCGGCAATGCCGGCCCGGACAACGACGGTCAGGATCGAAGCGGCGACAACCTGTTCACGTCATCGATTCTCGCGCTCGATCTGAAGACGGGCGCGTACAGGTGGCACTTTCAGGAAGTGCACCACGACGTGTGGGATTACGACGCGAGCTCGGCGCCGCTGCTCGCCGACATCACCTATCGCGGTCGGCCGCGCAAGATCCTCGTGCACGCCGGCAAGACCGGGTTCCTCTACATCCTCGATCGCGTCACGGGGAAACCGCTCATCGGCATCCCGGAGAAACCGGTCCGCGTCGAGCGGCGGATGAAGACGGCGGCGACGCAGCCATTTCCGATCGGCGACTCGTTCGTTCCGACGTGCCCCGAACCCGATAGCGTCGCGCCGGGCGTCGAGAGCGGCTGCATCTTCACGCCATACTGGGACAAGACGATCGTTCTCGCCCCGGGGACACAGGGCGGAAACGCGTGGGCGCCGTCGACGTTCAGTCCGAAGACTGGTCTCGTCTACGTCCCGGGCGCGGTAATCAACTCCGCGCACAACGTGCGGCGTCAGGTGTGGAACGGGCAGACGCAGCAGTTCGAGACCGTCGGGAACGGAACCGGCTTCAACCGGCCGGCCGGTGAGCCACGCTCGGGAACGCTGACGGCGATGGATCCGGCGACGAACAAGATCGTCTGGCAGAAGCGCACGAAATTCCCGATCGGCACCGGCAGCGGCCTCCTGAGCACGGCCGGCGGTTTGATCTTTCACGGTGAGTCGGACGGCAACCTCGTGGCGTACGACGCCGCGAACGGCAACGTGTCGTGGACGTTTCAAACGGGAGCGGGCGCCGACGCGCCCGTCTCGACGTTCCAGGTCGACGGCCAGCAATACGTCGCCATTCTGTCGGGCGGCAATCAGTTTCAACTCTCGGCGAGAGGCGATCGCCTGTGGGCGTTCAAACTCGGAGGCACGGTCCCGCCGGCGCCTGCACCGCCACCGCCGCCCTTGACACAGCCGGCGGCCGGCCGCGGTGGTCCGCCGACGGCATCGACCGGCGCGGTGTTCGTTGCCTACTACTGGCGCGCGAAACCCGGTCAGCTCGACGCGTACAACGCGTACATCAAGACCGTCGCGGAGCCGATCGACGAGGACGCGCGGCGCGCCGGCGTGTTCGAGGAAGTCCGCACCGTGACGCCCGCGCCCGGCGTGACGACCGATTGGACGCACCTGCGGATTTTCCGTCTGAAGAACATGGCCGCCGCCGAAGCGCTCGCCGCCGGACTCGATGCGGCGACCGCGCGCGTCGTGCCGGCCGAAGCGCAGCGCAGGGCCAACAGCGAACGCGCGGCGGGACTCCGCGATTTGGTCCGTCGCGAAGTCTGGACCGAACTTCGTTGATGCACGACGGTCCCCTCACTCACCGACGACTTGAATAACGATTTCACGCTTGCGCGGACGCGTATCGAGCTCGAGGAGAATGATCTGCTGCCACGTGCCGAGCAGCAGCTTGCCGTCGGCGAACGGCACCGTCAGCGACGGACCGAGCAGCGCTGCGCGCACGTGGCTCGATCCGTTGTCATCGCCCCAGCGGAGATGATGGCGGTAATCGGCGTCGCGCGGCGCGATCTGCTCGAAGAGCCGGTTGAGATCGGCGATGGCGCCCGGTTCGAATTCGATCGTGGTGACCGCGGCCGTCGAGCCGACGATGAAGACCGTCGCCGTGCCGCTCGCGATGTGTGAGTCGGCGACGATGTGAGAGACGACGTCGGTGACATCGTGCGCATCGCCCTGCCCGCGCGTCATCACGCTGCGCCGGTGAGTGGCCACCATGGCCGTGGTAGAATACCGGTTTCACGCTTGGCCGGCGTAGCTCAGTTGGTAGAGCAGTCGATTCGTAATCGACAGGTCATCGGTTCAAGTCCGATCGCCGGCTCCATTCGCCTTCGGTAGATCTCCCGCGCTACGGCGCAAATCGGCGACGGTAGTCCCGCGAATTCACCTGACGCGCTTCAGCGATCGCAGCGCCGACGCGGCCGCGCGATTCAGGCGCGTGTCGAAGCTCGAAAATTCCACGTCATCCGGCCAGGTCGTCGACGTGAGTTCCACAAACGATGCGAGATGGATCGCATCGAGGGACTTCAGGTGGTGGCGTTCGGCGAGCTCGCCTGCGCTCCTGCACAACGCCGCTGACACGTCGATGGACACATACCCCGGCCAATCGGCATCGAAATCACGCTTGACCATCGCGTAATCGCGACCCGAGAGTCCCTTTTCCCGAAAGCGCCTCGCGAACGCTGCCCGCGCTTCGGCGTACGTCAACCCCGACGTCGCGGCCGACCGTGCTGTGGCAAGCAATTGCCGGACGTCATGGCTGCCCGGTTCCGAGACGTACAGTTTTACGAGACTGCTCGCGTCGAGGTAGACCGTCACACGCGATCTTCACGGTCTTCGAGGACGGCATCCGAGACGCTGGGTCCCTTGATCCGCGGCGGCCGCTTCGACCCGGTCGGCTTACCGCCGCCCCAGTGCGCTTTCCCTTCCCTGATCAAGCGCAGCAGCCCTTCGGGGATGTTCGCCTCTTCAGCCGGCACAATCGTGGCGATAGGTTTGCCACGCTCGGTGACGACCAGCCGGTGACCGGCACGCACACGCTTCAGGTGACGACTGAGCTGGTTCTTGAGCTCGCGAATGCCGACGGTGTGCATCGAGGCAGAATCCTGTAGCCACAATTCTAACACGATGTAGCTACAGCGACGCGTCTACGTCAGCACGACACGCACTTGTGGTTGTTCTTCGCGCCGAGCGATTCGAGGAGCGCAAGCGCTTCGGGCCAGGGCTGGATGCGCTGCACCGGACCGTTCGCCATGTCGGCCGTCGTCTTCCCTTCGCGGTTGACCGCCGTCACGTCGGCGCCTTTCGAGACGAGATATCTGATCATCTCGACGTCGCCGCGCGCCGCTGCGTTGTGCAGCGCCGTGTTGCCTTCGTGATCCTTCGCGTTCGGATCGGCGTGCAGCTCTTCGATGAGGTACTTCACCGCCGCGAGCATGCCGGTCGGCGCGAAGCGATGCGAGTTGGCGGCGAAGCCTTCGCCGTAGCCCGACCCCGCAGCCGCCACGACCGCCGGAATGCCGGGTCCGCCGAGCGGCACCGGCGGCAGCGGCGAGACGTCCTTCACTTCGCGATTCTCGTCGGCGATTCTCGGCCGGCCGGCGCTCTTCATCGTCGGGATGTTCGAGTCGGCATGGTACGCGACGAGCAGGCGCATCGCGTCGACGTCGCTCGCATAGGCGGCTCGCCAGAACGGCGTCGCGCCGATCTCGTCGACGCCGGACAGGTCGAAGCTGTAGCCCTGATACCAGACTTTTTTCTTCAGCCGGACGTTCGGATCCGCGCCCGCGTCGAGCAGCGCCTTCATCAGCTCGAGGTACGTCACCTTCTGGTTCACGTACGCGCGCGGCTGCGGATACAGCGCCTTCGGCGCCCACTCGCAGTTGAGCGCGGCGTACAGCGGCGTCACGCCATTCTCGGCCGCCAGCCGCGGATCGGCATGTCGATCGAGCAGCTCCTTCGCCAGATCGAAATGGCCGTTCAGCGTCGCGATCAGGATCGGGCTGGTTGAATCGCCGGCGCTCACCTCATTGATGCCGGCGCCCGCGTCGAGCAGCGTTCGCACGGTTTCGGTGTACCCCTGACGGGCGGCGAGCAGCAGCGGCGTCATCCCACCTTGCGCGTAGACGAGCTCGTTCAGCTGATACTGACGATCGATTCCCGCCGTACCGGCAAACGGATTGCGCCCTTCACGCCCGCCGCCGCCCGGCCCCCCACTCGCCTGCCCTGAGCCTGTCGAAGGGGCCTGCCCTGCTGTCGCCCTTCGACCTTCCTCTGGGCGACCCTGAGGTTCTCGACGACTTTCGCCAGGCTTCGGCGGCTCGCCGCCCTTCGTGGCTTCGGCAGGCCTGGACGGCGCCTGCGGATTGCCGAACAGCACGCCGGCAAAGACCGCCGAATTCCGTCCCATCGCGTTCAAGTCGACCGTCTTCGTCGTCGCCTTCAGATCGGCGCCGTGCTTCGCCAGCAGCGCGACGATCGGCGTGCGATCGGACGCCGCGGCAAACATCACCGCCGTGAGACCGCGGACCGGTTCAGCCACGTTGATGTCTGCGCCGCGATCGATCAGCACGTTTACGGCGTCGGCGTTGCCGGCGGCCGCGGCGAACATCAACGCAGTAGTGCCGTTCGACGTCCTGCCGTTGACGTCGGCCCCCGCCTTGATGAGCGGCTCCATCACGGCGGCGTTGCCGTTCTTCGCCGCGAGCAGGAGCGGCGTATACGAGTTGATGCGGGTCGACGCCGTCACGCTCGCGCCGGCGTACAGCAGCGTTTCGGCGAGATAGGCGTCGTTGCGCATCGCGGCCCAGTGCAGCGCCGTCATCCCGTCGGCCTGCGACGCGTTGACGTCGGCCGCCTGCTTCAACAGCGATCGCACGGCATCCCTGTCGCCCGCCTGCGCTGCATCTGCGACCGGTGACGGCGGCGCGGCGCCGAGGAGCACCGATAAGCCGAGCGACATCAGCGCGACGCTCACGCGAATCAGCTTCTGTCGCATCTTCTGTCTGCTCCTGTGACTCTCTCGCTCTGCCTATGTGGCGGGCCTTTCAGGCCCGCGAAGCGCGCGCGGCCCTGAAAGGGCCGCGCCCCATCAGCCTAAATCTGGTTCAAATCGAACTCGCCCGTGCTGTCGCCGAACTGCTGCATGTCGTCGACGCCGAGCTTGTGCATCACGCTCAGCATCAAGTTGGCCATCGGCGTGCCGTCGGGAGCGCGCAGGTGCAGGCCGCCCTTCAGCCGGCCGCCCGCGTGCCCCGCGATGAAAATCGGACATCGCTTGTGGTTGTGTAGGTTCGAATCGCCCATCGGCGATCCGTAGATGATCACCGAGTTGTCGAGCAGGGTGCTGCCGTCCGCATCGGGCGTGCTCTTCAGCTTCTCCAGCAGGTACGGGATCATGCTGACGTGATACGTGTTGATCCTCTGGAAATCGACGATCCGATCTTCACGCTCGCCGTGATGCGACGCGGAATGGAACGCGCCTTTGAAGCCGCTCTCCGGATACACGCGGTTCGAGGCGTCGCGCCCCAGCTTCAACGCGAACACGCGCGTGACGTCCGAGGCGAACGCGAGCGCCTGCAGATCGAACATCAGCTTCACGTGCTCTGAAAACGAATCGGGCACGCCGACCGGCGCCTCGGGCAGCTCGCGCGGCTCGCCGCTCGAGTTCTTCGCCTCGACGCGCTGGATGCGCCGCTCGATCTCCCGGACTTCTTCGAGGTACTGCGACAAGCGCGCGCGATCAGCCGCGCCGAGATCCTTCTTGAGCCGCGCGGTCGCTGTGCCCAGCCAGTCGAGGATGCTGCGATCCTCGGAGCGCCGTTCCGCGCGCTCCTGCGGCGTCGCGCCGACGCCGAACAGCTGATCGAAGACGACGCGCGGATCGCGGACCATCGGCAGCGGCTCGATTGGTGAGGCCCAGCTGATCGAATCGGTGTACGTGCACGAGTAGCCGTACGAGCAGCCGCCCGCCTGATCGACGTTCTCAATGCAGAGCTGCATCGACGGAATCGGCGTCTCCTGGCCGAACTGCCTCGCGTAGATCTGATCCAGCGACGTGCCGGCGCGTACGTCCGATCCCTGCGTCTGCTTCGGATGCGTCTGGGTGAGGAACACGGCGCTCGACCGGAAGTGGTCGCCGCCGATCTCCGGCGCCGTGAACGCCTCCGCGTTCCGCACGTCGGTGTTGCTGACGATGGTGACGTAATCGCGGTACGGCTGCAGCGACACGAGGCTCGTCGAGCTCAAGTCGAAATCGCGACCGACGGCCGACGGCGCCCACAGGTTCTTCTTGATGCCGAGCGCCGTACTGCCGGCCGAACCGTGCACCATCTCGATCGCCACGAGCCGAAGCTTCTTCCCGGGCGTCGCGCCGAACACGCTCCGCGCCGGAACCATCGCTTCCAGAAACGGGAGCGCCATCGTCACGCCGACGCCCTTCAGCACCGTGCGGCGCGACAACTGCTTGTTCGTGATGTACATCGTCGCCCTCTCCAGACGCGGGGCTGAAAGCCCCGCGCCACATCTTCTCGCACCCTGTCGCGCGGCCCTGTCCGGCGGCGCGGCCCCTGTCGTGTGGCCCAGCCCCTGTCAGGGGCGCGATCTAAAAACGCCGCTCTGCATCGTCCGCCTTCAGCTCACGACTCTCGGGCTTCACCATTCGGAACGCTGCGCTGTTCACGACGCCGAGAATGTACGAGGACGCACGATTGCCGCTCTTCGCCGCGTCGCGAATAATCACGCGAACCGTCGGCATGTCCGAGGGCTCGATGCGACGGCCGACCGCGTACGTCAGCAGGTTTTCGGTGAAGCTGCGCAGCACCATGTCCCGATGCTTCAGCAGCGCGTCGCGCAGCCCCGACGGCCCGTTCATCTTCGTCCCGTCGTACAGATCGCCGACGACGTCGACGGGGACCTCGTTGTCCTTGATGCGCCAGGCGCCGGTCACGTCGAAGTTGTCGAGCGCGAGCCCGAGCGGATCGATCACACGATGACAGCTGTTGCAGGACGGATTCTTCCGATGCTCTTCCATCCGCTGCCGCGTCGTCAGGCGCATGCCGTCATGCTCGGTCTTGGTCGTATCGTCGAGGGCCGGCACGTTCGGCGGCGGCGGCGGCGGCGGCGTGCCGAGCAGCACTTCCATCACCCACTTGCCGCGCAGCACCGGCGACGTGCGATCCGCGACCGACGTCAGCGTCAGGATGCTTCCCTGTCCCAGGAGTCCGCGGCGGTATTCCGGCAGCTGCACGCGCCGGTACGACGCGCCGATGATGTTTGGAATGCCGTAATGTTTCGCGAGCCGCTCGTTGACGAAGCCGTAATCGGCGGTGAGCAGATCGAGCACGTTCCGATCTTCGCGCACGATGCTGTCGAAGAAGAGCTCCGTTTCGCGCTGCATCGCCTCGGCCAGGCGATCGTCGTACTGCGGGTAGAGCAGCACGTCGGGATGAATCTTGTCGAGATCCTGCAGCCGCAGCCATTGGCTCGCGAAGCGCTTCGACAGCGCATCCGATCGCGGATCCGCGAGCATCCGCTTCACCTGCTTCTCGACGCCGAGTGGTGAGCGGAGCGAACCGTTGTTCGCGGCCTTGACGAGCTCGGCATCCGGCACCGACGCCCAGAGGAAGAACGACAGACGCGAGGCAAGATCCTGATCGCTGATCCGCAACATCTGCGACGCCGCGCGCGCGACGGTCGGGCGCGCGCCGACAGTCGACGGATGCTCCAGACGAAACAGGAATCGCGGGCTGACCAGCACCGACTGAAGCGCGAGGCGGACGCCGTTTTCGAAATCGCCGCCTTTGCGTCCCTTCTGGTAGAACTCCAGCGCGTCCTGGATGTCGTCCGCGGTCGCGCCGCCCCGGTACGCCTGGTTCGTCAGGCGTTTCACGATCCCGGCCGCGCACGTCTCCTCGTCGTTTCCGTTCGACGGACGGCAGCTGAAGATCTTGCGGCGGCTGACGGTCTCGGACACGCCGGTGACGTGCGATGGCCCGAGGATCGTCATGTCGCGCATGTGAGGCAGCGCCGTGACCCCGAACTGCACGTCGACGTCGGCGAGCGTGTTCTCGAGCGGCGCGACGAGATCGTCGACCGGTCCTTCGAGCTTCTGGATGAAGGCCGCCGTGACGCGCTGCGGTCCGGCCTTGATGTGAATCGGATCCGTCTTGAGCTCGAGACCGTTCTGCCCCGTCTGCTGATCGGTCTCGCTCATGTTCGGCTTCACGTCGAGCAGCGCCACGCGCTCGCCGTTGATCGACACCTCGAGCTGCTCGCCGATGTTCATCGTCAGCATCGAGTAGCGGCCGAAGATGCCGCCGAGCGGCTCGTAGTGCATCGACGCCTTGATCACGTAATCGCCGTCGGCCGGAAAGATGTGGACGACCGAGATGCCGCCGCGCGTACCGATGGGCGCGCCGTCGACCTGGCGCATCTGCGATCCGAACCGTCCGATCTTGTAGGTGGCCGACGTCGCGCTCGCGTTGCGATCGCCGACGGCGAGCCGGCTGATCTGGCTCGCCGCGCGCAGGTACCCTTCGAGCAGCGCCGGCGAAAACGTCTGCTCGTCGGCTACGTTGTCGAAGCCGCTGCTGACGGTGTCGGGCGGGAGATACGCGGTGACGTCGACGTCGATGCCAAGAAGATCGCGAACAGCACGCTGATATTCCGCGCGGTTCAACCGCTGAAACGGACGCCAGCCGGGATTCGGCTTGAGCGCCGCCGCGGCGTCGATCGTGTTCTCGAGCGTCTCGTAGAACGACTGAATCGTCGCCGCGTCGGGACGCCGGGCCTGCGGCGGCGGCATCATCCCGGCCCGCAGCTTGCGGATCATCTTCTCGGCGACGTTCGCGTTCTCGACGACTTTGGCCGCGTCGAACGCGGCGAGCGACAGTCCGCCGGCCCGTGTCTTGTCGCTGTGGCACGTCGCGCAGTACTGACCGACCAGCTGATTCTGCGATTCGATCGACAGTCCGGCCGACGCATGCGCGGTCGCCAACTTCGGCGACGTTGGCGTCGCCGTCCGGGGGCGTCCGGTCGGCGCGGTGGTCTGGCCCGCAGCCATACCGAGCGCCACGATGGACGTGGCGAGGCTCGCTATGACGAAGGTCTTCATTATCGGCCTAAGTATACGGAGACTCTGGCCTTAAGCGTACAATTTGTCGTCTGAAAACGTCACCGAATGTCTCCTGGAGGACCCGCGTGCCACTGTTCGATTTTCGATGTCGACGCTGCGATCACGCGTTCGAAGCGCTCGTGCGTAAGGGCGATGTTCCGCACTGTCCGTCCTGTAATGGAACAGATCTGGAGCGACAACTGCCTACCGTCGCGGTCAGCACCGATGAGCGTCGACGGGAGTCGGTGAAACGAGAGCGAAAACGTCAGATTGCCGGCCGCAAGGACGCGCTGATCGCGGAGGAGGAGTACCGGCAGAAGCACGATAAGGAATGATGACCGACGATCGAAATCGCGTGGTAGCGCGGCTTCAGACGTAATCAGGGAGTCGTGACAGCCTTGAGCCGTTGCGAGGCGCGCACGCGCCGAGCAACAGCGGCGGGGCCCCGCCGCAGTGAATAAGGGTGGGGCCGCACGCGAGTGAGAAGGTGAGAGGATTCGAGGACTCGAGATCCCCAAATCCTCAAATCAGCATGACACGCACTTGTGATTGTTCTTCGCGCCCAGGGTCTCGAGCAGAGCCAGCGCTTCCGGCCACGGGTTGATGCGCTGCACCGGACCGTTGGCCATGTCGGCCGTCGTCTTGCCTTCGCGGTTGACGACTTTGACGTCGACGCCCTTCGACACGAGGTACTTGATCATCTCCACGTCGCCGCGCGCGGCCGCGTCGTGAATCGCGTTGTTGCCTTCGTGGTCGCGGACGTTCGGATCGAGATGGAGCTCCTCGATCATGTACTTCACGGCGGCGAGCATGCCGCTCGGCGCATAGCGATGATGGTTGGCGGCGAGGCCTTCACCGTAGCCCGCACCGGCCGCGGCCAGCAGCGCGGGCACGCCCGGCCCGCCGACCGGCACCGGCGGCACGCCCGAGACGTCTTCGGCCTCGCGGACCGCGTCGCCCGTCCGCACGCGTCCCGGCGTGCGGATCGTGGGGATCGCCGGATCGGCGCCCCATTTCACGAGCAGCTTCATCGCATCGATGTCCGACGAGTACGCGGCGCGCCAGAACGGCGTGGCGCCGGTCTCGTCGACGCCTGACTGATCGAAGTCGTACTGCGAGTACCAGACCTTCTTCGTCAACCGCGCGTTCGGGTTCGCGCCCTTCTGCAGCAGCGCCTCCATGAACTGCAAGTACGACGTCTTCTGCTGCTCGTAGGCGCGCGGCTGCGGATACAACGCCTTGGCAGCCCACTGGACGTTCAGCGTCGCATACAGCGGCGTGACGCCGTTGTCCTGCGCGAGGTTCGGGTCGGCGCCGCGATCGAGCAGCTGCTTTGCGAGGTCGAACTGACCGTTGATCGTCGCGATGAGCATCGGCGTGACGTGATCGCCGGAGGTCGGCTGATTGAGGTCGGCGCCCGCGTCCACGAGCGCCTTCACCGCATCCACGTGTCCCTGCCGCGCGGCAAGATGCAGCGGCGAGAGACCGCCCCAGTACCCGACGAGCTCGGTGTAGTTGTATTGCCGCTCGAGGCCCGGCACCTGCTTGGTCGGATCGACACCGCGCCCGCGCCCGCCGCGGCCTCGCTGAGCCTCAGTTGTCTGGCCTGTCGCCGCGACTGGCTTCGCGTCCTTGCCTTCTACGGCGGCCTTCGACGCGTCAGCGGCCGGTTTCGTGTCCTTCGTCTCTTTTGTTTCCGCGGGCTCCCCACGGCCACGCGTTCCACCGCCCTGCTGCTGCCGCTCGGCGATCAAGCGCTCCTGCTCTTCTTTCGCGAACGCCGACAGATCCTGGACTCTGGTCCGCAGGTTGACGTCCGCTCCGCGCGCGGCCAGCTCACGAATGACGTCGGCGCGGCCGAACGCGGCCGCGAATGCGATTGGCGTCTCGCCCTTCACCGACTCCTTCGCGTTGATGTTCGCATTCTTCGCCAGCAGCGCCTTGACGGCGTCGACGTGACCTGCCGCCGACGCGAGCATCAGTGCGGTCGTGCCGTTGGTCGTCGCGCTGTTCGCATCGGCGCCGGAGGCGAGCAGCGTCTCGATCATCGGCGCGTCGCCGTCGCGGCTCGCAATGAGCAGCGGCGTGTATCCGCCGATGCGCGTCGTCGCCTTCACGTTCGCGCCGGCGTAGAGCAGGATCTTCGCCATCTCGACGTCGTGCTTCGACGCGGCGTAGTGCAGCGCCGTCATGCCGTCGCCGAGCGCCGTGTTGACGTCCGCGCCGTCCTTGAGCAGCGCGCGCACGGCGTCCTTGTTGCCTTGCATCACGGCGTCCGCAACCGATCCGGTCGGCGGCGCCGCGTGCATCAAGGCGGAGAGGAACAGCGCGCCGATGGCGCCCGAAGTGATCAACGTTCTTCGCATCCGGTAATCCTCAACTAGCAAGTCTGTAGCGCAGCCCTTTAGGGCTGCTTCGCCGCGCCGCCGGGGGACGGCAGGCCTAAAGGCCTGCGCTACACGTGCCGCTCGTCGTCGCTACACACCCTCGCTGGTCGCCGTCGCCGGCGACGGATTGTTCAAGTCGAGCTCGCCCGTGCTGTCGCCGAACTGCTGCAGGTCGGTACGTCCCAGCATGTGCAGCATCGTCAGCATCGGATTGGCCATCGGGGTGCCGTCCGGCGCCTTGATGTGGACGCCGCCTTTCAGCCGACCGCCGGCGTGACCGGCAACGAACAGCGGCACGCGCTTGTGGTTGTGGATGTTCGAATCGCCCATCGGCGAGCCGTAGACGATCAGCGAGTTGTCGAGCAGGTTGCCGTCGCCCTCCGGTGTGTTCTTCAGCTTCTCGAGCAGATACGGCACCATGCTCACGTGGTACCGATTGATCTTCGCGAAGTCCATGATGCGGTCTTCACGCTCGCCGTGGTGCGACGCGTTGTGGAAACCGGTCGCCACGCCGCTCTCTGGATAGGCGCGGCCCGACGCGTCGCGTCCGAGCTTGAAGGAGAAGGCGCGCGTGGTGTCGGCGGCGAACGCCAACGCGATCAGATCCATCAGAATGCGCGCGTGCTCCTCGAATGAATCAGGAACGCCGATCGGCGCTTCCGGCATCGCGCGCTGCTCGCCGCTGGCGTTGCGCGCCTCGACGCGCTGGATGCGGCGCTCGATCTCGCGCACGTTCTCGACGTACTCGTCGAGCCGGCGCCGGTCGCTCGCGCCCAGCTGCCGCTTCAACTGCGACACCTGACCGTTGATCCAGTCGAGGATGCTGCGGTCCGCCTTCAGGCTTGCGGCGCGCTCCTCGGGCGTCGCGCCGACGCCGAACAGCTGATCGAACACGACGCGCGGATCGCGGATCATCGGGAGCGGCTGCGTCGGCGACGCCCAGCTGATCGTGTCGGTGTAGATGCAGGAATAGCCGTACGTGCAGCCGCCCGCCTGATCGACGTTCTCGATCGAGAGCTGCATCGACGGAATCGGCGTGTCCTGGCCGAACTGCTTCGCGTACAGCTGATCGAGCGACGTGCCGGCGTGCACGTCGTTGCCCTCGGTCTGCTTCGGATGCGACTGCGTGAGGAACACGGCGCTCGAGCGGAAGTGATCGCCGCCGATTTCCGGCAGCGTGAACGCCTCCGCGTTGTGCACGTCGGTGTTGCTGATGATCGTCACGTCGTCGCGGAACGGCGCGAGCGGCTCGAGGGTCGGCGTGAATTCGAAGTCGCGGCCGGCCTTCACGGGCGCGAACAGATTCTTCTTGACGCCCAGCGCCGTGCTGCCGGCCGACCCGTGCACCATTTCCATGCACACGAGCCGAATCTTCGACGACCCCGCGGCGGTTCTGGCCCACGCCGTGCCCGCCGGCAGCATCGCATCGAGGAACGGCAACGCCACCGTCACACCCATCCCTTTCAGGACGGTGCGCCGGGAGACGTGCTTCTTCGTGATGTACATGTTGGCTCCTTACTTAACCGGGGCTGCGCCCCGGACCCCGGCTCGGTCGCTCGCGGGGGCCCCTTGGCCCCGCTCCGCTTCCTCGCGTTCGGCGGCGGTCGTCGTGATGGCTTCCGCCATGCTCATCTGGAACGCCGGGCTGTTGACGACGCCCAGCACGAATGACGAGAACTTGTTGCCGCCGACCGCGGCCTTCTTCACGATCGCGCGAATCGTCGGCTGGTCGTAGTACTCGATGCGGCGGCCGAGCGCGTACGACATCAGATTGTCCGTGAAGTTGCGGATGACCGGCTCCGATCGCGCGAGCAGCGCCTGCCGCAGGTCGTCGGGACCGCTGATCTTCGTGCCGTCGTAGAGCGTGCCGCTCGTGTCGACGTCCACGCCGTTGTCCTTGATCCGCCACGCCCCGATCGTGTCGAAATTCTCGAGCGCGAGGCCGATCGGATCGATGACGCGGTGGCACGATGCGCAGGCCGGATTCTTGCGGTGCTCTTCCATGCGTTCGCGCACCGACAGCGTCTTGCCCGTCGCCGTCGCCGATTTCGTCTCGTCGAACGCCGGTACATTCGGCGGCGGCGGCGGCGGCGGCGATCCGAGCAGCGTTTCCATGATCCACTTGCCGCGCTGCACCGGCGACGTGCGATCCGCTACGGCGGTCTGCATCAGGATGCTGCCCTGACCCAGAATGCCGCGCCGTTGGTCGGGCATCGTCACGCGGCGGAACTCGCCGCCGACGATGTTCGGGATCCCGTAGACCTTGGCGATGCGTTCGTTGATGAACGAGTAGTTCGCCGTCAGCAGGTCGAGCACGTTCCGATCTTCCCGGACGATGCTGTTGAAGAACAGCTCCGTCTCGCGCTTGTAGGATTCGGCGAGCTCGTTGTCGAACCCCGGAAACAACAGCGCGTCGGGGTGCAGTTTCTCGACGTCCTGCAGCCGGAGCCACTGCGACGCGAAGCGCGTCGACAGCGCGTCGGCTTTCGAATCGCCGAGCATGCGACGCACCTGCTTCTCCAGCACGGCCGGCTGGTGCAGCGTGCCGCTGTTGGCGACTTTGACGAGCTCAGCGTCCGGCACCGTGTTCCACAGGAAGAACGACAGCCGCGACGCGAGATCGAGATCGCTCAGCCGATAGGTCTGCCCCGGCCGCACGTTCGACGGTTCCGATTCGAGCCGGAAGAGGAATTTGGGGCTCGCCAGGATTGCCTGCAGCGCCGTCTTGATGCCCGATTCGAAGTCGTGCCCCTTGCGTCCCTCGGCGTAGAACTCCATCAGCGACTCGACGTCCTCGCCGTTGGCCGAACGCCGGTAGGCTTCGCTCGCGAGGTCCTGGACGATCTTGCGTGCGCAGGGAATTTCGTCGCCGCTAGATGTCGCTCGCGGCGACCCTGAGCTTGTCGAAGGGTCGGTCGGCGACAGCGGACGGCACGTGAAAATGCGCCGGCGGCTCGGCGTCTCCGATACGCCAGTCACTTTCAGCGGACCGGTGATGCTGAAGTCGCGCACGTGCGGCAGCACGTAGATGCCGGCGTTGTCGCCATACTCGGTGTCGGCCAGCGTGTAGTCGATCGGCGCCATGAGATCGTCGACGACGCCGTCGAACTTCTGGATGAATGCGGCCGCGATGCGCTGAGGACCGGCCTTCACGAAGATGCGCGGCGTCACCAGGTTGAGACCGGTCTTGTCGGTCTCGCTCATGCGCCAGTTGATGTCGAGGAGCGCCGCGCGCTCGCCGTTGATGGAGACTTCGAGCTGCTCGTTGCGGCTCGCCACGCTGCCGAACAGCTGACCGGTCGGCGTCCCATGCAGCATGATGCGGAACGTGTACTCGCCGTCGGCGGGGAACGTGTGCGTGATCGCGAGGCCGCCGCGCGTACCCCACGGCGTGCCGTCGATGTGTTTCATCTGCGACTGCGTGCGCGGCACTTTGTAGGTCGACTCGCTCGGGCTCGCGTTCTTGTCGCCGATGGCGAGGCTCGAGATCTTCGCGGCGGCGCGCAGATATCCTTCCATCAGCGCCGGCGAGAAGCTCTGAACGTCCGCGATGTTGTCGTACCCGCCGCTCATCGTGTCCGGCGGCAGGAACGCATTCACATCGACGTCGATGTTGAGGAGATCGTGGACCGACCGCTGATATTCGGCGCGGTTCAGCCGCTGGAACGTGCGATGGCCGGGATTCGGGTGCGCCGCGGCAACCTGATCGATCTTCGTTTCGAGCGATGCCGCGAAGGCGTTGATGACGTCCGCGTCGGGACGCCGCGCTCCGGGAGGCGGCATCATGCCGAGCCGGAGCTTGCGGATCATCTTCTCGGCGGTGTCCGCGTTCTGTTCCGGATGCGCAGGATCGAAGCTCGCGAGCGTGAGACCGCCCGTCTTGGCTTTATCGTTGTGGCAGCCAACGCAGTACTGCGTGACGAGCGACGGCTGCGCGTCGGTCGTCGTCGGCGCGTGCGAAGCAACGGGCGCTGGTTTCGGTTGGGCTGTCGTTCTTGGCAGAGCCGTCTGAGCGCCTCCATTGGCGCTCAGGCCCACGACGACGAGACCCACGGTCGCGACGAACAATCCCCTCATCCCACCCCCGTACAACGTGCAGTTTTGCGCGTTTCAGTATACGGGTATTTTCGCCCGAAACCATTCAGGTCGTTGCACTTTGTCGTCACGGGATGTCATCGATTGTCAGAACGACTGTCAGGACGACCACCTCGCCTGAAACGCTCGCGCTACAGAAGTAGCGCGGGGCTTTTAGAGTAGCGCGAGGCTTTTAGAGTAGCGCGAGGCTTTTAGCCGAGCGAATGACGAACCGTCGCGCGAGAGCCATCGCGACTGCAGGAGCGGCAACCTGAAGTATCGTGGACCGATGATTCGCATTCTCATCGCCGGCGTAGCGGCTGCTGCCGCGCTGTCGGCGGCCCCGCCCCTCCCCGCATCGCTGCAGGCCATGGTCGACGCCGAGCGCGGCTTCTCCCGGCGCGCGGCGGAGGTTGGCATGCGCGATTCGTTTCTCGAGTTTTTCGCCGATGATGCAGTGCGCTTCGACGCGGCGCCGGTTCCGGCAAAGGTGTTTCTGCGTCAGCTGAAACCACAGCGCCGTCGATTGTCGAGCTGAAGTGAGAGCCGCGATTTGGCGACGCCGCCGCGAGCGGGGAGCTCGGCTATCTCACCGGTCCCGCCATGCGTGTCGTTCACACCGATCCGCCGGCAGCTCCGGCGCACATCTGCTATTTCTCGATCTGGCGCAAACGGGCGAACGGCAGTTACAAGGTTTTCATCGACCAGGGCATCGGCACGCCGAACGCGCCGTCGTTCGCGCCCGACTTCACGCGCGCCGACGCGACCGATCGGTTTGCCGGCGACGCGCGGAACGCGCAGGAAACGCTCACGGCCGCCGATCGAAGCGCAGGCCCACTGCTCGCAGGAGACGCGCGCGTCTACCGCGACGGCATGATGCCGTTCGTCGGCGACGCGGCGGCGCGCCAGATGGCGCAGCCGCGCGAGACAACCACGAAGCGCGAATCGCTGTTCGCCAGCGCGGCGATGTCAGGCGACGTCGGCGTGACGTACGGCAAGTACACCGTGACGCCGGGAGGACCGGAAGAAGGCGGCCATTACGTGCGTTCGTACTTCAACTTCCTACTTCATAGGCGTAACAGAATGGCGTTCTTGGCTGGATCCCGTACCAGCGGTCCCTCGTCCGTTCTCTCGATCGGAACGTCTGCGGCGCGGAGTCGCTCCTCTACCGCCGACCGCGCCGATTCATCCGACAGCATCACGTCGAAATGACGCAATCCGATCGCGCCCGGCGGCGCCGGCGGCGCGCCGACGCCGGCCCACGTGTTCAGCCCGATGTGATGGTGATAGCCGCCGGCCGACACGAACAGCGCGCTCGGACCGTAGCGCTGCATCAGCTCGAAGCCGAGGACGTCGACGTAGAAGCGCTGCGCCTCGTCGAGCCTCGACACGTGCAGGTGCACGTGGCCGATGACGGTCTCACGCGCCAGCCCCGCGCCGCTCGGGGAAGCCGCCGACGCCAGATCGTCGAAATCAATCGGATCGGCGCCCATCCGAAGCTGGCCGTTGACGAACGGCCACTCGCCACGAGGGCGATCGCGGTAGATCTCGATGCCGTTGCCGTCCACGTCGGCGAGGTACAACGCTTCACTGACGCCGTGATCCGCCGCGCCCTGCATCAGCGTGTCGGTCTCGACGAGCCGCATGAACGCGCGAGCGAGGTCAGCGCGCGTCGGCACGAGAACCGCGAAGTGATACAGGCCGGTCGTGCCTCGAGCGCGCGGCGCGCGCTCGCACGCCGACAGCACGAGCAGATCGGCGCCGCCCGCGCCGAGCCACGCGGTCCGTTCCTCACGGCGGTGCATCACGAAGCCGAGATGCGCCTGATAGAACCGAATCGAGTCGTCGAGACTGGAGATCGTCAGGTGAACGGCGCCGATGCGCGCGCGCGGATCGATTACAGACGCCACGGCAGCCGTTCGTCGACGCTGAAGGCGCCGCCGCCGCGGACGGCGAGCAGCATGAAGATGAGCGCGTACAACAGGGCGAGCTCGCCCTGATTCTCGACGGGCCAGCCGCCGCGCGGAAAATGTCCCAGGAAAAAGGCGACGATCATCTCGGCGACGAGGATCGCCGCGACCGGCCGCGTGAAGAGGCCGATGATGATCAGCAGCCCGCCGAAGAACTCGAGGACGCCGGCGACGCCGAAGCGCGTGGCCATCGGAGCCGTCTGCCCCGGGCCGCCGAATCCACCCATCACGCCGAACAGCTTCTGCAGCCCGTGTTCGAGGAACAGGAATCCAGCGCCGATCCGGAGCGCCGCGACCGCAATGGCGCTCCGTGAGCCGCCTGCCACGTTCATTTCCCGGAAGAGGAGTGCACCGATTCGGCGAGCAGCTGCTCGACCGTGTGCGTCATTTCCTGCTTCGCCTGCTCGTGGAACGTGCCGCTCGCTTTTCCGGGGAATCCGGCATGCGCGCTCCGCACGCGTCCATCCCGTCCCAGGAAGAACGTCGTCGGGAACGAATTGAGGTTCACCGTCTGCGGCAGCTTATCGCTCGCTTCGCGCGGCTCGCCGGGGACGAGCACCGTGTACTGAATGCCGTAGTGCTTGATGAAGGCACGGAGCCGCGTCGGGTTCTTCAGCTGCGCCGCTTCTTCGAACGAGAGGGCGACGATCTCGAGCCCGCGATCGTGGTATTTGCGGTACAGCTCGACCAGGAACGGCGTCTCGTCGTGGCAGTTCGGGCACCAGCTCCCCGAGATGTCGACGATGATCACTTTTCCGCGGAACCGCTCGTCGGTGTTCGATACGATCCTGCCGTTCAGATCCGCGAAGCTGAAACGGAGCGGCTCGGTCGGATCCTTCACGCTCGTGAAGCGCGAGGGGTCGCTCGGCTGCGGCAAACCCTTGGCGAGCGCCTGCTCGGCGCGAATCGCGGCCATCGGCTTGTCGCGCTCATCGTTCTGCACGAGCGAGAGCGATCCGTCGGCCTGCGGCGCAATCTCGAGGCGCATCGGACGCGCGGCGGAGAAATGCCCGAGAACGAACGTGCCGTTGCGGTATGCGCCGGTCAGCGTTCCCGTGTCGCCGTCGACGCGCAGGATGGCCGCGGAAACCTCAGATCCGGATTGCCGGACGATGAGGTGCCACGCCGACTCGCCCTTCGAGCTTTTGGTCTGGATGTTCCAGAGGCCGGCGATGGACGGCACCTTCGCATCAGTGGGCGCCGTGACAACGAAGCGCTTCGCGTGAAATGGATACGGCGCCCCGCGGGTGCTCCGCGAGTACTGACCGTCGAGCGTCCCGTCCTTCAGCGTCGCCTCGAGCTTCGTCTCGTACTCGTCGAAGCTGAGCACGAGCGCGCCGTTGGTGAACTGACCGGTCGTCGAGGTCACCTTCTCGTCGCCGTTGAAGAACGACCCCTTCACGCCCGCGCCGCTGCCGGCGATTTCCATTCGAAACGGCACCTCGACGCCGTTGACGACGACGGTCGCGTCCCAGAGCCCCGCGAGCGATTGCGCGCGCGCGATCGACGGCAGCGCGAGCAGAATGGCCGCGGCAATCATCAACAGCTTCGTTTTCATCAGCTCTCCTTTACTTACTCGCGTGGGGCCCACCTTGATTGATCGCGGCGGAGACCCCACCCCCGCCGCGGTTGCTCGGCGCGTGCGCGCCTCGCAACGGCTCGAGGCCCGTCACGCGCTCACACGCTCGGGCCGTAGCCCTCGCTTGTACCTAGAACAGAACGTCGCAGCACGCGAACCCAGAACCGCAGCAACCCAGATCCCCAGAACCCCGAACCCGGAACCGCGAACCAAGAAAAAGGCCCGGATGGCTTGCGCCGTCCGGGCCTGTTCCACCGCTGAGAACCTGATGCGTGGTCTACGTCGGCACGCCTCTCGTGAACGCAGCGCGAAGCAGGCCGGAGGCGTCTCCGGCCGGACAACACGAGCACTCGCAACAGCGCACGAGGAACATCGATGACTATTTAGCGACGGGATGTAGGACGCTGTCAACCCTGAACCAAGAACCCCGAACCCGGAACCCGAGCGCTCTTCAGAAAACGAATTTCAGCGCCAGCTGGACGACGCGCGGATCGCCCGCCGTGGTGATCGTTCCGAAATTCGCGGCGCCGACGACCGCTGCCGGCGCTCCGAGCGCTGGTGTGTTCAGGAGGTTGAAGATCTCCGCGCGCGCCTCGACGACGTCGCGGCCAACGGACACGCGCCGCATCAGCGCGACGTCCACGTTGCGGTAGGACGGGCCGCGAACGGGGTTGCGTGATGACGACCCGATCGTGAACGGCGGCGCTACCGCAAACGCGGCGGTGTTGAACCACTGGCTCGCCGACCGTTCATCGGCCGGCAGCGTCGCGTGGCCGACGAGATTCGGCCGCTGCACGCCGAAGCCGGCGAACGCATTGAAGTTCGTGGCCTGCGTCACGGCAATCGGCACGCCGGACTGCAGCGTCGCGATCATCGTCGCGGTCCAGTCGTTGGCGAGCGCACCCCACGGACCGCGCAGCTCTCGTCGGCGGCCCGAGCCGGCCGGCAGATCCCAGACGACCGACGAGACGAACACGTCGGGGATGTCGCCCGTCGAGTAATCACGTTCGAGCGCCAGATTGTGGCTGTCCGCGATGGGATAGTTCGCCACGGGTCCGGTCAGGATCGACGCATCGAAGACCGACGAGGCATCGTCGACGAGCTTCGATCGCGTGTACGCGACCGAGTACGCCAGCCCGTGCGCGAAACGCTGCCGCACGCTCGCTTCCAGAGCGTGGTAGCGCGTCGTGCCGACATTGTTCCGGTACAGACTCACCGTGGTGTATTCCGGATAGGGCTTCAGCAGCTGCGCGACCGGAATGGTGGGATCGCCCAGCGACGAGGATCGCGGGATGATGCCGAAGTACGGGTTCGCGACGCGGTCAAGCAGCGCCGATCCGAGCGCGAGCTGTTCGACCTTCAGCTGATTGAGATTGCTGTCGGGGATCCCGACGTGCGTGATGTTCGAGCCGACGTACGCCAGCTCCAGCGTCGTGGTCGTCGTGAGCTCGCGCTGAAGCGACGCGTTCCACTGCTGCACGTGGCCCGAACCGAGCGTCTTGTCGACGGCGAAGACGCCCTGGCCGAGGCCGGCCGCCGGCGTCGGCGCGATTGGTGCGACGCTCGGGCCGTTTCGCAGCACGAACGCCGGCGAGATGGTGTCGAGCGCGCGCTGCGATACCGTTTGAAGGAACGGAAACGTCGGCGTCGTGAACGGCGTCGTGATGCCGGCCATCTCGATCCACACGAGCCCGTAGCCGGAGCTCACGATCGTCTTGTCCGTGAGTCGGTACACCGCGCCGAGACGCGGGCCGAAATTGTTCTTCTTCAGCGGCCGAACGGGGTTGGCGCCGGGATACTCGAGCTGCCGCGTTTCCAGGTTGAGCACCGCGGTCTGTCCGTTGATTTCGGTGGAGGGAAAGTTCAGCGTGTAGCGCACTCCCGGATTGACCGTGAGGCGGCCAGACACCTTCCAATCGTCCTGAACGAAGTACTCGTGAGCGCGCGCTCGTTCCTGAATTTGCTGCTGCTGCACATCGATCGAAAAACTCTGCACCTGTCCGAGCAGGAAGCTCGCGAGCGGCGTTCCGGTATTGCTCACGCCGGGCAGATCGCTGCCGATCGCATTGAACGTGAACGAACCGGTCGGCGAAGGCGGCTGAATCACGTTCAGGCGCTCCCAGCGCCAGTCCAATCCCATCTTCAGAGTGTGACGCCCCTTCAGCCATGTGAGCGCGTCCGCGATCTCCGTCACGCTCGTGTCGGAATTCGAGGCGGTGTTCGGGGGTGATCCGAGCTGCTGATAGCCGCCGATGAGAAACGTCGGCAGCGTGTTCGAGAACTGCGCGTTCGACGGGATTCCAGGAATGCTGAGCGCGGCGCCCGCGGATTCGGAGAGCCGGGCCGCGGTTCGTGTAACGGTGCGTCGCGTGTCGCCGACGCGGAGTTCGTTCAACACGTTGTGCGCGAACGTGTGCTGATGATTCGACGCGAACGACCACGCCTTCGTGTCCTGCGGTCCGAGCGTCGCGGCCATGATGCCGCTGCCATCCGGCAGAGGCGCGACCGGAACGAATCGATCGGCGAATGACGAGAGGCGACCGAACAGCTGATCGCGGCCCGACGCGAACCGGTGATCGATCCGGACGTCCCACTGATCCTGATCGTCGGTTTCGCTGGACGTCCGGCGGTAGTTGTTCGCGGTGCCGGCCGACGTCGGCAGCGGATACCGTTGCAGCAGCGCTAGCGCGACCGGATCGATTCGGTCGAGCGGAATGGCGTTGCCGGGAAAGGCCGTGCGCGTGATCCCGTTCGTCGTGGCCGGATCGTAGATGAGCGGCATGCGCCCGGCGATCGCTTCGGTGAAGATTCCTTGCCGCTCAAGGATCGTCGGCACCGTGGAGATGGCGGTCCTGCCGATGGCCTGACGCTGCCCCTGATAATCGACGAAGAAGAACGTTCGATCCTTCGCGACAGGACCGCCGAGCGTGCCGCCGAACTGATTGCGGCGGTACTCCGGCTTGATCGGATTGCCGGACTGGAAAAAATTCCGCGCGTTGAGCGCTTCGTTTCTCAGGAACTCGAATGCGGTCCCGTGCCGCACGTTGGCGCCGCTCCGGGTCGTCAGGTTGATCACGCCGCCGTTGAACCGGCCGAACTCCGCCGGCGGGCTGTTGCTCTCGATCTTGAATTCCTGAATCGCATCCACGACCGGGAAGAATGCCACCTGACCCGGCTCCGGCTGCAGCACCGAGATGCCGTCGAAGAGATATTCGTTGGTGCGCGGGCGGCCGCCGTTGATGCGCGGCAACTGCGAGCTCGGCGGCAGCGCGACACCGGGCGCCAGCGAGGCGAGCGTGATGAACGTGCGGCCGTTCAACGGCAGTTGGACGACCTGCTCGTGCTCCACGACGGTGCCCAGGCTGGCGGTTTCGGCGCGCAACGCCGTCGCGTCGGCCGTCACGGTCACCTCCTCGCGAACGTCGCCGATCGTCAATTCGAAATCGAGGCGCGCCGTTTCACCCGTCGCGATGCGAATACCGTCGCGCCGGATCTCCTTGAAGCCGGGCATCACGACGTCGATGCGGTACCTGCCTGGCGGCAGGCTCGGCGCCGTGTACACGCCGTTGTTCGTCGTCACGACCACGCATTGCTGGTTCGTCGCGTCGCTGGCGAGCGTGACAGTGACGCCCGCGACAGGCGCGCCGGCCTGGTTCCTGATCGCGCCGGTCACCTCGGCTCCCGCCATCTGTGCGAGCACGAGCGACGGCGTGGCGGCCATCGCCGCCGCGGCCACGAGCCAACAACCGCATACGCAGACCCTTACGAGACGCATTCGGACTCCGCTGCCGCACAGAGGCGTGGCTGGCACTGTACTTCGCGCCGAACCGTCGATCAAATCGGCTTGAATCGCCTCAATACGGAAGATTGACGCGGGCAAAGTATCCTGTGGCCGTGCGCCTGCCGATCGTCCTGACGTGTGCGCTCGCCGCGGCGCAGAGCCAGCCGCCGGTACGCGATACGCGGACGTTCTCGTCCGGCGTCGAGCTGACCAGCCTTACGGCCACGGTCACGGACAAGGAAGGCCATCTCATCACCGGTCTGCCACGCGAGGCGTTCGCAATCTACGAGGACGGCGAGAAGCAGGACGTGGCGGCGTTCACGAACGAGCGCGTCCCGATCGGTCTGGGCCTGCTGCTCGACATCAGCGACAGCATGTACGGCAAGCGCATCGCGGACGCCCGCGCCGCCGTGAGCCGCTTCCTCTTCACGCTGCTCGACGAATCCGACCAGTTCTTCCTCGTCGCGTTCAACCACCGCCCGCGGACGCTGACCGGCTGGACGCACGGGCACGAGGAACTCGATCGCGCGCTCGCGGCGCTCAAGCCGTCGGGCGGCACGTCGATCTACGACGCGATCATCGAATCGCTGCCGCTCATCGATCACCGCAACCGCCAGCGCGCCGCGCTGCTCGTCATCTCCGACGGCGCCGACACGGCGAGCACGGCAACACTCCGCGACGTCCGCACCTCGCTGCTGCGGAGCGACGCGTTCGTGTACGCGGTGGCGATCGACTCGCCCGAGCCGCAGCCGATCAACACGCGGGTCAACGCGCAGGCGCTCCGCGAGATCACGTCCGAGAGCGGCGGGCGCACCGAGATCGTCCAGAGCTCCGCGGACCTCGAAGCGGCCACGGCGCGCATCGCCGAGGAGTTGAACAGCCAGTACGTGCTCGGCTACAACTCGTCGCATCGCGCGGACGGCAAGTTCCACAGCATCCGCGTGAGAGTCGCCGGCGTCGATTACCGCGTCCGTTCGCGCAACGGCTACGTCGCGACGCCGCGGTGAGCGCGCCGTCCGTTTCGACCTTCGCGATCGCCCGGCGTCGCGGCCTAACACTTGACTCAGTCAACTAATCGTCCGAGAATGGCCGCGCCATGGCCGCTCCGGCGCAACACGTTGCCGCCGTCCGCGCGTTCAACCGCTTCTACACGCGCCAGGTCGGCGCGCTCGGCGAGCACCTCCTCGACAGTCCGTACTCGCTCACCGAGATGCGCGTGCTCTACGAGCTCGCGCACCGCGACGATCTCACCGCCACCGATCTGGGGCACGACTTGGGCCTCGACGCCGGGTATTTGAGCCGCATATTGCGGCGGTTCGAAGCGAAAGGCCTCCTCCGCCGCACGGCGTCGCCGGCCGACGCCCGCCGCAACCTGGTCCACCTGACCCGGCGCGGCCGCAACGAGTTCGCGCCTTACGAAGAGCGGACGCGGAACGACGTCGGCGCCCTGCTCGGCCGCCTCTCGACGACCGGCCAGCGGCAGGTCGTCGATGCGATGCAGACGATCCAGCGCGCGCTGGCGACGCCACCGGCGGCGCCGGCGTACGTGCTGCGCCCGCATCAGCCGGGCGATATGGGATGGGTCGTCCAGCGGCACGGCGAGCTCTACGCGCGCGAGTGGGGCTACAACGCGCAGTTCGAGGCGCTCGTCGCGCGCATCGCCGCCGATTTCCTCGATCGCTTCGATCCCGTCCGCGAGCGCTGCTGGATTGCCGAGAAGGACGGCGAGCGCGTGGGCTCGGTGTTTCTCGTCAAGCACTCGGCGACCGTGGCGAAGCTGCGCATGCTGATCGTCGATCCGCACGCGCGCGGACTCGGCATCGGCCGCCGCCTCGTCGACCAGTGCGTTCGCTTCGCGCGCCAGGCCGGATACCGCAAGATCACGCTCTGGACGCACAGCCAGCTCAAAGCGGCGCGCGCCATCTACCAGCAGGCCGGCTTCCGCTGCGTGCACACGCAGGCGAACCGCTGCTTCGGCCGCAAGCTGGTCGACGAGACATGGGATCTCTTGCTCTAATCGCGCTCGCCGCCGTCCAGATTTCAGTGCAGGCGCGGGCCGTCGAGCCCGGCGAGCTCGTCGTGCTCACCATCGCCTTGCCCGAGCATCGCGATGCGGTGCGCGTCCGCGCATTCGACCGTGACGCCGCGGCATTTGCCGTCGACGATCGCCGGTGGCGGGCGCTCGTCGGCATCGATCTCGACGTCAAGCCGGGCGCCTACCTCGTCACGGTCGAGGCCGGCGCCGGATTGATGGCGACGACCGATCTCGTGGTCGCCCGCCACCGCTTTCCCACGCGTCGGCTGACGGTCGACGAAGGGTTCGTGAACCCGCCGCCGACGCTGACCGATCGCATCACGCAGGAGGCTGCGCTTCTCGGTACGACCTGGCAACAGGTGACGCCGGAACGCCTGTGGTCCGCGCCGTTCGTACGTCCAGTGCCGCAGCCGGCCAGCAGCCAGTTCGGCACGCGAAGCGTCTTCAATGGCCGGCCGCGCGGCGCGCACGGCGGCGCCGATTTCCCGAGCCCCGCCGGCACGCCGATCCGCGCCCCGAACGCCGGACGCGTCGTCATCGCGCGCGATCTCTATTTCACCGGCAACACCGTCGTGATCGATCACGGTCTGGGCATCTTTTCCATGCTTGCGCATCTGTCGGCGATGGACGTGCGCGAAGGCGATCGCGTGGAAGCGGATGCGGCGATCGGCCGCGTCGGCGCGACGGGACGCGTGACGGGACCGCATCTCCACTGGGCGGTGCGCGTCAACGGCGCGCGCGTGGATCCGCTGTCGGTGCTCGCGCTGCTCGGAAACGAACCCTCAGGCCGCTGACGGCGTCCGGCCGGCGAGATCCGCGATCGTCGACAGCAGCCGCTCGCTGTCGATCGGCTTCGTCACGTGGGCCTGGAAGCCGGAGGACAGCGATCGCTCGCTGTCCTCGGCACGGCGAGCTTCGCCACCGTCCGCAGCGTCGCTTCGTAATCGAGCGAGCTCGCCAGCGCAGCGCTCGCTTCCGCGAGAAACGCCGATTGCTGCTTCGAGCGCTCGGCCCGCTCGCGGCTGATGCGCTGCTCGTCGTACAGCTCCGCCGTCGAAATCGCAGCCGCGGCGAGACTGCTGAGCGCGCGTGCGGTCGCGACCTCCACGTCGGAGAATTCGTGTGGCGTCTGGAAGTAGAAGACGACGGTGCCCGAGCCGCGCCCGGAAATCGTCAACGGCGCGGCGAGGATCGACTCGATCCCTTCGCGACGATACGCGTCGAGCCGCTCGTCGAGCATCGGGACGCTTTAGGCCGACCGCGCGACCAGCGGCTCGTCGAACCTGACGCTCGACACCGGTCTGCCGTGATAGCTGCTGATGATGCGCCGCGCGAATTCGTCTGAGATTCCCCACGAGGCTGCGATCTGCCAGCGGCTCGTGCGCGAGTCGAGGCGCCAGATCACGTACCCGTCGGCGACGATCATCGTGCGCGCCAGCACGATGATGGCGGGCATCACGTCCTCGACCTCCGGCGATTCGAACAGCGTGCTCGACGCCGCGACGAGCCACGCGCTCGGCCGCGGCGTTCCACGACTGCACGACGCCGTTCAGGTCCTTGCTGATGATCGCGTCGTCAGAGGTGGCGACGATCGCAGCGAGTCGGTACGCGTCAGCGTACGACATGAGCGTAAAGATCTTACCTTGCACGCGGCGGAGGGACGATCTGAAGACCGTGCTGGTGCGGTCACGGTGGCTGAGCTTGCGTCGGCTTGCGCGTCAGCAGTGCACGGCTGCTGTTGCAGGATCCGACACTGCGCGGGCACGCCGCGGCGCAATCAGCCGCAGAATGACCGCGGCTCGAGCGTGGTACTCAAATTGCGAACGTCAACCGGCGTATGGCGTTCTGTCTCTCTTCCAGCGCCGCCGGCGCGACCGCGAGCGACCACACCATCCGCATATTGCGCTGGACCTTCCGCCGAGACGAGGAGACGGTCGTCTGCGAGCTGGGATTGAACGGCGAGGATTCGGCGTACGAGCTGCGGATCGATCCGCCGCGCAATCCCATCGGGCTGGCGACCGAAATCTTCGACGATGCGACGTCGGCCTTCCAGCGCCACTCGGCGATCGAGCGGGTGCTGGTCGGCGACGGCTGGTCGCTCGAACGCTTCGAATCGGAACGCCGGCGGCGCTAGCGCGCCGGCGGTCGGGCGCGTATCGCTGGCCACGAAGACACGAAGTCGCCACCGGCGTCGATTGCGCCCACGAACATCACGAAATCGATTCAAGGTGGTGGTACGTTTCGTGCGTTTCCTGTCGTTCGTGCGCCGGCATGCGCACGATGAAGGTTGCCCCGCGTCCCTCGCCCTCGCTCTGCGCCTCGATCGTTCCGCCGTGCAGTTCCACCAGCTGACGCGCGATCGCGAGCCCCAACCCGAGCCCGCCGTGTTGCCGCGTGAGCGACGCATCCGCCTGCCGGAACTTGTCGAATACGAACGGAAGAAATGCCTGCGGGATGCCCGAGCCGGTGTCGCTCACCTCGAGCACCGCTTCGCCGTCCCGACGGCCGACGTCGACCGTCACGCGTCCGCCTGACGGCGTGAACTTGACGGCGTTCGAGAGCAGATTCCAGACGATCTGCTGCAGCCGGACGGCATCGCCGACGACTCGAATGGGATTGGCCGCACGCATGTCGATGTCGATTTTCTTGGCCGACGCGGCCGGCGCGATCGCTTCGATTCCGTGCTGCGCCACGGTGACGAGATCGACCGCCTGCATGTCGAGGCGCAGGTTGCCGGCCATTCCGCGCGCGACGTCGAGGATGTCGTCGACGATCTTCGCCTGCGCCTGCGCGTTTCGGACGATGGCTTCGCTCGCCTGCTTCATCCGGAGCGCATCCAGGTGGCCCGTGGACAGCATGCGCGACCACCCGAGGATCGCGCTGAGCGGCGTCCGCAGCTCATGGGAGAGCGTCGCGAGAAATTCGTCCTTCAGCCGATTCAACTCTTCGGTCTGGCGGAAGAGTCGCGCGTTCTCGACCGCCGTCGACACGCGGCGCGCGAACTCTTCGATGAGCACCACATCGCTGTCGGTATACTCCCGGCGCGACTCCTGCTCGGTGGTCCCGAACGACATGACGCCGACGACGCGTCCGCGCACGATCAGCGGCGTGCCGATGTACGCGTACGCGCGCAGTTGCTCCCCGAGCTTCACCAGGGCGGGGTCGATATGGTTCGCAAGGGCAGAGGCCGTCTCGCGGAGCTTCTCCGGGGACACGACGAGCGTCGTGCCAGCCTTCATGATGCGCTGTGCGAACGTCGGCACCGCCGACGGTCCGGTCGATTCGAGCGCGCGCAGCGCGAGATCGCGGACGAGCGGCTCCTTCTCGCGCACGACGTGTCCCCAGGCGACATGACGCAGCGCGCCATGGTGATCCTCGACGATGACGTTGCAGTAGTCGCCGAGGCGGGGCAACGCCAGGTGCACAGCGCGATCGAGCGTCTCGCCGTAATCGAGCGTGGTGCCGAGCAGCAGGCTCACATCGGAGAGAAACGCCAGCCGGTCGCTCGCCGCAACTGCCTGACCGCGCGCCTTCCGCTCTCGATCGAGCAATTCCTCGAGCGTCCGCTCCGCGACCACCCGCTCCGTGACGTCGCGCGCGATCGTCGAAGCGCCGACGATCGCGCCGGTTTCATCGCGAATCGGTGAAATCGTGATGGAAGTCGCGACCGTCGAACCGTCCTTTCGCACCCGGATTGTCTCGAGCGGATCGACGCGGTCGCCGCAGCGGATCCGTTCCATGATGTTCGATTCCTCGTCGAGTCGATCGGCGGGAATGATGAACGTGATCGATCGGCCGATCGCTTCGGCCGCCGTGTAGCCGAACAGCCGCTCGGCGGCCTGGTTCCACGACGTGATCATCGCTTGCAGATCCTTTCCGATAATCGCATCGTCGCTCGATTCGACGATGCCCGCTAGGTGGTGGCTGGCAAACGTGGCGGCGGAGCGCGCAATGATCGCGCGGTGGAGGTTCTCGTTCAGCCGCGACACGATGATGCCGGCGGCGATGAAGATCGCGAGCGGAATCGTGTTCTGCGTGTCCTGAAGCAGATGCGGCTCGAACACGAATTCGGACACGGTGACCGCGGCGCTCGCCAATGTCGCGAGGACGCCGGGGCCGAAGCCGCCGTACCAGGCCGCGAGCATGATGGCTGGATAAAAGAGCAGGAACGGGACGTTCGGTCCCAGCCACGGCGCCACGACCGTGCGGACTGCCTCGGCCATAATGACGAACACAAGTGCCAAGGCGTACGGATATTGTCGAGCTGCGCGCTCCATCCCCGCTCAAAAGTCTACTCGCGCCAGCACCGGAAAGTGATCAGATCCGAAACGCTGCGGCAGGCGCCGTACCTCGATTGCCTTGACGCCGCGCGCGAACACGTAATCGAGCCGCGCGTGAAGTCCAAGCATCCCAATCCACGTCGCGCGTCGGTCGTCGATGGTCGATCGAACCGGAAAGACTTTCCGCACGGTCGCAATCGCCGGTTCCTCGTCGCCCATCCATGTATTGAAGTCGCCGCCGACGATCGTCGGAACGGCGGCCGAGGCGCCGAGGGCCTCGATGACCGCTTCGGCCTGTCGCCTGCGCGCGCGAAACGGACCGCCACGCGTGAACACCGCCGTGTCGAGATGAACGTTCGCAATCCTGAGCTGCCACGCGGCTCCGCCCCGCGTGCGACCCGCGACGACTGCGCTCGCCGCGACGCGGCGCTGCCGTTCGAGCGGCAGCTCGATCACCAGCGCGTCGGTGAGCGCGATAGTCGACAGAATCGCGTTTCCTCGATCTTCGGGCACGCGCGACACCGCGCCATTGCGCATCGACGGCGCGTAGAGAACTGCGAGGCCGTGCTCGCGCGCGACGGACCGGACGTCTTCGCGCGGCCGGCCCGGCGGCGCCGGCGCAATCGGCCCCGGCACCGGAAATCCTCGGGGGAAATTCGAGGGCACATCTGTCCCGGCGCGGTACGTTTCCTGGAGCATCAGGATGAAATCGGAGGCCGGTTCGCCGTCCGTGAATTCTCCGCGGAGCAGTCGCGCGATGAGCGCGTCCACATCGCCGCCGCCCACGTGCACGTTCCACGTGATCACGGTCAGCCGATCGAGCGGTCGGCGCGTCGTGGCGGCGACGGCGGGCTCGAAGAGCACGGGTCCCACCGTGTCGCACCACCGCGACAATTGGGCGCGCACGGCGTCGCCCGGCGGAGCAATCCATTCGACACGGCGCTCGGAGTCGGGGACGACGTCACGGCAGCCTGACGCCGGCGCGCCGGCCGCCACGACATGCAGCAGAAGAACGGTCGTGGCGGCGCCAAAACTCATGCCGATTAGCGAATCGTGTGCCGACCGCTGCGCGATTACGGTTTCTCCTCGCCGATCAGCTTGTTCCAGATTTCGTACGGGACTCTGTCTTTGGGCACGACAGCCTGACCGGGCGTCACCGAAATCTCGCCCGTCGCCGTCAGCTGGCCGCGTTCGAGGTCAAGATACGTCGCGCCCTGACGCAAGCGCGTTCCCGGTTCGAGCACGGGAATCTGCTTGAGCTCGCTGTCGTTGAATCGATCGAGCGCGCGGTGCACGCTCTTGACGTCGTAGGCCGTACGCGCATCGGCCTCGCGTCCTTCCGGCGGCTGGCCGATGTTCTGCCCAGCCATACGGTCAGGGCTGAGATCGCGTGTCCATTCCTCTGGGTGCTTCTGCTCGGCTTGAGGTTTGTTCTGCATGATTTCTGTTGCTGGTTGCTGGTTGCGGGTTACTGGTTGCGGGTCTGCAATCCGCAATCCAAGGCGCAATCTCAAGCGCGGGTCAAACGCGCACGAGCACACCGCGCGCGGGGCGACCCGTCGCCCGCGCAATCGCGGTCGCATAGAGCGCGACCTGACGCCGGTAGCAGTCTTCGCCCTCCGTGGCGAGCTCGCGATCGGTTTTGTAGTCGACAACGGTCCACACGCCGTTCTCTTCGAACGCGAGGTCGACGACGCCTTCGACGAGCGCGCCGTCGGCGGTCGTGCAGGTGACCGGTGTTTCGCGACGGCAGGCGCCGCGCGCCTCTGCGGCGCGCGCGCGCGACAGCAGGTCGTGCGCGAGCAGGCGCGAAACGACAGCCGCGGCGGCGCGCGCGTCCTCGTCCGTCATCGCGAGCAGCTGCGCCTGCACGGCGGCGATATTGTCGACAATCTCCGGCGATGCATCGAACGGCGCCTGCGCCATGATTTCGTGGACGAGGGCGCCGAAGTCGAGCCCTCCCGGACGCACGCCGCCGGCGCCGAGGTTCACGATCGACACCGACTCCTGCCCCTCCTGCCTGCCGCGCACCGACTCCACCGTCGTCACCCATTCGTTCACGGTTTGCACCGACACCGACGCGGACGCGCCGCGGGCGCGCGCGTCGTGCCGCGCGAGTTGCCACGCGTCGTACTGCGTTCGTCCGTCGGCAATGACGTGCTTCGGCACGTCCTTGACGATCAGATCCTCGCGTCGGACGCCGAACGGCGCCTCGGCGCCCAACCGAAGCGCAGTCGGATCCCACCAGACCACCGAGTATCCGCCCGCGTCGGCAAACGCATGCCGACCGGGGCACACGGTCGACGGTCCGGCCACCTCGTCGTTCGGCCGCAGCAGCACCGAATCCTTCGATTTGAACGGCGGGCACTTCGGACCGCGCGTCGCCGTACGCCGCGTCGCAATCGGCGGGTACAGCGCGCGGTTGAGCGGGTTGAGCCAGCCGCCGTCCCACGGCTCGTCGCCGAGCGCCGGAACGACCAGCAGGTCTCGCGCGCGCGTGGCCGCGACGTACGCCAGCCGCACGCCTTCCGCCTCGTCGCGGCGCACCTCGACGTCTTCGTGCTCGTGCAGCTCGTGCGGCGCCCACCCGCCGATTTTCATCGCGCACAGCCGCTCGGAGACATCGAGGTACCGGCTCGCTTCGGCGCGGCTCATGCGGCACGTGAGATCGGCAAGGATGACGACAGGGAACTCGAGCCCTTTGGCCTTGTGGACCGTCATCAGCCGCACGCCGTCGCTGCCTTCTTCGAGAATCGGCGCTTCGCCCGCCTCCATCGACGACCCGTCGCGCAGCTCGTCGATGAAGCCGCGAAACGAGATGCCGCCGACCGCCTCGTACTGCCGCGCGAGCTCTGCGACGTGCAGCACATTCGCGAGCGCCTGTTCGCCCGCCGGGCGGAGCATGAAGCCGACGTGCGCGCGCGTCTGCGACAGGAGACGTCCGATCGTCTCGGCTACCGGCCGATAGTTGCGCGCGCGGTGCAACTGCTGCAGCAGCCGCAGCGCTTCGGCAATCGGCACGAGGTGCGCGGCCGGCTCGCCCGTCAGCGCAAGTTCTTCCCCCGAGTTCCCGCCCAGCTCCTTCGGAATCCTGAACGGATGGAACGTTCCGAACCGGTGACGGAATTCCAGCAGATGCTCATCGTCGATGGCGAACAGCGAGCCTTTCAGCGCAGCGAACACCGACAGCTCGTCGTCGGGCCACTCGATGGCGGCGAGCGCCGCGCGCACCGTCTCGACTTCTTCGCGGCCGTGGAACGCCTTGCCGCCGACGAGCAGGTGCGGAATGCCGCGCGCTTCGATCGCGTTGATGTACGGCCGCGTCACGTCGTCGCCGAAGCTGACGAATCGCCTGAAGAGAATCGCGATGTGCTTCGGCTGAATCGGCCGTTCCTCGATCGTCCAGCCGTTCTTCGCGTCGACGAGCCACTCGATGAACGCTCCGACCGCATCGGGCAGCGAGTCTTCGATCGCCTTGGCTGACGGCCGGAGCGGACCGCCGCCGCGTCCGTACGGTTTCGGGACCGGCAGCGCGACGACGGCAGGCTGTCCGGCCGTGGCGGGCCGCGACTGGGCGAGCGGCACGTAGTCGGCCTGCAGCGTCGATCGGTTTCCGGTCATCTCGTGCGCGAACGCGGCGTTCACGAAATGCTGGATCTCCGGCACGCTGCGATAGCTCGTCGTGAGATGCAGGACACGCCCGCCGCACGCCTCGAGCCGATCGCGTACGTCCCAATACGTGCCGACGTCGGTGCCGCGGAACCGGTAGATGGCCTGTTTCGGATCGCCGACGATGAACAGCTTTCCGGGCACGTCGTCGGCGAGCAGCTCCAGGATTTCCGCCTGAATCGGATCGGTATCCTGGAACTCGTCGACGAAGATGCGCGCGAATTTCTGACGCAGATGCCGGCGAACGTCGGCGTCGTCGCGGATCAAATCGCGCGCACGCACGAGCAGATCGGCGAAGTCGAGGGCGCCCGCGGCCTGCTTCAGCTGCTGGTACCGTTCGGTGGCGCCGCGCAGCTCCTGCTGCAGTGCAGCGGCCAGATCGGCGTCGGCGTCTTTGCGGAACTGCTGCAGATCAGCGAAGAGCGCGTCGCGCGCCGCGAGCACCTCCGTGCGCGTGACATCCTTTGCGAACTTGTAGCCGCTGCCCTTGCGCGTCCGCGAGAAGCCGCGGTCGCGCGTCAGATCGATGAGACGTGCCTCCCACCCGTCGAGATCCGTTCGTCCATTCGGGCTCGTCCGCGAAGCGGCCGAGCTGTGGCGGGGCTCGCCAGAGCCCGGCGCAGGCGGCCCGACCGACTGCTCCAGCTGAATCTGCCGGCTCAGACGCCGCACGCCATCGGTGTCGACGAACAGGTTGTCGCGATCCGACGACGCGCGCGACGTGAGATCCGCGAGTTGATGAAGCGCCTGCACGAGCCGATCGATCGTCGCCCCGCGATCGAACGCCGGGCGGGTCCAGGACCGCGGGAAGTCGCGCCATTCGGCGAGCATACGGCCGGCGTTGCGCAGCCGATCGATCGGTCCGTCGGCGTCGCCGCCGAAGCTGCTCCGTCGCAAGGCGCGCCGAACCCCTTCCGGCGGATCGGTGAGCGCCTCCTGGAGCCACGCTCGAAACGCGCGCGTGTAGAGGCGGTCGGCCTCGGGCTCCGTCAACACGACGAACAGCGGATCGACCGACGCCTCGACCGGGCGTTCGCGAAGCAGTTCCGCGCAAAATCCGTGAATCGTATTGACGCGCGCTTCTTCGAGCGTGGCGAGCGCCAGCTCGAGGCGCGGACGTTCGTCGCCGTCCGCGGTCGCGCGCGCGTGCTCGAGCGCCTCGCGCAAGCGCAGCTTCAGCTCGCCGGCGGCTTTTTCGGTGAAGGTGACGGCGACGATTTCGATCATCTTCGCGCGCCCCGTCGCGAGCACGCGCAGGATCCGGTTGACCAGCTCCGTCGTCTTGCCGGTGCCGGCGGCGGCCTCGACGACGAGCGTCGTGTCGAGATCGTCTTTGATCGCTTGCCGGGCGTCGGCGTCGTCGCATATCACGCGTGTCATCATTTTTTACTTTCGCGCGGGGCCCCGCGCGCAGACGCCCTCGCGCCGTGGCGCTCGGGCGTATCCAGAACGGAACGTCGCAGCGGAGGACGCAAGGCCACAGGCGCTATCGCATCGACCGCAGTGCGATCAGATCGGCGATCTTGTCCTTTGGCTTCTTTGCCACGCGCTCTTCTTCGCGCGGGCCGCACACCGGGCGGAAATCGCACCACGTGCACGCGCGCTCGTCGGGCGCGGCGGGCAGGAAGCCCTGCTCGATCGCGCGGTCGATGATCGTCAGTACGGTCAGAGCCTGCGCGCGCGTGTAATCGGTGATCGGCACGACGCATTCGGCGAAGCCGCCGACGGTCGTCGCAAAGTAGAGGCGCGCCGATTCGACTTTCTTGCCGAGCCCGCGCTCGACCACCATGCTGTAGAGAACCGGTTGAAGCACCTTCCCGCCGTCGACGATCAGATCCTGCTTCGATCGATTCCTGCCGGTCTTGTGATCGGTGACTCGGAGCACGTCGCGCGAGGCATCATGCTCGATGAGATCGACCGAGCCGCGAAGGACGAACCGGTCGTCGATCAACACCGGCTGCTCGAGGCTGCGTGGATCGCGGCCCTCATCAGTCAACCCGAAGCTGAACTCGAAGTACTCCGGCCGCCACGGTCCGCCGTCGGCGAGCTTCCGCACCCAGATGCCCAGATCGCGCCGAATCTCGCCAACCTCGTCGTTCCACACGCGATCGATCGCCGGCGCGAGCAGTTCGGCGTACTCGGCGGCGACGCGGCACACGATGGCGTCGAGCGTGGTGAACGCCTGGCCCAGCCGATCGCGTGTGACCGGCAGCGCGCCGGCAGCGTCCATCACGCGATAGAACTCCGCCTGCGCCGCGTGGAACAGGCTGCCGCGTGTCAGCGGATCCATGCGCATCAGCGGCTCGGGCTCGTCCCACGGCTCCAGGCGATAGATCGTCGCCAGCAGGAACTGATACGGACACGTGGAGAAGCGTTGAAGCGCGGACAGCGAGTAGGGACGCTGACGCAGGCGGTTGGTGTCGATCGCCGGCTGGATGCCGGGCGCAACTCTCGTCAGCCCGTCGCTCGACGACCAGGCCCGCTTGTCGCGCGCCCAGCGGCTGATGACCGATCGCCGCAGCGCGGCGTTCAGACCGAGCATGTAATGGGCGCGCCCTTTCACCGCGTCGCGGTCGACGGTATCGAGCAGCCGCCGCAGCGTCGCCAGGTCGTGCTCGAGGTCGTCGATCGCGCGCTCCGCCTGTTTCGGCGCCGGCCACGCGAGGCTCGCGCCCCCTGCCGCCGCGGCGTCGGCTTCGAGCGCACGGTAGTCGGGCACGCGCCCCGTGATGGCGCGCACGACGTCGAGCGCGTAGAACGACGGCACGCGCGCGCGCGTTTCGGCGACGTCGAGGCGCGGGTACGACAAGTACGCGCGCTCGGTCGCCGCGCCGATCGCGATCTTCAGGAGCAGCCGCTCGCTGTCGCCCCGCTGGGTCTGGCGGACCAGCGCGGAATCAATCGCGGCGCGACGATCGTCGAGCAGCAGCGGGTCTTCACGCGGACGCTGCGGGACGACGCGCTCGGCCAGGCCGGGAACGAACACAACGCGGAACGTCCGCCCTCGCGCCTGGTGCGGCGTGCCGATGAACACGCGGCCGTAGCGCCGATCGGGCGGATCCCAATCGAGCGTCGCGAGCCGATCGTGCAGCACGTCGCGCGCCTCCTCGAGCGTCACGGGACCGACGTCCGCCATCGGCCGCACGTCCGCGAGCAGCTGGAGCACGCGAGCCGGCCGCCGGAGCGCGCGCGCGGCGAGCGCGGCGAATCGATCGAGCCACTCGCCCCACGTCGCGCGCGCGGGCCATGCAGCCAGCTCGTCGACGATCGGCAGCGCGAAATCTCTCAGGTGGACGAGATTACGCAGATCGCGCCGATATCGCGCGATGCGCGGCGAATCGGGCTCGTCCCGTTGAAGTTCCTCGATGCGGAATCTGTAGTCGGCGGCCAACCCATCCAGGCGCCGCCGCCAGCGCGCCTGGCCGCCGACCACCGCCGACTCCACGATCAGCTCTTCCCACTTCCACGGCGATCGCAGCGTGCCGGCGACGACGGCGTCATCGTCGGAATCGATCTGCGTGTCGGCGGGCAGACCGATTGGTGTGTCGTCGCGCCGAGCAAGCTCCTCCCCTACCTGTGGGACCTGTCCGAGAGAGAGATATTCGTCGAATCGCTTCGCCGACAGACCGTCGACCGCGCACGACAGCAACGCGATGAAGGCGCGGCCCGCCGGGTCGGGGCGCCGGGTACCGCGATCGAAGTACGCCGGCACATCGCCGCGCGCGCACGCATGCTCGAGGAGCCCGAGGTACTGTTTCGGCGTTCGCAGAAAGACCGCCATCTCGTCGAAGGGCACGCCCCGCGCCGCCTCGTCGAGAATCCGCCGCACGATTTCGACCGACTCGCGTCCTTCGCCCGGCGCCGAAAACAGCGCGACGTCGCCGGCGCGCTCGCGTTCCGCCGGCCGTTCGGCTTTGAACACGAACCGTCGCAGGTTGAGCAAATCCGATCCGGCTTCCGCGTCATCCTCGAGCGTGTCGACCGTTCCCCCGAGGGCGGCCAGCGCGTCGAGCGTGAACCGATCGCCGTCGGGCACCGTCGCGAGCGCATCAGACGACTGGTGGACCAGCGCGGCGACGAACTCCTGCTCGGCGCGCGAATCGAGCGGGACGTCGAGCAGCAGGATCGGCAGCCGCGCCCAGCGCACGTCACCGGACCGGCAGGCATCGGCCGCGAGTTGGAGCAAAGCGGCGCGATCGGCGACCGAGGCCGCCGCGAGCTGCGCTTCGAAGCGCGTCAGGAGGGTGGCGATGTCGACGGACCGAGAATCAAGAACCAGGGACGAAGGAGTGATGCCGGCGAGCCGCAGCTCGTGCAACGTACGTGCGAGAGCCTTCGGAAATCCGGGCAGCGTCGCGACCGGCGCGAAGTACGCGAGCTCGCCCGCGCCGATCGCCTCGAAGATCGCGCGCGCGGCAATCGCTTCGGCGCCGGCGTCGGTGCCGCGGGCCCGACGCGCGCCTTCAACCCTGCTGGCCGCCGCCTTCGCGGCCAGCTCGGTCAGGCTGAATCGGGTGAGGCCGAAGGTCGCGCCGGCGCGGCGCGCGATCGCGCGTGCGAAATCGTCCGCGGCGCCGCGCGATGCACCGACGATGACGAGCTCAGAGGCGGCAGGGCGTCCGGCGAGAAAGGTGCGGGCGGCGTTCAGCCGCGCCGCCGCAGATGAGGACGTGACGATGCGAAGCATAGGGCCTCCGGTCGCTGTGCCGGGTTCTCGAGTGACGACAGCGCACGCTGTCGTGATGCGCAAAAGGATAGCACGCGCGGGCGCTGCGGCGCGAGCGCGTCAGCGCATGCGGACGGAGGAAGCGATCTGCGACGTTCTGTTCTGGATACGCGCGAGCGCTACGGCGCGAGCGCGTCAGCGCGCGGGGGTGGGGCCCCACGCGAAACCAGAAAATGATAGTACCCGCCGTCTTCGCTCACGGTCAGCGGCCCGCCGAAGACGCGGCTCAGAAGCGGCGCGGTCAACACCGCGGGCTTCGCGCCGTCGGCCGCGATGCGGCCGCGATCGAGCAGGATCACGCGTCCAATCTCCGGAATGATCTCGTCGGCGTAATGCGTGACCAGCAGCAGCGTCGTACCGTCGCGCGCCACCTGCCGCACGCGCTCCATGAACCGATAGCGTGACACGACGTCGAGCCCCCGCGTCGGCTCGTCGAGGACGAGCGCCTTCGGGTTGTGCACGAGCGCGCGCGCGATCAGCACGCGCCGGGCTTCGCCCGTCGACATGCGATCGAGCGGCGTCTCCGCGAGGTGCGCGACGCCCATCCGATCGAGCGCGTCGGCCGCCGCGCCGCGCATTCGGTCAGTCACCGCCTGATGGCCGAACACGCCCTGGGTCGCAAAGAATCCGGACACGACCGCGTCGCGTCCCGTGATCGCGCCGTTCGAGTTGCCGTGCACGAACCGATCGTGCACGTCTGCGGAGACGATGCCCATCTGCGACCGAAGCTCGAAGACGTCCCAGCGATCGCGCCCGAAAATGCGGACCGGCGTTCCGTCGTCACGGGCCGCCGGGTAGATTTCGAGCGCCAGCAGCTTCATCAGCGTCGACTTCCCGGCGCCATTCGGCCCCAGCACCGCCGTGTGCTCGCCGTCCCGCACCGTGAGCCGCAGCGATTCGAGCACGCGGGTGTCTCCGAGGACGACCGTCGCGTCGTTCAATTCCAGGAAAGGGTCGCTCGCCAAGCTTCGCGTTTGTGGCCTTCCCGCTAACGGATTCTCCATCCGTTTACGGGCCCGCCGTGGAAGAACGCCGCCGGCGTCATGACGCCGTCCCGCTTGAAGACTTCACCGTCCTTCATCACGAACTGAACGCGCCGGAGCGCGTCCACGTCCTCGAGCGGGTTGCCGGGCACGGCGATCAGGTCGGCGGCGAAGCCCGCTTTGATCGGACCGCGCGTCTTCTCCGTCTCCGACACCTTGTAGCCGTTGATCGTGATCGCGCGAAGGATGTCGGCGTTCGGGATGCCCGCGTCCTTCCACGTCTTCAGGAACTCGAGGCACACTTCGCCGCGCGTCTTCCCGGCGACGTAGTAGTCGGCGTCGGTCGAGAACGTCAGCGGCACCTTGTTCTCGTACGCGTTCTTCAGACTCGCAACCGTTCGCTGATACGCCTGCGGCGATACGGGATGTCCGGCGAGATTGTCGGGTGTATCGGTCCCGGCGCGCCAGATGCTTCTCTGCGCCATCAGCTTGTGCATCTCATCGTTGAGTCCCGTCGAGTGCGCAATCGACCAGATACCTGCTTCGATCGCGTTCCTCGCCCCGTTCACGGTCTGCACGTGACCTTCGACCCTCATGCCGACCTTCGCGGCCTCGCGGATGACCAGTCGAATCTCGTCGGCCGTGTAGCCGTACGGTTTGCAGTCGACGCAGATCTTGATCACGCGCGCGCCGAAGAGCACGTTCTGGCGCACCGCCTTGACGATCTCGTCGGGCGTGTCCGCGTCCAGGTACTCGGGATAGACGATGTTGTGATCCTTCGCCATCTCCGGCGTCGGGAAGAACTGGCCGCCCATGCCGCCGATGATGATTCCTGAATTGACGATGGTCGGACCCGGAATCCATCCCTGCTCGATCGCCTGACGCAGCGCCGTGTCGGCGTAGTTGCCGTTGTTCCCCATGTCGCGGACGATCGTGAAGCCCGACGCGAGCATCTGGATGCCGTTGGACGCCGCCTGGATGGCGCGAAGCGCGGTCGACTCCGCGACGTACGTGTAGTAGTAGATGTTGCTCTCGGGCTCCGGCTTGTAGGTAAGCGCGAGATGGTTGTGCGCGTCGACGAGGCCCGGCATCACCGTCAGGTTCGACAGATCGACGACCTGCGCGCCGGCGGGAATCGCGGCGTTCGGTCCGACGTCGCGAATCCGCGTTCCCTCGACGACGATGATCTGATTCGTGAGGATGCGGCCGGCGTCGGGATCGAGCAGCCGTCCGGCGCGGATGACGGTGACCGAAGGCGGAGCTTGCGCCCGCAGAGCGATGCCCGCGACGAGCATCGCGGCTATTGTGATCGGGGTTTTTCGCATGGGATTTTGTGGTGGGCTCGTCTCAGGCCTCGCTCGGCTGAAGGGCACGCTCGGCTGAAGGGCACGCTCGGCTAAAGGCCTCGCGCTACGCTGCCACTGCGACAACGTAGCGCGAGCCTCTCAGGCGAGCGTTCCTCGAGCGTTCATCACGGCTGCGACGATGTCGTCGCGGTCGTCGGACGGCCGCCCTGCCGCGTCCACTGCTTGAACCAGCTCATCATGTACAGCTGCGTGCGGATGTAGTTCGACGGCTTCGATCCGGTGCCGTGGTACTCCTCGTTGAACTGCAGCAGCCTCGCCGGCACACCTTTCACCTTCAGCGCGGCGTAGTACTCCTCGGTCTGCGGCATCGGCGTGCGGCGATCGAGCACGCCCGTCATCAGCAGCGTCGGCGTCGTCACTTTGCCGACGGTCATCACCGAGGAATGCGCGAGCCAGTCGGACGGATCCTCCCAGAACGGCTTCTTGAAAAAGCTGTAGGTGAACAGCGGGATGTCGGTATGGCCGGCCATGCTGATCCAATCGATCACCGGGCAACGCACCGCGGCCGCGGCGAAACGATCGGTGTGGCCGATCACCCAGCTCGAAAGCACGCCGCCGCCGCTGCAGCCGGACACGTACATGCGCGCGGTGTCGGTATAGCCCCTGGCGACGACGGTATCGACGCCTGCCATCAGGTCGTCGTAGTCGGGACCGGGATAGTCGTGATCGATGCCGTTCGCGAACGCGCTGCCGTATCCGGTGCTGCCGCGGGGATTCGTATAGAGCACCACGAAGTTGTTCGCGGCGAAGTTCTGGAACATCCAGTTGAACGCGACGTTGTACATCGAGAACGGACCGCCGTGAATCTCGAGAATCAGCGGGTACTTCTTCGAGGGATCGAACGACGGCGGCTTGACGATCCATCCCTGCACCTTCGTGTTGCCGGTCGACGTGTACCAGACTTCTTCGATCTTCGCGAGCTGCTTTCCCTGCAGCACGTCGCCGTTGACGTCGGTCAGCTTCGCGACCTGCGAGGGCTGACGGAGATTGACGCGAACGATATCTTCGGGATGGTCGAAGTCGGCGACCGTTCCCGCGGCGACCAGATCGCGCGACAGCGAATCGAGGCGCAGCATGTGCCTCCCGGTCGTGACCGCCTTCACCATTCCGTTCAGCGATCCGAACTGCTCGTTGCGCGACCCGCGATCCTCGGCGCCGAAATAGACGCCGCTGCCGTCGGGCGCCCACTGCAGGTTGACCGGATTGCGGTCGTAGTCGCCGCTGATCTTTCGCATGCCGCTGCCGTCGATGTTGACGACGAACAGATCGCTCACCGTGTGCGTGCGGCCGGTCGGCTCGTAACCGGTGAAGGCCACGAGCTTGCCGTCGGGCGACACCGCGGGATCGCCCCAGTTGCCCGCCTTCGTCACGAGATCGCGAATCGATGCGCTCGCGACGTCGACGACGTACAGCGACGACACCTGATACTTCAGATCGCTGTCGGCGCCGCGAACGGCGTCGAACACGATCGACCTGCTGTCGGGCGTCCAGTCGATCGACGCGCCGCCGCGCAGCTCGCCGGCGCCGACGTTCCATTTGCCGCTCGTCAGCGCCCTGGGCGTGCCGCCGTCGGCCGGCACCACGAACAGGTGCGTGAAGCCATCTTCGAGGAATCCGATGCGATCCTGCCGGAAGTGCAGCGTGTCGACGATGCGCGGCGCCGGCGTCCACTTGGCGCCCTTCGGTTCCTCCGGCATCGAGATGTTCCACTTTTCCTTCTCGGCGACGAACATCGAGAAGGCGATCGCCTTGCCGTCGGACGACCAGCTCGCATTGCGCGGCGTTTCGGCGACGTGCGTGATCTGCGTCGCCGGCCCGTTCGCGTCGACCCACCGGACGAATATCTGCTGACCCTTCGGCTCGCCGTCGGCGAGATACATCAGCCGCTTGCCGTCCGGCGACCACTTCGCGTTCGATCCCTTCACGAGGAACCGGTTCTGCGAACCATCGGCTTGGACCAGCCAAGTCTCGGATTCCCACTTGTCTTCCAGCTTGTTCACGTGCTGGCGGGTGTAGGCGACACGTGAGGCGTCCGGAGCGATCTGCGCGTCGCTGACGCGCTCCCAATCGAGGTAGTGCTCGGTCGTCAGCAGCGTCGACGACGGTGTCTCCTGACCGTGAAGCGCGACGGCGCCGATCACCGCGATTGCGACTGCGAAGCAGATGTTTTTCATGCGCAACCTCATTACACGCGCGGGGCCCCACCCCCGCGCGCTGACGCGCTCGCGCCGTAGCGCTCGCGCATATCTAGAACCAGAACGTCGCCGACTCTTCCGGTTCTGGGGCGCCACTCTAGCGCTCGCGCCTTCGCGCTCGCTCGAGCGGCGGGCGCCACGCTCGCGCGTATCTAGAACAGACCATCGCGTCCTGCCCTGCGAGCGTCACTGTCCCGCGTTCGTCGACGTCTTCGGCGTCGCGCGCTGCAGCCCCTGGACCGACAACCGGCGATTGGGCGTTCGCGCGAGCGACTGCTCGAACTGCGCCGCGGCCTCCTTCGTCCGACCCTGATCGAGGAGGAACTCACCATACAGCTCGAACGACGGCTTGATCGGCTCGGTCGGTCCCGACGGCGCGTCGAGCGTCGCCTCGATCGCCGTGGCGTCCTTCAGCATCTTGTCGGCTTCGGCCGCGTTCTTCTGAACGATCGCGAGCGCTGCCGCGACATCCTTCTCCATGATCGCGAACGGCTTCGCGCGGTACGCGTTCGATCCCGCTTCGGCCTGCGTCCGCATCGCCTTCAACCGATCGAGCGCAAGGCGCACCGTCGCTTCGTCGCCGAGATGCGCCGCGCTCAGACCGGCCGCCAGCACGTAGGCCGCGCTACCGTCGTACCCCGGCGCACCGCCGTCGCGCACCGTTCCGCCTGGCAGCGCGAGCTTCTCCCATTGCTGCGACTCGATCACCTGGCGCGCCTTCATCGACGCGTAGCCGTCGCGCACGCGCGGGTTCGTGTCCTTGTCGGCCACGGCCTTCGCGGTGTCGAGCGCCTTCGCGGCGTCCGCCAGCTTGCCCTCCTGCAGATACGCGTACTGCAGCCACGACAGCGTGTGGAAATCCTCGCGGCCGCGCGGCAGGTTCTTCCGATCGGCGAGATCGACGGCGGCCTTGTAAGCCACGATGTTCGACGCAATCACGTCGTCCCACATCCCGAGCTGGACGAAGATGTGCGACGGCATGTGCAGCGCATGCGCCGCCGAGGGGGCGATCTTCGAGTAGGCGCGCGCTGCCGGCAGCGCGAGAATGGCGTGATCCGGATCGTCGAACGAATGAATGATGAAGTGCGCCGCGCCCGGATGCTTTGGGTTTCGCTGGAAGACGCCTTCCGCGATCGCCGCCGCCTGCATCGCCGTCCGCGTGCTCTTCTCGCCGGGGCGGGCGGTGCCGAGCAGCGCCAGCGCGTAGAACGTCGCGATCTCGTCGTCGTCGGCATATTTCTCGTGGATCCGTTTCATCGCCTCGGCGTAGGCGATGTCGCGCGTGAGCTTGTCGCCGGCGCCGTACAGCGGCTCGAGCGCTTCGACGAGCATGCGTTCCTTGCCCGCCGGCGCTTTCGCCGACCGGGCCGCAGCCGTCGGCGCGAGCTTCTCCATCGCGCGGCGCGCCGCCGCGAGATCCTGCTCGGCCCAGAGCGGATGATTGAAGCTCATCGCCTCGCCCCAATACGCGAGGGCGAAGTCGGGATCCGCCTTCTGAGCCTGCTGAAACGCTTCAGCCGCGATATCGAATTCGAAGTTGAAGAGTCCCTTGACGCCCGTGAGAAACGGCGCCTGCGCGGCGGGTTTCGCCGACGAAGGAAAATGAATTGTGCCAAGCTCGGTCGCGGAAGTCTGGCCTCCAATCGGCGCTACCAGAACCGTCGCGGCAAAGACACACACCAACAGACGACGCCATGAGCTCATCGTGCACCCCCCGTGCTGCGCCATTCTATATGGATAGCGGCTCCGCGACGTTCTGCTCGCGGCTCGGCGACGTTATGTTCTGGATACGCCCGAGCGCCACGGCGCGAGGGCTTCTGCGCGTGACAGCCTTGAGCCGTTGCGAGGCGCCGTATGCGCCGAGCGACAGCGGCGGGCGTGGGTCCCCACCGCGATAAATAAAGGTGGGCCCCACGCAGCAAGAAATTGATTCGGGCATACTGGTTGCTTTCGTCCGGCTAGAGCCGGACGCTACTGAGAGCGGAGTTCTCCCATGCGCTTTCATGACCGTGCCGACGCGGGCCTGAAGCTCGCCAGTCGGCTGACGTCTTTCGCCAACCGCCATGACGTCGTCGTTCTTGCGCTGCCGCGTGGCGGCGTGCCGGTGGCGTTCGAAGTCGCGCGCGCGCTGAAAGCCCCGCTCGATATCTTTCTCGTCCGTAAACTCGGCGTTCCGGGCCATCCGGAGCTTGCGATGGGCGCCATCGCCAGCGGCGGCGTGCGCGTCCTCAGCGAGGATCTCATCGACGAGTTAGGAATTCCGCGCGCGGCGGTCGAGCAGGTGGCCGTGCGCGAACGGCTCGAATTGGAGCGTCGCGAGCGTCTGTACCGCGGAGATCGGCGTCTTCCCATGCTGCGCGATCGGACCATCATCCTGATCGACGATGGCCTGGCGACCGGGTCCACGATGGAAGCGGCGATCGCGGCAGTGAAGCAATATCAGCCGGCGCGCGTCGTGGTCGCGTCACCTGTCGGGGCGCCGGAAACGTGTCATCGCCTTCACGCGCTCGCCGACGATGTCATCTGCCTCGACACGCCGGATCAGTTTCAGGCAGTCGGTCTGTGGTACGAGCGATTCGATCAGACAACTGATGAGGAGGTTATTGACCTTCTCCATCGCGCCTCGCAACAGGTAGGGGCCGACCAACGTGCCGGCCCCGACCAGCGCGTCGGCCCCGACCGGCGTGTCGGCGTCAACGGCGATGTCGCCGCGGGGCGGACACATCGGTCCGCTCCTACCCCGACGCCGTTAGAAATCGTTCGGACGCACGCGCAGGCGCTGACGGGCGATGCACACGATTACGACGCGCTGCTGAACGCGGTTGGGGATGCGCGTCTCGTGCTGATCGGCGAGGGATCGCACGGCACGCACGAGTTCTATCGCGAGCGCGCGTTCATCACCGAACGCCTCATCTCGGAAAGAGGATTCGCGGCGGTCGCGGTCGAGGCCGACTGGCCCGATGCCTACCGCGTGAACCGATACGTTCGTGGCGCGTCGGGTGACGCCGATGCCGTCGCCGCGCTCGCCGACTTCGAACGCTTCCCCACCTGGATGTGGCGCAACACCGACGTCGTCGATTTCGTCGGCTGGCTGCGGGCGCACAACGACACGCAGCCGGTGGAGCGCCGCGTCGGATTCTACGGAATCGATCTCTACAGCCTGCGCGCGTCGATGGCAGCGGTGCTGAACTATCTGCGTCAAGTCGATCCCGATGCGGCGATGCGCGCGCGCCAGCGATATGCCTGCTTCGACCAGTTCAGCGAGGAGCTTCAGTCGTACGGTTACGCGGCGCACGTCGGGCTGACGCCGACGTGCGAGCGCGAAGTGATCGCGCAGCTCGTCGAGATGCAGCGTCAGCGCGCGGCCTACGCGTCGCGCGATGGCCGCGTCGCGCGCGACGATTTCTTCTACGCCGAGCAGAACGCCCGCCTCGTGACGAACGCCGAGCAGTACTACCGGTCGATGTTCCGCGGACGCGAAGAATCATGGAATCTGCGCGATCGCCACATGACCGACACGATCGACGAACTGCTGCGGTTTCTGTCGTCGAACGGGACCGCGCGGATCGTCGTCTGGGCGCACAACTCACATCTCGGCGACGCTCGCGCGACCGAGATGGGACGGCGCGGCGAGCTGAACGTCGGCCAACTCGTACGCGAACGATTCGGCGCCGATGCCGTGCTGATCGGTCAGACGACGCACGCCGGTACGGTGACGGCGGCGTCGGACTGGGATCAAGCAGCCGAGCGGAAGACCGTGCGCCCCTCGATGTCCGGCAGCTACGAGCGGCTGTTCCACGACAGCGGTCTCGATCGATTCCTGCTGCCGCTGCGCGACGACATCGCGCTGGCGGGCGCGCTCGCCGACCAGCGCCTCGAACGCGCGATCGGCGTCATCTATCTGCCGCGCACGGAGCGCATCAGCCATTACTTCGCCGCCGACATCGCAAGCCAGTTCGATTTCGTCATCCACTTCGATGAGACGACGGCGCTCGAGCCGCTCGAACGGACCGTCGGCTGGGAGGCCGGCGAAGCCGCGGAAACATTCCCGACAGGCCTCTAATCATGACCACTGCCGCCGTCCGACGCACGCCGCAGCCGGTCCGCATCGCCATCGGCCCCCGGTCGCTCAATGGCGATCTCGCCGTTCCCGCGAAGCCGATCGGACTCGTCATCTTCGCGCACGGCAGCGGCAGCAGCCGTCTGAGTCCGCGCAACCGGTACGTCGCCGACGTGCTCGATCAGCACAGCCTCGCGACGCTGCTGATCGATCTGCTGACGCCGGAGGAGGAAATCGTCGACGACCGTACCGCGCGGCTGCGGTTCGACATCGGTTTGCTCGCCGAGCGGCTGATCGCCATCGCGGAATGGACGGCAGACGCGCCTGCGCTGCGCGAGCTGGCGATCGGGCTCTTCGGCGCCAGCACCGGCGGGGGCGCCGCGCTCGTGGCCGCCGCCGAGCGGCCAGAAGCGTTCAGCGCGATCGTTTCGCGCGGCGGCCGGCCGGATCTGGCCGGGCCGGCGTTGCCTCGCGTCACGGCGCCGACGCTCCTCATCGTCGGCGGCGCCGATCAACCGGTGATCGAGCTCAATGAGCAGGCGATGCGGCAGATGCGGAGCGAGACGCGGCTGGAGATCGTCCCGCGCGCCACCCATTTGTTCGAGGAGCCCGGCGCGCTCGAACGCGTCGCCGATCTCGCGGCCCGCTGGTTCGAACGCCACCTGCGAACGTAGCGTCCGGCTTCAGCCGGACCGGCAGATCACGAAGCCGGACAGGAGATCACGATGAGCACACGAGACATCCCGAAGGATCGATGGTGCGACGAGCTCGACACGTTCAGCCGGCAGCACGAAGGGTGGATCGTGCGCGTCGACGTCTCGGGCGCGGACGGCACGACGTACACGCAGGCGCGCGATCTGCCGTTGATCGGCGTCAGCTGCGACGCGCCGCAGAGCGATCGCATCGCGATCATGGCGGGCAATCGCGTCGACGATCACCTGACGCACGAGATCGCGAGCACCGTCTCGATTGCCATCGACGAAACCGACGCCGGCGCCGAACGCGGTCTGCTCATCCGATCGGCGGACGGCTCGGAGACACGCGTCGAGTTCCGATCGCCGATGCGCACCGACGAAGTTGACGGCATGCCGCACCCATAACTCTTTCGACCTGCAGCGTCAGACCCGCGCACCCTGCAGCGTCGGACCCCGAGCACATTGGAGCGTGAGATCCCGGTCAAATCTCCAATTGAATCCCGATTTCGACAACGCGATCGGGCGGCAGGCGAAAGAAATTGGTGGCGCGGCGCGCGTTGCGCGACAGGAAGATGAAGAGCTTGTCGCGCCACACCGACATCCCGATCCGATCGTTCGCGAACAGCGTGAGGTGGGCGAGGTAGTAGGTCATGTCCTCGTCGCGCCACTCGAGGCCGTTGCGGCGCGCCTCGGTCAGCGATGCGGGGACGTCGGGCGTGTCCATGAACCCGTAGCGCGCGATCAGCCGATAGAAGCCGTGCGACAGCGGCTGCACTTCGATCGCGGCCGCGTCTCCGCGCGTCGGCGTGTCGAGCATCGTCACCGTCAGCAGGACGACCTGCGCGTGCAGTGCCTTGTTGTGTTTGAGGTGGTGCACGAGAATGGGCGGCGCGCCTTCCGGACGCGCCGTCATGAACACAGCGGTGCCCGGCACGCGGATCGGCGGGTGCGCCGCCAGATTCTCGAAGAAGCTGCTGAGCGGCACCTCCTCGGCATCGAGCCGCCGCAGCACGAGCTTCCGCCCCTTGTTCCACGTCGACATGACCAGATACACGGCGCCGGCGACGAGCAGCGGGAACCATCCGCCGTGCTCGATCTTCAGCAGGTTAGCGCTGAAGAACGCCAAATCGATGACGAGGAACGCGCCCGTAATGAGGCCGGCGCGCCAGAAGCCCCAGCGCCACAACTCGCGCGTCACGACGTAGGCCAGAACCGTCGTAATCACCATCGTCGCCGTGACGGCCATTCCGTACGCGGACGCCAGGTTCGTCGACGACTTGAACCCGAACACCAGGCCGAGCGTCGCCAGCATCAGCAGCCAGTTGATCTCCGGGACGTACACCTGTCCCTTCTCCTGCGCCGACGTGTGGCGGATGTCGAATCGCGGCGCGTATCCGAGCTGCACCGCCTGCTGCGTGAGCGAGAACGCCCCGGAGATGATCGCCTGCGAGGCGATGACGGTCGCAATCGTCGCCACCACGACGAGCGGATACAGCGCCCACGACGGCGCCAGATGGTAGAAGGGGTTCACGCGCGCTTCGGCATCCGTCAAGAGCAACGCACCCTGACCGAAGTAGTTGACGAGCAGTGACGGCAGCACGAGCGTGAACCACGCGATGCGGATCGGCCTGGGGCCGAAATGGCCCATGTCGGCGTACAGCGCTTCGGCGCCGGTGATGACGAGGACGACCGCACCGAGGGTGAGCACGGCAGCCGGGCCGTGCGCCTCGAAGAAGCGCATGCCGTACGACGGACTCAGCGCCGTCAGCACGATCGGATTGCGAGCGATCGCCGGAAAGCCGAGCAGAGCGAGCATGACGAACCAGCCGATCATGATCGGCCCGAAGATCGTCCCGATGCCGCTCGTGCCGCGGCTCTGGACGACGAAGAGGACGATCAGGATGACGACCGTAATCGGGACGACATAGGGCTCGAACGTGTGCGTCGCGATGCTCAGCCCTTCGACGGCGCTGAGCACCGAGATGGCCGGCGTGATCATGCCGTCGCCGTACAGCAGCGCGGCGCCGAACAACCCGAACGCGATGAGACCGACGCGCCCCGCGCGTCCGGCGCGCGTCCTCACGAGCGCGACGAGCGCGAGGATGCCGCCCTCGCCCGCGTTGTCGGCGCGCATGACGAACAGCAGGTACTTTACCGATACGACGATGACGAGCGACCACGCGATGAGCGACAGCACGCCGAGCACGTTCGCGCGCGACACGTCGATCGCGTGGGGTCCGGTGAAACACTCGCGCAGCGCATAGAGGGGGCTGGTCCCGATGTCGCCGTAGACAACGCCGAGCGCCGCGAGGATCAGGAATGGCAGGCGGGAGGTCCGCAGCCGGGCCACGCCGCTATAGTACGATCAAGTGGATTGCGCATCGGCATCTGCGCGCCGTACGACCTCAGCCTCGCCGGAGGTGTCAACTCGCACATCCGCGCGCAGGCGCGCGCGCTGCGGCATCTTGGCCACCGCGTGTGCGTGTTCGGCGCCGCTTCGTCGACTCCCGACGAGGGCGAGCATGCGGTCGCCGCGCCGGTCGGCTTCGTCATCGACGGCACCGAGACCGGCGTCGGCCTCGATCCGCGCGCGTGGAGGCGCGTCGGCCGGCTGCTCGAACGCGAGCGGTTCGACGTGCTGCACGTCCACGAACCGCTGATGCCAATCGTGCCGTGGTGCGCCGTGCTGCGGGCGCGCGTGCCGATCGTGGCGACGTTCCACGCCCACCGCGAGGGCGGCCATCGCTTCTACCCGTTGTACCGTCCGCTCCTCGCGCCGCTGATGCGCCGCCTGGCGACGCGCCTCGCCGTCGCGCCCGCGGCGCGACGCACCATCGCGCGCTATTTTCCCGGCGACTACACGATCCTTCCCAACGGCATCGACTTCGCGCGCTTCCGCCTGCCGTCGGCGCGTCCGCTCGACATGGACGACGATCGGCGGCACGTCTTGTACGTCGGACGCATCGAACCGCGAAAGGGACTCGACCACCTGATCGACGCGATGGCCATCGTGCAGCACCGCCTCCCCAAGGTTCGTCTCGTCGTCGTCGGCGACGGACCCGATCGCGTCAGGTCCATCGCGCACGCGCGGCGCGCGAACGTCGATGCGCAGTTCACCGGTCGCGTGGCCGATCATCATCTCGCCGCGTACTATCGCGCCGCCGACGTCGTGTGTGCGCCGGCCACGGGCGGCGAGAGCTTCGGCATCGTGCTCCTCGAAGCGATGGCGGCCGGCCGTGCGGTCGTGGCGTCGCGCATCGACGGATATGCCGAACTGGCCGGAGACGCGGGCGTCGCGCGCTTCGTGGCGCCGGCCGACGCCGCGGCGCTCGCGCGAGAAATCACCGCGCTCATGGCCGACCCGCGCGGACGCGACACGCTTGGCGCCAGCGGCGTCGCGTTCGCGGCGCAGTTCGACTGGAGCGTCATCGCGCGCCGCCTCGAGGCGATCTACTACCATCTGACGAGCAGCGCATGTTCATCGTCAATTACCTGACGGCGCTCGCTGCGACGCTAGCGTTCAAGCTGGCGCTGTTCTCGTATGCCGCCTCGGGCGCCGAAGGCATCACGTCGGCGCTCGCCTGGTATCCGCGGCTCGTGCTCTGTCTCGGCTGGGACGTGCTGTCATCGGCGATCGTCGCCGGCGTCGCGTACGCGATCGCGGGCCCGCTGGCGAGCCGGCGTCCGCGGGCGGCGCTCGCGTGGTCGCTCGCCGTGCAGAGTGCGTACGGTCTCTTTCTGATCGTCAGCTATCACATCGCCGTCACCGTGGGCGCGCCCCTCGACAAGTCGGCGATCGATTTGTGGTTCTTCTACGCCGATCCGTCGCCCGGCGGCGCTCGACGGCTGCTCGCCGATTCGGTGGCGCCGTACTTCACGCCGTCATTTTTCGCCCAGGCGGCCGTCGCGCTCCTGGCGCCGCCGCTTCTCCTCGCATGGCAGCGATCGCGCGTTCGCGCCGTTGGCCGGCCCTTCGTATGGTCGCTCGGCGTGCTCGTTCTTCTCAGCCTCGGCGCGGTTCCGGGCCTCGCGAACGGCGTGCTCGCGGTCCACACGTTCGGGCTCGAGCGCAGCCCGCTGACGATGCTCCTCGGTTCGTACTTGAAAGGTCCGCTGCGCGTGCTGCACGCGCGCGAAGCGGCGCCGGCCGATCCGTTCTGCCTCGATCTGACGTCGCCGGTTCCGGTCGAAGGAACCGATCCGCTGATCGCCGCCACGGCGAAGCGCACCAATGTCGTGCTCGTGATTCTGGAATCAATCGGCGCGCGGCTGCTCGCATCGGCGCCGCCGCCGATGCCGTTCCTCGACGGGCTGGAGCGCTCGCGCGGGGCGGTTCTCTTCGCCGCGCACTACGCCCACTGGCCGCAGACGATGAAGGCGGCGTTCGACATCTGGTGCTCGGAGCTGCCTGATCCGGACTATCCGCCCATCACCGAGGTGAATCCGGCGATTCCCTGCGTGAGCGTGTCGGAAGCCTTGAAAGCGGCCGGCTACGACACGGCGCTGTTCACGTCCGCCGACTTCGCGTTCGATCGGCAGATCAGGTTTCTGAAGCACCGCCGTCTCGATGTGATGCTGGACCGCAACGATCTGCCGGGACACGAGACGGCGTGGCACAACGCCTGGGGCATCGACGAACGCGTCACATTGTCGGCCGTGCTCGACTGGACGGTGCGCGAGCGCCGCGAACGTCCTGACCATCCGTTTTTCGCGGTTTACAACATGGCGGCCGGGCATCATCCGTTCGAATTTCCCGGCTCGCCGTCCGGACGCTGGCTCGACAGCGAGACGGAGCACGTCGCCGAGCTCGCGACGCTGCGGTTCGTCGACGATCGCCTGCGCGATCTGGTCGACGGCCTGCGGCGCCAGCGGCTGCTCGACTCGACGCTCGTCGCGATTGTGTCGGACCACGGTCCGGGATCCGGACGTCCGCCGATGGGACGCATCCGCGACGCGTCGATCTACGAAGGATCGGTTCGCGTGCCGTTCGTGTTGATCGGCCCGCAGCTCGACTTCGTCTCCGGTGCGGTCACGCTGCCGACAGGCCACATCGACATCGCACCGACGTTGCTCGGACTGGTCGGCGTCGACCGTCCGATGACGATGAAGGGCCGCGATTTGACGCACGATGCGGGCGGACGCGCGGTGATCCTGGCGACGCGGCCGCCACTCTCGCAGGTCGGCATTCGCGCCGGCTCGTGGAAGCTCGTGCACTGGAGCGATACGGGCGCGAGCGAGCTGTTCGATCTGGCCACCGATCCCGACGAGCGCAACGATGTATCGAAGCGTCGCGCCGACGTGGTGGCCGCGCTCGTCCCGCTCACGCGGCGATGGCGGGTTCACTCGGCGAACCTGATCGAGAACTACGCGGCGATCCTGCGGACCGACGGTCGCCGCTGCGCACCGTGAGGTGAAGGTCGGTCGAAGCTATCGTCTCGTCGATGACGCGGGCGTCGCGCCGAGCAATCGATCGCTCCAGACGCGGTTCTGTTCGACCAGATACGACCAGTCGTCGACCCAGTCGAGCAACTGCCTCGGTGTCAGGGTCGGAGTCGGTGTCAGAGTCGGGGTCGGAGTCGCGGTCGGAGTCGGTATCGGGAACGCGAGGCGAGTCGACAGGACGTTCGGCGCGCGCGCGTCGACGATTGCCGATTGACCGTCGTGATCGAGGCGGACGCCGCCGGGTCGGATCGCGAGCGCGGTTCGCGCGCCGGTGCGCGGCGGACCGAGGAGATCGCTTCCGAGCGACGCTGTCGGCCGATCGTCGCCGACCATCGCGAGCACGGTCGGCATCATGTCGACGTGGCTCGCGGCCGCGGCGACGCGCCGCGGCGCTCCGACGAGATCCTCGGGACCGGCCATCAGCGCCGCCGTCCACACGTTGTCGTTCTCCGGCAGCCCGGAACTGTGTTTCAGATCGACGTAGAAGCCGTGATCACCGGCGACGATGACGGACGTGCGCCGCCGACGCTGACGCACGAATTCGAGGAGACGGCCCAGTTCACGATCGGTGTACCGAAGCGTCTGGCGATACTGCGCCCGCAGGTTTCCTTCCCTTTTCAGCGGTTGCTCGCCCGCATCGTCGGGCAGCGTGAACGGATAGTGCGTGCTGTAGGTCGACACGAATGCGAACAGCGGCCGGTTCGGTTCCGCCGTGTCGTGACGGCGAATCTCGTCCATCGCGCGCGACACGATCTGGCGATCGGTTCCCGGCGCCCCCTCCGCAACGAGGTCGACGGCCTTCGCGTACCACCGCGACAGCCAACGGTCCTGGTTGTCGAAATGCGGATCGGCGCCGACGTAGATCGTCTGGTAGCCGAGGTCCGCGAGCCGCGCCGGCAGACAATCGAACGAACGCGCCGCGAAGTCCGTGATGATCTCCTTGCTCCGATGCGGCCACACCGAGCAATGAAACGACAGCACGGACGGCGCGCTCGGAAATGCGTTGGAGATGTAGCGCGGAAATACGACGCTGCGGATGGCGAGCGCATCAAGGTTCGGCGTCACCGATTCGCCCGCACCGGTGACGAACGAGAGCTCTTGCGCGCGCAGGCTCTCCACCATCACGACGACGATGTCGGGAGGATTGGCGCGGCGGGCGGCAGCCGCCCGCGTGCGCGCAGGTTGATAGACGAGCGGATACGGGTCGCCGACCCATTGAGCCGAAGGCGGCAAACCCGTCAGTCTTCGCAGATCCGCAATCGCGCCGGCTTCCGATCCGCGCAAATGCACCTCGTCGAGGTGCAGGTACTCGCGAGCGAACGCGACTTCGATCGGCGGCGGCGGCACCGGCCACGGGACGAGGGCGTCGGCGGCGATCAACGAAACGGCGACGACAATCAACCGCAGTGGCCGACACGTTGGTCGGGCCCAACCGTCGCCCCGCCTCACCAGCACCGCCATCCACGCGATGGCGGCGAAGAATGCTCCGGTGCCGCCGAGGGTGACGCCGAGGTTCGCGCGCAGCGGCTCGAGGAACTCCTTCGACCTGACGACGTGCAGGCCGCGATACGTCCGGAAGACCGTCGGCGTCAGCGGTGCGCCGGTGATCGCCGACACGGTGAGGTCGGCCTGCCCCGCGACCATCAGGATCGCGAAGCCGGCGCAGGCGGCAATCGTGACGGCGTAGGCGTAGCGCGGCATCGCGGCCGCGACCGCGAGACACGCCGCGACGACGATCAGCAGCGCAGCGGCGTGCGAGGCGGCAGCCGGAAGAAACAGCGCGAGCCGGACGGCAAGCGATCCGGCGGGCTGCAGGAGATAGCGCCCGGCGAGGCCCGCCAGCCGAAACGTGATCAGCAGCAGACCGACGTCGACGAGGGGATGGCGGCGCAAGACCTCGTCATTGTATCAACGCGTATAGAATCGACCTTCGTGGTCCATTTCCTCCGCGGCCTCGTCGCCGCGCTCGCCGGCGCCAGGCTGCCCCTCGTCGGCCTCGCGTTGGTCCTGCACGCCGTTGGTCTGGCGATCACCGGCGAACGGTGGCGCGTCGTGATCGCGGCGCTCGGCGGCCGTGTGACGCTCGCGCGGACGATCCTGATCAACCTGGCGGGAATCTTCGTGAGGAACGCGACGCCGACCACCGGCCTCGGCGGCGATGCGATCCGCGTGGCGCTGATTCGCGCCGAAGGCGTGCCGCTGCCGCAGGCCGCGGCGTCGTTCGCGTACGTGCGTCTTGCCGAAGTTCCACCGCTTGCGGCCCTTCTCGTCCTGTCGACGCCGTTCGCGCTGACGCTCGCATCGCGATCGCCGGCGAGGTCCTTCGTCGCGCTCCTCGCGTCGGCGCTTTGCGGCGTGTGCCTGTGGGTTGCACGACGTGCGCTGCGCGCACGCGGTGCGGAGCTGCTGAGTCGGACGCGGCACGTGCGAATCGGATGGAGTCCGCTCGCGGCGGCAACCGTTTACGCCGCGCTGGCGCAGATCGAGACGATCGCGCGTCAGATCGTCGTCGCGGCCGCATTCGGGCTGCCGCTGTCGATCCAGCAGTCGGCCGCCGTCACCGTCATGGGCATCGCGGGCGGCTTCGTGCCGACCGTCGGCAGCATTGGCGCGATCGACGGCAGCCTCGTCGCCGGGCTCATGTTGTGCGGCGCCACCGCCGAGACGGCCGTCGCGATTACCGTCGTCGAACGCGCCATCTCCTACGGCGTGACCACGGCGGCCGGTGCGGCGGCGCTCGGCATCGTTGGCGGCCGCGGCCTCCTGCACGCGCTCAGCGCACGCAGAACGAATACGGCAGCCGCGGGTTGAACGCGAGCGACGCGTCGGAGAGGTTCGACCGTCCCTTCACGAGATAATTCGTCGCCGCCAGCAGCAGACAGTCCACCAGCGCCGACTTCCCTTTCTCGTAGTTCGACGCGGCCAGGGTCCGATCGAAATGAACGGCGCGGCCGCCGGCGCGCGCGCGCGGCGCGCGCTCGACCGAGACGACGCGATCGGGGAACTCGCGGCGCATGAACTCGACGAACTCCGATTCGTCGGTCGCGACGAGCAGCTGGTACGTTCGAGACCCTGCAGCATCGAGCGCCGATCGCACTTCCATCGCATACGTCTCGTACGGCACGCGTGACACCCGGTAATCGGCGAGCCATCCCGTCACTCCGTGCGTCGAGTCGGTGCCGCGGTAATGCACGCCCACGACGTACGCGTCGGGCTCGAGCGACGAAGCGATCCATTGCGAGACCTCGTCGAGGATCTCCGATCGGACCCGAACGTGCGTCGTGAGAAGGCGATACAACTGCTCACGATCGATCCCGTACGTCATCGGGTACAGATACGGCGTCGTCCCGTTGACGTCGTCGCAGAACCCGCCGTGCCGGCCGTACTTCGCGATTCGCCTCTTCAGGTGGACCTCGTCTCGCGCACCGGCGCTCGGACTCGTGCGCATCTCGTCGGAATCGAAGAAGTAGGTCCACCAGTTCGGACCGCGCTGCGGATCGAGATACAGCGGGCTCCGAAAATCGACGCGGACGCCGGCGGCGCCGTGCGCCTCGGCGTACGCGAGCGCGCCGAGCACCGAGTGAAACTCCGAGAACATCCCGGCCCACGCCGACAGCTTCGGAAAACCCTGGCGCGCATGCAGCACCATCATTTTGCCGCGCACGTCGGGTTCGGGCAGCCAGCCGCGCAGCCGGTTGCGAATGCTCCGACTGAGCGACGCTTTTTCGCGCCGCCGAAACGCACTCTGCTGCGACCGGTACCAATCGGTCATTGCACGACGAGCTGGCTCTGGATCAACTGGCGATAGAACGCGGACGTCTGCATCAGCCCGTCGTGCGTGCCGCTGTCGACGATGCGGCCGTGATCGATCACGACAACGCGATCGACCGTCGCGACGGTCGACAGCCGATGCGCGATGATGAGCGTCGTCGGACGATAGTCGATCGATCGCAGCGCCTCCTGCACGATCGATTCGAGCTCGGCGTCGAGCGCGCTCGTCGCTTCGTCGAGAATCAGAATCTTCGGGCGCCGGAGGATGGCGCGCGCAATCGCCAGCCGCTGCCGCTGCCCGCCCGACAGCTGAACGCCGCGATCGCCGATGCGCGTCTCGTACCCGGCCGGCAGCCGGTGAATGTACTCGTCGACGCACGCCAGGGCGGCCGCGTCCTCGATGTCCGCGACGGTCGCCGCGTCGACGCCGTACGCGATGTTCTCGGCAATCGATCGGGAGAACAGCACCGGGTCCTGCTGGACCGTCGCGATCTGCGATCGCAGCCAGGCCGGATCGACCGTGCGGATGTCGCGTCCGCCGACCGTCACCGAGCCTTCGTCGGGATCGTAGAAGCGCAGCAGCAGATTGACCAGCGTCGACTTCCCCGAGCCCGACTTGCCGACGACAGCGACGATCTCGCCCGGCCGGATTCGAAGATCGATACCCTTCAGCGCCTCGACTTCCGCCCGCGTCGGGTAGCGGAACCGCACGCCTTCGAACGCGATCGACCGGTCGAGCGCGTCCGAGCGATCGCCGCCCTCGGAGGGAATCGACGGCTGGCGGCCGATCAGATCGAAGATCCATTCGGTCGCGCCGCTCGCGCGCATCGACTCGGCGGCGAAGCGCGAGGCGTTGCGAAACCCGCGGGCGACGAGCATCGCGTACAGCACGAACGAAATGAGCGACCCGGTCGTCAGCCGGCCCGCGACGATCAGATTGCCGCCGACCCAGATCGCGAGCAGCGCGGCGCATTCGCCGGCGACGAACGACACGCCGCCGAGCGCCGAGTGCGCGACGATCTTCCGGCGGGCGAATTCGACTGCGCGATCGCTCTGCCGCTCGTAGCGCGCCGCTTCGGCCGCCTCCTGCGAGAAGGCGCGGACGGTTCGAATGCCGCCGACCACCTCGGACGCGGCCGCGCCGGCCTCGGCGTGCGCCTGCTGCATGTCGCTCGCGAGGACGCGGACGCGGCGGCCGAGAATCGACGTGGCGACGACGATCGGCGGCACGGCGAGCAGCGTCAGCAGCGTGAGCCGGGTGGAGGTGTAGAACAGCAGCGCCGTTCCGCAGACGGCGAAGACCGAGAAGCGCAGCGCGTCGGCGAGCTCCTCGCCGAGGACGAACTGCAGCGCCGGCACGTCGGCCCACAGCCGCGTGGTGATCTCGCCGGTGTCGCGGCGATCGAAGAACTGGATGTCCTGTCGCAGCAGCGTCTGGAAGACGACGCGGCGCAGGCGCGCGCCGACGCGTTCCGCGCCGAGATTGAAACAGTAGTCGCGCGCGAACGTCGCGCCGGCTTCGACGAGCAGGATCCCGACCATCAGGAGCGCGAGCTCGTTCAATCGATCGAGCCGTCGTCCCTGAATGCCCTCGTCGATGATGAGCCGAATGACCTGCGGGTACGCGAGCCCTGTTCCGATGCTGAGCAGAACGAAGAGCACACCGGGCCCATACAGCCGGCGCTCGGTCCACACGACGGCCGCGATGCGTCGAAGCTGGCCGCTCACACCGTGCACAGTCCCATCTTCGTCAGCTTCTCGTCCATGCATGCTTCGAGCAGCTGGAATTTGCTGCCTCGTTCGATTGGCGCATCCCACTGATTGTGCCAGTGCCAGGCGAACGCGCCGTCGTAGAAATTGGCGCTCGCGGGCGTCTTCCTGAACGGCTTGAACTCCGGGTCGGCCTGCCACTCCGTGTTGAAGAACGGCGATGGGAACACGCTGATCCGATGACCCCGGTCGATGGCGCGCTTCACGTTCTCGCGGCCCCAGTTGTACTTGCCGGGCCGGATGTCGATGACGCCGCGGATCAGCTCCTCCGCGAACGCGCTTCCTTGACGCAGCCGCATCAACGCGGGCGCGTAGACGTCGTCGAACCGATCCCACTGGTACACGAACTCCTGATCGAGAAAGACGCCGAGGCTTCGCAGCAGCACCGTGTCCATGTCGGCATAGACGCCGCCGTAATTGTGGAGCGCCAGAATGCGGAACAGGTCGCCGTCGCGATAGGCGCGGCGATCGCGCTGGCGATAGATGTTCGGATGCGCCTCGAGCGCCGTTCCGCGCGCTTCGGCCGCGGCATCGTAGATGCGCAGCGTGACGAACGGCAGCAGCGGCTGCAGCCACGCGTTCGACGAGAGATCCGCGTCGGACCAGAGCACGAGCGAACACAACGATCGATCCTGCGTCGCGAGGAACGCCTTGACCGGCAGCGCCTGCTTGCGGCCGAAACGGCGGACCGTCGGCCACAGGCCGCCCCCGCGCTCGCGCCAATACATGTGGAAGGCGATCGGCGCGCGCGGCGGAACGTCCGGCAGCGCGCGGCAGAAATCCAGCGCCTTGCGCCAGTCGTGATAGAGCTCGTAGTGGGTCGCTGGGGAAATGCTGATCAATAGAGGCAGCACCGCGCGTACACGGCCGCCGGCACGTGGAAGCCGATGTACTGATAGAACCAGCGATCGCACTTGCACCGCACGCCGAGATCGCGGCACGAATCGGCGGCCAGTGGGAACCCGCCTTTGTGCACGAGATAGGAGAGGACGGCTTGATCCTGGCGATGATTGCTGCGCGACGATCCGGCGGGCGCGATGCAGTCCTTCGTCATCGCGCATCGTTTCCACGGAACGACGACGTCGTGATACACGCGTTCGCGGATCGCCGCCGACGGATGGCCGGCCGCCAGTCCGATGAGCGTCGCGTCGGCGTTCGGCCGGTCGCCGTAGTCCGCGGGATTCTCCTGCAGGTAGTCGAACATCAGCGGATGCGTCCACCGGCGCATCGTACCGCTCGACGCGCGAACCCAGAGGCCGCCGCTCGCGCGGACGCGCGCCGCGATTGGCGCGATCGCGTGAAAGTACGTCCCCGCGTCAGCCCACAACACATCCTCGGCCTCGCCGCTCGCGCGCACGGCCTCGATCGTCTCGGCGACGATTGCCGGCTTCCACGCGTACTCGCCCGCACGCAGGTCGACATTCATGTGCGGCGGGTACGCCGCGTAGTCGAACTTGTGGTAGAACAACCCCCTCCAGCGTGGCAGCGCCCGCACTTCAGCCGCACTCAACCCGAGGTCGTAACAGTCCACACGTGCGTCGAGCGCGCGCAGCGAGCCGAGCAGATACCCCAGCGCGCCGGCATGATTGGATGACGCCGCCGTCACGACGATCACATCGTGAAGCTTAGGTCATTTCCGTGGACCGCGCCAAAGCCGTGGGAGGCCCCGGCGCGCGGTGTTTGCGCGACGGGGTGGAAGGCGGGGTGGAAGGCTGGGTGTCCACGCTGGCTGACCTACGACGAGTGGAACGTCGGCGTCGCTGCGCTCGATCGTCCGCTGCAGACGATTGAAGAGCTGCTTCCACTGCGGAACATTCGGTGGCTCCCGCCGCAGCCGCCGCTCTCGCTGCTCGCCGATCCGTTTCCGTACCGCCACGACGGGCGCGAGTGGCTGCTCGTGGAGCGATACAGTCATCGCAAACGCGTGCGCGGCCGCATCGCGCGCATCGATCCCGATCATCCGGCGGCGATCGAGACCGTCATCGAGCGCGATCGACACGTGTCGTATCCGTTCACGTTCGCCTACGGCGCCGACGTCTACTGCGCGCCCGAAATGAGCCAGGAGGACGGCTGCGTCATCTATCGGCTCGCACCCGATGGCCGCTGGACGGCCACGCATCACGTGATGCGTGGACAGCGGCTGGTCGATCCGACGCTCTTTCGGCTGAACGATCGCTGGTGGCTCTTCGCCACCGAGCCTCCGCCGTCGCACAACGACTCGCTGCATGCGTACTATGCGGACGCGCTCGAGGGTCCGTGGACTCCCCACGCGAGGAATCCGGTGAAGCGCGATCCGTCGTCGGCGCGGCCCGGCGGCCGGCCGTTCACGGTCGCGCGGCGCCTGTATCGTCCCGCGCAGGACTGCAGCGTCACGTACGGCGGCGCCGTTCACGTGATGGAGATCGAGACGCTGACGCCGACCGAGTTCCGCGAGTCGATCGCGCTGCGGCTCGAGCCCGATCCTGACTGGCCCTACCCCGACGGCCTGCATCATCTCGTCGTCGACGGCGCGCGCGTCTATTTCGATGCAAAACGCTCGCACGTCGACTGGCTGCTGTGGCTGAAGGTATGGCTCTAGGCGCCGCATACTCGATCGTGACGCCCACGTTCGAACATGCGTCGAGCATCGCCGACTATCTCGATGCGACGCTCCGATCGGCGTCGCTTCCCTTTCACTGGATCATCGTCGACGACGGGTCGCGCGACGGCACGGCGGATCGGGTGGAAGCCTGGCTGGCGGCGCATCCGTCGCCACGCATCGCGCGAGCGACGGTCATCCGCAATCAGCGGCCGATGTTCGAGACGGCGTGCGACAACATCGGCTTCAGAGTCGCGGAGACCGACGTCGTCATCGAAATCCAGGCGGACATTCACGTCCGCGAGCCGCGGTTCGACGCGCTCATGATTGAGGCGCTCGAGACGTCGCCGAAGCCGTCGGCGATTTCCGCCCGGTGCGGCCACACGTTCGCGGCGCTCAAACCGGCGTCGCCGTTGTCGAGGTTGTTCAGGCGCTCAACGGGCGATTCAGTCGGTCTGTGCGGCCGCGCGATCGAAACGCCTCACATCATCGAGACGATTCGCGGAAACTTGTATCGATGCGAGACCGTGAATCGCGGGCCGTGGCTCGTGCTGAAACGCGATCTGGAGCGGCAGGGCTATCTCGACGAGCGGCACTTCTTCCTCGGCAACGACGATCACGACTATCACCGGCGCCTGTTCGAGGCGGAGGGCCGCCGTCCGCTGTACGTGCCGATGGCCATTCACGCACCGCTCGGTCTGGGCGCGAACCGGCGGAAACGCAGCGGGATCAACAAGGAGATTTTCGACCGGTTGAGCGCCGAAAAACGCGGCAGCCCGGCGTTCCACCGCTTCCTTGCGTCGATCCAGTCGTCGATGCCGCCGCAGCGGATCAAATGAACGTTGAGAAAATCGAACCACAGAGTGGCTGATATCCGTGACCGAGATCGCAGCGTGACAGGACCGAGACTACCGAATCGGCAACAGATCGACGAGCGTCGTATCGACGCGGCGCCCTGCGGAGAGCGCCGTGGTGACGACGTCGGCGAGCGGCTCGCCGTCTTTTCGCAGGCGCTCCTTCAAGCCGGCGTCGGCCGGGAATTTCGCCGCGCCGGCGGCCCAGGTCTCGCGGGCCCTGGCCATTTGAGCGAGCCGGAAGTAGCCGTCGCCAAGCGCCGTGTAGACGTGCGCGACCAGCGTCGGCGGCGTGCCGGCCGTGACCATCGAGAGCGCCTGACTCAGGTCGGCGACACCTTTGTCCGCGCGGTGGAAGATGAAGCGGTTGTAATAGAGATTGATCAGCCCGCGCATGTAGTACGCGAGCACGCACGGACGCTGCGCGATCGACGCCGTCAGCGCGTTCATCGCGTCGCGCCCGAGATACAGGCGCCGGACGTCGCCGGCGGTCGGCACCTTGTCGACGTACGCGAGCGCCAGGCTGACGCGCACGTTCGGCCCGCTCCCTTTCCGCTTCGCCAGCTTGTCCAGGAAATCAATCGACCGGTCGAACTGCCCGGCGGCGATGGTCAGCTGACGGTAATCGGCAGCGAGCGCCAGGTTTTCCGGATCGGCTGCGATCGCCCGCTCCAGATCGGTCAGGCGCGCCGCCACCGGCGTTTCGGAACCCTGAACGGCCGCGCACGCGAGGAGAGCGAGAACTGCTGCAGCCGCGAGCCGCATTGCTACCGCTCGAAGCGCACCTGAAGGCGGAACTGTCGGTACTCCGAGTTGTAGAACGATCCGAACGCCGGCGACGCGAGGTTCGCCTGGACGTCGGTGGGCAGGAACGCGTTCAGCGCGTTGTAGGCGCGCAATCCAATCCACGGTTCGAACTTGAAGATCCTGAATCGGCGCTCGATCGCCAGCTCGAGACGCGCGTAGGTCGGGAAGCGCAGGCTGTTGCGCGCGCCGACGAACTCGAGCATCTCGTTCGTCACCGAGTAGGGCAGCCCGTTGCGCAAATCGAACGTGCCGACGAACAGCCACCGCGGCGTCGGCATGAGCCGGCCGCGCGCGAGCATCCGGTTCGGCGCGTCGGCATTCGACCGCGCGTACGCGTTCGCGCCGACGACGGGCCACAGCACGGCGTCGAAGTAGTTGCTGAGCGCGTTCAGGTCGCCGCTCGTCGCCGATCGCGTATAGGTGATGTTGAAGTCCGCGGTCGGCAGGCGCGAGAAATGAACGTTCGCCTCGAGCTCGCGATAGCGCGAGCGCCCGCCGCTCGAGAGCAGCAGCGCCGGCAACCCCGCCGACGTGATCGGATCGACGATCAGCTCGTGGCTGCCCTGCCGATCGATCGCGCTCAGGTGCACCGACCACATCTTGTTGAACCGATGGTCGTAGCCGACGTCCCACGTGCGGCTGCGCGGCGTCTGCAGATCGGAGGTCGTGTGCGCGATGAGCGCCGGCGGTGCCAGCGCCACACCGTCGGCGCCGAACCGCGTCTCGATCGCGTCCCCGAATTGATCGAACGCGCCGGCCGTGGACGGCGTGCGCTCGAAGAACAACCCGAAGCCGCCGCGCAGCGTCGCGCTGCCCGACTCCGTGAGCAGCACCGCCGTGCCGACGCGCGGCGTCACGTTGAACTGTTCGGCGACGCCGTCGCGATCCAGCCGGCCGCCGAACTCCAGATACCAGCGCGTGCCCGGCTGATATCGATCTTGCGCGAAGAACGCCGCGTCGGTGCTGCGCACCAGCTGCGCCGACAGCGGCCGATAATCGAGCCGGCGCGCGAGCGATCCGTCGGCGCGCTCGATCAGCACCGGCCGGCTCATGCTCGATCCGCTGTAGTGCGCGCCCAGCAGATCGACGCCGACCTTGAAGAGATGCAGGCCACCGAGCGCGCTGCGGCTGCCCGACGCGTTCTCCACGAGCTGATACGTGCCGGTATAGCGATGCTGGCGGTTGAAGAAGTTGCCGAGCGTCGTGTCCGGCCTCAGCACCATCGGCTGCAGACCCTGCGGCCGCACGTCGGTCTGAAAATCGTGGAGCTGAACCATCGTCTCCGAGAACAGAGAGTCGGTCCAGAGCGCGCGTTCCATCACGCTCGCGCGGTTTGCGTGCGCGTTGATATCGACCGTCGCGTCGGGCGGCGTGAACGTTCCAAGCGTGTCGAACGCTGAGCGGCTCGGGAAGATGCCGCCGGTCGCGATCATCGACTGCCGCGTCGAGAGGTTCGCGTCGACGCGCGTGAACGAGCTGAACCACTTCGAGGTGCGCACCTCGTCTTCGGGACGGCTCGCCACGTCGGTCGCAGCATATCGGTACTGCGCGGTCTGCTCGACGAACAGCCGATCCCTGACGAGCGGGCCGCCGGTCTCGATGCGCGGCGCGAACACGCCGATGCCTCGCACGTCGAACGGTGAGCCGCCGCGTTTGGTGCGGAAGGTCGGATCGACGTTGTTGAGCCGCAGACGCCACCGGTCGCCGGCGCGGCGCGTCTGAATCACGACGAGACCGGACGAAAAGCGGCCGTACTCGACGGCGTACGGATTCGGCAACACCGCAATCGAATCGATCGCATCGTCGGGCAGCGACACCTGCGTCAGCCCGGTCGTCGGGTTGACAAGCGTGCTCGGTCCCAGCTGAACGCTGGCCTGGCTCGGCCGTCCGCCTTTGATGCTGACGCCTCCGGGAACTTCGATGATGCTCGCCAGGAGGCGAAGCGCCGCCTGAAAACCTCCGCCCGGCGCGTACTGGTCCAGTTCCTTGCCGCCGATGCTGTCGCTCGGCGCAAGTGTGCCTTCGTTGACGACCGTGGTCGAGGCCGCGACGACGTCGACGGTTTGTGAAATTCCTGTGATGGCAAGATCGATGGACGCGTCGGCCGGTTTTTCGGAAACGACGTCGACACTCACCGCGGCCGTATCGAATCCGCTCAGCGTGGCGACGACGCGATACTTTCCGGCGGGCAGATTGTCGAACCGGTAGCGGCCGTCGCCATCAGTGATCGCCTGCGCGACGTCGCGATCCGTGATGTCCTTGACCACGACCTCGGCGCCCGGCAAACGGACCGATCCATTCTGTGTCGTGACATGGCCCTGGACAATGCCGACACCGACACTCGGCGTCTGCGCGGCAGCGAAGACCGGCGAAACGAGACACAGCAGGAAAGCGAGAAAGGACTTCGTCAACGAATCGGCGCCACTTTCAGGCGGGGGAACCGTCATTGTATCAGACGCCGCTGAGGCCGACCGCGACCCAGGCAGCCACAGCCAAGAGCGCTCCCCCTGCAACATCCATGACGTAGTGATATCGGCCGACCACACAGGCGACGCCGATGCTGACGGCGAGAAGCCCGAACACCGCGCCGGCAAAGGGCAGGGCCGGGGCAACGGCGAGCGCGACCGCAAGCGATCCGGCGACGTGCCCGCTCGGGAACGTGTTTGCACGAGTCGTGAGGTGCTGCACCATTTGCGATGCCGCGTGGTGAACGGCCGGATCGGTGAGCATCGGCTTCGGCTCGAGCGCCCAGGGCGGTCGCGTTTGAAACACGGTCAGCGGCGCGAATGCACCGAGCTCGGCCGTCAGCACCATCGTCCAGTACCGATCGGCCCGCGCGGAGTGGCCGGCGAGCACGAGCGCCGCGAAACCCGCCGGCACGATCAAAAAGCACAGCATGTACACGATCTCGAGGTACGCGACGAACGCGCGCGGCCACCGCGCGAACCGCGTCGCCGGATCTCCGAGCACGCGCCGGTCCCACGCAACGAGCCACGATTCGAGTCGCGGCGAAGGCGCGACGAAGAGCCATCCGGTGATGTAGTAGCCGACGAGGACGTACGCGGCGGGCAGCCAGTCACGGAGCGGCGAAGTCACATTCACCGCGGCATTCCACACGAGCGCGACCATCGACAGCGACGCCGCCGCGACGCGGGCACGCCGCGCCATCGGCAGCCGCTGCATCGTGGCGGCAACGGCGAGATAAAAAAAGTACGCGATCGCGATCGCCTCAGGTGGCCGCACCGCTGAACGATATCCTAGAATTCACGCGATGGCGTCGACCGAAGTCCGCGCCGTACGCGGCCGCGCGGAGTTTCACAGGTTCATCGATTACGCCTACGAGATCAACGCACGCGATCCTCACTGGATTCCGCCGCTGCGGATGTCGGAACGCGAGCGGCTCACGCCGAAGAAGAATCCGTTTTTCGCGCACGCGGACGTCGAGCTGCTGCTCGCCTGGCGCGGCCGCCAGATCGTGGGCCGCATCGCGGCGATTGACGATCGGCTGCACAACCAGACGCACGGCGACAACGTCGCGATGTTCGGCTTTTTCGAAGCGGAGGACGGCGAAGCCGCGCGGACGCTGCTCGAACGCGTCGAGGCGTGGGCGCGCACACGCGGCCGCGCGCACGTGCGCGGTCCGCTCAACCCGTCGCTCAACGAGAGCGCGGGATTGTTGATCGAGGGCTTCGACACCGATCCGATGCTGCTGATGCCGCACAATCCGCCCGCCTATGCCGACTTCATCGAGTCGGCGGGATACCGGAAGGCCAAGGATCTGTTCGCCTGGCTCTACGCGCTCGATCGGGAATTTCCGGCCGTCGCGGCGAAGCTGGCCCGACGGATGCGCGATCGTCTCGACCTCGCGTTGCGTCCGCTCAACTTGAAGGAATTTACGAGCGAAGTCGCGCGGCTCCGGGTTCTGTATCGCGAAGCCTGGGATCGCAACTGGGGCTTCGTGCCGCCGACCGAAGAGGAATTCGGACGCATCGCCCGCGAGATGAAGCCGATCTTCGATTCGCGGTGCGCGGTCTGCGCGGAGATCGACGGACGCATGGTGGCGTGCGCCATCGCCATCCCCGACATCAACCAGGCGCTCAGGAGCACGAACGGCCATCTGAACGCGCGCACGCTCTGGCGACTCCTCGGCCGCAGCCGTCACATCGATCAGGCGCGCCTCCTCCTGCTCGGCGTCGCGGCGGAGTACCGGTCGCACGGCCTCTATCCGTTGATGCTGTTCGATCTGCACCGGCAGATGGCGCCGGCGTACCGCCGCGTCGAGTTCTCGTGGGTGCTCGAGGACAACCAGAACATCAACCGGCCCGCCGAAGAAGCCGGCGCGACGCGGTACAAGACCTATCGGATTTATCAGAAGGCGCTCGCCTGAAAGGCTCGCGCTACGATCGTCGCGTGCCAACCGTCGCGGTCACCGGCGCCTCGGGGTTCATCGGCAGCAACCTCACAGCGCACCTGTCGGCGCGTGGAGACGACGTTCGCGCCGTCCGCCGTCCGTTCGACCGGCCGGACCTGATCGAGACGCTTCGCGGCTGCGAGGTCGTGGTTCACCTCGCCGGCGTGGTGGCAGCCGCTCGCGACGATGAGTACGTCGCGGCGAACGTGACGGCGACGCGCGTCGTCGCCGAATCGACGCGCGCGGCGGGTGCGCGCCTCGTCCACATCTCGAGCCTCGCCGCCGCCGGTCCCGCATCGCGTGCTGCGCCGCGCGTCGAAGACGACCCGCCCGCGCCGATGACGGCCTACGGCCGCAGCAAGCTCGCCGGCGAGCGGGCGATCGAGGGCGTGCGTGGTTTGCAGTGGACGATCCTCCGGCCCGGCGTCGTCTATGGACCGCGCGATCGCGCCGTTCTGGCGCTGTTCCGGATGGCGCGCGCCGGCATGCTGCCGCTGGTCGGCCGCGAGACCGCCGCGTACACGATGATTCACGTGGCCGACGTCGTCCGCGCGATCGAGGCCGCCGTCGATCGCGGCGACGCGTCGGGCGAGACGATGTTCGTCGGCCATCCCGAGCCGGTGAGCGCGCGCGCGCTCGTCGAAGGCGTGCGCGACGCGGCCGGCGGCGCGGCGACGATCGTCCGCGTTCCGCGGGCCCTTCTGTGGATCGCCGCGCGCGCGGGCGACGCCATCGGGGCGCTGCGCGGCAAACCGGTCGTGATCAATCGACGGCGGTACGACGAGCTGAATGCTGAAGGGTTCGTCTGCCGCGTGGATCGGCTGCGCGACCGTCTCGGCATCGTCGCCGAGATCGCCTTACGCGACGGCCTCGCGCAAACAGCGAACTGGTACCGGTCGAACGGTTGGTTGTAGAGGGACGCTCGCCTAAAAGGCTCGCGCTACCGTGTGCCCGCGCTGTAGCGCGAGGCTCTCAGCCGAGCGGGAGCGTGCCCGCGCGAAAATTTCCAGCGCGCGGTCGATTTGATCGGGTGTGTGCGCCGCCGAGCAGCTCGCACGCAGCACGCAATCGTCCTTCGGACATCCCGGCGGCACGATGAGGTTCACGTACAGACCCGCCGTGAGGAGACCCTGCCACAGCGCGATCGTCCGCTCCTCGTCTCCGATCAGAATCGGAACGATTGGCGATTCGCTTTCGCCGATCGCGTAGCCGACGTCGCGCAGCCCGCGGCGCAGCGCGCGGATGTTCGTCCACAGCCGCTCGCGCAGCTCGGGATGCTGCCGGATGACGCGGACCGCGGCCGCCACGCTCGCGACGTTGGACGGCGACCCTGACGCGGTGAAGACGTACGCGCGCGCCAGGAAGTGGAGCGCGCGCAATTCGGGATGGTCCGACACGCAGACGCCACCGATGCCCGCGAGCGATTTCGAGAAGGTGCCGACGATGAAATCGACGCGGTCGAGGACGCCCTGATCCTCGGCGCACCCGAGGCCTCTCGCGCCATACGTGCCGAGCGAATGCGCTTCGTCGACGAGCAGGTAGGCGCCGTTCGCGCTGCAGATGTTGGCGATGTCGAGGAGCGGCGCCACGTCGCCGCGAATGGAATACAACCCTTCGACGACGACGAGCCGGTTGCGCTCGCCCCGCGGCAGCCGCTCCAGCTTCCTGCGCAGGCTGTCGGCCGAATTGTGGCGGAACCCGATGACCTGCGATGGCGTCTGCCGCGTCGCGTCATAGATGCTGGCGTGGCTGTCGCTGTCGATGAGGATGACGTCACCCGCACCGCACAAGCCGCCGATCAGCGACAGGTTCGCCTGATAGCCGGTACTGAAGATGATGGCGTGGCGCTTGCCGAACCATTCGGCGAAGTCGCGCTCGAGCGCTTCATGCAGCGCGAAGGTGCCGTTGGCCGTGCGCGATCCGGTAGTGCCGGTGCCGTAGTCGTCGAGGGCGCGGCGCGCCGCGTCGACGACGTCGGGATGCTTGGTCAGTCCGAGATAGTTGTTCGACCCGAACATCAGGGTCGGGCGTCCCTGCACGATGACCTCGCATGGACCGAGCACGCCCTCGATAACGGTCAGCCCGGGCGTCGCCGCCGCGTCCTCGAACATCGCGAGGCGCGATTCGATTGCACGGAGTTTGTGGAGCAGATCCATTTATGACGCCGTTTCCATCAGCTCGCCGCGCTCGTACCGCGCTTTGGTCGCCGCGCGCTGCACCTTGCCGCTCGTCGTGCGGCCGACTGTCCCGCTCGGCACGAGCGCCACCTCGTCGACGTACAAACCGAAGTCGTCGCCGATACGCCGCCGAATCGCGTCGATCAGCACATCGGACGGAACGGTCCCGCTCGGCTCTGCCACGACGACGATGCGATCGGCCCCGCCGCGCTGCATCGTGCCGAACGCGACCACGCGTCCGCGGCGGACACCGGCCAGATCGTCGACGGCCCACTCGAGATCCTGCGGGTGGAATTTCCGGCCGTTGACGATGATGATGTCCTTGACGCGCCCGCAGACGAACAGCTCGCCGTTCGACAGGTAGCCGAGGTCGCCCGTGTACAGCCAACCATCGCGGATCGTCTGCCGCGTGAGCTCGGCGTCGTTATAGTAGCCCAGCATCACCGAGGGCCCTGCGAGCGCGATTTCACCAATCTGGCCGTCGGCGGCCGGCCGCCCCTCCTCGTCGACGATTCGCAACATGTGGCCAGGCAGCGGCGATCCACAGCTCACGAACGCGTCCTCGACGCGCGGCGTCCGATGGCGCGGCGGGAACGTCGCCGCGAGCACGTGCTCGGCGAGGCCGTAACACGGAAGAAAACTGGTCGCACGGAATCCGGCCGGCGCGAATTTCTCGGCGAAGGCGGCGAGCGTCGGCGGGTGAATCGGCTCGGCGCCGCAGCCGGCGACGCTCCAGCACGACAGATCGAGTCCCTCGAGATCCTTGTCCTTGACGCGCCGTACGCACAGGTCGTACGCGAAGTTGGGGGCGAAGCTGATCGTCGCGCGGTGACGCGAGATGGCGCGCAGCCATTCGCCGGGGCGCTTGACGAACACGTGCGGCGGCAGCAGCACGCCCCGGCGCGCCGAGAACAACGGGCCGAGCGCCATGCCGATCAGGCCCATGTCGTGATTGAGCGGCAGCCAGCTGACGCCGATGTCGGCGTCGGTCGTCGCAAGCCCCGCCGGTCCATTGATCGCGTCGACGTTCGCCGCCAGGTTGCGGTGGGAGAGCGCGACGCCTTTCGGGCGCGACGTCGATCCCGACGTGAACTGGACGAGGACGATGTCGTCGAGCGACGGCGGCGCCGCCGGTTCGGGCGCGTCGCCGTCGAAGTCTTCGCGAGAGAGCACGAGCGCCAGATCGGGGCAGCTCGCGCGCGCGGCCTCGAACGATGGCGCGAGCGTTCTGGAGGTGACGACGACACGCGCGCTGCAGGCGCGCAGGATCCCCGCGGTCTGCTCCAGATACCGCGGCAGCTCGCCCATCGTCGAGGGCGGATACAGCGATGCGGGCACGACGCCCGCCATCGACGCGCCGAAGAGCGTCGTGAGGAACTGCTCGGCGTCGGCGAGGACGATCGCGACCAGGTCGCCGCGGCGGACGCGGGCGTCGCGAAGCGCGCGCGCGACCTGCCACGACAGGCGCTGCATGTCGGCGTACGAGCGGTACGTGCCGCTCGCGGCGTCGGGCGCGGCGCCTCCCCCGTCCGCCGAGAGGAACAGATAGCCGGCGTCAGCGCGCGCGGCCTCGGCAAGCGCCTCAGGCAACGTCCGCAATCGGGCCATCAGCTGTTCGAGCGCTCTTCGACGAGCTGCGCCACCTGCGCCACGACCTGGGCGACCGTGCGCGTCGCCGGCACATCATTCAATGGAATGGAAATGTCGAAGCGATCCTCGAGCTCGGCAATCACTTCGAGCACCTGCAGCGAATCGAATCCGAGGTCGGCGACGAGGTCGCTAGCAAGCGTCGGTTCGATCGGCCGCCGGCTGACGTTCTTGAGTACGTCGATGACACCCTCTTCGATTTGGGCAGACGCGGGCTGCGACATCGCAATGATCAGGCGCCGGTGCTGAGAATAGCCTAGATCCGGCGCGAGACCAACGGCCGCGGCCCCTTTAAAAATCGTAAGTCATCGCGAAAAACCGGTGACCGCGGCCGCTCGGCCGGCGTTCGCGCGAGGGACATGACGCGATAGGATAGGTGAGAACGATGCCCTACAGGAAAATGGTTTTCGTGGCGGCGGTCGCAATATGCGCGATCGCCGCCGTGGCGGCGCAAATCGATCCGCGGACGGCGCTCGTGGAGCGCGCGGCGTGGGAGGCGCTCGGCAAGGGACAGGCGCGCCAGGCCGCGTCCGCCTTCCGGGAAGCGATTGCGGCCGATCCGAAGAACGCGCGTCTCCATCTCGGCTCGGGCATCGCCGCGATGCTCGAACGGCGCGATCGGGACGCCGGCGACGCGTTCGAGACGGCGCTCGCGCTGGATCCGAAGCTGACCGAAGCGCGGGCTCGGCTCGGCGTCGTCCGGTATCGAATGGGCGACACGGCGGGCGCGATTCGAACGTACGAGACGCTCGTCGCCGACGTCCCGTCGGACGCCGACGCGCAGGCGACGCTCGACCGGTGGCGCCGCGAGCAGGATCTCCACGATCGCATGCAGAACGCGATCGGATCGCATTTCACCGTCTCGTTCGAAGGGCCCGCCGAAGCGGCGCTCGCGAAGCAGGCGCTCGAATCGCTCGACCGCGCGTACTGGAGGATCGGCGAGGAGCTCGGCACCTACCCGAGCGATCCGGTTCGCGTCGTGCTCTACACCACCGAGCAGTTCCGCGACATCACGCGGTCGCCGACGTGGGTCGCCGGCGCGTACGACGGTACGATCCGCGTCCCGATGCTCGGCGCGATCGACAAAGCCGAGGAGCTCGATCGGGTTCTCGCGCACGAGTTCATTCACGCCGTCGTGCGCACGCTGGCCGCGCGCAACGTGCCGACGTGGCTCAACGAAGGGCTGGCCGCGGCGCTCGAGAGCAACGACCTGGAATGGGCGAACAAGCTGGCGGACAAGACGCGCGCCGTCCCGCTGCGCGCGCTGCAGAACGGCTTCACGCGGTTCAACGGAGATCAGGCGGTGCTGGCGTACGCGGCGAGCGCCCGCGCGGTCCGGCGCCTGCTCGACGAGGCGGGCGGCTTCGCCGTCGCCAACCTGCTGCGCGATCTCGGCGAAGGCATCGGTCTGGACGCGGCGTTCCTCCACCGCTTCCAGCGTCCGTTCACCGATTTCCAGGCAGAGCTGGCGGAATCGTAACGTCAGCGCTCGCCTGAAAGGCTCGCGCTACAAACGTCGCAAGTGATGCGGTGACGTGTAGCGCGAGCCTTTCAGGCGAGCGTCCCTACTGATCGATCACCGTTTCCAGCAACTGCGTGAGCGTGTCGAGGCGGTACCGTCCGTTGATCGGATTGTGATAGCCGACGGCGCGCTCCGCGGCCGCCAGCTGATCGTTGTCTTTCATCGGCTCGAACTGATGGCCCTCGTGCCACTCGTTGAACGAGTTGAGGTAGACGAGGAAGAAGCCGTGCTTCATGTTGACGAGCGAGGGGTCGGTCTGCAGGCCGATGGTCGTTCGAAACGACTCACGGATGCGCGCGGCGCTGGCCAGGGTGGCAAGCTCGCGATCGGCCGGCCGCGACCAGTCGTACGCGGCGCGCCCCGGCATGAAGTCGGGCGGCGAATAACACGAATTGGGATCGACCGTCCGCAGCAGCATGCCGTCGTACCCCGGGTTGACGTTGAACGAGAACAGGAGATTCTCGTTCGAGAAGCTCTCCGCATGCCCCGCCCACGACGCCGGCTCCACGTAGTTGTCGTAGATCGCGATCCCGTCGAAGCCGCACGCCTTCGTGCGGCCGACGCTCAGCGAGTCGGCGAGCAGTGTGAGGCGATCGAAATCGCGCGCGAAGGTCTGGCGTAGCCTGTCGGTCTGTTGGCGCCAGACGCTGTCGGGCACGTAATCGGGGATGCCGCTCGTGACGCCGTGGCAGTCGGTCGACTGCGCCGGCAGAATCGTTCGAAACGATTTGAAGACGGGTCCGGACGCGCCGTCGGCGTGCTGCAGCAGGAGAAAAGTATCCCATCGCCGGCGGTCGCCGTATTCCCTGATCAAGTACTCGACGTCGGCCGCGTAGTTGTACGCGTGCCGATCGTTATACGGCTCGACGTGGAACGTGACCGCGATGCCGTGCGCCCGCATCACGTCCATCAGCGTCGGAACGATCTCGTTGACGTCGCTGTCGCGGCCCCACCAGCTCACGTTGATCGCGCGCGCGCCGGTTCCGGCGATCCACGCCGCGTGCTGCTCCATCACCGCGACGGATCGCGAATCGTACGCGCCGAGGCGCGGCATGTAGTTCGAGGCGAGATCGATTGGCGGCTTGCGGTCCCACTGGTCCCAGTGAAAGTACGGATTCGCGCGGTACCACGGGTAGTACTCGAAGACGAAGTGGCGCGCGAGATCGGGAAAGCGATCGGCGAGCGTCTGCGACGCGCGTCGCTGCGCCAGCAGTGCACGCGTCGACACGGCGCTGCCCACCGAGGCGACGGCGACGGACCTGAGGAATTCCCGGCGGTTCATCGTTTCCGATCATAATAGCGTCATGGTCCAGAAAACAGCCCTGCGATCGATCGCCGTCATCGCCGCCATTCTCCTCGTCGCGCCGCTCCACGCCGCGGCCAAGACGTTTGCGTGGAAGGCCAGCGGCAAGGGCGGCACGGTGTATCTCGTCGGATCGGTGCACCTTCTCTCGCAGGATTTCTATCCGCTCAACCCCGCGCTCGAGGCCGCGTACAAGGACAGCGCGCTGCTCGTGGAGGAAGTCGATCTCGGCGAGATGAGCGCGCCGGAGCAGCAGTTCTCGCTCCTCTCGCGCGGCATGCTCCCCTCGTCGCAATCGCTCGACACGGTGCTGACGCCGCAGACGCTCGCGCTGCTGAACAGGAAGCTCGGCGACCTCGGGGCGCTCGCCGAACCGCTGAAGCGGTTCAAGCCGTGGATGGCGGCGCTGACGATCGAATCGCTCGAATGGGTAAAGGCCGGCTTCGATCCGAACTTCGGCCTCGACAAGCATTTCTACGATCGCGCGAAGACCGACGGCAAGACGGTCGAGGGCTTCGAGACCGCCGACTTCCAGGTCTCGCTGTTCGATCAGATGCCGATGAAGGAGCAGGATCAGCTGCTCGCGTCGACGCTGAAGGACATCGACGCCGAGCAGGCGAACATGTCGAAGCTGATCGGCGCGTGGCGCAACGGCGACGCGCCGACCGTCGAGCAGATCGTCCTCGCCGACCTGAAAACCGAGTCAGCGCTGTATCAGCGCGTCCTCGTCGGCCGCAACAGGAACTGGATGCCGAAAATCGAAGCGCTGTTCGGCCGCAACGGCCGCGCCTTCATCGTCGTCGGCGCCGCCCACCTCGTGGGACCCGACGGGCTCCTCTCGATGCTTCGCGCGAAGGGATATACGCTCGAACAACTCTGAACCGGGAATCGAATAATCGAATAATCGGGTAATCGGGTAATTGGGTAATTGGGTAATCGGGTAATCGGGTAATTGGCAATCCAACAATCAATTACTCAATTACCCGATTATCCAATTATCCAATTATCCAATTCACGTGTCATTGACCGTTCGCGCGCGGGAAGTGCTTCTCGTACCACGCGATGCTGCGATCGATGCTGTCGACGACGTGCTTCGATTCGCGGATGCCGTGGCCTTCGCGCGGATAGCGCACCATCACCGCTTCGGTGCCGACGTCCTTCAGCGCGATGTAGAACTGCTCGGCCTCCGCAATCGGCACGTCGTTGTCGTTCTCGCCGTGCATCAGCAGCGTCGGCGTGTGCGCGTTCGCCACGTGGCGCAGCGCCGACCGCTGCAGCAGCGTGTCCATCAGGTTCCCCTGGTGCGGATACACGCCCCACTCCATCGCCTCGTACTGGTTGTAGTAGGTCATGTAGTTGTAGCTGATGATGTTGGTGATAGCGGCCGTGGGGATCGCAGCCTTGAAGATGTTCGTCTGCGTGATGAGCCACGTCGACAGCTGCCCGCCGTAGCTCGTCCCCTCGACGCCGAGCCGGTCGCGATCGATCCACGGATAGCGACGCAGCGCGGCGCTCACGCCGTAGAGGACGTCCTGCCCTTCGTTGCCGTTCTGATCCGCGAAGACAGCATCGGCGAACGCCTGACCGTAGCCGGTCGAGCCGCGATAGTTGACCATCAGCGTCGCCCAGCCGCGCGCGGCATATACCTGGTTCCTGAAGTTGAACGCCGGCCCCTGCTGCCCGTGAGGTCCGCCGTGGATGTTGACGATGAGCGGATATCGCCCCGCCGGCGTCATGTCGATCGGTTTGGTCAGAAACGCTTCGACTTCGAACCGATTGTCGTTCGACATGAACGTGAACGATTCCACCTCGGCGAGTTGCCTGGAACGCAGCACGGCGGCGTTCAGGTCGGTCATCCGGCGCGGCGCCGCCGATCCGACGCGGACGTACAGCTCCGCCTGATCGGACGGCGTCGCCAGCGCGTACGCCAGCGTGTTCTTCTGCATCGAGATCGATCCGACCGCGCCGCGCTCGCTGACGATCGGTTCCGGTTTGCCGCCGGCGATCGGGGCGCGATAGAGGCGCACGTCGCCCCGCTCCTGGACCGTGAACAGCAGTGCGGTCGAATCATCCGTCCATTCCGGCGCGCCCTGGCGGTTGTCGATCACCCCAATCTCCCTGCGGTTCGTGCCGTTGGCGTTCATCACCCACGCGTGCGTATCCTCCATGGTCGTTTCGCGATCGGTGAGGCCGCGCCTGGTCGCCTCGAACGCGACCATCGTGCCGTCGGGCGACCACCGCGGACGATACTCGTTGCTCTCCGTCGCCGTCAGGCGGCGGATCGATTTGTCCGACAGCTTCATCGCGTACACGTCGTAGTTGAAGAACTCGTCTTCGTCCGCGTCGCGGTTCGTCAGGAACAGCAGCTCCTGTCCGTTCGGCGACCAGTCGATCGAGTGCTCGTAGTGGCTGCCGTCGGTCAGCTGATCGATGCGGCCCGACGCCACGTCGACGACGAAGAGGTGCAGACGGCGGTTGTCGTTGAAATGCGTCAGCCCTTCGGCGGCGTCGGGTTTGTAGAGGTATCGCGTGATGACGATCGGATCGCCCGTTGCGTTGGCCGTTTCCGGTCCCGCCACCGACGACACGAACGCGATCCGTTTGCCGTCGGGCGACCACGCGATCGTGGCGCCGCTGCCGGGAAGAGGCGCGTTGGTTCCCGTCATCTCGGCGAGAAAGCGGGCGCCCGATCCGTCGGGGCGCGAGACGACCAGTCCTGTCTTGTCGCCCACGCGGCCGCGATACGCGAGCGACCGGCCGTCGGCGGACCACACTGGATTGCCCGACGAGTCGCGTTCGCCGCCAACCCGTACCGTCTTCCCGTCGGCCACCGTCATCACCCACAGCTGACCGTAAGGCCGTCCCGGTCCATCGTTGTTATCGACCGTATAGGCGACGCGCGATCCGTCGGGCGACACCGCAACGCTGGACACGGAGCGAAGCTTCAACAGGTCGCCGCTCTGCAATCGAGTCTGCGCGAGAACGGCAGATGAGCTGAGCGCGGCGGCCAGGACGACAAAAGAAAGACGGGAAACGAACATCGGCACCTCCGGCGCGAGTATTCTACCGGCGAGGCAAGTTAATGCGCCGTGTCATCGCACTGTTCGTGTTCGTAGCAATAGCAGTGACCGTCGCGGTCGCTGCTGTTCGTCGCAGTCAACTGCGAGGAGAAAGGCGAGCTCGGTCGCGGTACTTCGCCGCGCATTCTTCAAACGATTCGCGAGGTCGTTTTCTTAACGCATGGGGCCCCACCCCCATGCGCTGACGCGCTCGGGCTGTAGCCCTCGCGCGTATCTAGAACAGAACGTCGCAGCTCCACTCTCCGCGGCTGACGCTCGCGTCGTCGCGCTCGCCGTACGAGCTATCTCTTCGTCGCGATCGGCAGATCGTCGCGGTTGCCCCACTCTTCCCACGCGCCATAATAGTTCCGCAGCTTGTCGTAGCCGATCAGGTGCAGCGCGAACAGATCTACCGACGCGCGCATGCCGACCTGGCAGTACGCGATCACCTCGTGCGACGGCAGGATGCCGCGGTCTTGGTACAGCTTCTTGATCTCGTCGGCCGATTTGAACGTCTTCGCCTGAGGATCGAGCAGATCCTCCCAATAGATCGGCACCGATGACGGCACGAAGCCGCCGCGCCGGATGTTGCGGAGATCCTTCCCCTCGATCTCCGCCGTGGTCCGTGCGTCGATGATTTTCGTTCCCGGCGTGTCGATCGCCTTCGCCACGTCGTCGGCGGTCGCGAGCCAGTGCGGCTGCGGATGCGCCGTGAATCGTCCCGGCGGCGGCGACGTCGCATCGGTCGATTCCGGACGATGCTCGGCCTTCCACTTGATCCATCCGCCGTTCATCAGCGCCACGTTGCCGTGGCCGAAGTAGTTGAGGATCCACCACAGCCGCGCCGCGTAGATACCGCCGCGCTCGTCGTACACGACGACGCGCGTCGTGTCCGAGATGCCCAGCTTCGCCATCTGATCCTGAAAGGCCGCGGGCGTTGGGAGAAAGGCCGGCGGCGCCTTCGCGTCGCGAATGGCGACGGGCGCGAGATACACCGAGCCGGGCACGTGACCTTCGCCGAATCCGCTTTGCCTCATGTCGACGATGCGGATGGTTGGATCGGCGGCGTGCGCCGCAACCCAGTCGGTGTCGACGAGTTGTTCCGGATGCGCGTAAGACATGGCGAGCAACGCAAGCAGTGGAAGCATGCCCCAGAGTGTACTCGCACCCGGTGTACAGTGAGAACGATGCCCGCCAACCTTTCCGGCGCGTCGGTCGTCGTCGCAGGCGCAGGGCTCGCCGGGCTCTGCGCTGCGCGCGATCTCATCGCGTTGGGCGCGAACGTCACGGTTCTCGAAGCGCGCGATCGCGTAGGCGGACGGGTTTGGACCGTGCGCGACGGTTTCGCCGAAGGACAGCACGCCGAGGCGGGCGGCGACATGATCGACGAGGCGCAGGACGAAATCCGCGCGCTCGCCGGCGAGGTCGGGCTGACGCTCACGCGCATCCTGCGCGGCGGCTTCGCCTACGTACAACTCGACGCGTCCGGCAAGCCGCGGATTGTCTCGCGCGATGTCGCGCGCGGCTGGGACCACCTCGAACGCACGCTCGATCCCGCGATCCGGCCCTATCGGCTGGCCGAGCAGCGCTGGGACACGCCGATCGCGACCGCGCTCGCCCGCCGCTCGGTCGCGGGTTGGCTCGACGAACTGAAGGCAGACGCCGATCTGCGAGCCACCGCGATGGGCATGCGCGGCTTCTTTCTGGCCGATCCGGAGGAGCTGTCGCTGATCGCGCTCGTCGACCAGTTCGCGTCCGAGACCTCGGCCGGCCCATGGAACATGTACCGCATCAACGGCGGCAACGATGCGCTGGCGACGGCGCTCGCCAAACCGCTCGGCGAGCGCCTTCATCTCAGAACGGAGCTCGTTGCCGTTTCGCATCGCGGACGCGCAGTGCGGGTGACCGTCAAGAATTCCCGATCGACTGCGCAGATCGCGTGCGACTACCTCGTCCTGGCGCTGCCGGCGACGATTGTGCGCCGCATCCCGATTTCGCCGGCGCTTCCGGCGCAGCAGCACGATGCAATCGCGCGTCTGAAATACGGACGCGGAACGAAAACGCTCCTGCAGTTTTCGCGGCGCTTCTGGCGGATTCCGGGACGTCCACGCGCGTTCGGATCGCCGCTTCCGTTCGGCGCGTTCTGGGAGGGCAACGAGGAGCAGCGCGGCCGCACTGGCATCCTCGCGCTGCTCGCCGGCGGCAGCGCCAGCGATCTCACGCAGGCGATCGTCGCGAAAGAAGGACCGCAGGGACTCGTCCGCAACCTCGAATTCCTTGGCGCGCACCGCGCCGAGTTGATCGCGTCGCGGCAGGTGATCTGGGAACAGGACCCGTGGGCGCGCGGCGGCTACGCGTTCTTCGATCCCGCGTTCGACCCGCAGCTTCGGCCGTGGCTGTCACGCCGATTCGATCGGCTGTTCTTCGCCGGCGAGCACACGAGCATCAAATGGCAGGGCTACATGAACGGCGCGGTCGAGAGCGGGCGGCGCGCGGCCGCCGAGATCGTCGCCGTCCACGATTCATTGCCGCCCGACGGACAGGAGAGATAACCCTATCCCCGGGTCTTGTCTTCGCTCGGCGGGGGCGTGCGCGTCTCGGCGTCGGCGATTGGCGCGCCGGCGTCGCCCTTCGACGTGGCTCGGGGCGACCCTGAGCTCGTCGTCCCTCGACTTGGCTCGGGACGACCCTGAGGGTCTCGAAGGGTCGAAGGGTCGCGGTCGCGTGCGACGGCGTGCTCGCGGCCGGAGTTTTCGGCGTCGCTCGAGACAGGCGTGAACTCGTTGGCGAACGTCCGCGCTTCCTTCGGCAGCGTCTTCGCACGATCCGGCGGTACGGTGATCCAGGTGCCGGTCATGAACCATTCGAGACCGCTATCGGGCTGGCGCGACTGGTGACGCGGCGCTCCCGTCTCGCGCGGAAATACGTCGAGCAGGTGCGCCTCGTACGTGCGGATGTCGGCGTCGCTCATCGCCTGGAATTCGTCGGCGTCGAAGGGCGGATATCGCTCGGCGATCTCCTTGGAGAGATTGACGCGGAGCACGCGCGGCGCTTCATCGAACCGCACGGCGTCGATCGGCAGCAGGTATCCGCGCTGCCCGAACAATCCGCCGCCCTTGACGACGACGTACCGCGGCTTGTCGGTGCCGGCTTCGACGACCAAGCCGTCGAACGTGCCGAGGTTCTCATCGTCCTCGTTGCGAATCGGCAGGCGTTCGCGCCCCTGACCGGCGAAGCCCGTGGTCGCCGCGACGTAGCGCAGGCGGCCGGTCCAGGGCGGCGCGAGCATGTCGACCTCGGCGCGTGCGTCGTCGTTGATGTGCGCTTCAGCAATCTCTGACAGGCGGCGGTCGGCGCGCCCCTCGTCGTCGAGCGTTTCCTGAAGCAGCCGCGCCTCGTCGAGACGGTTGAGCCGGCGCGCGTAGGTGCGGGCGCAGCCATACGCCGCAATCTCGTAATGCTCGATCCGCTGCGCGACGCCGATGATCGCTGCATCGCGCGCGTCGTCTGTCGTCACTTCATTCAGGCGGTCGTCGGCTTCTTGAACAATGCCGGCCAGGCCCGCGCACGGCCGCGCCTTCCTCCGCTCGCCCCAGTGGGTGAAGATCAGGTCGAGGCGCTCGAGATGCAGCCGCGACTCGTCGCAGTGTTTGGTCAAGGCGTCGCGTAGCTCCGGCGCGCGCGTCTGTTCAACCAGCTGCGGCAGCGTGCGCAGCATCTGAGTTTCGGCATCGTACAGGTCGCCAAGCTCGTCGATGTAGAGATCGCGCAGCGATCCGATGGCCATGATTGGCTCTTGTTACGCAAGCGTTGTGCCCGCGCTACGGCCGACGTTGATGGATCACCTTGCCGCTGCGATCGGCGCCATGGCGCGTCCGATTCGCTTGAGGACCGCCGAGTCGTGGCTCAGCGAAAATTCGGCGACGCCAATCCGCGCGTGCAGCGCGTCCGCGGCAGACCTGGAGGTATGCTCGATGGGATGGCCCATCAGAACCCATCCGATCAGGAGCTGCGGCAGCTGCTCACCGACGCCACGACCATCGCGATGGTCGGCGCGTCGTCGAACCCCGACAAAGCGTCGCACGGCATCATGCGGAAGCTGCAGAAGGCCGGCTACCGCGTCATCCCCGTGAACCCGCGCGAAACCGAAATCCTCGGCGAACGATCGTTCGCGTCGCTCATCGACGTTCCGGAACGTATCGACATCGTCGACGTCTTCCGGCGGCCGGAAGACACGCCGGGTATCGCCGACGACGCGGTGACGATCGGCGCGAAGGCGCTGTGGCTGCAGACGGGCATCGCCAACGAGGAAGCGGCTGCGCGCGCGAAGGACGGCGGACTGACGGTCGTGATGGACGCGTGCATCGGCGCGACGCACTCGCGGCTGCGCATCCCGGCAAAAACCAGACAGGCCTGACTCGAACGAATCTGCGGCGAGATCGGCGCGCCGGACAGCCGGCCGGAAAATCGGCAAAGATGATCTCCGGTTGCGGACTATCCGATATCGGATTAATTCGACCACTCGCGAGGAGCGCTCGCCTGAAGGCTCGCGCTACACCACCCCTCGCGCCATACGCCGCTCACACCGGACCACGCTCCACGCCGGCTCGTGCTCGATGCCGGAGCGCGCGGCTTCAGCAGAGCGTGGAGGTTCAGCCGAGCGACTGGATCGCCCCTTCGAGCTTCGTCACCAGACCGTCGAGCTGATCGACGACGGCTCGGACCGTCTCCGGCTTGCTCAAATCGACGCCGGCGCGCTGCAGCAGCGGCATCGGATGATCGCTGCCGCCCGACTTCAGCAGCGTCAGGTAGCGATCGATAGCCGCGGCGCGCTCCCCGTCGGATCCGGTCGTCAGCTGTTTCATCAGCTGCGCGCTCGACGCGAAGCAGGTCGCGTACTGATAGACGTAGTACGGCGTGCTGTAGAAATGCGGGATGCGCGCCCACGTGACGCGCGACTGCGCGTCGTAGTCCATCGCATCGCCGTGATACGCCTGCAGCAGGTTGAAGTAGATGTCGGCGAGCGTGTCGGCCGTGACCGGCTGTCCCTCCTCGACGAGGCGATGCGCCTGCAGCTCGTAGTCGGCGAAGAGCACCTGCGTGTAGAACGTGGCGACGATGCCGTCGATGGCGTGCTGCAGCAGCACGATGCGCTCGCGATCGTCGGTCGCCTGCCCGAGCATGTACTCGAGGAACAGCATCTCGCTGAGCGTCGACGGGACCTCGGCCACGAAAATCGTGTACGCCGAGTACACGAACGGCTGGTGCGCGTTCGACAGCAGCGTGTGCATCGAATGCCCCATCTCATGGGCGAGGGTGAACACCGCGTCCAGCGTATCGTTGTAGTTCAGCAGCATGTACGGATGGACGCCGTACACCGGCGCCGAGTAGGCGCCGCTGCGCTTTCCCGGATTCTCGTACACATCAATCCAGTCGCCGAACAGCACGTCGCGCAGCTGCGTGCGGTACTGCTCGCCGAGCGGCGACACCGACGACGGCAGCCAGTCCAGCACGTCCTCGTACGGATACTTGCGATCGAAGTCGACGAGCGGAATCGTCGTGTCGTAGGTGTGGTACGTCGCGAGCCCGAGCACGCGTTTGCGCAGCCGGTGATACCGGCGCAGCGGCTCGGTGCCCGCCTTGGTCGTTTCGATCAGGTTCTCGACGACCGCCGGCGGAATGTTGTTGCCGTGCAGCGCGGCCTCGAGCGTCGTCCGGTAGCCGCGCGCCTGCGAGTGAAACCAGTCGCGCTGCATGACGGCGTGATACAGCGATGCATAGGTGTTGACGTTCGATTCGTACAGCTTGTGATACTGGCTGAACGCTGCCGCGCGGTCGGCCTGATTCCGATCGGTCGCCAGGATCGCGCGGTACTGGCCGTAAGTGAGCGTCGTCTCCGCTCCCGACGACAGCTTGATCGTCGGATGCTTGAGGTCGGCGGTCGAGAGCGCGGCGTAGGCATCGTACGGCGCCGACGAGAAGCGGCTCGACAGCGAAAGGAGATGCTCCCCTTTCTCGTCGAGGACGTGCTCCTGCTGCCGGTACAGGTCTTCGATCGCGAACCGATAAACGGCGAGCTCGCGATTCTCCTGCATCCATCGCTGGACGGTGGGCAGCGGAATCTGAAGCAGTTCGGGATTGAACCACGCGCTCGCCTGGCTCGCCTTCGCGAACAGAATCTGTACCTGCTGCCGCCTGGCATTCACCTGGTTGTCGCGCTGATCTTCGTCGTACTTGAGCGACGCGAAGTACCACACCTTGTAGGTGAGCTGCCCGATGTCGTCGGACAATTTCATCGCGGCGAGGAGCTGCTCCGATCCTTTCGCGAGCGATCCCTGCAACGCGGCATACGCGGCGATTTTCGTGTCGAGCTCGTCGTACGCGGCCTGCCATCCGCGCCAGTCATGAAAAATGTGCGAGAGGTTCCACTTGAAACGATCAGGGATGTCGGTTCGCTCGCGTAGCTGAGGCGCTGCGGGCGCTTCGGCTGGCCGGAAGGAGGTCATCTGGAAATCATATAGCGGACCGGACCTGATCTTGCTCATCGTCCACGTCGAGGAGGATACGCATGGATCACCCACGTCCGTGGCTGAGGTATGTTGACGCCGGCGATCTCGACAAGACGACGGTTCCGTTCGATGGCATGAACGTCGACGATCCGTCCGGCGAAAAGCTCGGCGACGTCGACGGGTTCGTCATCGATGTCAATTCCGGCCGACCGTACTACGTCGTCGTGAACGGCGGCGGCTGGTTCAAATCGAAGTACTTCCTGCTGCCGGTCGGTCACGTGCGCCTCGGCGCCGACTCGAGGAGGATGACCGCTGACGTGGCGCGCGAGCGCGTCAGCCGGTATCCGGGCTTCGATCGCGATGAGTTCGACGAGCTCACCGATGCGGAGCTGCTCCGAATGGATGAGCAGATGATCAGCGCGTGCTGTCCGAACGAGACGGTCGACCCTTCGAGGAGCGAATCGCTGTTCGGGAGCTCGTCGCACTACACCTATCCGACGTGGTGGGAGGCCGACTACTACAACCCGGCGCGCGGTGCCGAGGCCGGTATGACGAGCGGCGTTGCGTATCCGTCCCGCGACGAGGTCCGAGAGCAGCGCGATCGCGACAAGGATCGCGAACACGAGCTCGTCCTCGGCCAGGGCGGCGAGGTGAGCCCGCATGCCGGCGGCCGCGCGCAGCCCGGCGACGTGACTGGCCTCGACGAAGGCGGCGAGCGCACCCATCTGGGCGACACATCGGAGGACGAGAACGAGCGGCGGCGCGATGCCGCTAAGCAGCGCCGCGACTGATCGGCGCCCTGGGAAACGCGCGGCGGATTTCGCCGCGCGTCACCTCCCGCCACGCTCCGGGCTCGAGGTCGCCGATCTCGAGCCCGCCGAATTGCACGCGCTTCAACCGCGTCACCTCGTGTCCGATTGACGCGAACATCCGCCGCACCTCGCGGTTCCGTCCGCTGCGCAGCTCGACGATCAGGTGGGACTCGCGCGTCGACGCCTTGCGCACCTCCGCGCGAGCGGCGGGAAGCCGTTGCGCCTCGTCGGGGGTGACTTCGCCCCGGGCCGTGACGACATACACGCGCGGTACCGCGTTGGCGGGATCGGTCACCCAGTTCGCCAGCTGCGTGTCGGACGTCAGAAGCAGCAGACCGGACGTCGCGAGATCGAGGCGCCCCACCGCATTCAGTCCGTGCGCCGCATCACCGAGCACGTCGTAGACCGTGCGCCGACCTTCGGGATCGCGCCGCGTCGTGACGATGCCGCGAGGCTTGTGAAAGAGGATGGTGCGCCATGCCGCTCGCGTCTGCGGCTCGCCGTCGATGGTGATCCGCACCCGCTCCGGCACCACCAGTTGCGCCGGATCGGCGACGAGCCGTCCGTCGACGCGCACGCGGCCGGCGCGAATCGCGTTGGTCGCCTGCGAACGTGACACGATGCCCAGCTTCGATAGCGCGCGATCCAATTGAGTCAGGCGGGTCGGATGGGTCGCCGACGCGCCTGACCTACCTGCGCTCGTAGATCACCCGTGAGATGTCGGCAGCAAGCGCGCTGCCCTTCCTGGCATCCTGCAATCCTCGGACGAGGATGACGAGGACGTAGGGACGCTCGGCGAACACGATGGCGGCATCGTGCTGAATCTTCGTGATCTCGCCGGTCTTGTGCGCCACGCGCGTTCCCTCCGGCAGCCCGGCGGGAATGCGATCGTTGAAATGCTGACGTTCGAGGATTGCGATCATCTCGTCGCTCGACGGCTTGTCGACCGCCTCGCCTTTCGCGATCTTTTCCATCAACGTCATCAACCCCCGCGCGGTCGTCGTGTTGTTCAACCCCTGGCGAAACGCCTTGTCGTCCTCGACTCCGCGCAACACGTGCATCCCCGGCGCGCCGAGCGATTCCGTCGTGCGCTGGACGTTCTTCGCTCCAAGGCGCTCGATGAGCAGGTTGGTCGCGAAGTTGCTGCTGACCGTGATCATCGCTTCGCACAGGTCGCGGTAGGACATCACGCCGCCGACGTGCTTGTACACGTCGGCGTCCGAGTCGTCGCCGACGGCCAGCTTGTACGGGCTGCCGTCGACGATGCTGTGGAACTCGTTGGCGACGGGAATGCGATCGTCGAGCTTCAGCGCGCCGGCGCGGGCTTTGCGGAACAGCTCGATCATCACAGGGACCTTCATCGTGCTTGCTGCGTGAAACTCGACGTCGGGCTGGATGAGCAGCTCGTCCCGGCCGTCCAGCGTGCGAAATGCGAGACCGACGTCGGCTCCGCTCCTCGCGATCAACGTTTCGATGTGCGCCCGCCGCTCGGTAGTCCCTTTCGGGCCCGCCGCGCATGCCGCAAGAACCATCGCGACGATGAGGAGCGCTCGTTTCATGATTTCTTGTATTTCGCGCGCGGCCCTACATCTTCTTATGCATTCTTATGCGCCGGGGAGCCCGCCCCGCCGGCAGCGATTCTATGGCATCCTGTGGCGATGCGACATCGAGGCTCGGCCGAAAAGCTCGTGCTCGCCCTCGCGGCTGTCTCGTGCTGCGCCTGTTTCGAGTCGACGACCATCCTGCGCGTCAGGAGCGACGGAAGCGGCACTCTTCAACAGCGGACGATCGTCAAACAGGCGGCGCTCGCACAGCTCCGGACGTTCGCGGCGCTCGGCGGCGGGCGCGCGACGCTCGATCCGCTGTCGGAAGATCAGGCGCGGCAGCTGGCAACGTCGCTCGGCGCCGGCGTCACCTACGTGTCATCGACGCCGATCGCGAACGCCGACGGCCAGGGACGCGAAGCCAACTACGCGTTCACCGACGTGTCGCAGCTGCGCGTCAGCGAGCAGCCGCAGGCGCCCGGCGGCGTCACCGTGCGCACGCAGGGACTCAGCACCGACTCGCCGGCGATCACGCTCTCGCTGACGCACGAGCCGGGCGGCAACGCCGTCCTTCACATCCTCGTTCCGCCGCCCGCAATCTTCGCCGGTGCGGACCAGTCCGGCGGCATCAACCCTGCCGTGTTCGAACAGCTTCAGGGTCTGAAGGCGATGCTCGCCGGCGCTCATCTGCTGCTTGCGATGGAGCCGCAGGGACGGCTGGTGCGCACGAGCAGCCCGTACGTCGACGGCCAGCGCGTCACCCTCCTCGAAGTGGATCTCGATCGCGTGCTCGGCGACGAGGCGTTCCTCGACCGGCTGCGCGCGGCGAAGACGCTCGACGAGGTGCGCGCGGTGACCAAAGACGCGCCCGGGCTGAAGATCAATCTCGATCCTGAAATCACGGTGGAATTCACCGGCCAGCCGCCCCCCGCCGCTGTTGCTTGGCGCATTCGCGCCTCGCAACGGCTCAAGGCTGTCACGCGCTGACGCCCTCGCGCCGCAGCGCTCGGGCGCATCTAGAACAGAGCGTGGCCGGCCCACCTCCGCCCGGCTTGACTTGTCATTTTAGTTTCAACTAAACTCACGCGCATGTCGATCGAGCCGGGCGTCCTGGCCGCCATCGCGTCGCCGCGCCGGCGGGAGATCCTGCGCCTCGTGTGGGACCGCGAGCTGTCGGCGGGCGACATCGCGCAGGCGATGCCCGACGTCACGTTCGGCGCGGTTTCGCTGCAGCTGCGCGCGCTGGCCGACGCCGGGCTCGTCGAAACGCGCATCGACCACCGGTACCGCTTCTACCGCGCGAACATGGAAGCGCTCGCGCCGGTCCGCGAGCTCCTCGAACGAATGTGGAGCGATGCCCTCTGGCGACTGAAGGTCGCGGCGGAGCTCGAACAGACGCGGCGCGGCCCGCGTCCGCAGTCGTCGCGGCGGCCGTCACCCAAGGCGATGAAACGGAGGCAGAAGAAATGAACGTCCTGGCACATGCGCTCGATCGCACGATCGTGATCCGCGCGACGCGAGACATCGTCTTCAGCTTTTTCACCGACACGGCGCGGTGGGCCGCGTGGTGGGGCGCCGGCTCGGCGATCGACGCCAGGCGCGGCGGGCGCGTCCTCATCCGGTATCCCGACGGCACCGAGGCCGTGGGCGAAGTCGAAGAAGTGGCGCCGCCCGATCGACTGGTGTTCACGTACGGCTACGTCAGCGGTCAGCTGATCCCGCCTGGCGGATCGCGCGTCACCATTCAGCTGGCTCCTCACGAGGAGGGCACGCGTCTCCATCTCAGACATGAGTTCGCCGACGCCGCGACCCGCGATCATCACGTGCAGGGATGGCGGTATCAGCTGTCGCTCTTCGCGAATCTCGTCGCCAACGAGGTCAACGCCGGGGCGGCCGCGGCGGTCGATCGCTGGTTCGCGGCGTGGGCCACGGCTGACGATCGCCAGCGCGACGCCGCGCTCGCTGCGCTCGCTGCGCCGGATGTTCAGTTCCGCGATCGGTTCAGCGCGATCGACGGCGTCGCCGAACTGAGCCCGCACATCGCCGCGGCGCTCCGCTTCATGCCGGGTATCCGCCTCGAGCGCAGCGGCGACATCCGCCATTGCCAGGGCACGGTTCTCGCCGAATGGACGGCGACAGCCGCTGACGGCCAGCCTCGCGGACACGGCACGAACGTGTTCGTGTTCGGATCGGACGGCCGCATCTCGTCAGTGGTCGGTTTCTGGAGCTGAGGAGCCTATGGTGACGTTCTGTTCTGGATACGCGCGAGCGGTTTACGCCGCGAGCGCCACGCGTCAGAGAATGGAGGAATGATGTCGACTCGCCACGTCGTTCGGGCCGTCTCGATCGCTGCGGTCGCCGCCGCGCTGTCGCAGGTCGTCGGCGCGGAGCAGCCGGAAACCGTGATGATCACGCTGCGGCCGAAGCCGGGCGCCGAGCGCGCGCTCGCGCAGACGATCGCGCGCCATTACGAAACCGCGCAAAAACTGAATCTGCTGCGCGAAGACACGCCGCACCTCACGCTGCAGGCCAGCGACGATCAGGACAAGACCTATTTCGTCGACATCTTCACGTGGCGCGACGCGGCGGTTCCCGACAACGCGCCGCGCGAGATTCAGGCGATTTGGAAAGAGATGAACGGGCTGGTCGAGATGCGCGGCGGCCGGCCGGGGCTGGACATCGTGCCGGTCAAACCAGTCGCGATCACGTCAGGGAAATGATCCGGACGCTGGGCGTTCCGCCATCGATCGTCAGCAGCGCCACGCTCGGCTGGATGTCGAACCGGCGCGGCCCCGCGGCGCCCGGATTCACCGCGATGCGGTCGTTCGTGCGCGCGAGGACGGCGCGATGCGTGTGGCCGAACATGACGACGTCGCCGGCGTAGCGCGCGAGGACGAGCTCGGGCGTCGGCCCTCCGAGCTCGTGGCCGTGGCTGACGTGAATGGTCACACCTTCAATCGTCACGACGCGCTCCCGCGCCAGCGCGGGATCGTCCGCGTCGTCGACGTTGCCGAAGACGGCGTCGACCGGCGCAATCGCTTCGAGCGCGCGCAGCACCGCTGCGCCGCCGACGTCGCCCGCGTGAAGAATCCGCGACACTCCGTCGAACACACGGACGATCTGCGGCCGCACCAGTCCGTGCGTATCGGAGATGAGGCCGACGACCTGTCTAGGCATCGCCGGTCGCGGCGGCCCGCTCCGGCAGCTCGGCCTGGACGGCGTCGGCGTCTTCCTTCTGATAGTGGCGCAGCCGCGGCGTCGACGCCGCGACCCATCCGGTTGCGATCAGGCATCCGATGCCGCCGCTGACGACGGAGACGGTCGCGCCGAACCAGTTCGCGACGACGCCGGCTTCGAGCTCGCCGAGCTGGGGGCCGCCCATGAAGAACACCATGTTGACGCCGGTCATGCGGCCGCGCAGCCGATCGGGCGTCTCGAGCTGACGGATCACGTTGCGGATGATCATGCTCACGGTATCGGTGGCGCCGGTCATCGCCAGACAGAAAAACGTCAGCCAGAACGATCGCGAGAGTCCGAACACGGCGGTCGCGATGCCATAGCCGGCGACCGACCAGAGCAGCGTGGGACCGCGCTTCCGGATGCGCTCGGTCATCGGCACCATGATCGCGCTCATGACGACCGCGCCGGCAGCCGGCGCCGCGTAGAGCCAGCCGTACCCTTCGGCGCCGACCTTCAGGATGTCCTGCGCGAAGATCGGCAGCAGCGCCATCGCCGACGAGAAGAACGTCGCGAAGAAATCGAGCAGCATCGTCGATCGGATCAGCGGTGAGCGGAAGACGAACCGCAGTCCCTCGAGTGCGGCGTGCCACGACACGTCGTCGCGTGCGCCCGGTGCGGACGGCTGGCGCTCCGGAATGTCACGCATCAGCAGCAGCGCGACGATGACGAACGCGAACGAAATCGCGTTGGCGACGTACGCCCAGCCGACATGCGTCGCCGCAATCAGCAGGCCGCCGAGCGACGGGCCGACGACCGATGCCGTTTGAAACATGATCGTGTTCAGGCTGATCGCGTTCGGCAGGTGCTCGCGCGGCACGAGCGTCGGGACGAGCGCGTTGCGCGCCGGCAGGTCGAACGCGCCGACGGCCGACCCGAGCGCCGCGAGCACGTAGATCAGCCAGAGGCCGGTGACGCCAGAGAACGCAATCGACGCCAGCGCGAGCGCGACGAGCGTGGCGGCCGTCTGTGTGAACAGCATCAGCCTGCGGCGATCCCAGGCGTCGGCCACGACGCCGCTGATCATCGAGAACACGACGACCGGCACCACGCGCACGAGGCCGACCATGCCGAGCGCGAGGCCTTTGCGCTCCGGCGTGACGAGCAGCGACACGTGCCACAGCAGCGCCGCGTTCTGCATCATCGAGCCGGTGAACGACACGAGCAGTCCGATCCAGATCAGCCGGAAGTTGCGGTGGCGCAGCGCGACGAAGGACTGGCGGGAGATCAATGGCCGAGAATCCGATGCGGCCGGTAACAGTCCTCGAGAAACCGCATCTCCTCCTCGTCGAGGCGGATGCCGAGCGCGCCAACCGCTTCCTCGAGATGGTGGGGCTTGGACGCGCCGACGATCGGCGCCGTGACGCCCGGCTTGGACAGCAGCCACGCGAGCGCGATCTGGGCCGGCTGCACGCCGCGCCGCCCGGCAATCTGCACCGCGCGATCGGCGACGGCGAAATCGGAGTCGTCGTAGTACATCTCGTGCGCGAACTCGTCGGTCTTCGCGCGAACCGTCTCGCCGCGATCCGCCCGGCGGCGATTGCCGGCGAGAAACCCGCGCGCCAGCGGACTCCACGGAATGACGCCGATCCCCTGGTCGTGGCAGAACGGCAGCATCTCGCGCTCTTCCTCGCGGTAGATCAGGTTGTAATGATTCTGCATCGTCACGAACCGCGTCCAGCCGTGGCGGTCGGCGGCGTGCAGCATCTTCGCGAACTGCCACGCGTACATGCTCGACGCGCCGACGTAGCGCGCCTTGCCGGCCTTGACGATATCGTGCAGCGCTTCGACCGTTTCTTCGATCGGCGTCGCCGTGTCGAAGCGGTGAATCTGATAGAGGTCGACGTAGTCGGTGCCGAGCCGCTGCAGCGAATCGTCGATGGCGTGCATCAGATGCTTGCGCGACAGCCCTTTCGCGTTCGGATCGTCGCTGAGCGGATAGAACGCCTTGGTCGCGATGACCACCTGGTGGCGCCGGCGCAGTTCCTTGAGGGCGCGCCCGAGCACGCGCTCGCTCTCGCCCTCGGAGTACATGTCGGCCGTGTCGAAGAACGTGATGCCGTGGTCGAGCGCGCGCGCGATGAACGGACGGCTGTCGGCCTCATCGAGCACCCACGCGCGCCATTTCGAGGTGCCGTACGTCATGGCACCAAGGCACAGACGCGAGACTTTCAGGCCGGTGTAACCGAGGCGAACGTAGTCCATGACATACGAGAACGCAGCGATCGCAAAAAGCGCTTACTTCACCCCTACGAGCTCGACGTCGAACACGAGCGTCGCATTCGGAGGAATGACGCCGCCGGCGCCGCGCGCGCCGTATCCGAGATCGGACGGGATGATCAAGGTCCGCGTGCCGCCGACCTTCATGCCGGCGACACCCTGATCCCATCCGCGAATCACCTGGCCCGCGCCAAGCTTGAAGGAGAACGGCTCGCCGTGATCGCGCGAGCTGTCGAACTTCTTGCCGTGCTTGTCCATGGCCTTGGGATCGTACAGCCAGCCGGTGTAGTGGACCGTCACCTCTTTCCCCGTGGCAGCGGCGACGCCCGTGCCGACTTTTGCATCGCTGACCTGCAAGCTCGTGATGTTATCCATAAACAGATAATTGTAATTGGGTAATTGGGTAATTGGGTAATTGTTCATTGGCGGCGCGCGCGATCGATCACGAGCGCGGCCAAGTTGGCAGACATCGTGCGTTGGGCGGCGCGGGCATGAGCGAAGAAGCCGAAGCCCTGAAAGCGCGCACGATGTCGTTTGCCCTCGATGTCTGCAGGCTGATTCGCGAATTGCCGCGAGAAGAACCTGGACCTACGGCGAAACGGCAGTTGGCAAAGGCGGCAACCTCAGTTGCAATGAACTATCGCGCAAGCTGCCGAGCACGATCCCACACCGAATTCACGGCCAAGATGGGGCTCGTGGCCGAAGAGGCAGATGAAAGCCAGGGTTGGCTGGAGTTTATCGACGCAGCGAGTCTGATCGTCAGCGCCGCCGAACTTGCCCGCCTTCTCCAGGAATCGACGGAACTGTGCGCGATCGTGTCGACTTCATTCGCAACAGCCCGACGTAAAGAACATGAGCGTAAACGCAAACGTAAGCCCTGACGGCGCTTGCACCCGCGTAACGGGTTGCACCCACAGACGTCTTTTCAATCATCCAATTATCCAATTACCCGATTACCCGATTACCCGATTACCCGATGGTCAGAACAATTTTGCCGATGTGGTCGCCAGATTCCATGAGGCGATGGGCAGAAGCCGCGTCCCGCAGCGGAAACGTCTTGAACACGACGGGCTTCACCGCGCCCGATTCGACGAGCGGCCACACGTGTTCGCGTACCGCGCGCGCGATCGCGCCTTTCTCGGCGACCGGACGCGCGCGGAGCGTCGATCCGGTCACGGTCAGGCGCCGGTGCATGATCGTCTGGATGTTCAGCTCCGCCTTCACGCCATGCAGCGTGGCGATTTCGACGAGCCGCCCTTCCACGGCAAGCACGTCGAGGTTGCGCGGAAAATATTCGGCGCCGACCATGTCGAGCACGACATCGACGCCGCGTCCACCCGTCAGCTTGTTGACCACGTCGACGAAATCGGCTTCGCGGTAGTTGATGCACCGCTCGGCGCCGAGGCGTTCGCACGCCGCGCACTTCTCGGCCGTGCGGGCCGTGGCGAAGACGCGCGCGCCGCGCGCCCGCGCGATCTGAATCGCCGTCGTCCCGATGCCGCTCGATCCGCCGTGGACGAGGATCGACTCTCCGGCCTGCAGACGCCCGCGCTCGAAGACGTTCGTCCAGACGGTGAAGAAGGTTTCGGGAATGGCGGCGGCGGCGGCGACATCGAGTCCGCGCGGCACCGGCAGACACTGCGGCGCCGGCGCGGTGCAGTACTCGGCATACCCGCCGCCGGCGACGAGCGCGCACACCGGATCGCCCACGCGCCAGTCGCGGACGTCGGCGCCGAGCGCTTCGATTGTCCCAGCGATTTCGAGCCCGGGGATGTCGGAGGCCCCGGGCGGCGGCGGATAGCGGCCGCGCCGCTGAAAGACGTCCGGCCTGTTCACGCCCGCCGCGCCGACCTTTATCAGTACCTCTCCCGATCCCGGCGACGGACGCGGCCGCTCCGCCGGGACGAGGACATCGGGCTCACCAGGCTCACGAATTTCGATCGCGATCATGTCGGCAGCTCTATCGCTCGTCGCCGAACGCCGCCGTCGTCGTCGCCGGCTCGAGCACCAGCGCCGCCAGCACGATTCCGAGCGCGAGGCTCAGCGCGCCGACCGCGGGCAGCGCGCGTCGGCTCGCGATCAGGACGCCGTCGGCGAACAGCATGGCGCACATCAGCAGATCGAGGAGCAGCGTCGCACGGCCGGTGCGCCGCCGTTCCCAGGCCAGCCAGCTGCGGTTCATGCGCTCGGTGAACACGAGATGGCCGCGCAGCACGCCGCCGATCGTCGCCCCGGTGCCGAGCGCGAGGAACAGCGCGACGGTGACCGGCGTCTCGAACCATTCCTTGATCTGCCACGCAAGGGTCGCCGCCGCGATGTAGAGCGCCCCGATGACGAGCTGATGAATCCGCCACCACGACGCGTGCGGACTGACCGCGGCGTCCGCCGCTCGATCGAGCGCACCGGCGATCTCGCCGCCGCTGGCGAACCGCTCGGCCGGCACTTCGCGAAGGCACCGCGCGAAGACCTCGGAGAGGCCCGCGGGCACCGACAGCGGCGCGGACGCGCGCACGGGATGCGTGCCACACGCGTACTCGTACATGACCACGCCGTACGCGAACACGTCGGCGCGCGCGTCGACATGACCGTGGTGACGCTGCTCGGGGGCCATGTAGGCCAGCGTGCCGACCATCACGCCGGTGCGGGTGACGCGCACGTTCTCCTGTACCGAATCGATGCGGGCGAGGCCGAAGTCGAGAATCTTCAGGCGTCCGTCGGCGGTGCGCATGATGTTCTCGGGCTTGAGATCGCGATGGACGATGCCGCGGGCGTGCGCGCTGGCCAGCGCCGCCGCGAGATCGCGCGCCGTCCGCGTCAGCATTTCGCCGGACGGCCGACCCGACTCGATCTCGTCGCGCAGCGTGCGACCGTCGACGAACTCGGTCGCGATGTAGAGCTCGCCGTCGATCTCCTCGAGCGCGTACACCGTACAGATGCCGGGATGGGTCAACGACGCGGCCGCTCGCGCTTCCCTCCGCAGCCGCTCGCGCTGCGAGGCGTCGCGTACCAGAGGCGGCGCGAGCGCCTTCAGCGCCACGGTGCGGCCGAGACGATCGTCTTTCGCGAGATAGACGCGTCCCATGCCGCCGCGCCCCAGCTCGCGCACGATCGTGTAGGCGCCGACGACGGCCCCCGGGGCGAGCGGCTCGTCATCGTCTCCGAGCAGCTCGGGCATCCGCTCGACGATCGGCTCCTGCAGAAACGCGCCGGCGCGCGAATGATGCTCGAGCAGCGACAACACTTCCTGCCTCACGATCGGATCGTCTGTCGCGCCCGACACCCACGCCGCGGCCTGGGAGGGATCGCGGTCGAGCGCCTGCTCGAACAGATCGCGGACGCGGCGCTGCTGCTCGGCCGTCATGCGGCGTTCCCGCTCAACTCCCGATGGAGCCACGCCCGCGCGAGCGCCCATCGGCGTTTCACCGTCGCAGGCGACAGGCCGAGCGCCTCGGCGGTGTCTTCGATGCTCAGCCCCGCAAAGAATCGCAGCTCGACGATCCGCGCCTGCTCCGCATCGATCTGTTCCAGCCGCTCGAGCGCTTCGTCGAGCGCCGGCAGCATCGCGTCCTGATGCGCGGCGAGGGCGAGGGAGTCGGAAATCGAGACGCGATCGAGGCCGGCCCACCGCTTCTGCGCGCCGCGCGCCCGCGCGCGCTCGACGAGAATCTGCCGCATCGACCTTGCCGCGATGCCGACGAAGTGGCGTTTGTCGTGCCACGGCGTGCCGGCGGCGGCGAGCCGCAGGTAGGCCTCATGAACGAGCGCCGTCGCCTGCAGCGTCTGGCCCGGCCGCTCGCGACGCATGTAGGCGCCGGCCAGCCGCCGCAGCTCGTCGTAGACGAGCGGCGCGAGCGCGTGTGCATCCGGCGTGTCCGTCGGTCTGTCGCTCATCGGTCTGCTGAAACGACGGCATTATGCGTCACGCGCCCGCTCACACGACCCACAACCGCGCGGGCAGCGCGAGAACGGGATACGCGCGCCGCAGCGCGTCGACGCGATCCCAGTACTCCTGTTTCGGGAACTCGTTCTGCAGATAGCGCTCGCGCAGCTTGCGGATTTCGTACTTGTAGAGATCGCGGACGTACGCGCGCACGAGCTCGGGATCGGTGCGCGGCGTCGGCTGCACGCCGTGGCGCCACAGCGCGCTCAACACGTCCGGCCGATAACGGAACGCGCCTTCAGTCACACAGGACGCGCTTCACGGCTTCGAGGCCCGCATCGATGCGGATGATGTGGCGTGGCAGCGCGAGCGCGTGCGCGAGCGGCTCCGGCGTCTCGACGGCGCGTCCGATGATTGGCTCGACGATCTCGCTGAACTTGGCCGGATGCGCGGTCGCGAGAAAAATCCCGACCCGGCCGTCCCGCCCCTCCTGCCTGACCCGCCCCACCAACCCGCGATACGCAATCGCGCTATGTGGATCGAGCAGATATCCGCGAGTCTCGTACACGTCACGGATCGTCGAGCGAACATCGTCGTCGGTGGCGCAGGCGCCGGCGACGTCGCGCCGCATCCGATCGAGGTCGCCGCCGTACAGCCACGACATGCGCTGAAAGTTGCTCGGGTTGCCGACGTCCATCGCGTTGGCGAGCGTCTGCACCGACGATCGCGGCACGAACCGGCCGGTCGACAGGTACTGCGGGACGACGTCGTTGATGTTCGTCGCCGCGATGAAGCGATCGATCGGCAATCCCGATCGCTTCGCCATCAGCCCCGCCGTGAGGTTGCCGAAGTTTCCGCTGGGCGTGCTGAAGATGAGCGCAGAGGACGAAGCGATGGCCGCAGACGCAGCGCTGGCACCGGGCGGAGCAAGCTCCGCCCCTATCGCTGTCACCTGCGCAACCGCATGAAAGTAATAGACCATCTGCGGCAGCAGGCGGCCGACGTTCACGGAGTTCGCCGACGTCAGGCGCATGCGCCGCCGGAGATCGGCATCGCCGAACGCGTCGCGCGTCAGCCGATGGCAATCGTCGAAACTGCCGGCGACCGCATACGCCCGCACGTTGGCCCGTTCGCCGTTGAACATCGTCAGCTGCGCTTCCTGCGTCGGGCTGATGCGGCCGTCGGGATACAGGATGACGACGCGGGTGTTCGGCACGCGGTAGAACGCGTGCGCGACGGCGCTGCCCGTGTCGCCGGAGGTCGCCGCGAGCACGGTCAGCGGATCGCGCGCCTCGTGCAGCGCCGCCATCATGCGCGCCATCACGCGCGCGCCGACGTCCTTGAACGCCAGCGTCGGACCGTGAAACAGCTCGAGCGCGTACACGCGCGGCGCGACCTCGACGAGCGGGATCGGGAAATTCAGCGCCTCGACGACGACGGCCTCGAGGACGGCGGGATCGAGCTCGCCGCGCGTGAACGGACGCAGCACGCGGAGGGCAATCTCCGTCAGCGTGCGCCGCGGCAGACGCGCGAGCTCGCGATCGGGCCACGCCTCGATCGTTTCCGGCACGTAGAGGCCGCCATCCGGCGCGAGCCCGTGGAACAGCGCCGTCGTGAACGAGACGGGCGGCGGTTCATCCCCGGAATGCTGCAGCGCGCGTGTGGTCGTGAAGCGCATCAGGATTTCGCCCGCTCGAGAGCCGGCTGTCTACACCCGCACGGCCGGACCTTTCGGGTCCGCCGGCGCGATCACCTGCGCGCCGTGCGGCGCGATCGTCGAGATGTAGGTTTGCGGCGCGCCGCCGATGTGCTGCTTCACGGCGTGCGCCATCGACGCGGCGACCCGCTCGGCCGTCTCGAGCCCGCGGCACAACGCGAAGAGCGACGGCCCCGATCCGGACAGGCTGCAGCCGAGCGCGCCGGCGTCGGTCGCCGCCTGCTTGATCGCGGCGAGGCCCGGCACGAGCGGCGCGCGGCGCGGCTCGGCGATCGCGTCTTCGAGCGATCGCGACAGCAGGGCGAAATCACCGCGATGGAGCGCGTCGACGAACGCGCCGAGGTTGGCCCACTGACGGATCGCATCGGCGAGCGGCACCGAATCGCCGAGCAGGGCGCGCGCTTTCGCGGTCTCGATCTCGAGATCCGGATGCACGACGACGGCGGTCAGGCCGTGCGGAACGGGCAGGCGCACGATATCGGGCGGGCTCGCGCGGCGCACGAGCACGAAGCCGCCGTACAGACATGGCGCGATGTTGTCGGCATGTGCCGACCCCGCGCCCAGCCGCTCGCCTTCGAACGCGCACGCCAGCAGCGTGTCGATGGGAAGCCGCGCGCCGATCAAGGCGTCCACCGCCACGACCGCCGCGACCGCGCTCGCGGCGCTGCCGCCGAGGCCGCTCGACAGCGGCAGCCCTTTCGCGATCGTCAGATCGACGCCGCCGTTCTCCCCTGCCGCGCGCAGCAGCGCCTGCGCGGCGACGCCCGCGCTGTTCCTCGACGCCTCGCGCGGCAACCGTCCGGCGTCGCCGGTGATGTCGGCGATGCGAACGCCGCCGGCGGCGCGGCGCGCCGTCACCTCGTCGCCCGGCGTTTCGAGCGCGAAGCCGAGCACGTCGAATCCACACGCGACGTTGGAGACCGTCGCGGGCGCGAAGGCGGTCACCGAATCCATTGAGGTCAACATCTTACTTCGGAGCAATCGCAGACTTCGCGTGGCGGAAACAGAACACACAGTCATCGAGGACGTTACCGCCGGTATCGCTCGCGGATCGTCGGGATGAGGTAATCCTCGAACGCGCGATCGAAATCGTAGCGCGGCGCGAATCCCCAATCGCCTCGCGCGGCCGAATCGTCGACGTCGGCCGGCCACGAGTCGACAATCGCCTGCCGCTTCGGATCGATCCGATATTCGATCGTCGCGTAGGGGAACGCGCGCACGACGACTTCGCGGATGTCCGATGCGGAGCGGCTGAACGCGGTCAGGTTGTAGGTCGTGCGCGTCAGTCGCTGTCGCGGCGCCGACGCGACCTGGAGCAGCGCGTCGACTCCGTCGGGCATCGCCATGAACGGAATCGTCGTGTCCGGCCGCACGAAGCAGTGGTAGGTCTCGCCTTTCGCGGCGCCATGGATCATCTCGGGCGCGTAGTCCGACGTGCCGCCGGCGGGCAGCGTCAGCGCGGAAATCAGGCCCGGAAACCGCACCGCCCGAAAATCGACGCGCGCGATCGCGTCGGCCGACAGCTGCTTGTAATGCTTCGCGTAGTAGTCGCCGAGCTGTTCGCAGTACAGCTTGTTGCAGCCGTACATCGTCTGCGGGTGCGCGTACTCGTCCTCGCGCACGCGGGCGGCGCGCGCCTTCGTGGCGGGATCCGGCAGGCCGAACGCGGCGATCGACGACGGATACACGAACGTGACTGGACGGCCGTGCGATTCGCCCTGCCGCTGCGCGAACTCGAGCAGGTTGAGCGTCCCCTCCACGTTGACGTGGTGCGCCGCGACCGGCGTGAATTCCGATCGCGACGAGAGCAGCGCCGCGAGATGAAAGACGCGATCGACTTCGAACTCCGCGAGGATGCGATCGAGCAGGCCGACGTCGTTGATCGAGCCGGTGAACTCGCGCGCGACGAGCCGCGCGAGCGGACGTTCGAGGACGTTGACGTCGAGCGTGATGATTGGCGATCCCGCCGCTGCGATCCGCGTGACGAGCCCGTGGCCGATCTCGCCGCCGGCCCCGGTGATGAGGACGACCGGCCTACGCAACCTCACCCACCATCTCGGACGAGCGCTCCGGCTCGCGCGCCGTCAACAGCATGTTGAGCGACGTGTACACGACGACGAGGACGACGAGCCAGCGGACCGCGTCGACCGAGAGCGTCCAGAAGACGAAGGCGGCGAGCAGCACCGCCGGCACCCCGCCGAGCGCGAGCCCCATCGTCGCCCGCGCGTGATAGATGCGCGTGCGCACGAACCGGACCGCGCTGACCGGCATCAGGAACGCGCACGACCCCATCATGATCGGGAACGCCGCCGTCGGATTCATGCCGAGCAGGCTGACCAGGATCATGCACGGCGCGTAGAGGCCGATGCCGAGCATCATCAGGACGCCGAGCGCGAAGTTGCCGGCGAGACCAATCCACAAACGAACGCCGCTCAGGCCGAGCGTGCTGCCGCCGCCCGGAAACAGATGGAGCGCCTGCATCAGCATGAGCGCCGCGGCGCCGAGCAGCGCGAGCCCCATCCCGATTTGAATCTTCCGGCGCGGCCAGCGAACGACGATGCCGGCGCCCAGCCACGAGCCGGCGCAGGCGGCGGCGATCATCGGGACGAGCGTCGCCGATTCGACCGGAACGATACGCGTGTAGATGAATGCCTGCGCGATTGTCGGCAGCGTGTGGCCGACGTTCAGCGTTCCGGGAATCAGCTTGACCGGCACCATGCGGCGCAGCTTGTAGACGCTCGTCGTCGTGGCGAACGATCCGATGCCCAGCGTGTCGAAGAACGCGGTGACGAATCCGATCGCCGTCTGAACGACGGTCGGCCTCACGAGGCCGCCGCGAACGATAGCAGTGAAGTAGACGATAAGCATCGCGCCGAGGCCGATGAAAAGAAAATCCTTGGCGTCCATATTCACTGTTCGCGAGGTCGCACCCACTCGTTGGTGTACGTCTTCGATAAATCGACCTGGGCGGCCCGCACCTTGTCCATCGATTGCGCCAGCAGTTTGTGCACCGCGGCGGCGCCTGCGGCATCCATGACGCCGTCCGGCGAGAACATCGCCATCGAGCTCTTCACGGCTTCGACGTACAGCGCCTCGTCTTCACCCCTGAACGATTTCGGCGTCCTGTCGGCGATCTCCCGCGGCGTGTGCGTGTGCATCCACTGGAGCGTCCTCACGATCGCGCTCGCCAGACGCCGCGTCGTCTCGGCGTGCGATCGAAGCCATTCGTGCTGCGCGTACAGGACCGACGCAGGATACGCGTCGGCGTCCACCGCTTCCTTGACGCCGGCCGACGTCCGCAAATCGGCGAGGATGCGGGTCCCGGGCGTGCGCCTCACGAGAATCGTCAACGCCGGATCGGCGAGCATGCCGGCGTCGACCCTGCCGTGTTCGACCGCGGCGATGGCTGTCGCCGCCGATCCGATGGCGGTGATGCTGACCGCGTCAGGCGGGACGCCGTGTCGCTGCAGCAAGTACGTCAGAAGCATCTGCGAAGACGAGCCGGCCGCCGTGACGCCGGCGACGCGCCCTTTCAGATCCTCGATCCTCGTCACCTGGCTTTGCGGCGCCGTCACGAGCACGAGGCCGGGAAAGCGAATCATGTTGACGAACGCGACGAGCGATCGCCCTTCGGCCGCCATCTGGATCGTGTGATCGTAGAATCCCGACACGACGTCCGCGCTGCCGCCAATGAGCGCCTGCAGCGCCTTCGATCCACCGGCATGATCCTGCAGCTCGACGTCGAGCCCTTCCTCTTTATAGAACCCGAGCTCCTGGGCGAGCGTCGTCGGCAGATAGACCATCTGGTTCTGACCGCCGACCGCCAGGCGAACATGGGCCGCGTCGCCCGCCGGGCGGACGCAGGCCCAGCACGACGCCAAGGACAGAAGGGACACGAAGGACAGACAGAGACGAGCCATGTCTAACTCTTCCAACGGAGGAGCCAACGTTCCAGGCGCGAGACGCCGACGCTGACGATCACGACGACCACGGCGAGCACGGTCATGCCGGCGAACACGCCGGTCGTGTCGAACGTCCCCTCGGCCTGCGAGATGACGTAGCCGAGCCCGCGCGTGGCGCCCAGATACTCTCCCACAACCGCGCCCACCATCGCGAACCCGAGGCTCGTCTGCAGGCTCGAGAAGATCCAGGTGAGCGCGCTCGGAATCAGCACATGGCGGACGAGCTGCCGTTCGCTCGCGCCGAGCATGCGCACGTTGTCGATGAGCACGCGGTCGGCGTCGCGGACGCCCTGATACGTATTGAAGAACATCACGAAGAACACGAGGGTGACTGCGAGCGCGACCTTCGACCAGATCCCGAGGCCGAACCAGAGGAGGAACAACGGCGCCAGCACGACGCGCGGCACCGCGTTGAGCATCTTGATATACGGATCGAACACGCGCGCGACGGCCGGCGCGCGTGCGAAGCCGAAGCCGAGCGAGATGCCCAGCGCCGCGCCGACGATCAATCCGAGCAGCGACTCCTCGATTGTCACGATCAGATGCCGCCAGAGGGTGCCGTCGATCGTCCACGTCGCGATGCGCGCGGCAATCGCGCTCGGTCGGCTGACGAAGAACGGGTCGAGCAGCTTCATCGCGACGAGCGACTGCCACGACGCGACGACGATGACTGCGACGAGAAATTGCCAGAACACGATGTACGCTCGGCTGAAGCCTCGCGCTCCAGCCGGCGATGGAGCGTGAGGCTTCAGCCGAGAGGAACGATCACGCACGACTTCGCTCCCGCTGGCTCTTGATCACCTCTTCGCGCAGCACGGCCCACAACGTGCGGTACAGATCGATGAAGGCGGCCGACGTGCGCAGCTCCAGAAGATCGCGCGGCCGCTCGAGCGCGACGGGGTGCCGTGCGACGATGTGGCTGGCGGGACCGGCCGAGAGCACGACGACGTCGTCGGCGAGCGCGATGGCTTCCTCGAGGTCGTGGGTCACGAAGAGAATCGTCTTGCGGATCGCCTGAAAGGCTCGCCCTACCATGAAGCTTTCAGCCGAGCGTGGCGCTTCCCATAGTGCAAGCAGTTCGGTCTCCATCCGCTGACGCGTGTGGACGTCGAGGGCGCTGAACGGCTCGTCCATCAGCAGGATGTCGCGATCGATGATCCAGTTCTGCGCCATCGCGACGCGTTTCCGCATGCCGCCGCTCAACTGCGACGGGTAGTGGGATGCGAACGCGGTCAGCCCGACGCGCGCGAGCCATTCGTCGGCGCTGCGGTTGGCGTCCGCGCGCGTACGGCCGGCCAGCACGAGCCCGAGCGCGACGTTATCGCGGACGTCTTTCCACGGCAGCAGCGCATCCTGCTGAAACATGTAGGTCGCGCGTCGATTCAGTCCGGCGAGCTCTTCGTCGCCCACGCGGACGCGGCCGGATGTCGGGCGCAACAGGCCCGCGACGATGTTCAGCAGCGTCGATTTGCCGCACCCGCTCGGTCCGACGAGCGCGACGAACGCGCCGGAGCCGACCTTCAGCGAAATGTCGCGCAGCGTGCAGTACGTGCCGCCGTCAGGCGTGGCGAACGCGCGCGTGACGCGATCAAGTTCGAGCATCGATCAACTGCTCTGCAAGGCGGGTGACGTCATCGGCCGTCGCGCTCTCGCTGTGCGGGCTATGGCCGGCGGCAGAGAGTACTTCGACACGTACTCCCGCACGCGTACGGGCGGAGCTTGCTCCGCCCGCGGTCGCGGCCGATCTCAGAGCCTCGATTTCGCCGGGCTCCGTTCTCGGATCGCGCGCGCCGTGGATGATCAGCACCGGCACGAAGATCTCCGACAGACGGCCATCATAGAAGTCATCGGCGTCGGACGCCGCGTCCTCGCCGATCTGCAGCCACGCTCGCGCGTGCAGCCGCATGATGTCGGTCGACGCGGGATTGGCGATGACCGATTCGAAAAAGCCGCGCGAGCGCGGTTTGCGCCGGAAGTAGTGCGACGCTTCGGCGATGACGGCCGACACCCGATCGGGCATGGCGAGCGCGAGACGCAGGGCGATGATCGCGCCGTCACTATGTCCCCACAGCGTGGGACGCTCGAGACCGAGGGCCTCGATGACGGCGCGCGTCTCGTCGGCGGCGCGGCGGTGAAAGTCGGCCGGCAGCGCGTCGATCGACGGCGACCGGCCGTATCCGCTTCGATCGGGAATGACGAGGCGACGGCGCGACGCCAGCGCGCCGATCTGCCGATCGAAGGGATACATGTCGTAGCCCCAACCGCCGTGCAGGATCACGATCGGCGATCCGCGCCCCGCCTCCCGATAGTGGATGCGCGCCGGCGAGACGCCGGGCGCGAGCGGCGTCTGCGCGATGTCGAGAAAGCCCACGCGATGCCTATGCTAAGGTAAGTCGCGTCGCCTATGAAAAATGCCGTGCTTTTGCTGACCGTCATGACGGCCGTCGCCGCCGCATTGTGCGTCCCTCGACGGACCGCCGCGCAGCCCGCGCTCACGGCGGAGCAGACGCTCGATCGGCGGTCGATCGGCGATCTCGAGTTCTCGCCCGATGGCGCGCGGCTCGTTTTCACCGTAACCGAGCCGGTCAAGGGCGCCGCGCGGCCGCGTTCGATCTGGATGCTCGACGTCGAGAGCGGCCGCGTGCGACAGCTCACGTTTTCCGGCAGGAACGACAGCAGCCCGAGATGGGCGCCCGACGGCGACGCGATCGCGTTTCTCTCGGACCGCGACGGCGCCGCACAGCTGTACCTGCTCTCGACACGCGGCGGCGAAGCGGAGAAGCTCACCGATCGCAAAGAAGCCGTCTCGATGTTCCGGTGGTCGCCCGACGGCCGGCGAATCGCGCTGCTGATGCCTGAGGCGAAAGCGGAGTCGCAGCAGCAGAAAGAGCGCGACAAGGACGATGGCCGCGTCATCGACAAGGACGATCGGCGCCCTCGCGTCTGGATGCTCGAGGTCGCGTCGCGCAAGCTCGTACAGGTGACCTCGGGATCGTGGCAGATCGCGCAGATCGAATGGCTGCCGGCCGGCGATCGGCTGATCGCGTCGGCGACGCCGACGCCTGCCGTCGATCGGTGGACGGATCGGATCTACGCGATCGATCTCACGAACGTGACGGACGGCGTCTTCGCCGAGATTGCGGCGCCGCGCGGGCCTTTCAACGGATTGTCGGTATCGCCCGATGGGCGCACCCTTGCGTTCGTCGGCGCACGCCTCGATGGGCCCGAACCGCACGACTTGTACCTGCAGCCGGTCGGCGGCGGCGCGGCACAGAACGTTTCGGCAGCGGCGTTCGACCGGCCGGTCGGACAGCTGCGCTGGATCGACAACGCGACGCTGACGGCGACGCTCGCGCGCGGCTTCAAATCTGCGATCGCGACCATCGACCGCGACGGCCGCGCCCGGTTCGTCGACGCGGACGTGAACCCGACGGCGTACGCGCGCGCGAAGAGCGGCGCAATCGCCTTCGCCGGCGAAACCGCCGCTCGCGCGCCCGAGCTGTGGCTGAAACCGCGCGACGAGGCGGCGGCGCACACGGTGACGGCGCTCAACGCGACATGGTCGTCGATTCCCGTGGTGGCGCCTGAGTTCGTGAAGTACAGGAGCTTCGACGGAACGGAAATCGAAGCGGCGCTGCTGCGGCCCGGTTCCGCGCCTCGTCCGTTGATCGTCTTGGTCCACGGCGGGCCTACAGGCCGGTGGTCGGACAGCTTCGAGCCGTGGGGTCAGCTGCTCGCGCAGCGCGGTTATGCCGTGCTGTATCCGAACGTCCGTGGATCGACCGGCTATGGTCAGGCATTCGTCGAGGCGAACCGCGCCGACTGGGGCGGCGGCGACTTCAAGGACGTGATGGCCGGCGTCGACTGGGCGATCGCGCGCGGCGTCGCCGATCCCGTTCGGCTCGGCATCGGCGGCTGGTCGTACGGCGGCTACATGGCCGCTTGGGCGGTCACGCAGACGAGCCGGTTCAAGGCCGCGGTATCCGGCGCGCCGGTCATCGATATGGCGAGCGAGTTCGGAACGGAGAATGGATCCGCGTACGACGAATGGTTCTATGGCACGCCGTACGAAAAGCTCGACGGCTTCATCAAAAGCTCACCGATGACGTACGTCGCCAAGGTGAAAACGCCGACCCTGCTGCTGCAGGGCGAGAACGACACGACCGATCCGATCGGACAGAGCCAGCAGTTCTACCGCGGGCTGAAGCGGTACGGCGTGGAGACGGATCTGGTCGTGTACCCGCGCGAGCCTCACGGCCTGCGCGAGGAAAAGCATCTGCTCGATCGTCTCAACCGGATCGTCGCGTGGTTCGACAAATATCTGAGGAGCAGCGCGCCCCCGACTGCACAGTAACCTTGGACACCACGAGCGGTCTGCGCCACATCGTCGAGTACGCGCAGGATCTGATTTACTACTGCGACCTCGAAGGGTACTTCACGTACGTCAATCCGGCCGGCGCACGCGTGATGGGGTACGACGAGCGGGAGCTCGTCGGACGTCATTTCGTCAACTTCGTTCACCCCGACTATCGCGCCGTCGCAGTCGAGTTCTACAGACAGCAGATCGAGCAGGGCACGCCGAGCACGTACCTCGAATTCGTCGCGGCGAAGAAAGACGGAACGCTCATCTGGATCGGGCAGCACGTGCAGCTCGTGTACGAGGACGGCCGTCTGTCCGGCGTGCACGGGATCGCCCGCGACATTACCCATCAGAAATCGATCGAGGAGAAGCTCCGCCGCTCCGAAGCGAGCTACCGGTCGCTCATCCACGGCGCGGCGTACGGCATTTACCGCGCGACGCTCGCGGGGACGATTCTCGACGCCAACCCCGCGCTCGCGCGGATGCTCGGCTACGACTCCGCGGCGGACTTGATGTCGCGCCGGATGACCGACCTGTATCAGCGGCCCGAGGACCGCGACGCGGTGATCGCGCGCTTCGGCCGCTTCGGCGAGCATGCCTCTGCCGATCTCCGGTGGAAACGCAAGGACGGATCGCCGATCCTCGTCCACGTGTCGGCGCGCGCGATCGAGCTCGAGGACGGCGGAACCGGCTTCGAAGGGATTGCCGAGGACATTACCGAGCGGCGCGCGCTCGAGGATCAGCTGAGACGGGCGCAGCGGATGGAGGCCATCGCGCGGCTCGCGCGCGGCATCGCGCACGACTTCAACAACGTGCTCGCGGCCATCATCGGCTCGGGCGATCTGATGGAGCTCGAGCTGCACGAAGACGATCCGGCGCGCGCCGAGGCGACCGAGATTCGCAAGGCCGCCGAGCGCGGCGCGGCGCTGACGCACCAGCTGCTCGCCTTCGCGCGCAGCCAGGCGCTCACGCCGCAGGTGATCGATCTCGACGCCGCCGTGCCGCGCACGTTGACGATGCTGCAGAGGCTCGCGGGCAACGACATCGCCATCCGCATCCAGACCGCGAAGACACCGACGCTCGTGAAGGTAGAGCCGGGACAGCTCGAGCAGGTCCTGCTCAATCTCGCGGTGAACGCCCGTGAGGCGATGCCGAACGGCGGCGCGATCGACATCGAAGTCGGCCGCGTCACGGTCGACGCCGGGCAGCTATCGCGCTATCCCGGTCTGCCCGACGGCGAGTACGCGTGCATTCTCGTGCGCGACACCGGCGTCGGGATGGATGCCGAGACGCAGGCGGAGCTCTTCGAACCGTTCTTCACGCCAAAAGATCCGTCGAAAGGAATCGGCCTCGGTCTGTCGATCGTCTACGGCATCGCGAAGGACGCCGGCGGGACGGTGGCGTTCACGAGCGAGCAGGGACGCGGCACCGTGTTCGAGGTCATCCTGCCGTTGATAGAACGCCCGTGAGGCCGCCCCACGTATCGGGATCCTGACAAAGCAGCGTGTTCAGATAGAGCTGCACGTCTTCGGATGGGAACCGACCGCGAATCGTCTCGGCAGCCGATGCGAGCTTCGAGGCGTCGGGGTGCGCGTCATCCTCCTGAATCAGACCGTTGTCGTGCGCGATGCCGAGCGCGTCGAGGAACGCCGCCATCATCGGCCGCTGCTCCGCCAGGTGATAGGCGATGAGCGCGCGCGCGGCGAGCGCGTCGGGAAGCGACGCGAGGCTCGCGAGGTGCCGCGCTTTGCGATCGAGGTCGAGGCCGACGACCGTCTTCGGTCGAAATTTCTTCTGCCGCGCGATGAGCATCGCCGCCTGCACCTGATCGGCTTCCGCCTCTTCGTCCGTCCAGAACGCACGCGCCGCGCGCTGCCGCTGATCGACGGTCATCGATTTCCACACGCGCGAAGGCGTCGTCTCGGCCACCCGGCCGATCATTCTACGGGAACGACGATCGGCTATCCTAGGGGTCTCGTGAATCATCCGCCGCGACGTTCAACGCAGAGCTCGCAGAGTTTTCCATGGCTTTTGCGGCTCTCTGCGGTCTCCGCGTCGATTGTCGCGTGCGCCGTGGCGTGGACGCTCGCCGCGCAGGCGCCGAACGCCCATCCGGTCAGCGGACGACGGTTCGCGCCGGTCATGGGGTGGCAGGGCGCCGATTGGCTCGAGCGCAGCGAGCGCGATGATGAGGAAGAGCCGGACGTCGCGCTCGACGTCCTGAAGATTTCGAAAGGGGCGGCCGTCGCCGACGTCGGCGCCGGATCGGGATTCATCACCGAGCGTCTGGCGAGGCGCGTCGGACCGACCGGCAAGGTGTACGCGAACGACGTTCAGCCGCAGATGCTCGAGATGTTGAAGCGTCGGCTCGAGCGAAGGAAGATCACCAACGTCGAGCTCGTGCAGGGCGCCATCGACGATCCGCGGCTGCCGAGGGAGTCGGTCGACCTCGAGCTGCTCGTCGACGTCTACCACGAGTTCTCGCAGCCGCAGGCGATGCTGCGGCGGCTGCGCGAAGCGCTGAAGCCGGCCGGCCGGCTGGTGCTGCTCGAGTACCGCAAGGAGGATCCGTCGATTCCGATTCGTTTCGAGCACAAGATGACCGTCGCCGAAGCGAAGCTCGAAGTGGAGGCCGAGGGCTTCACGCTGGCGAAGGTCGACGAATCGCTTCCCCGCCAGCACATTTTGATCTTCCAACGGTAATGTGCTGTTCACCGAGCCGACGTTCCTTTTCCTGTTCCTTCCGATTCTGCTGGCGCTCTACTTCAGCACGTTTCGACGCGTGCATTCGTCGTATGGCAACTGGCTCCTGCTGATCTTCAGCATCATCTTCTACGCCAAGGGCGGCGGGTCGTTCACGCGGCTGATTCTCGGATCGATCGTCTTCAACTACTTCGTGGCGATCGCGGTCGACCGCGCTCGCGGGTCGACGCCTTCGCCGCGGCCGCGCGACGCAGACGATGACGCAATCGAGGACTTCGCGCGCGTGACGCCGTTCACGCCCGAGGCGATGGCGAATTGGCGCACCGCGCTTCTACGCGCGAACGGCTGGCTTCAGGCGCGACATGTCGCGTACGTCTTCACGATCGCGCCCGACAAGCACGTGCTGTATCCGGAGGAGATGCCTTCGTCGGTATCGCGCGTCAGCGATCTCTCGCGGACCGATCAGCTCCTGACGGCGCTGCAGGACGCCGGGTTCGCGGTCGACCTGCGACCGGCGCTCGTCGGTGCGAAGGCGAAAGAACGGATCTACCAGCGCACGGACACGCACTGGAACGATCGCGGCGCCTTCGCCGCATATCGACAGATCATCCGGGCGGTGCGCGCGCGCGTGCCGGCGGTGCCGCCGGAATGGACACGCGACGATTTCGAGCCGGCCTCGCGCGAGGTCGACGGAGGCGATCTCGCCGGGATGATGGGACTGAAGCGCGTCCTGCGCGAAGAGGATCTGCCGCTCGCGCCGCGGCGGCGGCGCCGCGCCGTCGTCGTCGAGCCGCCGGGCGCGGCGCCCACGGCCGAGGAAGGCTATCTCGTCACCGAGATTCCCGGATCGACGCTGCCGCGCGCGGTGATCTTCCGCGACTCGTTCGTGTCGCAGATGGTGCCGTTTCTATCCGAGCACTTCAGCCGCGCGGTCTACGTGTGGCAGAACGATTTCGACGCCGACCTCGTCTCGCGGGAGAAGCCGGACGTCGTCATTCAGGAGATCGTCGGCCGCCATCTCTACGGGTTCATTCCGTCGCCGGAGCTCGTACCGCCGCGTTAACCGTCCTCCCTGCTGGACTGCCACCCTGCTTGCGATCGCGTCGACCGGTCTGTCAACCACAGAGACACAGAGACGCAGAGAAAATCAAGTGCGGAATCGTGCTGAGCACGCAAAGTGAACGCCGATCGATTCGGCGGCCGGCCGGCGCAGCCGCCGGCATGCGTCGCGTAGCGACGCCGCCGAATCGAGGCGCTCCGTGTCTCTGCGTCTCCGTGGTTCTTCTTACGTGCTCAGGACGCGTGCGGCATCTCTCTCGGCCGCGCAGTCCCTATCTGACCGTCGGATACTTGATCCCCAGCTGCTCGAGATACGTTTTGTACTTCGTCGGATCGAAGTAGTACTTCTTCATCTCGCTCCGATACTGATCGACGATCTTCTGATTGAGCCACAGCGCCGGCTGATCCTTGTCGGTGATGAACGGCACGTACTTCTGATCCTTCGTCTGCACGTTCCGGAAGTACTCCCACGCCTGCTGGACGAGCTCGGGCCGCATCAGCAGATCGATGATCGTCATCGCCTGCACCTTCGCGCCGGCGGTGACGCCCTTGTGGGCAATCGGCGTCGCCATCGCGATGGCGTTGGCCCAGTTGTGGCCCGGCAGATTCGGAATGTTCGCCGGGTAGCTGAGCGTGACCGTTGGCACGTTCCACGACACATCGCCGATGTCGTCCGACGGACCGCCCATGTTCTGCTCCGGATCGAGTCCGCCGCGCAGCTGGCCGATCTCGGTGGCCAGACCGATCTGTGGCTGCTTCAGCTCCCGCTGGATCCCTTTGGCGAGCGTGACGTCCGCTTCGTCCCACTCCGGCAGGCCGACCGTCACGATGTTCGCGTACATCGTCTCGGCGACGGTCTTGTTCATGTGCTGCGGCCACGCGGCGCCGAGAATCCGCGACGTCACGTCCGTATCGGTCATCATCGCGGCGGCCCGCGCGATCTTGTCGCCGATCTCGCGCAGCTCCTTGATGTGCGGATAGTCGATCTCGCGGAAGTAGTACCAGACGCTGGCGTTCTGCGGCACCACGTTGGGCTGATCGCCGCCGTTGGGAATGACGTAGTGCGATCGCTGCTGCAGGCGGAGATGCTCGCGGCGGAAATTCCAGGCGACGTCCATCAGCTCCACCGCGTCGAGCGCCGAGCGGCCGCGCCACGGTTGCGCGGCGGCGTGCGCGCTCTCGCCTTTGAACGTGTACTCGATCGACTGAAGGCCGGTGCCGAAGCCGGCGCCCCAGCTGACGCCGAGGCTGCTGCCGACGTGCGCGAAAAGATTGACATCGACGTCGCGGAACATGCCGGCGCGGATGAAATACATCTTCGCGCCGACCAGCTCCTCGGCGACGCCCGGCCACAGCTTCAGCGTGCCGGCCAGATGCTCGCGCTCCATGATTTTCTTCACCGCGAGCGCGGCGGTGATGTTCAGCGGAACGCCGGAGTTGTGCCCTTCGCCGTGACCCGGCGCCCCTTCGATGATCGGATCCTTGTACCCAACGCCCGGCTTCTGCGACGCCTGCGGGATGTCGTCGATGTCCGATCCGATCGCGATGACCGGCTTGCCCGATCCCCACGTCGCCGTCCACGCGGTCGGAATGCCGGCGTAGCCGCGTTCCAGCTTGAAGCCGTTCTTCTCCAGGATGCCGGTCAGATAGTTCGACGTGTCGAATTCCTGGAACCCGAGCTCCGCGAAGCTGAAGACCTGATCGACCATCTGCTGCGTCATGACGCGCATGCTCTCGACGTCGGCCGCCGCCTCGCGCTTCAGCTCTTCGACGCGCGGCGGGCCGGGCGGCGTCGGCGCCGTCGGCATCGAGGGCGCGCCGCCGCGCCCGCGCTGAGCGGAGATGCCGACAACGATCGTTGAAGCAAGAGTTGCTGCAAGAAACGCTTTGCTGCTCTTCATCGTCATCACCTGTCACGCAAGAATCGCGTCGACGGATTATCAGGCACACCGACACCGGCCAGCTGGAAAAAGAAAGTGTCGAGTACTCATTCGCGATAGCCGGGAAGCAGCAGTTACACCTCGTGTAGAAATGACGATCGACTACGGAACAGCCGTGAAGTGGTGGCGATGTCGCACGTGCGGTCTTCTGTCGCAGACGAGATCCAGAAGATACGTCTCGCGTACCCGTAAGTCCCATCGCGGTTGATTCGCCCTCTCCCGTCGCGCTCGCGCATGAACGCCGGCACCTGCGTTGCGGTCGACGCTGGCTCACAGGGGATGGAAAGGAAGGCGTGATGAAACGCTGTCCGTGTCTGTCCCCGAAGGGGATCTGTGTCGTAATCGCTGCGCTTGTCGTCGTCGCGGCCGCCGCGGCGCGCGTCAGATTGCTGGCGCAAAGTACAACGCTCGGTGCATCGTTCGAACGCCGCATCCTCGCCGCGGCCCTGCCTGAATCGCCGTTCGATCTCCGCTTCTACAGCACCGCCGTGAAGACGGACGCGAACGGAAACATCATCACCGACGTCAACGCGCCCCCGCCTCACCGCCTCGTCGGCGCGGAAGCCGCGGGCGCGCGCGCCGGATTGCCGCGGTTCACGAAGATTCTCTTCGCGAATCAGTACGATACCGGCGTTCCGAGCCCGGGCGATCGCATCGATCCCAACAATCCGATTGTGAAGAGCGGGGGTCAGCACTGGCCTCATGTGCCGCAGCCGTTCCGCAGCTGGCCGAATGCGCTTGCGGTCACAGCCGACGGCGCGAAGCTGTATGTGACGCTCCCTGGGCGCGAGGGCTATCCCGACTGGCGCGTCGCCGTGGTCGATACGCACCAGCGGACGGTTCTGCGATGGGTCCGCTGTGCGTGAGCCTCGATCCGCCGGAACCGCTCCCATCGCCGGACGGTAAGCCGCAGCAGACGTCGGCCTACCCCGAGGGACGTCTGGTGATCGATCAGCTTGGAACCAGCAAGCTGGCGCCGCTCGTCGTCGTCAACAACGGCGTGCGGCAGATCAACCCCGCGCTGGCGTCGAATCACATCGGCGTGATCAAAGACACGCACGGCAAGACGTCGCAGTTGTCCGCCGCCGATATCGAGGCGCTGTCGATGTATTTGAAATCGCTGCAGAAGTAGAGCGAGAAAGCAACCACAGGGAACGCGGAGCGCCTGTCATGCTCTGCGTTCTCTGCGGTCGTTTCGTTCACCGCGGCGTCTCAGTGGTCCTCGCGCCGGTCGACGACGCGGATGCGCTCCCGTAGTAAATGCCGTTGAAGAACATCTTGAACGTGCCGTGCGGCTGCGCGCGCCACAGCACCTCGGGGCCGAAGAGAACGACGTGTCCTTTGCCGACGGGCGCGTCGACGATGGCGACCGCCTGATCGAGGTACTGCTGGCCCCACGCCCAACCGCTCCGCAGCGGCGACGGCGAGTCGTACCACGCCACCGGCTTCACGCCTTTCAGCGACGCTTCCGGCTCGAGCCGGAACGCGGGGCTCTCGTCGTACATCACCATCGCCCGCTGTTCCATGCCGTAGGCGAGCGGGTTCGTCGTGTCGACGCGCGTTTCGAGAATCGATCCGGGAATGTAGTACTTCTCGCGCGGCAGCGAATGCGTCGCACCGTTAACCGTCTCGACGAGCGCGTTGCGCAGCGGCAGACCAAGGTGATAGCCGAGCACGGTCGACGATCCGATCGTGAGGATCGTCCCGCCGCTCTCCACGAACTTCTTCAGCTCCGGCACCGTCTTCGCGACCGATACGCGGCCGAGCCATGCGCGGAACTCCGCCGGAATCGTGTCAGCTGCCGGCTGGCTGCCGAATCCGGCGCCCTGCGCCGCCGTCGACGGATCACGCGCCGGAATGGCGCCATCGACGAACACCAGCACGTCGAACTTCGAGCTCAGATTCCCCGCGTCGAGCGCCTGCGGGTAGACGACTTCGAACGGGAACTCGTACTGCTCGAACAGCCAGCGCGTCCATCCCGACGGCATCGAACCGCCGTACTGATCCCACAGGCCTATGCGTACCGGCTTGACGGCGAACGGCGGATGCTCGCCGGTTGGTACGCTCTGCACGCCATCGGCGACGAGGCCTTTGTCGGCGACCACTCGCTGGAGAATCGGCGTCGATTCCGCGGTTGCGGGCACGAGGAAGCTGCCGGCCGGATACGACTTGCCGTTCGCGCTGAACGGCGCCGCCGCACGCGACACCGACTGCTTTGCTTTGAGCAGCCGATTCACGGCCACGAACGCGTCGTTGACGCGCGCGTCGATGATGTACGCGCCGCCGGGCGGCGCCGCGGTGACCTTTCCGGTCGGAACCGGTGCGAGATCGGAAATCTTCTCGAACGGTCCGTCGAACGCGTCGAGGATGCGGTCGAACTTCACGCCCATCGAGTACGACAGGTTGTAGCCGGTGACGTCGTAGGGCGGACGCGGCGGTCCGCCCGGGTACGGGATGTCGTTCGGGTGATCCTGCGGCTCGAACATGTCCATCACGTGCGCGCGGAACGGCTGCGCCGCTTTCACCACGTACGAACCGGCGGGGTACTGTTTGCCGTTAACGGTGAACGGCGCCGTCGCGCGATGCACCGTGGCGCCCGCCTTGATCAGGATGTTCATGAACTTCGTCGCGGTGAGGAAGTCGGGCTGATCGGCCGGCAGGATGAAGCCGCGCGGGTCGCGCAATTTCGGATCGTGGAGCACGCTGTTGTAGACGGCGATCGGTGCGCCCGCGCCTCGTCCGCCGCCCTGGCCTGAGCCTGTCGCCGCGCCACCGCGGCCTCCGAGCGCCGCGCGCGGCCCGACGTTCTCGCCGCCGCGACCGGTGCCAGCCTCCCGCGCCTCGATTGCCTCGCGCGCCGCTTCGATCCGCTGCGGATGAATCGTCCAGTTGTCGCGGCTTCCCTTCTCGATGGCGTTCTTTGCCATCTTGTACATGTTGAACAGGAAGTCTTCCTTCCGCTTCGAGGCGATGTCGAGAATCGCGTAGTTGTTCGTCACCGAGTACTCGATCGACTGCCGGAAGTGCCACGTCTGCGGCGCGACCGGGTTGGGCACGTCGGCGCGCGGCAGCTGCATGTCGAGGACGAACGGAATCTCGACCGGCGTCGGATTGCCGATCGTTTCGGTGAGAATCCCGATCTGGTTGTGGAAGTACGAGGTCGTCCTGATGCCGCCGTTGAACCACGTCGAATAGGGCGCACCCGATCGCATGACCGCGCCCGGCTTCCCTTCCGCGGCGAGGCGGGTATGGATCGCCGAGCCGACCGTGTCGATCCCGAGCACCACGAGCGGATCGAAGTTGTAGTTGAACGGATCGCGGAACGGCGGCGCGAAGAGCACCGCGCCCGCCGGTCCCGTCTGATGATGGTTGTACATGATCGCGGGATACCACTCGCGATACATCACCCGGTTCGCGTTGGTGCTCTCCGACATGTTCATCATGTAGAAATCGCGGTTGTCGTCGTGGCCGATGTATTTCTGGTACAGGCGCGGGATGCCGTTCGTCGATCGCTTCTTCTCGTCGCCCTCGCGCATGTACCAGTTGGAGACGAGCTCCATGCCGTCCGGATTGACGAGCGTACAGAGAATGATGTCGTCGTTCAGAATCCGCTGCGTCTCGGAATCGGTTTTCGCATTCAGCCGATAGATCGTCTCGATCAACTGCTGCGCGCCGAGCACTTCCGTCGCGTGCAGCCCGCCGTCAATCCACACGACAGCCTTGCTGTCCTTCGCGAGCTGGCGCGCCTGGTCGTCGGTGATCCCGTCGGCCAGCGCGAGCTTGCGGTTCATCTCCTTGTACTGCGCCAGCTTCCGGTGATTCTCGGGAGAGGTGATGATGGCCGTCAGCTCAGGACGTCCTTCTTCGGTCTTCCCGATCTCGACGACCGTCATCCGGTCGGATTCCTTGTCCAGCTTCTGGAGGTACTCGACGTACTGCGTGTAGTTGACCAGGAAGTAGTCGTCGCCGATGTCGTGTCCGAACTGTTCCTTCGGGGTCGTCAGCTTGGGCGTTTTGGTTTGCGCCTGCGGAGCAACAACCGCGACCGCGACGGCGAACGCGATGAGCGCGATGAGTTTTTTGAACATGCGCGGATGGTAGCTCACGAGGGGGCTGGGGGCTAGCGGTCGCCTCATCGCGCGAACTCCGGCAGCAGGCGCGCCAGCTGCGCATGCGCCTCGAGAAGCCGGCGGCCGAGCGCCGTTGCTTCGTAGACTCGCCGCGGCAATCCGCCAGCGGACGGCGGCGCATCCTCGAGCCGCGACGCGACGTATCGCTTGTCTTCCATTCGGCCGAGCGTGACGTACACCATGCCGCGCTTCAGTCGCCGGCGCGACACGGCGACGAGCGTCAATCAGTCCGACGCCACCCGCACGGCGTCGTCCAGCCGCGCCGCGATCTGGAGCCACTCCCGCGCCGCGACGGCGAATCGCCTGCGATCCGCGGAGAAGAATTCTGACGCCGTCCGGTTCGCCTTCATCAGGCCGTCCGCCGTGTGCGCCTTCGACGCCAGCAGATAATGGCCGAGCTCGTGCGCGAGCGCCCGCCCCAACGCGCGGCTCAAGTAGATATCGCGCTCGAGGATGGTCATGTTGTGCGACAGGCCGAGGCTGTCGCGCGACGTTTCGAGCAGCGACACGGCATTGGCGTAGGACAGATACATGTCCAGCGTCGGCCGGTCATCGTCGAATCGAATCCAGCCGAGCGGTTGCAGAGACGAGGTCGCGTTGCCGCGCTCGTTTCCGAAGATGACGTGGAGCGTCCTCGACGAGGCGCGCGCCGGCTGACGCTCCCAGGTGATGGCGAGCCCGGCCGACCGCCAGATCGCGTCGGCTTCAGCGGTGACGCGGTCGACGAGCGACGATTTGACGTCGGCAGGGGCGGAGATGGTGACGACGATGGCGGCGAGGCTCGTGGCGATCAGCATCTTGCGCCTTGAGACGGATGCAATCGCCGAAAGTTTGATGTTCGAAATCGCGAAGATCGGGCGCTGTTACGTCTCGAAATCGACCGCGACGATGTGTTCGCTGACGGCCACTCCGAGTTGCGCAATCGGAACGTGGCGATCGTTTTTCTGATACGCGTCGAGCGCCGCGCGGTCGCGGAACACGATCATCAACCCCGTGTCGTACGATCGCGCCGAGCGGACGATGTCCTCGCCAACCTTCAGGTCGATCACACCGTCTAAATCCTTCAACGCCCGCAGGCGGGCGCGGTGGTCGTCGCGCGCCGAGACGCCGGTGTCCTTCTTGTACTTGAAGCTCACCAGGTGAAGAATCACAGTTCTTCTCCTTTGATCTCGTCCTCGGCCATGTCGACGACGATGTTGTGGATGTCGATGCGGAACCAGGCGCGGAAGGTCTTCAGATCGCGCGTCGGCGGCCACGTCGATTCGTCCTCGGTCCACGCCGAGAGCTGAAACTCGAACAGCCAGGAGGCGTTCTCCTCCACCCATTCCTGCACGTCCTCTTCGAGCTCGAACTCAGGCAGCAGGAACGCCGCGCCGTACGGTTTCGCGCGCCCGACGGTGATCTGGCCGCGGTCGGCGTCGGCGTCGTGGTGCAGCATCCAGTCGAGGTAGGGCTGCGCACCGGTGATCGTCACGGCGGTGCGATTCAGCAGGCGCATCCGGCAATTCTAGCCGTTAGACGAGCCGCGTCGGGGCCGCTGGATCCTCGCGCGCAGCCGCCGCGACGGCTCGCGCGAGCGTTCGCGCGGCCCTGTCCGCGCGTTCCGGCGGCTGCGACGTGTAGCAGATTCGCAGCCGATCGGCGCCACCCTGATCGACGTAGAACGGCTCGCCCGTGACCACCATCACCGACTCGCGCCGCGCGTGGTCCTGCACCGCGCGCGCGCGAACGCCCGGCTGCAGTTGACACCACAGATACATGCCGCCGTCGGGCACGTCGAACCGCAGCGCGCCCGCCGGCACATGCTGTCGCAGCGCGCCCACCATCGCGTCGCGCCGCCGCCGATGCTCGGTCTTGATCGTCGCGACGTGGCGATCGAACACGCCGCGCGCGATCAGCTCGCAGACGACGAGCTGCGAGAGGTTCTGCGTGTGCGGATCGACCTGCTGCTTGATGAGCGACAGCTGCTCGACGATCGGGCGCACCGCGCTGATCCATCCGAGCCGCAGCCCCGGCGCGAGCATCTTCGAAAAGCTGTTCACCCGGATGACCACGCGGTGCGCGTCATCGAGCTTGAAGAGCGGCGGCGGCGACGGCGCGCCGAGCGCGAGCTCGCGATAGGTATCGTCCTCGACGATCGGGACACGGTAGCGCGCCGCCAGCTCGAGCAGCTCGCGCCGCGCGCGGATCGGCATCGTGTAGCCCGTGGGGTTGTGATGCGTCGGGTTGGTGTAGAGCAGCTTCGGCCGATAGCGCAGCATCAGCTCTTCGAGCTCGTCGAGATCGGCGCCCGCGATGTCCCAGCCGACGAGCCGCGCGCCGGCCGTGCGGAACGACTGGATGGCGCCGAGATATCCGGGGCGATCGACGATGACGGCGTCGCCCGGATCGATCAGGCAGCGCGCGAGCAGATCGAGGCCCTGCTGCGCGCCCGCGATGACGAGGATGTGCTCGGGATCGCCGCCGAACCGCTCCGCCAGCGCCGCACGGAAGGCCCGCAGCCCTTCGGTCGGCCCGTGGCGCCACGCGACCGCCGCGTCCTTGCCGAGCACGTCGTTCATCGCGTGCTGGAACGCCGCGGTCGGAAAGCAGTCGAGCGCGGGAACGCCGGCGGCCAGCGACACGAGCGCCGGGTCGGCGGCGGCGCTCACGAGATCGCGCACCGTCGTGTCGTTCGAATTGAGCGCGGCCGCCGACATCTTGCCGCGCCACGCGAACGGCGCGCTGCCGGCATCGGGCTTCGCCGACACGAACGTGCCGCGTCCGACGTAGCCGCGCAGCAACCCGCGCGCCTCGAGCTCGCGGTACGCGCTGACGACGGTGGCGCGGCTGACGCGCAGCCGCCTGGCGAGATCGCGCTCGGGCGGCAGCCGGAATCCTGGCGGCACCTCGCCGCGCGCGATGCCGCCTTCGACGAGCGCCACGAGCTGGCGGTAGATCGGCCGCGTGCGCGGCAGCGCGGCAGACAGTCCATTCATCCATTGGACGGTTTGCTGGTTCCCGTTTTTCGGCATCATCCGACGCATGAGCACCTCGACGAACCAGTCCAATTCTAACGCCGGTGCCGACGCCGTGCGAGCCTCCCTGCCCGACGGCCTCGTGTACGTGAGCGGCGCCTTCCGGTCCGCCGCCGACGCGACGGTGAGCGTCTTCGACCACGGGTTGCTGTATGGAGACGGCGTCTTCGAAGGCATCCGCGCCTACAACGGCCGTGTCTTCAAGCTCGAACGCCACGTGGAGCGGCTGTTCGATTCCGCCAAGGCGATCCGGCTGGCGATCCCGCACACCCCGTCAGAGCTCTGCGACATCGTTCTCGAATCGTGCCGCCGCAACGCCATCGTCGACGGGTACCTGCGCGTCGTCGTCACGCGCGGGCCTGGCGATCTCGGCGTCGATCCGCGCAAATGTCCGCGCGCCGAGCTCATCGTCATCGTCAAGCCGACGTTGTCGATCTACGCCGCGCCGTCGACCGGCATCCGCCTCGTCACGTCGACGTTCCGGCGGAATTCCATCGAATGCCTCAGCCCCGCGATCAAGTCGCTGAATTATCTGAACAACGTGCTCGCGCGCATCGAGGCCAACGATCGCGGCGCCGACGAGGCGCTGATGCTCGACATGAACGGCTTCGTCGCCGAAGCGACGGTCGACAATTTCTTCATCGTCACCGACCACGCGCTGGTGACGCCGCCGACCGCGACGAACCTGAAGGGAGTGACGCGCGAGACGATCCTCGCGGTCGCGGCGAGCCTGGGAATCAGGACCGAGGAGAAGCCGATCGCGTTGTTCGATGCGTGGACCACCCGCGAGGCGTTCATCTGCGGCACGGCCGCCGAAGTCGTGCCGGTGATCTCGATTGACGATCGCGTCATCGGATCGGGTGCAGTAGGTGCCGTGACCGGCCGAATCGTGACGGCGTATCACGATCTGGTGCGCTCGCAGGGCACGCCGATTCACGCATCACGGCCCAGTCAGGAGCTGGCGGCCAGCTTCAAAGTGTAGCGACGCCGAACCCCGAACCCTCGTGAGCCTGGCGCGCATCGTGTCGAGGGTTCTGAGCATCGACTCGCGCGCGACGCGGTCGATGAGCGGCGCTGCAAGAGGACGCGCCAGGCTCGGGACGCGGCGGCTGAGCGTCAGCGACTCGACTTCGACGACCACGCCTCCATCGACGCGCCGGTACCGCCAGTACGAGTTCATCCGCCACAGGAATCCGCGGTCGCCGCCGTCGGCTTCGCGAATACTCGTCGCGACGCTGCTCGCCGTGAGCAGTCCGGGCGTCCGCGGCGGAACGTCATCTGGTGCTCGGTGTCGTAGGTCATCGTGACGATCGTCTTCCGTACGAGCCTCAGGTACGTCCGCAGCGAATCCGGCGTGCGCTCAATCGTGATTCCAGGCATGAAAACGAGGCCGTGCCAGAAGAAGTTGCGGATGATGGACAGTTCGGCCGCGGCGCCGGTCGCCGGCAGCCACGACACGTGAACGACACTCGTCAACGCAACGGACGCCGCCATCTGGACGACAAACCCCATCCAGCCGACGGTGAAGAATCGTACGAGCCGCATGTCAGCGCGTCTCCGCGAAGTACAGCGCGCGGCTGTTGCGCAGCGCGGACAGCACGAACGCGCCGACGAGGCCGATGATGGCGGCGATCCCTCCGACGTCGAACAGCAGCAGGCGCCTGCCGACGACGTCGACCCACGGGCTGTCGGCGATCGCGACGGCGCCGATGGCGAGGACGATGCGCAGCTCGGTCGGTCCGAAGCCGCCGAACGAAATCCGGAACACGCCGAGCGCGTGCGTGGCGAGAAAGCTTTCGGCCGCGACGAGCACGTACGCCGAGAACAACAGGATGGCCAGCGAAGGATGCATCGCGCCGGACGCCGCGATGCCCGCGATGAGCGATGCCGTCCCGACGAGATCGACGACGTGATCGACGTAGTATCCGTAGCGCGGGCGCTGCCGGTTGCGGACGCGCGCGAGCGTGCCGTCGAGGCTGTCGCCGAACCAGTTGGCGGCGAGCGCGGCGACGAAGGTCGCGGCGGCCCAGGGCGTCCGCGGGATGAGCGCGAACGCGGCCCCCGCGATCGGCATCGAGACGAGGCCGAGCAGCGTCAGGTGGTCAGAGTTGATGGCGGCGGGCATCCGGCGCGCGATCGCCGTCAGCAGCCGTCTTTCCGGCTCGGCGAGGAAGCTGCAGTTTTCGCGGGTATGGTCCATAACGTCTCCATACCCGAATGCGAAAGGCCGCCACCAACCGGCTCATCACCGTCGCGACCTGACACGAAGCCTCACGCGCGCGTCGTCAGGCCCATCCCAGACGATCATCACGTCAACACGCGCAACGCCGAAATGATCGGCATGTCAAGATGTAGCCGCGCGATCGGGCAGGCGGACTCTTCAGGCAGCTGGTCGTGTCGAACGAGCGCGAATCAGGCGTAGATCATGAATTCGAGCGGATTGCCGTCAGGATCCCGAACATAAACACTCGACCCGGTCTTCCGACGACCACCCGGTCGATCTACTGGACCAACTTCGATCTTCGCTCCGGCGCGATCCAACATCGATTTGAGGGAGGCCGCGGTCCCATCCCAGACAAGGCACAGATCACCACATGGCGGCTTCGCAGCCGGAGCCCGGAGGGTAAACGCTGATCTTATTAACGCCCCACCGGTCCTGCGCGACATGAAACGCACGCGACGGCAATTCATCTCAGGCGCGATCGTCGAGGTCGTGCCAGCGGGCGTACGCGGCGGAGATTTCGTGTTGAATATCCTCGGCGCGCGCGAGGGCGGCGCGGATCGCGTCCGGTGGCTCCTTATAAAAGGTTGGATCCGCGATCCGTTCGGCCAGCACGCGCTGCTCCTCCTCGAGCGCATCGATCCGCGCCGGCAGCGCCTCCAGCTCGTGCTGTTCCCTGTAGGTGAGTTTCTTGCGCTCGGCCGCTCGGCTAAAGCGTCCCGCCCCATCTCGCGCTCCATCGTCGGTCGCCACAATGGCCGCGTCGCCGTCACGTCGCGCACGCGCGGACGGCGAGGCGTTCGTGGAGCGCGAGGCTCTCGTGGAGCGCGGGGCTTCAGCCGAGCGTTGCTTTTCGCGATTGTCGGTCGCCAGGTCGCGCTGCCGCAGCCAATCTTCGTAGCCGCCGACGTACTCCTGCACCCGGCCGCCGCCTTCGAACACGAACGTGCTGGTGACGACGTTATCGAGGAACGCGCGATCGTGCGAGACGAGCAGCAGCGTGCCGGGCCATTCGACGAGCTGTTCTTCGACGAGCTCCAGCGTCTCGAGATCGAGATCGTTGGTCGGCTCGTCGAGCACGAGGACGTTCGCGGGCCGCGTGAACAGCCGCGCGAGCAGCAGGCGGTTCCGCTCGCCGCCTGACAGCGATCGAACCGGCGATCGCGCGCGCTCGTTCGAAAAAAGGAAATCGCGCAGATACGCATTCACGTGACGCGTGCGGCCGTTCGCCGTCACGGTATCGTTCCCCTCGCCGACCGTGTCGTACACCGTCCGCTCGGGATCGAGCTGCTCGCGCTGCTGATCGTAGTAGGCGATCTGCACGTTCGCGCCGCGCCGCACTTCGCCCTCATCCGGCGGCAGCTCGCCGATGATCATCCGCAGCAGCGTCGTTTTGCCCGATCCGTTCGGACCGATGAGGCCGATGCGATCGCCGCGCATGATGCGCGCCGAGAAATCGCGGACGACGGCAATCGGCTCGGGCGCATCCGACATCGTGCGGGCCGCATAAGCCTTTGATACGCGATCGAGCTCGAAGACCATCTTCCCCGACGGATCCGCCTGCTCGACCTGGAGCCGCACGCTGCCGATCTGCTCCCGGCGAGCCGCGCGTTCCTCGCGCATCGCCACCAGCGCGCGGACGCGTCCTTCGTTGCGCGTGCGCCGCGCTTTGACGCCCTGCCGCAGCCAGGCTTCCTCCCCGGCGAGCTTCTTGTCGAATCGCTCCTGCCCGGCAGCCTCGCTGGCGAGCGCTTCCTCCTTTCTCTTCAGGTAGGTTGCGTAGTCGCCGGGCCACGACGTCAGCAGACCGCGATCAAGCTCCACGATGCGCGTCGCGAGCCGCTGCAGGAACGCGCGATCGTGCGTGACGAACACGACCGCGCCGGCAAAATCGACGAGAAACGTCTCGAGCCATGTAATCGCGTCGATGTCGAGATGGTTCGTCGGCTCGTCGAGCAGCAGCAGGTCGGGCTGGCCGACGAGCGCGCGCGCCAGCAGGACGCGCCGCCGCCAGCCGCCCGACAATGTGTCGACGATGGCGTCAGCGGGCAGCTGCAGTCGGGACAGCACGAGATCGACATGGTGTTCGCGCAGCCACGCTTGGTCTTCTACGAGATGATGCGTGTGCCCCTCGGCGACGATGTCGAACACCGTGCGGTGCTCGGAGAGCGGGATGTCCTGTTCGAGCCGCGCGACGCGGAGCGCCGGCTGCCGCCAGACTGTGCCGGCGTCGGGCACGACTTCGCCGGACATCATTTTCAGAAGCGTCGACTTGCCCGATCCGTTGCGGCCGATCACCGCGACGCGCTCGCGCGGATCGAGCTGCAAAGATACCTCGTCGAGGAGCGGCAGATGACCGAACGCGATTGAGACACGATCCAGCGACACGACCGCCACGTCGTAATCGTATCGCGATGGCCGCGCTGGCCGCTGCCCTGAAAGGACCGCGCCACAGTGAGGCGATAATGTCCCGCATGACGCGCGTCTTCGCTCTCGTCGTTCTGGTCGTTCTCGCCGGGGCGCACTCGCTCGCGCAGCCGCGGCTCACCTTCGATTACCCGGCAATGGCGAAGCGCATCGTCCAGCAGCTCGCGCTGAAGCCCGGCGAGCGCGTGATGTCGATCGCGCATCCGGGCCTGTTCGTCGAACTGCTGCCGCATATTCGCTACGAGGTGCTGCGCGCCGGCGGCGTCGACCTCGGCGTCGTCGAAGTGCTGGCGGAGCCGTGGCCGGAGTCGTTCGAGACGCCGGTGCTGATCAAGAGCGCACGCGAATCGCGGTCGCTCTACAAGGCGATGTTCCGCGATGTCGATGCCGCGATCATGATGCCGGGCGCGAACACGACGCATCCGGCGTATCTCGCCATGCAGGACTGGTTGAAGGACGATTTGACGGAGCATCGCGGCCGCCGGACGATTCATTTTCACTGGCTCGAGGCCGGCAGCGCGTACCCGATTGCCGGCCAGCCGCTCCCGCCGCGCTTCGCGCTCGATGCGTTCTACCAGCGCGCGCTGCTGCAGACCGACTATCAGGCGCTCGCGGCGGCGCAGCGCAAATTCGCCGACGCGCTGCGGAGCGGCGAGGTGCACATCTCCTCGCCGCTCGGCACCGACCTTCGCTTCCGGGCCGGCGATCGGCCCGTGAACCTCCAGGACGGCGACGCCTCGCAGTCGCGGGCAGCGCGGGGGAAAGTGCTCGTCGATCACGAGATTGAATTGCCCGCGGGCGCGATACGCGTCGCGCCGATCGAGGAATCGGTCGAGGGCGTCATCGCATTTCCGCCGTCGCAGTGGGACGGCCGTCCGGTCGACGGCCTGAGGCTGCGCTTCTCGAAGGGCCGGGTGATCGAAATCACCGCGCGGTCGGGAGCGGATGCCGTCGAGGCGGAGATGCAGAAGGCAGGCGCTTCGGGTCGCGCGTTCCGCGAGTTCGCGCTGGGGATGAACCCGCTGCTCGCCGTGCCCGAACGCCAACCGTGGATCCCGTACTACGGATACGGATCCGGCGTCGTGCGCCTGTCGCTCGGCGACAACACGGAGCTCGGCGGGAACGTTGCGGGCGGGTACGTCCGCTGGAATTTCTTCACTGACCTGACCGTGATGGTCGGCGGCACGACGTGGGTTCGCGGCGGACGCATGTAATATTGCACGGAGCGCGTCCGCCTTCGCACCGAAGGCGCTTCGGCGCGGCCCGTCCAAGCTCGGTTGAAAGAGTCGAGCGGAGGCGGCGGCCTTCAGGCGAGTGATCACACATGGAAAAACCGCTCAAGTCGGCAGTCGAGCTCGCGATGGAACGTCTGCGCAGGCAGGACGCGGACGCGGGCATCGAATCGCGTCCGCTCACCGACGCCCAGAAGGCGTCGATCGCCGAGGTGCGCAACTTCTACCACGCGAAGATGGCGCAGGCGGACGTGCTGTACCGGTCGAACGTGCGCGCCACGTTCAGTCCGGAAGAGCGCCAGCGGATCGAGACGGAATTTCGCGTCGACCGCGAGCGACTGACGAGCGAGCGCGACGCGAAGATCGAGAAGATCCGGCGCGGCGAGACATGATACGGAAATGTACTATTCGAAACCGGAGATCATCTTTGCCGATTTCGATCGCGGACGAAACGTGGCCGGCATCGGCGCGCGCCGGAGAACGATGTCGTTGAGCGCGGCTCCGGTCGGGCAGCGGTGGTATTGTTTGCGCGGCGCGCAGGCGCCGGGCGACAGCGGCCGGGTGGGTCCCCGCGCGACAAACGCAAGTCGCGGCCCGGTGGCGACGTTCTGTTTCTCGATCGCTATGGGCCCGTGGCGACGTTCTGTTCTCGATACGCCCGAGCGCAACAGCGCGAACGCGTTAGCACGTGACGGTATGGGCCCGTGGCGACGTTCTGTTCTAGATACGCGCGAGGGCTACGGCCCGAGCGCGTGTGCGCGTGGGGGTGGGGCCCCACGCGATTAAGAGAGGTCGGCGATGGCAGACAAGGTCAAATGCGCGCATCCGGCCTGCAGCTGCATGGTGGAAAAGGGCGGGCAGTACGGCAAGTACTGCAGCGAACACTGCAAGGAGAAACGCGATTCGATCGAGCTGCGATGCGAATGCCGGCACCCCGAATGCCGCTGACTCGTGCGCGATAACGATCGGTAATCGTCATACGTTGACGCGTGGCTAAAGCCTCGCGCTCCAACCTGCTTGTCGCGCTTCAACTTCCTTATGGTTGGCACGATTGCTGCTCGACTATGGGGTGTGACGCACGTCCGGCGGGCGATTTGGATTACGGTCGCGCTGAGCTCCGCGCTCGTCGTCCTCGCGGTTCTGTTCGTCGCCGCCGTTCCGCTCACCTCGAACACACTCCGTCACCGCATCGTCCGCACCCTCTCGGAACGGCTGAACAGCGACGTCGAGCTCGGCGATTTGCACCTGCGCGTGTTCCCGCGTCTTCATGCAGACGGAGTGGCTCTTCGGATTCGGGAACATGGTCGGACCGACGTCCCGCCGCTGATTGGCGTGAGGAATTTCACCGTCGAGGCGGATCTGCTCGGCCTGCTGCGCAAGCGCGTCGCCCACGTGCGGATCGATGGCCTCGAGATCAATATTCCGCCCGACGACGATCGCGGGAAGGTGAAGCAGGACGCGCGCGCTGCGCCGCGCAAGCCTGACGTCGATCCGTCGCACATCGAGGACGGCGTCGTCGTCGACGTGCTCGACGCGGATGGCGCGCGGCTCGTGATCATCCCGCGCAAGACCGGCAAGAAACCAAAGGTCTGGGACATCCACACCCTGCGAATGCGGAGCGTCGGCGGCGCGCAGGCGATGCCGTACGAGGCGACGCTGACCAACGGCGTGCCGCCCGGAGAGATCTTCACGTCGGGTCGATTCGGACCGTGGCAGCCCGACGCGCCGGGCACCACGCCGCTCGAGGGCAAGTTCACGTTCGATCGCGCCGACCTCAGCGTCTTCAAAGGCATCGCCGGAACGCTTGCGGCGCGCGGGACGTTCGGCGGCGCGTTGAACCGGATCGACATCCACGGCGAGACGGACACGCCTGATTTCGTCGTGAACGTCGGCGGTCACCCCTTCGATCTCCACGCGAAGTACCACACGATCGTCGACGGCACGAACGGCGACACCAGGCTGGAGCGAATCGACGCCAGCTTCCTGAACTCGTCGCTCGTCGCGTCGGGCAGCGTGCTCGATCCGCCCGGACACGAGCACGGGCGGCCCGTCTCGCTCGACGTACGAATGGACCACGCGCGCATCGAAGACGTGATGCGCATGGCCGTCAACACGTCGCAGCCGCCGATGGTCGGCGGGCTGACGCTGACGACGAAATTCTTCCTGCCGGCCGAAGACAGGGACGTCGCGGAGCGCCTGCGACTCGACGGCCGGTTCGCGCTTGCCGGGGCGCGCTTCACCAACATCGATGTGCAGGGGAAGATCGACGAGCTCAGTCGCAGGAGCCGCGGGGAGCCGGAGCGGAAGGATCGCGTGCTCTCGAATTTCTCGGGCCGATTCACGCTGGCTGACGGACGCTTGTCGCTGCCGGATCTGACGTTCGGCGTTCCAGGCGCGACGATTCGACTCGCGGGCGGTTATGCGCTGAAGCCGGGAACGCTCGACTTCCACGGCACGATGCTGATGGATGCGAAGATCTCGGAGATGACCACGGGGTTCAAGTCGCTGCTGCTCAAGGCGGTCGACCCGCTGTTCAACCGGAACGGCGGCGGCAGCGCGATACCGTTCACGATCACGGGGACGCGCAAGGACCCGTCCTTCGCGCTCGATTACCACCGCGTCTTCAAGCGCGGGAATACGCCCTGAGCCAGGCTCGCGCCTCGCTGGAGGCCGGGCACGCCGCCGCCACCAGCCGCCAGAACCGCGGCGAATGATCCATTCGCTTCAAATGCATCAACTCGTGGATCAGGACGTAGTCGCGCACCCAGTCGGGCATTCGGATGAGGCGCCAGTTCAGACAGATGTGTCCGCCGCGCGAGCACGATCCCCAGCGCCATTTCTGATTGCGCACGCTGACGCGCGTGACCGAGACGCCGTGCCGAGACGCGAGCTCCAGGAGCCGCGCCGGCAGCTCGCGTCGCGCGCGCGCGCGCAGATCCCGCAGAACGTCGGCGGGAACGTCCACCGACCGCGCGCGCTCCACGCGTTCGCGCTCCGCGCGACGCCGCTCGTTCTCGATCCATGCGCGCTCGCGCGCGGCGAACGCGGCCGCTTCCTTCCTGGACCCCCATCGCGGAATCGTCACGCGCACCATCCCATCGTCTGCGACGCGGATCACATAGCGTCGCGCGCGCGGATGGCGGACGAAGAGGATTTCTGGGGCGTCGAATGGCAGGTCGATTTGAATCAATGGCCTCCGTAGACGACGTAGCCGCGCTTGCGGAGGCTGTCGGCCAGAAAGACTTCCATCTCCTTCGCCTTCGCGTACGGCATCGGATTGAGGTGCGCGTACAGCTTCGGCACGAGCCGCTCGCCGCAGCGCTTCACGACGCGCGCGGCCTTGACGCCGTTCTTGTGATTCTCGAATCGCCGCTCGGGCGAGAGGCCCGTCATCCCGACGTAGTAGCCGGCCCTGCCATCCTTCTTCGGGTTTCGAAGATAGACGACGTAGACGTTGTGGTGATCGCTGTCTTTGCGGATGCCGGCCACGTTTCTCGACGAGCGACGCCGTTCATTATAGCTGTGGTAAATGTCGTCGATCGCTGACAACTCGTCGCAACTGGGCATCGACATCGCGGTCATCGTCGCGATGTTCCAAGTACGGCGGCCAGCAATTTCTGGACGGCGGGTCCCCTTGCGCTCGTCAACGTCTTCGACGCGGGACGGCGCCGCGCGGTCAAAGAGCAGGCGCTCGCGTCGTACGACCAGGCCGCCGCGTCGTACCGGGAATCGGTGCTGGCGGCGTTCCGCGAAGTGGAAGATCAGCTGTCGACGCTGCACGTTCTCGACGAGGAGGCCGCGATTCAGGCGAACGCCGTCGCCGCGTCGGAGCGATCGCTGACGCTCGCCAACAATCGCTATCGCGGCGGCGTGACCAGCTATTTCGAGGTGATCACCGCCCAGCAGGCGGCGCTCGCGAACGAGCGTGCAGCCGTCAACATCCTGATCCGCCGCATGAACGCGACGTTGCTGCTGCTCAAAGGGCTGGGCGGCGGCTGGAACGTGTCGATGCTGCCGGCGATCTCCACACGGTAGCGCGAGCCTTTCAGGCGAGCGCGAGCCTTTCAGAAGAGCGCGAGCCTTTCAGGCGAGCGCGAGCCTTTCAGAAGAGCGCGAGCCTTTCAGGTGAGCGATGCCGCGGCACGAGCCGTCAGGGCGAGCGCGTCAGTTCCCCGAGTCACGTTAGACTACCGGGACACCATGCGAGCGATGGTGCTCGAAGGCCCGGGCCCGAAGCGCCTGACGTCCGCGGATCGTGAAATTCCAATCGCGCTGCCCGGCGAAATCCGCGTCCGCGTCCGCGCGTGCGGCGTATGCCGGACCGACCTCCACCTCGTCGACGGCGACCTGCGCGACGGCGAGTTTCCGATCATTCCCGGACATGAGATTGTCGGCGTCGTCGATCAGCTCGGCGACGGAGTGACGGAGTTCGCGGTCGGCGATCGCGTGGGGATTCCATGGCTCGGCTACTCCTGCGGCGAGTGCGGGTTCTGCACGAGCGGACGCGAGAACCTGTGTCCCGACGCGCGCTTCACCGGCTATCACATCGACGGCGGCTACGCCGACTTCACCGTCGCCGACGCGCGCTACACGTTCAAGATCCCCGACGGTTACGCCGACGCCGACGCCGCGCCGCTCCTGTGCGCCGGCCTCATCGGGTACCGCGCCTATCGAATGGCGGGCGCCGGCAGGTGTGTGGGCCTCTACGGATTCGGCGCCGCCGCGCACTTGATCGCGCAGCTCGCCGTCTATCAGGGCAAAGAGGTGTTCGCCTTCACGTCGCCCGGAGACGACGCGGCGCAAACCTTCGCGCGATCGCTCGGCTGCGCCTGGGCGGGCGCCTCGACCGAGACGCCGCCCTCGCCAATGGACGCCGTCATCGTGTTCGCGCCGGTAGGCGCGCTTGTGCCCACGGCGCTCGCGCATCTGATGCCGGGCGGCGTCGTCGTGTGCGCCGGCATCCACATGAGCGATATCCCGTCGTTTCCATACTCGCTGCTGTGGCAGGAGCGCGTCATCCGGTCCGTCGCCAACCTCACGCGGCAGGACGCGCTCGAGTTCCTGACGATCGCGCCGAAGGTGCCGATCAAGACGCACGTCCAGTCTTACGCGATCGGCGAGGCGAACCGGGCGCTCGACGATCTGCGCGGCGGCCGCGTGACCGGCGCCGCCGTGCTGACGGTATGACGGAGGAAGAACGGCAGGTCGTCGCGCGGCTGACCGAGCTCGGCATCCCCTACACGCGGCACGAACATCCGCCGGTCGCGACGGTCGAAGAGGCGGAGCAGCACTGGACGGGCATCGACGCGACGCATTGCAAGAATCTCTTTTTGCGGAATCAGAAGGGGAACCGCCATTACCTCGTCGTGCTGATGCATTTGAAAAAGGCGGATCTGCGGAAGGTCGCGGATCAGATCGGCGACGGCAAGCTGAGCTTCGCCTCGCCCGAGCGGCTGATGACGCACCTCGGGTTGACGCCGGGATCGGTGTCGCCGTTCGGATTGATCAACGATCGTGACCACTCCGTGCGTGTGGTGCTCGACCGCGATCTGAAGTCGGCGTCGCGGCTGTCGTTCCACCCCAACATCAATACGGTCACGTTCACCATTGCGGCCGCCGACTTCCAACGTTTCCTCCACGCCTGCGGCAACACCGTCCAGCACGTCACGGTTTGACCAGGCATCAGAATCGGTCGACGTCCGATCCCCGGGTCTGACAAGGGTCGAACCGGTGTCAGACCCGCGTCGGACGCGACAGCGCGTCGTTCGTTTTTGCCGCCTGCAATCCGAGTTGGACACCTACATCTGCGACGTTCTGTTCTAGATACGCGCGCGGGCTACGGCCGCGCGCGTCAGCGCGTGACAGCCTTGAGCCGTTGCGAGGCGCGCATGCGCCGGGCAACAGCGGCGGGGGTGGATTCCCCGCCGCAGTGAATAAGTGGGGCTCCACGCGTTTAAGAGAAGTGACCTACCCTGTCACGCATGCGCCGTATGCTGGCGGTCATGGCGCACGAACCCGACGAAGTTGCGGCCGACGAATGGGTTAGCTTCCCAGGCGGAGAGCTGGAAGGCAGACGCCCCAGGGCGCTCTGTGCCGCTTGCCGCGAGGCGCTCAGGCGGGCGTCACTGCGCGGAAGCGCGGCGCCGCGCGACCAGCGGCGCGCCCGCACGCTGTGCTTCGGTTGCTACCGCGCTGAATTCGACCGGCAGAAAGCAATCGCCGCTGCCGGCGCGCTCGACACCGCGTCCGAGGCGCGGTTCCAGTTCCAGCTGCCGTTCGAGCCGCTCAATCGTCCGCGCCTGGAAATGTTGAAGGCCGACCGCGCCGCCGCGCGCAGGGCCGCGCTCGCGACGCCGGCCGGTGCGCGCGTCGACAAGCGGCGGCAGGGACAGATCGCCGCGCGCGATGCGCTGCAGCAGATCGTCGCCGAGCTCCACGCACGCCGCGTCGCCAACGCCGATTGCGATCGCGCGATCGCGTCCGCATTCCACGCCGCGGAGCTGCAGCTGCCCGATTCGTGGATTCCGTTCGTCATGTCGCGATAAACGCATGCGATACTAATGGCCATCGAACTCCTCAGCCTCATCACGCTTCTTGCAATCGGGATCGTCATTGGTGTCGTCATCGGATGGCTCGTCGCGGCGCCGTCGCAGAACCGCCTCCGGACGGAGCTCGAGAAGGAACGCGCGATTCACGCCGAGCGACTGAAAGCGTACGAGGAGGCCGGCGCGAAGCTGCGCGAGACGTTCCAGGCGCTCAGCGCCGACGCGCTCAGAAGTAACAACGAACAGTTCCTCTCGCTCGCGCAAACCCGGTTGCAGCAGACACGGACCGAGACCGCCGCCGACATCGACGCGCGCAGGAAAGCGATCGAAGAGCTGCTGGCGCCGATGCAGAAGACGCTCGAGCAGGTGGACCGCGAAATCAAGGACGCGGAGCGCCGCCGCGTCGAATCGGGCGCGACGCTGCTCGAGAAAATCGCGTCGCTCGATTCGACGGGCCAGAACCTGCGCGACGAAACGCGCCGGCTCACCGACGCCTTGAAGCGGCCCGGCGTGCGCGGACGCTGGGGCGAGCTGCAGTTGAAGCGCGTGGTCGAGCTCGCCGGGATGCTCGAGCATTGTCACTTCACCGAACAGGAGACGATCGCGTCCGAAAACGGGCGCGTCAGGCCGGACGTCATCGTGAATCTTCCCGGCGGCAAGCACGTCGTCGTCGATGCGAAGGTCCCGCTGGACGCCTACCTTCGCGCCCTCGAAGCTCCTGACGACGAGGCGCGGCAGCGAATGCTCGCCGAGCACGCGCGTCAGGTGCGCACGCACATGTCGCAGCTCTCGGCCAAGAGCTATTTCGACAAGGTGCCGGTTACGCCCGACTTCGTCGTCATGTTCCTTCCGGGCGAGATGTTTTTCAGCGCCGCTCTCGAGCAGGATCCGGCGCTCATCGAATTCGGAGTCGAGAAGCGCGTCATCCCGGCCAGCCCGACGACGCTGATTGCGCTCCTGCGCGCGGTGGCGTACGGCTGGCAACAGGAGGCGATGGAAGAGAACGCGCGCAAGATCAGCGATCTCGGCAAGAATCTCTACGAGGCGGTACGAACCCTCGGCGACCGCTTCGCCGCTCTCGGCGGCAGGCTCAAATCGACGCTCGAAGCCTACAACGACGCCGTCGGCTCGCTCGAGGGCAACGTGCTGGTCAAGGCGCGCAGGTTCAAGGAACTGCAGGCCGCCAACGGCGGCGACGAGGTGAAGACGCTCGAGCCGATCGACCGGGTGCCGCGGATGCTCCAGGCGCCGGAGCTCACCGACGGTCTCCCGTTTCACGAAGAAGAAGAAGCGTCTACGGAAACCGTCCCAGTGCGGTGAGCAGTTCCAGCCGTGCGCGGCGGAGCGTGTCTTCGGCGACCGCAACCGCCGTTTCGGCGTCGCGAGCGCTGCGCTCGGCGTCGATGACTTCGATGTTGGTCGCCGCTCCGGCCCTGAACGCGATGTTCGTGATGTCGACGACGTCCCGAGCCTGTCCGGCGGCGCCGCGCGCCCTCGCCAGGACGCGCTCGCCGCTCGACACGGCCTCGCGCGCCGCGCGCACCTGCGAGGTCGCCTGCATCGTCGCGCCGGCGAACAGCGATCGCGTCTGCTCCAGCGCGGCCTGACGCTGAATCTTCGACGACGCACGCTGCCCGCTGTCGAACACCGGGACGTTCGCCTGCAGCAGGAATCGCCAGCTGTTCCCCGGCAGGAAGAACGGCGACGGATAGGTGCTCGACGGCTGGAACAGCGCGTCGATCGACGGCCACCAGTCCTTCGAGCTGTCGCGAACGATCCGCTCGGCTGCCAGCTGTTCGGCGGCGAAGAGTTTCAAATCGGAGCGGAACGACGTCAACGATGCTGTCTGCGACGACGGCGCGTCTGGCGGCAGGTCGAATGCGGGCTCGTCGGACGCATCGGCCGGCTCGTCGGCGGCGATCAGGACGCCGAGCGCTTCCTGCGCGCCATAGAGCGCGAGGCGCGCTGTCTCGACGAGCGCTTCGTCGGTCGAAAACTGCTGCTGCGCGCGCAGGGCGTTGAGGCGGCTGCCGGCGCCGCGTTGCTCGAGCTCGGTCGCCAGGTCGAAGTGCGCTTTCGCAGTGTCGCGCGCGCGCGCATTCGCCTCGACGACGCGCCGCGCAGCCAGGATCGTCAAGTACGCGTCGGCGGCTGCGAGCGCGACCTGCCGCCGCGTATCGGCGACGGCGAACTCGGCGACGTTGCGCGCGTCCTCGGCCTGTGCGCGCCGCGCCCACGCGGCGGCGGCCACGATCGGCATGTCGGCAGTGAGCGTCGCCGCCAGCGAATTGCGCGGCGTCACCGTCGTGCCCTGAAAGTCGACACCGGTATTGAGCGTCGTCGTCGTGATGTTGCCGAAGACCTGGAGCCGCGTCGCGGCGCGCGCCTGACGCAGAAGTCCCTCGGCGCGAAGGATGCCCGCGGCCGCCGCCTGCACCGTCGGGTTCTTCTCGATCGCCCGCCTGATCGCCTCGTCGAACGTGATGCGCAGCACGGGTGCGGGCGCCTGAGCACGACCGACGACGCACGCCACCACCATTACGAGCACGGTAGGGGCCGACCAACGTGTCGGCCCCGACCAACGTGTCGGCCCCGACCGACGGATCGCCACGACGCCGTGGGGCGGACATGTTGGTCCGCCCCTACCTTTGACGGCATCCGAGCCACTACGATCGACGGCGTCCAAGACTTTTGACGACGACATACAACACGGGAATGAACGCGAGGTTGAGGAACGTCGACGCGATCATGCCGCCGGCCACGGCGGTGCCGACCGAATGCCGCGCTTCGCGTCCCGCGCCGCTGGCGACGACGAGCGGCATAACGCCGAGGATGAAGGCGAGCGACGTCATGAGGATGGGCCGCAGACGGATGCGCGCCGCCTCGACCGCCGCCTCGGCGATCGTCAGGCCGCGCGCGCGAAGCTGCTCGGCGAATTCGACGACGAGGATGCCGTTCTTCGCCGACAGACCGATCAGCATGACGAGCCCGATCTGGCAGTACACGTCGTCGATGAGACCGCGCGCCCACTGCGCGCCGAGCGCCCCAAGTATCGCAAGCGGCACCGAGAGCAGGATGATGAACGGCAGCGTGACGCTCTCGTACTGCGCGGCGAGCGTCAGATACACGAGCAGCAGCCCCAGGCCGAAGATGATCGCCGATTGGCCGCCGGCCTTGACCTCCTCGAGCGACAGGCCCGACCACGCGTACGAAAAGCCCTGCGGCAGCGCGCGATCGGACAGCTGCTGCATGACCGCGAGCGCCTGACCGGAGCTGAATCCCGGCGCGGCCGATCCGTTGATTTCGGCCGAGCGGAACAGGTTGAAGTGATTGATGCTCTGCGGCGCGGTCGACTCGCGCACGGAGACGACGTTGCTCAGCGGCATCATCGAGCCCGCCGACGTCCGGACGTAGTAGCGCTCGATGTCCGACGGCGTCGATCGGAATTGCTGATCGGCCTGCACGTACACCCGATACGATCGGTTGTTGAAGTCGAAGTCGTTCACGTAGCTCGAACCGAGCAGCACCTGCATCGTTTCAGTGATGTCGCCGAGCGACATCCCGACGCTCTTCGCCTGTTCGCGATCGATGTCGACGACGAGCTGCGGATCGTTGGCGGTGAACTGCGTGAAGAGCGCGGTCAGGCCCGGCGTCGCGTTGCCCTGTCCGATGATCTGCTGCGCGGCGGCGGCAAGGTTCTCGATCGGACCGCCGCTCTGATCGAGCAGCTCGTACGTGAAACCGCCGAAGACGGCAAGGCTCGGAATCGACGGCGGCAGGAACGGCAGCACCATCGCGCCGGTGATGGCGCTGAACTCGCCGTACAACCGGCCGACGATGGCCCTTGCCGACTGCTCCGGCCGCCGCCGCTCGGGGAAATCCTTGAGCTGCACGAACACGATGCCCTGATTCGGCGCCGAGCCGGCGAAGCTGAATCCGCCGGCGGCGAACATGCGCTCCGACTCGGGCAGCCGCTGCATGATTCGTTCGGTCTGCCGCACCACGTTCATCGTGTACTCGAGCGACGCGCCCTGCGGCGCCTGGATGAGGATCATCACGTAGCCCTGATCTTCGTCGGGCACGAAGCCGGTCGGCACGCGGGTGTACACCCAGTAAGTTGCCGCGAGCAGGAGGAGGAACAGCAGCGTGACGATGGCGCGCGCGCGCACGAGACGCCGCAGGGCTCTGACGAGCGACGCCGTCCCGCCGTCGATCACGCGGTTCACGCCGCGGAAGAACGCGCCTTTCGGCTTCTCCGCCTTCGCCAGCAGGAGCGCGGCGAGCGCGGGCGTCAGCGTGAGCGCGCAGAACGCCGAAATGGCCATCGACACCGCGATCGTCAGCGCGAACTGCTGATACAGGCGTCCCGTCGTTCCCGGGAAGAACGCGACCGGCACGAACACGGCCGCGAGCACGAGCGCGGTGGCGATCACGGCGCCGGTCACTTCGCTCATGGCCGTCGACGCCGCCTCCGATGCGGGACGGTGGTAGTCGTGGATGTGCCGCTCGATGTTCTCGATGACGACAATCGCATCGTCGACGACGAGGCCGGTGGCGAGGGTGATTCCGAACAGCGTGAGCGTGTTGATCGAAAAGCCGAAGAGCTTCACGAACGCGAAGGTCCCGATCAGCGCAACCGGAATGGTGATCGCCGGAATCAGCGTCGTGCGCCAGTTCTGAAGGAACAGGAACATGACGAGCACGACGAGCGCGATGGCCTGCGCGAGCGTCGTCACGACCTCGCGAATCGATTCGGAGACGACGCTCGTTGTCTCGAACGCGACGTCCACCTTCATGCCCGGCGGAAAGCGCCTGGACAGACGATCGATTTCCGCGCTCACGTCGCGAAACACCTGCAGCGAGTTCGCGGTCGGGAGCTGCAGGACGCCGATGCCGACGGCATCGCGCGCCTGGTAGCGCGACGCGGTGCCGTAGCTCTCGGCGCCGAGCTCGGTGCGCGCGACGTCCTTCACGCGCACGAGCGCGCCGTCGGTCGCGCGCTTCAGGATGACGTTGTCGAATTCCACCGGATCGGTCAGCCGTCCGGCGGCGCGGACGCTGATCTGAAAGGTCTGTCCCGGGCGCGCCGGCTGCTGTCCGACGGCACCCGCCGCCACCTGGACGTTCTGCTCGCGCAGCGCCTGCACGACTTCGCCGGCCGTGATGTTGCGGCCGGCGAGGCGATCGGGATCGAGCCACAGGCGCATGGCGTAGCGGCCGACGCCGAAGACGATCACGTTCCCGACGCCGGGCACGCGCTTGAGCTCGTCGATGACGAAGCGATCGACGTAGTTGCTGATGAAGAGCGGATCGTACTCGCCGTGCTCGGCATATGCAGCGGCGGCGAGCACGAAGTTCGTCGACACCTTCGCGACCGAGATGCCGACCTGCTTGACCTCGTTCGGCAGCCGCCCTTCGGCCTGCGAGATGCGGTTCTGGACGTCGACGGCGGCGACGTCGAGATTTCGCGAGACCTCGAACGTGATGGTGATCGCGCACGTGCCGTCGTTGCCGCTCGTCGAGGTCATGTACTGCATGCCCTCGACGCCGTTGATCGCCTGCTCGAGCGGAATCGTCACCCCGGTCTCGACCGTCTGCGCGTTCGCGCCGTTGTAGAACGCAATCACCTGCACCTGCGGCGGCGACAGCTCGGGGAACTGCGCGATTGGCAGCGTGGGAATGGCGATCGCGCCGGCAAGAATCAGCACGAGCGAGCAAACGCTCGCGAGGATCGGACGGCGGATGAAGGTATCGACGAACACGGAATTAGCGATCGGCCTGTATCGGCGCGCCGTCGGCCAGCTTTTGCGTTCCGGAGACGACGACGCGGTCGCCCGGCTTCAGACCCTCGACGACGGGATAGCTGTCGCCGGCGATGGGACCGACTTTGATCGCGCGCTGCTTCGCGACGAGCCGTCCTCCGGCATCTTCGGCGACGAAGGCGAAGAACTGACCGCTGACGCGCAGCACCGCCGTCACTGGAATGACGATGCCTTGCGTCGTCTTCCAGATGATGCGCGCGCGAACGTACTGGGACGCGCGCAGCGCGAGACCGGGATTGCGGACCAGGCCCTTCACGAGGACCGACTGCGTCTGATCGTCGACGTGCGGCGAGATGAAATAGGCGGTGGTGACGGCCAGCAGCTGCGATCCATCGCTGCTTCGAACCTGAACCGGCAGGCCGACCCGCAGCTCGCGCACGCGCTCGATCGGCACCGACACGTACACTTCGAGCGTCTCGTTCTGATCGAGCGTCGTCAGCAGCGTCTGGGTCGTCACCTGGCTGCCGACGCGAACGGGGATATCGCCGATCGTCCCCTCTGTCGGCGCGCTGATCGTGAAATAGCGCAGCTGCACTTCCTGCTGCCGCACCTGCGCGTCGAGCGACGCGAGATCGGCCTCCGCCGTCCGCAACGCGGTCTCCGATTGTTCCTGTTCCTGTTTGCTGACGGCGCCGGCGGCATAGAGCTCGCGCGCCCGCTGCGCCCGCTGGCGCGCATAGGCCACCGCCGCCTCGCGCGCGGCACGCTCGGCCTGCTGGCTCGAGACGGCGGCCTGCTGCCGGCGCGGATCGATCTGCATCAGCGGCGCGCCGGCCGCGACGCGGTCGCCCGATTTCACGAAGATTTGCGTGATCTGCCCGTCGATCTGCGGCTGGATGGCCGTCGAATGCAGCGACTTGAGCGTGGCGACGTATTCGGTCGCGTCCTCGATCGGCGCCGGCCGGGCCGGCGCAATCGTCACCACGACGGGCGGAAAGGCCGGCGGCGCGGCGGTCGACTGAGCCCTGTTGCAGGCCGCGGCCAGCGCTGCGGCCAGCACGACGACGGATTGACGGCTGCGGAACACCATCCCGGCTATATCCACCTCTTGTACTACGCTTGACAATGTGTCGTGGCGCGACATATCGTCGTACGCCATATGATCAGGCGCGACGCCGACGATCTGCTGCCGCTGACCCCGGCGATGTTCCACGTGCTCGTCGCGCTTGCCGACGGCGAAACGCACGGCTACGCGATCATGAAAGAAGTCGAGGAGCTCACGGGCGGCGGCGTCCGTCTCAGCACCGGCACGCTCTACGGGATCATCAAGCGGCTGCTCGCCGACGGACTGATTCGCGAGTCGTACGGACATGGCGCGCAGCGCGGCGATGACAGGCGGCGCGCGTATTCCCTCACCGCATTCGGCCGCGACGTCGCGCGCGCCGAGGCGGCGCGCCTCGAGCACACGCTCGCGATCGCCAGGCGCAAGCCGCTGTTCCGCCGGGCGTAGCGCGAGGCTTTCAGCCGAGCGAGGCGACGCTCGCCTGAAAGGCGCGCGCTACCGCGAGCGTACGGTGAATCCATGTCCCGATCGCAACGCTTCTTTCGTGCGCTGCTGCGGCTGTTCCCGGCCGAGTTCCGCGGCGACTTCGGCGACGACATGGCGGCGACGTTCAACGACCAGGCGCGCGACGCGCTCGCGCAGGGAGATCGCATGGCGGCCCTCAGGCTGTGGCGCGATACGATTGCCGGCATCCTCACGACCGCGCCGCGCGAGCACCTCGACGTCCTGCGCAACGACGTCCGCTACGCCCTCCGGAATCTCCGCCGCAATCCCGGATTCACCGCGGTCGCCGTGGTGGCGCTCGCGGTCGGCATCGGCGCCAACACCGCCGTCTTCAGCATCGTCAACGGCGTGCTCCTGCAGTCGCTGCCCTACAAGGATCCCGGCGCGCTCGTATTGATGTTCGAGAAGTGGCCGACCGGGCCGGTCGACAAGTGGGAGTTCTCCGCGCCCGACTTCGAGATCGTCCGCGGCCGTGCGCGGTCGTTCTCGGGGATGGCCGCGTACCGCAGCACCACGTACGAGCTCTCGGGCACGATGGCGCCGCAGCGGATTATCGGTACGAAGATTTCGCCGGAGCTCTTCGACGTGCTCGGCGTCGCGCCGGCATTCGGCCGGGCCATCACCGCGGACGACGACCGCACGTCGTCGAAAGTCGTCGTCCTCGGCCACGGGCTGTGGACGCGCGCGTTCGGCCGCGACCCGGGAATCGTCGGTCGGACGATTCAGATCGACGGCCAATCCTACGCCGTCATCGGCGTCATGCCGGAACAGCTCGTGTTTCCGCCGCGCGGTGGCGGCAGGAACTCCGAGCCGACGGATCTGTACCTGCCGATGTCGTTCACGCCGTTCGAACGCGGTGCGTTCGGCATGATGTACAACAACACCGTCGTCGCGCGCCTCGCGCCAGGCGTGACGCTCGCGCTGGCGCGCGCCGAAATATCGTCGCTCGTTCCGACAGTGATCGAGAAGTATCCGCCGATGTTGCGGCAGTTCGTCTCGCGGATGACGATCCCGATGTTCGACTTCGCGGACGAAGTGGTGGGCGGCAGCCGTCGCATGATTCTGGTGTTGATGGGCGCGGTGGCCATGGTGCTGCTGATCGGCTGCGTCGACGTCGCCAACCTGATGCTGACGCGCGCCGGCTCGCGTCAACGCGAGCTCGCCGTTCGCTCGGCGCTCGGCGCCAGCGGTCCCCGCATGGTTCGTCAGCTCCTGACGGAAGGGTTCGTCCTCGCGTCCCTGGGCGCAGTCGCCGGCGGCCTTCTTGCGTACTGGACCATGCATTTGCTCCTGTCGCTCGCGGGCACTTCTCTTCCGCGCGTCGAATCGATCCGCTTCGACGGACGCGTGATCGTCTTTACCGTCGCCCTGGCGCTCGCCACGCCGCTCGTTTTCGGCGTCGTCCCAGCGATTCGCGCGGCGATGCAGTCGACGTTCGAGGCGTTGAAGGAAGGCGCGCGCGCCGTGACTTCCGGCCGCGGGCGCCATCGTCTGCTCGCGTCGCTGGTGGTCGCGCAGTTCGCGCTGGCGCTGATGTTGTCGGTCGGCGCCGGATTGCTGGTCCGCAGCTTCATCCGGCTTCTCGCCTCGAATCCCGGCTTCAGAACCGAGCACGTCGTCACCGCGACGACCACGGTGCCTGTCGGGCGATACGCATCGGGGCCGCAGGTCAAACAGTTCTATCTGCGTGCTGCCGAGGCGACGCACGCCATTCCCGGCGTCACGGCTAATGGCGCGAGCACCGATCGGCCGCTGAACGTGCAGGAACGCCGTACCTTCACGCCCGATTCATCAGCGCGCGAGATTCCGGAGCTCGGCCGTGTAATCGCCGCGACATGGACCATCGGCAACTACTTCGACGCGCTCGGCATCCCGCTGAAACGCGGCCGCTTTTTCACCGACGCCGACGGACGCGGCGGACAGCCGGTCGTCATCATCAACGAGCTGATGGCGAACCGCCTCTGGCCGAACCAGGATCCGATTGGCCATCAGATCAAATGGGGTATTCCGGCGTCCACTGCGCCGTGGATGACGATCGTCGGCGTGGCCGGCAACGTGAATCAGTCGGCGCTCGGAACCGAGACGATTCCGCAGACGTACGAACCGCTGTTCCAGTTGCCAGATGGGGCGCGCGCTGCCTTCTTCTATCGAACCGTCAATCTCGTCGTCCGGTCGAACCGCGAGCCGGCGAGCGTGCTCGCCGATCTGCGCGCGACGATTCAGCGGCTCGATCCTGCGCTGCCGGTCACGAACGCGCAGGCGCTCGCCGACGTCGTGGGCGAGTCGGTCAAGCCGCAGCGATTCAGCATGACCGTCGTGGCGGCGTTCGCGCTGATCGCGCTTGGCCTCGCCGCCATCGGCATCTATGGCGTCCTCGCGAACACCGTGAGCCAGGAGACGCACGAGATCGGCGTCCGCATGGCGCTCGGCGCGCAACCGACGACGGTCGTCTGGTCGGTGCTGCGGCGGTCGCTGTCGCTGATGGCGGTTGGCGTCGTGATCGGCGGCGCCGGCGCGCTCGCGATCACCCGTGTGATGAGCGGTCTCCTGTACGAAGTGCGGCCGACCGACGCCACGACGTTCGCGACCTCTGTGCTCGTGCTGGCGATCCTGGCCGTCGCGGCGAGCCTCGTGCCTGCATGGCGCGCGACACGCGTCGATCCGTTGATTGCTCTCAGAGCAGAATAAGCCAGCCCTGAAAGGGCCGCCCCACGATCATCCTTCAGCACTTTCTGCGTCACAGATCGCCGCACTCGTCTACGATTCAGTCGCACTATCGCTTCCGGACACTCTGTGCAGCCTGCTGCATAGGTTTGCACCCCGGATTCCACCGATCATTTCATTTCCACGTTCTTTCGCAAAACGGCGAACGACAAAGCTGTAATTCATCCACGAGGTCGTAATCCGCCGCCGTGTCCGTTTTGAGTAACCTCAACTTTTTGAACCAGTTTCCGCGCGTCGACACGATCACAAAACCGGCATCAGAGTTGCCATCGGGGGCGGTGGCGATCCGCGGCTGAACAGTTCCTGCATCACCTGCGGTAAAGGAGTTTTCCTCCGTGTTTGATTCCCTGCTCTCCCGCTTCTGCCACGACCTGGCCATCGATCTCGGCACCGCCAACACGTGCGTCTACGCGCGCGGGAGGGGCATCGTTGTCAGCGAGCCGTCGATCGTGGCGCTCAACAAAGTGAACGGCCGCATCGAGGCGGTCGGCACCGAGGCGAAGGAAATGCTCGGGCGCACGCCCGGCAACATCACCGCCATCAAGCCGATGAAGGACGGCGTCATCGCCGACTTCGAGGCCGCGGAAAAGATGCTGACCCACTTCATCCGCAAAGCGCACAAGCGCAGCGGCTGGCTCCGCCCGCGCGTCGTCATCGGCGTGCCGTCCGAGATCACGCAGGTCGAGCGCCGCGCCGTCAAGGACAGCGCGATGCGGGCCAAGGCGAGCGAAGTGCACCTGGTCGAGGAAGCGATGGCGGCGGCGATCGGCGCCGGGATGCCGATCACGGAAGCGTCGGGCAACATGGTGGTCGACATCGGCGGAGGCACCACCGACATCGCGGTGATCTCGCTGGCGGGCGTCGTCTACGGCAAGTCCGTTCGCATCGCCGGCAACGAGCTCGACGAATCGATCATGCTGCACGCCCGCAAGACGCACAACCTGCTCATCGGCGAGCGGACGGCCGAGCAGATCAAGATCGAGATCGGCTCCGCGTTCCCGCTCGAAGCGTCGATGACGATGGAGGTCAAGGGACGGCATCTCACCGAAGGGCGTCCGAAGACGGTGACGATGACCGACGGCGAAATCCGCATCGCGCTGGCCGAGCCGGTGAAGGCGATCGTCCAGGCCGTGCACGACGCGCTCGAGCGCATTCCGCCGGAGCTGTCGGCGGACATCTTCGATCGCGGCATCATTCTCACCGGCGGCGGAGCGCTGCTCAAGAATTTCGACAAGCGGCTGCGCGAGGAAACGGGTCTGCCGGTGCAGCTCGCGGAAGATCCGCTGTCGTCGGTCGTGCTGGGCGCGGGCAAGATGCTGTCGGACTTCAATCTCCTGCGCCGCATCTCTCTCGATTAGACCGCCGCTCGCCCGAAAGGCTCGCGCTACAACCCAGACGGCAGGGCACGGTGTCCAGACCGTGCCTCACGCGCGGGGACACGAAGGGCTCGCGCTGCACGTTGCACTGTAGCGCGAGGCTTTCAGCCGAGCGTAAGATCGCTCGGTGCCCCGGAACGCCGAAGTCATCCGCCAATGGACGATCCTGCGCGAGATCGAGCGGGCGCGCGGCGCGGGCGTCACCATCGACGACCTGGCGTCGCTCTGCGATGTCACGACCCGCACGATTCGGCGCGACCTCCAGGCGCTCGAAGAAGCGGGATTTCCTCTCTACGACGATCGATCGCATGACGACGGCCGCACGCGGTGGCAGGTGAGCGGCCAGGCCTTCAAGGGCCTCGCCGCCGGCCTGACCGTCTCCGAGCTGTGCGCGCTGTATTTCAGCCGCTCGCTGCTCGAATCGCTGTCCGGCACGCCGTTCCGTGACGATGTCGAGAGCGCGTTCGAAAAGCTGGCTTCCGTCCTGACGCCGCATATGCGGCAATTCCTCGATCAACTGCCGCGCATCATCGCAACCAAGCCGGATCCGATGCGCCGCAAAGACGACCCGCGCCAGCAGCGGATCATCGCGCGCGCGATCGACGCGACGCTGCATCATCGCCAGGCGACGATCGTCTATCATTCGGCGTCGAGCGATCGGACCAAAACCTATCTGGTTCATCCCTGCCGCCTCGCGTACGCGCAAGGCGGGCTCTACCTCCTCGCGTACGTGCCCGAGTACGGCGAAGTCCGCACGTTCGCCGTCGAGCGCGTTCAGGAACTGTCGCTGCTGGAAGAGCGATTTACTCCGATCGAGGAATTGCCCGACACGGCGTTTCCGCACTCGCTCGGCGTGCACACCGGACCGCCGGAACGCGTGGAGCTCGAGTTCGAGCCCGCGGTCGCCGACTACGTGCGTGCGCGCGAATGGCACCCATCGCAAGCGATGCGCGACACCGAATCGGGCGGCCTGCACATGACGCTGGACGTCTGCCTCGACCGCGCGCTCGAGAGCTGGATCCTCAGCTTCGGCCCGTTCGCACGCGTCATCGCACCGGATAGTCTTGCCCGCGAAATCGCCGGACGATTCGAAGAAGCACGAGCGAGGTACGCATGATGAGCGCTATCGTTGGTAGGCGCCGACCAGTGGGTCGGCCCGGTCGCGCATGTCGGCGCGGAGAGGCACGCGAACCGCGGCGGACGCGCTGGTCCGCCCCTATTGCGATCTTGTTGTTGATGATGAGCGCTCCCCTATCCGCTCAGATGAAAGCGATCCGCGCCGGGCGCCTCGTCGACGGGTCGGGTAAAGTCGTCGCGAACGCCGTGATCCTGATCGATCGCGATCGAATCACGTCTGTCGGCGCGAGCGCTCCGCCAGCCGGCGCCGAGGTGATCGATTTGAGCCGCTTCACTCTGGTGCCGGGGCTCATCGATGTCCACACGCACATGACCTATTACTGGGACGGCGCGCCTGGCACGCGTCCGCTCGGACAGCCGCGGCGTCCCGCCGGCGTCACGACGGTGCTCGCGGCGGAGAACGCACGGCGCACGCTCGAGACCGGCGTGACGACGATTCGCGATCTCGGCGCCAGCAACGAAGTCGATTACGCCATGCGCGACCTGATCAACATGGGGAAGATGGTTGGACCGCGGATGTTCGTCGCCGGCCAGGGACTGTCCGCCGGACGCGGCGGTCCACCCGATCCGGGCGCGTTTCGAGAGCAGGCCGAAGCGCGTCTCGCCGCCGGATCGGACTGGGTGAAAATCTTCGGTTCGCGCGGCAGCTTCCAAAGCGTCGAGACGACGCAGACCGTGCCCTTCGAGGCGATGAAGGCCGTCGTCGACGCGGCGCATGCGAAGGGACGTCGCGTGGCGATTCATTCGTACGGTCCATCGGGCGTGAAGGACGCTGTCCGCGCCGGCGCCGACTCGGTCGAGCACGGCATCGACCTCGACGACGAAACGATCGCCGAGATGGTGAAGCGCGGAACGGTGTGGGTTCCGACGATCGATCACAACCGCTACTACGTCGACGCGAAGGACGAGTACGGTTTCGCGCCCGACACGATTCCGCCGCTGCAGGAGTACATCGAGAAGAACCTCGAGTCGGCGAAGCGTGCGGTGAGGGCCGGCGTGAAGATCGCGATGGGATCGGATGCGGTTTACACGATGTTCGGCCAGAACACGCGTGAGCTCGGATGGTTCGTGAGGGCCGGGATGACGCCGGCGCAGGCGCTCGCCTCGGCGACGACGATCCCCGCGGCGCTGCTGGGTCACGAGAAGGATCTGGGTGCGATCGCGCCCGGCTACCTCGCCGACATCGTCGCCGTCGACGGCGACCCGCTCGCCGACGTGAACGCGCTGATCAACGGTGTCCGCTGGGTGATGAAAGACGGGCAGGTGGTTGTCGACGGGCGGTCGGGTGGGTCAGGTCGGTCGAGTGGGTCGGGTGGGGCAGGCAGGTTGGGTGGGTTGGATCGGGAGGTTCAGAGCGTCGTCGAAGCGTTCCTGCTGCACCTCGGCGATCACGAATGGGACAAGGTGGCGGCGGATCTCGCGCCGAACGCGATGATCGTCGTCACGCGCCAGCGACCGGGAGAGACCGACTGGACGAACTCCTACCAGACGCGCGACGAATGGCTCGCGTCGCTGCGCCGCAATCCGAACCCGACGACGTTTCGCGAGCCGATCACGAACGTCCAGGTGACCGTCGACAGCGATCACCTCGCGTACCTGCGCGCCGACTTTCAGGTGATGCGCGACGGCGCCGCGCAGTCGCACGGCGTCGATCAATTCACGCTCGTGCGCGAAGGCGGCGCGTGGAAGATCGCGATCGTCGCCTACACGTCGATGCCCCTCAGGTGATCGCCTTCCGCCTTCCGAATCCCTCAGTCCTGCTCCTCAGCGGCGTCCTGGTCGCGGCCGCGCTCACCTGGGTGCTGCCGGCCGGCCAATACGATCGGCGCGACGATGCGGCCACAGGGCGTCGCGTGGCGGTGCCCGGAACCTATCACTCGGTGCCGCGCGCGCCGGTCGGTCTCCTCGCGGCGGCGGTTGCCGTGCCGCGCGGGTTCGTCGCAGCGGCCGACGTCATCGCCGTGATCTTCTTCGTCGGCGGCGCGTGGTTCATCGTCGATCGGCTGGGCACGCTGCCGGCTGTCGTCGGCGGGCTGGTGCGGACGTTCGGCGATCGCGGGCTGTACATCATTCCGGTCGTGTCGGCGTTCTTCGGCGTCATGGGCGCCGTCGAGAACATGCAGGAAGAGATCATTCCGCTGATTCCGGTGCTGCTGGTCCTCGGCCGAGGGCTCGGCGTCGACGCTGTCGTCGTGGTCTCGATGAGCATGGGCGCCGCGATGGTCGGCAGTGCCTTCGGGCCGACGAACCCGTTTCAAGCCGGCATCGCGATGAAGCTGGCGCAGCTGCCGCTGTTCGCCGCCGGCCGGCTGCGGCTGGCGATGTTTGTCGTCGGAACGATCGTGTGGATCGCCTGGACGATGCGCTACGCGTCGCGAAATCGTGCGGGTCGCCCGGCTCAAAGCCTCGCGCTACAGAGTACGCTCACAGTACCGTCGCCCGGTACGAACACGGTAGCGCGAGGCTTTCAGCCGAGCGAGCCGCCGGCCGCAGACGCGACGTGGCATCCGCGCCACGCCCTGATCCTCGCGATTGTCGTCGCGCCAATCGGCGCGTATGTGTACGGCGCGCTGAGGCTCGACTGGGGGTTCAACGAGCTCTCAGGCGCGTTCCTGATCGCGGCGATTGCGGCGGGACTCGCCGGCGGACTGTCGTTGACGGCGACCGTCGTCACCTACATCGAGGGGATGCGAGAAGTCGTGTCGGCCGCGCTGATGATCGGCATCGCGCGCAGCATCTCGCTCGTTCTCGAAGACGGACACGTGATCGACACGATCCTGTACGCGCTCGCGTCGGCCCTGACCGCGGCGCCGAAGACGGTCGCGGCGCTCCTGATGGTTCCGAGCCAGGCGCTCATCCACATTCCAGTGCCGAGCGTCAGCGGTCATGCGATGTTGACGGTGCCGGTGTTCGTCGCCCTCGGCGATCTGCTCGGCATGTCGCGGCAGGTTCCGGTGCTCGCGTATCAAACGGGCGCGGGACTCATGGAGCTGCTGACGACGACCAACGGCGCGCTGATGGCCATTCTTCTCGCAGCAGGCGTTCCGTACCAGCGATGGGTCCGCTTCACCGTCGGCGGCGTCCTTCTCCTGGCGGCGATCGGCATCCTGGCGATCGCCGTCGTGCTTCGCTTCCCGTGATCCGTCTCCTCGCCATCGACATCGATGGCACGCTGCTCGACAGCCGCGGACGCCTTCCTGAGACGCACCGCGACGCGGTCGTCGCCGCCGTTGCGGGCGGCGTCGAGATCGCGCTCGTCACCGGCCGCAGCTTTCATTTCACGCGTCCCATCGCGGATCTGCTGCCGGTTCCGCTGACGCTCGTCGTCAACAACGGAGCGCTCGTGAAGAAGACGGACGGCGCCACCGAGATGAGGAATCTCCTGCGCCGCGGTGTGGCGCGCGAGCTCCTCGAGGCGACGCGCGCCTACGAGGATAGCGTGGCGATCGTGTTCGATCGGCCAAACGAGCGCCAGATCGTCTTCGAACGCATGGACTGGACGCACCCGCACCGCCGCGGCTACTACGAGAAGAACAAGGCGTTCATCGCCGAAGCGCCGGCGCCGCTCGCCGAAATGCTCACCGAGGATCCAGTCCAGGTGATGTTCAACGGCGGCGTCGCCTCGATGCGGATGCTGGTCGACGCGCTGCGGTCGCTGCCTGGCGCCGAGCGCTACACCGTGGCGATCACGGAGTACGAGCCGCGCGACTTCTCGCTCGTCGACGTGAACGGCCCGAACTGCTCGAAGGGGACGACGCTCGCGCGGTGGACGCAGTCGCGCGGCTGGACGCGGGACGAGGTGATGGCGGTCGGCGACAACCTGAACGACGTGGAGATGCTCGACTTCGCCGGAACGGCCGTCGTGATGGGCAACGCGAGCCAGGCGGTCAAGCGCCGCGGCTATCAGCTGACGGGCACCAACGACGAAGGCGGGCTGGCGGCAGCCATCAGGCTGCACCTGCTCTCGCGATCGTCACCTTGACGGCCACCGCGTGTTGTCTACAATGTAGATATCTTGCGAGGCCCTTGGTGGAGATCCATCGCGGCGTCTGCTGCAATCATCGGCGGCGGATTGATCGCGGCCGCCAGCATCCGCGCAGTCGTCTTCTTGTACCAGCACGTGCAGGAGCAGCCCGTCACAGCGCAAGCAGCCCGCTCGGAATTGACCGCCATCGAAGCGCGGTTCGCTGGCGAGATGCCGCTCATCGACGTTCGCGACGGTCATGAGCCCGTCGTCCAACGGACAAAGCCTGCCACCACGCGCGACGCGACAACGCTTCGAGCGGTCATTTACGATGCCGCGACCGCCAGAATCGTCCGAGACGATCTTCCTATTGCCGTGCTTCGCGTGTTCAAAGGCGCCGGCTTCAAGTACCTCGGTGAGTTGACGCCGCTGCGCGGCGATACGGAGTTCGAACGAGATCGCGTCGATCTGACGCTCGACGACATCCGTCATCATGCCGGCCTGGTGCTGAGCCATCATCACGACACTGGATCGCACATCATCATCTGGGTGGAATAGCAGGCCGACGCCATGTCCGAGCACCTCGGCACATTCGAACAGGCGGTGCTCCTCTCGCTGGCGCACCCGCGCACGGAGCTCGGGCGCGAAGGGTACGGCCGCGCGATCATCAAAGAAGTGGAACATCGCCTCGAACGCGGGGTTTCCGCGGGCGCCGTGTACGCGACGCTGGATCGACTGGAGGCGAAGGGGCTGGTTTCCTCCAAGCTGGCACCGGGCACGGCCGTGCGCGCCGGACGGCCGCGGCGTCATTACACGATCACCTGCAACGGGGTGCACGAACTGCGGAGCGCGAAGGCGGCGGTCCGGCGTCTCTGGACGGGCGTACGGCTGCCGGTAAAAGGAACACCATGAATGCGCCACGCCGGTAGGAAGCGCTTCTGCGCCTCATACTGCGCGATCGCGATCGCGACACGATCAACGGGGATTTACTCGAGGAGTACCGGGAGGTCGCCGTGCCCATGCGTGGAGCGGCCGGCGCTCGGTGGTGGTACCGGCGACAGGTGGGCGGGTTTGTCTGGCGCGCCGCCTGGAGGTGGGGCGCGATTGCAGGCGCCATTCTCGTCGGGCGCTATTTTCTGGACGACTTCGTCTTGCCGCGCATTTTCGATCCCCTTCGCGCGAGCGCGATGTCGCAGGCGCTGATCACGACCTACTTCCTCGCCGCCGCCGTCACCTCGTGGTGGACGTGCCGCATCGGGGCCGGCGTTCTCGTCGCGATCATCGCCAGCCTGATCGGATCGTTCGCCTCGTTCATATATGCGGCAGTCGTCCTGATCGCTCCGGTCGATGCATGGTCCACACGCGCGGGACTCGACGAAGTGCTCGGCGTTCCGGTGATCCTCGTGGCGGTCAGCGCCGCGGCCGGCACGATCGGCGGGTTCGTCGGCCGGCTTCTCCGCCGCGGCAATCGGCATTCGCCCGCGATGTTCGGGATATCGATCGGCACGCTGATCGGCGGCATGAATCTACTCGACACGGCGATGCATCCCTTTGCTGACGACGACGCAGCGCTGATGCTCGTTTATGTCGGCGGCCTGCTGCTGCTGTGGAGCATCGCCGGCTTCGGCGCTGCGGGGCGGACGCGGCGGCTCGCCGACGCGATGAAGGCTGGCGCCATCGTCGGCGTGATCACGATCGCCGTCTTCCACGTCGCGTCGATCGCGCGAATCAACTTCTTTCTCGACACGATCCGCTATCGCGACGACTGGCGGAACCTGCTCGCGCGCTTCGACGCGAGCGGTTTCCATAGCCTCCGCACGTACGCGACCTACGAGTACATGAGGATGACGCCGATCGTTCTTGGGCTCGGAGCGTTTGGTCGCGCGATCAGCGGGGCGCTCGGCGGCGCCGTCAGTGGTGCGACTCGGACTTCGAGCTCCCCTTCCCGATGAACACTCCGACGATTGGCTTGCCGTCGGCGTCGGGCAACTGCAGTCCCAGCAGCATCGCGATCGTCGGACCGACGTCGATCGTGTTCGTCACGGGCAGCACCCACCCGGCGCGGATGCCTGCGCCGTACGCGATGAAGCCCGTTTCCATGCCCGGCGTGTCGGGGCGATAGCCATGACCCGCCGCGCGCGCGTGCGGCTGCGCGAACGGCGGCGCGAGGCGCGCGTCGAGCACGTATCCGACCGTCGGCTCGATGCCGAGCACCGCGTCGCGATCCGCGCTCCACTGATCGAGCTCGGCGCGCTCGATGATCCGGAAGCGCCGCGGGTACAGCGCGGCGTACTTCTCGAGCGCCTGCCGCGCCTTCGCCGTCGTCTCTGGCGACCGATCCTTTATATAGAGCGAGCCAAGACCGCGGTTGGCGGCGACGATCGCCGTCCACGACGGATGGCCGTCGGCGCCTTTCGCGATCAGCCCAGCCTCGATGAGCGGCAGGTTGATCGCGAGCTCGGTGTGCATCGGGATGAACCCGTGATCGCCGGTCACGATCAGCGTCGTCCCCGTATTCGCCGCGAGCCCGGCCGCCTGGATTCCCGCGACGACGTCGCCGACATTCTGATCGGATTCCTCCATGGCCGCAAACGCCGCCGGCGTCAGCGGTCCGTTGGCATGCTGCACCGTATCGGTCAGCGAGAAATGAATCGCCATCAGCGACGGTTGAAACTGTTTCAGGATTTCGACGGCCACGAGCGCTTTGAGGTGATCGGCCATGCGGCCGTCGGTCGCCTGCAGCGGACCCAGCTTCTGCTCGACCTTCTCCAGCCAGCCGGGCGACGCGCTTTGTGACGTGCGCTGATGCGACTCGGCGCCGGTTGCTGCGGCGCCGATGTCGATGCGGTAATCGATTGGACCGCCGGCCGTCTGCGGCCAGCCGATCGCCGCGGTCTTCAGCCCTTTCGCCCGCGCGGCGCTCCAGAGCGTGGCGACTTTGATCTCGGCGTAATCGCGAAACGTCGGCTGCAGATCGTAGTTGTCCGGGTTGTCGTCCCGGTACACCCAGGTCGTCGGATCGAACTTGTTGTTTCCGAGAATCCCGTGCTTCATCGCACCGGTGCCGGTGACGAGCGCCGTGTGCGCGGTTCCAGTGAGCGTGGGAAACACGCTCAGCGTCCTGGGACTGTACGAACCTTCGTGCATCAGCCGGCGCAGATTCGGGATTCGGAGCTGATACGCGTCCGCGTTTCCGAGATAGTCGCCGCGCATCCCGTCGATGGTGACGAGAACGACACGGCGTGTCAGCGTCGACACATCGCCCTGTCCGGCGCCGCCGGCCGGATTCTGCGGTTCTGCGTGAAATGCGACGGTCAGGGCAATGAGTGCCGCGAAAACGGACGCGATGTTCTTCATGGCGGCGCAGACAGTAGCACACGCGCCCTGCTTTCTGAGGCTTGCGCGTGCGTCGATCCGTTTCAACATCACAGCTGAGTCGTGGCGCGCCGATTGCTAGGTCCACAGGCGTCGGGGCCACGCCCGGGCGACGCGCCCAGCACGGTCGATTCGACACGCCGCGCCGAACGCGACTTGGTTGAACAAGGTCGCCAAGGCGGGGGGTTTCTAGAGCCCTGGCCCTTCGGGCCGCCTGTGGAGCCGACCGACGCCGCGTTTCGCGCTGGAAACGCGCCCCGACATTTCCTTGTACGCGGCCAGCGCGTGCTTACCGAGGCGCTCTTGTGACGAACGGGGCGATCGGCCTATAGTCCGGCTCCGAAACCCACCACCCAGGGAGGTCACCGATGCTCCGTCGACGGTTTCTGACACTCGTCTCGCTGTTCGTACTCGCCGTCGCCACGTCGACTCCGTACACCCTTCACGCGCAAAATGCCGTGACGACGGCGATAGGCGCCGCTGCCGACGGTTACGCGATCGTCATTCTGGCCGACCCGCCGCTGGCCGCCTGGCCGGGCACCGCACGAACCGCAAACGGCAAGATCGATTTCGCGAGCGGCGCGAATGCCCGTTACCAGGCGGCGCTGGCGCAGGCGCGCAACGCCTTCAAGCAATGGCTGCGATCAACCCGCTCACCCGCACAAGTGCTGCGCGAGTACGACACCGTGCTGCACGGCCTGGCGGTGCGCCTCGACGGCGCCACACTCGACTCGCTGCGCGCCGGTCCTGGCGTGACCATCGTCGAGCCGAGCCTTCTCTACTCCCCGGTGATGAACCGCTCGCTCGATCTCATCAACGCGTCTGCCGCCTGGGCGGCCGTCGGCGGCGTCGCGAACGCCGGCGCCGGCATCAAGGTCGGAGTCATTGACACGGGCATCGATCAGACGCACCCGTTTCTCACCGACACCTCGCTGAATCCACCAGCCGGCTTCCCCAAATTCGATCGCGGCAACCAGGCGTTCACCAGCAAGAAAGTGATCGTGGCGCGTGTGTATTTCACTGGCGCGCCTGGACTCTTCACTGCGCAGGCGCTTCAGGATCACGGGACGCACGTCTCGGGGACGATCGCCGGCGTGAACGCGACGACGGCGCCGCCAGACGGCGCGCGGCCGGCCATCAGCGGCTTGTCCGGCGTCGCACCCAAAGCGTTTCTCGGCAACTACAACGTGTTCCCGGGTCAGACAGGGAGCGCTACGTCGCACGACATCGCTCAGGCGGTCGAGGACGCAGTGAAGGACGGCATGGACGTCATCAACATGAGCCTTGGGGGCGGGATCGCAGGCTTTCAAGATCAGTTGACGGTTGCCGTCAACCGCGCGGTGGACGCCGGCGTCGTCGCCGCAGTCGCGGCCGGGAACGCAGGTCCGGGAGCGAACACGGTCGCAAGCCCCGGGCAGGCGGAAAATGCGATCACGGCTGCAGCGTCGACCAACAAGCACTTTTTCGGAGTCCTGGTGCACGTGGGCGCTGCGTCGTTCGGCGCAGCGGCGGGGGACTTCAACGCGTACGTTCCCGCGGTGACGGCCACGCTTGCCAATTGGAGCAACAGCGCCGGCGGCACCCCTAACGGCGCAGCGACGCAGGCATGCACGGCGGTCGCGGCGGGCACTCACGCGGGCCAGATCGTCGTGATCGATCGCGGCACGTGCACGTTCTCGACGAAGATCCGCAACGCGCAGAACGCGGGCGCGGCGGGAGCGCTGGTGGTGAACAACGTCGCCGGCGATCCGATTGCGATGGGAAGCGACGGCACCGCGGACCAGCCGACGATTCCTGCCGTCATGCTGGCGATTTCAGACCGCGGCGCAATCCGCGCGGCCGCTGCGGCCGCGACCACGGCAAGCGCCGACGGCAGCGTGCTCAGCGAAATCGTCACGACGAACGGCAACATCCTCGCGGGCTTCTCGAGCCGCGGACCGGCGAACCTGCTCGACATCAAGCCGGACGTGACGGCGCCCGGCGTGAACGTGTTCTCGTCGATTCTCGGAGGGAAGTTCGCGCTGTTCTCGGGAACGAGCATGGCGACGCCCCACGTCGCCGGCTCCGCCGCGCTGCTGCTGCAGCTGCATCCGGACTGGACGCCGGCCATGGTGAAGAGCGCGCTCGTCACGTCGGCCGCGCGCCCCGCAGCGCTCGGCACATCGAATCCGCAGAATCGCGGCGGCGGAATCGTGAACCTGGCGGCGGCCACGACCGTGACCGCGTCGCTCAGCCCGTCGGTGCTCTCGTTCCGCAAGATCGAGCCTGAGTCGGGCCGATCGAAAACGATCGATGTGACGATCACCAACGTCTTCGGCACGACACAAACATACGCGGCGGCGGCGGCACTGACCCGCACTCCGGTGGCGCCGGGCGACGCGACGGCGCACGTCACGCCGTCATCGGTCACGCTGGCGCCGGGTCAATCGGCAGTCTTCTCGGTAACAGTGGAGACGAGTCATGCCTCGCCGAGCGGGCAGTACTGGGGCGATCTCACCGTGACGTCAAAGGGCGGCACGTTGAAGGCGCCCTTCTGGTTTGCCGTGCGCACCACCGTCGACGCTGGACCGCTGCAGTAGATCGATCGTCAACGCTGGTACTGGCAGGAAGGGCGGGCTAAGCATTACTTGTCCCGCCCTTCCTGCCCAACAAGACTGTCGATTGAGCGCCGCAGCGACTCTGGACGCGTCGGCATCTCCTCCCACACGTCGCCGGCCTGCGCGACGCGCTCCGCCATCGTTCGCAGCGTGAACGTGCGCGGGCCGACGTCGCCGCCCTCGATCTCCTCCCACGTGCACGGCGCCGAGACAGGCGCGCTCCGCTTCGCGCGGACCGTGTAGGCGGCGGCGAACGTGGCGCTGTAGCCGTTTCTTCCGGTGTCGACGAAAATGCGGCCGCCGCGATCGGCCTTGCTGAACTCCTGCGTCAGGTGATCCGGATCGCGCTTCACCAGCAGGGTCCCCACGGCGTGCGCGAACCCTGCGACGTCGTCCATGCGCGACTTGCCGTCGAGCCCGACGACGATGTGGAATCCTTTCGAGCCCGAGGTCTTCACCCAGCATGGCAGATGGAGCTCGCCGAGGAGGTCGCGCAGGGCGAGCGCGGCCGACCGGAGCACCTCCGGCTCGTCTTCGTTCGCCGGATCGAGATCGAACACACAGACGTCCGGGTAATGCAACTTCGGCGCGCGCGACGTCCACACGTGCTGGGTGATCGTGTTCTGGTTCGTCACCCAGAGCAGCGACCGCGTGTCGGTGACGAGCGGATGGTGGACGATCCCATCCTTCTTCGGAACCTCGATCCGTTCGAGCCACGACGGAAATCCGCGCGATACGTCCTTCTGCCAGAACCCTTTCCTGCCGATGCCGGAGGGATATCGCTCCATCGTGATCGGCCGCCGGCTGATGTGCGGCAGCATGATCGGCGCGATCGACTCGTAATACGACGCGAGCTCGCCCTTGGTGATCCCGTCGTCGGGAAACAGAATCTTTTCCGGATGCGTGATCACCCGATCTCCCTGACGACGTCGCGCGCCGCCTTGTCGGTGCGCACGCCGAGGAGCCGCGGATGACGAAGCTTGCCGTGAACCGTCCATTCGATGAAGGCGACCTGCACGACGACCTCGGGCTGCACCCAATGCGCGCGCAGCCGCGGCAGCCCGGACCCTCTCGTGAAGGGCGGCCTGGCGATCTCGATCGCGTCGAGCCGCGCGCGCAGCTGCAGCAGCAGCTTCGTGTCGAATCCGGTGCCAATCTTTCCCGCGAACACGAAATTGCCGTTCTCGAAATATCCGACGAGCAGCGCGCCGAGGCCGACCCGCTTGCCTCGGGGATCGGTGAAGCCGCCGACGACGAGCTCCTGCGACGCCTCGCACTTCATCTTCAGCCAGTGCGGCGAGCGGCGGTGCTCGTACGGCGAATCGCGCCGCTTGGCGACGACGCCCTCCCATCCCTCGCGACACGCGCGGTCCCACGGCTTCTCGTCGTCTATCGACGCCACGCGCTGCAGCGGCGATCGAAGCGGCAGCTCGCCCAGCATCGCGCGGCGGGCGTGGAGCGGCAGCGCCATGACGTCGCGGCCGTCGATCCACACGACGTCGAACACGTGGTAGGCGACAGTTCCCGATCCCCACGTGACTTCACCGTCGAAGATTGCATCGCCGACCGGAAGACCCGCAATCGCCTCGGCGATGGACGGCAGGTTCTGAGGCAGCCGGTTGCGCGACAGCAGGCGAACATCGCGTCCGCGCTTGAAGGCGAGCAGCCGAATGCCGTCGAGCTTCCGTTCGAAAATCCAGTCAGGTCCGGTGAAGCGGTCCTGCGTGAGCGTCGCCGCCATCGGCTCGATCCAGTCGGGAAAGGGGTCCGCCATCGCAGGTGTTATAGTCGCCCGAACAGCGGCAGATTGAACAGGATCGACGCGTGCAGATCACCAGACGCCGCTTCAGCGGAATTCTCGGCAGCGCCGCTGCATCGTGCGCGTTCGGCGCCGCGTGCCGGCTGGAAAGCCGGCCGACGCAGCCGAACGACGGGAGGCTGACCGTCGTCCTGCGCGCCGGCGTCGCGACATCGGTCGAAGGAACACGCCCGCTCGGGATCGAGCGCGGACGCGACGGGCTCCTTCAGCTGCCCGGCAACGCTGCGAGCGCTCAACTGCCGCTGCTGATCGTGCTGCACGGCGCCAACGGCAGCGGCGAAGGGATGCTGCGCCGAATCGGATCGGCGGCCAGTGCGGCCGGTGTCGCCGTGCTCGCGCCCGACTCGCGCGAGTCGACGTGGGACGGCGTGAGAGACGGCTTCGGACGCGACGTCGTCTTCCTCGATCGCGCGCTGGCGCGCGTATTCGACACCGTGTCGGTCGATCCGACGCGCATCGCGGTCGGCGGCTTCTCCGACGGCGCGACCTACGCGCTCTCGCTCGGATTGATCAACGGCGATCTCTTCCGCCGCGTGGCCGCCTTCTCGCCCGGATTCATCGTCGACGGTCCGCCCCACGGCAAGCCGCAGTTCTTCATCTCACACGGCACCGCCGACCCCATCCTGCCGATCGATCAGTGCAGTCGCACAATCGTTCCTCTCTTGCGCAGACGGGGCTACGACGTCACGTTTCGGGAATTCCAGGGCGGTCACACCGTGCCGGCGGAAATCGCGACAGATGCCCTGCGTTGGATCGCAGGGACGGAAAGGGCGGGATAGCGGGACGGGCGGACGGGCGGACGGGCGGGAGCGGCAGGACGGGCGGGCAGGCGGGAGGGGCAGGACGGACGGGACAGGCGGGACGGGCGGGACAGGCGGGACAGGCGGGATCGGCCACAAGAAGATCGGGTAGGTAGTTCCCGGATGGGTAGGAAGTCACACCTCCTCCAAACCGTCCTACTGGAAATTCGAGGAACCTACCTCAACGCCCCTGGCAGAATCGTTGAATCGTCTTTTCGGTTATGCAGAAGCTGCGGCATCACTCGCTCGTTGCGTGGCAACGCGCGGACGATCTGTTCATCAGCGTTCACAAACTCACGCTTCGATCGTTTCCACTGCTCGAGCGCTTTGAGCTCAGCTCGCAGTCAAGAAAGGCCGCGTACTCGGTCGCAGCGAACATCGTCGAAGGGTTCGCGCGCCGCCACAAACGAGAACGTCTCCGTTTCTTGAACATCTCGGAAGGCTCGCTCGCGGAAGTCGGCTACTGCCTTCACGTCGCGCATCGACTTGGTTACATCAACGAGAACACGCTTGCGGAGTTCGAGCGTGAACTGAACGGCGTCGGTGCTCCGCTGACCGGTCTTATTCACTCGGTGCGAATTTCGAAGGATGTCGTTTTCGGCGCTGTCTTCATCTTCGGGTTCGTGCTTGGGCGCTGGATCTTTTAAGGTCAGTCACGTTTCTGCCCTCCTGCCCTCCTGCCCTCCTGCCCTTCCCGCCCTTCCCGCCCTTCCCGCCCTCCTGCCCTTCCTGCCCTACTCATATCGCAGCGCGATCATCGGATCGATCCTGGTTGCGCGAAGCGCCGGCAGATAGCTCGCGCCGAGCGCCGCCACCGCGAGCAGCGCCGGAACGGCGACGAACGTGACGAGATCGGTCGGGCTCACGTTGAACAGCAGCGTCGCGACCAGCCGCGTCACCGCGAGCGAGACGGCCAGGCCGACGATCACGCCGGCGATCGTGAGCCGAAGTCCCTGCAGGACGACGAGCCGCACGACGTCGGCGCGGCCGGCGCCGAGCGCCATCCGGATGCCGAGCTCGCGCGTGCGCTGGCTGACCGAGTACGCCATGACGCCGTAGATGCCGATGACGGCGAGCACCAATGACAGGCCGGCGAATACGGCGAGCAGCCACGCGCCCATGCGCGGCGCCCACAGCGACTGATCGAAGATCTCGTTCAGCGTGAACACGCCGGTCAGCGGCAGATTGCGATCCAGCTGCTGCACCTCGCCGCGCACCGTCCCGATGACCGCCTGCGGGTTCGGCGCCTTCACGAACAGCGACAGCTGCGGCTGGTACACCTGTGTCGTGGCCTGATAGATGTAGGGCGTCGGATCCTCGCCGATGAAGTTGTACTTGCTGTCCCTCGCAATGCCGACCACCTGCTGAAAATTGTCCTGGCCGAAGAACTTGAACCGTTTCCCGATCGCGTCCTGATCGGGCCAGAACCTCTTCGCCATCGTCTCGTTGATGACGACGGCCGACGGCGTGTTGGGCTGATCGATCTCCGATGTCGGTCGCCCGCGCACGAGCGCGATGCCCAGCGTCTCAAGGTAATGCGAGCTGGCCACGGCGATCTGGACAAGGCGGCCTGCTCGGCGGTCCGACGCGTCCTGCCCTTCGAGGAACACGGTGCGCGCGAAGCCGCCAGCAAAGAGCGGCACGGTGCTCGCGAGCGTGGCCGACTGCACGCCGGGGACCGAGGCCGCGCGCTCGAGCACGCGCTGCTGGAACTGTCGTCCACGCTCTTCCGTGTAGCCCTGCGCGCCGAGATCGAACGACATCGTCGCGAGCCGCTCCACGTCGAAGCCAGGATTGATTCTCTGCGCGTTCTGCAGGCTGCGCAGGAACAAGCCGGCGCCGATCAGGGCGATGAGCGACAGCGCGATCTGCGCCGCGACCAGGACGTTGCGGAGGCTCAACGGACTCCGCGATCCTGTCGGCGCGCTCGTCTTCTCCTTCAACTCGACGACCAGATCCGGCCGCGACGCCTGAATGGCCGGTGCGAGCCCGAACAGGACGCCGGTTGCCAGCGCGATCCCGAGCGTGAACAGCAGGACGCGCGCGTCCGGGTGAATGTCGATCGCGTCTGCCTGCAGGAACGGCGGACGGAACGACCACAGGACGTCCTGCGCCCAGTACGCGAGCATCAGGCCCGCTGCGCCGCCGACGACCGCGAGCAGCGTGCCCTCCGTGAGCAGCTGCCGAATCAACTGAGCGCGCGTCGCGCCGAGCGACAGGCGGACCGCGATTTCCTTCTGGCGCGCGGCCGCGCGCGCGAGCAGCAGATTGGCCACGTTCGCGCACGCGATGAGCAGCACGAGCGCCACGATCGTCATCAGCAGCCCGCCCGCGGCGACGATGTTGCCGCGGAAGCCGGGATTGATCGTCGCCTGCGCGAGCGGCACGAGCGTCACGTTGCGACCCTTGTTGTCGTTCGGGTATTCCTGCTCGAGCTGACGGGCGAGCGTTTTCAGATTCGCTTCGGCCTGGCGCACCGACACACCGGGTTTCAACCGACCCGTCACATTGAACACGAGACCGCGGCGCTGATCGGGCCGAATCAATTCGAGGAAGAAGCCGGTCGTCGTCTGCTGGTACGTCATGTACGGAACCCACACTGCCGGAGCGCCGATTGCGTTGGTCCCCTTGAATCCCTTCGGCATCACGCCGACGACGGTGAACTGCCGGCCGTTCAGTGAAATCGTCCGGCCGACGATCGAGGGCTCGCCGCCGAACCGCTTCTGCCATTCGCCGTAGCCGAGCACGCACACCAGCTTCGCTCCCGGCTTCTGATCTTCGTCGGGCAGGAAGCCGCGGCCGATCGCCGGCTTCGCGCCGAGCACGCTGAAATAGTTGCCTGTGACGATTTCGCCGAACACCTGCTGTGGATCGCCCGTGCCGCCGGTGATGTTCAGCGGCAGCCCCGCGTGCGCGGCGATCCCCGAGAACACCTCGTTCTTGTCGCGCAGGTCCTTGTAATTCATCGGGGACGTCTGCAGGAATCCAAACCCGAATCCGCCGCTCCGATTGAGCTCGTCGGTCGTCCACACGCTCACCAACTGAGACGGATCCTCGACCGGCAGCGGGTTCAGGAGGACGGCGTTGATGAGCGTGAAGATGGTCGTGTTGGCGCCGATGCCGAGCGCCAGAGAGAGCGCGGCGATGAGCGTAAACCCGGGCGTCTTGAGCAGCAGGCGCGCGCCATACCGCAAATCCTGCAGGAGCGTGGACATCCGGGGCAGGATCGCAGAATTGCGGGACGGCAGCAAGACAATGCCGCCGTCCCATGGTCGGTCGGCGTCCGCGATCTACCAGTTGAAGCGCGTGACCAGCTGAATCTGCCGGCTCGTGTTCGTGCCCGTCAGCGTCGTCACTTCATAGTTGTTGATGTTGTTGCCGACGGCGGTGTTGGTGGCCACGCCGCCGACCGGAACGAAGTTCGGCTGGTTGAACGCGTTGAGCATCTCGATCGCAAGCTCGAAGTCGGTGCGGCCGGCCACGCGCGTCCGCTTCGACACGCGCAGATCGGTCTGCCGGAACATCGGGCCGGTGACGACCAGCGACTGCGACGCGCACTGGCCGTATCGAGCGCCGCTGTCGACTTCGATGCAGTCGGGCCCGTTGGCCGGCGCCAGGTAGCGACCCGTCGGCGGCGCGCCCGCATACCCGGTCGGCGACGTCGCGCTGACGCTGAACGCCGCGATCGTCTGATCGATGACGTCCTGCGGCAGCATCCACACCTTGCGTCCCGCGGCGTCGACGCGGAGGTCGAAAATCTTCTCGAGCTCCGCGCGCGTCATGCCGACGAGCCGGAGGTTGCCGAGATCGATCAGGCGGCCGCTCCGCGCGATCGTCGACGCGCCGATTTGCCAGCCGCCTACGATTCGATCGCGCACGCCGCCGTCCGCGCCGATCCGGCGTGCCTCGCCGAACGGCAGGTCGTACACCAGATTCAGCTTGAACGCGTGCGTGATGTCGCCCGGGTCGCCGCTGTTGCGCAGGTAGTACTGCGGCCGGCGGAAGGTGAAAAACGACAGGCCGTTGGTCAGCGCCGCCGATCCCGACGTGACGTACTGATGGCCGAACGTGTAATTCGCCTGCGCCTGCAGGCCGCCGGCCAGCCGCCGCCGCATCTCGATCTGCAGCGCGCTGTACTTCGAGCCGCCGATGTTGGTTCGGAAGCTCGTCCCCGGCAGCGTGCCCTGCGCCGTGTTGTTGTTGATCGTTCCGAGCACGTCGGGGTTCGCGACGAAGAAGTTGGCCGGCAGGCCGGCGTTGATCGCGTTCTGCCTGAACGTCGCGTTGTTGAGGATGCCGGTGCTCGCCGTGTTGCTGAGCAAGTTGAACGGCAGCGGGTTGCGCGCCGCGAGAAACGCTTCCAGCGTTGCGCTCGTCCAGTTCGCGCTGCTGTATGCCGCCAGGTTGCCCGCCTGCGATGCAGGCTGGCCGTTCAGATACGCGAGGAGGATCGGCAGCGGCGACGTTCCCGCGGTACCGGTGTACGCAAAGGTCGCCCGCGCCCGGCCGCAATGTTCGCCGCAAGGTTGGCCTGCGCGTTCTTGAATTCGTTGAGAAAGCCGTTCTCGAAGATGTCGATCTCGTTGACGTTCACGTTGGCGAACGCGTCGCGCGCGCGGGTGCCGACGTAGCGCACTTCCACCGACGTGTCGCGGCCGAACGCGCGCTGAATGCCGACCGACCAGGAATCGGCCGACGGCGTTCTCAGGTTCGCGTCGAACGTGTTCACCGAGTTCGTAATGGACGGGATCATGGGATAGGTCGGCGTGGCGCTGAACGCAGCCGGTCCGAGCTGGTTGTCGCGGAACAGCAGCACCGACTGACCGGGGAGCGTCAGGTTGCCCGCCGTCGCCGCGCGGTTGACCGGAATCGTCACGCCACGGTTCGCGTTGTAGATCGCGAGGAAGTTGCGGGACGGTACGATGGTCGGAATCGAGCAGTCAATCCAATTTCGGCGTTTCGCGCAGCCCTACCCGTTCGGATAGGCCGGCGATCCAAAGACCCGACGTATGATCGAGCCGTGCCTCACGCTGAACGGGTACCGCGAACTGTAGCCAGCTCGAGTGGCGTCCAGCTCAAGCCGGACTCCGCTGGAGAGACTGCTGGCGCGAAAGCCCCAAATCAACCGAAGAAACCAGCGTTTTCCGCCGGCGCGTGGGAAGAAGCGCGCGCGCTGATCTGGATCCACCGCAAGCGGCTCGCGCTCGGCCTCGTGCTGATGCTGATCAACCGGCTGTCCGGCCTCGTGCTGCCGACGACGACGAAATACCTGATGGACGACGTGATCAGCAAGGGCAACTGGGATCTGCTGCCGAAGCTGGCGCTTGCCGCCGGCCTCGCGACCACGGTCGACGCGCTCACGGCGTTCACCAACTCCCAGGTGCTCGGCGTGGCGGCGCAGCGCGCCATCACCGAGATGCGCAAGGACGTCGAGGCGCACGTGATGCGCCTGCCGATTCGGTACTTCGACTCGACGAAGAGCGGCATCCTGATTTCGCGCATCATGACCGACGCGGAAGGCATCCGGAACCTCGTCGGCACCGGCCTCGTGCAGCTCACCGGATCGATCGTCACTGCCCTGCTGGCGCTCTGCGTCCTGCTGTACCTGAACTGGAAGCTGACGCTCGTGACCATCGTCATCCTCGGCCTGTTCGGCGGCGGGATGGCGACGGCGTTCAACCGGCTGCGGCCGCTGTTCCGCGAGCGCGGGAAGATCAACGCCGAGGTCACCGGCCGCCTCGCCGAAACGCTCGGCGGCGTCCGCATCGTCAAGTCGTACACCGCCGAGAAGCGCGAAGAGCTGGTCTTCGCCAAAGGTGCGCACCGGCTTCTCCGCAACGTCGCCAAATCGCTGACCGGCGTGTCCGCCGTGACGTCGTTTTCCTCGGTCGTCATCGGCGCCACGGGCATCGCGATGATGCTGATCGGCGGCACCTCGATCAGGAACGGATCGATGACGGTCGGGGATCTCGTGATGTATCTCTCGTTCACCGCGCTGATGACGATGCCCGTGATCCAGCTCGCGTCCATCGGGACGCAGTTGAGCGAGGCGTTCGCGGGCCTCGATCGCATCCGCGAGATCCGCCGGATGGCGACCGAGGACGAAGAGGACGCGTCGCGCGCCCCGCTGCCGGACATCCGCGGCGAGGTCGCCTTCGACGACGTGACGTTCGAGTACAACAACGGCGTTCCGGTGCTCAAGCGCGTCGCGTTCGTGGCGCCGGCCGGATCGACGACGGCGCTCGTCGGCTCGAGCGGATCGGGCAAGAGCACGCTGATCAGCCTGGTGATGACGTTCAACCGGCCGCTGTCGGGGCGCGTGCTCGTGGACGGCCGCGACCTGACGGGCATCAAGCTGCGCGACTATCGATCGCATCTCGGCGTGGTGCTGCAGGACAACTTCCTGTTCGACGGGACGATTGCCGAGAACATCGCCTACGCCAAGCCGCACGCAACGCGCGGCGAGATCAAGGCGGTCAGCCGAATCGCGCACTGCGACGAGTTCATCGAAGCGTTCGAGAACGGGTACGACACGATCGTCGGCGAACGCGGCGTCCGCCTCTCGGGCGGTCAGCGGCAGCGCGTGTCGATCGCGCGCGCGATCCTCGCGGATCCGCGGATCCTCATTCTCGACGAGGCGACGTCGAGCCTCGACAGCGAGAGCGAGGCGATGATTCAGGACGGCCTGCGATCGCTGCGCCGCGGCCGGACCACGTTCGTCATCGCGCACCGGCTGTCGACGATCCAGAGCGCAGATCAGATTCTCGTCCTCGAAGGCGGCGAGATCGTCGAGCGCGGCACGCACGAGGAGCTGCTCGCGAAGAACGGGCGCTACCGGCAGCTGTACGACAAGCAGTACCGGTTCGAGAAGGATCGGTTCATCAATCCCGGAGAAGACTTCACGCCGGAGCCGGAAAAAGTCGTGGCGTCTGCGAGGGTGAGCAATACGCTGTGATCAGCCACCCGATACGCGCATCCTTGCGCTCGAACGTCTTGAAGCCGGCGACCGACGCGCGAATCGTGTACACGCCCGGCGGTACTCCTGGAAACGAGTATTCGCCGGCGTCGTTCGTGGTCGTGTGGCGCGACACGCCGGCTTCCTGATTGACGAGCGTGACGTTCGCGCCGGGAATCACGCCTTGCGGATCCCGGACGGACCGCGCTGGCCGCCCTGGAACGATTGCGCCGCGAGATGTTCGGCGAAGAGCAACACGACGAGCGCCGCGAGGACGAGCCGTATCGTTCGCATGAATGTCTCCTCGGCGGGTGGCTACGCCGCGCCTCGGCCGCGTCCGCCGCGACCGTTGGTCGGCGCGGGCAGCCCGTCGTTCGCAACCTCGAGCAGCGCGTGCGCGAAGGTGTCGATTTCTTCGAGCGTGGTGTACACGTTCGGCGTGACGCGGAGGCCCGAATAGTCGAACACCTGCGCCGGCGGCGTGCCGCCGACGACGGCGTTCACGACGATGCGGTACTTGTCCATCATGTACTGCGAGAGCGCGCGCGGATCGACGCCGTCGATCGAAACCATCGCGACGCCCCACGTCTGCCCCGGCTCGAGGCTCGAGAGAATCTTGATTTTCGAGTGAGTCTTGACCGCGTTCGCCCAGCGCAGCGTCAGATAGCGCAGGCGTGCCGCCTTCCGTTCCGCGCCGATCGCCTGATGGAACGCGAGCGCCTCGGCGACCGCCGCTCGAAGCGCCTCGGGATGCGTCCCGATCGCCTCGAACTTCGTGATGTCGCCCGCCTGTCGATCCGGCACCGCCTGAAGCGGCCACGTCTTCGCGATGTTCTCCTTGCGAACGTACAGCAGACCGTTGCCGATTGGCGCGAGAAGCCACTTGTGAAGGCTGACGCCGTAGTAGTCCATCTCGAGGTCGCGCAGCTTGAACGGGAAGTGCGCGAGCGCGTGCGCGCCGTCGACGATCGTCAGGATGCCGCGCGAGCGCGCGAGGCGCGCGAGGCGCTGCACCGGAAAGAGCTGTCCCGTGAGATTGGTGATGTGACAGAAATGCAGAACCTTCGTCTGCGGCGTGATGGCGCGCTCGAACCGTTGATACAGATCGTCCTGCGTCGTGGGCACCGGGAACTGGATGCGCGTCACCTTGATCTTGTCGCGGCGCATGCGCTGATCCCAGGTCGTCAGCATCCGCGGATAGTCCTGCTCGGTCGTCAGCACTTCATCGCCGGCCTTCAGGTCGATGCCGTTCTGCGCAATCTGCAGCGACTCGCTCGCGTTGCGCGTCAGCGCGAGCTCCGACGGATCGCACCCGAATTCCGCGGCCATGCGGCGGCGCACCGTGTCGATGTTCCGGCCGATCATGCCGTTGTACTGGACCGGCAGCATGTTGGCCATGTCCATGTACCGCTTGACCGCCTCGTGCACGACGCGCGGCGCCGGACACGTGTTGCCGTTGTTGAGATTGGTAAGTGTCCGATCGAGCGTGAACGCTTCCTGGATCTCGCGCCAGTAGAACTCGTCCTGCGCGACGTCTTCAGGCGTGCGATCGGCGACGGCGGCCGACGCTGCAGCGATGTGCTCGGTCGTCTTGAACGGCCTGGGAGTGAACGCGGCGGCCCCGAGGGCGCCGCCCATGCGGAGAACATCGCGCCGGTTCAACATGCAACCTCCTCGTGTGAAAGTTGCAGGATGCTAGCATTTTTTTAACGCGTGGGGCCCCACCCCCACGCGCAGACGCGCTCGCGGCGTAAACCGCTCGCGCGTATTTAGAACAGAACGTCACCACGCCCCACCACGGCGCCCGACCCGGCTCGCGGCGTAAACCGCTCGCGCGTATTTAGAACAGAATGTCACCACGCCCCACCACGGCGCCCGACCCGGCTCGCGGCGTAAACCGCTCGCGCGTATTTGGAACAGAACGTCACCAATCAGTCATGGAACTCGGCCCGGCGGGAATCTGCGACGCTTTGTTCTAGATACGCGCGAGGGCAGCGCCCGCGGCCAAAGCGAGCGGGGTGGGAACCCGCGAGCCGTGAAGAAGTCCCGAACGCATCAGCGCGCCGCGCGACTAAGAAACGCTTAGTGCCCGGCGCCGTTCGCGATGACGTTGACTTGCTGGCGCGCCTGCGCGCGCGGCTGACCGTCGGCGCCGTACAGAATTGCCTTCACCTCATAGGTGCCGGACGGCACGCTGCGGAACTCGAACGTGTTCGTCCGCGGCGCGTTGTCGCCGTCGAGTTGGATTTCGCTACTGCGGTAGAACTCGGATGATTCGGCGATGATTTCGATGGAGCGATTGCCCGCGTCGGCTTCGATTGTCGCGCGCACGATCAGATTGGCCGGGGCGAACGAAACAGCAGGCGAAACCCGGACCGCGAGCGGCTCGCGTGTGCCCGCGCCGAGCGGCAAGGCCGAAGAGAACAATAAGAGTCCGAGCAGCGTGAAACGAACCTTCATCGCGGTCACCGTCGCAACAACGCGTCGCGCATGCTCACCGGCCAATTCCCTCACGTCCGGCTCGTGTGTGCCGCACCGTGCGGCGATGACTCGACGGCTGCAAGTCATGGACCACGCGAACAAGACGCAAAAACGGCCGAACGTTGCGGTAATCTGACGCTGCGGAGGATTGAACCGGATGGTGCGACGCGCGTGTCTCGTGGCTGCTCTACCGTTTCTGATGCTTTCGGGTACCACTTCTCGCGCGCAGGCGTCACATGGCGCGCGCGCTGCGAACCCCACCGTCTGGATCGATCGCTACCGCGAGCCGGCCGCGCGTCTGATTGGCGAAGCCGTCGGAAGCACGTTCGCGTGGCACCGCTTGGCGGTGCTGACCGATACGATTGGGAACCGATTGAGCGGATCGCCGGCGCTCGATCGCGCCATCCAATGGGCGGTCGGCGAGATGAAGCGCGACGGCCTCGAGAACGTCCACACCGAGCGCGTGATGGTGCCGCGATGGGTGCGCGGCGCCGAGAGTGCAGAAATCGTCACACCGTTGCAACAACCGCTCATGATGCTTGGCCTCGGCGACAGCGTCGGCACGCCGTCTGACGGTCTGCGCGCCGATGTCGTCATCGTCCACAGCTTCGAGGAGCTCGATGCAAAGGCGTCGCAGGCGCGTGGGCGCATCGTGCTGTTCAACGTCCCGTTCACGACCTACGGCGAGACCGTGCGCTTTCGATCGACCGGGCCAGCGCGCGCGGCGCGCCACGGCGCGGTTGCGGCGCTGGTCCGCGCCGTCGGACCGCCCGGACTGCGCACGCCGCACACCGGCGCGCTGCAGTACGCGTCGGACGCGCCGAAAATTCCCGCGGCGGCGATTGCCACCGAGGATGCCGACCTGCTGCAGCGCATCGCCGATCGCGGCGAGCGCGTCACCCTCCGCCTGAAGATGGATGCGCATTTCGAGGCGGACGTCGAATCGGCAAACGTCGTCGGCGAAATCCGCGGACGCGAGAAGCCCGAAGAAATCGTGGTCGTCAGCGGTCACCTCGATTCGTGGGACGTCGGCGCCGGCGCCACCGACGATGGCGGCGGCTGCATCGTGACGTGGGAAGCGCTTCGACTGATGCGGAAGCTGAACCTCCGTCCGCGCCGGACCGTGCGTGTCGTGCTGTGGACCAACGAAGAGAACGGCGGACGCGGCGGCCAGGGATATCGCGATCAGCATCGCGCGGAGCTCGGCCGGCACGTGCTGATGCTCGAGTCCGATGGCGGCGTCTTCCGTCCGCTCGGTTTCGGGTTCACCGGCAGCGATTCGGCGCGCGACACCGTCCGCACGATCGCGACGCTGTTGTCGGGCATCGCCGCCGATCAGATCACCGTCGGCGGCGGCGGCGCCGACATCGGCCCGAGCGTCCAGGAGGCGCACATCCCCGCCATGTCGCTCGACGTCGACGGATCGAAGTACTTCCTCATCCACCACACGCCGGCCGATACGATCGACAAGATCGATCCGGTCGAAATGGCCAAATGCGCGGCCGCGGTCGCCGTCATGTCGTACGTCGTCGCAGATCTTCCGGAGCGGCTATGATGGGAAATATGCAAGGTCACAGGCTCTCGGTCGCCGCCGTTCTCCTTCTCACGGCGTGCTCATCGTCCGCGCAGACCCCGCGCACGCTGCTGCCCACCGATGTGGTCGCCACCGTCGGATCCGGATCGATCACGCTGGCTCAAGTGGATGAAAAAGCGATGCAGCAGCCGACGGGGAACTTCGGCAGCATGAAGCTCTCGCAGGCGATCTACGAGGCGCGCCGCGCGGCGCTCGACGAGCTGGTCGCGAACATGCTGATCGACCGCGAGGCGAAGCTGCGCGAACTGGATCGAAGCGCGCTGGTGGAGCAGGAAGTCATCTCGAAGGTGTCGACGGTCACCGATGCGGAGATCGCGGCGTGGTATCAGGCGAACCAGTCGCGCGTGCAGGGCGCGACGCTCGATCAGGTGCGGCAGCCTATTCGTTCGTACCTGACGCAGGAGCGGACGCAGGCCGCGCGCGAGCGATACCTCGAGGAGCTGAAAGAGAAGACACCAGTGCGTCTCACGCTCGAGCCGCCGCGGCAGGCGCTGTCGAACGCGAAAGCGCCGGCCAAAGGCGCGGCGAACGCGCCGATCGAGTTCGTGGAGTTCTCCGATTTCCAGTGTCCGTTCTGTCTTCGCGCGCAGCCGACCGTCGAGCAGGTGTTGAGCACCTATGGCGATCGCATACGCTTCGTGTATCGCCATTACCCGCTACCCAACCATCCGAACGCCCGCCCCGCCGCTGAAGCGTCCGCGTGCGCCGGCGAGCAGGGCAGGTTCTGGCCGTACCACGACAAGCTGTTTGCCAACCCGTCGAAGCTCGCAGACGCCGATTTGAAACGCGACGCGGCCGAGCTTGGGCTCGACGCCACGAAGTTCAATGCCTGCCTCGATTCGCACAAATACAGGAGCGACGTCGATGCCGACATCAAAGCCGGCGAGGAAGCCGGCGTCAGCGGCACGCCGGCCTTCTTCGTGAACGGCCGGATGATCAGCGGCGCGCAGCCTTTCGACGCCTTCAAGCGGATCATCGACGAAGAGCTGCAGATGAAAAAGACAAGGTAGAGGTCGGTCCCGCGATGGCATGTTCATTGGTTGCCATCGTCGTATGCCGCAACTGGATCAGCTCACCGCCGCCCTCGACCGCGTCGCTGCGTTCGACCCCGGCCCGTTTCCCGTCGTCAGCCTCTACCTGAACCTCCAGCCCGATCAGCAGGGCCGCAACCGCTTCGACGCGTTCCTGCGGAAGGAACTGACCGAGCGCGTGCGGACGTACGCCGCGAGCGGGCCGGAGCGCGAAAGCCTCGACACGGATGCCGCGAAGATCGAGGCCTACGTGCGCGACATTCCGGGCTCCGCCAACGGACTGGCGCTGTTCGCGTGCTCGGGCGCTGACTTCTTCGAAGCGTTCCCGCTCGATCCGCCGATCGATCGGCATCGCCTGTACATTTCCGATCAGGCGCACGTGTATCCGCTCGCGCGCGTCCTCGAGCAGTACGCGCCCTATCTCGTTGTGCTCGCCGACACGCACGTCGCCCGCATCTTCGTGTTCGCGCTCAACACCGTGCAGCGCGAAGAGCGCATCGAGGGCACCAAGACGCGGCGCCACAAGATGGGCGGATGGTCGCAGAAACGCTATCAGCGCCACATCGAGAACTTTCATGTGCAGCACGCGAAGGAAGTCGTCGATCACGTGGCGCGCATCGTCCGCGACGAGCGAATCGACCGGATCATCCTCTCGTGCGATGAGGTCATCCTGCCGGTCCTTCGCGAGCAGATGGCGAAGGACGTGGCCGAACGCGTCGTCGACGTGATGCACATCGAGATGCTGGCGCCGGAGCGCGAGGTACTCGACGCGACGATCGACGCGCTGCGCGAGAAGGACGCCGTCTCCGATCGAGAACGCGTGGAGCAGCTGATCGGCGCCTACCGCGGCAGCGGCCTCGCCGTGGTCGGCGTCGAGGCGACGTGCAAGGCGTTCGAGCTCGGTCAGGTCGACGAACTGGTCATCACCGCCCGGCCGGAGACAATTGGCGGCATGAAACACGGTGCGGGCGAGCAGCAGCCGGATCGATCGGCCGAAGAGCGGGCGGCCGACGAGCTGATCGCGCAGGCACGCAATACGTCCGCGAAGATTCGAGTCATCGAAGACCCGTCGCTGCTCGCACCCGTCGGCGGCGTGGGCGCGTTTCTGAGGTTCAAGCTGTGAGCAAACGGATCAACGTCAATCCCGACCACTACAAAGTCGCCGGACGCGAGCGCCCGGGCGACCTCGTCGCGGGCCGCGCGCCGAAGGCGCATGCGCGGGAAGACGAGAAAGAACGCGAGCGGTGGGAGCGGAAACAGAAGAAGGCGCGGCGAAAGAGGTAGGGGCGGACCCATGGGTCCGCCCCCGTACCTGCTATTTCTTGGGCTGTTTCGCCGGCTTGGTCGCCGTCCCCGAGGTACCGACCGCCTTGTTGGTGTCCTCCGCGAGCTTCAGGTGCTCTTCGATCGTCGGGAGCGTCTTCGATGCAAACGCCTTGATGTCGGGATCCTTCCCGATCTGCGATTCGTGACGGAACTCGTTGGCGACCTTCCGATGGTCGGTCAGCATCGCCTGCATGTACGCATGATCGAACTGCGCGCCTGAAAGCTTCGAGAGACGATCGCGGAGCGCTTTGTCGTGCGGATCGATATCGGTGGGCAGCGTGATGTTCTTGTTCTGCGCGAGCGTTTTCAGCTCGTCGTTGGCCTTGTTGTGATCGGTCACCATCCGCTGAGCGAAGCTCTTGACCTGGTCGCTCGTCCCTTTTTCCTGCGCGAGCTTGCCGAGCTCGACTTCGGCCATTCCGCCCGCCGCGGTCTTGGTGACGAACGTCTGATCGGTCATCTGTTTTGCGCCCGCGTTCTTTTGGGCCTTCTGCCCTTTCGCGAACGCCGGCACGGCGGCGAGCGCGATGGCTACGGTCGCCGTAAGCACGACATTTCTCATAATGAGCCTCCTTTTGCATGGAGACTCATCGCAAGGCCGGTGCCATGCGAAATCGGCAATCTGAACTAGACGATGCCCAAGCCGTGAACGACGGAGAACAGGATTGCGAGCAGCGTTGCAAAGAGACACGCGACAGCGGCGAGCATGTGATCGCCCCGCTCCCGCGTCAACGGATTGAAGAAGGCTGAGGTGATGTAGCCACCTGCGAAGCCGCCGGCGTGCGCGTAGTTGTCGACTCCGGGCATGATCAGGCCGAAGATGAACAAGATGACCGCATAGCGCATCGCCTGCCCGTGGATGAAGCTGCTACCGCTTGTCCGCCCGTAATGCACCAGGGCACCGAGCAGCCCGAAGATCGACGCCGAAGCACCCATCGTGAACGCTGCCCCATGCAGCAGCGGGATCGGCAGCCCGCCGAGGAAATATCCAGTGGCAGAGCTCAGCAGAAATCCACAAACGCCGGCGACCGTGTAAATGATGACAGTCCGTGACGCGCCGATGACATCGGCGGTCGCCGGCGCGAGATCGCGCACCCACATCATGTTGAACAGGATGTGCAGCAGGCTGCCGTGCAGCCACGTCGCGCTCAACAGCGTCCACCACCATCCGTCTTCGAAAACAGGCACCGCACCACTCATGCCGAAGAGCCGCAGCGCGTATTGGTTCGGAGCAAGAAACGAGAAGCCGCCGCCGCCGACGATGTCGACCCTCCCGGTCGTCAAGAGCGTCAACAACAGCGTCAACGCGTAGAGCGTCGTCGAGGCGCCGATGACCAGCGGCACGAAGCCGAGATCGTTCCCGAGCTGCCGCAGCATCGGCGCGAATCCCCACAGTCCGGGATTCGATCGACCGCACGTATAACATTTGTCGTCGCGGACGCCGACGAGCGATCCGCACGACGGACACACCACTGAGCCGGTTGTTCGACGCTTGAGCACTCTTCATCATATCTTCAACGCATGGGGCCCAACTTCGTCCTAATGCGGCGGCGCCCCACCTCCGCCGCTGTCGCTCGGCGCATTCACGCCTCGCAACGGCTCAAGGCTGTCGCGCGCAGACGCGCTCGCGGCGTAAACCGCTCGCGCGTATCCAGAACAGAACGTCACCGCGCATGGGGCCCAACTTCGTCCTAATGCGGCGGGGCCCAGCCCCGCCGCTGTTGCTCGGCGCATTCACGCCTCGCAACGGCTCGAGGCTCTCGCGGCGCAACCTACAGGCGCGCCGTCCACCCGACGATGGCGCCGTAGACGATGTGCGCGGCGAGCGTGATGAGGAATGTATTGCGACCGTAGTTCAGCATGAGAAACCCTGGCGGCTCGACGAGCGCGACTTCGTTCGCTGCCGTGTCGGGCGTGGCGATGCGCGGGTGAACGACGGGGAGGATCGCGTTGAGGAGCACGGTCGCGGTGAACACCGCTTGCACCGCGCCGAGCAGCGCGCCAAGCCACCACGAGCTGTAGCCGACGGCGTGGAAGAACACGCCGTAGAGCAGCGCGAACACCATCCCGATCACGAAATGAAACACGTAGCCGATCGCCTTCGCTCTGCGGCGGTTGTCGCTGACCGTCGTGCCGAGCAGCAGCGCGATGTCCATGCGCGTCAATCCCATCTCGTTCGCCGCGCGCACCATGGTCGTGAGTACCATGGTGCCGATGAAGCCGCCGGCGAGATGAGACCAAAGGGTGCTCACGATCGGTTCCGGATCGCGCACGCCGCGTCGACGAGCGCGAGGTGGACGAGCGCCTGCGGATGGTTGCCGAGGAACGCGCCGCTGTTCGGATCGACCTCCTCGGCGTACAGGCCCACGTCGTTCGCACGCGCGACGAGACGATCCATCAGCGACGTCGCTTCATCGACGCGCCCGGCGCGAGCGAGCGCGCTGACCAGCCAGAACGAGCAGTTCAGAAAGCATCCCTCACCGCCCGGCACCCCGTCGTCGGCGCGATAGCGATACACGAAGTCGCCGTGCCGCAGCGATCGAGTCACGGCGTCGATCGTGCCGGCGATACGTCCGCCGCGCGGATCGCCGTACCCGACGATTGGCAGCATGAGCAGGCTCGCGTCGACGTCTGAACTCCCGGCGATTCTCGAGTAGCTGCCGAGCGCGTCGGACCAGCAGCGGCCCTCGACGAACGCGCGAATCGCGTCGGCTTCACGCCGCCACCGATCGCGGTGGCGCGCCGGCAGCTCGCCGCGATCGGCGAGGCGGCCTGCGCGATCCAGCGCGAGCCAGCACATCACCTTCGAGTGCGTGAAATGAAACGGACCGTTGCGCACTTCCCAGATGCCCGAATCCGGGCCCTGCCAAATCGTACACACGTAATCGGCGATGCGCGCGAGGACGCGGCCCGTATCGCGATCGATGACGTGTTTCCCTTCGCTGTACAGCCACGCCGTTTCGAAGAGCGCGCCGTAGATGTCGAGCTGCCGCTGCTCGAGGGCGCCGTTGCCGACCCGGACCGGGCGCGAGCCGCGATAGCCGGCGAGCGGCAGGTCGTGCTCGGTCGTCCCGATGCCGCCGTCCAGACGATACAGGACGTGGAGCTCCGGCTCGGTGATCGCCGTCGCCTGCATGAACCACCAGAACAGCGATCGCGTTTCGTCGTAGCAGTTCAACTCGAGCAGCGCGTCGATGAGGAAGCTCGAATCGCGAATCCAACAGAAGCGGTAGTCCCAATTGCGCTCGCCGCCGATTTCCTCCGGCAGCGAGGTCGTCGGCGCCGCCACGGATGCGCCCGACGGCGCGAAGATGAGCGCCTTGAGCACGAGGGCGCTGCGCGTCACCGGATCGCGCCAGGGACCGTCGTAGCCGCGTCCGGCGACCCACGACTGCCAGAACGAGATCGTGTACGCGAGCCGTGCCTCCAGCGCCTGACGCGTCGGAAACACGAGCGGTTCGGCATACGCCGTCGAGAGCGCGAGCAGCGCACGCGCGCCGCTCTCCAGTTCGAAGTCGGCGCCCACCGCGTCGTCGTGTTGGGAGGCGGCGCCGGCATTCCAGCTCGAGATCGCCATCGCAACTGCGCCGGACGTCGCGACCGGTCGGCCGTTGCGCGTGTCCCACCGCGGCGACGCCGCGGCGTAGTCGAACCGCGGCGCGAAATGCCAGCGCATCGGCACCGCGCCGGAGAGCCCTTCGAGCGACCGCACGATCTCGCGCATCGGCTCGAGGCGTCCGTCCGGCAGCGTCAGCGCGTCGATCACCCGCACCGATCCGCGCGCGGTCGTAAAGGTGGTTTCGAGCACGTTCGTGTTCGGCACGTATCGGCGAGAGCTGTCGAATGGAATCGACGGTTGAACGACGAACGCGCCGCCGCGCGAGGCGTCGAGGATCGCCGCGAACACGCTCGGCGAGTCCATGTTCGGGAGGCACAGCCAATCGATGGCGCCGTCGCGCGCCACGAGCGCGGCGGTCCGGCCGTCGCCAATCAGCGCGTAGTCTTCGATCGGAGCGTAACCGTCGACGCGCATGAGCCGGCGAGAACCAATGCAGTGGGCATGCCATAATCCGGCGATGCTGACGTTCGTCGCTGCCCTGGCGTGCGCGATCGCGCTCGATGCCGCGCCCGACGTCCTCGTCTCGCGGCAGCTGGCCGCGCGGGCGCACCTGACCGTCGGCGACACGGTGACGCTCGCCGCCGACGCCAACGGCGCGCGCGCCCGCACGTTCCGCGTCGCCGGAGTCTACGAGCCGACGCCCGATCCGATGCGGTTCACCGCCGAACGGATCGAGGGGCGCCTGCATCTGCCGGATCTCATCGCGTTGACCGCCGATCCTCACGATCCGGCGTCGGCCGAGTCAGTGAACACGATCAACATGACGCTCGCGCCCGGAATCGATACGCGCCGCTTCATCGCCGACCTCGCGTCGCAGGCGCCGGGGGTCACCGGCTGGCCGACCGCCCGATCGCGAGACGACGATCCGTTCGTCGTCCTCGATCGGTTCCACCTCGCGATTTCCGTCGTGACCGTCGTCGGATCGACCGCGTTCCTTCTCGCGCTGATGGTCATTCGCGCCGAAGAGCGCCGCGACACGATCGCGATCCTGCGCATGGTCGGCATCTCGCGTCGATCGCTTCTGACCTCGGTCGCCGTCGAAGGGCTCGTCACCGCGATCGCCGGCGCGATTTTCGGCGTCGCGCTCGCCTTCACGACCGAAGGGCTCGTCAACCGCATCTTCCAGACGCGCTACGATACGGCGCTCGTCTTCGTCCGCGTCACGCCGGCGCTCGCATGGCGGGCCGTCGCTGTCGCGGCGCCGCTCGGCATCGCGGCGGGGCTGGCGGCGTCCTGGACGCTGCTGCGCCGCAACATCCTGTCGCTCTTTCGCCGATGACGTCGCTCGGGCTCGCGTGGCGAACGGCAAGGCGCTACCGCGCGCGGACACTGCTCGCTGTCGCGGGCGTCGCCATCATTGGCGCGCTCCTCTTCGACATGCTGCTCCTGTCGAGAGGGTTGCTGGCGTCGTTCGCCGATCTCCTCGACAGCGAAGGATTCGACGTTCGCGTCATCGCCAGCGAAGGGCTGCCCGCGATGCGCGTGCCGATTCCAGGATCGGCCGACCTGGCGGATCGTATCCGCGGGATGCCATCGGTGCGTGACGTCGCGCTGATCCGGATGGAACGCGCGCGCGTCCGCCGCGGAGCGGACCGACCTCGCGTCGTGACCCTCGTCGGCCGCACGCAGTCGGGCGTCGGGCCGTGGACCGTCGTGCGAGGCGCGAGCCTGTCCTACGGGCCCGTCGGTAGCGCACGCGCGTCAGGCGAGCGTGATAGTGCGAGCCTTCCAAGCGAACGCGGGGACTGCCCCGTCGTCATCGGCCGCAACCTTGCGACCGCCTTTGCGCTCGAACCCGGATCGTCGCTCGACGTCACGGCTACACCGGCCGGCATCGCGTCGGCGCTGCCTTCGGTCGCGTGCCGCGTCGTGGGTCTGGTCGACTTCGGCTTCGCCGGCGTCGACGAATACGCCGTGGCGACGACGATGGACGCGTTCGAGGCGATCGTCGCGGAACCGAGTCACGGCGAGGCCGACTTGATCCTCGTGGCGTCGCGCGCCGAGTCGGGCGGCGGCGCGGCCGCCGCACGCGCGATCGCCGGGCTTCGTCCGGATCTTCGCGTGTACTCGAACGAAGACGTCGTCGCGCAGTTCAATCGCAACGGCTTTGCGTACTTCAGACAGATCTCGTTCGTGCTCTCGTCGCTGACGATGTCGTTCGCGTTTCTCCTGGTGGCGACGCTGCTGACCGTCTCGATCAACCAGCGGCTCGGCGAGATTGCGGCGCTGCGCGCGCTCGGGATCGGCCGGCGGCGCATCGCGGCCATGCTCCTGTGGGAGTCTGCGCTGCTCGTCGGCGCCGGCGCGCTGCTCGCCCTTCCGCTCGGCGGCGTGCTGGCGCTGCTGCTCGATCACATCCTGCGGCAGATGCCGGGTCTGCCCGAGCGGCTGCACTTCTTCGTCTTCGAGCCGCGGGCGCTCGTCATTCACGTCGTCCTGTTCGTCATCACTGCCGCCGCCGCCGCGGCGTATCCCGTCTGGCTGACATCGCGGCTGCCGATTGCCGCCACGCTGCGCCGCGAGGTCGTCGGCTGATGCCGGCGTCGTTGGTCGTCGAGGCGCGTGGCGTGAGCCGTGTGTTCCCGATGTCGGCCGGTCCAGTGACAGCGCTGCGCGACGTGACGCTTCACGTCGCCGCCGGCGAGTACGTCGCCATCGCCGGACCGTCGGGCTGCGGCAAGTCGACGCTGCTGCACCTGGTCGGCTGCGTCGACACGCCCTCGTCGGGATCGATCCTCTTCGAGCACCGCGATGTCGCGGCGCTGTCGGAGGCGGCGCGCAGCCGCATCCGGCTGACGCGCATCGGCTTCGTCTTTCAGCGATTCTTCCTGCTGCCGATGTTGACGGCAGCGGAGAATATCGAGCTGCCGCAGGCCGAAGCCGGCGTCGCCCCTGCGGCGCGCCGCGCGCGGACGCGCGCGCTGCTCGAGTACGTGGAGCTGGTCGATCGCGCGGATCATCTGCCGTCGCAGCTCTCGGGCGGCGAGATGCAGCGCATCGCCATCGCGCGGGCGCTGGCGAACAATCCTGTGCTGCTCGTCGCCGACGAGCCGACGGGCGAGCTCGACGAGACCACCGGCGAGCACATCGCCGACCTCTTCGACCGCGTCCACGCCGACGGCACCGCCATCCTCGTCGTGACGCACAACCCGACGTTGGCGATTCGAGCGTCGCGACGGCTCGCCATGAAGAGCGGGAGCCTGGTCGCATGATCGTTCGACTTGCCATTCGCTCGCTCACCACGCGGCCCCTGAGAAGCGCGGTGCTCGCGGCCGGCTTCGGTCTGGGGATCGGCGTCATGGTGGAGCTGCTCGGCGTCGGTCAGGTGATTCTCGAGCAGGCGCACTCGCCGGCGCTGCAGGGCGGCGGCACCGTCGTCGTCGGCGGCGCATTCGGTCCGCTCGACAGCGCGCGGTTTCTGTTGTCGCAGCTGTCCTCGTCGAAACGCCTGCGAGGTCAGGTGGTGGCCGCGTCGCCGAATCGCCGCGCGACGGTCTTTCTCATCAAACCCGGGCTCGCAATCGCGGTGTCGATGCGTGGAGGCGTACCGAGCCTCGAGAAGGCCGTTGGCGATTCCGAGGTGTCGGGGCGCGCGGAATGGCGCGACGCCGCCACGGACGCCGCGTGGACGAACGCGCTCCCCGGCGACGTCCTCCGCGCAATGGACCGCTTCCATCCCGTTCCTGATTTGTGGGGAAATTCTTCTGACTCCAATCAGCAGTCCTCAGCCACCAGCAACCAGCAGCCAGCAACCAGCCCCCAGCAACCAGCCCCCAGCCCCAAGGGATGGGCCGAGTGGCTGTACTTCAACGGCCGCAGCACTGATGGGCGACTGCGGTTCTATCTGTCGTTCATCGCCGGCGCGGTGCATGCGTCGGGTGCGCGGCCGATCACGGCACGGCTCCAGCTCGAACGCGACGGTCGCTCGACGAATTATTTGGCGGCGGCGGAGGTCGACGATCGCGAACTGCTCGCACGTGCTCCCGATCTGGACGTTGGTGACACCCACGTACGACTCGAAGGCACGCGGTACACGATCACGCTCGCGCTCCGCGCGGAAGCGTCGGCTACGCCTCTAACCGGACTGCTGACGCTCGATGCCGCCCCCGGCCGATCGCTGCCGCCCGCAGCGATTCATGGCGCCGGCGGATGGGTATCGGGGTACGTCGTGCCGGTGCTGGCAGGCACGTTTCAAGGCGTGCTTCGCATCGGCGGCGACACAATCCGGGTCGAGAACGCATCCGGCTACCACGATCACAACTGGGGATTCTGGGAAGGAGTGCACTGGCAGTGGGGTCAGGTGGCGAACGGCGACCTCTCGATCGTGTACGGCCGCGTCTTCCCGCCGGCAAACGTCGCCGATCCCCGGCGCATCCCCGGGTTCCTCGGGTTGCTCGGAGCCGACGGTCCTCTGGCCTTCTCCACCGACGTCGCGATCACCGAGGAGGACGATCGCGGTCTCCCACGCGCCATCCACATTCAGGCGCGAGGCGACGAGACCGACCTGACGCTCCACTTCACAGTCGCCGAACAGGTGCGCACGTCGACGTTCCTGCAGATGGGAGGGACGTACGAAGTGCGCGGCCGTGCCGCCAGCCGAGACATTTCTTTCACCGCCCGCGGATCAGCAGAAACATTTCGACCTACTCCCGACTCTTCGGTCTCATATTCGCCGCGAGGACTTTCTTTCGCAGGCGGATCGACGCCGGCGTCACCTCGACGAGCTCGTCGTCGTTGATGAACTCGATTGCCTGCTCGAGCCCCAGCTTGCGCGGCGGAATCAGGCGGATCGCTTCGTCCGCCGTCGATGCGCGCATGTTGGTCTGCTTCTTTTCCTTGGTGACGTTGACGTCCATGTCGTTGGGGCGCGCGTTCTCACCGACGATCATCCCCTCGTAGACCTGCGTCCCCGGGTCGATGAAGATCTCGCCGCGCTCCTGCAGGTTGTAGATGGCGTACGACGTCGCCGGCCCCGGCCGATCGGCCACGAGCGCGCCGTTGACGCGCGAGGGAATCGCGCCGTGCCACGGCTCCCAGCTCGCGAAGATGTGGTTCATGATGCCGGTGCCCTTCGTGTCGGTCATGAACTGCGAGCGGAAGCCAATCAGGCCGCGCGCCGGCATCCGGAATTCGAGGCGCACCCGCCCGCTGCCGTTATTGACCATCTTGGTCATCACGCCCTTGCGCTCGCCCACCTGCGCGATGACGACGCCCTGATGCTCTTCGGGCACGTCGATCACGAGATCCTCGACCGGCTCGACGATCTCGCCGTTCTTCTCCTTCGTGACGATGTCGGGGCGGGAGACCTGCAGCTCGTAGCCTTCGCGCCGCATCATCTCTATCAGAATCGACAGCTGCAGCTCGCCGCGGCCGACGACTTTCACCTGCTCGGGTGAATCGGTCGGCTCGATCCGAATGGACACGTTCCCGAGCAGCTCGCGGTCGAGGCGATCGCGGAGCTGGCGCGACGTGACGTACTGCCCCTCGCGTCCCGCCACCGGCGACGTGTTGACGCCGAAGATCATCGAGACCGTCGGCTCGTCGATCGCAATCGGCGGGATCGCGATGCGGTGCTCGACGTCGGTGATCGTCTCTCCGATCGTGATGTCGTCGATGCCGGCGAGGCACACGATGTCGCCGGCGGCAGCCTCCTGGATGTCGATCCGCTTCAGTCCGTCGAACGCGTACAGCTTCGTGACCTTCGTCTCCTGGACGGCCGCATCGAGCTTGCAGACGGCGACGGGATCGCCGACCTTCACGCGCCCGTTGAAGATCCGGCCGACGGCGATGCGGCCGACATAGTCGCTCGAGTCGAGATTCGCGACGAGCAGCTGCAGCGGCGCGTCGGGGTTTCCTCTCGGCGGCGGTACGTGCTCGACGACGGCGTCGAACAGCGGACGCAGATCGTCGCCCGCGCCCGCCGGATCGCGCGTAGCCGTGCCGACGCGCGCATTGGTGTAGAGCACGGGAAAGTCGAGCTGATCCTCGTTCGCGTCGAGGTCGATGAAGAGGTCGTAGATCTCGTTGAGCACCTCGCCGGCGCGCGCATCGGGGCGGTCGATCTTGTTGATGACCACAATCGGCGTCAGCCGGCGCTCGAGGGCCTTTCGGAGAACGAAGCGGGTCTGCGGCAGCGGCCCTTCCGAGGCATCCACCAGGAGCATGACGCCGTCGACCATCGAGAGCGTCCGCTCGACCTCGCCGCCGAAATCGGCGTGGCCGGGCGTGTCGACGATGTTGATCAACAGATCCTTGTAATGAACGGCCGTGTTCTTCGCGAGAATCGTGATGCCGCGCTCACGCTCGAGATCGATGTTGTCGAGCGCCCGCTCAGCCACGCGCTCGTTCGCGCGAAATGTACCGCTCTGGTGCAGGAGCGCGTCGACGAGCGTGGTCTTTCCGTGATCCACGTGCGCGATGATGGCGACGTTGCGCCGCAGCGGATTTGCGATCGCAGGCATCCCCACCAGTGTAACTTCTGCGCGCCGAGTTCGGTTTGCGAACGCGGTCACGACGCCTGAGCTGTCGCGCCCGGAAACGAACGCCGATCCCTTGCTTGAGGGCGTCTAGCACTCGGCACGCGCGTTGCCATACAGAGGGACAGTATGGACGGGCGTGTAGCACAAGCGATCGCGACGATGGAGCGGCACCTCGAACGGCCGCTGAGGGTCGCCCAGCTCGCGCGCCGCGTCAACCTCTCCGTCTCGCGCTTCGCCCATTTGTTCCATACCGAACTCGGCCGCTCGCCGGCGCACTACCTGCGCGAGCTGCGCCTCGATCGCGCTCGCGTCCTGGTCGAGGAATCGACGCTCTCGATCAAGGAGATCAGAGCCGTCGTCGGCATCAACGATCCGAGCCACTTCGCGCGCGACTTCGCACGCCGCCACGGCGCGTCGCCGCGGAAGACTCGCGCCGGCGCCCGCTCGTCCGGGCGCCGTCATTTCTGTCTGCCGGAGCCGCTGAGTAGCACGTTCGATCTACGAACAGCCGAAACCGCTCACAGTCGTCTCGACGGCGGCGACGTCGCGACCTCTATCCTGTGATTGGAGTGAAAGGAGTGGTGTGTTTATCTTGGATTACAAGTGGACCTGAGCCAGGTCGTGCTCGATATCACGGCGCAGCAGGGCGCGGGCAATCTGCTCGGCAACCTGTTGTGTGCCGTTACGGGCCTTCTGGACAGTCCGGGAGGACTCTCGAGACTTCTGAATCAGATCCTCGGCGTGCTACAAGGCCTCTGACGGCCGTCGTCATCGCAGCCGGGACAGCAGTTCGCGAGCGCGTTCGCCGAACTGCTGATCGTCGGCCACCTTCTCGGCGTACTGTCGCGCCTCGTCTCTCTTCGCCAGACCGTAGTACGCGACCGCCGTATCGAACCACGCCGTCGCCATCATCCGCCGTCCGTCGGCAATCTGCTGCTCACGCTTCGCAATCTGACGCGCCTTGCGCTCAGGCTTGTCGTTCGATGCGCGCAGTTCTTCGATCTCACGCGTCAGATCCCGCTCGGCGTTCTGGAGGCACGTCGCGGCCGACGTGAGCACATCGGCCGTCTCCGGCCATTGCCGCAGCTCGGCGTGGACCACACCGAGATAGAAGCGCGTCTCGCAATCGAACGGGTTTCGCTCCCGCGATTCGGTGAACTTGCGGATGGCGACATCGAGCTGCTGGCGCCGGTAGGCGATGATGCCGGCGAGCTTCGGCACTTCGGCGTTGATCAGCGTCTTCGCCGCTTCCTCGATGTCGATCCACGCCGCGTCGTACCGCGTCAGCTGCGTCTCGTTCAGCGCGCGCCAGTACCGCGCGTCGCCGAGGTACCACCGCTCGGCGAGCAGTTCGTCGGTAGCGGCAATCGCGTCCTCGTTCCGTTTGAGGTACGTCAGGGCGCGAACCTTCCCTAAGAGCGCGTCGGGCGCGCGCAGATCGAGCGCGAGCGTCTCTTGGTACAGCTGGAGCGCGCGATCGAATTCCTCCGCCGACATCGCGACGCCGGCCATCGTTTGGGTGAGCGTGGGCCACCGCGGATGCCACGCGTACGCCCGCTGAAACATCTGCTCGGCGTCGTCGAGCTTGCGCGCGCGAACGAAGTTCTCGCCGAGCGAGTACGTGATTTCCACGAAGCGCGCGTCAGCCGTCAGAAGCGGCGCGAGCGCCCTGACCTCCGTGGCGCGGCACAACGACTCGCGGTAGACGATGAGCGGGGCGCCGGCGAACGTCTCGACGGCTGCGAAAATCTCCTGTCGAGCGATGTCGCGGGTGTCGATGGCATCGCACGCGAACGACAGCCACGTATACGCCGCCGCCTCATCGTACCGCGCGGCGTCGCGGAGCAGCGCCGACCAGCTGTCGCGGTTCTCGCGCAATCGACGCCGCCTTTCGAGGTCGACGTCGCTCGTCGGCGCGCGCGCCACGCCGACACCGCGGCGCGGCAGCGCGTCGACGATATCGAGGATTCTGGGCAGCCAACCCGGAATATTCGACGCCGCGCCGGCGAGTCCCTTCGCGATCGTCAGGTATCCCTCGTCGGCCATGCCGAGCTCGTTTTGGCGAAGCGCGAGGAGCGCGGCGGCGCGGACGGCTCCCGCGGTGGCGGCGTCGGCCGCGGCAGGAATCGTCCGCAGCGCGTCGTAGTCGTGGTAGGCCGAGAGGAGACAGTCGAAGCATCCCGCGCGGATTTGAGCATCGGCGGCCGCAAGCCGCGCCGCCGGAACAGCCTGGGGCATGAGTTGCGGCCGTCTGGCCGGCGCACATGCCGACAGCGAGACGACGATCGCAATGGCACAGGCGCTGCGCATCGAACGGTTAGACCCCGAAGTCAGAAAAGCGGATGGACGGTTGTGAACAGCGCAAGCCCGAGCGTGTAGAACATCGCAAACACGACGACGATTGCCGTGTAGATCCAGCGCGACCGAATCGTGGCGAGCCAGATGAAGCACGGAAAGAGAACCGAACAATAGCGGCCCATGCCTTCGAACACGCCGGACGACAACGGCAGCCACAGATTCATGAGCATGAACAATCCGTAGTGGGCGCCAAAGCGCCGCCAGACGAACGGCGTCGCGGCCGCGAACAGCAGCCCCGTGACGCCGTAGAGCGTATCGTAGGGCGCCATGCGCTCGGTGGTCAGGTAGAGATATGGATGCGTGACGAGGTTCCCGACGAGGCGTACAGGCGCGAGCCATGGCGCGCCGCCCGGGTAGTAGCCCCACCGCTGCAGCGTCGCCGCCCATTCGAACGGGTGACCCGTCAGGACATAGATGTAGGCGCAGTACGCCGCGAATCCGCTCGCGGCGAGCGCGACGCCGAACGCGGCGAGCGCGCGATCGCGCGCGTCGGTCGAAGAGCGCCAGGCGACCCACGCGAGCGCCGGCAGCATCATGATGCCGGGCACGCGCGTCGCGGTCGCCACGGCGCCGCACAGTCCGCCGAGCACCCACCGTTTGATCCGGAACAGATAAAACGCGAGCAGCGCGAACAGGAGGAACGTGCTCTCGCTGTACGCGACGCCGAAGAAGAACGCGAACGGAAAGATCGCGATCAGCAGCACCGCGCGCTCGGCGCGGCGTCGCGGCAGGTCGAGGCGCGCAAGATAGTAGAGCACCACCATCGCGAGAACGAACGAGACCCATGCGATCGCGATCGCGGCGATGTAGTACGTCGCATGATGCCGGCCGAACAAGCGACCTACGAAACGGATCAGCATCGGGTACACGGGGAAGTACGCGATGTTGCTGCGCCCGCCGGCGGCCGGCGAGTAGCCGTCCCACGCGATGCCCTGGAAATATCCGCTGTCGTAGCGCGCAAAGGTGTCCCAGAACGGGCTGGCGTCGGCGAACACGGTGAACTGCAGCGGGCGGTCGAGCGGGAACACGAGGTTGACGAGCAGCGCGAGGATTGCCGAGACGATTCGAAATCCGAGCGCAAACACGGCGACGCGGAGCACGATCTGACGTGACGGAGACATCGCGGATTCTGGACTGCGGATTTCGGACGTGCGGATTACGGTTCGGACTCGAGGAAGTGAATCCGCAATCCGCAATCAGAGATCCGCAATTGCCGCGTTAGAATACTGTATGCCTCTTTTCGAATACGAATGCCGCGGCTGCGGTCATCACTTCGAGTATCTGACGCGCGACGGGCAATCGCCGTCGTGCCCCGCGTGCAAGGGCGTCGAGCTGCAGAAGCAGCTCTCGGTGTTCGCCGCGCATTCGAGCGGACCGGCCAAGTCGACGACGGCGCCGCCCTCCGCGCCGTGCGGGTCATGCGGCGATCCGCGAGGGCCGGGCGCCTGTTCGATCAATTAGCCGCTCGACTGAAGCCTCGCGCTCCTCAGCGCGGCTTGTGCGGGATCTTTCGATCGAGGTTGGCGGCGTTGTACGCGAAGGTCGCCATCACGATCGCCGCCTGCTGAATGTCCTTCTCGTCCACGCGATCGATGGTGTCCATGTTCGTGTGGTGCGTGCGGACGTCGTAGTTCCCGTAATCCTGAATCGGATTGAATCCCGGAACGCCGGCGGCGATGAAGCTGAGGTGATCGGTCGAGCCGACCGGTTCGATGGTGTTGCGGCGTGCGCGAAGGCTCTTCAGCGGCTCGAGCCAGCTGTCGAAGATGCCGCGGACCTCTTCGTTGTTCTGCAGGTACCAGCCGTAGATCGCTCCGGTGCCATTGTCGATGTTGAAATAGACGTCGAACTTGTCGCGCGCCGCCTTGTTCGCGTCGCCGGCCAGATGCTGGTCGACCCACGCCCTCGATCCGAGCAGCCCCTGTTCCTCGCCGCCCCACAGCGCCACGCGAATCGTGCGGCGCGGCCGCGCGCCGACCGCTTTCAGGATCCGCATCGCCTCGATCACGGTGGCGGAACCGTCGGCATTGTCGGTCGCGCCGACGCCGGTGTGCCACGAATCCAGATGACCGCCCATCATCACGACTTCGTCGCGGAGCGCCGGATCGGTTCCGGGTAGCTCCGCGGTCACGTTGTACGCGTTGCCGTCGTCGTCGTCGTAGAACTTCGACCGCAGATCGACGCGGAGCTTGACCGGAATCTTCCGCTCCAGCATGCCGGCGATCATGTTGTAGTGCTCGGCGCTCAGCGTGACGGACGGAAACGCGGTCGCGCGGTTGTCGCGGCCGGTTACGAACACCGTGCCGTGCTCGCCGATGCTCGGCTTCAGCACGACGGCGACACCCGCGTCGTGGATGGCCTGATTCATCCGCTGCGTCCGCTGCTGCGGCGTTTCGGCGCCGGGGGGCGCGGGCCGCTGGCCGACGCTCGTGGCATAGGCGGCCGAATTCGGCTCGTACTGCGGATCGCTCGGATTGGGACGGTCCCTTCGCACGAAGGTCGTCAGGATCGGCTGCGACATGAAGATCGCGCCCTTCAGGCGATCCTTCCGGGCCGCGACGTCTTCGGGTGTCTTCACCGGCGCGAAGACCGGCATCGCGATGATCTCGCCTGCCGTAGGCGGCGACCACGCGTCGCCATAGCCGATGAGCGGAAGATAGCGGGGCTCGACCATCTCGATCGTCAGCTTCTCGAGCGACCAGCCGCGGCCGAACTTCCACGGCTCGACCCGCACATTGGAAAGACCGATGGCGGTGAGGTCGCCGCGCACGAACTCGACCGCCCGTTTGTGCGCGGGCGAGGCAGTCAGGCGCGGCCCGATATCGACGGTCAACGTCTCGAAGACGCGCGCGACGTCGGAATGCTGAAGCCCTTCGACGCGAATCCTGTCGAGAACTTCGCGGTCGTTCGCCACCTGCGCGGTCATCATCGACGACGTAAGCGCGAGAACGAACGCAAAGCCGATCTTCGTCATATGTTGACCACGGCTTCAACGGCTCTCCGACGGTCGCAGTCGTCCGAACGTCGCCGCGTGGACGCGGCCGATCCACTGCTTCCATCGATCGCTGACGAACGTCTGTTCGAGCGCGTCGAACTTCACGTACGCGACCGGCACGAGCAGCAGCGTCAGGAAGAGACACAGCGCCTGGCCGCCGATGATCGTCACCGCGATGGCCGCGCGGCCGGTACCGCCGATCCCGATGCCGAGCGACGTTGGAACGAGGCCGGCGATGATCGCTGAGGTCGTCATCAGAATCGGCCGCAGACGCGTGCGGCATGCCTCGACGACGGCCTCGCGGACCGGCATGCCGGTCGCCCGCAGCACGTTCGCGTAGTCGACCTGCAGGATCGAGTTCTTCTTGACGATCCCGAGCAGCAGCAGCATGCCGAGCGCGCTCCACAGGTTCAGGGTGCGATTGGTGATCCAGAGCGTGAGGAGCGCAAACGGCACGGCGATTGGCAGCGCGAGCATGATCACGATCGGCTGCACGAAGCTCTCGAACTGCGACGCGAGCACCATGTAGACGAAGATCATGGCGAGGCCGATCGCCAGGATCAGGTTCGCCGTCGTCTCGTCGAGGATCTTCGACTGACCCTGCAGCCGGTACGTCATCGTCGGCGGCATGCCCAGACCGGCGAGCATCTTGCGGACGTCGGCCGACGCTTCGTCGAGGGCATGGCCCGGCGCAACATCGGACGTCAACATCACCGTGAACTGGCGGTTCGATCGCTGCAGCGCGCTCGGTCCGAGGCCGCGTTCGACGCGCGCGATGTTGTCGATCCGAACCGGGCCATTCAGCGACGGGACCGTCAGCCGCCCGATTTCCGCCGCGTCGCGCCGCTGGTTCTCGAGCACGCGAATCTTGATTGGATACTGCTCCTGTCCTTCCTTGTAGAAGGAGATTCGATCGTCGCCGGCGACGGCGAGGCGGAGCGTGTTGCCGATCGTCGCCATCCGCACGCCGAGATCCGCGGCGCGCCGGCGGTCGACGGCGACGTGGATTTCTGGATTCGACACGCTCAGGCTGAGTTTTGGTTCGGCCAGGCTCGGCGTACGCTGCGCGGCTGCGAGCGCTTTCATCGAGTAGTCGGTCAACTGCGCCAGATCCGGCCCGAGGATGTTCGCCGAAATCGCGTAGCCGCCCTGACCCTCGCCGCTGCCCAGCGCGTTGCGCGATGTGATGCTCGGTCTGTACGCGGGGTGCCTCGCGAGCCGCTTGCGGATCTCGGTGATGATTTCGCTCTGCGTGTGCTTGCGCTGGTCGATCGGAAGCGCCTGAAAGTTGAAATGCACGTGCGTCACGTTGCTGCCGCCGCCGCCGCCGGCAGCGCCGCTGCCGCTCGGGTTGACGAGCGGTTCGATCTGCGCGATCCCGTCGATGCCGTCGAATTCCTTGAGCACCTCGAACGCGATTTCCTGCGTGCCTTCGAGCGAGGTTCCTTCGGGCGCGTCCATGTGGACGGTCCACTCGCCCATGTCTTCGTTGGGCACGAAGTCGCGGCCCACCATCCGGTTCAAAGGGAACGTGAACAGAAACGCGACGACCGACACCGCGATGATGACTCCGGGATGATCGAGCGCCCAGTTCACCTGGCGCGAGTACCATTGATCGAGCCAGTGGAAGAACCCCTTCTCCTTGGTTTTGTGGTCGGCGACGGCGTCCGACAGCTTGAGGACGCGTGAGCTGAGCATCGGCGTCAGCGTGAAGCTGACGAGCATCGACACCACGATCGAGAACGCCATCGTCCAGCCGAACGGGTTGATGAACCGCTTGGCGTACCCGTTCATGAACGCGATGGGCAGGAAGATGACGACGAGCGACAACGTCGTCGCCATGACGGCGAGCGCGACCTCACGAGTCCCCTGAATCGCCGCATCGAACGGCGCGCAGTCCTTTTCCTCGATGTACCGGAAGATGTTTTCGAGCACGACGATCGCATCGTCGATGACGATGCCGACGGCGAGCGTGATGCCGAGCAGCGTCATGTTGTTCAGCGTGAACCCCATGATGCTCATGAGCGTGAACGACGAGATGATCGACGCCGGAATCGCCAGCGCCGCGATGATGACCGCGCGGATGTTTCGGATGAAGAACATCACGACGATCGCGGCGAACAGGCTGCCGAAGATCAGGTGTTCTTCGAGCGAAGCGATCGACGCGTAAATGAACTTGGAGTCGTCGGCGACGATCGTCACCTTGACCGATGTCGGCAACGCGCGCTGAATCGATTGCAACCGCGCGCGGACACCCTCGATGACCGCGACGGTGTTCTCGCCCATCGCGCGGCGGACGTCGAGTTGGACCGCCGGCTTGTCTCCGAACCACACCGACGAGGTCGGTCGCTCGAAGCTGTCCTCGGCATAACCGATGTCCGACACGCGAATCGGCGTGCCGTTCTTCGTCGCGACGACGACGTTGTTGAAGTCGTCGGCGGCGTCGATGCGGCCGAGCGTCCGCAGCAGGAGCTGGCCTTTGCCCTGCTCTACCGCACCGCCCGGGATTTCGACGTTCTCGGCGACGATCGCGTCGCGCACCTGCGTCAGCGACAATCCGTACGAATTCAGCTTCTCAATGTCGACGACGATGTGAATCTCACGGGAGCGGCTGCCAGCGATCGTCACCTGACCGACGCCATTCGCCGTCTGAATCGACCGCGAGATCTGCTTGTCCGCGAGCTCCGTCAGCGTCCGCAGGCTCATCGCGTCGGACGAGACCATGATCGACATGACTGGCGCGGCGTCCGGGTCGACCTTCGTGATGACCGGCGGCAACAGCTCCGGCGGCACGCTCTTGATCGCGCCGGCCACCTTCTCGCGGACGTCGTTGACGGCGTCGTTGAGATCGCGCTCGAGGACGAACCGGACGGTGACGTTGCCTTTGCCTTCGCTGATCCGCGCGGAAATCTCGTCGATGCCGGAGACGCCGCTGATCGCCTCCTCCATCGGCTCGATCACCGATGAGGAGATCTCGTCGGGGCTCGCGCCGGGCAACGCCAGCGATACGTTCACAGTCGCCGGATCGGCGCGCGGGAACAGATCGACGCCGAGGTCGCGGAACGAGAAGAGTCCGAGCACCACGAGCGACATGACGAGCATCGTGGCGAAGACAGGTCGACGAACACACAATTCCGAAAGCATTTCTTACGCCTCACTCGCGCATCCGCGCTCGCTCGGGCCGCGGGCGCCGTGCTCGCGTGTTTCCAGAACAGAACGTCGCAGAAGGACTCGTGCGCGCTACTCCGCGTTTTGTTTGACCGACACCTTCGCGCCGTCGACGAGCTTTTCGACGTCGGAGACCGCAATGGTCTCGCCCGCCTTGACGCCGCCGACGATCTCGATGCGGTCGCCGAGCCGTTCGCCGATCTTCAGCTCGCGCGCGTTCAGCCGATCGCCGTTCACCACGAACACGCGATTGACGCCGTACCTGTATTGGAGCGCGCTGTAGGAAAGCGTCAGCACCTGATCGATTTTTCCGCTCGCCACGTGCACGCGCGCGAAGGTGCCGGGCTTGAGCAGCGCGTCGTCATTGGGTACGAGCGCCTCGAATGAAAACGCGCGCGTCGCGGTATTGACCGCCGGGCTGATCCGCGAAACCTTGCCGGTGATCGTCTTGTCCGGATACGCGTCGACGTGCAACTCCACCGATTGGCCGGTTTTGATCCACGGCGCCATCCGCTCGGGGATCTCCGCGGTGACTTTCAGCGGATTGACGCGGACGACGCTCATCACCGGCGTCTGCACTTTGACGTATTCGCCGAGCGACACGAGCCGCTTCTGAATGTAGCCGTCGAACGGCGCGCGGATCTCCGCGTCGCGCAGCTGCCGCTCGGCCAGCTTCAGCGTCGCTTCCGACGCGTCGATGTCGGCGCGCAGATTCTTCGCGTTCTGCAGCGACGCGTCGTAGCCCGCCTGCTTGGCCTGTAGCGTCGCCTGCGCGTCGTCGAGCGTCTGCTTCGGAACGAGCTGGCGCCGGTGCAGCTGGTCGGCGCGCTCGAAGCCTTGCTTCGCCTGCACGAGCTCGGCCTGAGCTCGCTGCACGTCCGGGGTCTTCTCGAACGGCGGAAGATGTTGGGAATCGGCGGCGCCGAACTTCGCCAGCGCGCGCGCGAGCGCCGCGCGCTGCTGCTCGACGGCGTATTGGAGCTTCTCGCGATCGAGCTCGAGCAGCGCCTGACCCGCGTGGACGCGGTCGCCGAGGTCGGCGAGCAGCTTGCTGACGCGCCCTTCGGCCTCCGACGACACCGTCACCTCATCGACTGCAGAGAGGGTACCGACGATGTCAACCGACCGATGGACCGCCTCCTCGCGCACGCGCTCGACTTTCACGGGCTTTGGGGCATCGTCGCGGCCGCGCGCCTGGGCGGTCTCGCTTTTCGAGCACGCGGCGGCGCACGCCGACGCGAGAACCAATGTCAGCAGACGTGAAGGCATAAGGGACATGAACGAAAACTGTTATGAAAAACCGTAGAAGTATACGACGAGCGCCGTGAAGCGTTTACCTTGTAACTGATTGTCTATAAAAGAGAAACGTGGCGAAGCCGAAGGGCGTTTGCGATCACCGACAGCGAGCTCATCGTCATCGCCGCGCTCGCCCAGACCGGGCTGATAAGCAGTCCTGCGAACGGATAGAGAACGCCCGCGGCGATCGGGACGCCGAGCGTGTTGTAGACGAACGCGAGGAACAAGTTCTGGCGGATATTGCGAAGCGTCGCGCGCGAGAGCCGCCGCGCGCGCACGATGCCGCGGAGATCGCCTTTGACGAGCGTGATGCCGGCGCTTTCGATCGCCACATCGGTTCCGGTGCCCATCGCGACGCCGACTGTGGCCGCGGCGAGCGCCGGCGCGTCGTTGATGCCGTCGCCGGCCATCGCGACCTGATGTCCGCCCCTTCGAAGCTCGGCGACGATTTCGCGTTTGCGGTCGGGTCGGACATCCGCGTGCACTTCATCAATACCAAGCCGGCGCGCGATCGCGTCCGCCGTCACCTGGTTGTCGCCGGTGAGCATCACGATCCGCAGGCCGTCTGCTTTGAGTTGCGCGATGGCTTCCGCAGTCGTCGCCCGAACGGGATCGGCGACGGCCATCATTCCGACGACCCGTCGGTCCACAGCAACGCACATCACCGTTTGACCGTCCTGCCGGAGAACGTCGGCGAGACCCACGAGCGCCGCGGTTTCGATCCCGCGCGACGCCATGAAATCGATGCTGCCCAGATCGACGGCGTGGCCGTCGACGCGGCCCGACACCCCCAAGCCGGTCGTCGAGCGAAATTCGGACACGGCGGGAATCGGAATCGAGCGCGCTTGGGCGGCGCGCACGATGGCCGCGGCCAGCGGATGCTCGCTGCCCCGCTCCACGGCAGCCGCAATGCGAAGCACGTCGATGTCGGTCGATCCGGCGGCCGGCTCGATGGACGTCACCTGCGGACGTCCTTCGGTCAGCGTCCCCGTCTTGTCGAGAACGAGCGTGTCGACGCGCGCCAGCAGTTCGAGCGCCTCGGCGTTCTTGATGAGCACGCCCGCCTTCGCGCCCTGACCGGCGCCGACCATGATCGCCATCGGCGTCGCGAGGCCGAGCGCGCAGGGACACGCGATGATCAGGACGGCGACGGCGTTGACGAGTCCGTGCGCGAGACGCGGATCGGGTCCCCAGATGGACCACGCGACGAAGGTGGCGATCGCGCTCACGACGACAGCCGGAACGAAGTACTCCGCGACGCGATCGGCGAGGCGCTGAATCGGTGCGCGCGTCCGCTGCGCTTCGGCCACCATGCGGACGATCTGTGCGAGGAGCGTTTCGCTGCCGACGCGCTCGGCACGCATCGTGAACGTGCCGTTCACCACGATGGTCGCGCCGATGACGCGATCGCGCGCCTGTTTGTCCACGGGAATCGATTCGCCTGTCACCATCGATTCGTCGACGGCCGCAGCGCCATCGATCACGGTGCCGTCGACCGGAATCTTTTCGCCGGGTCGCACGCGCACGACATCGCCGGGGCGCACGTGCTCGAGCGGCAGGTCGATCTCCTGGCCGTGCCGCACGACACGCGCGGTCTTCGGCGCGAGACCGAGCAGCTGCCGAATCGCCGCGCCGGTCCGATGGCGCGCGCGCAGCTCCAGCATCTGCCCGAGCAGGACGAGCACGGTGATGACGATCGCCGTATCGAAGTACGTGTCGACCGTCCCGTGCATGCGGAAGCCTTCGGGGAAGAGATTCGGCGCGGCCGTCGCGATCGCGCTGTAAGCGTACGCAGCGCCGACGCCGATGCCGATCAACGTGAACATGTTGGGGCTCGCATTCGCGAGCGACTGCCACATCCGTTCGAAGAACGGCGAACCGCACCAGAGCACGACCGGCGTTGCAAGAACGAGCCCTATCCAGTTGATCGACGCGACGGAGATGCGTCGTCCAACCGCGCCGCCCGAAAGCATGTCGCCCATCGACAGCAGGAACACCGGCGCGCCGAGCGCCACGCCGATCCAGAAGCGTCGCGTCATGTCGACGAGCTCGGGGTTCGGCGCGTCCGCAAGATCCGCGGTGCGCGGTTCGAGCGCCATCCCGCATTTCGGACAGGCACCAGGCTTGTCTGAGACGATCTCAGGATGCATTGGACATGTATAAGTCGTCTCCGACACCCGCGGGGGCGGAGCCTGCTCCGCCCGCGGCAACGAGGACGGCGCCGGCAGCGCGGACGGAGAGGGCAACGAGGACGCCGGTGGCGACGCTGACGAAGACTGCGACGAGGGGCGCCGGGCAGGCTCGGCCCCGCCACGTTTGAGTCCGCCGATCTGCACGATCGGGGCGTGCTGCATCGTCGGCTCGCGGGCGCCGGCAAGAAATCGTTGTGGATCGGCGGAAAATTTCGCGAGGCAGCCGTTCGAGCAGAAGTAGTGGGTCGTGCCCCCGTACTCGAATGAACCTGCGGCGCGCGCGGGATCGACGGTCATCCCGCAGACGGGATCGACAGCCATCTAGCGCGCCGACAGCAGGCGCTCGGCGGTGGTGAAGCGCGGCTCGATGTCCACGGGAATGGCCGCGAGCTTGGCGAGCGCCGTTTGCACCTCGGGTCGCACGACGCCGAGCCGCTCGCCGAGCTCTTTGGCTTTGGCGTAATCGCCCTCCGCCTGAATCGTCATGATGTCGCGCGTCAGGGCGGCTACACCTTCCTTGATCCGATCGCGATTGACCTCGAACGTCCCGTCAGGCTTGGCGACGAAGCCGCGCTGATCGAGCAGGTAGTTGAGCTGCACCGCGATGCCTTTGCCGTGCGCCTCGCTGACGCCGAACCGGATCGAGCGGAACGCGGACGCGAGGTACGTGACGTAGAGCTGCTCCTCGAGCGACTTCGGCATCACGCCTTTGTCGATCATGTGCTGGATGGCGAAGAGGCCCGAGATATCGGCCTTCGCCTCTTCGAGAAAGCTGTAGGTCTCCTTCAGCTGCTGCCGTACGGTCGTCCCGCGGCCGTTCACGGTGATGCTGTGCGGGCCGAGCCCGTGCATCAACTCGTGGACGACGATGTGCGTGAAGAAGGCGTCGAAGGCGACGTGCGCCCGATCGCCGGCCGGCAGGACGATCTTCGAGATCGGCAGGAGCGTCTTTTCGAACTTCGCGTCCTGGACGTTCTTCAGCATGACGCGCTTGGCGCCCTTCTCCCGGACGACGCGCTCGTCGTTCGGCAGGTTGAACGCCGCCGTTTGCACGCCCCGGTTCGCATCGCCGGCCGCGAAGATCTCGTTGACCACGACGATCGGCGCGAGCGTGCCGAGCTTCGGATTGCGGTGCTTCGGATCGATCGGCAGATTGTCCTCGATATCCTGCAGCTCGCCCGCCAGCTTCTGCAGCTTCGCCGATTCGGCTGCGTCCTGCACCGTCACGAACGATTCGAATGCCGCCTTGTAGTTGAACAGCTCGTCCTCGTACACCTCGTACGGGCCGATAGTCGGCTCGATGGCGCCCTTCAGCTCCATCCATGCGACATCGCTGGCGTAGTACTCGTTCGACAGAAACGCGTCGGCGCGTTTGGTCAGAAAGGCCTTCAGCGTCGGCTCGGTACCGAGCGCCGCAGCCTCGCGGAGAAGCGCGGCCGCCTGCGTGAGCTCGTTCTGATACTCGATGCTGTACGGCACGATGAGGAAGTCGCCGCCGGTCGGGCTGGCGTTGCGGCGGATCACGGTGAAGAACCCCGTCGAGCGGGTGCGAATGCTCTGCGGCACCGATTTGAACCACGCTTCGACTTCTGCCTTCGACGCGCCGTCGGGATAGAAATTCGCACCTTGCGGCTTGTCGGCCGGCGCGCCGGGCACGAACGGCGCGTTGTGATCGAGCCGCGACCACGGGCCTTTGTTGATGAGGAAGTAATGCAGACGCGCGCGCCCTTCCGGCGACTCATCGCGCACGAGGTCGAGTAGCATCGGCTGGTTGCCCGCCCATACCTGCCGCAGGAAGAGCGCGTCGATGATCTTCGACGCCTCCACCAGCTTCGCGAGCACTCTACGATCGGCATCGGAGAGCTTCGACAGATCCGCCGTAATCTCGGTCGGCTCGAACCGCGCGGCCATTTGCTGCAGTTTGGTCGCGTCGGGCAACGCGGTTTCCTGGGCGGCGAGGGCGAGGACCATGACGGCGACAGTGAATCTCACGCTAATGTACTCCTCGCGACATCTGCAGCGCAGAAGGATCGGCGCCGAGCCGGCGAATGGCGGTTTCCCACATGCGATCGGGCGGCGTGTTGAAAATCAAATCGTGATCGACATCGCTCATCAGCCACGCCGACGCCTCGAGCTCCGCCTCGAGCTGGCCGGGTCCCCATCCGGAATAGCCGACAATCAACCGCGCATCCGAAGGAGGCCTCGGCTCGAGCAGCCGCCGCAGCAGCTCCGGTGACGTGGACAGCAGCAGATTGTCGGTGATCCGAATCAACTCGGTGTAGTCGCCTTCCTCGCCGACGGTAGGCCGACCGACAAGAATCCAGCTTCGCTCCGGTTCCACCGGCCCACCGACCCAGACCTGCAATTCGCGGTCGGTCGTGACCGGCGGATCCAGGTTCACGATCACTCGTCCCGCCGTCGTCAGCGGACGATTCACGACAAGGCCGAACGCGCCTTGCGCGTTGTGACGGCAGAGCAACACAACCGTCTGCTTGAAATTCGGATCGATGAGCTGCGGCATCGACAGCAGAAATGAAGGTGCGAGAGATGAAGCCACGGATGCGATCGCTCGTTCACGATCATAAGACGATCTCGAAGCGCACCAATGACAGCGTCGAGCGACTGCGTCCCTTCGCGGCGTCGCGTCAAGGCGTGCGACGCACGCGTGCTCCGAAGACCGCGGTGAATGGCCGTGGTCCCGCAGCGATGTTTTCGCGTCGTCATTTGTCGACGGCACGTCCGCGATGAAATGGCAGGACGGCTGCCTGGAAGAGCACAGCTTTACGCAGCCACTCATGTGCCTTCAGATGTGCACGTCGTTGCGCTGAAGCTCAATCGGCCAAGGTCCGGCATGCCTACCGCTTAGCACTTTTTGGCCATTCAAAATGGCCCTTTTGGGACTTTGTGCATGTCTTGAAACTAAGCTCTTGCATAGTTCCTCGTTTCGGCACAATAATCCGCCTTCCCCTATCGAACACGAACGTCCATTGACGTCATCGATAGGACGTCTTAACGCAGAAATCTCCGTCGAGCGCGACCAATGTCAAACCTGAACGCATCTGCTTCTCAGGGCGCTCCGCTGCGGGCTCAGCAGCACCAGATCGAGCGCGCTCTCGCCATGGCTCGGATGTTCGTCGCACTTGTAGCACTTGCGGTGCTCTTCGCGACCCCGAGATCGGCACCTCCGTATGCCGATCTCGGCCGTTTAGTGGCGATCGCATATGCGGCATTCGCCGCGATGGTGATCATCGTTGTTCAGACGCGTCCGACGACATGGATCGCCTCGCGGCTCACAGTGCACGTCGTGGACATCGTCGCGGCTGCTGCGCTGACGGTGGCCACGAGTGCAAACGGTCCATTCTTCATTCTGTTCCTGCCGCCGTTCCTCGCTGCCGGCCTGCGGTGGGGATGCCGGGCAGCGATTGCGACGGCGTTTGCGGGAGCGTTGCTGCTCGGCATCGGTACGTCGGTCGGCGAGATGGTGTTCAGCGCGTCGTTCGCGCCGCACGATGACAGGACTGCTCAATTTTTCGTTGTCGCCGCTGCCGCGTCGCTGCTGATTGGTGGCAGCGTCATCGGCTACATCGCGGACGCGGTGATGCGTCTGTGCATCGAGTCGGTCGCTGTCACATCGATGATCGCGAGTGCAGATGTGCGCAGCGGACTCAAACGGACACTGGGATCAGTGGTTCAATCGCTCCAGAAATTCTTCGGCGCTGAGCGGGTGCTACTCGTCGCGCACGATCGTGCCTCAGACAAGGCCTTCTTGTGGGACACGGCGCCTTCGAGCCAGGTGACGGGCGATCCGATTCACTGCGTTCAACTCGAGAACGGGGAGTTGTCCCCGTACATCTTCGAACCGCACGCCGCGGCGTTTCACGCGCTGCGGCAACGCAGCATCGACGGCGCGCGGTTCGACGTGGTCGCCACCGACGCCAACGGAGCCCGACTGCACGCTGAATCGTGGAGCCTTCCGAAAGAATTGCTCGCTGCTGTCGGTCCATTCAGCGGTGTGCTCGCCATCGGCTTCGATCTCGGACGGGAGTGGACCGGCCGCGTATTCCTCGTCAATCCAATCGTCGGATCGAATCGCAGAAGGGCGTTGAGTGTCGCTCGCCGGATCGTTCAGCAGGTCGGACCAACGGTGCACAACGTGTATCTGACGCGCCGTCTCCGCACCGAGGCCGTGGCGGCCGAGCGCGGTCGCGTCGCGCGCGAGCTGCATGACGGGGTCATCCAGGGTGTGATGGGCGTCGAGATGGAAGTCGCCGCTCTGAGCCGTCGCCTGTCGCGCGAAGCGCCGCACGTCGCGGCGGACCTGAATCGCCTCAACGGCCTCCTGCGGCGCGAAGTGGTGACGCTGCGCGAATTCATGCAGCAGATGAAGCCGCTCGATTTGGCGCCCGATCAATTGGTCGACACGCTGGCCGACTTCACACAGCGCTTCCAGCGCGAAACCGGCATCGCCACCCGATTCGTGACACAGCTCGATCGCGTAGCGCTCGGTCCGCACGCGTGTCGCGAAGTGGCGCGCATCGTCGGCGAAGCGTTGATTAACGTGCGGCGGCACAGCGGCGCGCAAAACGTGTACGTGCGGTTGGCGTCGATCGACGGCGACTGCCAGCTGTCGATCGAGGACGACGGGTGCGGGTTCCCGTTTGCAGGGCGGAAGAGTCACGCCGAGCTGGAAGCGTCGCGCCTGGGCCCGTTCGTTATCAAGGATCGCGTCCGTCTGCTCGGCGGACAGCTGAACATCGAGTCTCAGCCGGGCCAGGGCGCACGCCTCGAAATTGCAGTTCCACTTTCAACCCATGCCATACACGCATAACGCTCCAGTCCGTGTTGTCATCGCCGACGATCACCCGACATTTCGCGACGGGTTGACGCGGCTCCTGGAAACCGATGGAGACCTCCACGTCGTCGGCAGCGCCGGCGACGGTGAAGAGGCGACGCGCCTGGTCGAACAGCTGGAGCCAGATCTCCTCCTGCTCGACGTGGCGATGCCGCGCAAGCCGGGGCTGGTTGCCTTGCGCGAACTCCGCGAACGATCGGTCCGGGCGCGCATCATCCTGGTGACCGCGGCGCTCGATCGCGACGAATTGATCTCGGGGCTTCAGCTCGGCGCGCAGGGCATCGTGCTCAAGGAGTCGGCGAGCGAGGTGCTGTTTAAAAGCATCCACGCCGTCGTAGCGGGCCAATATTGGGTCGGACGCAACCGTGTCGCCGATCTGACCACCGCGCTGCAGCAGCTGCTCGCATCGCATCCGCAACCGAGCCGCAAACACTTCGGACTCACGCCGCGCGAGCTCGAGATCATCAGCGTGATTCTGGGTGGCTATTCCAACGGCGAAATCGCGACGAAGTTCTCAATCAGTGAAAAAACCGTAAAGCATCACCTGACGAACATCTTCGACAAGCTGGGCGTGTCGAACCGCCTGGAGCTGGCGTTGTTCGCGGTCCATCACAAAATCGGCCTGACGCCCGTGCCGGTCGCGGCGCCCGCCGCGGCTCAGGCGCCGGTGCAGCCCTCGGCGCCGACTAAGCAGACTGCGACGTTGGTCTGATATCGCTGCCGGGGGTCTAGGACCTTCGGTCGATGTTAGATGTCCGCCTTACGCGAGACAATTCTCCTCGGCCCGGCGGAATAATCCGCCGATTCCGTTCAATCCTCTAGGAGGGTTCAATGCGTCAGTTCAGGAAGCTCAGCACCGCCCTGGTGTTCGCCGGTTTCGTTGCCTGTGCAACGATGACTTTGGGTACGACCTTGCACGCCGCCGGCCCCGGCAATGGGCCCGGCCTTGCCTACTGCAAGGTGTTGGCCGCCGGGATTGAGAACGCGACGAATCTGGGCTTCGCCGATCTCGCGGCCTTCCTCCAGTCGATCTACGACGCGAACTGCATCTGACCGCACTCGACGACCGGGACCTGCGCGCGATCGACGCCCGCAGGTCCCGCAAATTCCGTCTCTCCGCCAGCTCGAGATCTTCACGACACTCACACCTTCGGACCTAGTCGTCGTCGATGATGACGCCGACGCCGTCGGCCTTGAGAATCGTGGCGTTCGTCGCCGCTGACAGCCTGACCGAGAACGTCTCGTTGTTCTCCTTCACGAGGTCCCCGACCACCATCACGTTGACGGTCTTGGTTGTTTCGCCCGGGGCAAACGTCAACGTGCCTGACGTCGACTGATAATCGCGCGACGACGCCGTCCCGCTCAGCGTCTGGTAGTTGACGGTCACCGCCACCGCGGCTGGTGACGACAGCGTCACGGTGAACACCATCGGCGTGGTGCCGCTGTTGCCCTCGACGACGCTCGAATCCGCGATCGACAGCTTCGGCGGGCCCGAGCTCTGGACGGTGATCGTGAACGTCTGCGTCGCACTGGTGTCGACGCCGCCGTTCGCGGTGCCGCCGTTGTCATGCAGCTGCACGGTGACATGCGCGATGCCGGTCGCGCCAGCTGCCGGCGTGAACGTCAGCGTACCGTTCGAGGCCACCGCTGGCTGCGCCGAGAACAGTGCAGCGTTGTCGTTCGTGGCCGTGAAGCTGAGTACCTGCCCCGCTTCGTCGGCAGGACCGGCGCTCATGCCCGTTGCCCAGGCGGCTACCGTTTTCGCTCCGCTGTCCTGCGCGACCGTCTGGTCGGCGCCCTTCGTAAACGTCGGCGCGTCGTTGACTGCGGTCAGGGTGATGCTGACGGTTGCCACGTTCGAATCGACCGTGCCATCGTTCGCTTTGAACGTGAAGCTATCCGCGCCGTTGTAGTTCGCCGCGGGCGTATACGTCAGGTTCGGCGCCACTCCGCTCAGCGCGCCGTGCGCCGGGCCTGCGACCACGCTGTAGGTCAGCGGGTCGCCGTCGGCATCCGTCGCCGTCAAGACGATCGCCTTCGCCGTATCTTCTGCGGTCGTCGCGGTCTGCGCGGCCGCGACCGGCGCGTGATTCACGTGGACCACCGTCAGGCTCACGGTCGCCGCCACCGAATCGACCGTCCCGTCGTTCGCTTTGAACGTGAAGCTGTCCGAGCCGAAATATCCAGCGACGGGCGTGTACGTGAGATTCGGCGCGGTGCCGCTCAGCGTGCCGTGCGTCGGCGCGGTCACCACCACGTACGTCAGCGTGTCGCCGTCCACGTCGCTGGCCGTCAGGCTGATCGCCTTGGCCGTGTCCTGATTGGTCGTCACGCTCTGCGCCGTCGCGACTGGCGCGTCGTTCACCGGCGTCACCGTGACGGCCACCGTCGCGATGGCCGAATCGACGGTGCCGTCGTTCGCCTTGAACGTGAAGCTGTCGGGCCCGTTGTAATTCGCCGCCGGCGTGTACGTCACGGTCGGCGCCACGCCGCTCAACGCGCCGTGCGCCGGGCCCACGACGATGGCATAGGTCAGCGCGTCGCCATCGACGTCGCTCGCCGTCAGCACGATTGCCTTGGCCGTATCTTCCGCCGTCGTCACCGCCTGATCGGCGGCCACCGGCGCGTCATTCACGGCGGTGATCGTGAGGCTCACCGTGGCCGCGCTCGAGTCCACCGTCCCATCGTTCGCTTTGAACGTGAAGCTATCCGCGCCGTTGTAGTTCGCCGCGGGCGTATACGTCAGGTTCGGCGCCACTCCGCTCAGCGCGCCGTGCAGCGGCCCGGCGACGAGGCTGAACGTCAGCGCGTCGCCGTCGGCATCGGTCGCCGTCAGCACGATCGTTTTCGCGGTATCTTCCGCCGTCGTCACGGCCTGGGCATCGGCCACCGGCGCGTGGTTCACGTGCACCACCGTCAGGCTCACGGTCGCCGCGGCCGAATCGACCGTGCCGTCGTTCGCTTTGAACGTGAAGCTGTCCGAGCCGAAATATCCAGCGGCGGGCGTGTACGTGAGATTCGGCGCGGTGCCGCTCAGCGTGCCGTGCGTCGGCGCGGTCACCACCACGTACGTCAGCGTGTCCCCGTCCACGTCGCTGGCCGTCAGGCTGATCGCCTTGGCCGTGTCCTGATTGGTCGTCACGCTCTGCGCCGTCGCGACTGGC